>NZ_FPCD01000003.1 GCF_900116865.1 Butyrivibrio sp. M55
ATACCACCGGAGTTTTTCACACTGTATCATGCGATACCGTGCGCTTATGCGGTATTAACAGTCGTTTCCAGCTGTTATCCCCCAGTATGAGGCAGGTTGCCCACGCGTTACTCACCCGTCCGCCACTAAGATTTAACAAGAATCCGCCGAAGCCTCATCAGCGTTAAATCTCCGTTCGACTTGCATGTGTTAGGCACGCCGCCAGCGTTCATCCTGAGCCAGGATCGAACTCTCACGTTTAAAAGTTTAATCCGGCTTAGAACTTAAGCTTGGCTTTTCGTTCTGTCCGTTAATTTACATTTTTCTGAATTATTCTCTTGGAATCTTTCAGGGTTGCATTACTGTTTATTTGTCAAAGTGCTTTGTTTGCGCTGTCCTCAGCGACAGCTTACTTAGAATATCACAGGGTATAGGCCGTGTCAACACCTTTTTTAAAAATTTTTGATTATTTTATAAAACTTTTTAAAAATTGGTCTTTAAAACTTCCAAAAACCTCTCCCCATGCGGCTTGGAGGGTTGTCAAGAGTTTTATATCAGTAATGTATTCTATCAGGTATAAAATCGCAATTGCTTCAATCAATCCAAGCACCGCTCCAAGAATCCTGTCAAAGCTTCCCAGCACAGGTATTTCCTTCATTTTCCGAAGGTTTTCACCGATCGCGGTCATTACTCTGTAAACAACGAACGCCACAATCAGATATCCAATCTTTGGAATTATGCCTCCAAAGCTCTTATCCAGGACATTTTCCGTTATGCCCATAATAAAATACACAGATGCAAATGTCGCCAAGACAGCAATTAAGCCTGCCGCTTCCGCAACCAGGCCAACATTTGATCCGTATGATATTCTCCATAAAATAATACAGACTACCGCAACTGTAATTACGATCTGTGAAATGTCTATGCTCATAATAATCCTCTGTCCGTGCTTCTTATAAAAGCACAACAATATAAACTCACTTAAGTACCAATGTATCAATGCTTTCTCTTGTTGCCAAAATGAAATTGCTCTTTGAACCTGTAGGTATCATTGTCCTTACCGGTTCTTCAAATGTTCCCTGATACTTGACTCTTCCGTTCATATCTTTTATCAGATAATCATTTTGATTATAGATAACAATCTGCTTATTACTAAAAATAATATCCGCACCGTCGATATCATAATATGTGGTCAGCACGTGATTTCCCGCCGTATTATATACCTGAAGCCTGTATGCTCCCTTATCGGAACCTTCGGCAAACACAAGTCCGACATAAGAATCACTGTAGCGCACAGATCTTATTTCATCGTTCTCTATTGCTTCCTCCGCCTGCTTCTCAGGTTTCTGCGAGCCCGAATAGAACATGATCCTGTCATTGGAAACCGAAAATGACTTATCAGAGTCAAAAAACTGAACAAAAGGAGCAACGGAATTACTATAATTGTACGAGCTGACCAGATGCTCATCTACATTTTTTCCAACATCGCCAAAATTATAAAAAGCGACTTTCGATATTATATTTCCATCTTCAGGTCCGAGGTACGATACGCACACAAGCTGACCGTTCGGAGAAATACTGATCTTCTGCGGATATCCATAATCTTTCATTGTTGTTCTGAATCTGGCAAGTTCTTCACCTTGCGCGCTGTAAAGATATATCCAGGCAACATCTTCGCCGTCAAGAACCGCAGCAACCACACCCTGCGATGACACGCAAAAATCTCTCATAGGCATGTTTATATCCACTTTTCCCAACAGACCGTTGATATCGCCCACATAGATCTCGTGGCCGTTATCATCTCCGATAGCTATGGTATTAGCGCATGTTCTGGCTTTTGGATTCTGCATCTGATACGGCTGAGTCCAAAGCGCCTTTCCGGATGAATCATAGCAACTCACACCATCCTTACTGCACCGTACCATGTGTCCGCCGAGACTAACTATCTTAGTATCATCTTCAATAGATATAGGCACGCCTTTTACCGTAATCGCTTCAGAATACACCTTGTCACGCCAGCTTATGTATATGACCGAGATCATAACCGTGCAAAATACGATAAGAACCACCGCTCTTATAAAAACTTTAAGCTTGTGGCTCCTGATTTTTTCTTTGTAAGAGGTCTGCCTGTCAGATGCACCGCTCTTTTTCCTGCTATTCAATTTACCAGCATATGTACTAAAGTCACGTACTTCTGCCAAGACAAACCTCCATAATATCAGCTTCGCAAAAAAGCTTTTTTCTAATTATCAGAATTATACGAACTGATAGATTGTTGTTGTATCATAAACCTTATCAGGGCCAAAAACAGGCTTAGGGAAGCCTTCCTGATTGATAGAGTTGGGATAGAACTGTGTCTCAAGACACACTCCTTCTCTGCTCTTATAGCTTACTCCACCCTTGCAATTTTCTCCGCTAAGGAAGTTTCCTGCATAGAGCTGAACACCCGGAAGATCGGTGAAGCACTTCATTGTGATACCAGTCTGAGCTGATGAAAGAACAGCAATCTCATTGATAGAACCGTCAGCATTATCAACAACGTAGTTGTGATCGTATCCGCCAACAGCCTTAAGCTGCTCGTTATCTGCATTGATATCTTTTCCGATAGTCTTCTCTACAAGGAAATCAAAAGGTGTTCCGACAACACTTGCAATCTCGCCTGTAGGAATAGCTGCAGAATCGATTACAGGTGTATAGTGTGACGCATTGAGCTTAAGTGTATGATCAAGGATCGATCCCTGACCGTTCAAGTTAAAGTATGCATGATTTGTCATGTTGATAAGTGTATTTGCATCACTTGTTGCATTGTAATGGATAGACAATGAATTGTCGTCTGAAAGAGAATATGTAACTTCAAATACTCTGTTTCCGGCAAATCCAAGGTCGCCATCCTCTGATTTAAGAGTAAATTTAACGCTGTCATCGCCTTCTACGGCATCCCATACTCTCTTATGGAATCCGTTATTCATATCTGTGTGAAGGTTATTGGGTCCGTCATTAACAGGAAGAGAGAATTCTTTTCCGTCAATCTTATACTTAGCTTCGCAGATTCTGTTAGCTGTAGGTCCTACAGTCGATCCAAGGAAGCATGAGTTCTCAAGATATCCGGCAAGATCGTCATATCCAAGAACAACGTCAACAACCTTTCCATCCTTATCAGGTACAAAAATATTCTTGATAGTAACTCCGAAGTTGATAACAACAACCTCAACATTGTTCTTGTTTGAGATATGATACTCAAACACCTGCTCCTTATTTGGTGTCTCTCCAAATAACACTTTTTTTACTGCCATTTTTTACATTACCTCCATAATTCGTGAACATTACAGTTCTGTTCTACCTTCCAAAGCCCTGAGCAAAGTAACTTCATCAATATATTCCAAGTCTCCGCCTACAGGAACACCACTGGCTATTCTCGTAACTTTAATGCCTGTGGGTTTGATCAGCTTACTTATATACATTGCTGTTGTTTCACCTTCAAGACTTGAATTGGTCGCTACAATAACTTCCTCAACATCTTCTGTCTGAAGCCTCTGCATAAGCTCAGCCAGTCTTATATCCCCCGGACCAATTCCCAACATCGGGGAAATCGCACCATGCAGTACATGATACACCCCTTCGTACTTCCCGGTTTTCTCATATGCCGCCAGATCTCTGGCATTTTCCACAACCATAATAATCTTGTGATTTCTGTTCTGATTACCGCATATAGGGCAGATGTCTTCATCGGTAAGAGTACAGCACACCTTGCAGTAATGCACATTTTCTCTCGCACTTGTTATTGAATCGGCAAGCTTTTTTACCCTGTCCTTAGGGAGATTGATTATATAAAAAGCAAGCCTCTGCGCCGATTTGCCACCTATTCCCGGCAGGGAAGCAAGTTCATCTATCAGCCGATTAATATGTCCGCTGTAAAGATCCATCAGAAAGGAAATCCTCCGCCTAATCCGCCTGTCATCTTGCCAATCATGGCTCCGCTTGCTTCGTCAGCCTGCTTCATAGCCTCGTTAACTGCGGCAACTATCATATCCTGAAGCATCTCAACATCATCGGGATCAACCGCATCAGGTGATATAACAACGCTCTTTAAAGTCTTATTTCCGTATACAGTCGCCTCTACAGCACCGCCGCCGGATTTGGCAGTGAACTCTTTGGTCTCAAGTTCTTTCTGACTCTCCTCCATCTGACGCTGCATTCTCTGCGCCTGTTTCATAAGATTGTTCATGTTTCCGGGCATTCCGCCTCCGGGGAAACCGCCTCTTTTAGCCATTTCTAGTTCTCCTTTTCATCATCTTCTGTAACTATATCAAAATTTATAGCTTGCAAATTTACGAAGTTTTCTTCAAAAGTCTGCTGAGGTTCCACGTAACGTGTCTCAAATGTCACATGTTTACCGATTGAATTGTCCAGAACATTTTGAAGATCCTCAGCCGATTGTCCCGAAGAATACTTATCGGCAAGTTGCTTGTTATCAAATACAATCTGCAGTGCATCGTTGTTTCCAAGGCTCAACTTCGCTCTCTGCAGGTAGGTCTTCATGGGATTTTCCATTCCCGCGATAACTCTCGGCCAATTCGAAACAATTCGCTTTATATCATCGGGAACCGCCCTGTCCAGCACCTTCTTTTCCCTTACAATATCAGGACTCCCGGAACCGGCCGCAGCACTCGTTGTAACAGCGATCTGTCCGCCCTGAATTCCCTTTAACAGCTTCGAATTCTCTTCGGCATTCTTCTCCAGGATCCTAAGCCTGTCCTCGAGCGAATCTTCGCCCGGCTCCATCTGCGGCTTACACATCTTGATAAGAGTTATTTCTATAAGTACCCTCTTCTGCGTAGCAAAGCGCAGCTGAGAAGAAAGTTCGGAAAAAATTCTGATATATCTAAGAAGAACGTCCACATCAACGCCTTCTGCCTGTTCCTTCAGCACTTTCAGGTTATCGGTGGAAATATCAACAACATCCTCCATCTGATCCGAAGCCTGAATAAGCATGAGATTTCGCAGATACCAGACAAAATCATTTACAAACTGCGAAAGCTCTCGTCCCTGAACGACTACATCTGCCAATATCTTGAGTGCTTCATCCGCGTTCTGACTATATATTGCGGAAAAGAGCTTGCTAAACACCTCAGTGTCAACGGCTCCGAGCACATTCAGCACCTTATCGTAGGTAAGCTCCTCACCATAATTAAACGCAACGCACTGATCAAGTAGACTCAAAGAATCTCTCATCGATCCGTCTGCAGTCTTTGCAATATATCTGAGTGCCCTCTCCTCAACCGTGATTCCTTCCGAATCAACAACTTCTCTGAGACGCTGCTCAATACTGTCCACTGTAATCCTATGGAAGTCATATCTCTGACATCTTGAAAGAATTGTGATAGGAATCTTATGAACTTCCGTTGTTGCCAGAATAAACATTACATATGACGGAGGTTCCTCCAGAGTTTTCAAAAGCGCGTTAAAAGCACCCGTAGACAACATGTGAACCTCGTCTATGATGTACACTTTGCGCTTTCCCTTTGTGGGCGAATAAGAAACCTCGTCTATGATCTCTCTTACGTTATCAACACCGTTATTCGACGCAGCATCGATTTCTATCACATTCATGCTGTTTCCGGCGGCAATTTCCCTGCACATCTCACATTCACCGCAAGGGCTTCCGTCTATCGGATGTTCACAATTTACGGCTTTTGCCAGAATCTTGGCAACAGAAGTCTTACCTGTTCCGCGTGTTCCGCAAAACAGGTAAGCGTGTCCGACTCTGTCAGATCTGATCTGATTTTTCAGCGTGGTTACTATATGATCCTGTCCTTTTACATCTTCAAAAACAGGTGGTCTGAATTTTCTGTATAATGCAACATAACTCATCTAAAATAATTGCTCCAAACAAAACTTTTTATTCCTTAATCTCCGAAGCAAACTCCCAAAGCCTTGGCCTCTTTGATTATTCCGGCATCAGGTGCCACAGATTTAAGCTTGCCCGCAATTTCCTTAAGCGGAACCTTAACTATCTCTCTGTTCTTGTAAGCCACCATATATCCGTACTGCTTCTTAAGCACAAGCCAGCCAGCTTCCGCACCGAGTCTCGATGCAAAAACTCTGTCATAAGGATCAGGCGCTCCACCTCTTTGCATGTGGCCGGGAACGGTAACTCTTACTTCATGTCCGGTCTTTTTCTGGATTGCATCGGCAATCTCATATGAAACAGAAGGATATTTGCGGTTTGCTACCTTCTCTTTATATTCTTTCTTGGAAAGTTTGGCGTCCTTCTTGGAAATCGCGCCCTCTGCAACAGCGATAATGGTAAATCTGCTACCGTGCTCATCACGAGCTCTTATCGCATTGCACACCTTGTCTATATCATAAGGAATCTCAGGTATAAGGACTACATCCGCTCCGCCCGCAATTCCTGCGTTAAGAGTAAGCCAGCCTACCTTATGTCCCATTACTTCAATGATAAATACTCGTCCGTGCGAATCGGCCGTAGTATGGATGTTATCAATTACGCCCGTCGCAATATCAACCGCACTCTGGAATCCGAATGTCATATCCGTTCCCCACAGATCGTTGTCGATAGTCTTAGGAAGAGAAACAATATTAAGTCCTTCTTCGCTCAAAAGATTCGCAGTCTTCTGTGAACCGTTTCCTCCGAGTATCACGAGACAATCCAGCTTTAACTTATAATAGTTCTGCTTCATTGCCTCAACTTTATCAAGTCCGTTCTCATCCGGATCCTTGATCGTCTTAAAAGGTGTTCTCGAACTTCCGAGTATTGTGCCACCTTTTGTAAGTATGCCCGAAAAATCCCTGGAAGTAAGCATACGAAAATCGCCGTATATAAGCCCTTTGTAGCCATTCAAAAAACCGTAGAACTCAACTTCTTCACCACTGTTGGCGATGCATTTAACAACGCCCCTCATAGCAGCATTCAAAGCCTGACAGTCACCGCCGCTGGTCAACATCCCGATTCTAATCATAATGAATAGGCCTCCTCCTATTTTTTATCGCATACTACCGTTAATTATACAAAATAATATTCCCAATGCCAAGTTAATACCGATTGACGAAGGCCTGTATAATAAGTATAATGTAAAACGTTCTGGAGTCGTATCAAAGTGGTCGTAATGAGGCGCACTCGAAATGCGTTTGTCCTTTTTGGGCACGAGGGTTCGAATCCCTCCGACTCCGCTAAATATTTATTTATGCAAAATGAGAGGCCTTGCAAAATCTGCAAGACCTCTCATTTTTATAATGGCAAAAGCACACGTCCCTTCGCATTCATGCGGACTACTTAAGGAATGCATCGGGAATGTACAATTTAACTGAATTAGAATAAATAACAAATAAAATGATAAGGAACATCAAGATTACTGCTGAGTAAAGATACAGCATAGCGTTCTTGTTTCTCTTATATTTCTCAAATACGATACCAAATACCATGCAGAGCACTACTATTCCAAAGATTAAGTAGATGCCGATTCCAAGCATTGCTTTTATCATTGTAAAGAATATCGCAAGTATTATGCAGGGAATCATAAATGCTGACTTGATACCCGCAATCGCAACAGCTTCCTTAAATTCGATATCAATATTCATTGCTCTTCCTGCGGCAAACATAAGAAGTGCAAATACTACCGCAAGCAAAGCAGAGAACAACATGGCAAGGATAAAAGATCCTCCTGCCGAAAATGTATATCCCGACAGATCCATGAACGGAAAAACCTGTTCCTGCATCTCATTGTTTATCTTACAAATAACTACAGCCACAAAAATTGATGAGAATATAATCTGAGCAACCATAAATATAAGTGCGGAAGTAAAATTCTTTCCTGCGGCAAAAGTTGCACCGTTGGTAACGGGCTTGCTGAACAAGTCAACAAATCTTGCAAATGCTTCAGATGCGTCCTCTTTGATCGCAACAAAATCAACCTCAGGCTTCTTTGCAGAACGCTCCTTTTTACTCTTTACTTCCTTCTTTGCAGGTTCTTCCTTAACTTCCGCATCCGGAACAACGCTGAATATCGGCTTGGTATTAACTAATCCTTCAGCCTTTGTTTCTATTGCCTCTTCAGCTTTTGCTTCGGCAGTCTCTTCTTTTACTTCAGAAGTTTCTTCTGTTGTTTCAGCTTTCATCTCAGCCTTCGGCTCTGCTTTAGCCCTTGCTCTTGTCTTTTTTACAGCCTTCTCTTCAAGTTTTTCCTCTGATGATTCGTCAAATGTCTTCATCTCTTCGGCAAATGTTTCGCTCTTCTTAGCACGTGTGGATTTTCTCTTAGGCTTAGCCTTACGCTCTTCCTCTCCGAATTCTCTTTTATCCATCATATCGAAAACTTTTCTAATCTCGTCATTGGCTTCACGTTTATTCTGCGCTTGCGCACATGTACAAAGTTCTCCGTCCGCAAGTTCTTTTCCACAGTATTCGCATACACCCATCTGTATTACCTCCTGCTATCCATCCCCCTCTATCGCATGCCTTGAATAAAGTGTCTGATAGCCTGTTTCTAAATTGATAATTATACTTTACTTGCAAATTAACATTCCAAGTATACTTATGTTACCATTCTTGTTACCATTACGTCAATATGTATTTGTAATAATCTACGAAAAATAATACCGATCACAAGTAAATTCGCTTATAATCGGTATTTTAATAAAATTTTATTCTGTTAAAAAAGTGTTATCTATGTTTCTTCCACATGTCGCTTATAAAATACATCAGCGCCGACCACGTATATACTGAATAGAAGTGTCCTCTGTCATCCATTCCTTTTTTCAAAAGATCTTTTGCCTTAGCTTTATCAACAAAAACAAATCCGTCAAAACACTCCTGTCCTTCAGCTCCCGACTGCGTAAGATCAGACAGATCGTGTCCCTTCAAAACGACTCCGACAAGAGCATTGCTCTCATCCGTCATTCCGGGAGTGCTGAACAAAAGCGGATTGATAACGAATACTTCATCCCTTGATTCATCGACAACAATTCCCGTCTCCTCGTGGATTTCCCTAATCGCGGTAGTGATAACCGGAGAACCGCCGTCCTTATCTTCGGGATCTACAAGTCCCGCAGGAACTCCGAGCAAAAATCTTCCGACAGGATATCTGTACTCATATGAAAGAAGGAGCTTTGGCTCATCGCCGTCTTCAATAACCACTACGCAGCTGACGGCATCGGGAACCATTTTCTTAAACTCTTCATCACTCTTAATAGAAGCAAGCTCATCAAGTGGCCTTCTTGTCGCATTAAAATAATGTCTTCCTTCATCGTACTGAAGATCAAAAACCCTGATAAACTTTTCATCGAATACGGGCTTAACTTTTTCTTTTGTAATCTTTGGTCCTTCCATAACTCTCCTCACATCTGATGTCTTACGACTTTATATTCATCATTGTCCTGATAATACGGACAGTCCTTGTTATTGCCGGACATAAGCCTATAGTAATCATCTTCGTCCATATTTACCATGCACGTATAACATTCCCAGTCTTCGTCATAGACATAATTTGCACAAGTATCACAGATCATACAAAATCCTCTCTCATTGGATTAAAGATATCAAGAAGAACACCCTTCTCAAGACACACGCATCCGTGCTCGACGCTGTCTGTCTTAAGCATGGAATCTCCTGCTTTAACCACTTTTTTTACACCCTCGATCTCAAATTCAAATTTACCGCTCACAACATAAGTTATCTGAGTGTGCGGATGATGATGAAGTGCGCCCACTGCGCCCTTTTCAAACGTATTCTCGACACACATAAGATCCTTACTGTACGCAAGCACCCTTCTCACTACGCCGTTCCCCTGATCCTCAGGCTTAACGTCATCATAAAAAACCCATCTATCGTCTAACATGAATATACCTCCAAGATATTTTTTCGTAACAGACCTATATTCTAAGATAATAAAATTTATAAATTTGTAAACTACTATCTATCTAGTTCTGCCAAGATTTCTAAATTAGCTTTCTCATATGAATTTAAAGCATTTAAATCAAATGCTTTTTCTCTATTAGGAACATACCATAATTGCATTTCAAAATAATCCTGCAACTTATCATCTTTAAAAACATATCCATGTCTGGCATATATTTCATTTTTGACAATATGTATCATCAATTTAGGCATTTCTTCAAATTGTTCCTTTGAATATACGATACTGTCTGTAGAAAGTAATGGTTCAAGAATCCACGAACCATCCGTAACCTGCTGACTTTCTTTATAATCATTTACAAATTCATAATATTCCTTATCATCAACTATACTCTCTCGCTTGCTCTTTTCCTCCATAATCTGCTCAGCAGACCAATAAGATTGATATTTTTCCGCCTCTTCAATCTCATGCTGTTTGCCAGCATTCAAATTAGCTGTGTTCATTCTTTTTAACGAAAAAGTACCATCTAACGCATATTCACTATTAACTTCATAATCTCTATCAATTTTCACAATTACTTCTTCTTGTGAAAGAAGCACTTCTATTGATCCATTATTCCCCCATCCATCATCTGTATAATCAAACAGAACTTTTCCATTCTCTATATCCCCGATTATATTTTCTATAGTAGCCACTCGCTTGCTCTCTGCTTGTTGATAAAAAATGTCCCCATCAAATCCTTCATCTCTGCTCATATCAATCGTGAATATCATTCCACCATTATCAATAATTTCTTCATAAGACTTTCCTTCTGTACTCCAAAGCCCCTCATACATAGCATATACATCATATATTTCAGTATTCTTTGACAATTCCGTTTCTTTATCATGTTGAGCAGTATAAATGCTCATTCTTTCTGAACATCCTGCCAAAAATAACAAACTCATACATCCAACTATCAATGCTTGTTTTCTCATGATTCTTTGTATGATGTCAATCAACATATATCAAGTACGCTTCACCTTTCTTTAAATAGCAAAACACTTACGGATTATACAGCTACATATCTTTGTTTACGCTATGATATTAAAAATTCATAGCCTCTACAAAAGAATCATCAAAGTCTTCTTTATTCGCAAGAACAAGTTCTGTTGCGCGTTCTCTTATCGTATTTAACTCGAATAACGCCTCATCTTTTTTTTCTAATAGAATCTCATCAAGCAGTTTTATCGCGCCCTTTAATGCACTGTTACCAATACTTTCAACCTTGTCCTCAAAGCCCTCAGGAAAAAGCCTGATATACCTTATCCTATCATAATCAAGATTTGTTCCAAAACCGCCTGCCACGTACACTTTATCGGGCTCATCATCCCCGACAAGTTCTCTAAGTCCCGTGTTCACTGCGCCCTTGGCGAGCTGGATATTTCTTATGTCCTGCTGTGAAACGCTGACTTTCCCGTCATCCGTAAGGGCAAAGTCCTCGTCAAAAAACTCATCTGCAAGAAGCCCGCTCTTATCGGTAATCCCGTTTCGCACAAGTTCTGAGACCGCCTCCATGACTCCTGTTCCGCAAAGACCTATCGGCGCCTTGTCTCCTATCGTCTTAACCTTTGTAAAAAAGCCGTTTTCAAAATTCCCTGTCACGTCAACGTGGCATACAGCTCCCGGAACGGATGCCACTCCGCACGATATGGTACCACCCTCGAATACAGGCCCTGCTGCAGTCGAAGTCACCTTAAGATTTTTCCCGTCAAAAAAGGCCATCTCTCCGTTGGTTCCAAGATCTAACAGAAGTTCTTTCCTGTTCTCTTTATTTATAATATCTGAATAGTAAATTCCCGAAACAATGTCCGCTCCGACAAATGCGGATATCCCCGGCATCATCACAAGCTGTGTGCCGAACATCTCAGTTTCATATATATCAATATCCACCGGAGTGTACGGATATTTCCCGAGGCTCTCAACATCAAGACCTCTGAATATATGAAGCATAGTGGTATTTCCCGTAACCACTATCATATCCACATCTCCGTCAATGCTCATCTCAAGTTCCTCAACAAGTGCCGAAACATCATTTATCACAAGCTCTCTTAGCTCTTCAAGCTTTGCTCTGTTTAAATCTCTGTCCGCTCCCGAAGCATACGCGATCCTTGATATCACATCCGCTCCGACGCGCCTTTGGTGATTCACGCAACTTGCGGTATCTATGATTTCTTTTTCACCATCGCCACAGATTCCAACCAGTGCCGCCGCAATCGTCGTTGTACCGATGTCGACAGCTATACCGTACTTATCATATTTTTTTCCGGAAAAAGAACTCTTTGCCGTCTCCGCCACAATATCCTCTTCGGCAAATCCAGCGCTATCGATGCACACCTTGCAATCCGTTTCAAGACTGCACCTGCACAAAAGTCTTACGCCCTGCGCAGTTTCTTTTTCACTTAAAAAACTCTTATCGAGTGTATTCGGAGAAGGCGCGCCCTCTGTGAATCGCACTTTGCACTTTCCGCACCTGCCCACTCCGCCGCACGGATAAGATGCCTCAAGCCCCGCATCTGCAAGAAGCCCTTTTAACTGCTTTCCTTTAAGGGCTTCAAGAGTAACATTATTATTTTTGTATTCAATGCTGACCCTGATTTTCTTCACTCTTACCACCGCGCAAACTGTTTTTCTACTTTAGAGTATCATACCATTATTTTCCCGATATTATAGTTTTTTAGGATTAAATGTGCGAAAATATTACTTGTAAACTCACAAAAAATCTAAAATGAACAGAGGTTTTCCACAATACACTCTGAATTTTAGTTATGAAAGGAGACAGTTATGGGGCTTATTCAAGCAGCAATGGCAGCCGGAGGCAGCGTACTCGCCGATCAGTGGAGAGAGTATTTTTACTGTCCTTCATTATCAAACGACACATTACTTACAAAAGGTGAAAAAAAGGCCGGAAGAGGCTCAAATAAAAAAGGATCCGACAACGTGATCTCAGACGGATCAATCATCGCTATCAACGAAGGTCAGTGCATGATCCTTGTTGATCAGGGACAGATTACCGAGATCTGCGCCGAGGCAGGCGAATTCGTATACGACGTTTCAACCGAATCTTCAATCTTTTACGGAAACTTAAGCGAATCTATCGTAAACAGTTTCAAGGAATTCGGAAAAAGAGTCGGATTCGGCGGAGTTGCTCCCAAAGACCAGCGCGTATATTTCATAAATACAAAAGAAATCCTCGGAAACAAATACGGCACGGTTAATCCCGTTCCATTCCGCGTAGTTGACACAAATATCGGCCTTGATATGGATGTAAGCATCAAATGTCACGGCGAATACAGCTACAGAGTTGTTGATCCCGTTCTTTTCTACAAGAACATCTGCGGAAATGTAGAGGGATCTTTCACCAAGGAAAAAATTGATTCTCAGCTTAAGAGCGAACTTCTAACAGCTCTTCAGCCCGCATTTGCAAAGATCTCCGAGATGGGCATAAGATACAGCGCACTTCCCGGTCACACAACCGAGATCGCAAACGCTCTCAACGAAGTTCTTTCAGATAAATGGGCAGGATTCTACGGAATCACCATTACAAGCTTTGGCGTAAGCTCTGTAATCGCAAACGAAGAAGATGAAAAGACAATAAAAGAGCTTCAGCGCGCAGGAGCACTCAGAAATCCCAACATGGCCGCTGCCACTATCGCAAGTGCACAGGCACAGGCTATGCAGGATGCAGCAAAAAACACCGCAGCCGGCCCTATGATGGCATTCGCAGGAATGAACATGGCTCAGCAGGCAGGTGGAATGAACGCAAACCAGCTCTTTGCAATGGGCGCACAGCAGCAGGCTCAGCCCGCTCAGACACCTGCAGGATCGTGGACATGTTCATGCGGTTCTGTAAATACAGGTAACTTCTGCTCTAACTGCGGTGCCAAGAAGCCTTCAACTTCATGGACCTGCTCTTGCGGAACTGTAAATGAAGGAAACTTCTGCACAAGCTGCGGTTCACCCAAAGCAAATTGATTTATTGAGGATAATATGGCTTTACAAGAATATGAATGCCCCGCCTGTGGCGGGGCTATGGAATTTAATCCCAAAACCCAGAAACTGAAATGTCCATATTGCGATTCTGAATTTGATGTAAAAGACTATGTGGCAAACCACAACTCAAGCAGCACCGGCACGCCGACAGAAAGCACTTCTTCCGAGACCGGCGAAAGCGAACCTCTTTTTATCTATTCATGCGGTTCCTGCGGCGGTGAGATCATCACTACAGAATCACTTGGCTCTACCAAATGCCCTTTTTGCAGCAATAACATCGTAGTAAAAGAGAAATTCACCGGAGAATTCAAGCCGGACTACATAATTCCTTTTGCCAAGACAAAAGAGGACGCGGTAAGCACCTACAAAAGCTATGTAGCTGAAAGAAAGCTGGTGCCGCCCGTTTTTGCGGAGAAAAATCACATCGATGAGATACGTGGAATCTATGTCCCTTTCTGGCTCTACGATGCTACCGAACATTTCAGCGGCGAATACAAAGCAACAAAGCACAGATCATGGTCCGATTCAAGATATTATTACACGGAGACCAAGTACTACAGTGTGCTTCGTGAAGGTACCGAAAGTTTCAAACAGGTTCCCGTTGATGCTTCAAAGGAAATGCCTGACGACCTCATGGATTCCCTTGAACCGTTTGACAGAAGCAAGATGCTCTCGTTTAACATGGGCTATCTCGCCGGTTTCCTTGCAAACAAATACAATGTAAGTTCCGAAGAATCAATATCCAGAGCCCTGTCACGAATGGAACATACGACTACCATCGACTTCCAGCAGACAGTTTCAGGATATGACTCTGTTACTCCCGTGAATGTTACATGTAGTACGGTTAACTCTTCCCACAAATATGCACTCTACCCCGTGTACATACTTAACACGAGCTGGAATGGCCAAAACTACCTTTTTGCCATGAACGGACAGACCGGTAAATTTGTAGGAAAACTTCCCTTTAGCTTCACACAGGCTTTGAAGTACTATATACCGTTTGCACTCGGATTTACCGCACTTGCATATATTGCCATGTTCTTTTTCATGTAACTTCGCTATATCAAAAGGTTATTACAGTAAAACAATATGAAAAAAATAATTTTTATAAACAAACATATACATATATTGGGACTTCTTGTTGCAGTATTTATCTGCTTTTTCACAAGTCTTCCTGTTCATGCCGACCAGACGCCTCTTTGGGACGATTACTCGATTCCCGCAACGAGGCAAAAAGAAAGGCTCCTTGACCAGGCCGAACTGCTTAGTTCATCCGAAAAAGCCACAATACTCAGCAAACTTAACGAGCTCAGCGAAAAACAGCGCTGCAACATAGTCATACTGACCGTAACTTCCCACTCGGGAAGCATTGAAGCTTTTGCTGACGATTACTTTGATTACAACGGATTTGGTGCCGATTACAACGATGCCGGAGTTCTTTTTGTTCTTTCCATGGATACAAGAGAATGGGCTATAAGCACATCAGGTGACGGAATTTCTGCTTTCACCGACTACGGCCAGGAAGAAATGACCGACGAAATGCTGCCCTATCTAAAAGACGGCGACTACTACGGCGCATTTGAGGTCTATATCGAGAAAGCCGATCATTACCTTGATCTGTTTCACGCAGGAACTCCGTATGACATCGAAGAGGGCTCGGGAACTTCGTATGATTCCGGAAGCACCTACGATCCTAAGAGCCACATTTTTTTGAGCATTATAATCGGACTTGCAACCGCGATCATCCCTATTGGCGTTATGGCTTCCAAGCTAAACACCGTTCACATCAACAACAGTGCATCGGAATATCGCACCCATGACGGAATTCATATGAAAGTTCATACCGACACTTTCATTACAAGCAGCGTATCAAGGGTAAGAAGATCCGAAGACAACGGCTCCAGAAGCCACTCCGGAGGCGGCAGCACCTTCCACACATCAAGTTCCGGACATTCTCACGGAGGAAGTCACGGACACTTCTGATATAATCTGTATATTTATTTTTTATCATTTCTTTATTAACTGTTTTGTGTAAATTAAGTCTTCTTTGAGCTATACTAGATATAAGTTCAAAGGAGGCTTTTTTTGAAAACAGGTGCAAGGATGCAGGCAGCCATTTTAGGTATATTGGCTATTGCCATAATGACTACTGCTATCTTATTTCTCGGATCACCAAAACTGAATACTCCGCCCAAAAAAGCCTTGGTTCAGCTGGATTCCGGTTGGACTATTTCGCATGGCCACAAATCTTTTACGGCCGTATCCCTAAAAGAAGCCAATCTCGGCATGGTCAATTACAAAGAAATTGTCACTCTGGAAAACACCCTTCCCGAGTCAAACATATATCCGGCATCAATCCACTTTCGTTCAATACTTGCAACGGTTGACGTATATATCGACAACGACCTTGTCTACACCTACGGCCATCTTCTTGCCGACGATAATAGGATGGTCCCAAAAATGCAGAACTTTATTTCTCTTCCCGAAGACTACTCCGGAAGAAAAATAAAGATAGTAATGGTATCCTGCGAAGATGAAGCCTTTTCAGGGTTTTCAGAAATATACTTCGGAACATTCGGCGACATATCAACATATCTCATTCAGAAAAACAGGCTGTCCCTCATAATAGGTGCCTTTCTGTGCATTTTTGGCTTTGTACTTGCCATACTGGCGCCAATCCTTATTTTCTCAGACTTTCATGATTACAGTATTATCTTCAGTGCCCTTATATCGCTTGCGATCGGCATATATGTCCTTTGCTACAACGATATATTCTGGTTTTTCACAGATCACGCCAGCATAGCCAACTTTTTGGAGTATTTTTCTCTCTTCACACTTCCCGCTTCTATCGCAGGATTTGTCATGTCCTCCAAACAGACCAAGCATATGTTGCTTTGCAAAATATTTTTGATAGTTGACACCATTTTCATTGTTGTGACTTCAACTCTACACATTTTAAATATTATTCACATATGCAAATTCATACTGTTTTTGCATATACTTGCCATATTTGAAGGCGTGACCATTATAAGTTCCGTGGTAATAACGGTAATATCAAGAGCCAAAGCCAGAAACGAGTTTGAAACAAGAATCTATTCCACCAATCTGCTCATTATCGGATTTATCCTTTTGCTCGGCTGTGCAATGATAGATATCATCAAATTTAATGTCCTTAAATACTTTAAGATGGGCGAGATAAATGCCACTATCAACTTCATGACAATAGGCTCGTTCTTCTTCATGCTCTGCCTTTTGGTCAACTACTTCTATCACTGTATCGAATATATCAATGAAGCAACCGTACAGAGCCAGCTTGAAGGTCTTGCATACACAGATTCCCTGACAAGACTGTCAAACAGGGCTAAATGCGAGCTGTCCCTTGCCAATACAAGAGGCCGCTACACAATAATAAGTGTTGACCTTGATTATCTCAAATACACAAATGATAACTACGGCCATTCCGCGGGCGATACCTTGCTTAGCGGTTTTGCAACCATGCTAAAAAGCAGTTTCATAGACGCTTCACTTGTCGGAAGAATGGGCGGCGACGAATTTATAGTCGTGCTTCCATATATTGATGCGCCAAGAAGAGACACCGATCTGGCAATCCTTGAAGACCTGATGAGCTACAGAAATGGCAAAAGCAGTAGAATACATTATTCTGCCTCCTGGGGATACGCCGAAAGTATAGATCCCTCGCTAAATAACCCTTCTGCTCAGCTTGTATACCTGCTTGCCGATAAGAGAATGTATTCCATGAAAAAGAAACATCACAACGAATCACTCGGCAGACTATACAATGACCTCATGAAAAACCAGGCCAAAAAGGAGGTGAGCACAAGTAATGCGTAAACGTCTTCTTTCAATCATTGCGCTCAGCGGCATAACCGTCGTCGTAATATTCCTTGCATGCTTTTGGTTTCTTGATATGACTCACGACTATCCTTCTGTTCAGTTCAACTCAAACTGGACCGTAAGAGTAGGCAATGAAGAATTTCCGCATGTAAAGCTCACAGAGATCAATACTCTTTTCTCCGTTCCTCCAAAACGTGGTGACACAGTCATCATGTCGCTTAACATGCCGTTTATAGGTGATATTCCGCTTCCCGCAATTGTTTTTAGAACCAATTATTCTGCGATTAAGTGCTACCTTGACGGCAAACTCATATACGAGTACGGAATGGATAAATTTGATAACAACAAATTTGTCGGAAGAAGATATCACTTCATAACAATTCCGCGCAACTATAGAAAAAGCTATTTAACTTTCAAGCTCACAGCGTGTGAAAAAGATGCATTCACCTTCTTTGACCCGGTATATTTCGGAAACTATCCCGACCTTTTGACATTCATTATCAGCAATAACCAGTTTGTCATTCTGATCGGAATGTTCCTGTTTACTTTCGGTCTCTTTTTGCTGACCCTGAGCCTTTTGTTTGTCACGTACCTGCCGGAATTAAAAATACAGATATTTGCATCACTCCTATGCATAAACATAGGCTTTTATCTCATGTGCTATTCAAATATGCTTTCGCTGTTTATAAACACCGACATTGAGACCGAGCTGGAGTATTTCACACTATTCCTCTTTGTTCCGCTATGCTACATAATCTTGTACTTCATGAATGAGATCAAACTGAAAAAGACAATGATCTGCCTGTTTATCGCAAGCATAGTAGTGCCTATTCTTCAGCAGTTTTTGTACTTCATGTTTTCCATTCACTTAAAGCGCACCCTTGTACTGTTCGACATTAATGCGCTTATAATCTACGTTTTGATTGTCTATTGCTTTGTAAGGACAATTGTAAAAAAGAAAGCTCTCTTTATAGAAAACCTGCAGATGATAGGCATGTTCGCGCTTTCAACTTCAGGCTTCATACACCTTATAGGATATACACTGACAACCATTCGCGTTTTGCCCGCGCAGACGGCAACCTTCCCGATGATAGGTCTGGGCGCGATTATTTTTGCAATGTCACAGCTTGCATACTACCTGCTGTACATCACCAAGACTTTTGCCCAGAAAAAAGAGCGTGAATCACTTGTCCACCTTGCTTATGCGGACGGACTAACAGATCTCCCCAACAGGGCAAGTGCCGACAGAGAAATGAAGGCACTCGACAGATCCCAGCGTGACTACTGCATAATCAGTATCGACTTAAACGGGCTTAAACCCGTAAATGACAAAATGGGTCACCCCGAAGGCGATAAATATATTTTGGATTTCTCAAAGATACTCACCGGCACCTTCGCCCAACATGGAATGTGCGCCAGAATAGGCGGAGACGAATTTCTTGTAATAATAAAAGACGCCGTTTCACTCGACATCGATGATCTGATAAGTCGAATGAACAGCGCCCTTGATGTTATGAATGCAATCTACCCTGATTACGTACGAAGCGTTGCAGCAGGTTACGCATACCGGCACGAATGCCCCGAAAAGGGCTCGCACGAGGTATACCTGCTGGCCGATCGCCGTATGTATGAAAACAAGAAGATCATGCATGAAAAACTTGGAATAGATGCCAGACTATGATTCACATAGTTTGGCATTTCTAAGTGTGCAATACTCATACTCACCCTCTTTATACAGGTCAAAGACTCCTTCTACCGTTATCGGGTCCTCTTCCTTCGGGTAATTATCGGGATATTTGTAATCACTTGTAAGTTCAAACTCAACTCCCTGCGAGCAGCACGCCGTGGCATCTTTTATAATGCAGGCAAAGTAGCGCTTCCCCGTATCCTCGGCAACATACTCAGTATAATTTCCGGTCATCTTAATTGTCTTTCCAACAAAATTTTCAGGATAATACATCATGTTATAGACTGTTGTATATATCATTGTAGCCGACTGTTTGGTCAGATCGACGTAATCTCCGTCCACCTTAATTTCTTCCGCGGTATGAAAACTTGTTGCAGCCGCCGAGTTGTCCGAAGCGCCCGAAGTCTCACCATAAGAAGCATCATCATCCTCTTCATATTCTCCGTACTCTGCAATCAAAGACGACATATCACTTGCCGCCATCTGCTCCGCGATCACATCATCAACAGTCTTTGCACCGCTTCCGGGCCTTGAGCTTACCGCCTTTGAATCATCTGCGCATCCCGAAGTAATAAGCACAACCAACGTCATCACTGCTATATATCTCATTTTTTTCATCATGCTTTTCCTCCTGTTCCTTTTCCGATAAAATAAGCCACCGCAAATACAAAAACATCAACCGCTACAATAGTAGATCCGACAGGTGTTCCGGCAAGCATCGATATGAGCATTCCTGATATTGCACATATAACGGATGAGATTGCCGAAAAAATCGTAACGCTTTTGAAATTCTTTAATATACTCATGGCAGAGAGCGCGGGGAATATCACAAGCGCCGATATAAGCAGCGAACCTACAAGATTCATGGAAAGCACTATTATCACTGCGATCATTACCGCAATGATAAAGTTATAGGCATCTGCTTTTACCCCGGTAGCCTTTGCAAAATCCTCATCAAAAGTAACCGCAAATATCTTGTTGTACATAAAAAGAAATAATGCCACAACAATGATCGACAACACCACACATACCATAACTTCCGACATCGTAAGTGTAAGTATCGACATCGAACCAAACAATGTACTGCACACATCTCCCGAAAGATTAGCGGAGGTTGAAAATTTATTTACGATAAGATAACCAAATGCCAGCGCCCCGACTGAGATCATCGCTATCGCGGCATCGCCCTTTATCTTTGCGTTATTTCCGCTCCTTAAGAGGAAAACAGCGCAGATAACGGTTATCGGCAAAATAACGGCGGTCTGGTTTGCAATCTTTAATACAGTTGCAATCGCCATCGCTCCGAAAGCAACGTGCGAAAGTCCGTCACCGATAAACGAATATCTCTTAAGAACAAGCGTCACTCCAAGAAGCGACGACGACAATGCTATAAGCGTTCCTACTATAAATGCATAGACAACAAACGGATATTGGAAGTATTCCACCAACTTATCTATCATGCAAGCTCGCCTCCTTCCATATTCATAAAGAACTTTCCGACATTACTCGATACATACTCATCCTTGGTTCCAAAAAACAAAGTTTTCCCGATATGAAGTATGTGGCTTGCATACTTAACGGCAGCGGCTATATCATGCGATACCATGATTATCGTAACTCCGCTGTCATTTAGTTCTTTTATCAGTTCGTACATCTCAAACGTAACTTTGGGATCAAGTCCGGAAACAGGCTCATCCAGAAGAAGAACTTTTGTGGTGGCACAAAGAGCCCTTGCCAAAAGAACTCTTTGCTGCTGCCCACCGGATAACTCTCTGTAACACCTGTTTTTAAGATCGGTAATGCCCATCCTCTCCATATTCTCACGGGCAATCTTCCTTTCTTTTTCCGTATAAAAAGGTCGTAGTCCCATATGAGACTGACATCCCGAAAGAACAATCTCAAATACGGATGCCGGAAAATCTCTTTGAACAACCGTCTGCTGAGGCAGATAGCCTATCTCATTCTTTTTAAGCCCATCACCGAACAGAATCTGTCCACCAATAGATGCCTGTAATCCCAGCATTGTTTTCATGAGAGTTGTCTTACCTGAACCATTCTCTCCAACAATACAAAGATAGTTTCCTTTTTCAACTATGAAATTCAAATTATCTACAACCACAGTTCTATCGTATCCAAGCGACAGATTCTGCGCGGAAATGAACGACATTATAACACCTCCCGCCTTATTTAAGCGCTTCCTTAAGTACTTCAAGATTTCCTTCCATTACAGAAATATAAGTTACTCCCTTTGCTACATCATCAGAAGTTGTTGACTGCAAAGAATCCATTGTAAGGATGTTCTGATCCTTCTTTGCTGTGTTCTGCTTTACAGTATCGGCAATCTTCTTGTCCTTTCCTTCAATGGTCAGGATGGAACCAAGTCCGAGTTCATCTACTTTCTTTGAAAGGAATGTTATTGTTTCAAAACTTGCTTCAGTCTCTGCTGAGCAACCTACAAATGCTGCATAATATTCAAGTCCGTAATCATCAACAAGGTAACGGAACGGGAAACGGTCTGCGAAAAGAACTGTCTTCTTGCTTCCTGCCTTAACCACATTCTCATATTCTGCATCAAGAGCTTCAAGCTTTGTAATGTAGTCGTTTGCGTTCTTCTCATAAACGTCTTTGTTAGCTTCATCAACAGAAACCATCCCGTCTTTTATGGCACTGCAAAGTTTAGCCGCATTCTTAAGTGAGAGCCATACGTGCTCGTCGTATTCTACTTCTTCACCTTCTTCGCCCTCTTCAGCCTCTTCCTCTTCGGCTTCCATTCCTTCAACAACCTCTTCTTCCTTGATGTCATCGCCAAGTACGTCGAGAAGGTTGATAACTACCATATCTTTATTGGTTGCTTCCTTGAGCGCATCATCTACCCATTCATCCGACTCTCCGCCAACATAAATGAACATGTCGCATTTTGAGATCTTAGCAATATCTTCTGCTGTGGGCTGATAGCTGTGAAGGTCTACACCGCTATCAAGAAGCATTGTGATGTCTGCATTTGCAGGGTTCTCTCCTGCTATATTCTTAACCCAGTCATATTCAGGGAAAATAGTTGTCACAATGCTTATATCACTGTCGCCTGCTACCTCAGATACAGCTTCCGAAGCATTTCCTGCTGATGTTCCTGCAGCTGATGCATCCTGAGCATTTCCATTTCCGCATGCGCAAATAATGCTGCTTGCCATTACGGCAGCAACCAAAACTGAAATATATTTCTTCATAATATTCCTCTTTCTTATTCATTTTTTATTATTGTATTGGATAAAAAATATGATCATGTAGCAGCAAAACGCTACACAAAAGAGGTTGCTTCAATTATCGAGACGTACCTTGAAGCTGACAAGTGTAGGATGAGAAATGTTCTCATTTTCTTTTGGCAAAATAATCGAGACGATCATTACTGCAACTACACTTATAGCAAGATGTATAAGACCTGTAGAAATCTGATTAAGAAACTGCTCGCACCTTGCGATATTGTGACATACGGGACACTCTACGCCATGGCACTCATGATGCTGTTCCTTAACTATATAAATTGTGGAAAAGAGCATGGTAAAGCTGAGTGCTACCGCTACAAATACCGCTATCACTCTGCGCACACTATTATGTTTCTCACCTGCGCCATTATAATTCATGCTTGCTTCTCCTAAAACTTCCTCAAGTTTAGTTCATTGTTTGCAAAAATGTCAAGCAGGAGTGACCGGAGGTATTGCAGGCGGAGGATTGTGCCTTTAATAAAGGGGATGGCAGGCTATAGGGCAGGGATTTTCAGTGGTTTCATACGTTGACATTCAAATACTGAAAATCCCTGTCCTATAGCCGATTATCTTTCTTACTTAAGGATCAAAGATCTGCCATACTAAGGCCGGTAGTATTAATTATCAGCGAAGTGGTATAGCACTATGAACCATATAATTACACAAAAGTAAAATAATTGATCCAGCATAGCATTAATCCTCGTTTTCTGTAACATTTTCTATAATCGCATCAAATTCAAGAATTACCTTAAAGAAATCACCGTCTATGAAGATGTTCATAGTTCCACCCATTGCCTCGGTGAGACTGTGAGCTATAGACAGGCCGAGTCCGTTTCCGTCTGTATATCTTGATTTATCTCCTCTGACAAATCTTTCCATCAGTTCTTCAGGTGAGATGTTTAATTGTTCACGTGATATATTTCTAAAAGTAAATCTAAGTTTATCGCCATCCTTTTCAAGGTCTACATAAGCTCTTGTATCTGCCTGAGCATATTTGACAATATTACTCATAATATTATCGAACACTCTCCACAAATACCTGTTGTCTGCCATAAGGCGCACTTCACTGTCACAGCTGTTAACAACGACTTCTATTTTCTTTTCCTTAAGTCGTTCCGCGAATTCTCCGATAGACTGGTCAAGCAAAACCTCCGCATTTACTTCCTCCATGTTCAATTCAATATTTCCGCTGGAGATTTTCGATGCTTCAATAATATCTTCAACAAGTTTTTTAAGTCGAAGCGACTGTCTGTTCAAAACTTCAAGATATTCTTTTGCATTCTCGTTTTCAAGGTTCTCTTTATTAAGAAGATCAACGTAATTTATTATGGATGTGATAGGCGTCTTAATATCATGAGATACATTTGTAATGAGCTCCGTCTTCATTCGCTCACTCTTTGTGCGCTCCGCCAAAGCAATCTCAATTCCCGCCTGAATATCGTTGAGGGCTGTTCCGGTTTCTTCCATAAACTGCGGCATTCCCCTTACATCAACATGTGCTGTCATATCTCCCGCCGCAAGTTTTTCTGCAGAGTCTTTTATCTTCGAATAGCTTCGAATTCCCCAGAATATAAAGGCTGCGAGTACAACCTTATCCATAAAATAAACACACAAACCATCAAACCATACACCTACATACATTTCTAAAGCTACATTTATCACTATCAAAATTAGAGGTATTAAAACATAAGCAATCCATATCCGCGTCTTCCATCCAACTTTCATCATTAGCTTTATAATAAACATGTTCTTGTGCAATCTATGAAGCTTGAAATTAACCGCAACTAATGAACAGAAGCAAAGCCCTACTGCCATTCCAAGTATAAAGCTTCCCCCTATACCAATTAGCACCTTATAATACGACCAATAATCCAATCTATTTTTCAGCTCAACTATTATTGTTAAAAATATAAGCTCCAAAGCTACTGTCGCAATAAATGCTAAATCTACCGGAATCCAATCAAACGGACCTGCCACAATTTTTTTGCTCTGTTTTGTATGGCCTGCTGCTTTAATAAATAACCCAAAACATACCCATATCATTACAAAAGAAATAATACTGACTATAGGAATAAAAGGCTTAATCGTATATGCTACGCTGACAATCTTCTTAGCTTTTGCATAATAATCGTTTGCATGACCTTTAGCGGAAAGTTTAGCTTCATTTGGAAAACAAATGAAAGTAAAGTGCTTATTTTGGGAATCTTCTACATTTGTTCTGATTTTCGGAAGATCATTTAAATAAGTAAAACGTGTTCCAACCGCATCAAAAGAGTCCATGTCTTTTAAAGTATCATGAATCGGAGACAGATCCGCCACATACTCCCCATCCAATATGCTTTTTTCGCCATTGGAATTTTCAGGATTCAAACACAATTTATAGTCTTCGATAGACTTTGAGATGGGATCATATGCATTTCCTGCAACATAAAGTTTATCATTTTCTTCAGGGCTGTCTTCTTCTCCCGGTTTATTCATAGACCAAAGTTTGCGAAAGGTGTTATCCACATTTTGGGCATTGGCAAAAGAAAAATCATCCCCTACTGTCTCATACCAAAATGAATCCAGCGCAATAAATCGATCATTGGCATATACATATGCTTTACTTCCCAAGGTATCGTATCCTATACCTTGAACTTCAAATACTTCCTCACGTCTGCTTGTATCTGTACGTATGTAATTCTGCTCCCCGAACATTTCTAAGAATTGTCCACTGCTATAAAAAGCTGTTTTGTCATTTACTGTATATGACTCAATAAATAATTCATTATTCCATGATGGCACGGAAACACCGTCAAAATTTCGATAAAGGTATATTCTGTTATCATTTAAATCTGCATCTACCGATATATCTCCGTCAATAACTCCATAGTAACAATTCATCCCGTTCAAAAGATCGGTATTGAAGCCGGAATCATATTTAGAAAGAGCTAGCACAGCATATGCTTTTCCCGCATCATCAAAAACTTCTTTTCTAAATGAGTATGTCGTTGCACCATCACTAAAATCTGTTTTTGCACCAATAATATAACTTGCAACTATACTCACTAAAAAACACACTGTAAAGAATATGCATGCTATTGCCAATAGTATTTTTGCTTTTATACTGTAAAATCGTTTCATCTTTTTTCCTCAATCCGTCACAAACGTGTCATAGCATTGTTTGAGTAAGTAATTGCTGTTACCACGCGATTTTTTTCATCTATGTCAAATGAAAGTGAGCAATTTTTATATTGATACATAATTTTTGATGCAACATCATCTGTACTTGTCGTAGCTATATCACCGTATGCGGCGATCAAGTCATCATAAGTGCTCCCTACTCCGATTCCTCTGGAAGTTTTTACATTTGAGTCATGGATTACCACTGACTGTGTTTTATCATTAATGGTTAATAGCTCTATTGAGTTCGGTTCACTTCCAAATACATATGATTTATCAATTTCATTATTTGGTGAAGTCTGTTCTTCACTTGGATTGCCGAGAGCTTCTATATTTTTCTCTGCATCATTTTTGACAGATACTTTCTTTCCGTTATAGTCAAAAGATAGATCTGATGACCTTAATTTGCCTGATGCACTTCCGCAGCCTGTCAATCCGCCCCCAACAAGTGTAAGCACCATAGCAGATATTATTAAAAAACCAGTTCTTTTTTTCATTACACTTTCCTTTCCCGAGGTGTTCCCTTATCAATCTTATATCCTCGTCCCCAGACAGCTATTAAATATCTGGGATCTGTACTGTCATATTCCAATTTCTCTCTTAGATGTCTGATATGAACAGCCACCGTACTTTCGGCGCCTATCATGTTTTCTTTCCAGACACTTGTATATATTTCTTTTGGAGAAAAAACTTCACCCGGATGAGTCATCAATAGTTTCAATATGTCATATTCCAATGGAGTGAGCGAAACAGGATTTCCATCCAGCGTTACTTCTTTTGCCTTATCATTTAATTCGATACCGCCGATAGTGATCATGTCTGTATTTGTTATTACTTCCGAAGTCCCTTTAGCCCCAAGCATTGTATAACGACGAATCTGGGATTTTACTCTCGCCATCAGCTCAACCTGATTAAACGGCTTGGTAACATAGTCATCTGCTCCGACCGTCAGCCCCACAACTTTATCTGCATCCTCACTTTTGGCAGTGAGCATGATTATAGGCACATTGGATATCTTTCTGATCTCTGCCATTGCAGTTATTCCGTCCATCTCAGGCATCATCACATCCATAAGGATAAGATGAATGTCATTTCCGATAGGACTCTGCATTATTTCAAGCGCTTCTTTTCCGTTATAAGCTGCCGTAACACTCATGCCTTCACTTTCAAGGTAGATTCTAAGCGCGGATACGATGTCCTTTTCATCATCACAAATAAGAATATTGTTCATTTTTTCTCCCGTATATTTTCAATGATTAATCATAGATACATTGTATTGAAAAAATTTTTAAGTTCCAATAGGGGAAATCTTTAAGAATTGTTTAAGATGGGGAATTACGCTTATTTGATCAAAAAAAGAAGGGATAATCAGCTATAAAACACTATAGCAAATTATCCCTTTCATAAATGGTCCACTATCCCCGTCCCTTTGGACCATATTGCTTTTCTCTTATGCTGCTTGAGTCTCATCTTGCTCCGCAGGCATAGACAGTTCTTTTACCTGTTTACTTCTTGAAAGCAACATGCAGCTTGCAAATCCTGTAATGCCGGTACACAAGAACATAATTGCCATTCCGGTTCCGTCTGTATTTCCAAGCAAACGTACAATCATAGAAGAAACTTCCGTTCCACTATTTACAAATGGTTCAAAGAGGTACTCAGACAGCGCGCCGCCCAGCAAGATTCCCATAGGGATTGCAGCAAACTTCATCGCATTCCTTACCGCAAACACTCTGCCCTGTATGTCTTCGCGCACATTGGTGTATATCAGTCTTGTTATTCATGTCGTCCCCCTGTTGTCTAAGATGCCTCACTATTGTAGCATCCGATATCTCATCATTCAATTACTGGGGAAATATCGACAAGTATCCGATTACGCTTTCCTAGCTTTTATGAACCATATCATATGAGTATGCTCAGATTTCACTTCTTAATATGTATTATGTTTCAAATTATTACCGAAATTTATCCATCTAAATACACTAATACATATTAAAGTATTGTATATCATATTCTTCATATGTCTTTTTATGCCGAATATAAATGCCCCCATTAAGAAAATAGCTTAAAATGCATATTAGAATTCCCAAAGCATCGCCTTTAATATGACTTTCATCCAGAAAAACACTCAACAAACTCAAAAACAGTTCCTTAAAGACATATTAAACACACTATCATAAAACATTTAATATGCTTTCTCATTCAACGTCTTCCCTGCAAGCCCTCATCTTGCTCTTATCTTCGCATTTCCACTCGAAGTGGCTCCATCTGCAACCTTCTTCGGCATTTTTTGCGCGAGTGAATACTTCCCATGATCTACCAACAGTTTTTCTCGCTCTATGCTAGGTCCGATAAATACTGATTGGAAGGGCTCTTCTCCGCCTGTGATCACGTATGAATTGTCGGCGATGTCGAAACGAAGGGCTTCATCGCCCACTTTAACAACGCCTTTGGCGCGAGCAATATCACCGTAATTCCCCGAAAGCAAGCTCTCGCAAAATCCCACAAATTCACCAATCGCAGGAAATTCGATACATCCAAATGTCATCTGCTCAAAAGCCTGCTGCCCACTATTATCTTCACCTTCATCCACGCCGGCACCAACTGCGTGCGCTTCCTCATCCGACATAACCTCTGTCCACCAATCCTCACTCTTGCCATCATGATAGGATTCCGTTATCTTCGCATCGGGATTTATCTCTCTTATCTGCTTCTTTACTTTTTCCAGCTCATCAGAATCCATTCCCTCAGTCTTTGAGAAAATGACATGACCGGCATTAAGAATCTGATCATTCATAAGCTCCCTGTACTCATGAAGATTTGTGGAAAAAGACTTCGCAGATACTATTACAATCGGACTTACGGGAATAATTTTCTCGTACCTGACTTTTTCAAGGCCGGCAAGAATATTGCTCAGTTTGGCAACGCCCGACGGTTCTACGATCAGATACTCGGGTGCGATTCCCGTTGATACTGTAAGGATTGAGTACAAAAAAGAATCTTTCTTGCTGCAGCAAACACAGCCTTCCATGAACTCAAGAACCTGCATATCCTTATTATCTGTCGAACCTGAAATTTCGCGGCTGTCCAGATTCGTATCGCCGAATTCATTCTCCAGAACCGCAGTATAGCGCTTAGTATGCTTTAACAACTCTTTTATAAATGTGGTCTTTCCGGCTCCCAAAAAGCCTGTAACTATCAGTACTTTCATATAATCATCGCCGACGCGTCGGCGTATTCTCCTTCTTAATAAGGGTGTAAGGAACTTCCGCTCTCACTTCGTTCGCCGGAAGACGTTCGAACCAGCCTCGAAAGGACCTCAACAGGTTCTCTCAGCAAGAGCAGTCGCAAACTCTAAAAATCTGCGACTGCCCTATATTTTTTAATAAAAAATAATCATTACTCTTTTACGAGCTTTACAACCGGCTTGATAAGATCTGCCGGCTTATCTTTCATAAGCTGCAATGCTTCGGGTATGTGTTCCCATCCTTCAAATACATGTGTTGAAAGCGGGCTTACATCAAGTCTTCCGGAAGATACCAGTGCTCCCAGTTTCTCCATACGAAGTCTTCCACCGGGCATAAGTCCTCCGCGGATCTGCTTGTGTCCCATTCCAACACCCCAGTCAGTTCTGGGAATGCTGATATAGTCACCGCTTCCGAGGTAGTTAACGTTACCGATAAGTCCGCCGGGCTTAACCGATTTAACTGCCGACTCAAAAGTATCGACATTACCGCCCGCGATAACTACTCTGTCTACACCTTTTCCGCCTGTCAATTCCATAACCTGATCTTCGATAGATCCGTTTTTATAATTGATAAAGTCGGTTGCACCGTACTTTTTAGCTGCTTCGACACATTTAGGACGTGTTCCTACAGCAATGATTCTTGATGCACCACGTAGTGACGCTCCCGCCACACTCATAAGTCCTACAGGTCCGATACCGATTACAAGAACGGTATCACCAAACTGAACGTCTGCAAGCTCTACTCCGTGGAATCCTGTGGGAACCATATCAGAAAGCATACATGCATCTACAATATTGATGTTTTCCGGCATATGTGCAAGGTTTCCGTCCGCATCATTAACGTGGAAAAACTCAGAATCCAAGCCATCCTTAAAGTTGGAGAACTTCCATCCTGCAAGCATTCCACCTGAATGCATGGAATATCCGGCCTGAGCCTCAAGCGAACTCCAATCGGGTGTGATAGCAGGTACCAAAACTCTGTCACCGGGCTTAAAGTCCTTAACAAGTTCACCTACTTCCACAACTTCCGCACAACCTTCATGACCAAGGATCATGTTATGACGATCACCAACAGCACCTTCCCATACTGTATGTACATCTGAAGTACATATTGCAATGGCAAGCGGTTTGCAGATTGCATCGAGCGGTCCACACTTCGGAACGTCTTTTGTAATCCATCCAACCTCACCGATCTTAAGCATTGCAAAACCCTTCATTGTCTTCTGCTCCATAAGATGTTCTCCTCCTTTATTAAATTATGCAAAATTGAGTGTTGATATCATCTTATATGAAAAATGCACATACAGTCAATCATTATCCGTATATTTATGTGCACTTTTCTGTATTTTTAAAAAAGAGCCCACAAAAAAAGGAAGCTCTTTTCACAAAGCTTCCTTCTACTACCATTTCTTTTTTATAAAAAAGTATAACCTCAGGCCGTCAGTTACCCAGCGCAGTGTTAAGCACATCAGCGACGCTCCTGTATTTCTTATTCGCCTTATCTCTGCCAAAGCCTGCATTATGCCCGCCGGCCAAATGCTTTATCATATCCGTCTTTATCTCTATATAGCTGCTGCCTGAATCGGCTGCCATCTCGGAATCTGACACTTCACCGGGCAAATAGATAAACTCCGTCTCATTCACTACGCTTTGGAGCTTCTCCCAGTCCTGTTCGGTTATCTGCTGCCTTTCGCTTGAAAATCCCCCTTCAGGGAATTTGCCTTCAAAGAGCTCCTTGATATCAAGATCATCGGTTGCTCTTATCAAATAATGTATCACCGAACAATCCGATGACACCACATACATATCGATATCCTGGCCGTCCACCGGGCAAACAACGTAGCTCACCTTGCTAAGATAAAGATCTTCCGCTCCGCCGTTCCCACATCCTGCGAACAAAAACGCGCATGCTACCGATATAAGAAGCATTGTAATGATATACTTCTTTTTTACTGTCCTATACATAATTTCACCCTTTCCATTAACCAATAAGCCGGTTCCCCTACCGTTATTCGCTTATTTTTTTACTATTCTGAACACCCATATATTTCGGCAATTATGTGACCATTCTGTATAGTTCTATTTTTCTCAAAAAATATTTTGCCAATATGTAAAGCGGCACACTAATAAAGAAAAATGCAACAATAAACGATAATACAAATACAAGATCCTGAGGCATAGTTATCCTTTTTATTACGAACAAAAGAAGCATATGGCCCACGTATATATCCAAAGTATAGCTTCCCATCCGGTACAGTATATCAAAAATTCTGAATCCGGCAATAAAACGGCTCACAAAGTATATCGTAGTCATACCCAAAAGTCCGCATGCCCAGACAGAAAGTTCAATCCCAAACGTCTTAAGCGAAAATGGCATATCGTCAAAGCCGTAGACCAGGTCCGTTGAATACCATCCGGAAGACAGAACCGTAACCGCTATCCATCCTACAAGGCAAAAGATAAATATCGCCCCCCGCATTTTCGGCTTGATCGTTCCAATCTTAGGGAGCACATCATATTCGCCGCATACATATCCCAGAAGTAAAAAGCCATACAGCCATTTAATTTTCCACATACAGAAAATTTCCGTAGTGCAAAAGACAATCAAAAGCGCCCATATACCTATATTCAAAGCCGCTCTCAGTGCCTTCTTGTCCGTCACTTTGTGAATCAGTATAAAAAGCATATGTGCAAAAAAGAGCTGAATAAAAAACCACACACTTCTTGCATATATAAATATCTGCACGGCGTCATCCATGAGAATGCCCATATCCATGCCTTTTCCCGCTACTGTTACCACAGCGTTTGCCATAAAGGCGACGAATGACCATGTAATATACGGAACGATCAATCGCAAGCACTTCTTTTTCACAAGCTCTTTTTCCGAATACTTCTTAAGTTCCTTATACAGGAAAAATCCGCTCACAAAATAGAAGATCGGCATGTGCACAAAGCTGATAAAACCCGAATACACTCCTACTGTATTTGAAGCTACATGACCATAAACAACCATGATGATCGCTATAGCTTTATATATATCCATTTCTCTTAATCTGTTTGTTGCTATCTGTTCTTTCATTGGTACTTCTTGTTACTTTTTTGTTGCACTATAATATGCAGATTATTCTATCACCCCCGCATCTCATATTCATTAAAATTTTTATGAACATTCTATCAAATATTATGCATATCTTGTTATTTCATAATGCGGATATCCGTAATTGCGACTTCATCACCCGTAAGTGCCACATAAACTTCATCATATTCACCATGGAAGGTGGTCGTATTTTCTATGGCAATACCAAGATTTTCCGTCTTCGTTGTAATCTTATTTCCATGTCTTTCAAAGAGCACAAAACAGTCTATGCCATCTTTCGTCGCTTCTTTCCACTCATCCCAGCCTTTGAAATTCTCATTTTTCTTCATAAATACTTTATTTTCCGCAATGTCTTCATCACCCGACACTTCGCCGTTTATCTTTATCATTGCGTATTCACGATATCCCTCGCCGCCAACTTTTCCGTCCGAGGAATAAAAAAGCAAAATATAAGGGCAATGCCACACAAGATTGGCTGACGGAAGGCTCATGGAATGGAAATAAAGCCTTACCTCGTCTTCAAGCTCTATTCCTTCCGTCGATGCAGACCTTGTCCTGTCAATCTGGATATTCGGAAGATCCGACTCGATACGATCTGTATATCTTATGACATCTGAAATTCGCTCTATATCACCTTCGCCGATTTTTTTGCCGGTCTCTTCAACAATAATATTTTTTATATGACAATTCTCACCCGTAATGCCGATATATGCCTCTTTGGTATTGTCGGGAAGAGAGATAACCGCCTTGACCTTGTGATTCATGTACTTCATCTCAAGCGTTATGTGATCGTCATATTTGGCCATTCCTATCTCATACTGCCCTTTTTTCTTATCTTTATTTACAGCCCTTCTCTTTTTCTTTTTTTCCGGAATCTCAACAATTTCAATCTTCATATTCCTGGCCGCAGTGGAAACATAATGTCCGTCCGGCCAGATTTCTCCGTACTCCAGATATCTGTATGCGTTTATTGCTTTTATGCTCTTATGAAATCGCTTGTCATAGGAATCAAACAAAATAATCGAAGGCGATGAATACTCCCCTTCCTTAAGTTCAAGCTGATCGCAGTCAAAATATATCTTTTTAACAACATCGGTTATATGAACCCCAAGCGTAACCTGCTCCTTGTATTCCTTGCAGACAATCTCCGATTCCATAACCCTTTCATCTTTTTTATTAGAGTTTTCTCTATCCATTATATGGAGCATTATCTTGGAAAAGACAGGATCGAACTGCGTTCCGGACATCTCAACAAATTCCTGCCTTACCATGATATACGGAAGCGGTTCACGATATCTTTTATTCGAGGTCATGGAGACATACGCATCCGCAACTGCAATGATCCTTGCAACATCGGGAATTTCTTCTCCCTTAAGCCCCTCGGGATAACCACTGCCGTCATACTTTTCATTACTGTAAAGAACTCCGTCCCGCAGATACGGATATTCCTTGATATCTGCCAAGATCTCGCCGCTTATTATCGGCTTCTTTTTAAGTATCTTTTGTTCATCCTCTGTAAGATTTTTCTGCTTCTCAATAATACTGTCAGGAATACCTACCATGCCTATATCGTGTAGAAGCGCTGCATAGTACACGCCTTCACACTTCTGTTCATCCATGCCCGAGCGCATTGCGATCTCTTTTGCAATATCGGCAACTCTCTGGGAATGGCCTTGTGCATATTCGTCTTTATTTTCTATTGCTTTTACAAGAGCTGATGTTGTCTGGTCAAACAGACGCTTCATGCGCTTCTCTCCGTCCTTCAGCTCTCCTATCTCGATCTTGTGTGCCCTTATTACCGCACGGTTTACATCAATATAGCTAAATACATACAAGAAGATCGCAACCAGAACCATGAAAATATCAACAATAGATATTCCAAACGCAAATATCTGAATAATTCCCGCTATGATAGGCGCAAATATGCAGGTCACGATAGAAACGCGTGCCAGTCTGCTTATAGCCTTTCTAAACTGCATTATGACCGTGAACTGTATAATCGGACAGGACACAGGCATAAGATAGCACAGCAAAAAGAGCGGACCTCTGTGATAAAAATTGTTCTCATCAAAGTAGTAATACATTTTGGTAAACTGCGAGATTACTACAAGCACTATCTCAACGACCGACGCTATATTTACAAATTTAAGCCTTTTGAGCACAGTTTTTTGATTTGCCTCAACCCTCAAAAGATCTGTAATGTAAAGATTCAGTCCCATAATAACCGCAGGAGTCATCGCAAACACAAGGAAATTACTTACTCTGACCATAACATATCCGGTCCTTGTCACATTCCCGGAATACACGTACGACAAACGATCGAAGAAAAGAAGAATTGCTGCACTGGCTTCTACCATAAAGATTATCAATCTTCTTTTTTTCTCCAGAAACTGCGTAAAGAACAACAGAAATGCAAATGCCATACACGTAGAGGAAAGGCCCAGCATAATATCCAGTTGATACTTCTCTATAATCTCAAACATTTCCACCTGCTCCTTGTACTATACTCCATGCAGAACAAAAAACTCTTTAAGCTTTTCCAAGAGCTCCTCTTTCTTTATATTCTTCAAAAAATATCCCTCAGGCCTAAGTTCGACAACCGCCATAACGCTTTCCTTATCGCTTTTTCCCGTAAGGAAAATAACAGGTATCGAAGATGTCTCCGGATCGCTCCTTAACATCTCAAGAACCTGCGGCCCGCTTGTTACCGGCATCTCATGATCCAGAAGTATCAGATCCACCTTGCTTTTGCCAAGATACTTGATAGCCTGAAGCCCTGAATTAGCCATAAATACTCTGTAGGTATCTTTCAGCCACTGTCTTACAAGAGAAAGATACTGCGGATCGTCATCAACGATCAGTATGCTCTTCCTGTACTCTCCCGATTCGGATTTATCAAAAAATTCCCTTATGGCTTTAATGAATTCATCATTATTGACGGGTCTTGAAAATGTCTTGTACAGCAGATCCCCGCTTAAATGCTTCGCTGTATTGTTAAGGTCTATCTGCTCGCCTATAAGGATCAGCTTACTGCCGTTTTCTTCCATGGTATCGATCAGGAAGTGCAGTGCATCTTCTCTGGGATTGACCTCTTCATCCATATAGAGGATGTACAGCGATATGTCTTCTCCCGAAGCATTGAGGGCATCGACGGTAAAAGGGACAAACGCGCACTCAAGCCCAATTGCCTGTACCTTCTCGATAATGGCTCTCAAAATAAATGTCTCTTTTTCTCCGGTGAATATGATTTTTTTGCCTGATATGATTTTTCCCATCTTGCTCCTTTACTTTGAAGCGTCGATCAGTGCTTCCATTCCATCCCAGTCAAACAGTTTGAATAGCCTTCCAAGTTCCTTGAAAAACTCTGCATCCTTATCGGGAAGCGAATACTTCGATATACTTTCCAAAATCATTTCAACAGAATCATAGTCCATCTGCGGTATAAGATCGGCCAGCGCTCCGTATGCATCTTTTAGCTCATCCTCAGGTATCATATCTTTCGAAGAATCTGATACATTGGCCTCCTTAATCCGTCCAAGCTTTTCTTTATAAGAAGCATACTCTTTCATGAGATCGTCTTTATAGCTGTCAATATAGACTCTATCGTTGTTATTGCCCGCCTCTTCCATCTTGGCGGCAAGTTCTTCAAGTCCGAGTGCGCCTATGATTCGTGCAGAACTCTTAAGTGCATGGACTTTGATCGTAAACAGTCTTATATTTCCCTCATCATATGCATCATTTAATATCCTTGAGTTCTCATCAATTGTTTCAAAGAAAAGATCCAGTCCGAAAAGATAACTCGAAATTCCTCCCGAGTTCTTTATTCCTTCGGGAACAGATATATCTTTTACATCATATATCCACAGCATATCCTTAGGCAGTTCGGTAAGTTCTTCGGTCGCATCCACAAGCTCCGACTTTTCCATCTTGTTCTCGGGAATGTGCTTCATAAGGGTTGTTTCCAAAGTCTCTATATCCACAGGCTTTGCAAGATATCCGTTAAATCCTTTCTCCTTATAATATTCCTCACCGGAAACGGAGTTCGCAGTAAGTGCATATACGGGAAGATCGGGCTTTATTTCTCTTATTTTTGCGAGCGTCTCTACTCCGTCAAGTCCCGGCATCATGTGATCCAAAAGAACTACATCAAAATCGCCGTCTTTTATCTTATCTATAGCATCCGCGCCGCTTTCAGAAGTTGTCACAAATACCTTGGTCGCCTTAAGAAGTCCCTTAATAACGCTCAGGTTCATAGGATTATCATCAACAACCAGAATGTCGGCATCGGGAGCAATAAACTTAGGTACATACGGTCCACCCGCCTTGCTTTCATCATGCTCGATAAATATGCCGATCGATGTGGCATCTACAATCTTCTGCGATATTATAAAGATAAATTCAGACCCTTCTCCATATACGCTGTCACAAAAGATAGTTCCTCCCATGAGCTCCGCGAATTTTCTCGAAATATCCAGTCCAAGGCCTGTTCCTTGTATACCACTGTTCTGTTCTTCATCAAGTCTTTCATATGCTGTAAAAAGTTTGTCCATATCTTCTTTTTTTATTCCTATTCCGGTATCTTTTACCGAAATGCGAATAACTGCCTCCCTGTCATTGCGCTCTTCCATCGACACGTTTAGTGAAAAGCCTCCGACTGCAGTATATTTCACGGCATTGGTAAGGAGGTTGAGTACTACCTGTTTTATTTTCTCGGCATCTCCATACATCCTCTTGGGAAGAATCTCATCAATAACCACGTCAAAGCTTAGCGCTTTTTCCGTAGCCCTTATTCTGATCATTGATACAATGGAACGCAGAAGTTCCTGTGTGTCATATTCGCGCTCCACAAGGTGCATCTTTCCCGACTCTATCTTGGATATATCAAGAAGGTCATTAATAAGACCAAGCAGCGATTCTGCAGCATTCCTGATATCAAAAGCATAGTTCATGACCGACATGAAATACCCTTTGGGCACACTTGTCGGATCTTCTCTCATTATCATTTCATTCATTCCCATGATGGTATTGATAGGAGTTCTGATCTCATGGGATATATTGGCAAGGAATCTGGACTTTGCCGTGTTCGCGTTCTCCGCCTCTTCCTTCGACTTCTTTATCTCTTCATACTGAGTCTTTATGACAGTAAGTCTCATTACCTGCCATACGATAAAACCGGCCAATGACGCAACAAGTATCAAAAGAATGAGTCTTACTACCACCAGCTCTAAAAGTCTCGGAGCCTTTCTTATATTGAATACATCTTCCTGAAGTACATCACTTCCTCCGGCTCTCAAGATCTGGACATGTAATTTATAATTCCCATACGGAAGTCCCGTATATTCAAGAGCTGACAACTTGCTCCTTTGAGTGACGATTCCATTATCGGGTCCGTCTTCCAGATACAGATGCACATCGGGATTCATCATGGAATAATCCATTACCGACGCAGCTATCTGTACACGACCGTCCGAAGCAGGTATCTGATAAACTCCGTTTTCATCCTGCTCTATTTTTTGGTTATCGCAATATATGGACTTTACATCCATCAAAACTTCGAGAGTTCCGTCATAATACTTATTGATATTTACTTTGGCCACGCCATTTCTTCCGGCCATATAAAGATTTCCGTCCTGATCCTTATATCCAAAAGAGTTACTTGTTATGGCATAGGGAAGTCCGTTGGCTATCGTATATATCTTAAAATCAGATATCGCATCTTTTTCCATATCATCGGCATTTACCACATAGACACCGTAAGATGACAATATCCATGCATTATCGCTGTTATCAAAATACATGTCATAATTGTTGTTATAAGGAAAAGATGTAACATTCGTCACCAATCCGTTTTTCATATATTCAATGGAATTAGACGTGACGATCCAAGCAATATCTCGCTTTTCATCCTTTACAATCCTCATGACGACATCACTTGTAAGACCGTTATCTCTTCCGATTTTTTTGATACGGTCTTCTTCAATTACATATATTCCATCGCCATCGGTACCTGCAAGGATTGCACCTTCATCATTTTCTACCAGGGTCAAAAAAACTGTATCCTTAGCGCCATCGGAAGCACCTACCGTACGCACAATCTCAAAATCTTTTATAACGGCGAGTCCGCCGTTCGTACCTACAAGAATACTTCCGTCTTTTCCGATGGTTATACACCTTACCTGATTGCTGGGCATTCCGTTTTCTGTCGTATATGAAATAATCTCTCCATTAGTTTCATAACACACAAGGCCGAGGTCATGCGTATATGTGGAAACCCACATATTTCCATCGTTATCCTCCGCAACACTTCGAATTCTTGCATCACCAAGATAAAAAGTCAGGTCATTCTCTATTGGTTCGCCGTTTCTTCCGATAATCACAAGCCCCGTCTCTGTACCGATGTAAATATCCCCGTCATGCAGAGCAACAGCGTTGGTAACTCCCGTCGTTACTCCAGCCACATGAGTTATGTCGATAAAGTTATTGGCAACAACTTTCATAACTCCGAGAGTAGACGAAGCTACCCACAGATTTCCCTGATAATCGGACGTAACCATCTCAATTCCGCTGTTGAAATCAACATTTGTAAGTTCTTTAAAAGAACTGTCCGTGTCAATGTAACCTATCATACTTGTCGATGAAACCCAGACTCTGTTGCAGTCATAATTAAGCCAGTGTACGTTGCTTAGCGGGTCCACCGATATTCTTTCCAAATTATTGGCCGGCTGTCCAAATCTTCCGTAATATATGACGCTTTCATCCGTTCCAAAGTATAGTTTTCCTGCATCATACGGATCGGCAAGGATAGTTGTTATCTTTCCGATTCCAAGATCTGAGCTTTGATACAGCTCTGTAATCTCGCAGTCATCTATCGCAAATACTATACCGTTTGTTGTCTGCCCGTATATTCTTCCAGAAGTATCTTTGTCCAGTTTAAGGACTCTCTCTTCAGATATTCTTTCATCGTTAAGAACGCGAAGCGTATTGGTCTGATCAACATAACATACTCCGGATGTCGTTCCGATAAAGACATTTCCGTTGTTATCTTCCTCAAATATTCTGATCGATGATGAAGACAGACCTTCTTGGTACGAATAATGTGTGCTCTCCGCACCATCAAGAACCACTACACCGTTATCGTTTGTTCCGACCCAGATTCTACCCTTACTGTCTTCAAAGAAACCTCTTGCACTCGTAAGATATGAATGCGCATCAATCCTGTCAAAAGTCGAACCGTCGTAGCGAATAACTCCGCTGTAGCCGCCAATCCATATATATCCATTTCTTGCACCCATGAGAAACATAGCATCGGAAGTCGGAAGACCATTCGATGCATCATATATTTCATAAGAATACGAGACACCCGGAATCTGTCCGGTTACCGCATATCCTCCGCCATAGTAAGAATGGGTGCCGACTACCGTGTCATACTTAGCATATACGTTTATATGCATCAGCATCATTAGGCAGCCTGCTACTATAGCCATGAATGCTATTTTTTTGTGTACATTCTTCACAGGCAACCTCCATCAAACCTTCTGATTATATTTATTAAGGATTACCTTTATCTCAGGGATTGAATCCATAAATACCTCTACACACTTGGGGTCAAACTGAGTTCCCGCACCCTCGCTTATGATAGCCAGCGCTTTATCCAAAGGGAATGCCTCCTTATATACACGCGGCGAAGAAAGCGCATCAAAAACATCTGCAACAGCCATGATCCTTGCAGACAGCGGTATAACTTCTCCGTGTAGTCCTTCGGGATAGCCTTTTCCATCCCAGCGCTCATGGTGGTATGCAGCCATATTTCTTGCTTCTTTAAGATATACCTCACCTTTTACCGTATTGATTGCCTTCTCGATTATCTCTCTACCTGCGGTGGTGTGAGTTTTCATTATTTCAAATTCTTCAGGTGTCAGTTTGCCGGGTTTATTAAGAATCTTGTCGGATATATTGATCTTACCTACATCATGAAGCGGCGCACTTCTGACAACGTCGGACTTAAACTTGGCACTGATCTTTTCGGGATAGTAGCCTTTCTTTTCAAGGCCTTCCACGATTATCTTTACATATTCGGAAGTTTTCTGAACATGCGCACCTGTATCGGAATCCCTGTTCTCGACAAGATCCGCCATTGTGATGATAAGTCCGTCCTGCATCTTCAGCGTTGCTTCTGAAAATCTTCTTACACTACGGATCTTCTCAGTCTGATTGAGCGCCATATCGCATATTATCCTGTACATTTTCTCAATCTCGTCGCCTGTCTGAATATCAATGGCTCTCATCTGTCTTACCGCTTCATCAAGTTCCACCTGGTTGTCCCCTGCCTTGATGAAGTTCTCAACACTCTTTTCTATGCTGTTTATCGGGTATACCATACCTGTTCCGGTACTCCACAGACCAAACGCTATTATCAGGATAAAGAAAGATGTCATTATGAATAACACACGTAGCAAAAATCCCTGCATATAGTCTGAAAGAAACGCAAGTGATGTCTCCGCTACCGCGTAACCCATGCAGATTCCATTCTTGTCTATGATCGGACAATATGCGCTCATAAACCAACCGGAACGCGACAGACTTTCAACAGGCGCAACCTCTTCTCCTTTAAACAGCGCTCCGACATACGGCTGCATATTCTCATCAAATTTCTCTTTTTCGCCCGGAATGTGCTTTCTTACGCCATCCGGAACTATATCAAATACGATGTACCAGCCGTCACTACTGAGCTTATTTATATAGATACGGTCAACTCCCGTAACTGCTTCTTTGATACTGATAAGTTCTCTTTCCGTCCCCTCATATGCATCCGCATATATGCCCTTGGCAATACATTCATCTATGATATTGGGATCGACTTTTTGAGCTGCGAAACGTGCCACATTTAAGGCAATTTCTGCCTTTTCCGCTTTTGCATTTTTAAAGTACAGAGTTATTCCAACGATTCCCATTATCACGGTAAGTGCCAATGAACATCCGACAAGCATCACTGTTATTCTTATCCTAAGAGAATGTATCGAAGAAAAACTAAGTGAACCTATCCTTTTTACTTCACTTATCGATAGCGGCTTCTGTTTCCACCCACTGTTCCTTATCTTTTCACATGTTCTGTCAGGAATAAAATGTAACAAAAGAAGCGCCACAAAAATTGAAACGCCCTTATCCAGAATATTCAGCAAAATATCGATGATGAAATAGGACCAAAAATCGCTGATTCCAAACTGTATCGTAAAAGCCTCGACCAAAGCTTCAAACGACTGGGTTTGCGGTCTCCCCATTGCGCCCCACTGAATAGCCGCGCCAAGAGCACCGCTTCCTATTCCAACGGTAAATACAAATATAAGTATCTTTTTTATATGATCGAACTTTTTTTCTCTTACAAACCACGCTGTATAAATTGCCACAAGCGCGCTTATAAAGCCAAAATAAATCGCCTCTCTGTTAAATATAGTGCTGACCGCATTCGTCAGTACCGCAGTTACTATTCCCGGAAAAAGACCTCCAACCAGCGATACAAATATAGTTCCGACAGCATCGAGGTAAATCGGCAGATCATACTTACGGGCAATAAATGACATAGCTACATTCATTGCGATTCCGAAAAAAATGGTCAACACGCGGAGTAATCTATTATGACTTGTTTTTTGTAAAGTAATTTTCAACCCCTATACCTCCAAAAAACGCAAAATGCCAAAAGATGGAACAAATGTCTTACATTCTCCATCTCTTGGCATATCATAATCATATATAACAAATCGCAAGATTCGACTCTGAAAAAACAACATAACTTCGTCACCCTAAAAAAATGCAACATAAAAAAACTGAAATAATCAACTTTTCGTAAATATTTTAGCACGTTTTGGGTTATACAACGAATACTTGCTGTATTCTTTATCGTTATTTAATATTTGTACATTGTCATCAATTACTCCACGACTCGATCCGAGACGCTTAGATGTCTCAATCCGCTCATTTACCCTGCATACGACTTCTAGCTTCTTCCATAGTGATACATTTTGCATATCTTTTCGGCCACATGAATTCGTTGTAGTAGCGGTAGCACGATGCCCTGTCCATAAACTCATTGTCATAGGTCGAATTGGTATATTCGGGAACCAGAACCTCAAATCCGTTGTCAAAACCTGTTCTGATCGTCGCATCTATGCAGAAGTTGGTCATGATGCCCACCATCATCACAGTCTTTACACCTTTTTTCTTAAGATAATCCAAAAGACCTGTCGACGGGTGAAGTGCACTGTTTACGTTCTTAGTAAATATCTTTTCCCCATCGTTTGGAGCAAATTCATCGAATATCTCAAAATCTTCGTCCCCTACGCTAAATCCCGTTCCGGGTCCGTCATCATGCTGAACAAAGATTACTTCTTTGTTGTTCTCTCTTGCAAGAGCGATAAGCTCCTTGATGTTGGATTTTAGCTTTTCAAACTCATAGAGCCTGTCATCTGTTATCCCTTTTTGCGTGTCGATTACAAGTAGTACCATGGTGTCCTCCCTTAAGGTTTATAATTTATATCAACTCCATCTCTGCATTCATAGGCACAAAGCCATACTTTTCATAAAGTGGCCTGCCCATGTCCGTTGCTTCCAGCGATATCTGCATGATTCCGCGTCTTTTGGCATCCTGTACAAGCATATCCAGGGTCTTAAATGCGATTCCCTGCCTGCGATATGCGGGATTGGTATACATATTCATAATATAGGCTTTCTTACCGCTTGGATTGTGATATGTCGGCATGACTTCATAGTAGCTTACCCCGCCTGCGCCGACAAAAGAGTTGCCGTCCATAACCAGGATTGCTGTGTGTGTGCCGTCCTGCAGTGCTCTTTTATAATATTCTCTTGAAGAAGTCTCTACTTCTGACATATCTACTGAATCATCAAGCTTATTTGCTGCACGCAACACATCAATTCGCGAAGAAGTCAAAAGCTCGATGTCATCAAGTTTCGCTATTTTATATTCCATGAAACAATCCTTTCTGTCGTATCTTTTATCTCTTTATAATTCTCCACGCCTCGACCAGCTTATCCACATTCCACGCCGCATTGGCAGGGCTTGTGGATGGCAGGCAGATTGCGGGTCTTTCTATATTTTTTTCGGTGTATTTCTTGTAATATTTCTCTGCAGTCTTACCGTTTACGTATATTGCTTCAATATCAGCGTTTTCAAGGATTATCTTAAGATCATTCGCCGTGACGTTCTTTATGCTGGAGTCCGAGGATCCCGTTATATCACACGAATGAATGACATCCCAGAGCGCTATGTTGTTTCGCTTAAGAAGCGCTTTCTTCTCATCTATTGTCTTCGGAACTTCCTCATCAAAAATAGCCGCAATGACTTTCCAAAATCTATTTTGCGGATGTCCGTAGAAAAACTGCGCTTCTCGCGATTTCACCGAAGGAAAGCTCCCAAGAATAAGCACTCTCGAATCCTTGTCAAAAAGAGGCTGTATCGGATGTACTATCATCTAAATTCCACCACCTCGTCAAAACTCTTCCTAGGTCTGGGATTCGGCGTCTCATCCGGAACCCCCACTATAACAGCACTGATAAGCTGCCCGTTAATTCCCAGATATTGTGCCAGTTCCTGATATGCATAGAAAGTATTAGCTATCCAAAGAGTTCCATATCCAAGTTCTGTTGCGGCAAGAAGCATATTCTGAATTGCCGCCCCTATGGAAAGTGAATCAATTATCTCCGTAATTCTGTCATTAACGTTGATATCCACAAAAGGAATTTTCCCGTTGGAGTTTTCCACAAAGATAACCACAGGAGCCTGCCTCATTATCCTCAAAGTGTTGAAAGCATCTGAAATAAGCGGTTCAATTCCGGGCACATCCTTAAGCTCTTCACGTGACCTTTCAAGCCCCTTCTCCATAACATCAAGCGCTTCCTCTTTTTTCTCACCTTCCATCACAATGAACTTCCACGGTTGTCTGTTCTTCGCAGAAGGCGCCAGAATACCCGCTTCGATTATCTTTTTTATATCATCCTTATTGACCGCATCAGCCTTGTATTTCCTGATGCTGTGTCTTGCCGCGATTTCTTTCATGTGTTTGTCCTCCCATACCGGTAATGTTTTGTCACCTACAATATTCTCACAAATCTATCTCACATTTAAAGTACTCATTTTCTTCAGCCGAGAACTTCACGGCGTATTTATATTTTTTTGCCACCTGCTTAACAACGCGGATTCCAAGGCCGTGCTCGGGAAGATATGCGTTCTTTATTCTTTCGTTAAGTGCCTTGATCTTCTGCTCAGGTGCACCCTGTCCGTTATCACATATAGTAAGTTTAGCCTTACCATTACCGCGCTCAGATAACGTAACTTTTATCTCACAACCTTTTTCGTTATGAACAATCGAGTTGGTAATAAGGTTCTCGATCATGCGCCTGATCAGCGTTACATCCGCCTGAATACCGTAATTCTCAAGCCGCTCGTCCACTTGCAGGTCAAAAGAATATTCCTCGTAGGTATTTATATAATCGCACAATATATCCCTAAGAAGCGATGTGAGATTTATCTTTTCATTACTCCACTTACCCGTTCCCGCTTCCAGCTTGTTCTCGGTGTTAAGATTCCCTATCAGGTCTCTTATCTTAAAACACTGCTTTTCCTCGATGCTTCCCTTTTCCACAGATCCCATAACTATGCTGAGCGGCGTCCTTATATCATGCGAAACTCCGGCAATCCACTCAGTCCTTGCTTTCTCTCTTGCAAGCATCCACTTTCGCGTTATCAGAACCGGCAACAGCATCAGGATAAGCATATTTGCAACAAGCATATACGGGCCAAATCTGATCATGCTGTCCATGGTTTCCATATTTATTTCCAAAATGTACTTCCATATGCTGCCCTTGGGATGTCCGACCACCAAAATGCCGTCGTCCCTTGCCCAGTTATAAATGGGATAATCATTCAGATACCAATGTGAAAAAGAAGCCACCTCTTTTATCCCATAGGAATCCGGAATTTCCGCCGGCTTGTTATAATTCCAGATCACATTCCCGGAATCATCGATTATCATAGCAAAAGAGCCTGTTCTGTCCAAACGGTCATATACGGATTGGTCTACATTATACACACCGCCTTCGTTAACGATCTTCTCCGATACCTTTTCTATTCGATACGTATCCAGGTATTCCTTCTCTTTCCGCACACATATAAAGAACATCACCAAAACATCGATCACTATAAGCGACACCAGAACCAGCATCATGGAAAAGATGTATCCGGATATTTTTTTCATTACTTTCTTCCTCTTATATTCAGCCTGTATCCAAGTCCACGAACCGTCTGAAGATACTCGGGGCTCGACGGATCTTCTTCAATTTTTTCCCTAAGTCTTCTGACGTGTACTATAAGCGAATTCTCAAGTCCATAGCTCCCATCCGGCCATAGTGTATCCATCAGGACATTCAGCGACACAATTTTCCCCTGATTATCATATAGTTTGGAAAAGAGCTGAAACTCTTTTGCGGTCAGCTCCGCCTCTCCGTCAGGTCTTATCACGATTCCCGAGGAAAGATCCACTCTCACTGCCCCGAGATTGACAATCTTATTCTCCGTCAGGTGATACGTCCTTCGCAAAACTGCTTTTATCCTAAGGAGCAGTTCCTCAGGCGTATAGGGCTTTGTCACATAATCATCGGCACCAAGTCCGAGTCCTTTTAACCTGCTTGTCTCCTCATCCCTCGCGGAAAGAAAAATCACAGGTATATTAAGTCCTCGCTTCGTCCACTGCTCATAGAGCGAAAGTCCGCTGATATCAGGCATCATTATATCCAGGACAACCAGATCCACCTGATTTTTTCCCATAATCTCATCTGCTTCTTTCCCGTTTGAAGCGCGCAATATATTCTTAAATCCATTCTCTGACAGGAGCCTATCGTTAATCTCCAATATCTGCTTTTCATCATCTACGAGAAGGATGCTGCAATCTGTTAAAACCATAGTTTTTCCCTCTTTTTATTTTCAATAATTAGTATACACACATATCTTTTGCAATGAAATAACCGCGCCCACTGCGTAATGTAATCGTAATGTAGCTGTCATGTTCAGGTAATCTAGCCTTTTTATACTGTATTCATCAACAATATGCGGAGGAAAAATCATGAAGAAATATATAATCGAAACCTACGATCTATGCAAAAAAGGCGGTCATAAATTCAGGGTAAAAGATGTAAATCTGGCGGTTCCAAAAGGATGTATATATGGGTTTCTCGGGCCCAACGGCGCGGGTAAAACCACAACAATGAAGCTCCTTCTCGGACTTATACAGCCCGATGGCGGCGCTGTAGAAATCCTTGGTCAAAAGATGTCTCCCAGAAGCAGGTTCGATATAAACATGCGAACGGGAAGCCTTATAGAAAGCCCCGGATTCTACGGGCATCTCACCGGACAGGAAAACCTTGAGATAATCGCTCGTTATAAGAATCTTGGCACCGCTGACATAAAAGAGGCGCTTAACACAGTCAGTCTCTATGACAGAAAAGATGACAAAGTAAAAAACTATTCGCTTGGAATGAAGCAAAGACTTGGCATCGCAATGGCTCTTATGGGAAAACCCGAGCTGATCATTCTGGATGAACCTACAAACGGTCTTGATCCTGCAGGAATAAACGAGATCAGAAATCTGGTAAAGAGCATTCCCGAAAAGTATGGTTCAACGGTTATCATCTCAAGTCACCTTCTCTCTGAAGTTGAGCAGATTGCCGATTATGTGGGCATTATAAATAAAGGAAAAATGATCTACCAGGGACTCTTATCAGAACTTGAAATCGGAGATGCTTCTCTTGAAGAAGTCTTCCTCGAAATGACAAAAGGAGCTTAAAAAATGGGTATTGTAGGAAATCTTTTTATCGAACTCAAAAAACATAAACGCCGCTGTAATCTACTGTTATTCATTGCGGTGATCGTTGCCGAGATGGCGTTTTTATACGGAAATTTCCATGGAAAAGAAGCTGCTTCCGCCGGATGGATGCTCCTCTTTTATAATATCCCCATCATAAACTGCGTGTTTTTCCCGGTCGCGATCGCTGGATTTGCTTCCAGACTAATGGACATTGAGCACAAGGGCGAGATGCTGAAATGCCTATACACCTTTTCCACACCGCAAAAGATCTTTTTCACAAAAAATCTTTATGGTGCGATATGCACACTTATCCTGGTCACAATGCAGTGCGGCTCAATCATACTCTGCTGCAGAATTCTTGGTTTTGACAGCAACTTCCCGCTTAAATATCTGCTTATACACGGAGTGATCACTTATATAACCTGCATGACTCTGCTAAGTATACACCTGCTTTTGTCGTTTTTTTACAGAAATCAGGCTCTTAGCATTTCAGTGGGAATTCTTGGTAGTTTCACTGCATTTTTCTCATTGGTCCTTCCCGAATCAATTATTCAGAAGTTCCTTCCCTGGGCAACTTTCGTGACATCAGGCTTTGTCACAATGGACTGGAATCGCGACACGAGAGAAGTAAAATACGCGCTTGGAACCCCCGACTACACATCAACAATCATATGCATTGGATGGATAGTTCTTTTAACCTGTATCACACTTATGATGCTCAAGAAATCCGGTGTTGAAGAGGCGGAAAAAATAAAGAGCAAGCGAAAGACAACGAAGATAGTGCTTCACAAACGTCCTGTTGAGATTCTGAAATTGAAGGGATCACCTGCATGGATTGCCTTTTTCATAGTTCCTGCAATATCGGCGGCAATCGGAACCGTGAACTATCTCGCCAATCTGAGCATCTTAAAAGAAGGCTGGTACTCATTGTGGACTCAGCACACGCTGTTCTTGTGCTATTTCTTCATGCCTGTCATCATTGGGATCTTTACAGGTTGTATCTGGCGAGTTGAACACAGCGGAACAAATATGAACATTATAATGAATCATCAAAGGCCTGCAATGATAGTACTCGGCAAATATACGGCTACTTGCTTTATCACTTCTGTTTCACTGATCTGGGTCGTTGCCTTGTATCTCATTGCCGGATCAATGATTCACATAGACGGAGAATTGCCTTCGGGAATCATTCAGTGGATGGGCTTGGGAATCCTCAGTTCGTGGGTCATTTGCGCCTTCCAGGTTCTTGTTTCGCTTGTTATTAGAAACTTTGTCCTTCCGATAATTGTCGCATTCCTTGGCGGTTTCGCAGGTCTTTCCTGTATTGCAAAGGATATGCCTTACCTGACACCGTTCTCCTTGTTCGACCTTGCCATGAATCAGCGGGAATTGGGAGATGCGAATATCGGCGCATTTACACTCTCGTCTGTGATATTTATTGCGGTGTTTATTATGATTTCTATTGTGTATCTGAGCCGTAGCGATGTCAGATCTAACGAATGAGTTTTATCCATAGCAATGAAAGATCCAATAAATAAAATTTGCTCGAGAAAAAAGAGTCGCTTGTGCCTCTTTCGTTCTCGAGCTTAACTGCAAAACAATTAACGTCCTCTCTGTACGGCGTCCGTTTGCGAAGCGTTTATTTTTCAAGAATTTCCAAAACGCTTTTTGCAATGCGTTCAGCACTGCTAATTATCGCATCAATACTCTCTTTGCTGTCTTCATCAGGGTCTTTTTCCAAGAGAAGATCTGCGTTTCCCCTGATAATAGTAAGCGGAGTTTTAAGGTCGTGTGCTATCTGTGCCATCTCCTGTTTTGTCTCATAATCTTTGCGCCACTTTTCCTCAGCCAAAGTATAAATGAGTCTTTTTAGCCTGTTTATCAGAACGACAGAAGGAACCAGGATAACCAGAATATATGCCAAAGCCGTAAGTCCAAACGCCGTCCACTCTCCCGAAACGCCAACGCTGTAGTGGATATAGATTATAGAATCGCCTATCTTTTTGGCCATATAAGCTTCCTGACCGTCAAGATATTTTTCTTTTCCATTCGATTTATACTGTGAAATGTACTTTCTTAGCTTCTCTTCATTTCCGTCATTGATCCCTGAAGCAATTTCTTCGCCGTCTTTTTCGGCAACATAATCCGCGTTTTCGGGAAAAGAATTTGTATCAATTTTGCCCGTAGCTTCAGCATTTTTAATCCATGTCTCAACCTTCTTTTCGGTATCGTCTGCCCTGACCGCCGTTATATTTTGAAAGACGATTACGGCAACTACCGTCACAACACATAATAAGCTTGAAATTATCAAAAAATATATTCCCAAAATTCCGCTGAATTTTACATCTGTTTTTTCCATCGATAACCAACACCCCACACCGTTTCTATAGGTTCAATTTCGTACTGTTTAAGCTTTCTTCTGAGGTTCTTGATATGTTCCGTAATGGCCGATTCATCGCCGTCCTTGTCATATCCGTAAATGATCTCATAAATCTGCCCCTTCGAAAAAACCTGCCCTTTGTTCTTAAACAGCAGTGTCACAATATCAAACTCACTTTTCGTAAGCTCCACGAGTTCGCCTCTAACCTTCAAGCGGCACTCATTTGGATATAGCAAAACATTCTCATCCCTTAGCACCACGCCTGCAGAATCCCTGTTGTCCCTTCTGATATGAGCCGCAATTCTGGCTCTAAGCTCTGCTATGGAAAAAGGCTTCCTGATATAATCATCCGCTCCTATCGAAAGCCCGTATACTATGTCTTCTTCCAGCGCCTTCGCACTAAGGAAAATAATCGGACAATCCACTACTGCTCTTATCTTCGCCAGCAGATCGTATCCGCTTTCGACGGGCATCATAACATCCATTATTATCAGACTATATACAGACAGATCCTGCGGAAGAGCCTGAGTCGGAGAAAGGACAGTATCTACCTGATACTGCCCTCTTAATGCTTTTTCTATAAGAATCAAAATTTCTTTTTCATCATCAATTGCTAAAATTCTCATTGCATCACCATGTAAAGAATAAATGATAGTCCATATAAAACATAGACATGTGCGGGATAAAACCAGTAGAACAACTTGGCATTTCCCTTTCCACGCTCACCATTGTAGCATAACATGAGTATTATTGAAAAAACGCTGAGCCATTCATATGCATCAAAAAACAGTGTCTGCACATTCAGCTGCATTCCCATTACCGCAAGAGCGCCCACGTTTATTAAAAGGCACATAACCGCCCATGCATAAATGCGAATTTTCTTATTCTTACAATAGCTGAAAAGAAGAAGTATTATTCCCTCAAGTACTGTGATAGTTCCGCCATCAGCAATTGCAGTATGCATAGGCAAAAATGAAAGTGCACACATATTTGCCAAAGCCAATCCGGTACTGTTATTCGCATTCATTAATGGCACAAACACGCAATAATATGCGATTATCGGCCATATCAAAGGCACTATCAAAGCTGTCAGGCCTTTTACCCATTTCTTTTCCCTGATCCACTCTATTCCCTGCATTACAACAAACAGTATCGCAAAGCTTGATAACATCCCGTTCTGCGGAAAGAATCCATCGCCTCTGACCGCAGGCGACAAGGCGAAATAAAATCCGGACTGAATCACTCCCATTACAACTGATATCAGATATATCTTCAAAAAATATTTCTTTCTATCGTGCGTGTGAATAAATCCTTCCACGAAGCAAAACAAGAACAGCGGCGCCGCCAATCGTCCTATCCATGAAAACGCGATCGGCACCTTTCCCGTAAATTCAAAAAAGTAATGAATATGATCCAGCACCATAAACACCAGCGCAAGATATTTCAAACCAAAACCTGTAAGACCTTTTTCCTTGATATTAAACATTTCCGTCATCCTCCTGTTGAATACAGGATAGATGGTAATTATAAGGAATTTATAAGGATGGGAAAAATTCAATTTAAAGCAGCATAAATCTCCTCTATCACAGGCGACTTATGCTCAATATATTTATCGATATCATCGGGATATAGCTTTGCAGCTTCAAGTTTTATATTTCCATATTTTTCCTTGTCATCCGGATGACTTCTCAAATAATCCCTAAACGCAAGATGTCTTTTAAGCTCTGCAGAATCTTCCGGACATACATATAAATGATGTGTCTGCAAATGCTCTTTTCCCTCGTATGCAAAGGCTTCGCGCCCTTCAATTCCGAGATTACCTTCATGTGTATATCCGATGGTTTCAAGCGCCGCGATAGCTCTGTCAACATCCTCCGCCTTTACAACTGCATCAATATCAATAACCGGTTTAGCCGCCAAACCTTCAACTGACGTGCTTCCAACATGCTCAATAGAGATTGCAACTTCGCCAAGCACCGCTGACAGCTCATTCTTTATATCTATAAAATCTTGCTTCCACTTCTCGTCATACGGAAGCACTACTACGTGTTTTGTTCTCATGGATGTCACCTCTCAATTGCTTAATCTTTACCATCTCTCCATATTCTTTTTGTACTTTTCGGAATATGACTGTTTCAGTTCTTCTGCAGAAATGCCATAACATAGCTGAAATTAAGTTCCTACCTCATTTTTTATAACCATAAGAAATCACATGACATCGCGCAGCAAAGTATACATTTGAATCAGCATATTTTTCATCTACTCCGTGGTCAATTATGAATCTTCTCTGCTCTGATTCAAAATCATCAGTACCTGCACTAATGAAATCAACATAATCATTGATTCTGACTCCGATATTCTTTAGCCCAAGTTTCTCCATGAAGCCCGGCGCTTTCATACCAATTTGATAATCTCTTCCACCGGATTGTTCCTCTGATAGCCACCTCTGTTTTAGAAAATCATCGTTTTCAAACGGATCATATGTCCTATTATCTATATAAATCCCAGCATTCTCCATACGCCTGCTTGGTTCGATACATATTACCAATCCGTTCTCTTTTACAGCCCCGATCATCTTCTTCATTATATCTTCCGGTTTTGTAACATGCCGAAGTACAGCCTGGCATATAGCTATATCATATTCAGCATCAGGCTCATACTCATTTAAGTCTGCAACTTCAAAGCATACCTCCTTGCTGCCAGAAAAGATTTCACGCGCTTCATCGATAAGATCTTCAGATATATCAACTCCCTTATATAAGCTTTCCTTCGGGACTAACGGCAACAGCATCTGCGCCAAGTATCCATATCCGCAGCCAAAATCAATTATTTTCACCGGCTTATCTATCTTCCATACGCATTTTACAAGGAACTCCAAATAATCATTATTCCACAGGTTCTGCCTTGTACTATGTAAATATACCTTTTCCAATCCCCAATCTCTGGAACCATCTATTCCTGATGCTTTTTTCATAAACTCCCCCGCAAATGATTTATAGCTTTTTCAATCCGTTCTTTCTAATGTTGTCCAATTCCTCTGCATTCAGGCAACCGCTCTGATAAAGTCTCAAATACTCCTTAGATACATCTGAATCAAAGATCAACACATCATCGGAATTAATTGTCACATCAACACCGCTACGGTAAAGTTCCGCAATTGGATGAGTTTTAAAGTCTTTAACTCTTCCAAGAAGATAGTTACTTGTAGGTGTAATGTTTAGCCTGATATGATTATCCGACAGAAAACGAATCACAGAAGGATCTTCCACCGCCGCAATTCCATGCTGTATCTCATCCATGGAATTAAGCGGCTTTGTGATTGGTTGTATATCTTTTCCTGTCTGTTCTTTTAAAAATCTTCTGCTTCCTCCAAGCACAAAGTGGTTGTGTAGATCAGCCTTTGGGCATTTGCGGATATCATCAAGTTTTTCTTGTTTCAATGCCGTCTGAAAGTCCATCGTTGCTCCTTAATCAAGCTTATTTCAAATATTGTTCAATCTTGCCCTTTATTATATTGGAATTTAGCGGAACCTGTGAAGACTCAAATGTCAAAATCATGTTTTTCCCCGCATGATAACCATTTTGTTCATAGCGGGAAATCTTTTTAATATTCTTATTTGCATATTCCGGATCATCCATCATTCCAAAATGTTCCCAGACATATTCATTTCTTGTCCTTGCGTTGAGGCATAAAAAATCAGGTCTTACACTCATTTTTCCCAAAGAAAGCGGATATTCATATTTATAAGGAATTCCATATTGTTCAAGCAAATTTGCTATTATCACTTCTGACTTAGATCTGACACGTATACCACTTGCCGAATATATTTCACTTGTATCATCATTAAATTCAAATATCGCATATTCCTCATTTTTCCAAAGCTCTATATATTTCTCATCTGAAATACTAATAGGATCGATTAGCTTTTTTCTACCTTCATTAAATAGTTCTAACGCTGTTTCAATCGATGTATTATTTAATAAGCACTCATAGGAACTTAAGATATTAAACTCCTCTTTTGCAATATCAAGAACTTTTTGCTCATAATCTCTCTGCGCAAGTCTACGTGCACTTCCAATATCACTTTTAGGAATGTAGACACCATTTACTTCTTGAGAATTTTGCCTCCAATAGTATTGAAAATAGTTTTTTCGCTTTAATACTCTAAGCCCGCCTTTAGGTGCTGAATCTAACTTTATTTCAAGCGCTTTAATTATTTTATTTATTGCAATCTTTCGCTTCTTAAGTGCATTAAGAACATCTCTGCTCGTTGATACTTCGTTATTATCTAACATCTTATTAAATCTTCCCTCCGTTATATTTATCACTCCTGCTATTTATTGATAATCATTAGGGTTCTTTTCCATATGCTTTCTTATCTTTTCATATGAACTTGTTATTTTTATCTATTCAATATGCCTTATTTTGTATGTTTCTTCTTTTTTCTGCTCACTAAAAAACTAATTTGCATATTAAACAATCATCACGCAATTCTTTAATATGCCTTTATTACGAAAAAAATCGAAGTCGCTCTTAAAACGAGCACGTAAACGCATATGAAAATTATCCTAAAGAAGTTTTAATATGCTTTTGACATATAGAAAGCTTGCAGATAGATAATCCCCTACGCAGAAGGCATATTCGCAAACCCCAATAAGCACTTTTCATATGCGCCTTCCTAAAAGGCAACACTAAAATCACAACACATCACATATCAAGGATTTTCGTGGTAAGACAAATATAACCACTTAAAGAAAATTTATAGAAATCCTGAAACTGAATAAGAATATACTCCAACATATACAAAAAAGCAACCACAAGTTTTCGGCCCCGCAACAAAAGCCACAACAAAAAGCCCGCAAATGCCGGTGTTTGCAGGCTTTGCTCCTTTACTCCTATAATAGAAATCGCTTGAAATACAGCGATTTCTATTATATAAATTGTCGACGGATGCTTCGATAATTTATATGAAAATCTCTTCGGAATTTCGCGCACAAAATAGGAGGCAGGACATAAATGCAAGCATTTGTCCTGCCTCCTATCTTATGCTAAAACACTACGTGTTTTTCATTTAAATTGTCTCGTGCTCGGCTCGTTATCACTCCAGTTCGCAAATACAAATTTGCTATGTGGTGTAAAACATGATGTTTTCGTTACTCATCAGTTCAATATTGAACGGTTCGAACAGATTCAATACCTTTTTCTTATTTTTTATTGTCATTTTATTGTCACGCTGACAATGTGATTGTAACATAGCTGGAGGCAAGTTCCCACCTCATTTTTTATAACCGTAAGAAATCACATGGCATCGCGCAGCCAAGTATCCATTTGAATCAGCATATTTTTCATCTACTCCGTGGTCAATTATGAATCTTCTCTGCTCTGCTTCAAAAGCATCCGTACCTGCACTAACGAAATCAACATAATCATTGATTCTGACTCCGATATTCTTTAATCCCATATTTTTCATGAATACCGGAACTCTCACTCCGACTTGAAAATCTCTACCGCCAGATTGTTCCTCTGATAACCATCTCTGCTTTAAAAACTCATCGTTTTCAAACGGATCATATGTCCTATTGTCTATATAAATACCCGCATTTTCCATGCGTCTGCTTGGTTCAATGCATATTACCAATCCATTCTCTTTTACAGCCCCAATCATCTTCTTCATTATATCTTCCGTTTTTGAAAGATGTCGAAGCACAGCCTGGCATATAGCTATATCATATTCATCATCAGGCTCATACCCATTTAAATCTGCAACTTCAAAGCAGACATCCTTGCTGTCTGAAAAGATTTCACGTGCTTCATCGATAAGATCTTCAGATATATCAACTCCCTTATATACGCTTCCCTTAGGAACTAACGGCAACAACAACTGCGCCAAGTATCCATATCCGCAGCCAAAATCAATTATTCTAACCGGCTTATCTATCTTCCATACGCCTTTCACAAGGAACTCAAAATAATCATTATTCCACAAATTCTTCCTTGTACTATGTAAGTATTCCTTTTTTAATCCCCAGTCTGTATTATTATCAGGCACTTTCCTTCAATCTCCTCTTTGAGAACTTTTTCACTATCCTAAGTGCCTTGTTTGGGGCATTTATAAGATGAGTTACTGTGTACCTGCTGCGTACAATAGAAAGCTAAGAGCTACTGTATGCGTCTGTTAGCAACTTTAAGTAATATTCTTCATATTTTTTATATACATAAGTTCCCTATAGTTTTTTGGAAATCCTATAAGGCTAAGATCTATATCCTTCTCATATTTCTTAACTATTCGATTAAGCTTATCTCTAAATTGCCTTCTTTCATCATCAGAAGGTAACCTCTTAATCAGCATAAGTATATACGCAAACAGAGAATCATTCCTTATTGCTGGGTTATTCCTCAAAAAATTCTTATTGAACTTTACTGGAGGATTCATTGTAGAATTATACAAACGCACTCCATGAGAGCACTTATTTCTGATTACAGATAGAGCATGTAAATGATTCTCCAGTGTTGCTGTACTTATGCCAACCTGCGTTGCTATCACATTTTTATCCGACAAATACAACGCATGATAGAATAATGAAACGCTTGAACAAGTCATCAATTCCAGCATAACCCATACAGGCATCTTATCGGCATATTTGTTGAAATGGTGCTTAACTATTGCACTGTCCTTATAATATGATTTTTCTTTGGTGAAGTTCTGCAATGTCTTTGTAATTCCAACTTTATCATAATAGTTCTTCACATCATAATGCTGATCATATGGTGGAGTCTGACATTTTAGCTCCGCAAATTTATTTCCTATCAAATCTTTGTAAAAGAATTCCGCTTTTTCAATGTACTGTCTAAGCAATAATCTGATTTCTTCATCAAAACAATAAACTGTGTAGATATTTTCAAAACGAATACCTTTAATCATCTCATGACTATCAGTTGACAACCTATATTGCAACATATATCCCGAAAGTCTATAATAGCTGACTTTCTGAAGTACATTTCTTGCAAATGCCTCATCAGATATTACTACTCCATGATCTTTTAGCTTTTTTATCTGTTCATCTAATGTATAAGGTTTCTTTAAATCCATATAATCTCCATAAAGTAAAAAAGCCAAGCTCAACGCTCGGCTTGGTCCCAAGTGTTATTCGCACCTGGCAACTCTGTTAATCATATAATATCATATTTTACCTTTTTTTCAAGTCAACTTTTGAAAACAAATGCGCCTTCGCACTTGTACCAAATATTAGTTACTTACAAACAACAAGACCAGCAAACCGATCAATCCCACCTCGATAATAGCGCCCATAATACTTACTATCTTAACCTCATGCCCTCTAGAAATTTTTCTAAGCAGGAAATATATTACTGTCCCCACAACACCGCCTGCAGTATTTGTAATCAAGTCTGTTATATCACTCGAACCAATCGCAAATACCCATTGTAGAACTTCAAAGCTCAGGCTCAGAATAAAGCATCCACCTATTCCCGAAATGATTTTCTTCTTTCCCAACGCAGCAAAATAAAATCCAGCAGGAACAAACACAAGCATGTTGTATAAAATATCAAATAGTTGAAACTGACTTCCATTAAACCCCCCATAGTAAAATGGAACAAGATTAATGCTTCTCCTAGAAGGTATCTTATCAAGAATATCAGCTATCTTAAAAAGAATTAACCAGCAAAGAAACAATAAATATATTCCCATTACAACATAAGCAAATACTTTTCCCTTTTTACTTTCTTTTTCCATCTGACCTTCCCCTACATTCATAGTTCATTTCAAAATAGAAACAGTTTCATTATACTTTACTAACCAAGTCACTTCAACAGAAAGCAAGGGCGCTTTCACGCCCCTGTCTACTGCTATCATGGTATTCATCTCTCCGGACCAAGATTATTTCTATTGAGATTTGGGCCCTGCTGTTCTTTCCTCTGATCTACGATTGTCTGGCTCTCTCTAAGTTTTTGTAAGAGACTTGTCCTAGCCTTTTCAGCTACCTCAGGCTTCTTGGTCTTATCCCACCATTCTTTGAATGTTTTAAAGGCTTTTGAGACCAGTTTTCCCAATGTAGTCTTGGGATTTTCAAGTGTTGCGTATCTCATGAATTCCTTCTTCATTTCCGAATTCACTACTGAGTCCACATATTGGTCGACCTTACTTTCGATATCCTGCTTCATTTCTTTAGCCGTATCATCCAAAGCTTCAATCTGTGTCTCCTTCTCCTGGCACTTATCTTCCAGCTTTTCGTATTCTTGCTGCTTTAGCCTTAAATAGAATTCTTTTGAGAAGTCGCTATTCCTGCCCTTTTCTTTTGGCTTAAGTGTTTCATCTCCAAAGATTTCCGGGTGATCTTTCATCTGATGTTCTACAAAATCGTGCATCTGATCCTGTATCGTTTCCAGTCTTTTCTGATCGAATACTTTTGTTTTTGCCACCTGCTTGCTTAGTCCTCGTTTATATCCCGTTGCTATCGGAACTCCTACTACGTGCATATGAGGTGAATCCTCATCTAAATGTGTTACTGCCGATGCAATTTTGAATTCCGGAACTATCTCTTTTACATATTCAAGCTGTTCCCTTAACAGTGGCTTCATTGCATTCCACTGTTCTCTTGTCTTATCAGCCCAGAACTCCTTATCTCCTACTTGGAGAATTACTTCTGTAGCCACATCGTTCTTTTTGCTTTCGGATACATACTCCAGATAGTCCGGAATTTGTCTGTCGCTTCTCTTATCTTTGTTGTATTCCGCAAGAACTTCGGAGAATTCCCTTTCGTAAATCTCTTTTACATCGTCGAGAATATTTACTTCACTCCCGACTTCCACTTCGATCATTTCTTCGTTATACTCTTCACTTTGAAATAATCGAAGATTGTGTTTGCTCACCGATACCACATCTCTTGTTTTGGTGAGCGAATGTTTCTTACATGAGATGTGAAATGTTACTGTTATCATAAACAAACTCCTTTCGTAATATTTTTTTGCCGCCGGCAGGCCCCTCGGAGAGCCCCCGGATAATGATGTGTAATGTCATTATCCATAGGGGGTTACCCATAACGACACGTTATGGGGAAGCTCGCTGCGCTCGCCGGCCAAATCACCACCTAAAGCTTTCGCTGATACCTCGTTTTTTAAGATATTCCAGCCTGGCTTTTTCTCTTTCTTCTTCACTTGGTGCGGTTTTATATTTTGCATAAAGATCATGCATAATGATTGCATCAACTTTTGTTTCCATGGCTTTTTCTATTTTGGAAAACAGCTCATCACTCGCCATATCCAGAACAAAGTACTGCACCAAATATATAAATAACGTAAAAGGAATTTGTACATTCTTCCTCATCTGATTATTTCCTTTCATAAAAAGGGTGACGATAATGACGATGATGACGATATTTTTGATACCACCCCGGTATGTAAAATACCGTCATTACCGTCACACATCGTCACCAATAATTATTCTTCAGGGACCACCCTAAGAAGGAACGGCTTTCTGTCCTTCTTTCTCTGAAGAGGCTCGTAGTAAATGCCATACTCTTTATAGAGCTTTCCACGATTTACGTTCAGTCTCCTTACAAGAGCATTGGATGAAATGAGATTCTCCAGCCCCGGAACTGCTTCTAAAAGTTCAGAAGCTATTCCATTGAACTCACCTGCCGTTCTGACAAATACAGCAATTGCTTCAAGTACTTCATCAGGCTTCGGCTTAAAAATCTCATTCTCTGCTTTGGTAAGATTCCAAACACAGGTGTCCATGTCACGCTCAAGTGTCAGTTCCTGGTCCTGCTGATCCCTGCCGACGATATCAAGCACAGCTTCTCTGTCCGTCCTCTTCTTTTTGTAAAGAATAAACGCTCCATCTGCTGCTCCAAGCAAACCGTTAGTGCCGGAGATCATCTCAAAACTATCCGAGGATTCCAGCTTCCTTGTATGATGGACTATCAGAACACAGAGTCCGGTTCTATCACTGAACTCCTTGAACTTGGTAATGTTCTCATAGTCACCTGCATAGCTGTACTTATCCTCACCAATCTCTTTGACCTTTTGAAGAGTGTCGATAATAATCAACCTGGCATCGGGATACTCTTTGACAAATGCTTCCATCTGCCCATCGAGTCCATCCTTCAATGTCTTAGCTCTGGTTGCAAGGAAAAGATTGTCTACACCATCTTCACCAAACATCATAGAAAGCCTTTGCTGAAGTCTTGGATAGTCATCCTCAAGAGCAAGATAAAGAACTGAGCCTTTCCTTGTCGGATAGTTCCACAAAGGTGTTCCTGTCGCAACATGATACGCAAGCTGTGCCATAAAGAATGACTTGCCGATCTTCGGTGCCCCAACAAAAAGGTAGGTACCGCAGTTAAGCAATCCGTCAATTACAGGAAGCTTTGGCGGAAATGAGTTGTCATAAAGCTCAGTCATGGACATGATCTCAAGGCCTTTCAAATCGAATCTCCTCCCATCATCACTGTGAGAACTGTCATTTACTGACAATTCACCCGGTGGCTTCGTATTGCTCACATCCCCCTTGTTTGTTATAATTTCCGTATCGACTACGGAATTGTGCTGCTCGCTGGTTGTTTCCGCAACCGCATTATGAGCAGCCTTTTCTTTTGCATCTTTTCTCAAAACGCATCCTCCTTATTTTGATTTTCTATATCAATATGCCTGCCTCTGGCATCTGATTCCCTTGGAACCATTCTGTGCTCATGTACGCTCCTTTCCAGCTCAAGCTTTCTCTGAACAATTCTGCTCTGATCAACTGAAACACCTTTCTCAAAGGCCTCCATGATCTGAAGCATCGTTCTGATCGGATCAAGCAAATCTTTCCCAATCTGACTTGCATCTGTTATCCTGGTAAGCTCAGTTTCGATATTCTGAAGGGAACGCCTGAATTGCAGCATCATCAATGGGTTTCCTACTGCATAAACCTCATTGTGCAGAACCGCCTCGACTATGTAGTCCTGCTTTATCTGATACCCCATGAGTTTTACACGCTCATTAAGCTCTATTTCTTCTTCCGGAGATAACCTGAAAGCGATTGTACGATTTCTCCAACGATTCTTCTCGTCCCTCTTTTTCTGAGACATTTGCTAAACCTGCCTTTCTCCTATCAGCCTTTGGCTCAAATCCAACCAATGAAGTACGCTCTTTATCCAGATCCATTGCCATTTCACTCTGGATAGATGGAAAAAGATGTGCATATCTGTAAGTAATCGCTATAGCTTCATGGCCTACTCTGTCTCCTATAGCAAGTGCAGAATACCCCATATTGATTAAAAGGCTCACATGGCTGTGCCTGAGATCATGGATCCTTATCCTCTTAACACCGCTGAGTTTCACTCCGCGGTCCATCTCGTGATGAAGGAAAGTCTTGGATATCTGAAACATCCTATCGTAATCTCTTATCCCATAAAGCCTTGTGATGTAGTCTTTTACTTCAAGAGCAAGAAACTCAGGCATATAGATAACTCTGTTGCTCTTCGGAGTCTTGGGAGTTGTAATAACATCCTTTCCCTTTAGTCTCTGAAAAGACTTGTTTATCCTAAGTTTATTGTTATCAAAGTCGAAGTCTGCAGGAGTAAGGGCAAGCAGTTCGCCAAGACGAATTCCACACCAATACAGGATTTCGAAAGCGATATAGGATTCTTCCTTATCAGCAACAGCCTCAACAAAGGTCTGGTACTCGTCCTGTGTCCAGAAAAGCATTTCCTTCTTCTCTTCACGTCCCATGTTTCCGGCTCTGCGTGCAACATTTACTCTAAGTCCATACATATTTACCGCATGGTTTAAGATTGCACTAAGCTGATTGTGTATTGTCTTTAGATATGTCTGTGAATACCTTTTGCCATCTTTCGTCTGAAGCTTCATCATTTCATTTTGCCACTGTAATATATCTGACGTCCTAATCTCAGATAGCTTCTTCTTTTCAAAATAGGGCATGATTTTCTTTTCTATGATGCTTTCTTTGGTGAGCCAGGTATTGTATTTAACCCTCGGCTTCTTATCTCTGATGTATATTTCAACAAAATCCTTAAAATACATATCAAGATTTTCATCTTGCTGGAGTTTGAAAGAGCGTTCCCAATCAATCGCATCAGATTTTCTATCAAAACCTCGTTTGGTTTTCTGCTTAAGAGTTCCGGTAAAATCCTTATAGTAAGTCCTGACTTCCCATTTTCCGGTTTTCTCGTTTTTTAAGACAGCCAACTAAACCACCTCTTTCTCATGAGTGACACCGTAGTAGCTTTCTTCAAAGTATTTACGACTAACTCTACCATGAACTGTATGAAAGCCTTTTGCTTCCAATTCACGATTAAGCTCTCTGATGATTCTGTAGGCCATTCCATCAGACACACCTAAAACTTCCATGATTTCTGCTGCTCTCATAAATGATTTCTGTTCCATTTCTTATCCTCCTTTTCTATACCGTTCACTTTTGAACTGTTTTGGTATTTTGAATTCTAACCGTTCAATTCTGAACTGTCAATACTTTTCCAGAAAAACATTTCATTTCTGAACGGTTAGTGATATACTCATTTCAGAAACGAACTGAAAGGAGCCTTGCAAAATGAGGTACTTCGATGAACAGCACAACGACAAACTCAAAAATAATTTAGGCGAAAATATTCGTAAATACCGAAAGCTCCGGGGAATGACTCAAAAAGAACTTGCAGAAAAAATCAATAAAAGCGAATCCGCAGTCCGAAACTATGAGTTAGGAAACCGAATGCCTGACCTTAACACCTTAGACCTTATTTCCATACATCTAGGAATTAGGCGTGATTATTTTTACTCTCCAAATCCTGAGGATAGAAGTTCTGCATTCAATATGCTAGTACGCTTTGAATCACTATATGGCTTGGTTCCCAAAATGGTTGATGGCGATCTTCACTTTGTATTCCTACCTCCTTCTGAAGATGTCAGCATTGAATCTCCTACAGATAAATACATACTAAAAGAAGAGCTCCTACGCTGGTGCCAAGTAAGGGATTCCTACAAGGCAGGCGAACATACAAAAGAAGAATACGAAGAATGGAAACTCTCTGACGGCGTGCTTGAAAATGTCTTCTCCGATTATGAGGGCTATCCTCTTTCTCTTGAAGAAGAGATTGCCAATGAAACTGCTCGCAGAGAATGTGGCTTCTTCCCTTCTCCTGTTTATGATGAAAAAGGTAATCTTGTAATGCCAGTGCCAGATGATGCAAATGAATTACCTTCATACATTGAAGACCTTCCTGTATCTGAAGCTTTAGATAAATTCTTCAAAGAGCGTGATGCTAAAAAACAAGCTGATGAAAAAAAGCTTAAATCCAATAAATAACCATACAAAAAAGCCGTAGTAAATGTATTGAATACATTCACTACGGCTCATTTTATGAACTGATTTATAGTTTGATATTTACTCTAAAATAACACCATATTTTCAAAGTGTATTGTCATTTTATTGTCACTACACTTCCATACACCTCTCAAAGTCTTGTAAATACAGGCTTTGCAGAAACGCTGGTATTATTCCAGTTCCACTGTTCCGGGCGGCTTAGAAGTGAGGTCATACATTACGCGGTTAACGCCCTTAACCTCATTGATGATTCTGCTCATGACTTTCTGGAGAACTTCGAAAGGAATCTCGGAAGCCTCGGCTGTCATGAAGTCTACGGTCTCTACAGCGCGGAGAACGATTGCGTAATCGTAGGTTCTCTCATCACCCATAACGCCTACGGAGCGCATGTTTGAAAGCGCTGCAAAGTACTGATCGGGAAGCTTGGATAAACCGGCTGCCGCGATTTCTTCTCTATAGATGTAATCCGCATCCTGAACAATACGAACCTTATCGGCAGTAACTTCGCCGATAATACGGATACCAAGTCCGGGTCCCGGGAAGGGCTGACGGAACACAAGATACTCGGGAAGTCCGAGCTCAAGTCCTGCCTTACGAACCTCATCTTTAAACAATGTCTTAAGGGGCTCAATGATTTCCTTGAAATCAACGAAATCAGGAAGTCCTCCTACATTGTGATGTGACTTGATAACGGCTGACTCACCGCCAAGTCCTGATTCTACAACGTCAGGATATATTGTACCCTGTGCAAGGAAGTCAACTGCACCGATCTTCTTGGCCTCTTCCTCGAACACACGGATAAACTCTTCACCAATGATCTTACGCTTGCGCTCAGGCTCTTCTACACCTGCAAGCTTTGCGTAATATCTGTCTGCCGCATTCACGCGGATAAAGTTGATGTCGAAGTTACCTTTCTCACCGAATACGCCTTCAACCTCATCACCTTCATTCTTACGAAGAAGTCCGTGATCTACGAATACGCATGTAAGCTGCTTACCGATTGCTTTAGCAAGGAGAGCTGCAAGAACAGATGAATCAACACCACCTGAAAGAGCAAGAAGCACCTTGCCGTCTCCAACCTTAGCCTTGATATCTTTAATTGTATTCTCTACGAAAGAATCCATTCTCCATGTACCTGCAGTCTCGCAGATATTTCTTACGAAGTTATGGAGAATCTCTTTGCCTTTAACTGTATGTAATACTTCGGGATGGAACTGAATAGCGTACAGTTTCTTATCTTCACAAGCCGCTGCAGCTACGGGACAATCCGCTGTGTGAGCAATGATATCAAATCCCGGTGCAACTTTGCTGATATAGTCGAAGTGACTCATCCATACGATAGTGTCATCCTCAACACCTGCAAACAACTTATCCTTAGATCCGTCAATAAATGTCTGCGTCTTACCGTACTCTCTAACAGGCGCTTTCTCTACCTTACCTCCGAGCACGTGCATCATGAGCTGCGCTCCGTAGCAAAGTCCCAAAACAGGAATACCAAGCTCGAACAATTCCTTTGTATAAGTTGGTGCTCCATCCTCATAACATGAGTTGGGGCCTCCGGTCAAAATAATTCCCTTAGGCGCCATCGCCTTTATCTGCTCTATCGGAGTACGATATGAATAAATCTCACAATAGACGTTACACTCCCTGACACGACGAGCTACAAGCTGGTTGTACTGTCCGCCGAAATCAAGAACTATTACTTTCTCTTCTGCAGTCATGGTTCCTCCCGAAAAAAATTTACAACAATAATTATGCACGATTATACACTATGGCATAAAGGCTAACAACTGGCACATCACACAAATCTTCTGACACAGATGATCGGTCTGTACATTGCTGAACTGTATTTGATTCCGGTCTTCTGTGTACTTGCGTGAACAATCTGTCCGCCGCCAATATATATTCCCACATGCCCGCCGTAGTAGATAACATCTCCCGGCTGTGCATCGGAATATGAAACTTCCGTTCCGTAATTTCCCTGCTCCCATGATGTTCTGGGAACCGATATTCCAAACGCCTTGTAAACAGAATATACAAATCCCGAACAATCCGCGCCGTTTGTAAGACTTGTTCCGCCGGACACATATGGATTACCGACGAACTGGCAAGCATAGCTCGCAATATTAGAGCCGGATCCGCCTCCCGAAGGTGCCGGTGGAGGTGATGAGTTCTTTGAACCGCCTGAAGAAGTAGAATCTCCCGAGCCACCGCCGTTATCTGCGCTTGCTCTCTGAGCTTCCTCGCTCTTACGCTTCCTCTCAGCTTCTTCCGCCTCACGGGCAGCCTGCGCAGCTTTCTTGGTCTCATTAACCTCATTCTGCTTGGATGCTATCTGCTTCTGAAGTGCAGCCATATCAGACTGCTGGCTCTTAATCTGCGCCGTATATATCGCAGCATCCTGTTTTGCCTTAGCAAGCTTTACCTCGTAATCCGAATATTTAGCCTTGTACTCCTTAAGGACTTCTTCCATCTGCTGCTGCTCTTCTTCCATCTCAAATTTCGAAGTTTCAAGCTGTCCCTTCTCCTCTTCGAGCTGTGTCTTGGCTTTATCAGCAGCCGTCTTTACTTCAACATATTCCTTAAGCTTCTCTCTGTCATATTCATAAATCTGCTCAATGTACTGAGCTTTATTAAGTGCATCCGAGTAATCTGCGGCGGTCAAAAGAATCTGTATATAAGATGATTCTCCCTGCTCATACAAATACTTTATTCTCTGCACCATTGCTTCATACAAGGTATCTTCTTTTTGCTTCGCTTCCTCATACTCAGCTGTTTTTATTTTTATCTGCTCTTCGGTTTTCTCAATTTCTTCTTTTATAAGATCTATATCAGCCATCATGGAAACAATTGCACTTGAAGTTTCATCCATGGCTGCTTTTGTCTTTCCCTGATCTGCGGCAATCGAATTTACCTTGCCGTTTGCGTTATTGAGATTTTTCTGACTCTCGTTCTTTTTCTTCTCAAGCTCTTTTTTCTGATTCTTTAATGCCTGTTCTTCCTGTTCCAGCTTGTTCTGTTTTTGCTGTAAATCAGTACTGGTGGTAGCCCAGACAGGGTCCACCACCAGCATACTAAGGACTAAGGAAAGAGCTATAGCAGAAAAAAATTTACCTTTTTTCATTTCATCCTCCTTGTCCCTCATTATTCAGTATCTCTATATAATTATAACACGTGATATCAAGAAATTCCTTGTTTCTTCACATCAAAGATCGCAATTTCCGACTGTTCTCGGGAATGACTCAACGTCTCTTATATTTCCCATTCCTGTAAGGTACATTACGCAACGCTCAAATCCGAGACCAAATCCGGCGTGTCTTACACTTCCGTACTTTCTAAGGTCAAGATAGAACTGGTAATCATCCTTCTTCATTCCAAGCTCATCCATACGCTTTTCGAGAATCTCAAGGTCGTCTTCTCTCTGGCTTCCGCCAATGATCTCTCCGATTCCGGGAACAAGACAATCTGCTGCTGCAACAGTCTTTCCATCGGGATTAAGCTTCATGTAGAACGCCTTGATATCCTTAGGATAATCTGTTACGAAAACAGGCTTCTTGAATACTTCTTCAGTGAGATATCTCTCATGCTCTGTCTGAAGATCGCATCCCCATGATACCTTGTAATCAAACTTATCATTGTTCTTTGTAAGAATATCGATAGCTTCTGTATAAGTGATACGACCAAACTCATTACCTACAACGTTGTTAAGTCTGTCGATAAGTCCTTTGTCAATGAACTCGTTAAAGAATGCCATCTCTTCAGGGCAATGCTCAAGAACATAGTTGATAACGTACTTAAGCATAGCTTCTGCTGTGTCACAATCATCCTTAAGATCTGCAAAACACATCTCAGGCTCGATCATCCAGAACTCAGCGGCATGTCTTGTTGTATTGGAGTTCTCGGCACGGAACGTAGGTCCGAATGTATATACGTTCTTAAATGCAAAAGCATAAGTCTCAACATTGAGCTGTCCGCTAACAGTAAGGTTAACAGGCTTTCCGAAGAAATCCTTTGAGAAATCAACAGCTCCGTCCTCAGTCTTGGGAACGTTGTTAAGATCGAGGGTTGTTACCTGGAACATCTCTCCGGCACCTTCACAGTCACTTCCTGTAATAAGAGGAGTGTGAACATATACGAAATTTCTCTCCTGGAAGAAAGAATGAATAGCATATGCAGCAACTGAACGAACCTTGAATACTGCCTCAAAAGTATTTGTTCTTGCACGAAGATGAGGAATTGTTCTGAGGAACTCAAGAGTGTGTCTCTTCTTCTGAAGAGGATAATCTGAAGTAGATGTTCCCTCAATCTCAACTTCCTCAGCCTGCATCTCGAAAGGCTGCTTTGCGCCGGGTGTTGCAACGATTGTTCCTGTTGCGATAACCGCAGCACCTACGTTGAGCTTACTGATCTGTGCAAAGTTTGAAAGTGCATCAGAATATACGATCTGAAGTGGTTTAAAGTATGTACCGTCATTCAAAACTATAAATCCGATAGCCTTAGAATCACGGATACTTCTAATCCATCCTCCGACTGTCACTTTCTGTCCGACATATTTTTCTTGTTCTGTAAATAATGCTTTTATATCTGTAAGTTCCATGACATCCTCCAATTAAAAATATTTCCCAACAAATAAAACGCTCTATCAATTAGCAGGCTCAACCACATTTGCATTATCAACAAGGAATGCTACAACCTTATCTGCCATAAGGCCTTCCTTAATAGTCTTGGGATCAACATCACCCTTAAGTTCATCAAGTGAGCTGTATCCTGTAGTTCCTGCATCAAAAGCTTCCTTAAGATAATTCTCAACATCCTCATCAGAAATTGCAATATTTTCATTCTTAGCAATTGCTGCGAATGTTATAAACTGCTGAGCTACCTCATTTACCATGTTCTTCAAAAATGCATCGGCATCTGTCTGATCGGAAGCGGTATTCTCCATCATAATGCGAACAATATCGCTTGCAGTTGTAGGCTGTCCATATGCAGTGTACATCTGAGCATAATTCTCAAGCTGCTCATTCTCCTGAACAAGGTAATAATTGAGAAGTTCCTGAGGGAAATCCTTAAACTCTGAGATTTCAATGACTTTCTCAATAACCGCAGACTCAACATCAGCTTTGTGTGTTGCCTCTGCTTCTTCTGTAAGCTGCTGCTTAGATGTTTCCTTAAGCTGCTCAAGATTTGTAACACCTTCCATTCCAAGACCGGCTGCCCACTCATCTGTAGGCTCTTTTGACTTTTCACTTATCTTGTTAACTTTAACTGTAAATACAACCTTCTTACCTGCAAGATCCTTTGAACCGTATTCTTCAGGGAATGTAAGGTCAAGATCTACTGTATCTCCAAGTTTTACACCAACAAGTCCGTCTTCGAATCCGGGAATAAACATACCGGATCCGATATCAAGATCGAATCCCTGCGCTGTTCCACCATCAAAAGCAACTCCTGTGTCAGCGTATTTTCCTTCGTAATCTATATTTGCAATATCACCCTTCTGTATAGGTCTGTCTGTAATCTCTGTCTTGGCAGGATTGGACTCAATAAGATTATTGATATATCCGTCAACATCCTCATCTGTTACAGATGCGGGAGCAACCTCAACAGTCAGCCCTTTATACTCGCCCAATGTGATGTAATCCAAAGGATTTATATCATCAAGAGTCTTCACTTCAAGTTTGTCCAAATTCTGCAAAGATGCAATGTCGTTTGAGCCTGCTGTTGCAGCTGCTTCTGTAGATGAGCTCTCAGCTGCCGCATCGCTTGCAGCCTCTTTAGACTTTGAGCCACATGCTGTAAGTGAAGTTACTGCCATTGCCACGACCAACAATACAGAAAGATTCTTTTTCATAATGCTTTCTCCTTTAAAATAATTTGATATATTCAAGAATATAGAATATCTTGCTATTTCATATCAAAACAATATTTCTTATACTACCACACCTTCCAAAATGATTAAAGTATTTTATTTGCCTATCTTCCTAAAGAATGCTACAATACTTTTTGCTATGATATAGTATATTGATTTTCGGAGGATAATAGATTGAGTACCGGTTTAATTGTATTTATCGTAATAGCAGTAATTTTAGTCGCAATAATCATTGCACTTATGATAATCGGCAGAAAAGCCCAGAAGAAGCAGGAAGAACAGCAGGTTCAGCTCGATTCCATGAAGCAGAGCATGTCCATGCTTATCATTGACAAAAAGAGAATGAAGATCAACGAAGCAGGTCTTCCGCAGGCCGTTATCGACCAGACTCCCAAGCTTCTTCGCAGATCCAAGCTTCCAATCCTTAAGGTAAGAGTCGGAAACAGGGTTATGAGCCTTATCTGTGATGAAAAGATTTTCGATTCAGTTCCCGTTAAGAAGGAAGTTAAGGCTTCAGTCAGCGGTATCTACGTAACAGAAGTTAAAGGCCTTCGTGGTAAGACTGTTACTCCTGAGAAAAAGAAAGGCTTCTTTAAGAACCTTGTTGCTAAGGCTCAGGAAAAAGCCGGCGCTAAGATGGTTAAATAATATTTGCTCAAATTATAAAGCTCTCGCATGCGGTGATAATATATCACGCGATGTGAGAGCTCTTTTTTTGCCTTATCTTGCTTTTATTTCTATTATCATTTTGGAGTCGGATAAAACCTCATCTCCGGATTTAATTATGTATTCCGCAGAAATTTCACCGATCACACCGTTTTCTTCATTCTTAAAATCAAGGCTCTTGGTGATAACTTCCATCTGCATCGATCCGTACGGTGTCTTGTAATCCATGACATATTCTTCGGCGCCAAATACCATCTTTGAATTCATAGCGCCTGTGCGCACGACCTCAACACTCTTTAAATCCGCAGGTACAGTAACTTTGTTGGCTACCTTTATCCTCTGGCCACTCATATCCTGCACTTCATCATACTCTATGCATACAGAGCCGTCTGCAAATGCCTGGTAGATTCCGCTTGAACTTGTATCAATGCGTTCTTCTTCGTTTCCGTCTCTTATGTGGATACCTGCCACATTTATATCAACTTTTTTCTTCATATTGCCGTCTCAGTCCTCTTTACCGGGATTAATTGGTGCGGACAAAAAAGCTTCCGGCGCAAGCTTACTTTCAACAACTGCCTTATACCCTGCTTCTGCCGCTTCTTTTTTGTCGAATACGCCAAATACTGTGGGGCCGCTTCCTGTCATGAATGCACCTACAGCGCCCTCATTTCTGAGTATCTCTTCAATCTGCCCTACCTCTTTGTACTTGGATGCAGTGACATCTTCAAGAACATTTCCTATAAGAGAACACATCTTCTTAAGGTCACCTGCTTCTATTGCAGCCTTGATTCCGTCTATATCAGGATGTGTTATCACTTCCCTGCTGTCCAGTTCTTTATAAACCCAGCCTGTTGAAACATCTATTGCAGGCTTTGCGATAACAAGATAACAATCCGGCATGTCGCTTATAGTTGTCAGCTCCTCACCGATTCCCTCTGCAAGCGCTGTTCCGCCGACTATACAATACGGGATATCGGCACCCAGAGACACAGCAAGCTCACAAAGCTCTTTTTTACTGAGGTTAAGTCCCCATAACTCATTCAAAGCCAGATATGCTGCCGCACCGTCCGTACTTCCTCCTGCCATTCCGGCAGCCACGGGGATTCTCTTAACAAGGTGCATAGTAACACCTTTTTTCACATTAAATTTGTCCTTAAGCTGTCTTGCAACCTTGCAGATGAGGTTCCTTTCGTCAGTCTCTATCTTATCGGTAGACGCAGTCAAAACAATCTCACCGCTGTCATTATCTTCAAATGTAAGCGTATCGTACAGATCCACATTCTGCATTATCATCTTAACAATGTGGTATCCGTCCTCACGAACTCCCGTAACATCAAGTCCGAGATTTATCTTTGCATATGCTTTTCTCTCAAGCTTCATAATTATATACTCCGAAATTATTTTTCTTCATCTTCTCACTCCGAAGGATCAAACTCAAGGAAAAAATAAAATTTTTAAAAATTTTCGATATTCCGCTAAAGTTTTTTGTATAATTACCGATATGAGGATTAGGTAAACCATAGTTTCGTTTCAGCGCGGTATTTAGTACCCTGTCGCAGAAAAGGAGTTCGATATGGGCGTAAACGGAATTACCGAGGTTACTAACAACATCGCAACCACCTATGCTTCATCAGTTAATCCGTCTGTAGACGAGAAAAGTAAAAACGATGAAGTAAAGGAAAAGACCCAAGCTGCAGCCGTGTACGAGAAATCTGAGGAAAGTGATACAAAAAACGTATCTTCCAAAGAAGCGGACCGGACCAAGATCATCAAGCAGATGCAGGCAGATGTAGCAATGCGCCAGCAGCAACTTTTGAACATTGTTCAGAAGATGATGGGCAAGCAGGCCAAAGCCTACGGCATCGCCAACTCTGACAACGATGAAGATTCAATGTGGAAGTTCCTTGCAAAAGGGGATTTCACAGTGGATGCAGCAACTAAGGCACAGGCAGAGGCTGACATTGCCGAGGATGGCTACTGGGGCGTCAAGCAGACATCCGAGAGAATCCTCGATTTTGCCACCACACTGGCCGGAAACGATCCTGAAAAGCTGGAAAAAATGAGAGCTGCTTTTGAGAAGGGTTATGCTCAGGCAGAGAAAACCTGGGGAGGAGAACTTCCCGAGATTTCGAAAAACACCTTCGACGCAGTTATGAAAGGCTTTGACGAATTAACCGGCAAGACAACAACCGAATAATACGTTGCTAGTAACAAAAAAGGACTGTCACTTTAGATGATCACTCATCTAAGTGAAGTCCTTTTTTCATGTTATTCATATGTTCTTCGTATATTTTTGCTTCCGATCTTGGTTCTTCCGATGCATCGGTACTTGCCGCCTCAGTAACAGGAGCTGCAGCGCTCTCTTCAAGTTCCGCCATCCGCTGAATCCTCATTACCGAAACATTTGTCGCCGCACCGCTAAGCATATCATGCGCCCACGGACTGACCGTGCATATGAAAATAATAAGAAAAACCAATGCGATCAACGCACCTATTGCATATAATAATTCTTCCAATATCTTCTTTATAATCATAATCTTTCCTTTACAGACCGCTTCCTTGCGTCCCCTTGTCTGTTCGTTTTTTATTCTATCATCACAATATTAAAAAACGTTAAAGGATTGATTATATATAGATAAAAGAACTATTTATACAATCTTACGTATATCGTCTATGTCCTTAACATCGTACTTCTTCATGTACTCTTCGATGCCATCCACTACTTTTTCCGTAGTATAAGGATCGTGGAAGTTCATTGCTCCGACTGCAACCGCTGTGGCTCCTGCCATGATGAACTCAATCGCATCCTCAGCATTGGCAATTCCGCCCATTCCTATAACAGGGATATCAACCGCATGAGATGCCTCATATACCATTCTTACGGCAACAGGCTTGATTGCAGGGCCGGACATTCCTCCGGTCTTATTTGCAAGCGCGAACTTTCTCTTATAAATATCAATCTTCATTCCCGTGATCGTATTTATAAGTGAGATTGCATCCGCTCCGGCTGCTTCTGCCGCCTTAGCCATCTCGGAAATGCTTGTGACATTTGGACTTAATTTCATGATAATGGGCTGCTTTGCAACCTTTTTTATCTTCTCTGTTATGTCAAAAAGAGCATCTTTGTTCTGGCCGAAAGCGATAGCTCCCTCCTTAACGTTGGGACATGAAACATTGATCTCAAGCATATCTACGCGCTTCTCATCGCCAAGTCTCTCTACTACTTCAAGGTAATCCTCTACGGACTTTCCGCATACATTTACAATGACCTTTGTGTCATATTTCTTCAAAAACTCAAGATCACGTTCTACAAACACATCTATTCCGGGGTTCTGAAGTCCAATTGCATTGAGCATACCGCCGTACACTTCAGCAACTCTGGGAACCGGGTTTCCGGGCCACGGCACGTTTGCAACGCCTTTAGTTACTACTGCGCCAAGTTTATTAAGATCTACAAAGTCCGAGTATTCCATTCCCGAACCGAATGTTCCCGAAGCTGTCATTACGGGATTTTTAAATTTAACTCCTGCTATTTCAACTGTTGTATTCATATCACATCTCCAAATCGTCAGCATCAAAAACCGGGCCGTCGGTACAAATTCTCGCATTATGAACGTGAGAATGGTCATCAATTTCCTTTGTCTTACAGATACAACCAAGGCAAGCGCCTACGCCGCATGCCATTCTTTCTTCAAGAGAAAGATATGCCTTTGCACCAACCTCGGATGCATATGCTTTTATTGCTCTGAGCATAGGCATAGGACCGCATGCAAAAATAACGTCGCACTCTATTTTCTCTGCTTTCATTGCATCAATGACATTTCCCTTTGTTCCAACACTACCGTCTTCGGTTGCGATGTACATCTTGGCATACTTAGAAAACTCATCAGACAAAAATGTCTCACTGTTTCTATATCCCATGACTGCACTGACGTCTTCGGAAGAAAGTCTCTTTGCCGTCTCAAGAAGCGGTGGCACGCCGATTCCTCCGCCCATTACAACTACCTTTTTTCCCTTGGCAGCTTCAAGCGGAAAGCCGTTTCCCAAAGGTCCGAGGATATTTATATAATCACCCGGCTGATAAAGCGCAAACTCCGCCGTTCCGGATCCGACAACTCTGTAAACAAGTCGGATTGCCGATTTCTCTGCATCAACTTCGCATATACTGATAGGTCTTGGAAGTAATGTAGATTTATTTACAGGATATACCCCAACAAACTGACCGGGCTTAACATCGCCTGCAAAGGGCGTTTCAAGCCACATATCATATATTCCGTCCGCAAGAAGCTTCTGACTTAGAACCTTTGCTTCTTTTTTCATTTTTTTAGCCATTAAGAACTCTCCTCATTTATATATTTCTAAAAAGGTATTTCGCTCGCGAAATTACTGCGCTAATGTATACTCTGTATCCCCAAGCCTAAGCACGTCATCTTTAATGAAATACTTGATTGCCTGTGAAGGATCGTTATCATATTGTATTCTCTCATCGTTCCATACAAACCAGTAATCACTTTCATTTCCCGAATTATGTATTCCGGTTTTGTCACTGTAAAATACAATATAATCTCTCCACTTATACTGCATCCTCGAATCCTGATAATCTTCTTCTCTTTCGCGAATGTATACGGTGGCTTTTCTTCCTGTCCTCTTCGGATCCACAAAATCTGTAAATTTCACGTACTCATTGCCGTGCTTATCGACAATCTCCATCCACTTATCATATGAAATCTCATTGGTAGTATCCCAATAAGGACTTTCGTCAGAATAAAAATACCTGATTTTTTCTGTATTCACCAAATATTCATCACGGAGTCCCTCGACAATTTCAAGCTCATCATTGATAAACTTATAAAATGTAGCAACCTCCAATACCGATTTTGAAGGCATTGTACTGGGCTTGCTGTCTTCCTTGATGATTGTTCCGTCTGTTCCAAAATAATAGGTTTCGTCTTCTTCGCTTTTCAATACATGTACCATTACACTTTCCTGTAAAGTAAAGATATCAAAAATAAGCGTATGATATCTGTCTTTTCCCGGTATGTCGGTGTCTTTTATACATGAATTAGCACCGATGATAAGCTCCTTTATTCCATCACCGTCAAGATCTCTTATCACATAGCCATATCGCAGATCTTCGGCCTCACTCCTGTATGTATTATATACATTTGAAGAAACATCCAGCCCTTTGAGATCTCCTTTTTCAACGCAATACCTTATGTCATCAATAAACTGCTCGTACGATCCATACTTCTCTTCATCAATTTCTTCGGAAGTACCGTCTTCAACGGATTCGCTATTTTCGCCATTCGAAGCTAAGCTCGCATCTGCGCCAAGAATATCAACGGCATCTGCGGCTATCTCTTCACCTGCTCTGCTTCCATTGATCGCACTTGCTTCTGTACGACATCCTGTCAAAAAAACGGACACCATAAGTGCTAAAATAAATCTTTTCTTCATTCTTTCATTCCTTTATCAATCTGCTTCATATACCACTTTTCCACAGCATATTGTATATAAAACACGCGCAGGGAATTTTTCTCCCAAAAACGGTGTATTTGTGGCCTTTGAATATGTCTTATCAAACACCCACTCTGTCTTATTGTCAAATATCACAAGGTCTGCCTTTCCTCCGACTTTCACGCTTCCCGCATCCAGACCGTAGATCTTGGCAGGGCAGATTGTCATGCGCTTTAACAGCTCAGAAAGCGTCATGTATCCCTTGTCGACAATTTCTCTTATTCCCAGCAAAAGAGATGTTTCTATTCCGGTTATTCCACTCGGAGCCTCTTTTATCGGCTTATCCTTCTCTTCCTTCGAATGAGGCGCGTGATCGGTTGCGATCATCTCTATCGTGCCATCCTTAAGCCCCTCGATTATTGCAAGTCTGTCTGACTCAAGTCTGAGCGGAGGATTCATTTTTGCCAAAGTTCCGTGCTTTAAAACCGCATCCTCTGTAAGTGTGAAATGATGCGGAGTTGCCTCGGCATATACTTTCACGCCTCTCTTTTTGGCCTGTCTTATAAGATCGACTGACTCAGCTGCGCTTATATGCTGCACGGTTATCTTAGCGCCCGTCCTCTCAGCTATCTCAATATCTCTTTTCACCATGGAAATCTCTGCTTCTCTGGGTGAGCCTGTGATTCCAAGCTTCCCTGCAACAGCGCCCGCATTGATTCCGTTGTCTGTAATAAACTTAGGATCTTCTTCGTGGAGACTAACGACTTTATCAAGTGCCGCAGCTTTCTTACAAACAGCCTCCATTATCTTCTCATCGGTTATGGGTTTTCCGTCATCTGTGAAAAGAACTGCTCCTGCGTCAAGCAGCTTTTCCATATCAACCTGCTCTTTTCCCTCCATGTTCATGGTCACATTTGCGCAGGTATACACGTTGATTCCAGTTTCTTTGCCCTTATCAAGAGCATACTTTATTGTCTCGACATTATCCATATGCGGATTGGTATTTCCCATCATAACAACCGATGTGAATCCGCCTCTTGCCGAAGCTCTTGCTCCTGTCTCGATATCTTCTTTATAAGTAAATCCGGGGTCCCTGAAGTGAACATGTCCGTCAACAAGTCCAGCCGTTACTATTTTTCCGTCTGCATCTATCACTTGGTTTGCGGAATCCTGCAAAAGTTTTTCCACTTTTACACAATCTTTATCCACAATATCCACAATTTTTGTACCATCTATTATTATATCTTTATATCCTTCATAGCCTGATTCGGGCTCGATAAGGTATCCATTCTTAATAATCAGCATTACATTTCTCCCCGGCTGCTTTTGTTTTGCATATTACTCTGCCCCATTATACGACAAAATAAATAATAATGGCATTAAATTATATGGTAAAATATGTTTTGAATCAGAGAATTATTTAATAGAAACGAGGTTTTACATTTTATGATACGTTTTATCGCTGCAATACTTTTCATCGTGATATTCCTGATCGTGAGTATCCCGATTCAGCTTGTTCTTTTGATAATCAAGAAATCCAATCCTTACGCTGTCAAAACAGCTTCATTAAAAATCGTCGGATTTGCATTTAACACCGTTATGCTGATATGCGGCATAAAAGTTACCGTTATCGGCGAGGAAAATGTTCCCAAGGATCGTTCCGTTTTGTATGTCGGAAATCACAGAAGCTACTTCGATATCGTAGTTACTTATCCCAGAGTTCCCAGACCTACGGGTTATATTTCAAAAGATGTCATCAAAAAGATTCCCATTCTTGGCTACTGGATGGTATTCCTCGATTGTCTGTTCCTCGACAGATCTGATATCAGAAAAGGTCTCGAGATGGTTCTTGCAGCTATCGAAAAAGTTAAGAGCGGCATTTCAATGTGTATCTTCCCCGAAGGAACCAGAAACAGCACTGACGCACCCATGCTCGATTTCCACAAAGGAAGCTTTAAGATTGCCCAGAAATCAGGATGTCCCATTGTCCCTATGGTAATCAACCACTCGCGTGACATTTTCGAAAATCACATTCCTTTTATCAAACCTACTCACGTTGTTATCGAGTATTGTAAACCCGTTGTCATCAGTGAACTTGATAAGGAAGATCAGAAAAACATCGACAGCTATGTAAAAAATATCATCGAAGAAACTTATATTAAAAACGAAAAACTTCCTCTGTAATCTATTATAAATCAATATTTGCTTAGAGAAAAACCGCTGTAGCATGCTACCATGTTACAGCGGTTTATTTTTACTTATCAGCCTTTGCTTCCCTTGGAACCTCCGCCAAGCTTTACACCCTCAAGTACGTTTGTCTCGAAAGAATAAACAACCTTGTGATTCTCTCTGTCAGCCTTGAGTGCAAGCTGGATCATGTTGTCCAAAAGATGCTCATATTTCATTCCAAGAGGCTCCCAAAGATAGAATGAAAGCGATCCCGGAATCGTGTTGATCTCATTGAAATATACGTTATTAGTCTCCATATCGATCATGAAGTCGATTCTTGAAACTCCCGAACATCCAAGCGCGATGAACGCATCTACAGCCATCTTTCTGATCTTGTCACGCATCTCATCAGAAATGTCTGCAGGAATCTTTCTCTTAAGAGAAGCCATTCCCTTGCTTCCGCCTGATTTTGCGCCCTTAGCGGATCCCTTTGATCCACCACCGATATACTTATCTTCAAAGCTAAGAATATCATCAGAGTTGATAGGCTCTTCGCACTCAGATGCCTCAGCTGACTCATAATCGCCGAGAACCGAGCAGTTGATCTCTTTAAGCTTAGAAATAGCGTGCTCAACAAGAATCTTCTTGGAGAACTCAAATCCAAGGTCAAGAGCTTCAAGAAGAGATGCTCTGTCAGATGCCTTCTTGATTCCGATACTTGAACCAAGGTTAAGAGGCTTTATGATAACGGGATACTCAAATGTTCCCTCGATTTTTGCTACAAGTGCGTCAACGTCCTCATAGTCTTTCCATGTATAGCATTTGCAATCAAGAACAGGAATATCATTGTCCTTAAGAACAGTCTTCATTACATACTTGTTCATTCCGACAGCAGATGAAAGAACATCACATCCTACAACGGGAAGACCGAGTGTTGCAAGGAATCCCTGAAGTGTTCCGTCTTCCACATTTGTTCCGTGAACGATGGGGAATGCAACGTCAACCTGAGTCATAACGTTATTTCCGAATTTCTTCATAGGATATCTTACAAGATTAACCTTGTCATTCTCTTTTACCCATACAACCTGTGTGCTCTTAGCAAGGAGCTGGTTAATGTGAGTGTACTCCTCAATCTTATCGATGTCCTCTCCGACATAGAAGTCGTTGTTCTTTGTGATATAAACAGGCACAACATCGTATTTTTCCTTATTGATATGTCCTATTGCCTGAATCGCAGAGATAATTGAAATCTCATGCTCTGTACTTTTTCCGCCGAATAAAACCGCAACTTTAAGCTTCATAGTATCCCTCTTTCATAATTTCTTTTTTGATCATGTATAGTTATCGGGAAGATCGTTCTCAAGAAGTATTACTTTTTCTCTTCCCGCTTCAAGCTCGTACATAAGCTGTGTAGCTTCCGTGAGGCTGCTCTTTACAAAGAGCTTATCCTCTGCAAATCCTGCACCAAGTGCTCCCTTTTTGATCGCATGAGTCTGCTTCTCACCTACAAGTATGATGTAGTCGCAAACGCCTGCAGCCTGTCTTCCGAACTCTTCGTTGTACTCATCCTCTTTTGCCCCGAGTTCTACCATTCCGGGTGTAACAAGTATCTTTACCGAGTTCTCAAAAAGAGCAAGTGTCTCAAGCGCAACTTTCGCTCCGTTAGGATTGGAGTTATACGCATCATCAAGTATTGAAACAGCGCCGTGTCTTACAAGTTCAAGTCTGTGTGGAACGGGCTGTATTCTTCTTACCGCTATGCGAAGCTTGTTCATCGGAACTCCGAAGCTTGCCGCAACTGCGATAGCACCCGCAATATTTTCAACGTTATGTCTTCCGACGAGCTTCGTACTGAATTCAGAAGTCTCGCCCTCGGGTGTAGTCACATTAAATGTCGTTCCCGCTCCCGTAACGGAAATATCGGAAACTCTGTAATCGCATCCTTCTGAAACACCGTAAGTTATGGCATCTTTATATTTCATGTTTGCCATAACGATTTCATTATCACCGTTTGCAAACTTAAGGTGCTTGCCCTTTGCTGCGCCCTCTGCCTTTTCCTTCTCGTCAACCGCATCAAGAAGTTCATACTTGGTGCTGACGATATTCTCAAGCGAATGGAACGTCTCAAGATGCTGATAACCTATTGATGTAAGTATACCATCATCCGGATGAACAATATCCGTTATCTCTTTTATATCATGAAGATGTCTTGCTCCCATCTCGCAAACAAATATCTCATGTGTGGGAACCATCTTCTCTCTGATAGTTCTGACAATTCCCATCGGAGTGTTATAACTCTCGGGAGTCATCAAAACTCTGTATTTTTCTGAAAGAAGTGTTGTCAGATAGTATTTAACGCTTGTCTTACCGTAACTTCCCGTAACCCCGATTATTCTAAGTCCCTGATGCTCTTTAAGGATTCTTTTCGCATCGTCGATAAACCACTGATTTATCCTGTTCTCGATAGGCTTGTTAATAAGATTTGAAAGTGCAACAACAAGAGGCAGACAACCTATATAAGCCGCAACAAAGAATGCAGCAACCGCATGCTTACCTGCGCTCCAATCAGCACCGAAAGCCACACAGATACCGGCTATAAGTGCCACGATCACAAACAGAACGGCATAGGTTATAAATAATCTCTGAACCCTTTGTGTAACTACAAACTTTTTCTTCGCCTTCTTGGGAATATACATAACCGCCATAAGCGCCAGAAAGACGATAGCAAGAACAAACAATCCTCCCGCTATCTTGTTCATATCGGTCTCTTCCAGAGCTTCCGCATATTCAAAAAATCCCGCACCGAAGATAGCCGCAGCCGCACCTGCATGAAGTCCGTATTTAGTAACAGTGGTCTTTAAAAATCTAAAATACCCCTGAAACTGATAGCTCGATAACTGAAGCATGTGCGTGTAGTAACGAAGCCCCAATACCGCAGCGCAAAGATATACTATGATAAATATTATAAGTATCGCTCCCAAATATCCCTCTCCTTAATTCTTGATTCCAAGAAAGCTTCCCAGAATCTTGTTATATACATAGAGATTATCAAGAAATGAGTAATGGCCTGCTCCCTCTATAACCGCAAGTCCCGCCTCAGGCATAAGCTCTTCCATCTTCTGTCCGTCAGACAACGGTGTCGCCGTATCCTTATCACCCCAGATAAGAAGAACCGGCTGCGTAACCGACGGCATGCTCGGAACCATATCCTCATTTACCGCCATTACAAGGCTCTTTCTCATTACAGGAGATGCCGCCGCATAATCCGCACTTCCAAACTTCTTCTGAAGCTTATCAAGTGCTTTCGGATCAAGCTTAAGCAGGCCGCTCTTTGTGATGAAATTCTTATAGAACTTGTATCTTCTTGACCTCTTTAACTGAGCCTTGGTCTTAACGGGAATAACTCCGGCTGAATCTGTAAGTACGATCTTTGGAATCGTAAATCCCGGAGAAAGCTTGCCCTCATTTATTCCTGAAGCAAGTTTTATTATTATCCTTCCGCCCATGGAATGACCGAGGAAGATCACTTCTTTATCATCGGGATAAAGAGTCTTTATAAAATCGATCACGAAGTTCATGAAATCCTCAACACTCATGGGCTCTTTGGGCTCATCACTTTTTCCAAAGCCGGGCATATCCATTGCAACAACATGATAACCTCTTTTTGCAAAATTAATAACCCCCGCAAAAAGATCTATGTTGGAGCCCCATCCGTGAAGCATAACAAGTAAAGGCCCCGTTCCTTCATCTATGTAGTTTATATTTAGTCCATTTATATTAACATTCATTTGGTTAACTATAGCACCATGATTCTGCCCATGCAAATCCCACAGTTTGCAAAAACATTGCAAAAAATGCTCTATATCGAAGTGCTATTCCTCTCCCTTTTTCTCAAGCACACTGAGCATAAATACTAACAGCGCATCCGCCTGCGGATCGTTTAGGATTCCGACTCCGGCTTCATCTGCATAAGTCCTCTCCGTTGCATCCGTAACGTAGTTAACGGCTCCCGGATTCATCCCCATCAAAAAATGCGCATGATTCTCTATGATCGTAGTGTACTCATGGTTATATATTATATGGTCGGTTATGGTAAGACATCTCATATCATCCAAAAGCTCATTAAAAGCCTTCTCATCGGTTTTTGTCACCAGATAGGCCGATTGTCCTGCCTTCTGCGCAATATCCTCAGAACGCTTCATTAGAAGCTTCATAAGGTACTCACATCTTGTAACGTCAACCTGCTGACTTGTAGAAAGATATGTCACCGAACCGATCAGTATATTCTCATCCGTATTGAAAATCTGATCAAAATTAGTTCTGACAAAGTAATCCTCAAGAACTGTCCCGTACCCTGAGTTTCCCGTTGCTCTGTATAGTTCTGCCGCAGCCTTAAATACCGTGGTATTGTCCTGCGCCTTCTGGTTGTTAAAATAGCAACTCCACGCTCTGTCCGCCGCTTTAAGGCATGTTGTCGCAAATTCGCCGTCATACTTCTGATAGATATAGCTGAATTTGGCAAGCACTGACGCAAAATTTATCGTCGCATCCATAGAAACCGGTGTAACTGTGACAGGGTATGTCATTACATCTCCGCCACCCGAGCTGTCGGTAAGCGCCGCACCGTACTCTCCTCCGGTCTTTGCATCCTGCATCTTTAAAAGCCATTCAACTTCATACCTAACCTCATCAAGAATATCAGGTATACCGTTTCCGCTCTCAGGGATTCCCGCTTCATCAGTAAAAGCCGCTTCGTTCATCTCATAAGCAAGAAGAAGATTCTCCGCAACCTTACATCCGACCGTCGTATCTCTGTCAGCCTGCTCGTCCATGTGCCATCCGCCCGTAACATCTATCTCTGTTTCAGGATGTTCCTGAAGATGTGCAGGTGTCGTGTGGCAGGCACTGTGCGCATTTTCTCCCGCATATTCTTCGGACAATGACATTCCGCACCTGTTAATGTAATATTTTTTGCACGCCTCGTTAAATACGTTCGCATACACATCTTCCGATACGGTAAAAGAATATGATTCTCCTATTATATCCGCGCAGGCATAATAGGTTCCTTCTTCCTTCAGATCGGTAAAGTATCCTATGCCGGTAAATTCTTTTGTCTCTTCGTTATAGACAGACTTGACCACATCTCCCGTATATTTTTCTTCTTTTGTTCCAAGCTCCTTTATACTGAATGTCTTTGGGAGCTTCTTTCCGTGTAAAATGACTGTTTTAACCGAGTCTGTTTTATATCCGACCTGGTCGGCAAGGACGCTCGGAATCTGATTAGGAACGCTGTAATCACCGCTACCTGTAGTTTCCGGGCCTTTTGAACCTGCCTCGACCATATCAACCTGTTTTTCAGCAGAAGAAGCGCCGCAGCCTGCGACGCTTCCAATAAGCGACAGTGTCAGCACTGCCGCAATTATTCTGTTTTTCCGCCTCATAACAGAAAACATACCAATACCAGTCCCTTTTATTTAACTCTGTTGTAGTTTATAAGGCAACCGTCAAGAATTATCTGTCTTTCATCATCGGTGAGATTACCAAGCTTAAGTTCAAACTCAGTCATGCTGTCCCCTGCAACAGCATATGCCTTAATAACTTCATCCTTATTCTTAACCGCATCTCTGATTCCGGGAAGGAAGATGTAGTCTTTGTTCTTGAAAGGAAGTTCACCCTCTTCAATAACAAAAGGAAGCATACCCCAGTTAATAAGGTTTGAACGATATCTCTTTGTTGCGTATTCATTGGCGATGTTAGCCCATCCGCCAAGAACCTTCTGACATGACGCAGCCTGCTCTCTGGCTGATCCGTCACCCGGCTTTACAGCAAAGATTGTTGATCCGAATCCAACGTTGTCATTATTAACACCGCTGAACTTCTTACCGATCACATCCATTACGCCCTTAAGCTCGCCCCATGCCGCAATGGGATCTTTGCCCTCTACAAGAGCATCCTGTGCTGCACGCACTTCTTTTGCAAGTCCTACATATGCAGGATCTTTTCTTGACAATGTAAACTCAGCAAGTCCGAGAGGATTTGATCTGTAAGATGAAGTCTCTCCTGAAGGGATGAGCTCATCAGTTGTTGTTACAGGATCATGAATCTCTGATACAACTCTGAGTACCATGTTCTCAGGAAGTTCTGACATCTTAGGCCAATCCTTGATGTTGGGGCCAAGCTGAAGCTCAACGGAAGGATCTGCAACTCCGTGTGAATCAAATACACGGTTCTTATAGATCTCACTGTCAAAGTGATACTTGTATTTCTTGAGTTCTCCGTCATACTCTGTTGCAGGTGTAAGAACACCCTGATTAGCTGCTGTCGCTGCGATAGATCTTGCATCCATAAGTGCAACTGAAGCAACCTGGCCGTTCTGAACCTTAGAACCTTCACGGTTAGGGAAGTTTCTTGTCGAATGTCTGATACTGAACGCATTGTTTGCGGGAGTATCACCTGCGCCGAAGCAAGGTCCGCAGAATGCTGTCTTAAGGATTGCTCCTGTCTCAAGAATTGCAGCAGCTGCGCCGTTCTTAACAACTTCCATAAAGATAGGTGTTGACGCAGGATATACACTGAGTGTAAATCTGTCGTTTCCGATATAGTGTCCCTTAAGGATATCTGCTGCTGCGCAAATGTTCTCAAATCCACCGCCTGCGCAACCTGCGATTATTCCCTGCTCAACAATGAACTTACCGTCTTTGAGCTTATCCTGAAGTGAATACTCAATGCTGTCGCCAAAGCTTACTCTTGCTCTCTTCTCAACATCTGCAAGAATATCGGCAGCATTGCGATTAACCTCTGCGATCTCATATACGTTACTTGGATGGAAAGGCATAGCAATCATAGGATTGATCGAGCTGAGGTCAACCTTAACAAGACCGTCATAATAAGCAACCTTTCCGGGCTTAAGTTCTTTGTAATCACCGACTCTTCCGTGGATCTCATAGAATTCTTTGATCGTATCGTCTGTCTGCCAGATTGATGAAAGACATGTTGTCTCTGTTGTCATAACGTCAACACCGATCCTGAAATCAGCACTGAGCTTCTCAACACCGGGTCCGACAAATTCCATTACTTTATTCTTTACGTAGCCGCTTCCGAATACTTCTCCGATGATTGCAAGTGCAACGTCCTGAGGTCCTACGCCCTTCTTAGGCTCACCCTCAAGATAAATTGCTACAACTCCCGGCATATCAACATCATAAGTTTGTCCAAGAAGCTGCTTAACAAGCTCGGGGCCACCCTCTCCGATAGCCATTGTTCCGAGCGCACCATATCTTGTATGTGAATCAGATCCAAGGATCATGCTTCCGCCTGCTGCGAGCATCTCTCTTGCGAACTGGTGGATAACCGCCTGATGAGGGGGTACATAGATTCCGCCATACTTCTGAGCTGCTGTAAGACCAAATACATGATCGTCTTCGTTAATTGTTCCGCCAACCGCACAAAGTGAATTGTGACAGTTTGTAAGTACATAGGGAATAGGGAATTTCTCAAGTCCCGACGCCCTTGCTGTCTGAATGATTCCGACATATGTAATGTCATGTGAAGTAAGTTTATCAAACTTAACGCATAACTTTTCCATGTTTCCGGAAGTATTATGCTCTTTAAGGATTCCGTATGCTATTGTGTTCTCTTTCGCACTCTTTGCCGCATCCTCTGATACACCGTTAGATGCGAGAACCGCTGCAGCCTCTGCATTATCAGGCACTACAGTGTTACCGTTTATGAGATAACACCCATGTTCAAGTGTTGTTACCATTACCATTCCTCCTACCCATTTTTACTACGCTATACATGTATACAATTTACAGGCGTTATTTTATCATAGTTTTCGTCTTCTTTGTATGATATTTATTAATGTCCGTTCTTATCCTTATCGGCATCATAAATATTCTGCAGATATGTTTTTACCTCATCTACTCCCGCGGCCTGTAGAGCTGTCCTGAATTCATTGACCTCAGCCTCCGGCGTTCCTTCATATCTGCCATACGTGATCTCAGGAATATATTTATCGCATACCTTGGTGACTTCTTCTATCGTATTGTTAATATTGGTCGTCATAAATCGATATCTGTCCCAAGGATAGTCTATTGCAATCTTGTTATACTCTGACTTAAGTTCGTTATAATCATCCCAGGCATAGTTCGAGTCTGCTTTTTCATAGGAATCTCTTCTTCCCCACCAGAAGTTGGTTGTTATTCCATCTTTTTCGTCATTATATCCGTTGGGTCTCTCAAGCATGTCTTTGGGATTTATCTGGTACTGCACGCCTTCAATTCCGTATCTTATAAGTCTGTAGCACTCCACATCATTTCTTAAAATGTCGTACACCATAAGAGCTCTCTCAGGGTTCTTTGACTTTGATGAAATTGCCATTGCTCCGTGCAAAATACTTGTCTTTAACAGGTTTTCTTTTCCAAACCAGAAGAACTTAAGCTTTGCCTCAGGCTGATAAATTTCCATATTAGGTTTTATCGTAGTGTAATAGTCCTCTGTAGTCGCAAGAACAACCGAGGTATCTCCGTTATAGAAAGCCTCATAGTTATCCTTGTAATCCGAAAAATCACTTCTCCATACGCCCATCTCATTCCATTTCTTCATGATCTTGGCATAGTTAATAAGATAATTACCCGACATATAAGGTGAAACTATCTGGCTCTGCGCATTCTTAAAAATGCCCCATACTCCGTAGTCGCCAAGCTCATATATAGGAATATAATTACTTTCGGACATGATATATCCAAGAGCCTGCTTTGTTTCTTTTCCATCAGCATCCCAGAAAAGCTTCTCCGGATTCTGTTCTCTATAGAGTGTAAAAAATTCATCAAGAGTATCCCAATCCTGTATCTCACCGATGTTGAAATCTCTCCCGAGGTCGTTACTCTTGGCTTTCTCTACATTTTTTACATCATCCAATCTGTAAACAAAACCATAGTTTATCCACTGGGTATACTCATTTTCCGGAATAAAATATATCTTTCCGTCATAAGTGCAGCAATCCCAGTCCATGGATGACACATATTTATATGTCTGCGGGCAATATGTCCTTAGCATATCTTCAGAAAGGGGCAAAAAATATCCCTTAGCCGCGTTAGGCCATGCATCAAGCCAGTCGCTTCCCGCAGCGATTAGATCTACATTAACGTTTCCCAAACTAAGCGTCTTGTTATAGTTTTCAAGATAATCGTTCCAGCCAATATAATAGATATCCAGCTTCGCATTTACCTTCTTTAAAAGAAGCTCGTTAAGTCTGTCCAGAACCTTCTCTGTCATTCCGTTTATAGGCTTATCACCTATAGTCAGATAAGTAATTGTAACCGGAGGACCTGAAACATCTATATTACGGTATTGAAAGTCCGAAACCACTTTTCTGCTGTTTCCACAGCCTACTGTACTAATTGTCATTACCGCTGTCATAACCAGCGCGAGAATCTTCCTTTTCACTTAAAGATTTCCTTTCTGCTCTTTCTCAGCTTTATTTCTTGCTCTCAGCTCTATAAAAAAATCTTTCAGCAGTTTACTGCATTCCTCTTCCAATACGCCTTTTTTCACAACAACCTGATGATTGAAATCCGGATTGTTCAAAATATTCATAACCGATCCGGCGCATCCCGCCTTGGGATTCTCCGCTGCCATAACGACTTCGGGTATTCTTGCCTGCACTATGGCTCCCGCGCACATCTGACACGGCTCCAAAGTAACATACAACTTACATCCCTCAAGTCTCCAATCTTTTATCACCTTTCCCGCCTTGCGTATAGCAGTTATTTCCGCATGCGCGAGCGGTGTTTTGTCTGTGTTGCGCCTGTTATATCCTCGTCCGATTATCTTGTCTTCATAAACTATTACGCATCCTATCGGAACTTCTCCCAGAGCAAATGCTTTCTTCGCCTGATTAATGGCTGCTCTCATGTACTTGATATCTTTAAGCTCATCCTCAGTGCAGTTTTCCATGTTCACACCTGCGGATTTTGGCTGCATTTTCATAAATATACTTCTTTCCTAGCGAAATGGTAGTAATTCTGTTAATATATGATATACGAATTACTTCATGACTTAAGTCATTTTTGCAATTCTACATTATATCACTATATTATACCAAATTATCTATAAAAAGGGGTTTTTTATGCGAATATCCACAAAGGGAAGATACGCTTTGAGAGTAATGATAGATCTTGCCAGCTTCGGTAACGACAATTTCATTTCACTTAAAGACATTTCTCAGAGACAAAACATACCTATCAAATATCTGGAACAAATTGTTTCGACCTTAAATAAAGCGGGATACCTCAACAGCATGCGCGGAAGTAACGGCGGATACCGCCTTTCCAAGCCCTCCGAGGAATATAATATCGGCGACGTACTCAGAACAGTTGAAGGAAATCTCACGCCCGTTGAATGCGTCGCATATGAAAACGGAGTTATGTGCCCCAGAACCGATTCATGCAATTCTGTTAACTTCTGGAAAGGGCTGGATGAAGTTGTAAACAAATATATCGACAGCTACACCCTTAAGGATCTTATCCAGCAATAACAAATTGACATTACGGTCAAAAAAAAGTATAGTAATCAAAGCGGTCTTGTGAAGGGTGCATGTAGCAGTCCTTTTGTACAAGCGTGGGTCTTATGCAATGAAAATCTGCGAACCGTGTCAGGTCGGGAACGAAGCAGCACTAAGCAGAACCTTTCATGTGTTGTAAGGTCGCCTGCGCTGCGTCGGAAGTCAACGTGCATGTATCCCTCACAGGACCGCTTTCTTTTTATTCTCTTTCCTTAAGATATTTCATGTAATTAAGGACCATGAGTGCGATCTTGAAGGTAAGCGCATCATCGAATTTTCTCACATCAAGTCCACAGCTCTTTTCAAGCTTCTCAATCCTGTACACAAGAGTATTTCTATGCACAAAAAGCTGTCTTGAAGTCTCAGACACATTGAGGTTATTCTCAAAAAACTTCGAAATAGTATTCAAAGTCTCTTCATCTAGATTACTGGGTACTTCCTTATCCTCAAAAATCTCATCTATAAACATCTTACAAAGGCTCTCGGGAAGCTGATATATAAGTCTTCCTATTCCGAGCGTATTATATCCGTTTGCCCTGCACTCAGCATTGAAGATTCTTCCGACTTCGAGCGCCATCTTTGCTTCTTTGAATGATTTACTGAGATCGCGTATCTCTTCAACTATAGTTCCGTACGCAACTCTTACATTTAAAAGAGCCTCTGTATTCATCATATCCACTATAGTTGTTGCCACTTGGTTTATGTCATCATATGACTCATTTTTTCCAAGTGACTTTACTATGATAATGCTGTTCTCATCAACTGCAGTTACATAGTCACCTGACGTAGACGAAAACATGCTGGACAAAAGCTCTCTTGCGCTGTTATCTTTTGTTCGTCCCGTTTGAACCAAGATTATAGTTCTGGGCGCCGTCACTTCAATCTTGAGTTTCCTTGCCCTGTTATACACATCGATCATCAGCATATTATCAAGAAGCAGATTCTGGAAAAAATTATTCCTGTCAAATCTTTCTTTGTAAGCAAGAACAAGAGCCTGAAGCTGGCTCACCGCAATCTTTCCCACCATATATGCCTGCTCATTGTCGCCTTTTGAAAGCAGAATATACAAGGGATCTCCATCGTCCATAACCTTAAAAAGATGGATGTCACCTATCACCTGTGAATCCACGGGTGATGAAGCAAAACTTGTAATTATGGAAATATCGGAAAATCCAAGATCACTTGTAGACGCCACAACTTCTCCGCCCAGATCCATAACACATAATTCTACTTTGGTTATAGCTCCAAGTTCACTTATACTTCCTTTTATCGTCTGCGTTGAAATCATGCTTTCTCCTTTCAAAAGAAACTACCTTAAGTATATCACAAAAGGAGCCATGCGTTTGCATGGCTCCTTAATAGTATATTCACAATATTAGTTTGTGATTGTCTCTTCTGTCTCTTTGTCGAAGATGTGAATCTTCTCAACATCAAATGCGAATTTAACCTTATCGCCGGGTCTTGCTGTTGTACGAGAATCAACTCTTGCAGTGATAGGGAACTGATCAAGATCAAAGTACAGATAAACTTCTGCACCAAGAAGCTCGTATACGTTGATTGTTGACTCAAATACAGCCTTAGATGTGCTAACAACTACCTCTGAATCATCAACATCCTCAGGACGGATACCGAATGTTACAGTCTTTCCTGCGTAACCACCCTCGATAACCTTCTTAGCCTTTGCAGGAGGAAGCTCGATGAGCTGATCTGCTACTCTGAGGCTTGCTGTGTCACCTGAAACTACAACTTCAGCATCGATGAAGTTCATCTGAGGTGATCCCATGAATCCTGCAACGAAGAGGTTAGCGGGCTTCTCATAGAGGTTCTGAGGTGTGTCAACCTGCTGAATGAGACCGTCCTTCATAACTACGATTCTTGTACCAAGAGTCATAGCCTCTGTCTGGTCATGTGTAACGTAGATGATTGTTGTGCCAAGTCTCTGGTGAAGCTTAGCGATCTCTGTTCTCATCTGTACACGGAGCTTAGCATCAAGGTTTGAAAGAGGCTCGTCCATAAGGAATACCTTAGGATTACGAACGATAGCACGTCCCATAGCAACACGCTGTCTCTGTCCACCGGAAAGAGCCTTAGGCTTACGATCAAGGAGCTTGTCAAGATCAAGGATCTTAGCTGCCTCTTTAACCATCTTATCTATTTCAGGCTTCGGAACCTTTCTAAGCTTAAGTCCGAATGCCATGTTATCATATACTGTCATGTGAGGATACAGAGCGTAGTTCTGGAATACCATCGCAATATCTCTGTCCTTAGGCTCTACATCATTAACTACTCTGTCACCGATCTTAAGAGTACCTGATGTGATATCCTCAAGTCCTGCAATCATACGAAGAGTTGTTGACTTTCCGCATCCTGAAGGTCCTACGAAAATAATAAATTCTTTATCCTCAATCTGAAGGTTGAAGTTTTTAACAGCTTCAAACTTATTGGGATATACTTTGCATACATTCTCAAGTGATAAACTTGCCATAACCTTAAATTCCTCCTAATTCATTACATAGCTTATGATAGAACTTAGTATAGCTTTGGCACACTTTATTTACTATTCACTAATTTCACAAAATTTTTATAATACATTGGCCAATGTGCTCATTGACCTCAAAATACATTCCCAATTCCGTAATGTTGACGAATAATTTTAAACATCTATATGCAACTTGCTAATTATTCACCTTTTTCTTCTTCATCAAGCTCGTCGAGTTTTCTGATAGCGGCATTCATCTCCTCTTCTTCGGAGACCTCTTCTTCTTTGGGCTCGAATCTCTTGAAAGTAGGATTATAAAGAACCGCGCAAAGATATGCAGGGCCTGCTATTCCCACAAGTACATAAATGGGAATAAATTTCATGTCAAAGAAATAAGCAAGAAGAATCGGAAGAAGCGAAACAAACGCCATTCCCAAAGATCTTGGGAGCGCAATTATCGTCAATATGAATGCATTCTTTATCGTCTTCACAATAGTGTTTTCAAATTTTGACTGGAGCGGGAAAACATAGAGTCCCACCATATACAAAAAGACGAACATTGCAAAAACAACATATCTGTAGAATCCGCCTCTGCTTCTGAGGATAAGGAAATCAAGAATAAGCATTCCTCCCACAAAAAACTTTATAACCTGAAGAACTATTCCCTGTTTAAAGTTTTCCTTAAAAGATTTAAAGAATGTCTTCGTCACATAGCTGTCTTCTTCTCTGACCATCTTCAAAAGAACATAATGCATAGCAGTGCAGGCAGGGCCACATATTGCAGACAACGGAATTCCTATTATCCACGCCCACATAACCGCTGCTACAAAAACATCATAACTAAACTGTCCACCCTCTGTCATAAGCGGTGAAACAGCCGGTCCCAAGATCATAACCTGCTCGATCATAAGCGGAACAGCAAATAATAATGTTAATATGTTGAGCCACATAACATCGGCAAGTCTTGTAAGTCCAGCCACAAAGGGGCTGTCTAAGCTAAAAAATTTTCCCATTTTTCATAACCTCAATTCCATCGGTGTGAATTTTATTCCGTCGGCAACCGTCTCTTTATGCGTGTCTCTAAATCCCAGTCTGTGATAAAAATCGATCGCATACGGTGATGCATTGACTGTGAGTTTGTCTATGCCCTCTTCAGTCAAAACATAATCAGAAACAAATTTAATAAGGGCACTACCAATTCCATTGTAATGGTAGTCCCCATCAACAAACAATAGCGATATGTGTGATTTTTCCCTTATTGTAAGCATTCCCAGACATTTATTGCCATATACCGCAACAAACAACTGATAATGCCCGGCTACAAACATCTTGTGAAGATTCTCATCCGTCACAAAGTTACGAAAATTACCTATACCCTCTGCTGAATAATCAGGGGCGTCAAACTTAGCGAAAGTTTCCCACGCAAGTTTCATCGCCCCTTCCCAATCAGAATTATATGCACATCTAACGATCACTTTTGATGTATCAATTATCACTGCTCAACACTTTCTTGATCCAATCTAACTGATCTGCAAATACTTTTTCTCTTCCGATTTCCTGTTGAAGTTCATGGCGGAATCCGTCATAAATCTTTATATCAACATTCTTCATCTGTAATTGAAGCCTGTAAATATCGCAAAGTCTCTTGAGTGCCTCTCCATAGCCACACACAGGATCTTCGCTTCCGCCGGTTATAAGCACCGGAAGAGTCTTCGGAATATCTTCCATCCTGTCCTCATCCTGTATTCTCTTTAACAGCTCAGCCATTGTCTTAAATCCATTAAGTGTAAAGATAAAGTTACACGCAGGATCTGCGATATATTTTTTTATACTCTCTTCGTTATGTGATAACCAGTCAAAAGGCGTGGCAGGTTTCTCAATTTTCCTCAGATATCCCTTGAAGGCCATATCATTGATCATCTTCGAGCGATGCTTTTCACCGAAAAAGAACTGCAACAGGGATACCCAGAAATTCATCGCACCGAGTGTACCTCTTGTCGTGTACGCTGTTCCCTGAATTATCGCACCTTTTATTCCTGTTCCGTATCGTGTCATATACTCTCTGGCTATAAATGAACCAAAGCTGTGACCAAGGATAAATACCGGAACTCCCGGAAATTCTTCCTGTGTCATCTTCTTTAATCTATGCGCATCGCGCACCAAAACCGTTGCGGGATCGTTCTTGCAAAAATATCCGTAGATACTGCCGGGTGGATTAACCGACTTACCATGGCCCAGATTATCATTACCTATAACCATTATGCCGTTCTCTGCCATAAAACGGGCATATTCATCATAGCGGTCGGTATATTCCTGCATGCCATGAATAACCTGGAGAATTGCAATCGGCTGTCCCTCGGGAATCCATCTTACTGCGTTAAGCATGGTCTGTCTGTCACGTGATTTGTAAGTCAGTTCCTCTTTACGTACCATAAGAAATCCCTCCCAACGTATATGGCTTTTCGTCTATATATACATGATAACACGAAAACCCATTAAATTATCAACAGATTTCTGCTCCTGAAGGCATTGTTTTTTCAGGTGTCATAAGTGCAAGATTGCCTTCCGCATCCTCTGCGCAAAGGAGCATTCCTTCCGACATAACGCCTGCAAGTTTTGCGGGCTTAAGGTTTACAAGTACCATTACCTTCTTGCCTACCATCTCCTCAGGAGAATAATATTTTCTGATACCTGATACGATCTGCTTTACCTGGCTTCCGATCTTAACCTGTGAGCAAAGAAGCTTTTTGGATTTTGCAACCGCCTCACACTTTATGATCTCACCAACCTGGAACTGCATAGCTCCGAACTGTTCGTATGTAATCTCATCCTTTGCAGGAATATCGATAACTGCTTCGTCAGCATCACCTGCTGTTTTTGCAGGAGCGGGAGCAAGACCTGCTTTTGCAAGGTTCTCTGCAGCCTTTCTCTGTGCTTCTTCATACTCAGCCTTCTGCTTCTTTGTTATCTCTGCAGCTTTCTCAAGAACATCCTTGAGATCCTTGCGGGCAAAAAGCATTTCAGGATTCTCTGAAACCTTTGTTCCGTTCTTGTACAATCCGAACTTATTAAGAGTATCAAAATCTCTGTCAGCCGCATTGATCTGCTTCTTGATCTTAGCAGCAGTCTCAGGCATAAACGGATCAAGAAGAGCCGCACCGATTGAGATAGCCTCAACAAGGTTATACAGAACAGTTGAAAGTCTGTCCTTCTTGCTCTCATCCTTTCCGAGGATCCAAGGCTCAGTCTCATCTATATATTTGTTGCATCTCTTAAAGAGTGTAAAGATCTCTGTAAGTGCATCTGCAACACGAAGCTCGTCCATCTTTGCTTCAACCTTATCGTAGCAGCCTGTAACAACTGCCTTAAGGTCATCGTCAACAGCCTCTTTTACACCCTTATCGGCCAATACTCCGCCAAGATATTTGTTACTCATTGCGATAGTACGGTTTACAAGGTTACCGAGCGTGTTGGCGAGGTCTGAATTAAATCTCTCAACGAGAAGGTCCCATGTGATAACACCGTCGTTCTCAAAAGGCATCTCATGAAGAACGAAGTATCTTACGGGATCGACTCCGAATAAGCTTACAAGGTCATCGGCGTAAATAACGTTTCCTTTTGACTTACTCATCTTCTCGCCACCCTGCAAGAGCCATGGATGTCCAAAGATCTGCTTAGGAAGAGGCTCTCCGAGTGCCATAAGGAAAATAGGCCAATAAATTGTATGGAAGCGAATAATATCTTTTCCGATAAGATGAAGATCTGCAGGCCACCACTTCTTGTACTCTTCTGAGCTGTTGCCCTCTGCATCGTATCCGATACCTGTTATATAGTTTGAAAGTGCATCAAGCCACACATATACAACATGCTTATCATCAAAGTCTACGGGAATTCCCCACTTAAATGATGTTCTTGATACGCACAGATCCTGAAGTCCGGGAAGAAGGAAGTTGTTCATCATCTCATTCTTTCTGGAAACAGGCTGAATGAATTCAGGATGTGTGTTGATGTGCTCAATAAGTCTATCAGCATATTTACTCATTTTGAAGAAGTAAGCTTCTTCTTCTGCAGGATGAACTTCGCCGCCACACTCGGGACACTTACCGTCAACGAGCTGTCCCTCTGTATAGAAGGCCTCACACTCTGTACAGTACATTCCCTTGTAAGATCCCTTGTAGATATCTCCCTGATCGTAGAATCTCTTAAAGATCTTCTGAACCTGCTTAACGTGGTCTTCATCTGTTGTACGGATAAATCTGTCATAAGATGTATCCATGAGGTTCCAAAGGCCTTTGATAGTATCTGAAACTCCGTCAACGAACTCTTTAGGGGAATTGCATCCTGCTTCGATAGCTCTTGTCTCTATCTTCTGACCGTGCTCATCAGATCCTGTCTGAAAATGCACGTCAAATCCGTCTCTTCTCTTATATCTTGCTATAGCATCTGCAAGGACGATCTCATAACTGTTTCCGATATGAGGCTTACCCGATGTATACGCGATTGCTGTAGTTATATAGTACTTTCCCTTATTCTGCATTCTATCCATTCCTTCCTGATATATTACCAACAGAGCAGCTCATATCCCGTTTCAGTCACAAGGAGTTCAACTTCCCACTGTGCCGAAGGCTTTAAGTCTGCTGTATAAACTGTCCACTCGTTTTCTTCATCACAAAAGATCTCATCTGTTCCCATGTTCACCATAGGCTCTATCGTAAATACCATACCAGGAACCATTATCATTCCTGTTCCAGGTTTGCTGACATAACTTACAAAAGGTTCCTCGTGGAAGCCATTTCCGCAACCATGTCCGCCAATCTCTTTTACGACAGTATATCCGTTATCAAGCGCATGCTGATGTACGGCATGTCCCATATCTCCGATAGGAGTCCATGGTATTACCGCTTTGAGTCCCACTTCAAGGCACTCTTTTGTAACATCGACAAGTCTCTTCTTTTCCGGGGATACATTTCCTATGCAAAACATTCGCGAAGAATCAGAGTAATATCCGTCAAGAATTGTTGAACAATCGACGTTTATTATATCTCCGTCCTGCAAGATCACATCCTCAGACGGGATTCCATGGCAAACTTCTTCATTTATTGAAGTGCATACGCTCTTGGGGAATCCCTCGTAATTAAGATCAGCCGGTATTCCTCCCATCTTAGTGGTTGTTCTATATACGATGTCGTCGATTTCCTGAGTTGTCATTCCTGCACGTATCTTATCACCGATCTCATCAAGTACAGCCATATTTATGACCGCACTCTTTTTTATTCCTTCAATATCTTTTTCAGTTTTTAACAGGTCTCTGGAAGGAATCCTGAAACCTTTATGTTCAAGTGCAATAAGCTTATCATCAAATGCGGCGTGACATGCTTTATATTTTTTGCCGCTTCCGCACCAACACGGATCGTTTCTTTCTAGTCTTTTATACATTCTATGCCTTCTTACCTCTTCTTAATTTAACAAATATAGTATGCCTTTTCGCCTCCCAAATGTCAATTAACGCCACAGACACATATCCTTTCCGTGCCTGTGGCGTCTTATCATTATTATTTTAAATTATTTACTTCTCTGGCAGCTCTTATCGGCTCGTAATCTTCAGGATCCGCCGCCACATATCCGTCATGTTTGTAAAAAGACAATATTTTCTTGCCTTCCTCGGTGTTGCCGATATTTATAAATGCCTGCTGGATTGCTTCTTTTAACGATTCATCCATTACAGTCGATGTCTTGCTGACGCAAACGGTATCATTATAAATTCCGCTTGTGACACCGATAACGGCTGTTTCGTCCCAGATATTAAAAGGTCTTCCGTATTTACTGCGCCATCTGTCTTCAAAATCGCGTCTTGCATCAGCATATATGCATATAACATCAAGCGCTTCAGATGCCAGCCCCTCAAATGCCGTACTGTATGTATCAACTTCAGTTACATATTTGAGGTTGGTAATCTTTTTATTATATTTCTCTTTTAACCAAAGAGACGGATACAAATATCCGGCGGGTGACGTGGAATTCATTACTCCCCATCTGAGCATATTGAGTTCTTCCCATGTAAGCGGCTCCCCGTTATTTACTTTTTCCGCCATGGCCTGTCCCTTTGCCGATGGACCTGCCAAAATAAGCGCTCTGTAATATGTTACCGTTTTATCCGTAGTAGATGTTGGTGTATTGTCATTCCACACTCTCGGTTCATCGCTTTCAATCGACAATCCTTTCCTGAGTGCCGTAAGAATAACATCACAATATTCCTCATATAGTACGTACGTTGCTCCGGGTACAAAGCCTATATCAACTTCCCCGATAGCGAGTTTTCGGCCTATCATCTCATATGAAGATCCCACTTCAACTTGTACATCCCTGACATAATAGCCCTGCTTTATCATTTCGCTCTTGAACATGTTCTTGAGCGCATCGCTTGAACCAAGAATTTCTTCCTCATCAACCGATTTCACAAAACCAATTGTAAGTCTTTGAACAGACTTCTCCGCTCGTTGTGACGGCGATGCACAACTACATCCCACTAACGTAGTCAGGCATAAAAAAACAGTAACAGCTAACGAAGTAAATTTCCTCATAACGCCTCCACACCATGATAGAAATATGGTATTTTTTGGAAAAAAAGGCTCATGCGCTATGCACATGAGCCCACTTGCAGCTTATACTGAAATTGTATTTTATTTATGCTTTTTTGTCAATGTGTAGGTTGTTATTCCGATAATATCTTCCTGAATTTTATAATATTTTCAGAAATATTGCCCTTAAAAATACCTGAACCGGATACAATCACATTCGCACCAGCCTCCAATATTTCCTCTACATTATCGATGTATACTCCGCCGTCCACCTGAATATCAACATCAAGCTTTCTTTCATCAATGAGCTTTCTGAGCTCCCTGACTTTATCAAGACTTTCAGGTATCAGCTTTTGTCCGCCAAATCCCGGTTCAACCGTCATGACAAGTACCATCTCAACCTTCTCTAGATAGGGAAAGACTGCTTCTATGGGAGTTCCCGGTTTAATTGCTATGCCGGCTTTTTTCCCATATTTATGTATCTCGTCTATGACCGCTTCGGGATCATCGGTAGCCTCCTGATGAAAAGTTACGGAGTCTGCCCCAACGTCCACAAAGTCCTTTATGTAACGTATCGGGTCGACTATCATCAAATGCACATCAAAAAGCTTATCGGTTATCCCTCTTATGCTCTTAACTATAGGCATTCCATACGAAATAGAAGGAACAAACATTCCATCCATGACATCAATATGTATGTAGTGGGTGCCAGCCTTATCGACTTCTTCGATCTGCGATCCCAGTCGTGTAAAATCCGCTGACAGAATTGAAGAACTCAATATATTCATTATTTAAGAAATTCCTTTACTGAAGCATATACTCCATCTGCATCAAGTCCATACTTATGAACAAGTTCACCTGCTGTTCCCGACTCACCGTACTTATCCTGCATTCCGAGTTTCTTAACAGGAGTAGGTGCGCTCTCTGAAAGTGCATCACTAACCGCGCTTCCGAGTCCACCGATAACAGAGTGCTCTTCAACAGTTACAACCTTGCCGGTCTTCTTTGCTGAAGCGATAACAAGCTCCTTATCAAGAGGTTTGATAGTACAGATATTGATAACCTCTGCGGAAATTCCGTCAGCGGCAAGCTTCTCAGCTGCACCGATTGCTGAATCAACGCAGATACCTGTTGCAATAATAGTTACATCAGTACCTTCTTTGATAACAGAACCCTTACCGATTTCAAACTTGTAGTCGGGTCTGTCGTTGATGATACTGCATGCAGCACGTCCGAATCTGATGTAAACAGGTCCTTCATGCTCAAGAGCTGCGCGAACGCAAGCCTTTGCTTCAATATCATCTGCAGGACACATTACAACCATTCCGGGGATAACACTCATAAGAGCGAAATCCTCATTACACTGATGGCTGGCTCCGTCCTCACCTACTGTGATTCCGGCATGTGTTCCACCAATTTTTACATTAAGATGGGGATATCCCACTGAGTTACGTACCTGCTCAAATGCACGTCCTGCTGCGAACATGGCAAAAGAACTAACAAAAGGAATCTTTCCTGTTGTTGCAAGTCCTGCTGCGATTCCCATCATATTACACTCTGCGATACCGCAATCTATATGTCTCTCAGGAAATTTCTTCTGAAAAACAGCTGTCTTGGTTGATGCTGCAAGATCCGCATCCAAAACTACGAGATTTGGAAACTCATCACCAAGCTCCGCAAGAGCATTACCATAACTTTCTCTTGTTGCAATCTTCTTTACTTCGCTCATAGTGCTGCACCTATCCTTTCCAATTCTTCCATAGCCTGCTTGTACTCGTCGTCGTTAGGAGCTTTTCCGTGCCATCCAGCCTGGTTCTCCATGAATGAAACACCTTTACCCTTAACAGTGTGCGCTATGATCGCTGTGGGCATACCCTTTGTTTTCTTGGCCTCTTCGAAAGCTGCCTTGATCTCATCAAAGTTATGTCCGTCTATATTGATTACATGGAAATTAAATGCTTCAAATTTCTTATCGATAGGATAAGGTGAACATACCTTATCTACAGGTCCGTCAATCTGAAGACCGTTGTTATCCACGATAACAACAAGGTTGTCTAATTTACGGAAGCCTGCAAACATAGCTGCTTCCCATACCTGACCTTCCTGAAGCTCACCATCGCCAAGAAGTGTATATACTCTAAAATCTTTTTTATCAAGCTTTGCAGAAAGTGCCATTCCGCAAGCTGCTGAAATACCCTGTCCAAGTGATCCGCTTGACATATCAAGTCCCGGAAGATACTGCATACTGGGATGTCCCTGAAGTCTTGAACCAAGCTTACGAAGCGTTGTCAGTTCCTCTTTAGGGAAATAACCTTTCTCTGCCATTACAGAGTAAAGTCCCGGTGCACAATGTCCCTTTGAAAGGACAAAGCGATCTCTGTCCGGATCTGAAACTTTTTTGGGATCTACATTCATTTCCTCAAAATACAGATATGTGAAAATATCTGTTGAAGATAAAGATCCGCCCGGATGTCCTGCTCCGGCTGCATGAAGTGCTGTTATTATACTTTTTCTTACTTCATTAGCCGTCTTTTGTAGTTCCTGATTGGTCATAGCCATATTGAATTATTTCCTTTCCGTAATATTCAAAGACAAACTGCATTTTCAATGTATCACATGCCACATTGTTTCGTCTACAGCGCAGTTTGTCTAAGTTTTATCATTGTCACTTTTTCTGCCCATAATAGGCATTTGCGCCATGTTTTCTAAAATAATGCTTATCTTGAAGGTCAGACGAAATTACGCTGATCTCAGGATTTAAGAATTCGCTTCTTAATGCCATCTTTGCGACTTCTTCTTCAACGGCTGCATTGTGAACCGCTTCTGCCGCATCTTTGCCCCATGTAAAGACACCATGGTTCTGGCACAGTGTACCGGGAACCGCCATAGGATCAATACTGCGGCGCTCAAACTCTGCCGCGATCGCAAGTCCTGTATTTTTCTCATATTCAGACTCTATCTCAACTTTTGTGAGCGCTCTTACGCAGGGAATCTCTCCATAGAAATAATCCGCATGCGTTGTTCCGTAGCAGGGAATCCCTCTTCCTGCCTGCGCCCAGCTTGTAGCATAAGGTGAATGTGTATGAACTACACCACCGATTTCCTTAAATGCCTTATAAAGCTCAAGATGTGTTGGAGTGTCCGATGAAGGTGAAAGTTCTCCCTCGACCTTATTTCCGTCAAGGTCCATTACCACCATATCATCGGGAGTCATCTTGTCATACTCAACTCCGCTCGGCTTTATAACAAAAAGTCCTTTTTCTCTGTCAATCTCACTGACATTTCCCCATGTAAACAGAACAAGTCCGTACTTGGGAAGAAGCATATTTGCTTCATATACTTTCTTTTTAAGTTCTTCTAACATTTCTATACCCCGTTATCTTTAATGTTATCTGAGTGAATCAACCGCTGCCTTCTCAACGGCAAGTCCTGCAGAATAGTTCTTGATGAACTCATCAAAGCCTTTGACATCTTTCTCGTCAGGCTCACATGTTTCTACGCTTACATTGGTAAATACTTTATCATTCAGATACTTCTCAAGACTCTCGCCGTCCTGCTTCTGCATCATGTAACCCGCAAGGATTGCCTGTCCCCAAGGACCGCCTTCTCCCGCAGTCTCCATAAGCTTAATTGTTGTTCCCAAAGCTGCAGCCATAGTCTTGTCTCCTGCGCCTCTTACCTTGAAGAATCCACCCTGTCCGAAGAAGAAATCAACATTAACTTTCTCTTCTTTTATGAGGATGTCATTTCCAAGCTTAAGTGCACCGAGAGCAGTATAAAGATGTGTTCTCATGAAGTTTGAAAGATTGAATACATCGTCGGGTTTTCTGACGAAAAGAGGTCTTCCTTCATTGAATCCCGTGATGCTCTCTCCTGAGAAATAGTTGTATGCAAGAAGTCCGCCGCAATCGGGGTCTCCCTCCATAGCCTTTCTATAGAGCCCGCCATAGAGCTCGTCATCGCTGATATCCTGTCCGAATGTCTTTGCAAACTCTCTGAAAAGTGATACCCACGCGTTAAGATCGGAAGTACAGTTGTTACAATGTACCATGGCAACCTGCTCACCTGAAGGTGTTGTAACTATATCAAGCTCAGGATATGCCTTGGACAGATCATGCTCAAGTACAACCATTGAAAATACAGATGTTCCTGCAGAAATATTTCCTGTTCTCTTTGCAACAGAGTTAGTCGCAACCATACCTGTTCCCGCATCTCCCTCGGGAGGACATACAGGCACACCCTCTTTAAGTGTTCCTTCGGGATCGAGGAAAAGAGCTCCTTCTTTAGTAAGAACACCGGCACGCTCACCTGCGCAAAGCACCTTAGGAAGGATGTCACGAATCTTGATTCCCGCACTCTTTACCTCTGAAAGATTATCAAAAGTATCGAGCATTCCTGCGTTGTAATCGCATGTCTCGGAATCTATAGGGAACATACCCGAAGCATCGCCAATACCAAGAACTTTCTCACCTGTAAGCAAAAGATGTATATAACCTGCAAGAGTTGTAAAGAAAGCAATCTTTCCAACGTGCTCCTCTTTGTTAAGAATTGCCTGATACAGGTGTGCAATACTCCATCTCTGCGGAATGTGGAATCCCAAAGCATCTGTAAGTTTCTCAGAAGCCTCTTCTGTTATGGTATTTCTCCAGGTTCTGAATGGAACAAGAAGATTTCCATCCTTATCAAAAGGCATGTATCCGTGCATCATAGCGGAAACACCCATAGCACCGACTGTGGTAAGTTCCTCGCCATACTTGTTCTTCACGTCCTCTTTAAGACCTTTATAACATGCTCTTACACCTTCCTGAATGTAATCAAGTCCATACGTCCAGATACCGTCAACAAGCTTGTTTTCCCAGCTAAATGACCCTGATGCAAGAGAATTATACTCCTTGTCCGTAAGAACTGCCTTGATTCTGGTAGAGCCAAACTCTATTCCCAGAAACGTACTACCTTCGGCAATTGCCTTTTTTGCGTCACTCATAACTCCTTCTCCTTTTATCTTATTATTTGTAACCCTTTATTAAATAAGTCCGCTATTTCTGGAATAATAAAACAGATACTGCTGCATTATACCGTTGTACGGAGCATATTTATCAAAACTAAATCCGTTTGGATACTTAAGCTCAAGAACCCTGTTTATCCAAACATCCTTCGGAAAGGCATCAAGTCTGTGATACCCAAATAATATCTCACAGTTTGCCACCTTAACCCCAACGCCGAACAACCCCAAAAGTCCGGTCATCAGTTCCTCATCCGAGGCATTTCCCCATTCATCAAGCTTTACCGCTCCGCTTGCCACATCAAGCGCTGCCTGCCTGACATATTTATCCCTGTAACCAAGGCTACAGGATGCGAGTTTTTCATCAGATAAACCCGCCAATTCTTCAGGTGTCGGAAAAGCATAGATCTTTTTCCCGTCACCGTCTGTGGCTATTTCCCTCGACACCGCAGCACAGAGCTTTTCGATGGAAGCTTTAATGGCCGGGATGTTTTTTCTCTGGGAAATTATAAAAGAAATTAGCATTTCCCACGGATCCTGCTTTAAGATCCTTATACCCTTGCCATACTCTGCAGCATCATACAGATACCTGTCTGTATCTTTATCTATCATTCCCCTGATCTTTCTGTAATCAAGACCGAGGTCAAAATAATCCTTCCAGAAGCTCTCATATTCATCCGGTTCGCAGTCAAGTTCGTATTCGTACTCGCCACATTTCCTGATGAAAAGATGTTTGGAAGAAGCTGTAACCTCATACCCGTCACCGTGCTCGTTAAATCTGAAGCACTGTCCGCTGTCTGCAATTTTTTTCAGATCAAAATCATCAAATATTTCTATCTTCATTATGTCTTATCCATACTGTCGAGGTATCCTCTGTCCCACAACATAATGTTAAGTTTCTGGGCAAGTTCCACTGCAGGTTGTGTAAAATACTGATTGGTCATTACAACGCCGACCATTCTGCTGTAGTAATCTCTTCCCGCATATATTTCCTGAACCGCCTTAACTCCGATCGGTTTGTCGTAACACTTACACTGAACCGCGTAAGTTATACCGTCCTTCTCGGCAAGTATATCCGCTCCGAAATCTCCGCTTCCCTTTGTGACGGTCGCTTCGGCAAAGCCGTTAGCTTTAAGAAGATCGGCGCAATAATACTCAAAATCATGCCCTTCCATCTCATCCATGGGAAGAGGCTTCATCCTGTATTTCTTAATATAGCTTACGATGAAAACCGCAATCGCAATTATTGCCACTCCCACCGCTATATAAATATATATTCTCACCATAGGAATCTCCGCTTATTAAAGCTTCAAATCTCCCTCTTTTACCCATCCGAGCTTAACAACTCCGGCATGAATTACAGGAGCGATAATTGCAGGAAGTACGAATGAGATAAGTATAAGGCCGGCCCAATCTAATCCGGTTATTGCTGTCTTTGCTCCATCTGCGATATCTTGAACCCATCCGGTGTACACACCGATCTGTCCGACAAATCCGCAAGTACCCATTCCAGATGAAACAGGCGCTCCGTTCATCTTGAGCTTGAAAACACATGTAGCAAGAGGTCCCGTGATAGCCGATGTCACGATGGGTGCGATCCAGATTCTAGGATTCTTTATGATGTTACCCATCTGGAGCATTGATGTTCCGATACCTTGTGAAACAAGTCCGCCCCATTTATTTTCTTTAAAAGAGATCACTGCAAAACCTACCATCTGCGCACAGCATCCTGCTACCGCTGCACCGCCCGCAAGACCCGTAAGGCAAAGTGCCGCACAAATTGCTGCCGAAGATATAGGAAGTGTAAGTGCGATTCCTACTGTTACAGATACCAGTATTCCCATAAGGAATGGCTGAAGCTCTGTAGCCCACATGATAAGATTTCCAAACGCCATAGCTGCTTTTCCGAGAGCGGGAGCTATAAGCCATGAGAAGAAAACTCCGACACCTATTGTCACAAGAGGTGTTACCAAAATATCCACTTTTGTCTCTTTTGATACCGCTTTACCAAATTCTGCCGCAAGTATTGCAACAAACAAAACTGCAAGAGGACCGCCCGCACCACCGAGTGCATTTGCGGCAAATCCCACGGTTATCATTGAAAAAAGAACAAGTGGCGGACAATGAAGCGCGTAGCCGATTGCCACAGACATTGCAGGACCGCTCATTGCAGAAGCAAGTCCACCTACCGTATATTCCGTATCGGAAACTGTTGCAACAGTCTGCATAAGAAACGGAATATTAAACTGTTTACCAAACGTATTTATGATAGTTCCTATGAGCAATGAACAAAAAAGTCCCTGCGCCATAGCCCCTAAAGCGTCAATTCCATAACGCTTTAAAGAAATTTCAATGTCTTTCTTCTTCAGAAAATCTTTCACTTTTTCATCTCCTCCGCTATATACATAGCTTTTAAAATCATTGCTATATATTTTACCATAATCCGCATATGGTTAAAATATCGGAAGAGTCATATATTTTTGCATAAAATACCCCCGCTGATTTAAAGCGGGGGTAATATTATTATAAACGATTTATTTATTTTTAACTACTGTTTTTGCGGATCCGTAACCTGAAAGGTCACTGTATGATATTACTGTTGCTGTTCCTGATTCTCTGTCTGCAGAGCCGAACTCAGCTTTTACTGCCTTTGCGCCCTTGAATTCCTGGTTTGAAAGGTTGTCTGAAACATCGTTTCCACGACTCTTATCCTTGCAAGCCTCTTCGTACGCATCAGCTTTATTCTCTGCAATAAGAAGGTTCTTCTGGAACTTATTTGAAGAATCACATGCAAACTGGACAAGGAAGCATGCACCCTTCGTGTTGTATATTGTATTATTTGTGATTACACAGTTCTTTGCGGCACCGGTCTTCTTAGCGTCATAACCACCAATGCTTATTCCTGCCAAACCACCATTTACGATAGTATTGTTATTCACTCTGATGTCTTCAACTACAACACCTTTATGCTCTGTTGCAATCTCAATTCCAAGATCACAGTTCTCAACATAGTTATCGTAAATATCTATGTCTTTTCCTCCGTCAACATATATACCGTCGGCACAAGCGTCGTCATATGTCACGTTTTCTTTTGAGGAAATATTATAAACCACATTATTAAAGATTTTTCCGGCTCTCGCTCTATCTCTGTCATCCTTTGTTGACTTCTCAAAGCCAATTGCATCTATACCGATGTTGTCACAATCATGCACTTTGTTATTTGAAATCTCAAATCCTTCAACATTTCCGTTTACTACAACTGCTTCACTGTTTCCAAGGCGCAGGCCGTACACCTCACAATTTGTGATAGTAATGTTCTTTGTAGGCTCCTTTAAACTTCCGTCTACAATAATACCATGTGCATTATAATCATCTGATTTTTTTGAATACTTACATCCCATATCATGAATCTCACAGTCCTTAATTGTAACGTTCTGTGAGCCTTCATCTACGCATATACCCTTTGGAGCTACACTTCCTGAAGGTTTATTTAATGTGAAACCTCTGATTTCAAGATTTTCAATAGTTACATCCGATGCGCATACATAGATCATTGAATCATCGCTAGATGTAGGAGTGATCTTTGATCCCTCAAGCACTGCGCCATCTTCACCTACAATCGTTAACCCGTCGGTCTCTACACTGATCTGTTCCTTGTATTCCCCTTTAGGAATGATGATCGTATCCCCTTCATTCGCCTTCTCGATAGCATCTTCAATAGTTTTAGCCCCTTGCGAACCAACGCGGATAGGTTCTTTTGCATTCACGGGAACAGTCCCCATATCGCTGTAGAGCGACAGACATGCAATGAATGTACATGATGCAACTAACTTAAGAATATTTTTCATTTGCATTTCCTTTTCTGTTCTCTCCTTTTCTTTTCTTTGTTGGTTGATGTGTATATTATAACGGCCTCATGAATATACTTTATCACACTTCAGCAAAAAAGTGAAGAGTTTTCTTAACATTTTTAACTTTTTCTTTGAATTGGCAGAATAGTGCATTTTCTTGGCATTCAGCTAAAGTGTTTTCCTTATTTTATCAAGTGTTGCATATTTATGTTTCATAAACCGTTTACAATTGTTACTTTTTGTGTTAAAGTACTTTTGTTGTCAAAGGGAGGGAATTACTCATGAAAAAGAGAGTATTGGCACTATGCCTGGCAATTTCTTTATCAACAGTATGTATAGCTTGCGAAAGCAGCTCTGCACCGGAAACAACCGAGACTGCAGAATCCTCGGAAAATGTAACACCGGATGATACAAATAAAGATATTGCACCGATTTCCGATGAAGCTCCTATGGGCGCCACCGAAAACGTAAATAACGATATTATAGATGAAGGTACTGACGATTCTTCAGGCAGCAAAGCAACCGACTTTGATTGCTCTGTATTTACAGGAGCAAGTTATTCCGAAGTATGTGAATACGCCAAGAAGGTAAAAGACCTTACAATTGCCGAAGACTGGAATGCTCTCGGCGATATGATCCTCTATCCTGTAGAGGATTTAGATGGCAAGGTTTTAAAGTCAAAAGATGAGTTTGTTAAATACGCTTCAGATCCGGGCTTTGATAAATCTTATATTGATTCAATCAGCAAGTGGTCTGTAGATGAAATATGGTTTAACAGCCATGGCGCTTGCATTGATGACGGACTTATATGGTTCCAGGATTGCGATCCCGACGGTACGGAATTTATGATTCGCTCATTCTTCGACCTAACACCACACTAAGCCAACGATATTCAAATTCATATATACATAAAAAATCAGCAGCCGTAAATCTTGGGCTGCTGATTTTATTTTATAAAGTTAATTTGTTGTTATTTCTTTATACTCAGGAATATTTCCGTTCTTTATCTGCTCAGTTACACCTATTGAAGTAAGCTTCTCTTCTTTCTTCTTCTTGAGTTCATCTATTGTAACAAACTTGATATCCTTAAATGAATCCATTACGGTCTTGTGAGGGCTGTCTGTATAAAGGTTCGGAATATCCACAGGCTCATTTGTTTCTGAATCACATACAAGATATGAATAGTACTCTTCTGCTCCTGCCGCTTCTTCGGAACGCTCAAGTCCCAATGTATAAACACAGATCAGTCCTTCATATTCCACGCCACTGAAGTCATCATGTTCCCTGAAATCTGCAAACTGCTCGATTCCAATCTGCTCTTCTTCGTAATAACCAAATTTATATTTTCCGTCAGCATCTATGCAAGCCGCATCACTGACATGAAGGGTAGCACCACCGCTGCCTCCGCCTGAAATAAAGCCAAACTCGTTAATATTCGTCTCGCTTCTTGCCCATTCAGCATAAGCATACACAACCTGAAGTTTTGAATCGATTTCTTTGATAATAAGCGTCACTTTGCTTCCGGGCTCTATAAAAGGTCCCTGAATACGAAGCGCCATTTCTTTTACCCCATCTGCTCCGCAGTCTATATACGCATACTCCATGGATTCAACGCCATTATCGTAATTCTTATTGAGCTCATCCTTAAGCTCGGAAAGAGTATATTCTTTATCTGTCGGAATACTTCCTATAACATCAAGCGCATAATCATCTGATGAATCCTGCGGATTATCCGCGAAATTCTTAAAGCTTATAGTGTTTTTTCCCTCAACAAGGGCATCCAATGCCGCGCTGTCTGCCGCTTCAGCTTGCACATTTTGTTCTGCAGAAGCCGCATCACTTGCATCTTCTGTCTGACTGTCGGGCGATGCCGACGCACCCTCCAGCATGCTTTTTGCTTCATCAACAGGTGAACATCCGGCCATGACTACCGCCAACAGTCCTGTCATTACCATTAGATTAACTTTTCTCATTTCATTTCTCCTCCAAAAACTCATCCTATTCCCATACACTCGTAGCACAAGCGGATTGCCTTGCTCTTTATATCATGGAATCCTTTACTGTTTAGCCCGACAACAATAAGGATCACCGCAAGCACTATAAAAATAACCTGCAATGATCTCTTCTTCCTGTCAATTCTACGAATGCCTATATGTATTGCGTCTACAGGGCAATGCCTTATACACTCACCGCACTGTATACACTCTCTGTCACAGATTTTTTTTACATCCATCTTACAATTTCTGACGCACGCATCGCAATGAATGCATTTTGCTTCATCAACCTGCACTCCAAAGAACGAAACCGGTTGAAAAAAAGAATATATTGCACCAAGCGGACAGATAAACCTGCAAAAGCCGCGATAGGCAAATATGCAGATTATAATAATTGTTAATAATAGCACGACTTTCCAGCCAAACAAAATCCCGATAAGGGAACGCAATTTCTTTTGCATAAATGTAAGTGGAATCCCCGCCTCGAGCGTGCCTGCAAGGCATATATATTTACAAAAACCGGGCGCTGAATAAAATATGGGAATCATGACTGCAAATAGGACAAGCAAAACATATTTTATACAGGTAAGCCCTCGCGTGGTCTTACTCTTTTTAAGTTTGGGCGTAGGTATCTTGTGTAAAAATTCCTGAATCATCCCAAACGGACACAAAAAGCCGCAGATGAATCTTCCGAGAAATAATCCCATAAGTAAGAGCGTTCCAATGATGTAGTAGGGAAATTTATATCTCGAAGAAACAAGAGCAGTCTGAAGGCTCCCAAGCGGACACGAAGCAATCGCTCCGGGGCAGGAATAACAATTCAGCCCCGGAACGCAAACTCCCTTGCTGTTGCCTTTCCAGATTGTTCCGGTTGCAAAGCCCTTCACGTTACAATTATATAAAACGGCTGTAATCAACTGCACATAGCGTCTTGAAAACTTCTTTAAATGCTCTCCAACTTTCATGTGCCCCTCATTTCTTATCACGTCAGTTCATGCACGCATCAATTGCGCCCTTGTACTCTTTATACTGAGTATCGGCATCCTGTGCTCCAAGGAATATCTTTTCTATAACGCCGTTTTTAATAATAAGAGTGTAAGGAATACCTTCTGAGGGATATTTTGCCCCTATAGTTCCGTCTTCATCATAAGCAATCGGGAACGTGAATCCATGATTTTCTACAAGTGCATCGACAGTTGTTTTGTCTTCCTCACAGTTTACACACAGAATCGAAAGATTTGAATATTCATCTTTCTTAAGCATATCAAAAGCAGGCATCTCTCGCATGCAAGGGCCGCACCATGATGCAAAGAAATTGAGGATAACGACATCATCTTTGTGATCTGACATTTTAAACTCAGATCCGTCTACGAGCGTTGCTGTAAAATCAGGAGCCGCATCGCCTTCTTTCAGACCTTCTCCAACTTCCATAGCTTCTTGCTCACTCGCGGCACCGCAAGCAGTTAAAGATGATAAACAAATACTAATTGCAAAAACAAAACCAAATAACTTTCTGTATTTACTCATTATTTCGATCCTCCTTTGCTTTGTTTACTTTATCCTACATGCAGATCATTTTCAAATAGATCCTGTTCGTTCACTCCGTTACTGGAATAAAAAACTCCATTTTCATCAGGCTCAAATGGAAGATATCCCAAGAATTCACCACTCTTTGAATTAAATCCCATAACGTTCTGCTTTATTTCACATGGATAGATTGTTTCTCCGGCCTTGGCAGTCTTAGGCGCATCTCCCGATTCATCGGTAAATGTAACATCTTTTTTCAATATCAGACCGCCGTCAGATTCAGTAATAATGGGCCGAAGCTTTTCAGTCTTTTCTTCCGTTGCAAATCCGTCATCACCATATGTATAGTTCTTAGTGCAGATCCAGCTTCCAAAAATATCGTATCTCTTTGCAAGGACTATCTTATCAGCATAAATGCAATAAGTTGAAGAATCTGTTTTCTCATCGTAATTACTATCTACTCTCATATAATCATCAAGCTTATCGAGCTCTTTCATAGAACCATTGTCCCACTTATAAAGCGTTACTGTTCCGTAGTATGCATCTCCATAGTTTTCCAATATAAGATAATCCGCGCCGGTTTTATGGACAAATAACGCATCTGCGCCTCCGAACACAATATCGCCATCTGCATAAACCTCAACATCTATAACCTGCTCATTTATTTTCATCTTGCAGGTTGTATCTTTAAACTCAAAAAGAAGTGTATCCTGCTTGCCATCATTTCCAAGGTCTACTTCTTTCTTTTCATTCTCTTTTAATTGTTCGTAATAGAATTCACTGTCATTAGCAGCGCTGTCTGTTGCATCTGCCGCTGAATCCGCCTCCGATGATGCATCCGTAGCACCGGATATTTCTACTTCGGATACTTCCGCTGTGCTCTCTTCTTGCTGTTCACCGATGCCAAGATTGCTCATATCAATCGGAGTACATCCGACAAAAAACATCGATACAAGCGGAATTGCCATACATACCAATTTACTCTTTTTCATTTTTTCTCCCTTTCTCCCTTAGGTGTGTTGGTCGGATTACATTATTCAGTCTTCACTTTTCCAACACATAAATATTTTACTTTTTTACATTGCAGTGGGGAACTTTAATTCCGTTCCCTTAGGAATTATCTTATTTACCGACTTGGTAATACTAAGCGTAGCACCATCCCATCCATAGGTAATCTTACCTTCAATACCTGATTGTGCCTTAAAATCAATTGTTGTATCGTTGATAAGAGGGTCGTATGCAAGCTGCCCTACTTCTTTTCCGTCTACAACTACTGTTATCGCAATTGAACCGCCTTCCATTCCTTCAGATATATCAAGCATGCCGCTGTCGCTCACATATGCATTATCCATGAAATATCTTTTTGGCAATTCGTAATTATCACCTTTTATGTCAGAAAGAGTCTTTGCCAGCATATAGCAACGATTCTTCAAAAATCTTGCATCCAATTCGCTATTTTGCATAGGTGCCCATGAGCCTTCCTCATATTTAAGGACTTCGTAGCAACGATCAAAATCAGCTTGCCATTTTTTCTGTTCAGCCTGAATCTCTTCTTTTTTCGATGCGTCGGCTTCTTCAAGAGCTCTTTTCAAAAGACTGTCAAGTTCAAGTTCCCATGTATACGGCTCAGCTCCGCTTACAACATTCATCCCCTGCTGACCCAGATCTCCGTCGAAATGATATCCGGTATAATAATTTGCAATCTTTTCTATTCCCTCTATTTCTTCAGCAATTGATTTGCTGTTCTTAATTACTTCATCAACTTTAGATTTTACAATATCTTCATCATACTCCGATTCATCGAAGTCTGCTTCGACTTCTTCTCCATCGCCCATGATTTCTTTCCAGTTCTCTTCCCACTCATCTATAGGAACCAGGGACGCATCTTCTGTTGAAGCCTCCGGCGTTGTGTACTCCGCAGAAGCATCTGCTGAAATCACTTCTTTTCCGATTGATTCAGCCGGACTTACAACCGCATTGGAAGCACCCGCTCCGCAGCCCGTCACCGTCATGCATATGCACGATAATATTGATGCAGATAAATATTTTTTAGTCATAATATTACTCCTATGTTGATTACGTGTATTAGTTCTGTTAGTACAGTATAATTCCAAAAGCTCTTTTTGTCAAAATTATTTGTAAGTAAAAGGAGCCATACGCGAATTTTAGGCATTTTCGCGTATGGCTCGTCTCTTAAAAATCAAGTTTAGTTTTCTTTCTTTTCATCTTTGTATACTTTATACGCATAAGCAAAACTTGCAACACCTGCCAAGCATATATATCCCACCGAAAGCATTGTTGCCACAAACGAACTTTTCATTAGCAATGCAGTGATGATTGAAAGAACTCCGGCAATAATAAATGTTACACCTCCGAAATGATTACTCTTTCTCCAAGTAGTGTCATTATACATGCTCCAGCTTACTCTAACTCCGACCGTTCCGTTGATTCGTGTTTTGGGCATGACATTTCCCAGCCAAATAAATAGCACCCCCATCATTATTACTGACACCTTCCCGATATCAACTACTTGCTTCGCTGCTCCTAAGATAGCTCCTTTATACTCACCCAATAATATAAATCCCTGCAATACAGTAAACATTGTAGCCATTCCCACACCAACATAACTGATTACCCTAGCGTTAGATTTTGCCTCAGCACATTCTTTTTCATCAGTGCTTTTTAAAGCCTTTTTCTCATAATAACCAATGCATATTGTCCAGATAAAAGACATAAATAGAATAAGAATTGGAAAGATAAGATTTTCATTTTTAGACCCCCATCGTGTAACATTTCCCACCGCATCATAATGCATCGGAACTCTTTCAGGAATAAACTGAATCGCAACAGCTGTTCCAATCAAAGAAATAAAAGAAATACTCCACATTAGTTTTTTCATTGCTTTCCACCTCCAAACTGTCCAATCCACAAAATCAGCTCCTCAAAGACTGTTGCATTGATCTCGTAGTAAATATAGTTTTTCTGCTTATACTCCATGATTAAGTCTGCACCTTTAAGAAGCTTTAAATGATAAGACAGTGCCGCCGGAGTTATTTCAAGTTTTTCCGCAATCTCTCCGGCATTCATCCTGCCATCCTTTAACATCACAAGAATGTCTCGCCGCTGCTTATCGGCAAGCACTTTGAATATATTTGTTTCGCCCATACGTTGCGCTCACTTCCGAATTCTATTTAAAAAGTTTTTTAAATACTATAATCATAGTATGGCCATACAGTTTTCTTCGTCAAGAGCTATTTAAAATATTTTTTAAATTCTCATATTATGGCGTTTGCTTGCCTTCCTGCATCAATATTTCAGCATTCTCGTTACGGTGGATTGATAACAGGCATTCAGACTGATACACTTAAAGTGCAAAAAGGAGGCTGTAATCATGGATAAAATGAAAACCGGCGCTCTGATTAAAGAAGCAAGAATTAAAAAGAATTATACGCAAAGTGAACTGGGCGATTTACTTGGTGTTAGTAATAAAGCTGTTTCCAGATGGGAAAAAGGAGAAAGTTTCCCTGACGTTGGATTGTTGGAGAATCTGGCAACTACTCTTGATCTACGAATTCAAGAAATTGTTACCGGAATCAAAGACGAACACGATGAAACTGCATTGATTGAGATTGTCAGAGCCGCAAAGCTTCAACAACGCGAGAATAAAAAGAAAAATATCAGGCACTGTTTACAAATCGTGCCCATTCTTTGTTGCATATTATCCGGGGTTTCAGCGCTTGGAAATAACAGTTTTATCTTTGACAGTAAACCCACTTGGGAATATGTACTATTTATGGTAATTACATTTATTACGGTAGTGATCGTCTACTCCTCAAATCAACAATCCCATGGCAATTCAAATATGTTTTCCACAATTTCAAAGCTAATTTCAACACTTACCCTCATAGGAAGCACTTTATCAACGTGGATCATCATGTTAAAGACCGCAAATGGCTCAATCCCTTTCGGAATGGAGCCATCATCAATAGGACCATTTCTGAATAACATCCTGATAGTAACGTTCACAATAAACCTGATATTACTGATTATCCAAATGTATCGATATGAAACTCACGACGATGCCGTCCATTGGGGATGGTTCATTTCCATCGCCGCAATTTATCTGACTACATTATACGGAGATTGGATGCATAACATGAACACTTTTCAGGGTGCAGCAAAGGATTTTGCCATTAGAACCTCGATTGTGGTTATTGTTACTGGGATTACAAAAATCATTTCTTTTTCTACTTCTTTTACCCATAATTCCCCTAATCTCTCATAATAATTTCAGCCAAAGCTTTTATTGCTTTGTTCTGTTTTTTATCCTTATGTATTAAAACCTGTGAATACACAGGAAAATCTTCCCCCTTCCATGTAAGGCGCTTGAGTTTGCCTGTTTTTATTTCATTTTCCGAAGTAATATCCGGTATAAACGCTACGCCTAATCCGTTGATTGCAAATTGTTTCAGTATTTCTTTACTACTTGTTTCCAGAACTATATTCGGAGAGATTTCATGCCTATCAAGATCAGAAATCAACATATGTCTAAAATTACAGTTATGCCCAGTCAATAAAAGCGGAACATTCTTTAGATCTTTTTCTCGAATAGTTTTATCTGCAACAGGATTTGTTGGTGATGCATAAAAGCCCAGGCTTTCCCGTTTCTTATGCAGAATTTTAACCCTTTCATCCTCAATTAGCGGATTTAGCGTATATACCATATCAAGCTCTCCCTTCTGAAGAAGCTCAGGAATATCATCATGCGTAACAAACTGTATTCTAATTTCTGTTCGCGGATTATTCTTGGTATACTCCATCAAAATTCGTGGGAATCTACTTACACAAAGAGACTCAGACACGCCTAATTTCAATACGCCTGCAGGATTATTTTCATCTGTTACATCAAGACGAATTTCTCTCTCTAACTGAAGCATCTTCTCTGCATATGCTATTAGTCGTTCTCCCGATGAGGTAATTGAAATAGTTTTTCCAAGACGCTCAAACAACACACATCCCAGTTCATCCTCCAACTGCTTAATCTGCGTTGTAACAGTAGACTGCGCATACCCCAGGCTACTTGCCGCCGCAGAAAAACTTTTCATTTCTGATATTTTCAAAAAAGTACTTAACTGTGTAATTGTCATACGTAATCTCCATATTAAATAATTTACAAAAACATATACTCCTTGACACATATGATACTTCGTTATAATATATCACCATAGAAATGTGGTTTTGTGCCGTACGGTTTAATACCTATGCGGGGTACTACGTTTCTTTTTTTATGTCTATTAAGTCATATAGATATTTTTTACCATCTTCATCATGTCGTATGATCATTCTACCTTGGAAATAATTTCTTCCCGTTATACTCCCTCTATCATCACATGTTGGTAACGAAAATCTGACTGTGCATCTATACCAGCCATATTTCGCATCTTTATTATGTTTTGCCTCACTATTCTCTCGAAACGATACATTCGATGCAATTCTGATAAGTTCCGGAATAGCTTGCGATGCATTGGCTTTGGCTTTTCCTATAGTTCCTAATGCTTTGGCACTATATCGGCTATTTGCATATTCGTCAGGAAAATCAGAGCCTATATATATTATTTCATCCGTTTCATCTATCGCATAACGCTCTCCAACATATTTCTTTAAATATTCCTCCACTCCCGGCCAATCAATTCTCCTCTTACTGCTGAACATAATGGTTTCAATCTGAATTACTCTTTGTCCTTTTTCATTTATTACTATTGATGCCATACGCTTCCTATCATTCAATATTTTTGAATTATATAATTATTTATTTCAATTTTACTGATATTAAATCCAATGATATTATACGGTCATATCCAATTAAGCGCAAGGAGGTTTTCTTATGAATGAACTATGTAAAATAATTAAAGATACAGTAAAGCCAAACTTTTTGAATATTCGCACTTCCATACGTACCTATGACAGAGACGCCATATGTTGCGGCGCTCCTTGCTGGAGATGGGCATATCACGCTCTTCACTCAGCCGACAAATGGTTTATCAATCCATTCGTTTACGAAGAGCCTGTCTTCCACGAATATGGAATGGACAATCCCGAAAATCCGACAAGCGTTATTTTATCCGATGCTCAGCTCCTGTCATATCTTGATATGATAGAAAAGAAAACCATGAATTATCTGAATTCCCTTACGGATAATATGCTGTACGAAAAGCCGGAAAACTGCATCTATACTCGCATGGAACTTGTACTTCGCCAATACAGACACCTGTCCTTCCATACCGGAATGCTTAATGGACAAACTGCTGTAGCTACTGAAAAATTTCCCATGTGGGTCTCAGAAGCAGATCAATTTGTTGACGACGGTATCTTATTTGGACGATATCGTAAAAGCAAATTATCTAAATAAACTAATCTCACTTTATTTCTTTCCAAAAAAAGTTCCACTCAAAAGAATTCTATCTCTTCTGAGTGGAACTGACTTATATGCCCGTATCGGAATATCTATGTCTTTTCACAATTTTAATACAACAATAAGCTCTTCGCCATCCTTCTCTCCGTTTTCTTTAAAGCCAAACGAACTATAAAGCTTTGAAGCCACCGTGTTCTCAGGCTCATACGAAAGCCAGCAATACTCTGCCTCGCCGCACGGATACGTTCTTATGAACTCTAATGCCAGCTTTACGGCTTCTTTTCCATATCCATTTTCCTGATATGCTTTATCGATCATCAATCGCCATAGGTTATAATTCCCTTTTGCTATCTCCGGCGCGTCATCCCAATAATCATCCGCATCAAATCCAATCATCAAAAAGCCTACCGGTGTATCCCCATCATAAATACCAAACGGAAATGCATATCCATTTCCTGTTATCGCCGTATAAGCCTCGATAATACTGACATCATTAGATGCCACAAAACTTTTCTGTTCTTCCGAAACTTGTAATTTCAAAAGATCCCAAACATTTTTTCCATTTACTTTTTCAAGTCGTATCATATCATGCCTCACTCTTTACACAGCATCCTCTTTAAGAGCCTCAATGATATTGTCGTTCTTAATCTTGTTTACGCTAAGCGCCATACTGATTCCTAGAATTCCAAATACCGAAGCCGTAACCGCACCATACATGACCGGATCCGGATTAAAGATGAACAGATTCGAATTAAACGTGCTATACATAAGATAACTCAGCAAAAGAGATATCGGGATTCCCAGTATAAGTGCCCTAATTCCGTAAAGAAGCGTTTCTAGTCTTATCATCTTCTTAAATCCGCTATTCTCAAGGCCCACCGACTTGTACATGGCAAACTCTTTTCTCCTAAGGAGCACTCCGGTCGAAATTGTATTTACAATATTCGCGATTGCAATGAGCGTAAGGAGAATCGTAAAGCCATACATTGCAGTTTTCAGTATAAGCGTGACCGTATCCACTATCTGCAAGGAATCCGCAATATCAGAACAATAATAATTATGATATCCGTCATTTTCCAAAAGAGAATATATCTTGTCATGGACTTCTTTATGATTCGAGGTTTCAACACCCAGATCAACCGTGAGCTTATCTTCGGGAAGCACTTCTTTCGCCTTGTCATAGTACATGGATACGGGTACATATACCGCTATGTCATTCTTAGGTGTCATGTCTAAGATGCGGTTGTTTCCGTCATATTTGATCAATCCAGAAATCTCTACAGCCGGAGGATTCCCTGTAGCAACATCGTAATGAAGAACCTGCCCTATTATTCCGTCATTAAAGACTTCGCTGGGCTTTCTCTCGTGAAAATAATCATTTAACAACACTCCGCGCAATGTATCGCCATAGTAAGCACTCTTATCCAGCCCATTATCTCCAAGTATCCTGTCAAAGTCCTTATCATCCACTATGCACACGTCCATTCCCGCAAGGCTCAAATCCGCAAACCCGGGCAAAAGAAATTTGGGATCTGCAATATCCGTATTGGCAAGCTCTGCTTTAGACTCCGGAGCCTTCTTAAACAAAAACTGAATCATACTCGCACTGTATACATTATCAACGCCTTCTATCTCGCTGATTTCACTGCGTAGCCTGTCACTCTCCGAAAGCGAACATGATGCCACAATCTGATAAGGGATATCGATTTCAAACTTATTAGCTCTTGCTAAAGAATTGCAAAAATAGTTTGTTGTCAGGAACAGGATTATTGAAACTGCTAAGGTTGCGGTTATAACTTTACCTTTTACACCGTTCCTTTTTAAGTTTTTATATGCCAGCTCTCCTTCATATCCAAAGATTTTTCCTATCAATGGATTTACACGAAGACTCTTTGCTTTAACTTTCACCACATTGTTTTGTCGCAGAGCTTCAATCGGCATGACTTTTGACGCCTTGATTGCAGGAATAAATGTTGAAACAAATATTGTGAGTGCCGCAAAAAATACGATGGCAGCTATTACATAATGATTGCATACTACAGGAATACCACCACTCATACCTTCAGCACCGGCCATTAAATCCGCCTCGAGTATCTTTTTTCCAAGAACCGCCAAAGTCATTTTCGTACCGATATAACCAAGCAAAAGTCCTAAAGGAATCCCTATTCCACCAAGAACAATTCCCTCGTAGTATATTGAAAATCTCTTTTGCTTAGATGTGGCTCCGACACTTGCCAGCATTCCAAGATAGCGCATTCTCTCTGTAAGAGACATTCCTATGGAATTGAATATTAATATAATCGATGTAGCTATGACTATTGCAAGAGCAACAGCCATCATGGCAAAAAATGCCTTGTATGAACCGCCACTGTCTACAAACGCAAAGCAACTAAGCAGATACTCCGTATTGTATTCATACTTGTTGATTCCATATTCTGCCGTAATGCTGTTAAGCTGCTTAATCGCTGTATGATCGCATTTCTTAAGCGAAATCAGCACTTGAGCTTTTTCTTTTTCAGGAAAATAGCCATCATCCATTCCTCGCAGAATGTCCCAGTCACCGGTAGGTGTATTCCCATGAAGAATTGCCGTCACTGTACAGGTTTCTGTTGACTCAGCCTTAAACTGTTCGTCAGACCTGTAATTACCTGCCAGATAAGCAAGATCCTCAAGTCCGTTATCAATATATCTGTATCCTTGCTCAAAGGTAAGAGAATCGCCTATCTTAAGATCATCCAGGCCATTATCAATTAAAAACTGCTCTTCAACCGCTATTTCAGAAGATTTTTTAGGAAGCACTCCGTCATAATCCGCTACTACTCCCATGGATAAATAGCCATTATCCACATGATCGATATTTCCAATTCGGAATCTGTCTTCTTTATCATTTAAAAGTCTGACACCGGTTATTTTTTCTTCTGCATCACAAATTCCTACCGAAGCTATCCTTTTATCTTCTTTCAAAGAAACATACTGCTCATGCGTAATCTCACTAAACCGGGCATGTACATTTCCTTCTGTCTGTATTGCCAGAAGCCCAAAGAACTTAAAGAAAGAAAAAACGCCCAAAACTATAGCACTTATAAGTGCCGTAGATATTGCAATTCCAAAAATTGTAACGATGGATCTTTTCTTGTTTCCGACAAGATGTCTTAATGTCAGGGTTGATATAATATTCATGACACCATCACCCCTTCCTTCTTACTGTCGCGGGTGATCTTGCCATCTTCGATCGTGATGACTCTGTCAGCAGAAAGAGCTATTCTCTCATCATGTGTGATGATGATAACAGTCTGATTATTTTCTTTATTGAACTTGCGAAGCAGTGCTATGATTTCCTTACTGTTCTCTGAATCCAGGTTACCTGTAGGCTCATCTGCAAGAAGCAGCGCAGGATGATTCATAAGCGCCCTTCCTATAGACACTCTCTGTTGCTGCCCTCCGGAGAGCTGATTCGGAAGATGAGATAGTCTTTCTTTTAATCCAAGCTTTTCAACCAGATCGTTAAGAAGCTTTTTATCAGCCTTTTTTCCATCCAGTAAGATTGGAAGTGTCATATTCTCTTCTACATTCAGGATAGGAATAAGATTATAAAACTGATAGATAAGACCTATGTTTCTTCTGCGAAAGATTGCAAGCTTGGTCTCATCAAGCTTGCCGATGTCTGTCCCTGCGATAGTGCAAGTACCCGATGTAGGAACATCCACTCCTCCAAGGATGTGAAGAAGTGTTGATTTTCCTGAACCGGAAGGTCCTACTATTGCCACAAACTCTCCCTGCTCTATATCAAAAGAGACATCTTTAAGAGCATCAACTCTTGTCTCCCCTGTTCCATATACTTTACAAAGGTTTCTTATTTCCAGAATGTTCATTTTTCTTTTGGCTCCCTTCTCATGCAAAAAACATGTCGAATATCTTATTCATGAGAATAGAATATAGCTTCCATCTTACAATCAAGTGACTATAAAATTACAGATTAGTCACATTAGACGTCAAAAGGCAAACCGTCTCAACATGTACAGTCCAGGGAAACATATCACAGGGGCGTATTGCCTGAAGCGAATACCCTCCGTCTGCAAGAATGCGAAGGTCTCTTGCAAGTGTCGCGGAATCGCAGCTTACGTACACGATTCGCTCGGGCTGCATCTTAAGCATAGTTTCAAGACAAACTGAGTCGCAGCCTTTTCTGGGCGGATCGACTACGATAACATCGGGGTGAAGGCTGGAGCCGTCATCTCCACCGGATACAGTCTTTCTCTTTTTCTCATAGAACTCGGGAAGAACTTCTTCTGCCTTGCCGCAGTAGAACTCCGCATTGGATATTCCGTTTCGCTCGGCGTTCCTCTTGGCATCCTCTATTGCTTCGGGAATAACCTCGATACCGTAGACTCTTCCTGCAGTCTTTGCCATAGACAACGTAATGGTTCCTATTCCGCAGTAAAGATCCCACACGGTCTCTTTTCCGGTAAGCGACGCATACTCGATTGCCTGCTCATACAGTTTCTTGGTCTGCACAGGATTCACCTGATAGAATGAAAGCGGAGAAATCTCAAACTTAAGTCCGCACAAAGTATCACTAATTGTATCTTTTCCCCAGATAGTATGTACTTCAAGTCCCATGATCACGTTGGTCTTATCCGTATTGATACTTACTGAGATGCTGCTCATTCCTTTAACTTTCGAAAGCTTCTCGACAAGCGCCTTCTGTCCGCCGATATACTCTACCTGCGCGCCACCGGCTCCCGCACCCGATTTCTTCGCAGATCCGGAACCTGCTCTGTAATTTATGACAAGGCACACCATTATCTCACCGCTTGTAAAACCTTTTCGGATCAGAACATGGCGAACAAGCCCCTTTCCTGAAACCTCATCGTACGGGCGCACATGATTTTCTGCCATGTGAGATCTGATAATCTCCATGATTTCTTCATTCTCTTTAACCCCAATGCAACAAGAAGTCATAGAAATGATATTGTGCGATCTACCGGCATAAAAGCCTGTAACAACCTTGCCCTCTTTGTCACAGCCGACAGGGAACTGCGCTTTATTCCTGTACTCCCAAGGTTCATCCATTCCGATGATGGGCTTCATCACACTATCAACAAACTCTGCGTCAAATCCGCCGAGCCTTATGATATTGTTTCTTACCTTGTTCTGCTTGAATTCAAGCTGTCTCTCGTAAGACATGCTCTGAATCTGACATCCGCCGCACTGCCTCGCCACAGGGCACTTCGGCATTATACGATGCTGCGAAGGCTCAAGTACTTCCTCAAGATGCGCATAAGCATAGTTCTTCTTCGCCTTCATTATCTTCGCTTTTACTTTATCTCCGATAACTGCGTCCTTAATAAAAAGGGTATAGCCATTTATTTTGCCTATGCCCTCTCCATCATTTCCAATATCGGTTATATCGACTGTCAGGATATCATCCTTCTTGTAACCCGCAGTCGCAATTTCTTTTTTACCACTCATATATCCCACCTGATGTTATTTCCAGTGAAGCCTGTGAAGTTCGCCTTCTTTCTCAAGCCCCTCAAAATCATTCTGCCTAAGCGCCTCGTACAAAACGATTGCCACAGAATTGGACAGGTTCAAAGACCTGATGTCATTTCCCATAGGAATCCTGATACAATTCTCCTCGTTTTCCACAAGAATCTCCTCAGGAATTCCCGCACTCTCTTTTCCAAACATGATGAAATCATCCATGCCAAAAGAAACTTCGGTATAGGAACGCTTTGCCTTTGTGGTAGCCATCCAGATCTTTGCCCCCGGATGCTTTTCCTTGAAATCATTAAAGTCCATATACCTTGTAACGTCGAGTCTTTCCCAGTAGTCCATTCCCGCGCGCTTCAGCTCTTTTTCATTGAGTCTGAACCCAAGCGGCTCTATAAGATGCAGCGAAGTTCCCGTAGCAACACATGTCCTTCCGATATTTCCTGTATTCTGCGGTATCTCCGGCTGATGTAAAACTATATGCATAACTTTCTATTACTCCTCATCATCCGCATCCATGGCTTTTGCCTTCGGAAGGGAAAAGATAAATTCCGTTCCGACACCCTCTGTACTGATGACATTTATATTTTCTTCGTGTGCTTTGATTATCTCTTTTACAATGGCAAGGCCAAGGCCCGTGCCCTTCTTATCCTTACCTCTCGAAAGATCCGATTTGTAGAATCTGTCGAAAATAAGCTTCTGATCGTCCTTCGGGATTCCTATTCCGCTGTCTTTTACAGAAACAAATACCTTGCTGTGCTTCTCTGTAGTCTCGATCTTGATCGCAGAATTCTTATTGCTGAACTTAATCGCGTTATCAACAAGGTTGTAAAGAACCTGCTGTATCTTGCTCATATCAGCGCTTACAAGCATCTTGTCATCTGTGAGCACCAGATTGATCGCGATATTCTTGTTAAGGCATGTTCCTTCAAAAGACTCCGCAACCGTCCTGATAATGCTGTTTATGTCAAAATCGCTCTTATCAAGAAGCATTCCCGTTGTATTCAGATTGTTAAGAGTAAGCATCTCATTTGTGAGCTTGGTAAGTCTGTCCGTTTCGTTGATAACTATTCCCAGGTATCTGTCATGCATCTCAGGCGGTATCGTTCCGTCCTGCATTGCAACAAGATAGCCTTTTATGGACGTAAGCGGCGATCTGAAATCATGCGAAACATTGGCGATGAATTTCCTCTGATCGTCCTCCTGCCTTGCTATCTCGCCCGCCATATATGAAAGCGAAGCAGCAAGATATCCCATCTCATCCTCCGACTCAACAGAGAACTCGTAGCTCATATTTCCCACCGCGTACTGCTCGGTCGCGGTCGTGATCTTCCTAAGCGGCATATACACAAGCTCAGTGAAGAAGATAAGGATTATCAGGGACAAAAGAAATAACACAAGTAGCATCAGATACGAAATATCAAGAAACGTATTCGCCGACGCCTTTATTTCCGACAAAGGTTCATGAATGACAACATATGCCTGAACCTTCCAGTTAGCCGTTATCGGGGCAAAAACGCTTAAGTTTTCCTCGCTTAACTGTCCCCAGAAATCTCCTATCGTGTAATAAGAGTTTCCGATAACCGTCGGATCAAAGTCCTTTATCGCAATTTCCTCGTTCTGCTTAAAAACCCTTGAAGAATCAAGTACAAGTCTTCCCGAAGGGTTAACTATCCAAATTACAGATTTATCCATGTACATGGACAAAGACACCAGCTGCTGATGAACCGTCTCAAGCGAAGCCATATTTGTATAAAGATCCGCCGCGTATGTGTTTGCTATCTGCGTTGCGACGCGGTACATATTGTCGGCCTTGTCACGCCTTAAACGCTCAAAAGTCATGCTGTACACAAATGTCGCCACAACAATAAATCCGAAAATACCAAACAGCAAATACGCCAAAAGAAACTTTAAATAAAGTGTCCGTTTCATTTACTGTTGCACCTCAAATTTGTAGCCGATTCCCCAGATCGTTGCTATTCTCCAGTTATCATGGTCATTGATCTTCTCTCTGAGTCTCTTGATATGCACGTCGACCGTTCTTGTATCACCGACGTACTCATATCCCCAGATCTGATCAAGAAGCTGCTCTCTTGTAAAAACATGGTTCGGCGAAGCGGCAAGGAAATACAAAAGTTCCATCTCCTTCGGCGGCATATCGACTCTTTCTCCCATGTATGTCACAGAATAATTGGTCATATTGATCTCAAGGTTAGGATATCTTACAACCTTGTCGTCTGACTCTGTGGTCTCCTGTGTCTGCGGTTTGTATCTTCTAAGAACTGCCTTAACTCTTGCGACAAGTTCTTTTGAATCAAACGGCTTTTCCATATAGTCGTCCGCGCCCATCTCAAGTCCCAGAACCTTATCAAAAACCTCTCCTTTTGCGGAAAGCATGATTATCGGAACCTGTGAAGTAGCCCTGAGCTCTCTGCACACCTGATATCCGTCAATTCCCGGAAGCATCAGGTCAAGAAGCACCAGATTGGGCTTGAAACTGTCAAAAGCATTTATCGCAGACTCGCCATCGTTGCATATTCTTGTTTCAAAACACTCTTTTACAAGATACAACGAAATAAGCTCCGCAATATTATTATCATCATCAACTATCAGAATTTTCTGTTTACTAACCATGTCTTATTATTTCCCTCACTTTATAAACGTAACTATGGTAACTCCTGCATCTCCCTCGCCGAATTCTCCCAATTTAAAAGATTTAACATACGGAACCGACTTAAGATGAGCGTGAACTGCCTGTCTTAAAATTCCCGCACCTTTTCCGTGCACGACTCTCACATTGTTAAGATGTGACATATATGCATCGTCAAGATATTTATCAAGAGCGGCGATCGCATCATCACTGTTCTTGCCGATAAGATTTACCTCTGTTTTTATGCTTGCTGCACGCGAAAGATCCATCTTACCGCTTCCCGAAGATCTTCCGTAAAATTTCTTCATTGCAGCCTTTCCATCATCCTCTTTTATGAGAACAAGATCTCTGATGTTTGCCTTAGTACGCATGATTCCGCACTGCACATAGAGATTTCCGTCCTTGTCAGGCTTTGAGCTTATTGTGCCCTTAAGCCCCATAGATACGATTTTTACGGATTCACCGAGCTTAAGCTGTGATTCTTTCAGGATAGGATGTGTCTCTTTTGCCTTCTCTTTTTTTGCAGATATCACTTTATTCTTGTCAGAAATCTTCTGACCCACACCGGTTCTGGCTCTCTCAAGATCCTGCATTGACGCTCCCGGGCCGGCTTTTCTAAATACTCTTATAGTTTCATCCGCAACATCCTTGGCTTCCTGCAGAATATCCCTTGCCTGTTCGTTAGCTTCCCTGATAATGTCATCGCGCTGCTTATCAAGCTTGTCAGACTTCTCCTCAAGGCGCTTCTTGAGCTCCTCAACCTCTTTTTTGTATTCTGCGATCTCAAGCCTCTCGGACTCGATCGTCTTTCTGCTCTTTTCAAGATCTGCAAGAAGATCCTCAAACTTTTTATCCTCAGTACTTATCTGCTCTTTTGCCGCATCGATAATTTCTTCGGAAAGACCAAGCTTTGAAGAAATCGCAAAAGCATTACTCTTTCCGGGAATACCGATAAGAAGCCTGTATGTGGGCTTAAGTGACTCCACATCAAACTCGCAGCTTGCATTCTGCACACCATCAGTATTGAGCGCATAAACTTTAAGTTCACTGTAGTGCGTAGTTGCAAGCGTCCTGATATTCCTCTTATGAAGATCGTTAAGTATCGAAATGGCAAGAGCCGCTCCCTCTGTGGGATCCGTTCCCGCACCAAGCTCATCAAAAAGACACAGCGAATTCTCGTCTGCATTTTTGAGGATTGAAACTGTATTTGTCATATGCGATGAAAACGTTGAAAGAGACTGCTCGATGCTCTGCTCGTCTCCTATATCCGCATACACTTCGTCGAACACCGAAAGCTCGGACCTGTCACCTGCAGGTATCGCAAGTCCCGCCTGTCCCATTATGGTCAAAAGACCTACTGTCTTAAGCGTTACAGTCTTACCACCGGTATTGGGGCCCGTGATTATGAGCATTCCAAAGTCTTTTCCGGCATAAACATCTATCGGAACAACCTTGTTCTTGTCGATAAGAGGATGTCTGCCCTTCCTGATATCAAAATAGTGACGGTCGTTGAACACAGGCGGAATCGCATTGATCTCAAGCGCATATGATGCCTTGGCAAAAACAAAATCAAGATCCGTCATTATCTCAGAGTTATATCTGATATCATTTACATGCTCCGAAACTTTTACGCTAAGCTCAGCAAGAATCTTATCAATCTCAGCACTTTCATGAAGCATAAGCTCTTTTAACTTGTTGTTGAGCTCAACCACTGCCGCAGGCTCGATAAAAAGAGTCGATCCCGAAGACGACTGGTCATGGACAAGTCCGTTTATCTGTGACTTATACTCCGCCTTAACAGGAATACAATATCTGTCTCCACGCATGGTAACGACCGCATCCTGAAGATATGTCCTCATGGATCCGTTTATCATTCTGCCAAGCTGCTCATGTATCCTGTCGTTGGTAAGCATAATATCGCGTCTGATATGCTTGAGCGCAGGGCTTGCATCAGAACTTATCTCATCTTCCGAAACAATGCATCTTCTGATTTCCTGCGCAACAAAAGTAAGAGGCTCCAAAAGCTCAAAGCTCTCTGAAAGAGAATCTCTTGATTCACCGTCTCTCTGCGGTCTTCCGTATGACTTTACCCTGTTTACGTTATCCAAAAAAGCCGCTACCTTGAGAAGGTTGGCCGCATCCAAAGAGCTTCCGATCTTGAGTGCCTTGAGAACACCTGTAAAATCCTTGTTGCCCCCAAAAGAAACCGAACCTTTTTTGAATATCCTGTCGATTCCGTCTTTTGTCTTCTGCAGATTTTTTCTGATTTCTTTTATATCAGACGACGGTACAAGCTCCCTGCAAAGCTTCTTTCCGGGTTCTGAGCTTGCATGTTCCGTAAGTTTCTCTGTTATTTTATCGTACTCGAGTACGTGAAGTGCTTTCTGATTCATCCTATAGTCCTTAATACCACATCTTTTACACAATTATCCAAATTACAGTTTATCATTTATAAGACCCTGTGGCTAGTGTCCTACTAGTATTCAGCCGTAAAAGCGGATATAATTGGAGAGTAAAACGGAGGAAATGATATGCCTTTTAATGATCAGGACGAGAACAAAAAAGATACCTCGTTTATAAGCGAAAAGATAAAACAGCGCCCCATAAACAGAAAGAAACTTATACAAAGAACGATAATAACTGCTTCAATGGCAGTCGTATTCGGACTTGTTTCGTGTCTTACATTTCTTCTGCTACAGCCTCTTTTGAGTGACAAACTTTATCCCGAAAGCCAGCCCGAACCGATCACGCTCCCGGAAGAATCCGCCAGTGATGAGCTGACTCCCGAAGAAATGTTTGCAGACGATAATGAAATTGCTGAAAATGAGGCTCAGATCAATGAAGAAAATCAGAAAAACCAGTTGGAAGAGGCTATTGCTTCCTACGCTTTAAACGGATCTGACTTTGCAAAAATAATGACGTCTTCTCTTAAAGGCGTAGCAGACGAAGCATCCAGAAGCATTGTAAGAGTAACCGGCGTTTCCAACAACACCGACTGGTTCAGCGACTCTTTTGAGAACAACGGTGCATCGGGAGTTATCGTTGCGGACAACGGAACGGCTCTTTTCATCCTTGTTCCGTCATCTGCAGTAAAAAATGCCAAGAACATCAGGGTAACATTTAGTGATGAATCCATGGCTGATGCTGAGATGTGCCTTACCGACAACGTAACGAAACTGTGCGTTATCAGCGTCAAACTCTCATCCATGCAAGAATCCACCAAGGAAACGATAAAAATTGCAGATTTTGCAAATACCAATTTTACCAACCTGACAGCGGTTCCTGTTATTGCGATTGGAAGCCCCACAGGTATTCAAAAATCTGTTTCTATCGGACTGATCACTTCTGATAAGTCTCCACTTTATCTGGCAGACTCAAATTATAAGATAATTACAACCGATATGCCCGGAAACAGCGACAGCACAGGCGCCATTATTGATTTAAACGGCAAGCTTCTCGGCATCATCGATATGACTCACAACAGTGAAGAAAACAAGAAAAATCGCAAAGTTTTGGAAAATCACATATCGGCGATAGCAATAACCGAGTTGAGAAACCTCATAGAGGACCTTTCCAACAAAAAACCTCGCGCTTATTTCGGTGTCTATGGCAAAAATATTCCTGCCGCAATACGTGATGAAATGAACATTCCCCAAGGAGCCTATGTTACTTCCACGGAAGAATCTTCACCCGCAAGAAAAGCAATGATCCAGAGCGGTGACATCATAACAAAGCTCAATAACGAAGACGTTATCTCTTTTGACGCTTTTGTGAAAAAGCTTGCTGATTGCGCCCCGGATGATATAATATCAGTTACTGTAATGAGACAATCAACCAAAGGTTATACAGAGATTAAAACGCAGGTTACGCTTGAAAGCGCAACTCACGATTAATTTTTTTAGAAAGAGGCTTTCAATGAAATTTTTAAAAGACTTAAGACCCGGCGACAGAATAGCAGATATCTACATGTGCAAACACAAGTTAAGTGCCACCACTAAGAACGGAAAAGAGTATTTCTCCGTTACTCTTCAGGACAAGACAGGTACCGTGGATGCCAAGATATGGGAGCCCAACAGTGAAGGAATCGACGACTTCGACGACGCGGACTATCTTGATATTTTCGGCGAAGTAACAAGTTTTAACGGCGCAATTCAGATCAACGTTAAACGTGCAAGAAAATGCCACGAAGGCGAGTACGATCCCGCGCTGTACCTTCCCGTATCATCTAAAGACAACGACGTAATGTACAAAGAACTTCTCGGAATAATCGGAACCATTGAAAATCCTTATCTCAAGAAGCTCTTGGAAGAATTCTTTGTACAGGACGAGGATTTTATAAACAAGTTCCGCAAATCAAGTGCAGCAAAAACTGTTCACCACGGCTTTATCGGCGGACTTTTGGAGCACACTCTCAGCGTAACAAAGCTTTGCGATTACTACTGCAAGTCTTATCCCGTTCTCAAAAGAGATCTGCTCCTTACTGCAGCAATGTGCCACGATATCGGTAAAACAAGAGAGCTTAGCCTTTTCCCCACAAACGATTACACGGATGAAGGTCAGTTCCTTGGACATATCGTTATCGGTGCCGAGATGATAAACGATAAGGTAAAAAACATCAACGGCTTCCCTACTCTCTTAAAGCAAGAAATCATACACTGCATTCTTGCTCACCACGGAGAATACGAGTACGGTTCACCTAAAAAGCCTTCAATTATCGAAGCTGTAGCGCTCAACCTTGCAGATAACACCGACGCCAAGATGGAGACATTCACAGAGATACTGAACAACATAACAGAGCCCGGTTGGCAGGGATACAACAAGTTATTTGAAACAAATCTTTATGATTCGAAATTAGATATCTGATCATGATAGAACAAAACCCCGAAGGAAAATTCCTTCGGGGTATTTTTTATAATCTTGATATGAAGTTTTCAAGTCTCTCCATTGCAGCCTTAAGATTCTCCAGCGAATATGCATATGATATTCTGATATATCCTTCTCCGCAGTCACCAAAAGCTGTTCCGGGAACAACCGCAAGCTTCTCTTCTTTGAGTAGTCTCGTACAGAAATCATCACTTGTCATTCCAAATTTCTTAATGCAAGGGAACACATAAAATGCTCCATATGGCTCAAAACAAGGAAGTCCGATACGCTTAAACTCGTTAAGAAGATATCTTCTTCTGTGGTTGTACTGCTCACGCATCATCTTTACATCATCATCGCCATTTTTGAGTGCCTCTACCGCAGCATACTGGCTGGTTGTCGGAGCACACATAATTGCAAACTGATGAATCTTGACCATCTGCGCCATGATTTCTTCAGGGCCGCAAGCGTATCCAAGTCTCCAACCGGTCATGGCATATGCCTTAGAGAAACCGTTTATCAAAATAGTTCTCTCTTTCATTCCGGGAAGTGAAACAATAGATACATGCTTTCCCTTGTATGTAAGTTCTCCGTATATTTCGTCGGAAATGATATAGAGATCTTTTTCTCTTACAACTTCTGCGATCTTTTCAAGATCCTCTTTTTCCATAACCGCACCTGTCGGGTTATTGGGGAATGGAAGTACCAGAATCTTGGTCTTGTCCGTTACCTTCTCAAGAACTTCTTCTGCTGTAAGTCTGAACTCATTTTCTTCCTTAAGCTCGATTATAACAGGCTTTGCATCGGCAAGTATTGCACAGGGCTCGTATGAAACATAGCTGGGCTGAGGAATGAGAACCTCATCTCCCGGATCTACCATTGCTCTGAGCGCAAGGTCGATTGCTTCAGATCCACCTACCGTTACAAAAATCTCTTTTATCGGATCATAGGTCACTCCCTGAGTTCTCTTGATATACTCAGAAACTTCTGTCCTAAGCTCCTTTAATCCGGAGTTGGAAGTATAGAATGTTCTTCCCTTCTCCAGTGAATAGATGCCCTCATCTCTTATATGCCAGGGTGTGTCAAAATCAGGCTCTCCCACCCCCAGTGATATTGCCCCCTCTGTTTCCTGAACAATGTCAAAAAACTTTCTGATGCCCGAGGGCTTTATATCAACAATCTTCTTACCTATCGGATTTCTCATGGTGTTATCTTCTCCCTTGTGTCTTCGTACTTTCTGGTCAGTATTGTTCCGTGATCCTTGTATTTCTTGAGAATAAAGTGTGTCGCGGTACTGAGCACAGTATCAAGTGTAGCAAGCTTATTGTTTACAAAGCCCGCCACTTCCTGCAGAGTTTTACCTTCAAGAATTACCATAAGGTCAAAACCTCCGCTCATGAGATAGACACTCTTAACTTCGGGATATTTGTATATTCTCTCTGCGATGCTATCAAAACCAAGACCTCTCTGAGGTGTAACCTTAACTTCGATAAGGGCATTCACCTTATCAATGCTTGTCTTTGACCAATCAACCATTGTATGATAACCGCAAATTACGCCTTCGTCCTCAAGGGCTTTAAGCTCATTTGCGACTGTTATTTCTTCTGAACCGATAAGAACGCTAAGTTCCTTAACATCTATACGGCTGTTTTTCTCAATAATTGTTAAAATTTCTTCTCTGATGCTCATAACTTATCTCCATCCTCCTGTTAATCATCCCGATATATATAATACTACAAAAATCGGTTTCTGAGCATTTATCCCAGTATTTTATGTATCATGTCGCATCCCGGCATCTCCAGAAACCTTGATTCATCAGCATTTGTGATAATCTTGTCGTTTCCACTTTTTAGATATCCGACAACTTTCGCGGGTATTCCCTCTTTTTCCAGCTCTGCAACCAGTCTGTCTCCGTCTTCACACGCAAAAAGAAGTGCACCTCCCGACAAAAGCTGATATGGATTTATCTCATAAAACTCGCAGATTTCTACCGTTTCCTGTCGTATCGGAATACTTTTTAAATCCACGCAAAGTCCGGTTCCGGCACGCTCTGCGATATCCCAAAGTGAGGCATATACTCCCCCATTCGAAATATCGGTAACAGCGACTGCACCGGACTTAATGGCGACTGCGGCCTCTTTCGCCACATTAAGATAATTCTTAAAATCAATCGCATCTCTGATAAAAGGATCGGGATATTTGGCACAAAGCTCTTCATGTCCCTGCTGCGCCAACATTGCTGTTCCTTCAAGCCCTATCCACTTTGTAATAACAAGTGCCAGACCTTCTTTAAGATTGTCATTCTTGCCTATATCAAAACCGGCATCCTTCGTAGTTCCTACGCAGTTTGCTGTTATAACAGGCCTTGTAACTGCACTTGTTACCTCTGTATGTCCGCCCGCATAGGTAACTCCATACTCATTGCATGCCGCTATTATGTCCCTTACGATTTCTTTTAACTGTTTTTCCTCAGTCTCCTCGGGAAGAAGAATCGACACAGTCACATGTGAAGGCTTGATTCCATGAATGACAAGATTTCCGATTGCTTTCATAGCCGCATAATAACCTGCACATGCGACATTTTCAGTAACCGGACATACTGCGGAGTAAACCCTCTCAGACTCAGAAAAAGCGCAGTCTGTCCCTACAGCTGCGCTAGTCTCTTTTTTATGTTCTGTTTTTATCAATTTCAACACGGATCTCTTAAGAGTATTCTCTGAAATTTTGCCTATCTTCATGCCTTCTCCGAGTTTCGATATTTATTAGCCTTCGCTTAATACTTTCTTCTTCTTTTCCTTTGATTCTGCAACAGGCTTATCATTTCTTGCCTCTGCTCCCTCAAGCTCTGAATCTGTAGTAGCAGTCTTCTTTTTATCAGCATCTGATTCTGTGGTTGCACTTGCTGTTACAGTCTTCTTCTTACCAAGCTCCTGTGCAACATTACGTACAGTCTTAATTTCTTTAGTCTCCATTGCTACCTTAAGCTCATCAATATCAGCCTGTGTTGCACCCTTTGTTCCAACCATGATGATTCTGGGAACCATGTTGTATGTGCTTGTATTGATTATCTTTGTTGCAGATTCAACACCATCTTCCTCAACAACCTTGCAAAGCTGAGACTTATATCCAAGGTGAGCAGACTGCATTCCAACATAACCAAGTGCCTGTGAAGGATCTGTCATGTACTTGTCTTCTGAAGCAGGAGTCTTATCAAGAATAATGCTCTTGTATGTAACTTTTCTTCCTGCAGGTCTGTTGTCATGTCCATAAATTGTAAATGTGACATGCTTATCAGGTGTGCAGATAGCCTCAATATAAATAGGCGAATCTGTATTATTTCTAAACTTGAAATCCTTACCGCCTGACTGCGCAATAGCAGCGTCTGCAGAAGGCTCAACGTAAGATACGATCATTGAATGATTATGTCTCTCTGTAACGTCAAGTTCTGCCAAAAGAACTGCGTTATAAAGAGTTGATGATACCTGACAGATACCACCACCGATACTCTCAACAACAAGACCGTTCAAATATGAACCGGCCGGATAATAACCATTTTCCTCACTGAATGGTGTGATTGTATCAAGAATTGAAAGCTCCTGGCCGGGCTCAAGTCTGATTCCGTCCAAAAGGGCGCACGCATTTTCAATATTTGCACTTCTTGCGGCACCTGAATCTCTGTATCCTGTAGTGTATGTTCCTAGAACATCACTCATTTTCTGTAATTCATCTAAATTTTTGAAAGCATCAACAGTCTTTACTGCAAGCTCAACCTCATTGTTTTCGGGAGTCCATGAATTGGCAATAAAATCCTTGATGATTGCTTTGGATTCATCAGAATTAACGATGTATGCTGTCATTCCTGATGTCTGCTTATCGCCTTCACCTTCCTTACGAGCCTGTTCTCTTTTATCCTTGTTGACCTTTTTAGCTTTTTCTTCTTTCTCTTTTTCCTTCTCAAGGTCTATCTTTTCCAGATTTTCATTGAATTCCGTATTACATTTACGGATTATCGTTGTAAGGGCTTCGTCATCAATACCATAATCGATATCGAACTTAACGGCATTCTCTTCAACATCCTTGCCTTCTTTGTATCTCTCTACTACGTTGCCTTCGTGTCCAACGGCATACGCATCCTTGACAACATCAGGGTTACCCCATGATATTCCCAAATCTGAGCCCTTAACCGGAATCTTTTTTCCGTTTCCACCTGTGAGAATCAATTCACCATCAACTACTTCTTTTACCTTGTTGGCAACAGCCTCCTTAGCTTCTTCGATCGTCATCCCAGACGCGTCGATGTCCCCGATCATTACGCCCTTTGCTATCGTGTTGCTTGCAGCCGAAACCTGTGCCACCGGAACAGCTGCCAAAGTAAGTACCGAAAGAGCGAGTCCGCAAAAAAATCTCTTCATAATACTTCCACTTCCTACTTTCCTTTTGTCCTAATTTGTCCTATAAGCGTTATTTTGTGCTAAAATTGTACGTGAAAAACTATCAAATGTGTTTATGGAAGGTAATTATAGATGAAATTTCCCTTTTTAGCAAGTATTATTATTGTCGCATTTTTTTTTAATATTAGCATGCGTCGAGTTAGCAGAAAAGAAGAGGCTCGCGAGATGAGCTTCTGGGAAAAAGAACGAAAATCCAACAATGTCAGAAGAAAAAGTCTTGAAAATCTTGATTATATCTGCATTCCCGTAGACGTTCTTCCGTTCGGAACATGCGGAAGCAACAAAGAACTGGAAAATTCTGAACAAAATGTGCTCGCACTGAAGGATGAAAAGATTGTCAATCTCACGGGAATCACCAACACCGATCTAAAGCTCGAGTACGGAACCGCCAATATTACTGAGCTTTCACTCTACGATCAAAACTACACCGCTCTTGTTCGTGCACTTCAAAACTGGGGCAAGGCTCTTTACGATGCAGGACGCTACGAGGACGCAACCAAAGTTCTTGAGTTTGCCGTAAAGACCAGATCGGATATCACCGCAACTTATAAACTCCTGATCGACATGTACAAGACAAAATTATTTCTGAGTGCTCCCGAGATTGAAAAAAAGATTAATTCATTAATTCCTATAGCAGATAATCTTAACTCACTTAGCAGACTAACAATTCTTAAGCTTCTCGGATGTGATGTGACAACCGACAAAAAACACGCTTCTGCTCATAAGATTAATGCCACTTAATCGATTGCAAAATAATATGTTTTAAAACACTATATTAATAGGAAGAAACTCATTCAATTTTGACCTATTTTCATTAATATTAGTATTAAAAAAATTATTTTAACTATCATCAGATTAAACGTTTTCAACGACTAATATAATCCTTGCGAATCAAAAAAGCATCTTTTCAGATCTGTTTGATAAAAATCTGAAAAGATGCTTTTCTATTTTTTATATTTTGCGGAATAACGTTAATCTAAATTTCGACTAATTTTTAGCTGCCTGAAGTAGTTTATCTTTTAACTGATTTTCAATCTGTGCGAGCTCGGCTTCGGCTTCTCGACGTTTTTCTTTTCCTTCTGTCTGAATTTTAAGAACCTCATCGAGTGTAGAAATAAGAGATTCGTTTGTATGTTTTAACGTATCAATATCCACGATTCCGCGCTCAGCTTCCTTCGCGCTCTCAATCGTAGCAACCTTAAGTGCATCAGCATTCTTCTTTAGAAGCTTGTTCGTCATATCGTTAACTTCTCTTTCAGCCTTTGCAGCCTGTGTCGAGTGCTCTATACCGATTGCAATTACCATCTGGTTTTTCCAAAGAGGAATTGTATTTACGATGGTTGACTGAATTTTCTCAGCCATAACGGTATTTGAACTCTGTACCATTCTGATCTGAGGACCTGTCTGCATTGCAATTGTCCTTGTAAGCTCAAGATCGTAGATCTTTTTCTCAAATCTATCGCAAAGACTTGCAAAATCCTTCGCCTTTTCAGCATCTTCGGGAAGTCCCGACTCTGCTGCTTTTTTCTGAAGATCTACAAGTGTAGTGTTTCTCTCTTCTTCAAGTTTCTTCTTTCCTGCAAGAATATACATAGAGAGCTCTTTGAAATAATTGAGATTGAGCTCATACATTCTGTCGAGAATCTCAACGTCTTTCATAAGTGTAACCTGATGCTTCTCAAGCTCGTTACTTATAGTCTGAACGTTTGTCTCAACTTTGCTGTATTTAGCCTTGATTGCTTCGAACTTGTTGGCTCCTCTCTTAAACAACGCTTTAAGTCCCTTCTCATCTTCGGCTATCTCAAAATCCTTGAGCTGTGTAACAAGGTCGGTGATCATTCCGCCGACTTCGCCCATATCCTTAGTTTTTACGTTATCAAGCGCTTTCTCGGAAAAATCTGCAAGTTTCTTCTGCGTTCCAACGCCGTAATTCATAATTCCTGATGAATTCGAAATATCTATCTGCTTGCTGAATTCTTCAACCTGCTTGAGTTCTTCGGCTGAAAGCTGCGCTTCCATAGCTACATTTCCGTTATCCTTTGCTTTTTCTTTGGGCTCTTCCTGCGTAGCCTGTGCTTCTTCCGCGCCAAAAGACAAAGTAGGTGCAGCAGGCGCTGCATCGAAATTAAATTCTTCGCTCATAAATCCTCCTTAAAATCATTACCCTAATTACTCTTTCATCTGCATGGCAACACCACTCTCGGTCAATCCGTCCTGTGCCATCATTGTTTTCATAACTGAAATATCCGAAGAAATATCCCATGCCATATCCTGAAACATACTATCAAGAAGTTTCTCAAATGCCATATTTATGGTATCCATTGCCTGGCTTATTTCTTTCTTGGTCTGAACTATATTCTCCCCGGCATCAGGCTGCTTATCTAGTTCAACATAAGCAGAAAGAAGTTTTCTGGTGGTGGGAAGATAATAATTCATCAGTTTGTGAAGATCGTCCGCGCTCTGGTTGTCTTTTTTAACCTGAGCAAAAATCCTGTTCATGATTTCTTCCAAACGATACAACTTATCGGACATCTCCTCTGTATCGGGAATAACATCATTTATCTTTCTTACAAATTTAATATAGTCATCGCCTTCTTCCAGAATACTTCTGACTTCAGACGTCATGCCCTCAAGGTCTGCTTTCTTTGCCGCATCTTTTTCAAGTGCTCTCTTTTCTCTTTCGAGTTTGTCCTGTTCTGCACCGATATAGAGATTATATGCATTATCGGTGATCATCAGATTTTTCTCTGAAGCATCGAATCTGGCTCTTGGAAGGAACCCTGCTTTTATCATCTCTTTAAGTTCCCTGACAACCTCTTTATCTGTCTTAAGCAACCTTGCAGCAAGTTTACTTATCTCAAAATACTCAACATCTCCGACGAGTTGTCCGTATTCATAAAATTTCTTGGTAAGACTAAGCTTTTTTGCCCCCTTAAAAACCTGATAAACACAAAATAATAAAAGAAGAGCCGGAAGCACAGCAACAGGATGCGAACCTGCAGCAAGTAACACGGCAAGTGACAACGGCATCAGGCATACCGTGCCGATACTTCCAAATAATATCGAACCGGTCCCGTTATATCTGGAAACTCTTTTCATTAAAAAAGGTGTCTGCTTTAACGGTTTGGCCTGTGTATAAGGTACATAGCCGGTCTTTCGCTCATAGTTATACCCATATTTCTGTCCGCCGGGTCTATTCTGTCTTCCGCTCGCATAAGTTGTTTTTCTGTCTATTGATGTGACAGTAACCGCCTTTACCGTATTTGCTATGTCGGAAGCAAGCTTACTGTAGTCATTCTTTTCAATCGCTATTGAGACATCTCGCAAAATATCTTTGCCCATGTCCGCAAGCTCATCGGGTAAATTCTTTGCCATCTGTTCCTCCATACGCCCAATACTTTTTTATCTGATAACTATCAAATAAAAAAACAAGCGTACATATAATTTTACAGTATTATATCACAAAAGACAATTTCTCAAAAATGCGTCAAAATGGGTTCCCGAAGAATCGGTCAACTCTCCGGGAACCCACTGTTTATGGCACTTATTCCTTTTTTACTTTACGGGAAGTTCAACTTTATCAAGCTTCCAAACTTCGTCTACATACTCCTGAATAGTTCTGTCAGATGAAAACTTTCCGCAGCTTGCGGTGTTCAAAAGAGCCATCCTAGCCCAGCGCTTCTTATCCGCATATGCTTCCGATATTCTTCTCTGAGCCTCAAGGTACGCCTCGAAATCCTTCAGAATGAAGTACTGATCAGCTTTTGAAGAATTAATCGTATTAAGAAGGCAGTTATAAAGCGGTCTAAAGAGCTCTTTGTTTTTGGAGAACGTTCCATCAACCAGCATATTAAGGACAGTCTTTACGTTAGGATTGCTATTGTAAATGTCCATGGGATTATATCCGCCGTTTTTCTCATAGTCCATTACTTCCTGAGAAGAAAGTCCGAAAATAAAGGCATTCTCTTCACCCACTTCATTTACGATTTCGACATTGGCGCCGTCCATAGTTCCAAGCGTAACGGCTCCGTTTAGCATCATCTTCATGTTTCCTGTACCTGACGCTTCTTTACTTGCTGTCGAGATCTGCTCGGAAACATCCGCTGCCGCAAAGATAAGTTCAGCGTTTGAAACCTTGTAATCCTCGATAAATACTACCTTTATCTTGCCGCCGATTGAGGCGTCTTTGTTGATCACATTAGCTACTGAATTAATTAACTTAATTGTTAGCTTAGCAGTTAAGTAACCCGCAGCGGCCTTTGCTCCGAAAATATATGTCTTTGGATAAAAGTCTTTATTCGGGTGACTCTTGATGTCGTGATACTTATACATTACCTGCAAAATATTAAGGAGCTGTCTCTTATATTCATGAAGTCTTTTTACCTGAACATCAAAAATTGAATTGGGATCGACTTCTATATTGTTGTGCTCAAGAATATATTTTGCCAGGCGCTCTTTATTCTTGTGCTTGATCTCCATAAACTCAGCCTGAGCCTTCTTGTCATCCACAAAGCTCTTTAGCTTATCCATCTGAGAAAGATCTGTTATCCAGCCGTCTCCTATCTTCGCTGTAATCCAATCGGCCAAAAGAGGGTTCGCGTGAAGAAGGAACCTTCTCTGAGTAATTCCGTTTGTTTTATTATTAAACTTCTCAGGCATCATCTCATAGAAATCCTTAAGCTCTCTCTTCTTAAGAATCTCAGTATGAAGCTGAGCAACACCGTTTACAGAATGTCCTCCGACAATCGCAAGGTGCGCCATCTTTACCTGATTGTCATAGAGAATTGCCATACTCCTTATCTTGGACTGAACATCCATTCCCGGAGAATTTGTGTACTGTCTCATTATCTGATCCACAAATCTTCTGTTTATCTCATCAACAATCTGATAAATTCTCGGAAGAAGTCTCTGGAACAAGTCAACAGGCCATTTCTCCAGAGCTTCCGACATTATGGTATGGTTCGTGTAGCAGCAAGTCTTGACCGTAACTTCCCACGCCTCATCCCAGGTGAGATAATACTCGTCCATAAGAAGACGCATAAGTTCGGCAACCGCAACAGTCGGATGTGTATCGTTGAGCTGGAATACTGCTTTTGTGTAGAATTTCTTGATATTGTCATGATCCTTTAAGTATCTCTTAAGCGCAGTCTGCACAGACGCGGATATAAAGAAATACTGCTGTTTTAATCTGAGCTCTTTTCCCGCAATATGATTGTCGTTCGGGTAAAGAACTTCGCAAAGCTGACTTGCAAGATTCTCCTGCTCTACAGCTTTCTGATAATCGCCCTTATCAAAAGAATCAAGCTGGAAGCACTGTATAGGCTCTGCATCCCATATTCTCAAGGTATTGACCATTCCGTTTCCGTATCCGAGAATTGGCAGATCGTACGGAATAGCCCTAACAACCTGGTATCCCTCCTGCTTAAAGATAGTTCTTCCGCTGTCATCCGTATATACATTCACATAGCCGCCAAATTTAACTTCTTTGGCGTATTCATTTCTTCTAAGCTCAAAAGGATTACCGTTTTCAAGCCACGCGTCCGGCACTTCGACCTGATAACCGTCGCGGATAGTCTGCTTGAACATACCATATTTGTAGCGGATTCCGCAGCCGTAAGCCATATACCCAAGAGTTGCCAAAGAATCGAGGAAACATGCCGCAAGTCTCCCAAGACCACCGTTTCCAAGTGCGGGATCGGGCTCCTGATCTTCAACCAGGTTCACGTCGATTCCAAGCTCATCCAGAGCTTCTTTTACCGCCTTATATGCCTGAAGATTTATCAGATTGTTTCCAAATGCCCTTCCCATAAGGAATTCCATGGACATATAATACACAATCTTGGGATCCTGCTCGGCTGCAGCTTTCTGAGTGGTCATCCAGTGATCTATAATGGCATCTTTTATTGCATATGCCGAAGCCTGATATACTTCCTGCGGTGTAGCCTCTTCCATAGTTTTCCTGTAAAGAGTCTTCACATTATACAACACGCTTCGCACAAACAATTCTTTGTCAAAAGGTAATGTTTTCTTCTTCATGCTGCCTCCTAAAAAAATATTGCGATGATATTTTTCCTATCGAGACTGTTACGTTAATATTTTACCGCAAAACCGACTATTATTCCACTCATATAAAGGCACAAAAATAGCCTTAGAGAAATCTTGTTTCCCTAAGGCTATACGTTTTAACAATAATATATCAGACTTTTTCTACGCCGATAGTAACTTTCTCGCCGTTGATATCCCATTCTTTTGCATTTGCTACATCTTTGTCGAATACGATCTCATTAGCAAGAACCTTGGTTGCGATGCTGTCGTTATTATCCTTAACGATTGCTGCAAGCTTGTCATTTCCGTTAAGTGATACCTTAATGTGATCCATAACTTCGAATCCGGAATCCTTACGCATTGTCTGGATCTTACTGATAACTTCAAGTACGAATCCCTCTTTGATAAGTTCTTCTGAGAGATTTGTATCAAGAACAACAGTAATTCCCCAGTTCTCCTGTGAAATGAAGCCTTCCTTCTGCGCGATCTCGATAAGAAGATCTTCCTTAACAAGCTCTACATCAACATCATTTACGTTGAATTTGATGCTACCGTTCGTATTAAGCTCGTCCATTGTGGCATTTCCGTCAAGCTTCTCAAGATAAGCCTTGATAGCTCCGATGTTCTTGCCGTACTTAGGTCCGAGTGTCTTAAGCTGAGGTTTGAAGCTGTAGCTTGTGAAGTCTCTTACATCATCTGTGAAAGATACTTCCTTAACGTTGAGCTCTTCTCTGATGATCTCTTTGTAGAACTCTCCTACAGTCTCTTCTGCCTTAACGTACATTGTTCCGATAGGCTGACGGTTCTTGATGTTGGCTGCATTTCTTGCCGCACGTCCGAGAACTACGATATCAAGAACTTCTTCCATATCCTTCTCAAGCTTCTTGTCGATGAATGCCTCATCTGCAACAGGGAAGTCGCAGAGGTGGATACTCTCAGGAGCATCAGCAAAGCTCTTTCTTACAAGATTCTGATAGATTTCCTCAGTCATGAAAGGAACCATAGGTGCAGCTGCCTTGGAAATAGTAACAAGTGCAGTATACAGAGTCATGTATGCTGAGATTTTATCCTGCTCCATTCCCTTTGCCCAGAAACGCTCTCTGCTACGACGAACGTACCAGTTGGACATCTCGTCGACAAAGTTATCAAGTGCCTTTCCTGCTTCAGGAATTCTATAGTTTTCAAGGTTCTCATCAACTGCTTTTACACAGCTGTTGAGCTTTGAAAGAAGCCATTTATCCATTACAGTGAGCTTATCGGGCTCAAGCTTGTAATTAGCTGCATCGAATCCGTCAATATTTGCATAAAGAACGAAGAATGCATATGTATTCCAAAGTGTTCCAAGGAACTTACGCTGTCCTTCCTGAACGGCATCACCTGAGAAACGGCTGGGAAGCCAAGGTGCGCTGTTTACATAGAAGTACCATCTGATCGCATCTGCGCCGTATTTAGCAAGTGCATCGAAAGGATCTACCGCATTACCCTTGGACTTACTCATCTTCTGTCCATTCTCATCCTGTACAAGTCCGAGAACTATAACGTTCTTAAACGCAGGCTTGTTGAAAAGAAGTGTTGCTTCAGCATGAAGTGAATAGAACCATCCTCTTGTCTGATCGACAGCTTCCGAAATGAACTGAGCAGGGAACTGCTTCTCGAAGAGTTCCTTGTTCTCAAATGGATAGTGGAGCTGAGCGAAAGGCATTGCTCCTGAATCGAACCAGCAGTCGATAACTTCTTTTACACGGTGCATTTTCTTGCCGCACTTAGGACAAGTAATCTCAAATTTATCAATATAAGGTCTGTGAAGTTCTGTAGTCTCAGCTGAAGGATCTCCGGAAAGCTCAGCGAGCTCTTTTCTTGAACCAACTGAAAGCTGGTGTCCGCAGTCATCACACTCCCAGATATTAAGAGGTGTTCCCCAATATCTGTCACGTGAGATACCCCAGTCCTGAATATTCTCAAGCCAGTCACCGAAACGTCCCTTACCGATTGACTCAGGGATCCAGTTGATCTCTTTGTTGTTGCGGATAAGGTCGTCCTTAACTTCTGTAACCTTGATGAACCAAGATGAACGAGCATAGTAAAGAAGGGGTGTTCCGCATCTCCAGCAATGAGGATAATCGTGCTCCATCTTAGGTGCAGCAAAAAGAAGTCCTCTCTTATCAAGGTCTTTTAATACCTCGGGATCCGCACTTACAGCGCCCTCATCCATTTCTTTCTGAGTAGGCTTACATCTCATTCCGCCGAAAGGTGTCTCAGGCTTTAACTTACCTTCGCCGTCAACCATCTGTACAAGAGGAGCGTCGTACTTACGTCCAACACGAGCGTCGTCTTCACCGAATGCCGGAGCGATATGTACGATACCTGTACCGTCTGACATGGTTACGTATGTATCGCAATAGATAAAGAATGCTTTTTTATGCTGTTTCTGAGCTTCGTCAGCTGCGCACTGATATAAAGGCTCATATTCTTTGTACTCAAGGTCTGTTCCTACGTATGTTTCAAGAACTTCGTATGCCTTCTGACCTTCTTCTTTTACAAGAGAACCAAGTACCTTATCTGCAAGTGCCTCTGCAAGATAATATACATTGCCGTCAACAGCCTTAACCTTGATATATTTCTCATCAGGGTTAACGCAAAGACCGATATTTGAAGGAAGTGTCCAAGGTGTTGTTGTCCATGCAAGGAAATAAGCATCCTCATCCTTTACCTTGAAACGAACTACCGCTGTACGCTCTTTAAGGAGCTTATAGCCCTGAGCAACCTCGTGTGATGAAAGAGGTGTTCCGCAACGAGGGCAGTAAGGAACTACCTTGAAGCCCTTGTAAAGGAGACCTTTTTTCCAGATCTCGTTAAGAGCCCACCACTCGGACTCGATGAAATTGTCATCATATGTGATGTAGGGATGCTCCATATCAGCCCAGAAACCGACTGTGCCGGAGAAATCCTCCCACATTCCCTTATATTTCCATACGGATTCCTTACATTTCTGGATGAAAGGCTCCATTCCGTATTCTTCAATCTGCTCTTTTCCATCAAGATTAAGGAGTTTCTCAACTTCAAGCTCAACAGGAAGACCGTGTGTGTCCCAGCCTGCCTTACGAGGAACTGTATAGCCCTTCATTGTGCGGTATCTGGGAATCATATCCTTGATAGCACGTGTAAGAACGTGTCCGATATGAGGCTTTCCGTTAGCTGTCGGAGGGCCGTCATAGAACATATACATTTCACCCTTGCTTCTGGTATCTACACTTTTTTTGAAAATGTCTTCTTTTTTCCAGAACTCTTCAATCTTCTTTTCTCTGCCGACAAAGTTCATGTCTGTTTCGACTTTGTTATACATTTGAAAACTCCTCTCTTTCAAATAAATAAGACCTCGTCCTTTTTTGTAAAAAGGACGAGGTCGTTAATTTACACTCGTTATACCACCTGTTTACACATACGCGCCAAGAGCTGTCATACAACATCCCGGTTGAATACGCTCCCCGTTAACGCTGGGATACACGTCAAAATCTACTGTCATTTCGATTTTGCAGCTCAGAAGTGATTTTCTGTCAGTTCCTACTCGCACCGGTTCGCACCAACCACCGGTTCTCTGAAAGCTTTCAAATACTGCGTACTGTCTTCGTCATAGCTTTTTATCTTCTTTAATAATGCATTATATTACTACTAATCTCCTAAATACGCAAGTCTGATTTTTAGCCTGCTAAGCTAAACCGATTATCATAAATAGCTAAGAAGTCTCTCGACATCGGCCGTCTCGGTAGCCCAGTCTGTTGCGAATCTGATCACGGTATGATCTTCGTCATATTTCTCCCAGAATCCGTATCTGACATTCTTGCTAAGCTCCTCCAGTTTTTCATTGGAAACCACAACAAATTGCTGGTTTGTAGGAGAATCAAGGAATATCTTGTATCCTTTGCTCTTAAGACCTTCTTTTAACAGATCTGCCGCTTCGATAGCTTTTTTGCTGATATCAAAGTAGAGATTGTCGGTAAACAATGTGTCAAACTGAAGTCCAAGAAGCCATCCCTTTGCAAGAAGCGCACCGTGCTGCTTGATCACAGGAATCGGGTGCTTCGTTGTTACGCCCTTGGTGAAAACAACCGCTTCGCCAAAGAGCGCGCCGACCTTAGTTCCGCCGATATAGAAAACATCCGCATATTTTGCAATATCTTCTATTGTCACATCGGTTCTTTTGCTCATAAGACCGTATCCGAGCCTTGCTCCGTCTATAAAGAGCGGAATATTATACTTCTTGCAGACACTTGAGATATTCTCAAGTTCTTTTTTCGTATAAAGAGTTCCGTACTCTGTGGGATGCGAAATATACACCGCTCCGGGAAATACCATATGCTCATGGTTTGCGTCATCATAGAAATTTGAAATAAGCTTATCCACTTCAGCTGCGGATAACTTACCGATATCCGATCCGTATTTCTCAGTATCCTTCTCTTCTCCGCGTCCGGGAACCGTAAGTACCTTGTGTCCCGCATGCTCAATGGCACCCGCCTCATGTGCCGCAATATGTCCGGTTTCAGCCGCAACGATTCCCTCATATGGCTGAAGGAGCATATCAATTATTGTCTGATTGGTCTGAGTTCCGCCTACAAGGAAAAAGACCTCTCCGTCAGGACATCCGCACACTTTCTTTATCTTCTCGGCAGCGCTCTTGCAGTACTCATCCGTGCCGTAACCGTCTATCTGCTCAAAATTTGTCTCCGTAAGGCGCTTTAAGATCTGCGGATGCGCACCCTTTGTATAATCACTGGAAAATGAAATTCTATTATCCATACTCTTATCCTCTTTATGCTTTTATTACTCAAAAGAAACTGTGGAAAAATCTATTACTTCTTCCAAAGTCTTTGCAAACATTTCAAGTCCTGCCTTATCATCTTCGTTAAACCTGTTAAGACTGGGGCTGTCTATATCAAGCACTCCAACAACCTTGCCCTCTTTGTGAATCGGCACAACAATCTCCGAATTGGATGCACTGTCACATGCGATATGTCCCGCAAATTCGTGAACATTCGCAACAAGCTGCGTCTCATCGTTTCCTGCCGCTGTTCCGCAAACGCCCTTTCCGAGCCGGATTCTGATGCATGCAACTTTCCCCTGGAATGGTCCAAGTAAAAGAGATCCTTTATCCATAAGGTAAAACCCTGCCCAATTAAGGTCTTCCATATTGTCATATAAAAGCGCCGAGGCATTGGACAATACCGGAATAAAATTAGGTTCATCTTCTGCCAGAACTTTTATCTGTGCAGCAAGCAACTTGTAATCTGTCATAAATAGTACTCCTTATACCAAAAAGCATTTAGCTTTTCAAAAAAATCGTGGATATGACTTTTATCCATATCCACGATTCTAACACCATTTTATCTTGTGCACAATCTATTTCCGCACTGCTGTTATACCCTTGTCCAGGCCTCGAATTCTTCATCCGTACACTTCACAAAATGAGTTCCGTCAACCAGATGTTCCGTTCCTTTGTTGTAGTCAAGTCCCGATGTCTTGTAGTCGTAGCTTATAGCTTCACGATTCTTCTCAAGCTCAGGATTGGGAATAGGAATTGCCGATAAAAGACTCTTTGTATATGGATGAATCGGATTATTAAAGATTTCATCCGTTGTACCTGTCTCAAGAAGATGTCCCAAGTGCAAAACACCTATCCTGTCCGAAATATACTTAACCATTGAAAGATCGTGTGCAATAAAAAGATATGCTGTTCCAAGCTCCTCCTGAATGTCCTTCATAAGGTTTACGACCTGTGCCTGAATGGAAACATCAAGGGCAGAAATACACTCATCGGCTATAACAAGCTTTGGATTCAAGATAAGAGCTCTTGCAATACCGACTCTCTGTCTCTGTCCGCCCGAAAACTGATGAGGATAGCGATCGGCGTGCTCTTTGGCAAGCCCAACCTTATTAAGAATTGCCTCTACCTTTTTATCCCTTTCCTCTTTGCTCTTGCAGACATGGTGGATATCAAGGGCTTCTCCGATGATATCTTTGATCTTCTTTCTGGGATTGAGCGAAGCCATCGGATCCTGGAAGATCATCTGCATCTGAACCCTTAAATTTTCCTTGGTCTCTTTGTTCATCTTTCCGGAAATATCCATTCCGTCAAAAGTGATCTTCCCGTCCGTCGGATCGTATAGTCTTATGATACTTCTGCCAATCGTAGATTTTCCCGATCCCGACTCACCGACAAGACCGTAAGTCTCGCCCGGATAAACCTTAAAGCTGACATTTTCCACAGCCTTAACCGTAAATGTCTTACTGACGGGAAAATACTGTCTAAGTCCCTCTACTTCAAGGAGAGGCGCTGCATTATAATTCGCTGCCATTTGCCTGTGCCTCCTTTTTCATTCTCTGAATTCTTGCCTTTAATTCTGCCGGCATCTCAACCTTTGGTGCCCTCTCATCAAGAAGCCATGTTGCTGCAAAATGACTTTCTGTTATCTTGAACATAGGTGGCTCAAGCTTGTCGTCAATCTCCAGAGCATAAGCATTTCTCGGAGCAAAGGCATCACCCTCTTTTTCATGCAAAAGATTCGGTGGTGAGCCCGGAATCGTATAAAGTCTGTCATCATCAGTTCCCAGATCCGGCATAGCCGATAAAAGTCCCCAGGTATACGGATGTCTCGGATCGTAGAATATTTCATTGATCTTACCGACTTCTACAATCTTACCTGCATACATAACATTTACGTAATCCGCAACCTTAGCCACAACTCCGAGATCATGAGTAATATAGATAACCGCAATATCTCTTTCCTTCTGAACCTTTTTGATTAGTTCAAGAATCTTGGCCTGAATATTAACGTCAAGAGCTGTTGTAGGTTCGTCGCAGATAAGAAGATCCGGATTGCAGGAAAGAGCTATTGCAATAACTACTCTCTGTCTCATACCGCCGGAAAGCTGATGAGGATACTGCTTCATTCTCTTTTCGGCATCCTCAATACCAACTTCCTTTAAAAGCTCTACCGATCTTTTATATGCATCTGCTTTATCAAGCTTGTAATGCCAGATCATGCCTTCCATGATCTGTTTGCCGATAGTCATTGTAGGATCAAGGCTTGTCATCGGATCCTGAAATACCATTGCCATCCTTCGACCGTTAATGTGCTTTCTGATCCACTTTTTGTCCTGCTTTAAAATATCTGCTTCTTTCCACTGCGCAGTCTCATCACTGTCAGGGTTATAATCGATTCCGCCTTTGTTATCGCGATATCTGTAGATTATTTCTCCTGAATTAACCTCAGCGTTCTTGGCAAGGATTCCCATTGCAGCACGCATGGTTACAGATTTTCCCGAACCTGACTCACCAACTATAGCAACAGTCTCGCCCTGATAAAGTTCTAAATTTACTCCGCGGATCGCATGTACTTTTCCCGCGGTAGTCTTAAAGGTGATGTCAAGATCTTTGACATCAAGTATTTTTTCTCTTCTATTATTTTCACTCATGTCAGATCACATCTCCTTTAACTTTGGATCAAGCGCTTCTCTGAGCCCGTCTGCCACAAGGTTAAAGCTGAGCATCAAAAGAGCCATAACTATGATAGGCGGAATTATCTGATAAGGATGTGTCGTAAAGCTGTTAAATCCTTCAGAAATAAGTGATCCCAGCGAGCACCTCGGTACAGGGATTCCAAGTCCTACAAACGAAAGAAACGCTTCTGTAAAAATAGCTGTAGGAATAGAGAACATAACCTGTGTGATAATAGATCCGATAATGTTTGGAAGTACCTCGCTAAAAATGATATGCATATTTCCCGCACCTAAAGTTCTGGATGCAAGGACAAATTCCTGCTCTTTTAACTTGAGCATCTCTGCTCTGGCAATTCTACTCATTCCAACCCACTCAGTGAGCATAAGGGCTATGATTATAGTGATCATACCCGGCTTAAATACCAGGAGAAGAAGCGTAACTATTACAAGCCTTGGAATACCGTTGGCAATCTCTAAGATTCTCTGAAGTACCATGTCCACTTTGCCTCCAAAGTATCCGGAAATAAGGCCATAACTCATACCAATGATCATATCGATGATTGCTGCCGCAACAGCTATAATAAGTGAAACCTGTGCTCCCGACCATGTTCTGGTCCAGATATCTCTGCCAAAGTTATCGCTTCCAAACCAGTAAAATGTATCAGGCAGCTTTTTTTCAAAGTAATAGTTCACTGTCTTGGTGCCTGATGTAGTCTTGATATTTTCATGTCCGTCAAAAAGACCTGTGTACTCAATGATTGGTATTCTCGGCGCAAGATTCTTATTCTCTAAGTTCTGTCCCGAATAGGTATATTCATTCATCACAGGACCTAAAAAGGCAAAAAATGAAATTATAAGAACAAAGACAAGACCTATAACAGCGCTCTTCTTACGCCAAAATCTTGCTATTACTTCTTTCCAAAAATTCTGAGACGCGAAGTTTGTATCAACAAAATCATCCGCCGTTTTTCCTTTTAATCTGAAATCCGCTTCTACAGGGACATAGGAGTTTGCTTTATCAAAAGTTGCTTCTGCCATATCAATCTCCCTCCTTTGCCACACGAATTCTGGGATCTATCACGCCGTAGAGAATATCTACAACAAGCATGATTCCAATGTACATAGCTGAATATATGAAGCTAAGGGCTATAACAACGTTATAGTCATTAGACTGGATTGCATTTACTAACAATGAACCAACTCCGGGTATAGAAAAGATCTTTTCAACGACAAGCGAACCTGTCATAAGATCAACAACAAGTGGTGCCAATACAGTAATAATAGGAATAAGGGCGTTTCTTAAAGCATGTGAGAACACGAGCTTGTTTCCCGAAAGTCCCTTGGATTCAGCAAGAAGCATATAATCCGAGCCCAAAACTTCGATCATTTCTGCTCTTGTGAATCTTGCAATTGAAGCCATAGTAAACATGGAAAGTGATACTGACGGTAATACACTTGAACGAACAACATCTTTTGCCGAATAGAGCATAGGGAACCAGTCCAGCTTAAAACCGAACTGATAAGAAAGTGCCAGAGCAAAAACATATGACGGAACCGATACGCCGATAACTGAGATTACTGTTGCAAACGTATCCCAAGCGGTATCTCTTTTGAACGCCGCAAGAAGTCCCAATAAAAGACCAATTATTGCCCCGATAAATACTGCAGCAAATCCAACGCCGATAGAAATCGGAAGTCTGGATGCGATCAGCTGTGTAATAGGGGTATTCTTGGAAATCTTGTAGCTTACTCCAAGGTCTCCTTTGAACATATTAACAACATAATGAAAAAACTGAATGACAATCGGTTTATCCAGTCCATATTTGGCGTACAGCGCAGCTTTTTGAGATTCGTTCAGCTTCTCATCATTAAACGGCGAGCCCGGCATAAGCTGCATCAGTATAAAAAGAATCAGTGTAATTGCCAGCAATGTAAAGATTGCTGTGATCACTCGTTTTAATACATATTTTTTCATAGCTACCCCAAAAGATTAAAGCGCGAGGAAAAGTAGAAAAAACACTACTCTTCCTCTCGCAAAAGTTTTAGTTTATTTGATTATTTCTTTTCTGCATTCTTGTAAACTCTGTTAAGTGCTACAGGGTGGAATTCAATGCCGCTTACGTTTGTTGAAATAAGCTCCGCATTGCACTGTGTATAAAGCGGGAAAATAACCGCTTCATCCATTACGAGCTTCTCTGCCTTATAGAGTGCTGACCAACGTGCTTTGGGATCCATTGCTGTCGAACCTGTTGTACAATCGGCAATGATCTCATCGTATTCAGAATTACTCCAGAAGCCATAGTTGTTGGCATTCTTTGTTACCCACATTCCGAGATATGTCATAGGATCAGCGTAATCAGGTCCCCAACGTGTAAGACCAAGTTCAAAATCACCTTCCTGCATACGCTGAACTCTTTCCTTCTTAGGCATCTGCTGAAGTTCAACAGTAAGTCCGGGAAGTGTTGTCTCAAGCTGTTCCTTAACAACCTGTGCCACCTTGATGGGAGCATCGTCTGCATCGTGGATCATTGTGACAGTAATTTCTTTTGCACCAAGTTCTTCAAGTCCCTTGTTCCAATAATCTGCAGCTGCAGTTGCATCATATCTGCAAACATCTTTGAACTTCTCCTGATCGGCTGAGAAATCCGATCCGTCAGGGCCGGTTGCAAAATCCATAGGAACTGCCGTATAAGTAGGAGCTGAACCATCCTTAAGAACATCTGTTGTAATTGCTTCACGGTTAAGTGCCATTGTGATGGCATAACGAATATTTTTATTCTGAAGTTCTTTTACTTCTTTCATGTTAGGACTGATGTACCAGAGATATCCTGCGCCGATTGCCTTGTATGAAGGATCGTCTTTTACCTGATCAACCTGCTCACCGTTAACAAGAGTAGTATCAAGATCTCCGCTCTGGTAACTCATAAGAGCCTGCTGAGAATCCTGAATTACCTGATAGTTAAGAGCCACAAGTTTAACTTTGTCTGAATCATAGTAGTCAGGGTTCTTGATAAGACGAATAGTAGTTGCTGCCGGCTGGTACTCATCAAGGATGAATGCTCCATTTGAAAGAGTTGTCTCGGGGCTTGTTGCATATGTATCTGCACAGCTCTCAAAGAACGCCTGGTTTACCGGATAGAATGTCGGGAAATACATAAGACTAAGGAAATAGCTTACAGGTACGTTGAGCTTAACTTCAAGAGTCTTTTCATCAACAGCCTTTACACCAAGCTCGCTCTTATCCTTTGTTCCATCTATGATTTCCTGAGCATTTACGATCTGTCCGATATCACTGAGCATATATGAATACTCAGAAGCAACCTCGGGATCAACTGCTCTCTGCCAAGCAAATACGAAGTCTGCAGCAGTTACAGGCTTTCCATTGCTCCAATTTGCATCATTACGAATATGGAATGTATATGTAAGACCATCTTCTGAAACATCGACCATATCAGCAAGAGCATTTACTGCCTTTCCGTCTGCATCCATCTGCATAAGGCCATCTGTATAGTCAGCGATAACTTCAAAAGATGTACCGTCTGTAGCCTGTTGAGGATCAAGTGATTCAACAGGTGTCTCAAGCATTACATTGAGATTTCCTTCCGCACTCTTTTTTGAATCAGATGCATCTGCTTCGTCTGAAGTAGTGTCATTCTGCTCTGACACCCCGCTTACTGCAGAACTTCCGCAACCAATCATGCTAAGCGTAAGTGCTGACGCAAGCACGATTGATAATAACTTTTTCTTCATGGATAATTCCTCCTATATACTTTATACATGTATACAATCTTATGTATTAATTATAATCAAGGATTAATGGGCAAATGTCAATGAAAACTTTTTCGCAATGCTAAATTTATGCGTTGACGCGTTTGCTTATTAAAGCGAAAAACTTGTGCTATAATGCTTTATTTCCTGTACATTCGACAAAGAAATGATACCTTAGAAGCGTCTTTAGAAGAATTATCAAAAACTTATATCCGGTGATAAGAAGTAGTGATATGTAAACCGGAATAGACTGTCTATTCTAATTTACAAAATAAGAAAAAACCTCAGATGAAATCATCTGAGGTTTTTAAGAGCGATAGACGGGGCTCGAACCCGCGGTCTCGACCTTGGCAAGGTCGCGCGTTACCAACTACGCCACTATCGCATATATCTAAAGTCGCTTGCGCGACAGCAATAGTAATGTTATACCAATCAGAAAAATATGTCAACAGAAAAACAAATTTTTTAAGCAATAAAAATACCCCGGCACTGGTGATTACACACTTGTGCCAAGGCATTATTTTTATTACATCTCATCACAAACCTGATATATCACAAATTTAAGGTAATATGACGCAGCTCCGCCTACAAGGATCGGATGGTCTGCCGCCTGTTGTCTGAATTCAACCTGCTTGAGCCTCTTGTGCGCATCTCTTGCTGCGTCCTGAATTGTTTTGAGGAAAAGTTCCTCATCCATAAAGTGTGAGCAAGAGCATGTTGCAAGGTATCCGCCGTCTTTAACAAGCTTCATTCCACGCATATTGATCTCTTTGTACCCTGTTGTAGCTTTCTTTACTGAAGCTCTGGACTTTGTAAATGCCGGAGGATCTAGAATAACAACATCAAACTTTTCGCCTTTTTTCTCAAGGTCAGGAAGAAGTTCAAATACGTCGGCACATTGGAATTTCGCTATATTCTCAAGTCCGTTGAGCTCTGCGTTTTCTTCAGCCTGCTTGCATCCAAGATCTGATGCATCGACACCAAGAACCGACTCCGCTCCGTTTGCGGCGCAGTTAAGCGCAAATGAGCCTGTATGTGTGAAGCAGTCCAGCACCTTTTTACCCTTACAAAAAGAAGCTATGGCTTTTCTGTTATTCTTTTGATCAAGGAAAAATCCCGTCTTCTGGCCATTCTCAACGTCAACGTAGTACTTGACCCCATTCTCGGTAATGATAACTTTTGTGTCGAATGAATCTCCGATAAAGCCCTTAACTCTCTCAAGCCCTTCAAGCTCTCTTACCTTCGCATCACTTCTCTCATATACGCCGCGGATCTTAACTCCGTCTTCAAGAAGAACTTTTTTGCAAAGGTCGATAATAAGCTCTTTCATTCTGTCTGTCCCAAGCGCCAGTGACTCAATTACAAGAACATCCGAGAATTTATCAATTGTAATTCCCGGTAAAAAATCTGCTTCTCCAAAGATAAGTCTGCAAGAAAGCTGCTCAATAGGCTCATTTGTTGCCATAACAGCCTTTCTATACTCCCAGGCATCACGAATTCTCTTTTCTATAAGCTCCTTGGTAACCGGATGGTCTTTTTTACGGGACATCATCCTGACTCTGATCTTGGATACAGTATTTATGAAACCGTATCCCATGAAGTAACCGTCAAAATCATGAAGTTCTATAATGTCTCCGTTATCAAAAGTGCCTTCCACTCTGTCTATTTCATTATCGTAAACCCAGAGTCCGCCTGCCTTAAGCTCTCGGCCCTGTCCTTTTTTCAGAAATACCTTGGCATCAGAAATTTTTATATCCAAATCTATGTCCTCTCTATATTTACATGATTAAAATTCTATCAACGCAAGATAATATACCACATTTTTGCAAATACATGTTGACAATGTAGTAAATTTATTCTAAAATCAATTCGTTGTCACAGTTGTGATGGCCACGTAAATGCGATAGTGGCGTAGTTGGTAACGCGCGACCTTGCCAAGGTCGAGACCGCGGGTTCGAGCCCCGTCTATCGCTCTACGAACCCCGAATAGATTTCGGGGAATTTTTTTGCTCTTTTTTATCAAAATAGTTATGCACGTAATTACAGTGAGGAAACTATGTTTAATTGGATCTACAAGCATCAGAAATTTGTATTGTCTCTACTCATCTCAGTTTTTTTCATTTCTATTATTCCAATATGCATTATTGCAGGATATGATTGTGCGTCAGGAGACGATTACAACTATGGTTCGGGTCCTCACTTAGCATATCTTTCTACCGGTTCTGTATTGGCAGCCGTTTCTGCGGCATGTAAAAACACAGTAGACATATGGCACAAATGGCAGGGAACTTGGTTTGATGTCTTTGCCTTTTGCCTTCATCCGGAAGTCTTTTCCGACAGCGCATACGTAATTGTTCCATATATTTTTATGCTCATGCAGATTGCTGCAGTATGCTATTTTTCATATTATTTCTTAAAAGTAAAATGGAAAATTGACGGCTTTTATTGGTTAATGATCGCTGCAATCTTCCTTCTTTTCAGTTTCCAGTTGGTTCCTTCACAGAAAGCGGCATTTTTCTGGTGGGTTGGCTGCATACACTACTGCATGCCATTCTGCTTATCGCTTGTCACGATTGCTCTGACAGATCGTTTTTTAACTCTTCACAAAATATCAGATCTGATATGGATCTCACTCGGATATCCCTTATTGGGAGGCGCTACATATCCGGCCTCTCTCCTGGTCTTTTTGTCAGGTATCCTTCTTTTACTTGTGAAATACTTGATAGAAAATAAAAACGATAAAAAAGATCTTTACTTGATTATTCCTTATGTTTTGGAATTAATTGGTCTTGGAATCAGCATGATTGCTCCCGGAAATGCAATCAGAGCAGCTGCAGATTTAGCTGAAGGCGCTGAACCTGTCGACGGTTTAATCGCAACAATAGTAAGTAGCATAGTATTTTCAGTGCAAGATGCCGTAACATATTTCATGGCGGAAAAAAGCTTTATTCTCATTGCTCTTATTATAGTCGCGCTTATTACTTGTGCGTTTTTTAAACAAAACAGATTTAATATAAACAATCATGTATTTGCACATCCGCTGTTATTCGTTATAACACTGTTCCTCCTAAATGCGAGCGTCTATGCTCCCAGAATGTATACCGGCAACACACCGTCTTCAGGCTATATGAACTTTAACTTGTGGATATGCTTTTCATGTATGATCGCTATAGTCATATATCTGTGCGGCTGGGCTTATACCGTAAAGAGCATTAAGTTCCGACTTCCGGAATATGCTGAAACAATCGGAACAATATTAAGCGTAATTGCCATCATGTTTATTATGGTTCTTGGAAGGCACGGCGTAAAAGAATATACCGATTATATCTGCCTTGACTATTATCTTTCCGGACAGGCCGATGATTTCAGGGATCAAATGAGATTGCAAAGACAACTTATGGAAGATCCTACAGTCACTGATGTAGTTGTACCCGAAATAAACTTTGAGCAGGGTCCGCTTATGCATATGCCTGTATTTTCAGATCCCGAAAACATAAATAGCTATATGACTTCAGCTTTCTACGGAAAAAACAGTTGCAGATCCATTCCCAGAGACGAATGGTTTGAAAAATACAACATAGATAACATTGATAACGATAATCTCTTGGAACAAAGAAAATGATACGAGCGCTACCTTGAAATGGTAGCGCTCTAATTATTTTATGGTCCACTAACCCCGTCCCCTAGGTCCCTCGTCATTAACATATCTGAGTATCAATAGTTCTCTGTCTTCGTCGGATATTTCATCCAAAGCCTGTCTGATGGACAACTTATCCACAATAGCGTTTTCAAATCCGCTCTGAATCCCCAATTCTTCTTCACAATTGTTGATATCTGTGAGTTCAGGCTTATTTTTCCTATACTCATCTATGCACAGATTCTTCGCGATCGTATACAGATATCTGTCAGGATATGTGCACTCCGCGCCAAGGAATCGTAAGAACGTTTCCTGCGTCAGATCTTCTGCAAGTGTCTTATTATTTACTTTAAAGTAGCAATATCGATATATCTTGTCATAATACTGTTCTATTTCCATGGAAAACTTCTCACATCCTCCCTTCTATAATGTTAGACGTAAGGCACAAAGAAAATGTGCGCAAAAAAATTATTTTTTTACCAAACCCGCTGATTGTCATTCAATTTGCTACTTGGTATTATAAGAAAGATTGAATTTATCACTAATTCTTCTAAATACATTATTCAAAAATCTTGGAGAAAAAAATGAAAACCATCTCAAAGCATAAGTCTCTCTTAATTTTCATTACAACAGTAATAATGTGTGGTTTCAGCATTTTAGGCGGCCCTCTGGATTATGCCGGAAATGATGATACTTTTAGAAACCTCATCAGTGCCGGAGCATTCGGAAACAGCTGCAGCTACTATACTCCATACAGCAATGTACTCTATGGAATACCTGCATATCTTCTGAATATGATCATTCCCCAGATCAATTGGTATTATTGGATCATGATTGCCCTGACAGTTCTTTCTATATCTGCATCTTGCTGCATATGCCTTGAGAATTGTAATTTCATGATAGCTGAAGCAATAACTATCTTTATAAATATTATTCTTGCCCGAGACTACTATATCGCGGTGCAATACACCAAATCTGCATCATTATGGGTTATCGCAGGTTTTATCATCATCTTTCATTCAATATGCAAAGAAAATCTGCACTGGATATGGGGAGCATTACTCTTTTTATTCGGAACTGCAGAACGCTTTAAATGCATGATAATGACGCTCCCATTTATCGCAATATTCATAATAGTGTACTACTTAGCAAACTACAAACAGCATAACCTTCCAAAACTTAAAGTCATTATAAAACCACTTATCACTATCGTATTAGGAATTATAATTCTGTTGGTTGCGGATAAATCTTTTAGAACACTGCATCCCGAATGGAATGAATACTTGGAATATGATCAGGCAAGCGTTAATCTGCGCGATTATATGTGTCTGGATTACATGCACAATCCCTCAGAATATGATTCAATCAATACTGATGAAAACGATATCGCGCTTTACGGCAATTGGTTATTCGGTGATACTGACTTTTACGATATTTCCTGGCTTAAAAAAGTATATTCTATTGAACAGCCCTTCAACAATTGCAAGATTAGACTTAATGTAAACATTATACAGCAGACGTTCATTAACTTATTTAATATTCCAACCCGAAATCCTTTCGAAAGCTTAGGTCCCGTATTCCTTACCTATATTCTCATTGTATTTTTATTGTTTAGAAAAAGCAGTATGGATAAATTATTCGGATTAGGTATTCTGGGCAGTGTAGTAATGATATATTGGTACTTTGCCTGCATTAACAGATATATGTGGAGAGTTGAAATAGGAGTATTTTTATCTGCGGTATTTCTTTCCGGATTCTACCTTTCCAAAGCCCAGCAAGACATTAGCCACGTACCGTCAAAGAAAACCCAGACTTTATTTATGTGTATCGCAGTAATTCTTTTCGGAGTTTATTCGATATTCATGACATATCAGTGGAGATACGTAAAAGACAAACACATTGTTGCACATGAAGCCGATATATCCGGACGATTGGAAACATTTATGGAAAATAAAGATAATTTCTATATTTTAACCGATTTTTACGTGACAAATAACCCCATATCGCTCACTTACGCAAAATGGAACAATTTATACAGCAATTCATGCTACCTCGGAAACTGGATAGTGCCCTCACCGGCAGCAATGCACTTTGCACAGGAATATGATATTGATAATCCAATGACCGCCCTTATAAGCCAAAAGCCTGTTTTCCTTCATTGTGATTCGGAAAATAAGCGGAACATGATCGTGCAACATCTGAAAAAAATCGCAAATCATGATATTGAAGCCACTGAATTTCCTGATAATATCTGGAGATTTGAAGTCAAATAACACTTTTTATTATAAAAGGGATAATCAAGCCTTCAAAAGCTTGATTATCCCTTTTCAATGGTCCATTACCCCCGTCCCCCGAGTCTATTTCGCATTTCAAGTGCAAGTGCGTTCTCTTCGGGGGTGGGCTCGGACTCTTTGTTTCCGTAGACCACGCGATAAAAGACATCAAACACTTTTCCAAGCTCTTCTCGCATGCTTTCAGGTGCCGCTTCTGTGAATTCAGACAACAGTCCCCTGTCTGTGAGCGTGCCTCCCGAGCGCTTTATAAGGCTCTTTTTAATCTGTTCGACATCGTAAAAAAGCTTTTGCCTGGGAGTTCCGTATCTGTAGTGCAGGATTTTTATCAGATAGATTCCTGCAACCAGCAAGATTATGATAACAACGGTAAAAACTACAGTCGGCAAAAAGACTTTAAATGCCAAAAGTGCAGAAACTTTCTCCTCTTCTTCCTCTTCATCGACATGCGCCGAAACTCCGTTTGAATCATACGGATTGATTCCGCCATGATATTCTGCAGTCCATGCATCATCTGCATTAGCCCCGCTCCTGTGCCAGGAAGTACCGGATAACGCATAATATGCCCCTGTAGGCTCAAACGGAATCCACCCTACATTCTCTATATATGCCTCAGGCCATACATGCGCACAGCCCGAACTGACTTCATATTTTTCTTTTCTGTCAAAAGGAAATGCATATCTAAATCCGCTTGCGGCTCTTGCAGGAATCCCCGAAAGCCTTAGAAGCATTATCATAGAAGATGTGTAATGAACACAATACCCTTTCTTCGTATCAAAAAGGAATCTCTCCGCAATATCCGCCATTCCCTCTGCTGTACTCATATTTGATTCGGGATTATATCCCCCGACTGCATCCTTACTGTACGTATACTGTCTAAGATAATCCTCCAAAAGCCTGCACTTATCATAGTCTGCTTCAGCCCCTGCAGTAACCATATCCGCAAGCTCCTTAAGTTCCGGGGTGACTCCCGTCACATTCAGATACTCGCGTTTTGTACCGCTCTTAATCTGAGCTAAAGCCTCATCATACTCATCGCGGCTCATTATATCGGTAAATCTCATTCCCCAGAGCTCGTTTACATAGTTGCATGCTTCATCATACGTAAGCTCAGGAAGTTCTGTGGGTGCATCTTTAAACATTGCGATTAGCTCAGGACTTGCGTAGTCTATATCCAGATACTTTACACTTATTCTATATCCCTTTCTGTGAGCTTTTTCGCTGACGCCTTCCCGAACTTTTTTCTCGCCCTCGGTCACAAGTAGCGCTCTCGACGGCACTATCACATCCTTTGTGTCTATATAAGCATACTCAAGGTCGATGTTCGAAACTTCAGTAAACGTCAGCGCCCTTTCCCTGTCTGTCCCATTTGCATACAAAAAAGCTATAAATTCGGCAAACTGCGCCTTTTCTGTTCCTCTTCCGCCCGCAAGATAAAGCGTCTTTCTAAGCTTTGTATTTTTCCCCGTCGCCTCATCCAGATATGTATAATAAGGCGCGTCTTTAGACTCGATAATAAGCTGCGTTCTTTCGCCTTCTGTGATTTTTTTTCCTGTTGAGGTAAAAGAACTGTAGCCCGCCGTATAACTATCTCCAAAGGAAGACGCAAAGCGATAAGATACATCAGAAGCAATGCTTTCAATCCTGTAGACAAACCTCTGCCCCAGATCAACGACTTTATTCCAGTCTATAGGCTCTTTCTTCATCGGAACGATCAGCGTAACCAGCGCAATTATCAGGAAATAATAAATCGGAAACGAAGCCTTGTTCTTTTCGAAGAAAAGCGTCTGAACAGCCGAAAGTGTCAGCGTTACAAGGCATATACACATCACTTTCTCTGCTAAATTTTCCCCCGTAAAGCTACTCTTTCCGATAAAAAGCCCAATTACAACAATATCCAACAAAATAACCGCATATAGAAGTTTCTTTTCCCTACTTGGTATAAAATGAATCGCCAGCCTCAGAGCCACTCCAAAAACCATCGAAGACAGGAGAACCGGAATGGCCGATAAATCTTTTAACAAAAAGAACAAGAAAAAGGCAGGAACAGTTGAAAGGACAGCCGAAACAATTCCCGAAACAAAAAGGCGGAATATATAGTAAAGCCCTGTAAACAACATAAAGAAAACTATCGTCCAAAACGGGAAAGAAACATCTCCGACAAAAGCATTATCACCCATAACCCCTCTGATGATTTCTGAAAAAATCGCAGCAAAAGAAAAGGCAAATAATGTGCATACCGCCTCAGTCGCAAATACCGATAAAATTCTCTCCCGCTCTGGGATTTTCAGTGATAACAATCCATGTTTCTCTGTCATTCTTATTACTCCTGCATGAATTCGCCAACTCACAAATCCGGCTATATTCCTGATCTGATGCATAAAACACACCGTCTGAAACCGTGTTGTAAAAATCCATGAAACTCTCTCTCGAATCGACAAGCTGCTCTCTTACCGTTCCCGCGGGATATACAATTGTCACGGGAATTCCCTGATTTCCAAAAAGCCATGCCGCCGAAACCACAAACTCAAGGAAATAGTCGCGCTTTATGAGAAACTCCGTATCCTGCTCACGTTCCGGCGTATTATCGGCATTCATCAGGATAGACAACGTTCTTTTTTCCATCTTATCCGGAACTCTGACCATCAGCTTTGAAGCCTTTGCTGAAACTTTCCAGTTAACTGACGAAAGACTGTCACCTTTTATATAAGGGCGTATGTCATTTCCCGGAATGTCTTCAAGAATCCTCTCACTCTTACGCCCGCGGCTGCTGTACAGATTCTCAAGATCCAGCGCTTTACCTGCAATCTCAGTTATCCTCGGCTTTACGACAGCCCTAAATGAATACGGAATATTAAATCTCGCGGAAATAATATGAAACGGATCGGTGAAAGATACATTCTCGATTCCGACATCATAAACTCCCGCAAAAAGGCAATTGATGCCCGAAAACAGCTCTTTTTTCTCGTGAATATCAAGTGAAAGCTTTGTTTTATCAGGAATTTCATAGAGATTACACCGGCTTTTGAATGTGCCGATTTCCATATTGTGGATAGGAAGAACCCCGGCATTTTCTATAAGCGTGCGGTACCTGTGGTCCTCTCCCTTGGTGAGCTTGTGGACTTCGACCTCCTGATAGACTCTCAGAAAGGCATAATTTAAGACAATATATATTACCGAAACAGGAATGATCAAAAGAAGCGCAAAAAGTGGCGCATAAGCAACAGGACCGCCATAAAAGCTCGCAAAAACTATGCCGGCTACAAGTGCTGTAAGATAGATGATCAGTCCTTTTTTATTAATTGTTATCTTCATGGTACGATTACTTTTCCAAGAATGGTCTTGATCAGATCTTCGCTCGTTATATGGCTGAGCCTTGCTTCTCCCGTAAGTATCAGTCTGTGAGGAAGTGTAAGTTTAGCCGCATCTGCGATATCTTCTGGAATGCAATAATCTCTTCCCGCAAGGTATGCTATGGCCTGAGCGCATCTTAACATGGACAAAAGAGCTCTCGGGGAAGCACCTACCGCAATCTCCGGCTTATTTCTGGTCGCATCCGTAATATTTACCGCATAGCTTCGAAGATTATCTTTTACAGTGACAGAGGCTACGTCTTTTCTCATATCCAGGATATCTTTTCCCGAAAGAACGGATTCAGTCTCTTCATGAAGCTGCCCCAAAAGAAATCTCTCCGCCATATCTTCCGATGCTCTCGTGTCAGGATATCCCACCGACAATTTGATCATGAAACGGTCAAGCTGAGCTTCGGGAAGCGGATACGTTCCCGCCATATCCACGGGATTCTGCGTTCCTATCACCATAAACGGCTGCGGAACATCAATAGGCTTACCGTCTATAGTAACCCTGTGTTCTTCCATTACTTCCAGCAGAGCCGACTGCGTCTTGGGTGAGGTCCTGTTAAGCTCATCCGCAAGGACAATATTGCTCACAACAGGTCCCGGCATCACAGAGAACTCTCCTTTTTTCGAATCGTAGATTGAAATACCCGTTATATCTGACGGCATCGTATCAGGAGTACACTGAATCCTTGCAAAAAAAAGAGACACGGAATCCGCAAGCGCCTTTGCAAGCGTCGTCTTACCAACTCCCGGCACATCCTCCAAAAGAACATGACCGTCAGCCAAAAGTGCAATGATAACCTTCTCAATCACATCGCCCTTTCCGACTATCCTCTTCTCTATGCTGTTCTTCAATTTCTGCACCGATTCATTCATAGTGCACACCTCCTGAGACTTGACCTATATTAACTATTATAACGGTAATTAATATATGTGTGCACGATATTTCTGTGCAAATAAAAAGCCGAGAGCTACTGTATGTTAACCTATATCTTTCTTCAATCTTTTCAATGCCATGGAAAGTTTTTACATGGTATTGAAAAATAGTAATATGACTGATATAATCAGATTTGCTGTCAGATTTTTTTCAGGCAGCACAACGGAATGTGGCTCAGTTTGGTAGAGCGCTGCGTTCGGGACGCAGAGGCCGCAGGTTCGAATCCTGTCATTCCGACTCAGTATTTTCAAGGGTTTGCAGATTTGCAACCCCTTATTTTTTTATCTCAGTTCTACCATTTTTCTACCGTTTCCAATTTATTCTCTATATAATTTACTCATAATACCATAAAGGAGGCGCATCCCTATGAGACTTGAGCTAAGCCAAAACATCAAGAAGTACCGAAAAGAAATGAATCTGACGCAGGAAGAACTTGCCGAAACTTTTGGGGTTACAGTGGGCGCGGTATCAAAGTGGGAAAGCGGAAGCACTGTTCCGGATATTTTGACAATGATGGAACTTGCAGACTTTTTTAATGTTTCAATGGATGTTCTTTTGGGATATAATCTTTCCTCTAAAAGTATTGATGATATTTATCATAGACTCTGTGACTTGACCACGGAGCAGAAATTTGATGAGGCTGTTTCGGAAGCAGAAAAGGCGTTAGTCCGCTATCCGACTTGTTTTAAGATAATCATGGCCTGTGCGGCTTTGTATAATGTTCTCTTTATCAACGGAGGTAAAGAAGATGATGCCCAAAAAGCAGTGGAGCTATATGAGAGAGCGCTTAAATACTTTTCTCAGAATGACAATTTGAGCGTCACTGAAGTTTCGATAAGAATGGATATCGCCAGATTAAAGAGTTTTAATGATACAGATGGCGCATTGAGCGAGTTTAATAAGATCAATCACATGGGAATCGCGGATATAGAAATTGCACGTTTGTTGTCTTCAAAGGGCAAGACTGAGGAAGCGCTGGACAGATGTACAAAAGCAATGCTTTATAATCTCATGAGAGAATACGACATAGCACTTAATATGTCTTCACTGATTGCATCACGGGGAACAAAAAAAGATTTTAAGGAAGCATATGACATTCTTGATAGAGGAATTGCATACATTGATTCCGCCGGTAACGGTAAAATCAGCTGCGCTACAAAATTTAAGATCAATCTTCTCATAATTAAAGCTATGACTCTGTGCTTTCTAAAAGAGTATGACTCCATGAAAAAACTTATCGCTGAAGCCGGTATGCTTGCCAAGAAATATGATGCGGATCCGAATAACGCATTTCACAACGGCATGAATTTCTGGCATGCAAAAGAGGATTTTGCGCCGTATGGATTTGATGACTTAGGATCCGGTGCTATAGAAACTATTGAACTGTTTTTTGCCGAAACTCCTGAATTATATCCGTCAAAAGAAACGAAAGAGTTTAAGGAAGCAAAGAAATATTGGCATAACGAAGCCAAAGAGTATTGGCACAGTATCAAGGATCAATAACGGGTAAAAACTGACGATTTATTGATAAAATCGCCCTCTTGTAGTATTATATAGTCTGCAGGGGGTGTTTTTTCTGTCTTTTTTGAAAAAATGCATCTAAATGATAGTGTCTTTTTTTGTAGAAAGGGAGGACCTAGGATGAATTTGGAAGGAACAGAAAGAATAGACAATTTATGTAGACGGTTACGAAGAGCGAATTTGATAGCATTTATACTTACATTTGCTATTATCGCTGCGGTATTCACAGGAAGTTTGTTGTACAAAAAGACTGAACATAAAATCAAGAGCGTAAAGATCAATTACGCAACAGAACAGGAAATTCAGGACATTATAGGTTTTGAGGAATATGAAGACGGAAAATGGTTCAAAGGAAACCTTAAGTATGACCATTCCGAAGATCTTGACTACGGTATGAAGTGTGCAAACTATACCGGGGTCTTGTATGAGACTAAGTAAGTCTTATTTGACTAATAATGATTACCTGCTATAATAAGTGTAGGCAAAGAAATGAAATAGCGAGTTTAACAAGCTAACAAAAAAGCTAGGAGTTGCCGCTCCTAGCTTTTTCTATACCATTTTGGTCAAGGTGGTTTAGTCCTTAGGCTCATTGCCATGATCATCTCTGTCGAGCCATTTGCAAATGTAATAGGCTGTTACACTTGCCAAGACAGAAATTAGAAATGAAATAACGAGTTCCAAGCCAACATCCCCTTCCTGTGCCTGTATAGGGGTAGCAACGCTAATGATTATAACATAAACTCATTATTCATATCTTTACATATTTTGAAGTGAATCAAGGAAAATCTTCAGTCTCTTTCTTCTCTAAACCGCTAAGTTCCTTAAGATCGTCAAGGCATATCGTCATCATATCGTCATTTGAAGGTGCTTCGAGAGTAGATACACGCTTTGCCTGATTGGTGATGATCTCTTCGAAAAGATTTCTTATCTCTCTGGCATTGGCGAAATTATCTATACTTCCCATCTTTCTGGAAGTGATAAGTGCTCTGATCTGATGCTTAACGTCCTCTTCTACCTTGTAATCATATTTATTGCAGTTCATGTAGAAGATTTCTTCAAGTTCGTCCACCGAATAATCGGGGAACTCGATATATTTGTTGAATCTGGACTTTAATCCCGGATTACTTTCTATAAATTTCTTCATAGGCTCTGTGTAACCCGCAACTATCACAACGAAATCTTTTCTGTTATCTTCCATTGCCTTAAGTATGGTATCTATGGCTTCCTGACCAAAAGCGTCATCTTTCTGGGAAAGTGCATATGCCTCGTCAATAAAAAGGACTCCGCCCATAGCTTTTTTTATCTGCTCTGTAGTCTTAATCGCGGTCTGTCCGACATATCCAGCAACAAGTCCCGATCTGTCTACCTCAACGAGCTGTCCTTTTGAAAGAACGCCTATCTGCTTATAAATCTTTGCGATTATTCTCGCAACGGTCGTCTTTCCCGTTCCGGGATTACCTGTGAACACAAGATGTAGTGAAACAGGCACGGATTTAAGTCCCTGCTCCTGTCTTGCTTTCTGAACCTTAACAAAAGCTGTAAGTTCTTTTACATCATCTTTTATGGAACCTAGGCCTATGAGCTTTTCAAGCGCCTCCATGGGATCTTCTTCAGGTTCCTCATCCTTCTTTTCTTCCGAAGAATTAAGGTTTCCGTCAGCAGCAAAAAGAGCCTTTGCTTCATCAAGCGCATTCTGCGCATTTTTCATAGCATCGACTTTATCTTCCACAGTCTTATCACTAACAGTCTCTTTAGCGCTATCTTCTTTCTTTACGTTTTCTGTCCCTGCTGAAGGCTTGGAAACAGGTGTAGAAAAGAAATCACCATAAAGGCTTCCCAAAAGATCTTTGCTCATAAATAATACTCCATACTTATAGTAAACGACACATCCTTACGGATGTGTCGAGTCTAATTCAGTCTATTGTTAATCTCAGTCGTTCAAAAACCAACCGTTTCTGCTCATAAATGTTCTGTTTGCAACCAAAGCATCTACATCCTGTCCGATTATCTTGGATGCTTTTGCCTTGTAAGTTCCTGCCTCTTTTGTATCCATATACTTGTAAGCATCATAAGACTGTTTCTTGCTTCCGTCAAGGTTTTTAAGTCCCTGAGCTATATGGCTTTCCATTTCATGCGCATCATCTGTCTCTCTGAACAGGATAAAGCTTGTGATATATGGATTGCTCTGAGCCATCGTATATGCATATACGATTGACGCAAGCTGTGCATCCTCGCCAAAGCTTGAAGTATAACCAATCTCAGAAAGTGAAATCTGTCTTACATGTCCTGCAGGATTAAGCATCTCCTCACGGTTCATATAATCTGTAAGAAGATAGATATTCTCGATCGTAATATATGGTGTACCAAGAGATGTGCTTACATACTGGGACTGCTGCTTCCAAGCGTAAGGGTCAAACAAAGGTGCATTGTAAGGATGTACCGAAAGTGACCAGTCTACGTTTCCTTCACGTCTCATATAGTAGTTAAATCTATCAAGATATTCTTTTGCAAGGAAACATCCCGGATTGGACTTTCTGTTCCACTCCTGATCGATAGAGTTATAAACTCTTGCATTCGCATTTACACTCTTGATACCGTTGTAGAATATTCTAAATGCCTTTACATACTCACTTACGTTGAGCTCAAGATTTGTTGAGTCCATGTAGTACCATTCTGTTCTGGCATTTATCTCGTTTCCGATTACCCAGTTATCAACAGTTCCAAACTGTCCGCCTGAATATCTCTGTGCAAGGAATGCTGCGATAGCCTTAAGGTGCTGTGTACCTTCATACTCTTTGGTATTCATTGCATATCCAGGACATACATGTTCATCTCTTGAAAGAGGATGTATAAGATCTGCCCCTGCAGCTGTCTTATTATTCAAAATAGTAAGAGTAAGCTGGAAGTTATTGATCGAACACCATCTTACAAAGCCGTCATACTGCTGAAGTGCAGCCGTGTTAAACTGATATGTCTTTCCGTCATATGCAAACTCTGTTGTAGGATAAGCTCCGTTTGTTGAAGGACCTACTATATCACCCATGTAGAGGTTATATACCATCTGTGCTATGCCGAGATCCTTAAAAGTTGCAGCGTCCGCATCATTTGGAAGAATACCCTTCATACCATGGTCGTTTCTTCCGACCGTTTTGGATGCGATTGCTTCGGGATTTGTGATGTAGTGTTCATCACTCACCTGAACCATTGATCCGCCGCTCTTTACAGCAACAAGGAATTTCTTGGAAAGATTTGACTCTTTTGTTCCAAGTGCAAGGTCAAACTTAAAAGTAGCACTCTTACCCTTCTCTGTTGTTGCCACAACATTACCTGTTACACCGTCCTGATAAACCTCATCTGCGTAAAGGTAATATTTACCGTCATCAGAACCCGGCAAACTGCTTGCAGAAACATTAACAACAACACTGTCTCCGGAAATAGTACATGAATCAATACTTACTACTCTTCCTGCAGCTTCTACAACACTGCCGTTTTCCCCGTTAAAAGCATCATATGTACCAGCTGCACCAAGAACTGCTCCCGCTGTCATTATGATACCGATGATCATCTTAAAAGTATTACTTCTTTTCACAACCTTCCTCCACATCGTATTACGATATTTCTAATATTTAATTTCTTTTTTGAGTTTATACTTAAAAGCGTGAATTTGCAACAGCATCAGCAAATGCCTGAACTGCATCCATATCACCTGCTGAAAGAGCACTCTTAATAGTCAGATTCTGTTCAAGTATTTTGACATTCTTAAGTGTTGCAAGTTTATCTGTCATAAGCTTAACCGTAACAGGGGCCCATGTTCCGTTCTGTCCGAGGGCAAATATCCTGTTCTGAACACCAAGCGCGATCATATCGTTTATAAACGCTTCCATCGGAGGATAGATTCCGCCGTTATATGTAGGACAGATAAGAACTATCTTGCTGCATCTCCAAACTTCACCGATAAGATATGACACATCTGTACCTGAAACGTCATATACTTTAACGTTCTTTCCTGTCTTCTCTCTTATAGAAGCTGCAACGGCCTCTGCAGCGCTCGCTGTATGTCCGTAAAGACTTCCGTAAACAACTGCGATATCATCCGTCTCTGCCGTATATGTGCTCCACTTCTGATATTTATCGAGAAGCCAGCCTATATTTTCTCTCCATACGGGACCGTGAAGGGAAAGTATCAACTTAATATCAAGTCCTGCCGCCTTCTTAAGAACTGTCTGAACCGGCATGCCATACTTACCTACGATGTTTGCGTAATATCTTCTTGCGGAATCAAGGAAATCTTTCTCATAATCATACTCATCCGCAAACAGTCCGCCATCGAGTGCTCCGAATGTACCGAATGCATCTGCGGCGAAAAGAGCTTTCGATGTAACATCATATGCCATCAATACCTCGGGCCAATGAACCATGGGAGCAGCAACAAATTTAAATGTGTGCTTTCCTGTTGAGAGTTCATCCCCTTCTTTTACTTCCAATTTTTTATAGTTTTCAGACTCGGGGAAAAACTGCTTCATAAACTCAAAAGATTTGCTCGAGCTGACCACTGTAACCTCAGGAAACATCGTAACTACAGTGTTTATAAGAGAACAGTGATCGGGCTCCATATGAAGTACCACAAGATAGTCCAATTTTTTACCCGAAATAACTGTCTTAAGATTCTCAAGATATTGGTCTGAAATTGTTATATCAGCAGTGTCAAAAACTGCCGTCTTCTCATCGTCAATAAAATAGCTGTTGTATGAAACGCCTTCGGGAATCGGAAAAATATTCTCAAATCTTGCAAGTCTTCTGTCACTTCCTCCGATCCAGAAAATATCATCAATTACTTTTTTTATGCCGTTCATATAAGTCTCTCCTCTCAAAAAGATAATTTGCAATGATATAAAAACAGGGACTACAGTATGCCTCTGCACTCCCTATTTTCTCATAAATTCACGCTTTTTTAAACTCCATTATTGTCTTTTCGACAACCCTTATATCTATAGGTTTCGAAATATGTGCATTCATTCCCGAATCATAACTCTTTTGGATGTCGTCGGCATAAGCGTTTGCAGTCATGGCAATTATAGGTATTTTCTGCGCCCATTCATCCTTAAGACCACGTATCAGGATAGTCGCTTCGTATCCGTTCATAACAGGCATCTGAATATCCATAAGGATCATGTCAAAATCGCCTTCCTTTGAACTCTTTACTTTCTCTACCGCATCCTGTCCGTTTACGCACCTGATAACCGATGCTCCTTCCATAGCCAAAAGCTCTGTCAGAATATCCGCATTGATATCATTGTCTTCCACAGCAAGGAATTTCATTCCGTTAAGCGGATTCTCCGTCTCTTCATAGTTTTCTTCCTTTGTCCTCTCTGCAATGTCATTTAATGACTGTTTAAGACTTGATATAAAGAGCGGCTTCTGCAAAAGATCGTTTGCCCCTGCCTCTTTTGCTTCGTCTTCTATAGACTCAAAATCATCCGCCATAACTATGATCAAAGTTGTCGCTGATTTTGACTTATCTTTTGCCCTGATAATTTTTACAATTTCAGGTGCCGTCATATTCTGTACTTTCTGGTCCACAAGAACCAGGTCTACAGGTGTATCCTCAGCCTGGCAGACATCTATAAGATGAAGTGCCCCAAATCCCGTTGGCGCTTCCATAACATCAACACCATCGATATTAAGCTTCTCCGCAAGCTGTTCACACTCACTGTGTTTGCTGTCGATAAAAAGAATCCTTCTTATGCCGTGACTCTTCCAGAAATCAACGTCCGCTTCATCCACTGCCTGAAGCCTCAAATTGACTGTAAAAGTACTTCCTTTTCCTTCCTCACTTTCTACTCTTATAGTGCCTCCCATAAGCTCTACAAGACTTCTTGTTATAGCCATTCCAAGGCCGGTTCCCTGAATCTCTTTATTTACATGACTTTCTTCTCTTGAAAAAGCCTCGAAAATCTTCTCCTTGTACTCAGCCTTCATTCCTATGCCGTTATCCTTTATGATAAAGGTCAGATCCCTGAAGCCTTCCGTTGCCGATTCAGACTCGATTATAGTAAACTCGATTCTTCCTCCCTCACCTGTATACTTAATGGCATTGCTGAGTATATTCATGAGGATCTCATTAATTCTCTGCTTGTCACCCAAAAATACATCGTGCTCAAGTCCTTCTGTATTAACGATATATTTCTGCCTTTTTGTCTTGGCCTGATATCCTATTACTGAGTTGATCTCTTCAAGGAGTATTCCCATCGCCATTTCCTTGATATCAAGTGTAGTCGTTCCGCTCTCAATCTTACTCATATCAAGTACTTCATTAAGTAGTGCCAACAAGCTCCTTGAAGCAAGGCTTATCTTTTTGGAATATTCCCTTACTTTTTCGGGCTCATCCGAGTGCTTTTCGATGAGGAGCGTAAAGCCTGTTATTGCATTCATAGGAGTCCTGAAATCATGCGACATATTTGCAAGGAAATTAGTCTTCGCTTTGTTCGCCGCTTCTGCCGCGTTAAATGCCTCCTGAAGCTGATGATTTCTCTTCATCTCCTGTGTCCTGTCATACAGGGCTATCGCAAGCCTTCTTCCGCTGTCATCTATTGTGCAGGCTACAGCGCCTCTGTAATACAGGTCCGTATTGAGAATAAAGTTATGCAATTTTATCTCATCCACGATCTCAACTTTACCTGTTTGGGCACACCTTTCAAATATCGTACTAAGCCTGTCATCTTTGCCTGGTTTTTGCACGATATTTATGTTTCTTATATCCTTAAAAAGTTCCTTTGAAGGAATACCCAAAATATCCGCAGCATTGGCTGTAAGGAATTCAACACCAAAGCTCTTTGCATCTACAATCGCGAGAATATCGTTGTTTTTTTCAACCACAAAATCAAACAACCAGTCTCTGTAATGGATATCATTTTCCTTAAGGAACAACTCCCTCTCGTTCCTTCTCTTAATCTCATCAACCATTGCCTTAAGCTGGGCAGCCATACTTATCATCGAATCATACAGCTGTCCTATCTCGTCTTTTCCCTCATCGACAATGGCCACTTCAAAATCGCCTCGTTTTATGTCTTCTGCAATGATATTCAGTCCTTCAATTCTTGAGCACAGACGATTTGCCATCTGCGATGCTATAACAAAACCAAGTATGAGGATTGTAATGGCTATGATAAGGTCACCCAAAAGAATCGTGATCTCATCCGCAAGCATTTCCCTGCTGTCGATATAATAATAAAGCTTCCAGCCGTTATTCATTTCTCCGGCCTTGATTATCAGGTAATCATCTGTCGACTTAAACCTGTCAAGTTCTGCATATTTTCCTTCCAAAATATCTTCTGTTACTTTTCTGTCCAGTTCACTGCTTCTAAGTTCCTTTTTGGTGACTATCTTATTTGATGAATCAACGATCGCAAGTCCGTTGTCCATATACCTGGTACTCGTGGTAGCTGAAAAAAATCTCTTTTTATCCACCTTTAAAGTTATCATTCCGATCATCTTGGAAGTGGTCGCCGCATCCAGGAGAGATTTTATGATATACACATCTCCCTTTCCGTTCATAACCCATATGCTTTCGTTTTCATTTTTGCACATCTCATACCACTTTTTTACTTCTTCATCTTCGGGATAACTTAAGAATTCACCTATTCTATTCTCCTTGATTCTTTCCGAATAAATATGTATTTCTTCAATGTCGTTGTCACTTCCGATGTAATACCATATAAGCGGCTCGATTGTCTCCGTCATCTCGGCTGAAAGAGTGTATGGATCTGCATCTGCATGATCGAGGGCGCCTCTGAATGCTTCCTCATATAAAAAAAACTTGATTACATCAGTCTCTCTTTTTACCCCCGTTTCTATGCCATTAAATATCACCTCGGCACTTCCCTGCATAGATGCTTTCGTAAGCTCCGTAACATTGCTCTTGGAAACCACATATGCATAAATACCGATGATAATAATAGGCAGTACTACAAGCATGGCAAAAATAGCTTTAAGCTGATGCTTTATGCTTCTTAGTTTTAAAAGTTTAAGTAAGCCGTCCATACTTTTTCCTCTAGACATCAGTTGCCTTCAACGATTGCTTTAACCTTCTCGTCTATCCTCTTAAAAGCATCTTCAAGATTTTCCCTTCCAAGCAACACCTGCTGGAACTCATTTTCAAGCTCAACAGAAATCTCTCTGCTGTAATATCCCCATCCCGTATAGGGCAAATATAGATTGTTCTCAAGCGCATCTTGTAAATTGTCGAACTCATGCGGCGAATCAAATTTGACATTCTTAAGATAGGTTTTGCTGCCCGGCGAATCTTTCCAGATAGCCTTCTGTCCCATAAGCGTGGTTAAAGACCTTGCAACCTCCAGTACATCACTGACATTATCACCGTCGTTTACCACCGCAAAACCATATTCGCATCCGCCCGTCAAAAGTTCCGTTCCGTCATCCTTTCCGCCAAACGCTATCGTACCCAGATTTATTGAAGGATTTTCTTTGTATATCTGGTTATAATCCTCAGGTCCACCGGATAAAAGAACTGTCTTACCATCCGCAAACTCTTTTATCGCCGCCTTTTTATCCATAAGACACATATCTTTGGTAAAGATCTCATCCTCGATCATCTTGTACCACATCTCCATGTGCGGATATACCTCTTCGTAAAAAGAAGCTTTTCCCTGCCCGAGTCTTTCTCCAAAGTCTTCTCCTTCAGGAGTCCTGAAATACGATGCCTGCATTATGGCCATTGCGCTGCTTGCAAGACCTTCTTTATCTTTTAATCCAGATGACAACGGTTTCATTCCATGCTTGCGTATTGTTGCGCACATATCATAGAAATCCATATATTCTGAAGGCGGTTTAAAACCGAACTTTTCAAAATAATCTTTGTTTATATAAAAACATTCATACGCACTGACACCCGGAATCGCATAATATTCATCCATATATTTGAATTTATCGAGTGCTTCTTCGTCAAATCCGTTGACCATCTTTGTAAGAGGCACAAGATATCCGCCTCTTGCGTATCTTTTGGCCATATTTTCTGTTACAAAGATGATATCGGCCGCACCATCATAAGAAATCTGTGAATCGATCACAGACTCATAGTTGGTTCGCTGTACATACGTATATTTAAAATCATATTCGGGAAATCTTTCAGCCAGATAGGCTTTGAAATTTGTGATATAAGAATCCTCGTACCACGTAGCAATACGTATTTCTTTACGGGTATTCTCCTCTTTTGGCGCAAGAACAACCTGTTGTGCATTATCAGATACTTCTGCACAACTGCACAAAAAAGACATCGTAACCGTGACAAAAACTAATATGCTTACAAAGAGCCTTTGCGTTTTGACGTTCTTCATATATTCCTCATAAGATAGCCTGATCTGTTATTTCAACAATATCGTCTGTACCTCACCTACATACATGATGTACTTATCATTATCAAGATGCAGGTCGCGGATTATACTCTTATCAATAAAACTGCTCTCATCAAAGGGATGCGCATATAAAACTTTGCATGGTATTACCTCATGTGCTTCATCAATAAAAGGTATTCCTTCATAGTTATTGACGTTAAGCCTGGATCCGGCAATCTTATCCTCATCTCTTCCCGATACCATTCCAAGGTATTTAAGAGCTCCGCGATAAGCCTCCTGATTCACAAAGCTTATGGAATATTCCCCTGATTTATCAATGCACTCTCTTGTATATCTGTTTGCGCGAACAAATATGAAAGTGACTCTTTTATTCCATACGTATCCCACTCCGCCCCAAGAAGCGGAGACTGCATTAATTTTTTCGCCATTCTTACAGGTAATAATTATCTTCTGTCCAACAAAACTGTACGCACCCTCTTCGATATCTTCAGGGTTTACCGGTTGAAATGCGTGCATAATACCTCCATCTCGGAAAGACCGATTAGAAATCTCTTATTTTGTCGTTATCAGTTAATCCTGTATTTTCTATTTTTGTTATCGTTACACCGTAACTATATTCTTCACTTACTTTAATAGTAACATGGTCTCCTACTTTATGTCCAAGTAATTGTTTTCCAAGCGGAGACTCGATGCTGATAAGTCCCTTAAGAGAATTCTGTCGCATTGTTGTAACTATTTTATACGTTTCTTCGCTCTTATCTTCATCCAGAACAACCGTAACCGACTTGTTCATTCCGACCTGATCTTCTTTGCTGTCGTCATCAATTACTTTAGCGGTCTTGATCATTCTCTCAAGGAATCTGATCCTGCTCTCATTCTGGTTCTTAGCTTTCTTGGCTGCGTAATACTCGAAGTTCTCAGAAAGATCGCCCTGTGCACGAGCTTCCTTTACATGCTCAAGAAGTTCCTTTCTCACAACAACTTTGCGGTGTTCAATCTCCGCTTCCATGTCCTCTATATCTTTTTTTGTAAGTTCGTTATGCATATTTTTACCTCTGTAGTTGATAAAAAGGCGAAGCCAAACGGCTTCGCCTCGTTAATTTTATAAGTTGCCCACGGAAATAAACGATCAAGCCTTTCCAACTGATCCGAAGAGCTCCATCTTCTCCTTAACTGTAGCCTTGATAGCATCAGCGCCGGGAGCAAGAAGCTTACGAGGGTCAAATCCCTTACCTTCAAGATCCTTACCTGCTTCAACATATTTACGTGTTGCTTCTGCGAATGAAAGCTGGCACTCTGTGTTAACGTTGATCTTTGATACACCAAGTGAGATAGCTTTCTTGATCATTTCTGCAGGAATTCCTGTACCACCGTGAAGAACGAGAGGCATAGCTCCTGTCTTCTGCTGGATAGCATCGAGAACGTCGAATCTAAGTCCCGGCCATCCTTCAGGATATTTACCATGGATGTTACCGATACCTGCAGCAAGCATATCTACGCCAAGATCAGCGATTCTCTTACACTCGTTGGGATCTGCACACTCACCCATTCCAACTACTCCGTCTTCTTCTCCACCGATTGAACCAACTTCTGCCTCGATAGAAAGTCCGAGATGATGAGCAACGTTTACAAGCTCTGTTGTCTTAGCAACGTTCTCCTCAATATCATAATGTGAGCCATCAAACATGATTGATGTAAATCCGGCCTCAACACACTTATAACATCCGTCGTATGTACCGTGATCTAAGTGAAGAGCAACGGGAACTGTGATTCCAAGGCCCTTATCCATTGCCTTAACCATTGCTGATACAGTCTCAAATCCTGTCATGTACTTACCTGCGCCCTCAGATACACCAAGGATTACAGGTGAATTGAGCTCCTGAGCTGTTAAAAGAATAGACTTTGTCCACTCAAGGTTATTGATGTTAAACTGTCCTACTGCGTAGTGACCTTCTTTTGCTTTTACAAGCATGTCTTTTGCGGATACTAACATAGTTTATCTCCCTTACATTATATTTTTGTAGGCGCTATACTATACCCACGCCTTATTGAACGACTAAATCTATTATATACTTACCTTCCTAAAAAATAAAGTTAATCATTTCACAATCATTCAAAGCTGATGAAGTTGTCAGCCCAGAATCCTTCTGATGAAGTAGGTGCGGTGCTGTCGTACCTAAGGATCAGTCCCGATTTTCTCGATACCGTGACCGTCAGAATACCGTCTTTTACCCTCATATTGCTTGATTTATCGATAAATCCCTTTCCGTCGGTAAGCATAAGCTGTGTAAGCAGCGCTTCCTTCGGAATTCCTATGGGCATAACATCGATTTCTTTGGTAACCTCATATTCATTATTATTTATCACAACAACAGAGGCCGCAGTCCTGTTAAATCTGCCGTATGCAAGGAAATTAAAGTCTGCGTACAGTTCTCTTATCGACCCTTCCGAGAATTCCTTATGTTTCTTGTGAATTTTTATCATCTTCTTGTGATATTCAAGCATCTCAAGGTCTTCTTTGCCCCACGGATAAGTCCTCCTGTTATCGGGATCCGTAAATCCGCAAAGGCCGACCTCATCACCGTAGTATATCGTCGGTGCACCGGGCCATGTCATCTGGATCATCACCGCTTCGCGCATTACAGGCTTACTTATTCCCGTATTTGCCGATGACGACATAAGCGTGCTGCTCCGTCCGACCTTCTGGCTCGTTCTTGTAAGGAATCTCGAGTGGTCGTGATTGGACAACTCATTCATTGCCGTATACAGGGAAGGCATAGTGAAATTCTCGCCTCCTATATATAACATCGTGTCAAAAAACTCCCTGGCATTTCCTATACGTGTCGGCTTAAACTCATCGCTGTGCTTGTCCATTCCCGTAAGGAACCATGTCACAGGCTCCATGAAAGCATCATAGTTCATAACCGTATCCCACTCATCGCCCATAAGCCAGCTTGCAGCGGGACCGTACTGCTCAGCGAGAATTATCGCCTTAGGATTGGCCTTTTTTACCTCTTCCCTGAACCTCTTCCAGAAATAATGATTATATTCCTGGGAATGTCCAAGATCGGCTGCAACGTCAAGCCTCCATCCGTCTGCGTTATACGGAGGTGAAACCCACTTTCTTCCTATGTTTAATATATATTCTTCAAGTTTCTTAGAGCCCTCGTAATTAAGCTTGGGAAGCGTATCATATCCCCACCAGCCGTCATAATGCGGATTATATGGCCAGGCATCTCCCGTAAAAGCAAAGAAATCATGATATGGACTGTCCTTGGAAACATAGGCGCCCGGCTCATATCCCTTGCTGTTCTCGTAAATCCTCTCTCTGTCCATCCACTTATTAAATGAACCGCAGTGATTGAACACACCGTCCAATATAACCTTGATACCGCGCTTATGCGCTTCGCTTACAAGCTCTGCAAATAGCTTATCACTCGCTTCAAGGTTCTTTTGGTCGGTAACACGCTTGATATATTTGGTTGCTTTTGTGTTATCATGCTCATTATTTCCAAGCACGCTTCCACCATCCTCAACAATCTTGCCGAAATGAGGATCTATATGATCATAATCCTGGGTATCATACTTGTGGCAGGAAGGCGATACAAACAGCGGGTTAAAATAGATCGCATCTATCCCAAGATCCTTGAGATAATCAAGCTTATCCATAACGCCCTTAAGATCGCCGCCATAGAACTCTCCGAAATCATACTGAGGATCGGGGTATCTTTCCCACTCACCTACCTTCAGCACGTTTCTTCCGTTATAAGAATATTCACCGGAGACAACGTCATTATCCTTGTCTCCGTTACAGAATCTTTCCACGAATATCTGATATATCACCGCACCCTTGGCCCACTTGGGCGTTGACAGGCCGGGATATACCTTGAAATTCATGCTCTCCATTATATTGGTAACAGCGCCTCTCTTATCATAGTAAAAAAAGCTGCCGTCCATTCCTTCGATTTCAAAAAAATAACTCGCAGGCTCTTCACCTACATTTACGGATGCATCGAAATAATCGAACTCTCCCGATGTCTCCGAATATGTCATGGGATGTCTTTCGCCTTTCCACACGAGAATAATTTCAGATGCCTCAGCCCTCCTGCATCTGAATCTTATATCTACCTTTCTGTTTTTGTCCGGTTCCGCAGGCCTTAGGTAGTCTAAGGTCATATCATGGAAAAACGCTCTCTCATTCATAAGTCATTCCCACCGGTCATATTCGCGCACATTTAGGCCGCGTAGACTCCGTAACATTCGTATATAAAGCAAAAAAGACAGCATAGCTGTCTTTTCTAAGAGAAGGTATTTCTTTCTTATGGGGTATAGCAAAAAACTATATAATGTATTGGGGGGTTACGCATATTATACTAACACCCACCCAAACCCGCGTAAAGACTAACACTTCACAAAGTTATCAAAAACAGCTATGAGTTTTTGTGCAATTTTCACAATCAGATTTCTAATGCATAATCGATATCAACGTTGTGACCTTCGAATAATGCTTCAAATTCCTCTCTTCCGATCTTCTCCTTTTCTATGAGGAGTGCTGAACTGCTGTGCAGAATGTCCTCATACTTAAGAATAATCTCTTTTGCTTTTGCGTAACACTTGTCTATTATGGTCTTTACTTCTTTATCAATCTCGCCTGACATAAGCTCACTGTGCTTCTTTGAATGAGATATATCATAGCCGATGAACACATCTTCTTCATTGTCATCGTAGTTTACAACACCGATGGTCTCTGACATTCCGTACTTGGTAACCATACTTCTGGCTTCCTGTGTAGCTTTTCTGATGTCGCTTGATGCACCTGTTGTAATATCGCCAAAGATGATCTCTTCTGCGATTCTTCCTCCGAGAGATACCATGATCTCCTGAAGCATCTTGTTCTTTGTAAGGAACATATCATCATTCTCGGGAAGAGGCATTGTATAACCCGCTGCGCCAAGTCCTGTAGGAATGATAGATATTGTATGCACAGGTCCCACATCCGGAAGAAGGTGGAACAAGATTGCATGGCCTGTCTCGTGATAAGCCGTTATCTTCTTTTCCTTCTCGGAAATGATCTTACTGTGCTTCTCAGTTCCGATTCCAACCTGAGTAAACGCCCTGTTTATATCATCGGGAGTAATAAACTTCCTGCTGTCTACCGCTGCATTTATAGCTGCTTCATTAAGAAGGTTCTCAAGATCTGCGCCTGTGAATCCGGCAGTTGTCTGAGCAAGCTGCTTAAGATCCACATCGCTTCCAAGAGGCTTATTATGTGCATGAACCTTAAGGATTGCCTCTCTTTCACCAATGTCAGGTCTTGTAACCGTAATCTTTCTGTCAAATCGTCCGGGTCTTAAGATGGCAGGATCGAGGATATCAACTCTGTTTGTGGCAGCCATTACGATAATTCCCTCGTTCACACCAAAGCCATCCATCTCGACAAGCATCTGGTTAAGTGTCTGCTCTCTCTCGTCGTGTCCGCCGCCCATACCTGTACCACGTCGTCTTGCAACCGCATCAATCTCATCAATAAAGATTATGCAAGGCGCATTCTTCTTAGCCTCGGTAAAAAGGTCTCTTACTCTGGATGCCCCTACACCAACGAACATTTCTACGAAATCGGAACCTGAAATACTAAAGAACGGAACGCCCGCTTCACCTGCAACGGCTCTTGCAAGGAGTGTCTTACCTGTTCCGGGTGCACCTTCAAGGAGAACACCCTTGGGAATTCTGGCTCCGACAGCCGTGAATTTGCCGGGATCCTTCAAGAATTCGATTATCTCAGCAAGCTGCTCTTTTTCTTCCTTAAGTCCCGCTACATCATTGAGCTTGACCTTGTTTTCATCACCTGTTGATAACTTTGCTCTGCTCTTTCCAAAGTTCATCATTCGGCTGTTTCCCGAACTGCTCGCCTGCATATTGCTGAACATCGAGAAAACGAATACCATTACGATAAGTCCCACTATAACGGGAATGATTCCATTTATAAGCACATTCTCAGACGGAATGTCTTTTACCTCTGTCTTAACACCCTTTTCTGTACAAATGCTCTCAACTTTGGTCACATCAGTTGTGTAGAATGTCACATCATCTGATGCATTGTTGAAGCTTACTCTTACAGAACCTGTAGGTGTCTCGGAATTGGGCATGATCATTACATATGCGACTGTATCTGCATTAAGATCGCGCTCAAATTCATTCATGGAATATGCGCCTGACTGGCTTGAAATGAAACTCTTACCATATTCAATGAATATCACGCAAACAAGTAATACTACTACAAATAGAAAAATTGAATTAAAACTTTTATTCCGGTTCAATTGCTTATGTTCCCCTTTCGGAAGCTTTTTTATGACGCCTTTATCAATTAAATTCTACTACTCCGATATACGGAAGGTTACGATATCTCTGATCGTAGTCAAGTCCGTATCCTACAACAAACTCATCGGGAATATTAAATCCCGTATAATCCACTTTTACATCTGTAACCCTGCGCTCAGGCTTATCTAGGAGTGTGCAAAGCTTGATGCTTGCAGGCTCTCTGTCGCCGAGCATCTTGATAAGATACGACAACGTTCTTCCCGAATCAACAATATCCTCTACTATAATAACATGTCTGTCCTTAAGAGGTTCATCGAGATCCTTCACAATCTTAACTACACCGCTTGACTTAGTTGAACTGCCATAGCTTGATGCTGACATAAAATCCATCGTAACAGGGACTGTGATACGCTTTGCAAGCTCACACATAAAGAACACTCCGCCCTTTAAAACACATACAAGGTGCACTGTCTCACCCTGATAATCTCTGCTGATTGCTTCCCCAAGCTCCTTTATTCTCTTGTCAACTTCCTCTTCTGTCAATAAAACGCGAACTGATTCAGCCACAGTAATTTCCTCCATCCAAAAAATTTATAGCCAAAATACTTTTTGTATCTTCACTCACCTTGGTATTAGCACTTATTCTGTACCCCGGAACCCACAAAACATGGTCTCCGTCAGCCATTACATAGATACTGTCTCTTCTGTCTATAGGAATTTTGACATCTGTCATGAACTTCGACAGCTTTTTCTTATGAATGCCGCTTCCCGTTTCAATAAATATATAATCATCGGGTCTTCTGCATCTAAAAACGGCTGCTTGTATTCTATCACAATCGAACCATTTAGTATACGTACCGCGCGGAATACTTGCGCCTTTTACAAACTCTATTACGCTTGCTTCCATCCTTCCAAGCCCCGGAATGTCATAGCCGGCCTCACCGTCTTTTTTTACCCGGTCAAAAAAATCTATAACAAGCGAATTATCAAGGCTTTCCGCCGCTTTCTTCGAAAGCGTAAGTACGTCGTACTCTCTCTTTGCGACAAGCCCGTACGGAAGGTCGACATACGCCGTTCCTCTTTCCGATGCCATGATATCCGTCACCGCATCAACGTGACTTGCCGTAATGTCTTTCCTGTTTGGTGTAAGCATCTCGAAACACCTTAAGATCACGTTCTTTTGGATAAAAAAATCTCCGCTCTTAAGAACCTTTAATTCTATTCTGACACTTTTTCCGTCAAAGGTACAAGCCTTGTCAAAAAGTTCTGTCGTAACCTTACATATAAAGTCATCCGCGAGGGCAAAATCAGACGCCACTCTGCACAGATGCTTTACCGCCTCTGCATTTATATTCTCAGTCATATAAGGAATAAGCTCGTTTCTTACCTTGTTCCTCGTATGGATATTCTCGTCGTTGGTGGCATCGTGACAAAAAGATATTCCTTCGCCCGCAAGATACTCCTCAATTTCCTGTCTCGTAACGCACAATAAGGGCCTTATCACATTATCCCTAACGGCACGTATGGCACCCGCACCATGAAGCCCCGTTCCTCGAAGGAGATTTAAAAGAAGTGTCTCCGCCACGTCGTTTCTGTGATGTGCAACCGCAATCTTAACGGCGCCTTCTTTCTCAGCTATCTTGCGAAAAGCCTCGTATCTTACATTCCGTCCCGCTTCTTCTTCGGTCAGCTTATTTTCTCTTGCAATTCCGGGGACATCCTCTTCCACCAGATAATAACTTATTCCCCGTTCTTCGCAGAAGCTACGGGTAAACTCTGCGTCTTCTCCCGCTTCTTCCCTGATACCGTGATTTACATGAACCGCAACAAGCTCGATGCCAAGAAGCTCTCTTAACTTATACAAGACCAGCAAAAGTGCGACAGAATCCGCTCCTCCCGAAAATCCCACAAGGATCTTTTCTCCGGAAACTGCCATTTTATTGGCTCTTATATAGTTTAGTACGGTGTTTTCGAATCTGTTCATATTGAAAAATTAAAGCGCAGACCTATACGTACCCGTATCATTGTCTGCGCTGTGCTCCGCAAAATAATAACAAATTACCTGTCCTCAATTTTAAAAACAATCTCACCGGGATAAACCAGTCCAAGTTTATCCTTAGCGGTTTCTTCTATATATTTTCGTGTCTGGGTATATCTTTCAAATTCGGCTATTTCCTTGCCTCTTGCAACCTCGGCGTCAATCTGGGCATTGAGGTAAGCTTCCTTCTCCTCATACTCATTAACCTTCTCAAAAAGACTGATGCTCTTTATGGACACAACAGTCGCAAGAATTATAACCACACACGACGCGAGCGCGATGCCCGCTTTATTTTGAAAACTACGCCTTTTATAGCGTGCTTTTGTCGCCATATCGTACCTCTTCAAATGCTTTTATATATTTTATTTTAATACATGCTATAAAAGCCTGTCAAATGTAGCGATAGAGCTCTGTTACGTCTTCTTTGTGTATTGTTTCCCGCACATCAAGCACTTCGACATTCACGTCTTTATTACCAAATCCGATGGTTATCTTATCTCCGACCTTTACATCGGCAGACGCCTTTGCAGGCTTTCCGTTTATCTGAACTCTTCCCGCATCGCAGGCTTCATTCGCTACTGTGCGTCTCTTTATCAGTCTTGTTACTTTCAAATACTTATCTAATCTCATTTATTCCTCTCCTGATGCGGTATTTGCCGCATCGCCGTTGTTATTTTTATCTTTCCCTGTCTTATCTTTGCTGTCGCCGGCCTTTTTACCGTCTTTATTATCAGGGTCTTTCTTATTTACAGACGTTGTCTCATCTTCTTTTGTCGAACTCTTATTAGCTGCGTCTGCCGTTGATTTTTTAGACGGACTTTCATCTTCCTCGGAAGAAGCCGTGCTTGCATAATGCGCGGTTGCAGTCGTTTTCTCTGTAGCTGAGGATGTATCGGACTTCTCCGATGAAGAAGGAGTCTCCTTCTTACCTAAGTCATGCGTTGTAGATTCGGATGCTGCCTTAGACGGATTCTCAGTCTGTTTTTCAGTCGAAGCGGCTGTGGGAGTCTCTTCAGACTTAGGCTTAGTCTCAGTCACAGTATCCTCCTTCACTTTTACCATCTCACCCAGGTTATATGACACATCCGACTCATCCGCGTCTATGTTCACGCGAAGACTCTTCGTATTATAACCATTTTTCCTAAGTATTATCTCATGATTTCCTGAAACCTTTTTAAGGCTGGTCGGCACTACACCTATATAATTCCCATCAAAAAACAGCTCCGCTCCTTCAGGCGAATCCACATAAACCTTGTAACCTTCGATAACCTTATTCTTCTGGTTCTTCGTCTTATCCTTGTCAGTTATGCTTGAAGCCGATGTAGCAGCTGAGCTCTTTCCCGGAAGTGACGCAACAGAAACAGCGCTCGATGACTTGTTTGTCTTGTCATACGACGAAGAAAAAGACGAACTGTCTGACGATGAGCTGTTTGATGAATCCGCACTATCAGAATCAGGCTCAAGTTCTATCTTTACCACAGACTTAGGCGTACCCACCTTAAGATACTTGTTCTGTGTGATATATCCTTCGGCCATTACCTTGAGATTGTGGTAACCATAGCTTACAGACTTTGAAGTATCGGCAAAAACCTGCTCCCCGTCGATGTAAATCTCGGCATCTGCGGGAGTTACCTCAAATGACACAAGTCCCTCTTTTGGCTTGGTTATCTTGACATTTCTGGTATCAATGACGGTTTCCTGGTTCCTGCTTATTGTGACATTTGTTTTATACTCTGCGCCGTTTCCGATGATCTGCAGATTATAATCGCCCTCGGGCGCACTAAGCAACATATTGGGAGAAATCTTGTAAATAACGTCATTATCAAGCTCAAGCCATGCTCCGACAAGACTGTGTTCATCAACAGTGTCGGATGACAGGCTGACATAACCGTGTCCGCTTGTAACAACAACGCTGTATACCTCTTTTCCAATTCCGTATGCCTTGATATTGTCGGTCGTAAGTACATTCTCTGCTATAGCAGGCGCTCCGTCCGCAAGTATCAGTGTTCTTGAATCAAGCTTGTAAGTTTCACCCTGTATTCTTGCGGTACCATCGCCCCTTACAAGTTCGTGACTACGCGTATCATCGATAGTCCACGCTTCATCCGATACCTTAAGCGAAGTGATATGCTTGCTGCTCTTAAGGAAATTGACATCAACAATCTGACCTTCCTCTAAGAGTCTTGCCGACATGGGCGTTCCTCTTAAATCGTACATCATGCTTGTATTGTCATATTTAAGGGTATACGTCTTTCCCGTAGAATGATTTCTGAATCTGATTTCCTTATTTTCCGAATCTATGGAACGAATTGAAGCAGTGTCGGAAGAATCGTATTTTCCGATAAGCGATACGCTCTTCTTTTCATTTTTTACGGCAGCACTTACATCTGCGCTGTATACGCAGGTAAAAGCGGCCGCAAGAAACACTGCCGTAAATGCTCTTACAGATCTCATGATTATTCTCATGTTCATCCCCTCATACATGATCTTTTAAAAGAATTTTTTTAACTGCTCAGAATCCAGCAGATATTCTTTAGTATTGTGCGAAGGCTCGTCAATGACGTCTTCTAGCATAGCTCCGAGCACTTCTCCTATCTGCTTTCCGGGAGTCACTCCCAGAGCGATAAGGTCTTTGCCGTTGACCGCAAGCTTCTTAAGGCTCACGCACTCGCCTTCCTTTTTTATATTCTCATAAAGAGCTCTTGAATCCTCTATATTCTTGAGCTTTTCCTCGCGGTAATACTCACTCTGAGCCATTGTATCCGCATATTTCACATCAAGAAGAAAAGGAAACTCATCCTCTCCCACTCTGTTCATGGTTCTTCGCACATTCTTTGCGGTAGCGGGGAACCTGTCATCGTGGTACTTAATAAGGTTGCACACCCTGTCCATGGTGTTTCTGTCAAACTTAAGGCGTCTGAAAATGTCATGTGCCATCTTCTCGCCAAGCTGTGCATGGCCGTGGAAATGGTTAACACCTTCATCATCCGTTGTTATCGTCAAAGGCTTCGCTATATCATGCAAAAACATTGTAAGCCTTAATACTTTATCGTTTCTCACATATCCGAGCGACTTGATAATGTGCTCTCCGACATTGTACATATGATGGGGATTGTTCTGGGAAGTCTCCATGCACACATCAAATTCGGGAAGTATCACCTTGGTGATTCCAAGTTCGTACATAACCTGCGCTTTTTCCGGATGGCCAGAAACAAGAAGCTTTACAAGTTCAGTCTGGATTCTCTCCGCGCTTATCTTGGAAAGCGTAGGCGCAAGCTCTTTTATTGCCTCTTTTGTCTTCTCTTCTATATCATAATCAAGCTGAGCCGAAAATCTGACGGCTCTCATTATGCGAAGTGCATCTTCTGAAAATCTCTCTGCAGGCTCTCCAACGCATCTTATCAGCTTATTCTCAAGATCTTCGATTCCTCCGAACCTGTCTATAAGCCCCTCTTCCTCGTTATAAGCCATGGCATTTATGGTAAAGTCACGGCGTCTCATATCTTCGGTGAGACTCTTTGTAAATGTCACTTCACTGGGATGTCTGTTATCTTCGTACTTTCCGTCTATTCTGTACGTTGTGACTTCATATCCCTCTTTATCCATCAAAACGGTGACCGTTCCGTGTTCAATTCCCGTATCGACCGTTCGTTTAAAAAGCTTTTTTATATCTTCAGGCAAAGCATTTGTCGTTATGTCCCAGTCTCCCGGTTCTCTTGAAAGAAGAGCATCTCTTACACATCCTCCGACAACATATGCTTCAAAACCAGCTTTATGCATGGTATCCAATATCTTTTTTGCATTTTCCGGTAGTTTAATAATCATACCTTCATAATATCCCAAAGAATATCAAATGTGAATAATACTCTAGGAATTTTCTCAATCTCGATATATACTTAATATATGAAATTATGAGGGAATCAGAATGAAATTTAGAATTAACAACAATTTGATAGCAGTAGGCTTCTTACTGCTTATCTTGGTGGGCATATTTTCATTTGTGAAAATTATTGATTCTTCCTACCAATATACCTCAGAGTTAATACCGATAGATGATGGTTGGACCGTTACTTATAACGGCAAAGAAATAGCTACAAACAAGAATCTGAACGACGTACAAGTGCCTGTTATCAATGAAGGTGATACGTTTTCTTTGACCAGAGTACTTCCTCCGATTCGTGATGATTCGTTATGCCTCTACTTTTATTCGATGCACAGCATCGTCGATGTTAATATTCGTCATTATGCTGAGCGTTCCAAGAAAGCCGATAAGCTTGAAAACTGGCAAATATACACTTACGGTAGAGATTTGTACAGCCAGACCACAGAAGTTCCAAACAGATACAATCACGTTCCTATTGTAAAAGGCTATTCTGAAGAAGAGATCACGATCACCTTCATAGGCACGAGAGAAGCATCATTTTCTTCGCTGTCTCCTTTTATTATTGGTTCAAGTGTTGATATATTATCCTATCATCTTTTAAGTAATACAATTAATTTGTTTGCCGGAGTATTCCTTGTAGTGCTCGGGCTTGTTCTTATAGTCATTTCTCCTTATATGTTCTTGTATCACAATAAGGAATCCCGACTATTTTTCAGTGGACTTACTTCACTCCTATTCGGAACTTACATTGTTGCCAGATTTGATTTCATCGATATGCTTATAAATAACCCGATGACTAACTCGTTTTGCGAATACTCATCGTTTATTTGTATGCCTATCTCTATTTTGGGCTATTTCATTTCAATATTCAGGGGCAAACTTAAGAGATTCTTGAAACTCCTTGTAATATTTGATTTCCTTCTTTTCGCCGGAATGACAATCCTGCACCTGTCTACGATCAAGCGTTTTTCAGCTATGACATCCTTTATTCAGGGCTACATTGTCAGCGAGACCATTATGGTTCTGGTAATTCTGGTCAGAAACAGAAAACATTTCCGAAACTCACAGAACAGAAATCTCAATTCAGATATGTTCTTCCTCATAGGTGTTGTGACATTCATTATATCTTCCTCAATAGATATTGCTATGTTCAACATCCACAAGTATTCAAGCAACCGCGGATATACCCAGAACTACGGTAACGGATTTACTTTTGGTGCCGTTATCTTCGTCTCCTGCCTGCTTATAAGTTACATGTTCTACAGTATCTACAGTAGCAAGATTTCTTCATTGCAGGAGAGATTGTCGGATTTCGCTTACACCGATCCTCTGACGGGTCTTTCAAACAGAGCCCGTTGCGAACAGGTAATGAATGTTATCTCTCAGGATCGCAGTATATATGTAATCATCAGTATCGACCTGAACAAGTTGAAAATGGTCAACGATACATACGGTCACCACGAAGGAGATCGCTTGCTTACCGGCTTTGCAACAATTTTGACAGATTGCTTCTGGGATGCAAACCTCATCGGTCGTATGGGTGGAGACGAATTTGTCGTTATAATGCTTGGCGAACATGCATCAAGCTGTACCAAGAGAATACACGAATTCCACTCTCTTATGTCCGACTGGAACCTTAAGGAGCAGGTCTTCCAGTATAGTGCTTCTTACGGCTACGCTTACAGCTACGAGGTTCCGAACGCATCCTCAAACGAAGTATATATGCTCGCAGATTCAAGAATGTATGAAATGAAAAAAGAACATCACGGACGTAAAGAAATGGAACACGAGATGGAGGAGGTGAATGCCAATGCGTAAACATATCACCTTCGCCCTTTCATCAATCTTTTTTATAGCGCTTATATCATTTGTATTTACCACATTCCTCAAGGTCGTACCTTGGTATCCGCAGTTCAAACTTCAAAAAGGATGGGTAATTACTTATAAGAACCAGCAGTACTTAAACACAGATATATCAAACTTAAGTGACCAGCTTGGTCTTACATTCTCACGAGGAGACAAGATAACGCTGACAAGGCCGAGTCCTCTTACTAAGAACAACGCGCCGTTCCCTTACCTTGTATTTAAGACCCAGCACTGCGCTTACGAAGTATTTCTTGACGGTTATACCATTGCAAAAGAGAACCTGGATGCCCGTACAGACGGCTCCTTCATTGGAACAGGCTACAACATCATTCCTCTGAAAAGAGATTTTGAAGGAAAAAAACTGTCAATCGATCTATACGTAGTTGAAAATGATACGAAGATCAACATCATTACCCCGCTTCTGGGTAACTACGACGATATATACAGATTCCTTTTGTATACTGCGGCATATCCGCTCCTGACGGGAATGTTCCTTATCGTTTTCGGACACATTTTCCTATTGATCTCACTTGTCCTGTACATGAGATCTTCGGGCGTATTTACACAGATTATATGCTCGCTTATCGTAATACTTTTGGGCCTCTGGCTCTTAACAACATTTGACTGCACAACGTTCCTTATTACCAAGGAAATGACCACGTTCCTAAGTTATATATCGCTATACCTGCTTGTCCCGTGCATATATCTGCTTATATACAACCTGCACAAGCAAAATGTTTATTCGGTCATCGCAGTACTTGGCTTTGCAACACTGGCATTCAGCATACTTTTTATTGTTCTTCACTTATTGAACAGAGTGCATATACATCATTTCCTGATGCCTTACTACATATTGTCAACGCTGTCGTTCCTTGCGCTGATCATGTACAACATAAAGGACCTTAGGAGCAAAACACGGAATCCTTCAACGCAGATCATCATGTTTGGTATCACATTCGTTAGTTTGAGCTTTATGTTGCTTGTCTTTTTCGACATGATGAACAAGAATGTCGACTGCAGAGACAGCTTTATAATGAGATTCCTGATTCCTTCGGCCGCACTGTTCTTCGTAGTAACGCAGCTGCTTAACCACTTTGTATTCATGACAAAGTTCTATGCTCAGCGAAAAGAATATGCATCTCTTACACAACTTGCCTACGAGGATGCGCTTACACGACTTCCCAACAGAGCAAGCTGTGATATGAAGCTCAACGACCTTGAACGCTCCGATCTTGACTTCTGTATCGTCAGCCTTGACCTTAACGGTCTGAAACAGGTTAACGATAACGACGGTCACCCCGCCGGAGATAAGCTTATCAAGAGCTTTGCGGATGCGCTTTCCAAGGTATTTAGCAGAAAAGGTGACTGCTTCAGAACAGGTGGTGACGAATTCCTCGCCGTATTCGACAGTATACGCCGCGAAGAACTTGATGCCCTACTTAAGAAGTTAGACGATCTTCTTCTGGAACTTGACGAAAAAGATCCTGACGTAAACCACAGCGTATCTTACGGATATGCTTTCCGTTCCGAAACAGAGGAACAGGATGTCCATTCGGTATTCATGCTTGCCGACAAGAAGATGTACGATGCAAAGCGTAAGCACTACGCAGAGATTGGAAAAACAAGATAACTATACAGAATTTAACGCGCCCGCGACTTTTATGCCGCGGGCTTTTTTTGTTTATTTTTTAAGAAAATTTCATACATTTTTTATCGGTTTCATGGCTACATATTAGATAATATAAGTACGAACAAAACGTCTATTTCTAACTCGTCACGAAAAGAGGTATCCATGAAAAACTTAAAAATCTATCTTACAATCTCTGCCCTGACAATAAGCTGTATCTTTGGCGGTTGCGGAAAAGAAGCTGTTTCAGACGAAGAGGCTTCGGAATCTGCGCCTGTTGAAAAACTCACTCTCGTAAATGCAAAGAGTGAAGTAAAGACCCAGATAGAGTCGCTTGCCCAAAAATATGCTCAGGAAACAGGCATATCGGTTGAAGTTATCGGTATTGAAGCAGGCGCGAATGTTCAGGCAACAATCAAAGGATATTATCTTTCAGATCAGATGCCTGACATTATCTGTTGTGAAGCGGCTGATTTTTCCAACTGGGACGGTCTTCTGATCGATCTTAGCGATCAGGACTGGGCAAATCGCACTGATGCTGAATTTGTGGATTCAACTTTTGGAACACTCGGATTCCCCTACACAACAGAAGCAATCGGTCTAGCATACAACGCAGATATTCTCTCTAAATGCGGCGTAGATCCCGCTTCCATTACAGGACCCGATTCAATGAGATCCGCTTTTGAAAAAATAGATGCTAAGAAAGATGAACTTGGTCTCAAAGCTGTTATAGGCTATTTTACTGAAGCAGAAAACTTGGGATGGTCTGCCGGAAACCATATATTTGGCGCATATCTCGACTCAGGTCTTGATCGTTCCGATACGACATACATTGATACATTTAATGATAATGGCAAACTTGATGAATCCAGATTCATGGACTTCGCCAATATGATAGGTCTTTTCAATCAATATTCAGATCCTGAACTCCTGACTACAGGCGCCTACGCAGATCAAGTGTCAAACTTCTCCGCAGGCAAATATGCATTTATTACTCAGGGCTCTTGGATCGGAGCGACAATGACCGGCGACAATTCTAGCGAATACGCCTCTGCCGGAAATTTCAAGGTTGGAATGGTTCCTTACGCTTTTCAGGATGGAATGGACACAATACTTACAAGTTCACCGTCCTGGTGGGCTGTTCCAAAAGAAGGTCAGGTTGAAGCTGCTAAAGCCTTTCTTCAATGGTGCTCCGAATCCGATGCTCAAAAGATTTTGGTGGAAGAAGCCGGATTTGTCAGTCCATTCACCGACTGCACTTTTGTAGCTTCCGATCCGTTTGCTCCTGTAATCGCAGAATATATCGCAGCCGGAAAGACCTCAAGCTGGCACTGGATGAACATGCCGGCAGGTCTTGGGCAAAGAGGTTTGTCTTTTGCCTTCCAAAAATTTGCCGCAGGCGAGGTCGACGCAAACGGCTTCATGAACGAGATCAAATCTATTGCAACAGAATGGTTTAAAACACTTTAAGGAGGCGGAAACGTGAAAGACAATAATAAAGTAATCGTAAAGAAAAAAGATTCCATCGTATTCCAGCTATCTTCCTTGAATTTATTGATGCTTATATCTTTTTTGATTGTAATGTACATGGTGATGTCAGCCATGAAAACATCCACAACGAGCAGTATCAATATGTTTGATTCAATGGTTGGCCTTACAACACATGAAGCAAAACTTAAATCAGATGTCATGAACCTCTATGACCAGACAACAGGATACATTTCTGCAAGTGCCGTTGAAACGCAGGCAGCTCTTTTGCCTCAAATCAATGTTGCCAAACAGGACGTTGCTTCTGATATAGAAACATTGAAAAGCAACTTTGCGCAATATAACGATGAAGAAGCAACTGCGCAGCTTGAAGAGATAACCGCCCAATATCAACGACTCACTACTTTCATAGACTCTGCTATTGCAAAGAGCGATGCCGGTGATAAAGATTCCGCATATAATATTCTTTTTGATAAAGCTGAAATACAGAAGATTGCTATTTTTCACTCATCAAAAGCACTTGATGCCGCAATTACCAAATCATCTGCGGAAACAACAAGCACGATGAATGCACTCTTTAGACAAGGCAGTTATGTAGGATTTGTCGGCGTTTTCATAATGCTCCTACTTATCACATTCAACTTCCTTATAAGTTATAAGAACATAGTTAAAAAGATTGAGCGCATCAGCGGCGAAGTAAACACGATGATCACCAACATCGAAGGCGGAAACGGAGATCTTACGGCTAGAGTGCAGACAAAGACTCACTCAGAGCTCTTATATATCACAACAGGTATAAATCACTTCATCGAAACCCTTCAGGGAATCATGAAGGATGTAAAAAACGGATCATTAGTCCTTACAAGTTCGTCTGAAAAAGTAGTCTCACAGCTTCGTCTGGCAGATGACAACGTAACCAACACTTCTGCGGCTCTTGAAGAGCTCTCGGCAAACATGGAAACCGTAGCGGGAACCGTATCATCCATCAATGACCGCGTTGAAGACGTAAAAGCCGCCGCTCAGGAGATCACGGAACAGGCTCTTTCCGGAACCGAGACCGCTGTTTCCGTCAAACAGGAAGCAAATGAAGTCAAAGCACGCGTCAACCAAAAAAAGATTGCCGCAAGCGACCATGTATCACAGCTCTCCGAGGTACTCTCAAAATCTGTGCAGGATTCCGAGAAAGTCAGCCAGATCAACGAACTTACAAATGTCATCCTCGATATCGCAAAGCACACCAATCTCCTTGCACTTAACGCTTCTATCGAAGCCGCAAGGGCAGGCGAAGCCGGAAAAGGCTTCTCCGTAGTAGCGACGGAAATAAGCTCACTCGCCGAAAACAGCAGACGAACTGCCGCAAATATCCAGGATATAAGCGCAGAAGTTACCGAAGCTGTTCGAAGACTTGCCGACAACGCACAATCAACGCTTGATTACATCAATGGAACCGTACTCGGTGATTATGATGACTTCGTAGAAACAGGTGAAAAATATGAGCAAACGGCGGATATCATGAGCGATTCCTTCGCCGCCTTTGATGATAAGGCGTCTCACCTTAACAAGATAATGCAGGAAATGGTTGAATCCGTGAGAATGATAACCGAATCCATAAAGGAAAGCTCTATCGCAATCACCTCTTCCGCCGAAAGTTCATCAGAAATTGTCGGAGGAATAAAGAAAATTTCCGAGGCAATCAATGAAAATAATGAGATTACCGAGCAACTAAACGATACAACGCAGAAATTCAAATCATTATAAATATTACAATATAGCCTTACTCTAAGACGGGACTTCGCCATGAAGTCCCGTCTTTTCTGTATTCTTGATGTATTTTGTCTAAAAGAAGATTAATTTGCTCTCACGGTTGACAACATTTACCCCCCATGTTATAAGTGTATTAATTCAATTAACACAGATGGCATTATGACATTGTCATTGCACTAATAAAAAGGAGAGACCTATGAAAAAGAAAACAACGACAGCAATTTTATTAGCAACTACAATGATGCTCGCTCTTATGGGATGCGGCGCAGCTTCGGAATCATCTTCTGACGCAAAAGCGCCGGTAGCAGAAATCAACGAAAAGGCAGACATTTACTCGACAGAGTCTGATAAAGAAGAAAAGGATGATACTGACATAGAAGCAGACGAAGAAACCTCAACGGAATCGGCAGCTCCTGCTGATCCTGCTGCTATAGCTGAATCTGCAATTGAATATAAAGGAGAGAAATTTTCAGCGCTTGACGACCTCCAGGCTTCGCTTGATAAGGCAGGTTCAATTGCTGAGCCCGCTTCCGGTTATCCTATCGAAATGGAAACCAGAAATTGCCTATATGCTTTTGATATGATAAATAAAGAGAACGACGAATGGGGCCTTCATTTCACGTCATTTGATGACAATGGTAAAGAAGCTATTATGCAGGTATCCAGTAATGACCCAAACTCCAAAACATCTAAAGGCATACACCCCGGAAGCACCAAGGACGAGCTTATCGCAGCATACGGAGAACAAAAGCCTGATGAACTCGGCTGGTATTCCTATGAATTCGATAAATACGCAATGTACTTCAAAGTAGAAAACGACAAAGTAACACTGATTGGTTCAGAAAACTTGGCAAGATGAATAGGATAATAATGAGGATAACGATATGAAGAAAAAGACAACGACAGCAATTTTACTCGCAACTACAATGATGCTCGCTCTTATGGGATGCGGCTCAGCTTCTACAGATACAGACTCTTCATCGGATGCAGCTTCTGTTGCAGAGGTTAATACAGATACAAATACAACTGACGATACATCCAAGGAAACAGATGCTGATACAGACACAAGCTCAGACAGTGCTTCAACTGATTCTTCAGAAGCAGCCAGCACTACTACTGCTTCATCTGATGCTTCATTTACATATAAGAACGAAACATTTACTATCCTTGATGATCTTCCGACTACACTGGATAAGATAAACGCTGTAGGAACCATTGTTCCGGGTACTCCTGTAGAAATAGATACAGGATCAAAGCTATATGACTATGATGCGACCAAAAACGATGCTGACTTTGGTATAGTTACATTTACTGACAACGGCAAAGAATCTGTAGGACAAATTAGTCTTATGGGTCCAAACGCTAAAACATCAAAAGGAATCGGCATTGGAAGTTCATTAAAAGAACTTACTTCTACTTACGGTGAACCAACCACAAAGCGTGCTAAAGGCTATTTTTATGATTATATATTTGATAAATATGTTCTCAGCTTCGACACCAATGACGACAAAGTATATGTAATCTACTACTATAACTTAGATTATTACAATTCTCGATCAAAGTCTTAAAATATCTACGCAAAATTTGATAAGTTCACAATCAGCTTTGATATAAAAGATAGAAAAATAACCAATGTTGATTACCTTAACTCAGATTTTTTAAATACCAGAAAGTAACATCATTTTGGACTAACTCTTCAAGCTTCGCAAATATGGAGACCTACGACATGACTAAAAAAATACCTCTACTAGAAAAAACTATATGCTCCATTCTCTCTTTTACCCTTCTTGCCACTGCAGTAACAGGCTGTGGCAAGAAAGATACCGAAAGGAAGATCACCGATCCGATAAATCCTGAAGTGTCTACTATGTTAAGCGACTCTCAGACTATGCCTAAGGACTATATTTTTAAGCAGACCGATCATGAAGGCATCCTCAATAAAGACGATTATGTTGAGTATCTTGACTACATCGAAGGCAAAGTAAGAGCCGTTACTTTGGGTAAAGACGCCAAATTCAGGTATCTCTTTGTCAACAAGGATGGTTCCAACGCACAATCTTTTGACCTTCCGATTGATGGAAAAGAGGTTTCTGATGTCATTTGCGCTTCGGATAAAGACGGAAATCTCTATACTTATTACTATACGAATGAATCTTGTCTTAAAAAGTTTAATAATACAGGAAATGAAGTCCTGAGTAAGACACTTGATTTTGAAATCTATGATATGTACTGTAGCGATAAGTACGGGCTTGTTCTTAATACTTCACGTGGCATCGAAACATTTAGCGATCAGCCTGATTTTACAGTTTTAATAAAGTTAGAGGATGCTCAGAAAAAATTTGATTCAGATGCTTTTTACCTATATAAAGGCTCAAAGGATCAGTTCTTTATCGAAGGAGCAACTTCTGAAGATGTCCCCATATTAGCTAAGGTTGATCTTGATAATAAATCTTTTGGCAAAACAAGTAAGGTCTGCTCAGAAAGACACTACTCCTATCAGAGTGGTGAAGGATATGATCTTTATGCAAAAGATTATAACGGAATATACGGCTACGACTATGAATCCGATAAAATGACCAAACTGCTTGATCTTGATGATTCATGCATAGACAGACTGAACTTTTTAAACTGGATTGCAATAAATGATAAGGAATTATTTGCTGCAACACTTGATTTCAATTCAAATATCCATTTTTCTACTTTAACTAAAGTTGATCCCGCAGATGTACCGGATAAAACGATGCTCACTTTGGGTGGTGCATGGTTCACAGCAGATGTAACCATGGCAGCAAACGTATTCAACAGATCAAGTGATAAATACAAGATAAAAGTTATTGATTATTCAGACTCCTACCCTGAAGATGAGCTTGATGATGTTCTGCAGGCGTTTAATCAGGATATTCTCGCAGGAAAAGCTCCCGATATCTTCTGCTTTTCATATTATTTTGCTCCGAACATTGACAGTTATGCAAATAAAGGCGTACTGATGGATCTTTCATCTGCTTTTGCTAAAGGCGGAGCGCTGGGCGATGTAGAAATTCTCCCTAATATATATGAGATGATGAAAACGGGTGACAAGGTGTATTCTGTTTATCCTTCGTTCGTATACAATACTCTTCTGATGAAGGAAAGTGCCGCAGGTGGTAAAACCTTTCTTTCGTTAAAAGAGTATGACGAGCTAAATCTCAAAGATTCAATGGATGGAGATAAGTTCATCAATACAAGTATTCAGACAGCCGGTGATAAGTTCATTGATTGGAAAAACAAGAAATGTAATCTTAAATGCCCTGAATTTATAGAGATTCTTGAATATGCCAAAAAGTTAAACAGCGGTAAGAAAAAACCTGCTGCATCAGACGATGAAGAGATTGCAGTCGTTGATGAGCTTCCCACCGTTAATAGTAACGGAATACTCTGTGATGAGGATTTATGGGGATTTAACTCTTTTACAGACATAGAGCAGAATGAATTAAAGGATAAGGTGGCAATACTTGGTTTTCCTAACAATAGCGGTGAAACCACAACAATGATAACTCCATTCAACCAGTTATGTGTTAGCGCATCTTCCAAATGCCCCGAGGGTGCACTGGAATTTATAAAGAGTTATTGTACAAATCCCGCAATTAATGACGTTTCTACTTTCCCTTCAGATAAGGCTCTTTTTGAATCTTATATGAAAAAGGCTACGGAGCCGGCTGCATCAGAAGAAGACGCTACCGTGTATACCAATTATCACGAGGTAAAACTAAAGCCTCTTCCTGCGGATGAAGCTCAAAAGCTCTACGACAGCATTCTTTCATGCAAGGCAATACACAGGCTTGATTCAAAGATTGATTCCTTCGTTACTGAAGAAACTGCCGCATTCTTCGAAGGTCAGAAATCAGCCGAAGAAGTTGCGGATGTTATCAATAACCGAATTCAGACATATTTAAATGAGCAGTAATTAGCTTTTGCGTTAATAATAACGGGCGCGAGAAATTAATTAGATTTCTCGCGCCCGCTCTATTATCATTTTTTACTTGATAAAAGGATTTATCAATATGCTCTTCCCCAGTAAACCATCTTTTTAGCAGGCTTGCCGCAGATAGGGCAAACATCTGAGATGTTCTCCTGCTCGAAAGGCATACAACGGCTTGTTACGTTGAATTCTTCTTTGATCTTGTCTTCGCACTCGCGGTCTCCGCACCACATAGCCTTTACGAAGCCCTTTGTCTCCTTGAAGTTCTCAGCGAACTCTTCTTTGTTGTGAGCAACAAATGTATGCTCTTCAAGGTGCTTCTTTGCTCTTGCGAACATGTCTTTCTGGATCTGATCGAGGAGCTCTCCGACTTTAGCCGATACTTCTGAGATAGCGCACTCAATCTTTTCTCTTGTATCTCTTCTTACAAGTACGCACTTGCCTGCCTCGAGGTCCTTAGGTCCGATCTCGACACGTACAGGGATTCCTCTCATCTCCTGCTCTGCGAACTTGAATCCGGGTGTTCTGTCTGTATCGTCTGTCTTTACTCTGTAATCTGAAAGACTCTTAGCGATATCGTAAGCTGCGTCAAGAACGCCTTCTTTCTTCTGCTGGATAGGAATAACAACAACCTGGATAGGAGCGATCTTAGGAGGTACAACGAGTCCTGAGTTGTCACCGTGTACCATGATCATAGCTCCGATAGTACGTGTTGTAAGTCCCCATGAAGTCTGATTTACATAGTGGAGTTTGTTGTCTTTGCCCGCATACTGGATCTCGAATGCCTTGGCAAATCCATCTCCGAAGTTGTGGCTGGTTGCGCTCTGAAGGGCTCTTCCGTCGTGCATAAGTGCCTCAACTGTGTATGTAGCCTCAGCTCCTGCAAATTTCTCTTTATCTGTCTTCTGTCCCTTAATTACAGGGATAGCCATATCGTTCTCAAGGAAGTCAGCGTATACGTTAAGCATCTGCTGTGTACGCTCTTCTGCTTCTTCGAATGTAGCGTGTGCTGTGTGGCCTTCCTGCCAGAGGAATTCTCTGCTTCTAAGGAAAGGTCTTGTCTCTTTTTCCCAACGAACAACGCTGCACCACTGGTTGAGTACCTGAGGGAGGTCTTTGTATGAGTGGATTTCTCCTCTGTAATAATCACAGAAAAGTGTCTCTGATGTAGGACGTACGCAGTATCTCTCTGTAAGAGGCTCGAGTCCGCCGTGTGTTACCCACGCAACTTCAGGTGCAAAACCTTCTACGTGATCCTTCTCCTTCTGAAGAAGTGACTCAGGGATAAACATGGGAAGATATGCGTTCTGAACTCCTGTTGCCTTGAATCTAGCGTCAAGGTGTTTCTGAATGAGCTCCCAGATTGCATATCCCGCAGGTTTGATTACCATACATCCCTTAATATTGGAATAACTTACGAGATCGGCTTTGATGCACACATCGGTATACCATTGTGTGAAATCTTCATCCATAGATGTGATCTCTGATACGAGTTTCTTGTTGTCAGCCATGTCTTTTCTCCTTTTTTGCAATTAAGTGTTTCCGGGAACTTTGAGAGACTTTTTTCAAAAAGAAAAGAACCCTCTAATCCCCTAACAGGGACCGAAGATTCTCGGCGGTACCACCCTATTTAAACCATGCAAACTCAGCAATGGTCTCACTCAATTTAACCCTTAACGCGGGAAACGCTGTATTTTCATACAGGACTCCAAGGTAGGTTCGCTGTTTATACGTAAGAACCTCGCACCAACGGCTCTCTCTCTGAAACGCTTACGCAGTTACTATTCCTCTTCAACGTCGTATTATTTAAAGATGATTTTATTAACATTTCGCAGGATTGTCAAGGGTACGTATGTTTTAGGGAACTTTTTGTAGTGTTTTCCTTATAAAAGTTCCCTAAAATTTAAAGAGAACAAAGAGTTGCTTTGCAACTCTTTGCGCGCCGATGCGCGCAAGCTTTAGCTTGCATAATTCATCTGCGCATCGGTCGCATCCATAGCGGAGCGATTTTATTTGATAGGAATTTCCTATCAAATAAAAAAAGACCGGTGGGTCCGGTCTTTTCCGCAAGATTACTCCTGCTTGTAGAGGTTTTATAAAGGAAATACGTTATGGCGAACGTAAATCGGCAAATTCATTTGTCCTCAGCGATCAAGCTCGCTGGTAGGACCTCCGGCATTGTGATTCTTGATGATGCTGTCAATCTCTTTCAGATCACTCGCGGGAAGATCTCCCGGAATCGTATTCTTTACGCTTGATGTCGCATTACCGTATGCAAGCGCTTTCTGAACATCATCATACTTAAGCATTCCGTATAATACTCCGGATACGTAAGCATCGCCGGAACCAATCCTGTCTATAACATCTATGTCTGCATATGGCGCTTCGGTGTAGAATCTATCACCTTTAGCGTCATATATAGTAGATGTAAAGTTGTGCTTTCTGGGGCTTATAACCTGCCGTTGAGTTGTGCAAACTACTTCGACAGGATATTCCTCAGTATAGCTCTTCATTATATCGAAGAGCTCGCCATTTTTCTGCATCATGCGTCGGGATGTTTCCTCCGACACAAAAAGAATATTTACATAAGGGAGGATCTTCTTTATTGCAGTCCTGGCGTCTTCTTCGCTCCAAAGGTTGGCACGGTAGTTACAATCAAATGATACCTTGGCGCCACCTTCCTTGAATCTCTTTATCATCTCAGTTGCAACTTCACAGGTGTTCTTGTTAAGTGCAAGTGAAATTCCGCTTGTATGGAACATTCTTGTAGATGTATACACACTCTCCGGAATCTCTGACAAAGAAATCCTTGTTATTGAAGAATTCATTCTGTCGTAGACTATGGATGGTTTGCGTGGTGCAGCACCGTTTTCGTAGTAATATATTCCAAGTCTTGCCTCCGGTGACTCATCGTAGATAAGGTAGTCATCCGATACACCCTCGAAACGGATTCGGTTCTTAATAAAAGTTCCGAGAGCGTTCTGTGGAAGTCTTGAAATGACTCCTGTGCGGAGTCCCAAAAGCGCTACGCCTGATGCTACATTGAGTTCAGAGCCGCCGGCTCTTTTGTCAAAAACATCTCCGCGTGTCATACGCTCATAATTCGGCGGTGAAAGACGAAGCATAATCTCTCCAAAAGTCAGAAGATCAAATCTCTCGTCTCTCATAGCTGCCTCCTCATAGCCGTAACGGCTTTCGCGTTCAATAAGTACTGCTCACGTTAATTATAATATATCAAAAAGTTTTGTATTGTAAGTGCTTACATTGTGGCGAACATTGCAAAAGTTGCACTGGTTTTTTCGATTTTTTGTACATCTAGAACCTTGAGTAGTCTCTGTCATTATACTTAGAAAGCACTATTTTCCCTGCTTTTAGCGTTTCCTTCATATCGATAACTCTCTGATTGGACGAGCCTCTGAACCTGAGCATCAGGTCTTTTTTATCAAGTTCAAACTCTCCGTCAACAAGTACATCTGTCATGGAAAGAATGGCATCCGTGTCATCCCCATGACATCTCTTGTTTCCGGTATCTGTAAGCTCTTCCAAAGTGTATCCGGAATAGATCCATATTGTAGCTTTGGGGACTTCTTTTTTTATCCGTTCAAGAAGCGGTCTTATCTCTTTCTGGTTAGCTATTTCCATAGGCTCTCCTCCAAGAATTGTAAGACCGTCGATATAGCTTGGCTTGAGAGATTCTACAATCTCATCTTCCACTTCTTTTGTATATTTCTGTCCGTAATTAAAGTCCCATGTCATTTCATTGAAACAACCTTTGCAATGATGTGTGCATCCGCTTACAAAAAAAGCTGTTCTGCATCCTATTCCGTTTGCCACATCACTGTAATATATCTGTCCGTAATTCATTTCTCGCCTTTCCTAAAAAACTCCCATCTAGTAATAAAAGCCGGGATTATTCTCCCGGCTTTTACATAGTAGGTTTAAATCAGTAACCAATCAAAGCTTAGGTGTCGCCATGTGGAGCACTCTTTCTTTGATCTCCTGTGTACGTCCCTGGTTCCAGAACTGTGTTCCGATATAACCGCAGGTACGTCTTGCTACATTCATCTTGTTCTGGTCTCTGTTACCGCAATTAGGGCATTCCCAAATGAGTTTTCCGTCTGTATCTGTAACAATCTTGATCTCCCCATCATAACCGCAGCATTGACAGAAATCTGATTTGGTATTGAGCTCAGCATACATGATGTTTTCATATATATATTTCATTACTGAAATAACCGCTTCAATATTGCTATTCATATCAGGTACTTCTACATAGCTTATTGCTCCGCCGGGTGAAAGTGCCTGGAACTCGGACTCAAACTTAAGCTTAGTAAATGCATCGATCTGCTCAGTAACATGAACATGATAGCTGTTTGTAATGTAGTTTTTGTCTGTAACGTCGGGAATCATTCCAAAACGCTTCTGCAGACATTTTGCAAATTTATATGTTGTTGACTCAAGAGGTGTTCCGTAAAGGCTGAATGAAATATTTGTCTCAGCTCTCCACTTAGCACACTTGTCGTTGAGGAACTGCATTACTTTTAATGCGAAGTCTTTTCCCTTAGCATCTGTATGGGAAACGCCCTTCATATATCTTGTACATTCGCAAAGACCTGCATATCCGAGTGATATTGTCGAATAGTTTCCAAAGAGAAGATTATCAATTGTCTCACCTTTCTGAAGTCTTGCAAGTGCACCGTTCTGCCAAAGAATAGGAGCTACATCGGAAGGTGTTCCGAGAAGTCTCTCATGTCTGCACATGAGTGCTCTCTTACAGAGTTCTGTTCTCTCTTCCATTATCTCCCAGAACTTTTTCTCATCCTTATTTGATGTACATGCTACATCTACGAGGTTGAGGGTTACAACTCCCTGGTTGAATCTTCCGTAGTATTTGTGATCGCCCTCTTTATAATTCTGCGCATGAGCCTTGTTGCCCTTGTTGCACAATCCTTCGGGAACGTTCTCGTTGTCGGGTGTAAGGAAACTTCTGCATCCCATGCAAGGATAAACGTCTCCACCCTTAAGTTCCTTCATCTTCTTAGCTGAGATGTAGTCAGGAACGAGTCTCTTTGCTGTACACTTTGCAGCGAGCTCTGTGAGGTACCAGTACTTGGAATCCTCATGGATGTTGTCCTCGTCAAGAACGTAGATAAGCTTAGGGAATGCAGGTGTGATAAGCTGTCCCTTTTCGTTCTTAACTCCGGTGATACGCTGCTTGAGCATTTCCTCGATGACCATGGCAAGGTCTTCTCTTGTCTGTCCCTCGGGAACTTCGTCAAGGTACATATAAACTGTTATGAAAGGAGCCTGTCCGTTTGTGGTCATAAGTGTGATGACCTGATACTGGATTACCTGGCATCCTCTCTCTACTTCTTTTTTAACACGCATTTCTGCGATGTCATTTACCTGCTTCTTGTTGATCTTCATTCCGGCTGTCTCGAACTCGAGCGCAACTTCCTTACGGAATTTCTGTCTGCTGACATCAACAAAGGGAACAAGGTGTGAAAGTGTGATACTCTGTCCGCCGTACTGTGAGCTTGCAATCTGCGCGATCGCCTGTGTTGCGATGTTGCATGCTGTAGAGAAGCTCTTGGGACGCTCTATCATTGTCTCTGAAATAACTGTTCCGTTCTGAAGCATATCCTCCAGATTTACAAGGCAACAGTTATGCATATGCTGTGCGAAATAATCAGAATCATGGAAGTGGATAAGTCCTGCCTCATGCGCTCTTACCACGTCTTCGGGCAAAAGAAATCTTCTGGTGATGTCCTTACTAACCTCACCGGCCATGTAATCTCTCTGTACGCTATTTACTGTAGGATTCTTATTAGAGTTTTCCTGCTTAACTTCCTCGTTATTGCACTCAATAAGAGACATGATCTGCTCGTCAGTCGTGTTAGACTTTCTGACAAGAGCATGCTTATAGCGGTATGTAATGTATTTTCTGGCAACCTCGTACTTACCTGATTTCATGAGTCCATCCTCAACCATATCCTGGATTTCCTCAACGCTTGCTGCACGAGTAAGAGATGCGCACTGATTCTCCACGCTTCTTTCGATGTCGCTGATCTGGCCTGCGGTTAATTTCTTCTCGTCGGTAACTTCGTTATTTGCCTTCTCAATAGCCGCAAGAATCTTATTGCCATCAAATGCAACTTCTTTACCGCTTCTCTTAATGATCTTCATAAGAACCCCCTTCTTTTATTTTACAAAAAACTGTTTTCGCAATCACGATATTTTTTAGCCGAATAACAATATATTGTGGTCGCATAACTATGATAATACTTTATCTAGTAAAATACAAGAAGGATAATTATTATTTTTTTCTTACATTTTCTAACCGATTATGTAGTATTTTCAAATGTTCAAGCTCTGTCTCACTCGTTATCGGTTTTCCGGAATAAAAATATTCTGTTTTCGATTGTTTCAACATCTTGTGTACGTCATCAAAAATAACTACATTATCTGGTGTCTTAGATAATTCTAATCCGAGAACCTCGGCTAAATGCTTCACTGTACCATGATTTCCGTCGATAAGAAGGGTCTCATCGCCAAAAATCTGTCTGTACGCAGGTTTAAAGTAGTTAAAGTGCGTACATCCAAGTACAAGTGCACAATATTCTTCCATATTATATGGTTCAAATTGTTTCTTTATATAATCAAGGACCTCGTCCGAATCAAACTCAGCTCTTTCCGCAAACTCAACGAGCCTTGGCATCGGCAAAAGGTCTACCCTGTGATGTTCATCTACTCTGTGAAGAAGGTCTTTTAACTTATCTTCTCTAATGGTCACGGGGGTCGCGATTACCATAATACGCTTCTTATCCGTTCCCTCAACAGCGGGCTTTACAGCCGGCTCCATCCCCAAGATAGGGATGTTGTATCTTTTCCTAAGTTCCTTAATTGCTACGCTGGTTGCGGTATTACAAGCTACTACTATCGCTTCCGCTCCCCTCTCAAGCAAAAACTCCGTGATGCCGATCGAATAACTAAGGATCTGCTCCGGGGTCTTTAATCCATACGGTACATGCTCTGTGTCTGCGTAAAATATGTAATTTTGCTCCGGAAGGTAATGATAGGCTTCATGAAGCACAGAAAGCCCACCTATTCCGGAATCAAAAATACCGATCTTCATTTTTGATTTCCTCTGTATATGCTATACTTTAATTATGAATGATAAAAAAATTGACGAACTTCAGAAATTGTACGACAACTCAAAAGTCGGTGCCTTGGTTCAGGAGATTTGCGAGTACTACGCAACAAGAGATGACTATGAAGACAACTCCTATCAGGAAGAAATTGAACCTCATGAAGTAGTTGAGTCTGTTTATATTCTCTTTTGTCTACAGAGCAGAGAACAGATACTTGATGAATTCTCTCTTATACAGAAAAAATATCCTTCTCTGTATACCTGTGTCAGTGCCCTGCACAACAATCTTCTGGTAAATATGGATTATCGTCTGCTGGAGGCAAGTTCTGCCCAAAAAATCGCAGACTATGCCAAGGATACCACTTCCGATGAAGTCCTCACCCACGCTGATACTTTTTCACGTTCGGAAAGTTCTCTATCGGAAGCAATGGATAAATTCTACTCTTGGCTTCACTCAAGGATTCTCGCTTAGATAATCCATAGATGCGTACACTGCCTTACCTTTATAATTAATAAGTGCCCATGATCCGTCATTACTTACTGCAATTCTCTTAAGTTCATCTCCGTCTTTTGCCTTGGTAACGATATCGCTGCTCGTGCTTGGCGAAGATCTGAGATTCAGGAACTCATAATTTACAACAACTTTATCATTAGTCTCCGTGTATCCTTCGGGGATGTCAAAATCACCTTTTCCGCCCCCATCGTCATCATCGCTATCGTCATCGCCATCTTTATCTTTCTGCGATTCCGTAGCTGTTTTTTCTGAATCGGGAGAAGCTACCTTATTAATAAGCTTCGTCTTTACAATAAACGCAAGAAGCATAAGGATAAGTATTCCGGTAACAACAGAAGCGATTCTGACCATTAAGAGCTTTGTCTGCTCATCGATTCCGTTATCATCATCGTAATTATCATAATCTTCATCATATTCATCTTCGTAGTAATCTCTTCCACGACGGCGATAGCGATCATCATCACGATAATCGTCTCTCTCGTCACGGCGTCTCGGACGCTCGTCTCTTCTCGGCATATATTCGTCATCACGACGTCTCGGACGATCATCTCTTCTTGGTGCATATTCATCATCGCGATATCTTGGACGGCCATCATCTCTTCTTGGCGGGTATCCGTCGTCACGACGCATAGGGCGATCATCACCCCTTCTTGGCGGGTATCCATCATCTCGGCGCATAGAACGTTCCTCATCTCTTCTCGGCGGGTATCCGTCATCTCGACGCATAGGACGCTCATCACCTCTTCTCGGCGGGTATCCATCATCTCGACGCATGGGACGCTCGTCATCTCTTCTCGGCGGGTATCCGTCATCACGGCGCATTGCGCGATCATCATCTCTTCTCGGCGGATATCCATCATCTCGGCGCATAGGACGCTCGTCGTCTCTTCTTGGGATTCGACTGTCATCACGATTATCTGCGCGCTCTCTTCTTTGCATATCAGGATTTTCAGGTTGTCCGTCAGCTTGCTCTCTTTGGCGGAAATATGCCTCGCGTTCTTCCGCATTGAAAAAATTATAGGGATCGGCAATCTCGATATCACCCGCATCCTCATGCTGATTATTCTCAGATCCGGCATTTACCTGTGGTATGTCCTGAGTCTGACCGACATTGTCCTGATTACTGACATGCTCGTTATGATCATCATAATCACGCTGATTATCATAGTTACGCTGTCCGTAATTCTGACCTTCGTAACCCTGCTGATCATCCTCATGCCCATCATAGTCCTGCTCGTGCTCATCATAGTCATGGCTGTCATAGTCTTGACCGTCATAATCACGGCTATCGTAGTCATGATCGTCATAATCCTGCATGTCTCCATACATATCGCCCGTATCGTATCTCTCATCCGGATCGTATGTATCGTAGTCATCTCTCTTCCTATAATTTTCAAAGTTTGTAATCTTTGGCAAAACCTTAATCTCCTCTTTAAAAAGGTGCTGACTGTTAAGCCAGCACTTTATCGATTATAGACTGTAATTTTGTCTTGTTCTGAGCTCCTATTGCTGTCTCAGTAAGCTCTCCATTCTTGAATAAAGCGAACATCGGAATGGACATTACATTGTACTTCTGAGCTATGTCGGGTGCCTGGTCAACATTTATCTTTCCGACCTTAAGCTCTCCTTCGTATTCCTCTGCAAGTTCGTCTATAACAGGTGACATCATCTTACATGGTCCGCACCAGTCTGCTGCAAAATCAACAAGCACCGGCAAGTTACTTTTCAAAACTTCTTCTTCGAAGTTCTGACTGTTTAGCGTGTAGTCCATAGGTTAGTCCCCCTTTCTACTGATCACGTACTTAAAAATCGGATTTCCAAGTGACGAAAACTTTTCCTCATATTCAGTCATCACATTTCCTTCGTTCATGACTTCGTCATTATGAAGGTCGTATGTAATGGCATCAATATTCCATCCGGCAGGCTCTACCTCATCGCGTGCGAATGTGAAAAGACCTTCGTTATCAGTCTTAAATTCCACAACGCCGTCCGCTTTTAATATTTTATCATATCGCTTCAGAAACTCGCGGGAAGGAAGTCGCCTTTTGGCATGTCTGTCCTTCGGCCAAGGATCTGAAAAGTTCAAATAAATTCTACCAACTTCTGATTCATCAAATACTTCCGTAATATCTTCCGCATCCATTCTTATAAAGATAACATTTGGAAGCTGCAACTCTTCCTGCTTCTGTATCGCACGAAGAAGTACGCTCGAATATTTTTCTATTCCTACATAATTAATATTAGGATGAAGCGCCGCCATATCCATGATGAAACGACCCTTGCCCATTCCTATCTCAATATGAATCTCATTATCGTTTCCAAATATTTCTTTTTTCCAAAGTCCTTTTTTCTGCTCAGGGTCCTTAACAGTGTACTTACTCTCGGCAATGACTTCTCTCGAACCCGCTATATTACGTAATCGCATTTTTTAAATTCCACCTATCCTTTATAAAGAATTTTACAACATTTGCCCTTGAATGGGAAGTATTGTATTATTTACATACTATGAACTTTTTTAATGACTTCCATAATAAAAACAGAATAAGATTTATCGCTGCTTCATTCTCAATGTTTTTTGCAGCTTTTTTTATGTTGCAAACAGCAGTCCACGCAGAAACAGTCGATCCGTCCGAAGAGGCGCTTAAGCAAAAAGAGGCTCCGATTCAAAGTAATTCCATACAAGGATGGCCCGAAGGTCCTATCATATCGGCAGAAGCTGCCATCTTGATGGATGCGAATACGAAGACTATTCTCTATTCGAAAAATATCGATGAGAAACTCTATCCCGCAAGTACGACAAAAATTATGACTTGTCTTCTTGCTGTGGAGAATGCCAAATTGGATGAGCAGGTTGTGTTCTCTCACGACGCTGTATTTAGTGTTCCAAATGACGGATCAAGTATAGGAATGGATGAAGGCGAATCAATTCCACTTGAGCAGGCTCTTTTTGGAATAATGGTTGGAAGTGCAAATGAAGTTGCCAATGCTCTTGCGGAACATATAAGTGGAAGCGTATCAAAATACGTAGATGAGATGAACAAGAGAGCCAAAGAACTTGGATGTCAAAATACCCATTTTGCCAATACCAACGGACTTCATGATCCGAATCACTATACGAGCGCCCATGATCTTGCTCTTATAGCGGCAGAATATTTTAAAAACGATCTGTTATGTAAAGTCGGAAACACACCAACATATCATTTTACTCCTACTGAATCTCAGCCTGATGATTTCTATTTGCACAACAAGCACAAGCTGATAAACGGTGAAATAAAATATGATGGTATTATAGGCGGCAAAACAGGTTACACCGCACAGGCAAATGAGACACTTGTAACTTGCGCTGAGAGAAACGGCATGAAACTTATCTGCGTCGTATTAAAAGATGACTCACCGGAACAGTTCAATGATACAGTTACACTTTTTAATTACGGCTTCAATAATTTCCGTGTGGAAAAGGTTGCCGATGTGGACAAAAGATATATGCCGGATGATTCTCTTTTCTTTGAGTCCGATAATGACGTGTTTGGTAAGTCGGGAACAATCCTTAATCTTAATCCAAAAGATTATGTTATTCTTCCCGTAAATGCATCTGTTGAAGATACCGACTTTGAGATCTCATATGATCTTACTCCTGAAGAACAGGCTAAGGCAGGCAACGCTCTTGCAAAGGTTATATACAGCTACAAAGGTATCCCTATAGGAAACGCCCATGTATGCTACTTTGAACAGAACGGAACACCCTCACAATTAGCCAATGCGTATCATTCGATTTTTATCAATGTAAAGATACTTATTATGTGTGCCGGAGTCTTTGTTGTTCTAATGACCTTAGTCGCATCTGTTGCAACAAGGATTGCAGCTAACAGAACATTCCATAGCAGAAGCGACAGAATTAGATACAACAGAAGAAAGCGAGAATTTAATAAAGGACATATCCAGTATAAAAAAATATATATTATTGTAGCTGTTATAGTTATCGCAATTATGTGCTTCGGTTTGTTTATCTTTTTTAATTCTAAATCACAAAAAGATGCTCATACAAAAAATACGGATGAGATTAAACCGGAAGCACCTGTTATAGAAGAATCAGCTGATAACATGGATGTGTGGAAAGAAAATCATTTAAAGGTAAAAGGCATATATGTCACAGGTCCAACAGCCGGAACAGATAAGCTTGACGATATCATTAGTCTTATAAACGAAACAGAACTAAATACAATTGTTCTTGATGTTAAAGATGACAATGGAAACATTACCTTTAAAATGGATAATGAAAATGTCATAGAAATGAACTCCGGCATTGCCTACATAAAAGACATTAGTGCACTTTTAAAAAAGTTAAAAGAAAATGATATATATGTAATTGCAAGAATAGCTTGTTTCAAAGATCCTATATTGGCAAAAGCTCATCCTGAACTTGCTCTTACAGCTCCTGACAACTCACTTATAACTGATGCCAATGGTAATGCTTGGGTGAACCCATGTAAAGAAGAAGTGTGGAATTATATTATTAGCCTTGTGAACAGTTGTTGTGCTCTCGGTTTTGATGAAGTGCAACTTGATTATGTTAGATTTCCGGTTGGACAAAAAGCTGATGATGCCTTATATGATCTCGTTTCAGATGATGATGATGCCCGTAGAAATTATATCACTGAGTTCTTAGCCAAAGTAACTGAAGAGGGGCATAAACATAACATTCCTGTATCAGCTGATGTTTTTGGAACAATAATCAATAGTAACAAGGACTCAAAACACGTCGGCCAGGATTATGTAAATCTTGTCTCCAATTTAGATATTATCTGTCCAATGATCTATCCATCTCATTATGCAGACGGAGAATTTAAATTAGATGTTCCCGATGCCCATCCTTACGATACGGTTAATAAAGCACTTGAAAAATCTAATGAAATCTTAAATCCAATTTCAAATAATAATCATGCTGTTATTCGGCCATGGCTTCAAGCGTTCACCGCAACCTGGGTAAAAGGACATATAAAATATGAGGGAAAAGAAATACGAGCGCAAATCCAAGCCGTATATGACGCCGGTTATGACGAATGGATACTATGGAATTCTAATAGCAATTACAATATTGATGCATTAACAAAAAGCTAAAAAAAGCAGACCCCATTATATTATGGGTTCTGCCTCTTTTTTATCTTTCTCTGTTTTTGTTTCATTGTCTCGACATCTTCAGGTGAAATGAACCTACATGTCTTTATTACGAACAGCCTTCCGTTCTCGGCTTTTTTTATCCTGACTTTTGCCTTCATAAAACCATGCTTGTCACAACATGCAACTGCATAGTAATGTTTGCCGTTTGGAGAAAACCATTTTATCTTACGCCTTATGTTCTTATGACATATGTAGCACTTGGTACTCATTATCTCCATATTTTCAAGGATATCTTCTTTGGTATCAAATTCCCTTGAAATATATTTTTCATAGCTGTCAAAGACAATCTTGATTTCCTGCTTCTTGGTCTTGGGTGTTACATAGGTGTCAAAAGATATCCTCTCAAGAACTCTTTCTTTAAACCTCTGAAAAATCCTTGCCGTGTACTCCGCATCCCCCAGTGCTCTGTGGAACGGATTATCCGTATTAAGTCCCAGCTCTTCTACCGCCGATGAAAGTGCCTTTCTGGTACGTCCGTCATCAAACGCAAGACTATATAGTTTTTGTACATCATAAAATGCAAGTGGTCTGTCCGATAAAAGCGGCATTCCAAAGAAGTCTAAATTCCTCTGAAATTCTGTAAGATCAAGAGGTCCCCAGCTGCAGAATTTTGGATTCTCTCCGCACCATTCCAAAAACTCTTTTGCCGCATCACAAAAATCTTCTCCGTTTTCAAGGTCTTCCATGGAAAGATTAATAAGCTTCCCGGTTATCTTGTGCATCTGCTTGTGAACTTTAGGTTTTATAAGCTTTGAAAACTCACCTATCTTAACTCTTTTCTCATCTAATTTCACAGCGCCTATTTCAACTATTTCGAATGAAAGAGTTTTGCCGTCTATTGTAACAGGCGCTTCACCCTGATTCCACTCAAGGTCAAATACAATGTAATTACCCATAAAAAATCGCCTTCCTGTCAGGCTCTATTATACAAAAATTTTTACTTTTATAAACAGTCTGCCTTTTCTGGTCGTATTCTCTGTTCCGAGATAAATAAATTTGCCGTGTCCTCTTACCGAAACTCTGGCTCCTTCTTTGAGGTCATATCCACCGCTGTAAGCAGTGCGTCCGTCTATGTATACAGACTCCGCTTCAATAAGCCTTTGAGCTTCCGATCTTGAGAGGTGATAAACAAAAGAAAGAATTGCATCTATTCTCTCTGATGCAACCGTGCCTCCGATTTCTTCGAATTTCGGTTCGATGTTACACTCGGAAGATTTTACCGTTTCGCACTTCACGGAAGTGTGCTTAATTCTAATAAGTTCTTTGCATATCATTTCTGCGATGTCGCATGTGGCATAAAGATACGCTTCATTTTCTCCCGCAAAGATATCTCCGATCTGATCTCTTTCTATTCCGAGATTCATGACTGCGCCGAGGTAGTCTCTGTGTGTGAGATTATCGGCGAATTTTGCATTCACAGGTTTTATCCTTACACATGCAAGAACAGAAGGCTCCTCCTGCTCCGCCATTATAAAGCTCTCTTCATCCATGTAATCGGGGAGAAAACATACCATCGCTCTTTCGGCGTCTTTATTACCTCCGTACATAACGAAATGCGCACCGTGATATTCGTGTACATTTGCAGGTATTTTTTCACTCGCAAGTATGTTGTAAAAAAGCGCCTGCTCAGATACAGACAAGAAGTCCGTGTGAGTGACAAAATTATTCATGTAAGCTCTTGTGGCAAGATCCTTTGCTCTTCCCGCAAGATAATCGCGTGATTTTTCTTCGTTCATTTTATATTTCTCAGATATTCCTTGTGATCCATTTTCTTTCCGTCAAGAACAGCCTCTATTAGGTTGTCTTTTCCGTCGTAAACAAGCTTCAGTGAAAAGAAGTCTTTTCTCTCTTCCAAGAGTTTAAAAAATATCTTGTCTCCTTCCCATAGATTGAGTCCGTAAACATCACTCTTTTTTATCCATTCAAGTTTTCCTTCATCACAGTCGCTCGGCTCTTCGTTTGGAGCAGGTGCGGTAAAGAGGGACATAAGCTCGTAGTCTCCTTTGCCGGAAACAAAGGTCACAAGTCCTCTGAAATCAAGCTCCTCTTTTGGTATGTCATAACCTGTCTCTTCAAGTATCTCTCTGTGCATACATTCTTCGGGACTTTCATCCGCTTCAAAGTGCCCTCCGACACCGAGCCATTTGTCTTTGCTGATGTCGTTCTTTTTGGAGACTCTGTGGAGCATAAGATATCTGTCGTCGCGTTCGATGTAACACAAAGTTGTAAGTATGTCGTGCATTTATAACTCCCGTTGTAATGTGTTTATGGTTTTGAGTTTATTCTCTGAATAATCTTTTGCTTTATATCTGTGTAATTTGTTATCGGATAACAGGGTAAAAAACAGACTCAAAACACACCTGTTTTTTATCCCCGTTTTTTGTTGTGCATTTCTTATCGCCAAAAATGCTGAAGCCCACTAATAGTGCAGCTTTGCGCGATTTACACAAGCTCAAAAATCACCCCGAAATTTATCCCGATTTTTACTCTGATTTTTATCCGTATTTTTTCTCTAAAACAGCTCTCAAATCAACCTTTAAATTTACTCTGTATCGTTCATTTTTAAGAGCGTATTATTTCATCAATGTTTAAGTGATTCTGTCCAATATTTTTGTCCGTAAATATCTGTGAAACAATATGTCTCAAGAACCGCTCCGTCACCTACGGGAACATTGCTTATTTTCATATCGGACATTGCCCCTTTTACTGTGTATTTTTCACTCAGTAAATATGCGTCCTTAAAGGACTTGTCATACCCATAGTAATCACAGGTAAAATCAATCTCATCTCCCGCCTGCAATTCTGTGAGGTTCTTTGCTATGGTCTCTGTCTCGCCTTCAACGTAGTCGTAACATACCCCCGCAACATACCCGTCTTCATTGTCTGAATCAAACACGAGAATAAGGTTCGCTTTTTGCTTGTTTAGATAGCACGGAACTCTGCCCGTTATTGCATAGCTATCATCGGTTGCCTGTATGTCTACCACATAGTAGGCTACAACATTGCCGTCAATCGCGAGCCAAGTCTTGTCGTTCTGCGACCTCAAATTTCCACTCTCATCAAAGTCGAAAACATTATCCATTCCAAGGTCTATGTATCCCTCGCCGTCATCATAGAACATATTTAGGTCGAGTTCATGTACCATTTTCCACTGGTCTTCAGACAGGCTTATAACATCTTCTCCGGCACTGTTTTTTGTCCACATAAGAGCGGACTCATCAAACCTGTTAGAAGCAATGTATTTTGCTGCCTTTTCCACATCAAGACTTTTACCGAGGAATGCTGTGTTGGAAGAATTAAGTCCCGACACGCTGCTAAAGTCACTTGAAAGGAAGGTCGTAAGAAGCTGTGTTATCATCTCCGCAGAAGCATCCGAATTTCCGCTTCCGGAAAGCTCTCCAAAGATGGATGGTAAAGGTGTCTGTGAACCACCCGCTGCAACCTGTCCCGCAACCTCCATAGAAGCAAAGTTCTGAATGCACTTTGCATACTCTTTATCCATGCCGATATCTTCATAGGTATTTACCATCGAATCTACCTTATGTGTTTTCTTATAAGGGAAGTAGATGGAAAGCCCGTATGAGTTGGTCATATTTGAGCTTGTTTTGTTGTATTTTATTGCGCTTTTTAATGTTGCCACAAGTCCTTTTGCATCATCTGTTCCAACCCTGTTTGCAAAGTCCACAAGATCGACCTGATCTATCTTTGAAGAAGCCGCAAATTCTCTCGTGTTTCCTCTCGCATTTGAAACCGTTTTATAGTTGTCACTATTTATCATTTCAGAGGTGCTTTTTGAGAAGTCGGCAAGCTCTGTCGGAACTGTCTGCGAAAGCTCCGCAAGATCTGTTATTGAAAGTGTTGTTTTTTGCCCCGGACAAGTCTGTGCACATGTACTTGTAAAAGAGTCGATAATATTCTTTCCGATATTTATCGTCTCCATCGATGTATTTTTTCCAAGTTCTGTAAGCCAGTCTGTGTAGTACCAACCAACTCCCGGTTCTGTCTCTTCGGATGCCACAAGATAATCCGCGTAATTAGACACTACAAGAGCGTTCTCAACAGTCGCCATAAGACATGTGTCAAAACCGACAAAATCAAACGTCACTCCGCCGTCTTTAAGTGCCTTATTAATTCCTGCCAAAGACATTGCTCCTGCGGTCTGGAATTTTTCATCGTATCCGTATCCGCCTGTAGACCCACCGCCGTGGTCCCAGAAAATAAGCTCATATCTGTCCGCAGGAAAGTTCTTTGCAGACCACTTGATATAGTCCGACAAAGTCTCTGCTTTTGTCATAGGTAAGTTACCCACGTTATTCACAAGAGGATTTAGCTTACCATCCTTTATCTGATATATCTGATTTGTAGCATTGGAAATTACATTGTTCTGCCACTGCTTACAGCCGCCTGTATAAACAAGGAGATTTATCTTATCACCAATGTCTGCTTTCATCATCTCCTGAATGTCCCTTGAAGCCATTCCGTTTCGGGACTCAAGATCTGCTCCGCACATGTAGACCATAATCGTGATATTATCCTGTCCGTTCCCCTTAATTACAGTCCTTTTTTCACGTGCTCTGCTGTCCACACTTGTGTTAAGATTTCCTGTGTTTGGAGTGTCACTCCAGGTTGCCGAATTTGCACCCGATCCTGTGTATGAACCGTAGCCACCAAAAAGCTGGCCAAGAATCGATCCGGCTGCCCCTGAATTTCCGCCCTGAGAAGTCTGTGAATTCTGTGCTGTATTTGCAGGCGTTTGAGTTGCGGGCGGTGTATCTGTCTGTCCGCCTCCCAACATAGTCGAAAGTCCACCGCCTCCGGCCAGGAACAAAAGCACTATTATCATAAAGAGTGGATTAACCCCTCTTCCAGAACGCTTCATTCCACCGCCGTTTTCCGACGGTCCGGATCCCGATGAATACCCACTGCTATTACCTACAGGACCGGTTCCGATTCCTTCACCTCTTTTGTGTACTCCGGAACCTCCTTCAGTGACATTCTTTTTTCTTCCAACAGGTCTGTTCTCCATTGCTTCCCTCCAGACTTATTTTTCATACAGATTTCGCAGAAAAAATATGATGTATTAATATCAGAAATTACTTCCGTTCCATCCCCACTGATCTGCGGGTGTATATTTTATGTAGATGTGGTCCGGCTTAATGTCGAGTACATCTCCAAAGATTTCTGTTATCTTTTCAGTGAGCTTTTCAAACGCATCCGGATTTGCTTTTCCAAATATCATTACTTCAACGAATGCAGTAGGCAGAGAATTGTCTCCTCTAAAGTACAAATGATACCCGTCTTCGAACCCTGTCATAAGCCAGTTCTCACTCTTTCCCGGAATGAGCTCTATTGCTTTTCCAAGTTCTGTCTTTAACTTTGTCTCCTGTTCCTTTGAAATTGTTATGCTTATTTTTGAATTTATAAAAGGCATATTTTGTCTCCCTTCGTCTACTTTCTTTCCCAATTTATTATACATTATATTGCAGATTGGTTTCATATTAGTTTGTCTTTATCAACGCTTCTGCTACATCTTTGTCGGATTTTCAATCATTTTCATTCTGTTTCTTCTATATATTATTTACTGTAATAAAGTGCATTTTCCTCTTTGCAACACCGCGTCAAAGTGATAAAGTATATATGGTCTTTATTATCAATAAGAAATTTTTACTTGTAAGGTGACTTCAATGGTATCATCCGACGCATATTTGCAAGAACTTCTACGCCGGTATCAGGCAAATTTCGATGTCACAGAAAACTATAAATTTGGTGAAATCCTTTTCCCTGCCTATGCCTTTTTTCATTCGATGAGTGAGAAATATGTTCTTAGAAAAGAAGCTCAGCTTTGGGCTGTCAAAACTTTTGAACATGTTTTTTTTATAAAAGAAAATTCTTTTTCACCGGAAAAAATTGATGAGATAAAAGAGCTGATCATTCAAAAGATAGAACCTGAATTTGTCCGCAAGAATGAGAAGTATCCCGAGAAGGATCACATGATCTCTTACATTACTTTTGTTGTGTTATGCGATTCTGCTCCCGATTCTCAGACAAAAAAACTGATTAAGAAATTTCATTTTGATAAGGGATATCTTCTTAATTTCAGAGGTCACAGCGAAGCTAAACTCGCCGTTGCAACTATGGACACAAGGGAAGTCTTTACCAATTACGTCGGCAAAGAGCTAAAATCTCTGCTCTTTGATATATACAAAAAAATGGAGGAATTGTTATGAATGCAGCAGTAATACTTTTAGTAAGCGTTGCGCTTCTGGCTGCCGGTTATGTTTTTTACGGCAGTTGGCTCGCAAAGCAGTGGGGAATTGACCCTTCGCAGAAAACACCTGCGCATGAACTCGAGGATGGCATCGACTATGTTCCTGCCAAAGCACCTGTTCTTATGGGTCATCACTTTTCATCAATCGCCGGAGCAGGCCCTATCAACGGACCTATTCAGGCAGCCGTTTTCGGATGGATTCCCGTATTGTTATGGGTAATCATCGGAGGCATTTTCTTTGGAGGAGTACATGATTTTGGTGCTCTCTTCGCTTCACTTCGCCACAAGGGTCAGTCAATCGGAGAGATCATCGATGATTCAATGGGCAAAAAAGCTAAGAGACTCTTTATCACATTTGGCTACCTTACTCTTCTTTTGGTCGTTGCTGCTTTCAGCTCAATTGTTGCAAGCACATTCGGTGTTACAACATCAGCCGGCGCAGCAGTTGAAGGACCTACACTTGCAGCTAATCAGTCAACCGCTATGATTTCAATCCTTTTCATCGTTCTTGCGATGGTATTTGGATTCTTTGTTTACAGAAAGAATGCTCCCATCGGAGTTGCTTCTGTTTTCGGATGTCTTGGAATCGTTGCAGTTGTTGCCATCGGTCTTAACTTCCATCCTATCGCACTTTCATACAACACATGGATGTGGGTTATCGGTGTATATATTTTGATTGCATCCGTTACTCCTGTTTGGATCTTGTTACAGCCAAGAGATTACCTCAGCTCTTTCCTTCTTTACTTCATGATCGGAGCCGGTGTCATCGCAGTTCTCGGAGCTGTTGTTACAGGAAACGGTTCATTCCAGATTCCTGCTATGGGTGATGCAGCACTTAAGGGAACAGGCGTATTTACAACAGGTACTGCTTTCCCTGCTCTCTTTGTTACAATTGCTTGCGGTGCTATTTCAGGTTTCCACTCACTTGTTTCATCAGGAACAACAGCTAAGCAGCTTGATAATGAAAAAGATGCTAAGCCTGTTGCTTACGGTTCAATGCTTATCGAGTGTGTAGTTGCCGTTATCTCTCTTCTTGCAGTCGGCTTTGTTTGGGCAGCTGCTTCAGACGGAACATACGCAAGCCCGACTCAGGTATTTGCCGGCGGACTTTCAGCAATGATCGGATCATTCGCTCCCGGTGCAAAAGACATTATGTACCAGATGCTCATCCTTGCAGTATCAGTTTTCTGTCTTACTTCTCTTGATACCGCTACTCGTCTTGCAAGATACATGTTCCAGGAATTCTTCCTTGAGCAGGGACAGACAGCTAAGGATGCAACAGGTTACAAGAAGGTTCTTGCAAATCCTTATGTTGCTACAGCAATCACAGTTGTACTCGGTGTTGCACTTGGTATGACAGGATACACCAAGATCTGGCCTTTATTCGGTGCCGCTAACCAGCTTCTTGCTGCTATCGGTCTCCTTGCAGTTTGCACATGGCTTGGTTCTGTAGGTAAGAACAACAAGATGTTCTACATCCCTATGGTATTCATGCTTGCAGTTACTATCTGCTCACTCATTCAGACAATCACTGCTAAGCTTACAGCTTACACATCAGGATCTGCAGATGTTTGGGCACTTATCCAGGCACTCATCGCTGTACTTCTTGTAGTACTCTCAGTTGTACTTGCAGTAATCTCTGCAAAGACTCTTCTCAAGCAGAAGTCTGAGAAAAAAAACGATGAAAGCAAAGTAGCTTAATCATTTCTATATATATAAAAGAAAGCATAAGATTTTGCTCATGTTGCAGCAAAATCTTATGCTTATTTTTATAAAAATCTTTCCTTTAATTCTGACAGACTATTTATCTCTTCATCCGGAATTTCATTTTCGCAGGTTATATTCCAATATTTACCAAATCCTTGTTTGATCCATATCGTTTTCATTCCTAATTCTTTTGCGGGAACTATGTCATTATCAATTCGATCACCGATCATTACCGCATTTTCCGGATTGCAAGAAGCTTTAGACAATGCAATATTAAAAATTCTTTTGTCAGGTTTTTCCACACCTTCTTCAGCTGATGCAATTATAAGATCTATATATTTTTTTATACCGAATTTTTCAAGTCTTTCTGCTGTTCCTAACGATTGATTTGCTATAATACCTATCTTATATTTTGGGCTCAATGCCTTTAAGGTTTCTTCTGTATCCCCGAATAATTCCTCTTCTTCTAAATACCACTTTGAACCTGAGACTTTATATTTCAGTGTTAATTCCAGATCGCCCTTCTTATTATCTTTGTAAAATTCAATTGCCAGGTTATATATTTTTTCAAACGGCTCACCGGCCACGCTCGCGATATCCTGTAACCTGTGACAATAAACCTTTTCTTCATTTACCAAAGTAGAACCCACATCAAAAAAGATCCATTCAATATCATTTTTCATCAAGCTTTTTCTCCTGCCTTAGTTATTATGTTATTTAGCTTTTATAAGATAAGAACTTATTTTTTCCATGAGCGTGTTATAGCCCTTGTTTACATATTTGTTTCCTGTGATTATAAATGTCAGTACTGTAATGCCAAGAGCTACTATGATTTGTAGAAACGTTTCTTCTATGCTTATACCTATGTTTGTCATCAGTCTGTGTATTGGAATGATCACAAAACTTGAAAGGACATAGATGCAAAGTGTGCGCTGTCCGTATATTGTAACCGGAAATTCCTTATCTGGCATGAGGTTTACTAATGCAAATATTATTATCGTAGCTAAAATGTAGATTGTTCCCCTTAATATCATTCCATGTAGATTATCAAGATTAGTTGCTTTATATGACTGTATAAGTTCATACATTTTGACAGGCATTGTCTCGCTGATGTTTAGGAATACAGTAACTTCAAACGCTGCGATGATAAGTGCAAGACTGTATATCTTAGGAACTTTTCTAATTTTTTCTATACTCTCTTTTTTGAATTTGTAACCGAGTATGAAATACGGAAAGAACGATACGGTTCTTGATATTGAGAAAAACCTCTCCGCCTCTCCTATGCATCCGCAATATATTCCAACAATGAATGCCAGTATTACTATTCCTTTTACTCTGTCAAAATATTTAACGGTCACTCTCCAGAAAAAAAGACTCAGCAGATACCAAAATACATATATAGGTTTAAAGAAATTTATTTTGTTAATTGCAGTTCCCTGAGTAAACAGCCAGATTGTATTAAACATAATGAATGGAATAACTGTTGTCTTCAATAATTTCTCCGGCTTTGCATCTGACTTCGAAAAATATCCGGATATAAAAATAAAGAGCGGCATGTGGAATGAATAGATCACCGCCCTTATAAGTCCCAACTTTCCTGTTGTCCCAAACTCCTCAAGTGCATGCCCAAATACTACCAAAGTTATCAGCAGTACTTTCATGTTGTCGAATGAATAATCTCTTTTCATATTACTGTTTTTATTTGATTCCGTGATACGGATCAGTTATCCTCTCTAACTTGTTATACCCATTATACCCTTTTATTATTTTAAATGGGTATAATGGGTATAACAATCAGACTAACAGTTTCTTCCGTATTTATCTTATAGTCAAAACATATCAAATTTCCCATTTCGCTGAGCCACTCTCTCCGCAACTCTGAAAACCACAAAAGTAAGCAGTAAATATACTATCCCTGTGACAAACTCAGCTATTATCAGTACTATAAAATCTTTTATATTCCCTTCAAAGAGCCTGTTCATCGCTAAAATAGCTTTTGTAAGCGGCATTATCTGAGCCATCACTTGACCTGCCACAGGAAGTTGCTTAATTGGAAATTCAGCTCCGGTAAAGATCATAAGTAGGTAACTCACTACATTTAATACCAAATGCATGCTGTCATTCATAAGTCCGAATGCTGAGATAAAAAGTCCAAAAAAAGTTGCTGAGATCATAGCGACAATTATTGTTAATGCTACAAGTAACAGATTAACACCTGAAAATGTAACGCCAAACACAAGGCATCCTACTACTAATCCGCACACAGATGCACACACTGCAAACAAAGTCGGGAACACTCCGCTTGCCAATATAAGAGAGAGCTTAGAACAGGGAGCAGCAATAATGGAGCGCATTCTTCCATACTGTCTCTCTTTAACAAACATTATTCCTACTCCAAATATGCATGCATTTGTACATAGTAAAAATGCATTTCCAATAACCCAACACGTCAGATCTGTTGTTTTGAAACTAAATGTTGCAACCAGACAATATAAAATCATTGTGATAAGCGGATATGTAATTTCCATCAGAACAAATTCCTCAGCTTCAAATGCTACGCTCCTGCCCTTATGATAAAGATATGCCTGATCCAAAAATCTTTTTATCATCATGCCACCTCCAATGTTGCAGCTATTCGGACGCTTCGATCTATTTTTTTATAAAGAAATGCAGATATTAAGGCATAGATCAAAGTTAATATCATAAGCACCAAAAGCTTTTCACAAAATTCTGCTTTATCTGTAATTCCCCATACTGCCATTCGCATAAGTTCTACTGCATATGTCGGTGCTAAAGTGTAACTTACAATTCTTATTCCAAAGGGTAATACCGACACCGGAAAAGCAAATCCACATAATAATATTATTGGTATCTCAATGCAATTCATGTATAACTCTGTTTTTCTAGACAATGTCAATATGCATGCAATTACTGAGGAAATCACTATGAATGAAATTATAGCCGCAAGTAGTGCAATCAAAAAATATAACGGATCTGCCAATTGAAGCTGTATCCTGAAAAAAATGACTGATGTCATAAGTGAGATTATCATTGTAAGTAATGACATTATTGTGTTTCCTATTATTTTCCCCAATATTATTATCGGGAATCTGGCAGGTGCTGTGAATATCAAAGCCAGTGTTCCGCTAAACCTCTCTCTGTTTATATCACCTGCGGATGAAAAACAAATACATCCCCAAAGTCCCATAAGACCTGCCCCCAACGTAACATAAGCCATATAGTTTGTAGCCCCTGATTCCCTGAACATTTCGTATAAAAGAATTGTGTTCAAAATCGGATTGGCTATAAGGCAAAACCTAAACATCGGCCTTGCAAATGATTGTTTCATCTGAAGAATCATTGTACTGATAATGACTTTAATCATGCTGACACCCCCTTAACAATTTCAACATATGAATCTTCCAAAGAATTGTAATTTCCTTTTATACTTTCAGGTGTTCCTTCTGCAATTACTCTTCCCTTATTTATTATCACGAGACGATCGCATAATTCCTCAACTTCTGCAAGATTATGTGTTGTTAAAAGAACTGTCTTACCCTCATTCTTAAGTCTTCGGATTATATCTCTTAACATCCTTGCGCCTACAGGATCCAGTCCGATTGTTGGTTCATCCATGAAAAGAATCTCAGGATCGTTGATAAGTCCTCTTGCAATCTGCAATCGCTGAATCATTCCTTTCGAATATGTCTCCACAAGATCATCTGCTCTGTCAGCTAAATCAACAAGCTTTAGTATTTGTTCTATCCTCTCGTTCTGTTCTTTTTGCGGAATTAGATATAGATTTGCAAAGTATCTTAGATTATCTCTTGCAGATAATCTTTTATATACTCCCAGCTCACCGCCAAAAATAAAATTGATCCTTGACCTGATATGATTTTCTTCTCCAAAAGATTTATATCCAAACACTTCACATTTTCCGGATGTCGGAGCCAGCAATGTAGTAAGCATTTTTATTGTAGTTGTCTTTCCCGCGCCGTTTTGTCCGAGAAGTCCAAAGATTTCTCCTCTCTCAACATCAAAAGAGATTCCATCTACAGCCTTCACAATTTTTATCTCTTTTTTGAACAAGCCTTTTTTACTTACAAATTCCCTCTTTAGATTTTCCACACAGATTACCTGACTCATTTTCAGTTCTCCTTTTTTGCTTTGAGTTTATTCGATACCCATCGAATTAGATTATAATAGAAACAAAAAATATGTCAAATTAATAAGCGAAGCATTTTCTTTAAAAACGCCTCGCTTAACCAATTATTCTTATAAGTTGAAATCTATTTTTATAGTTTGCAATACTTCTTTTAGTTTATTACTTGATAGTCCATAATACTTTGATGTCTTTACAGGTTCCTCAGTTATAAGACCGCATTCCTTTAGTTCACTCATGTGATGAGATATTGTGGATGGAGCAAGCTTCAATTCTTTTACTATGTCCTGCCCTTTCATCGGGCCTTTGTTTGACAACAGCCTGAGAATCTGATATCTGGTTTCATCAGAAATAGCTTTTAAGACCGCTACTATATCTCCCTTACTTTGCTTTTCATTTCTGATATTCCAAAACAATATCTGTCTATTGTTCTTTGTTCCATTCTCATAAAACAATCTAAATCTTTTTCCCGGCATCATCAACGAAGGAACAAAATAAAACATCTCATAAGGTCCCCTGTTATGAAAAGATTTTCCCATAATATCTTGAGAAACTTCAAGCGGGTTCTTATCCTTTAATCTTTCGATCATATTTTGCTTAAAAGAATCTATATCATCGCTACATTCTTTTATAGCTTTTTTTAGTGATGGTGTATTCATTTCTTTTGCCAGTTCAAAGAACTCTTTGATAAATCTTTTGTTTTCTCTGACAAAAGATGAAAAACCTAAATAGCTGTGACAATACTCATTTACTTTTGAGTATAATTCATCCAGCGAAGCATCATCATTTAAAGCTCTGGAAATCTCATCTTTATTTATCTTCCTAAGATACCATGCTCCCATCCTGTATATTCTTGCATCTTCAGGCATGGACTTATACACATCATAGAATTTTTGCAAAGAAAAATCCTCAGCGAAAACATCAAGTATTACATCTACTAATTCGAAATCCGTAAGACTTTTCACCGCTTCATATGTCTCAAATAGAAAACAATACTTACTTCGCCATTCTTCTATTTTCTTTTCACCATAAATTTTAGTACATTCCGAGTTATCCTCTTTTCCATCCAGAAGAGAAAGCGCTCCGAATATTGTCTCCAATTCAGGATCATATGCATATATACAATTCTCTGCGATTTTTTCGAACAGCATCTATTTAATCTCCATACTAACTTTTTCTATACTCATCGAAATAAATTATAACATATATAAAAAAAGAGAAGCCTTAAAAAGCTTCTCTTAAAATGTTCGCGATGCGATTCGAACGCACGACCTTCCGCTTAGGAGGCGGACGCTCTATCCAACTGAGCTACGCAAACATGACCTTTGTATATTAGCACAATCTGAGGCACAATTCAAGGGAAACGCATAACATAGCGCTTCCCTTGGTACCATGTTTTGTATTACTTTTTTTAATATATGATATGCAAATATTGATAGAACTAATCCACATTAAAGCTGGATTGCTGTCTTAAGTGCAATCTCCATCATATCAGTAAATCCTGTCTCTCTTTCTTTTGCAGTAAGTTCTCCTGCCTTGAAGAGATGGTCTGATATTGTAAGGATTGTAAGTGCATTCTTCTTAGCTTCTGCAGCATTCATGTAAAGAGCAACTGTCTCCATCTCAACCGCGAGTGCGCCCATGTTCTTGTAGAGTTCACTCTCGTTGCACTTCTTGTAGAATGCATCTGAAGAAAGTACGTTACCAACATGGAACTTTACGTTCTTCTCTCTTGCTATGTTTACAGCTTTCTCCAACAAGTCATAGCTTGCTGTCGGACAGAATGTTCCGGGAAGTCCAAACTGGAATCCGTAGTTGGAATCTGTGTGAGCACCCATGGCGAAGACGATGTCCATTACATTAACATCCTCTTTTAATCCACCGGCGCTTCCAACTCTGATGATGTTATCCACATCATAAAAGTTGAAAAGTTCATAAGTGTAGATTCCGATTGAAGGAATTCCCATTCCGTGTCCCATTACAGACACTTCTTTTCCCTGATACTTACCTGTGAATCCAAGCATTCCTCTTACTTCGTTAAAGCACTTAACGTCTGTAAGGAAATTCTCTGCAATGAATTTTGCTCTGAGTGGATCGCCGGGCATAAGCACGGTCTTTGCGATGTCGCCTTTTTCGGCACTGTTATGAGGTGTAGCCATATCTATTTTCTCCTTCTCTTATTAATTTGTTCCGGGAAAATTGATATATCCCTGCATCCAAATGTTACCTTTAAATCTTCTTCCGACTGCCGGTTCACCAAGCAGGTCGGCATCGTTTATACACAAATCGAACTCAAGTCCGTTACAATTAATCCTCATTATGTGTATAACTTCTTTTGTCAGATAGTTCTCCGTCTTATCAACTTTGACTATCTCTCCCAAAACGGAGTAGTGATCGCACTCAACTCCATATGGCATAAAATATGTATCTACCAGACTATACACATCTTGCTTTCTGATTTTTCTCGAAAGCGTTGTGTATATGTCCATGTCGTCAAGAGTCAGTGATTCAATTGCTGCTTCATCACCTCGTCTTGCATTATCTATAAGTTTGTTCCTATAACTGGTTTTCTTTTTAGCCACTTCGATTTGCTGCTCTGTCTTTGCAATCGGCATCATTATCTGACCCTTTATCGACAGCGCGGACAAACTAAGTGTCGTTCCTCTGACAGGGAAGTGATCCTCGTTCTCATACTTGATGTAAGGAATTATATTCTGAAGGTAAAAGATAAGTGAAACGCCAACCCTGTTTTCATTACAGATTCCTGCATATGAATACTGGGCTGCATGGCGTTCTATTGTTATATCTTCTTCCGTACTGATCTGCGAAGGAACTAAGTACGGATAGTAATATTCATATATAAACTTATCTTGTTCATCAAATTCCCCACATACCGCGAGTCCTATTTTTTCATTTGCATAGTCATGCATGAACTCCGCAAGAATAACATTATCCTCTATGGACACATATCCTCTTCTTGAAGATTTCTGAATAGAATCGGTAATTAATCCGGTCAACTCATTCCTGTCTTTTATTTTAGAAAAACCGACTGCTCTTAGAAATTTATGCAAGGAATCTTTTCACCTTTCTACTGCTGTTATCATTTCTTCTTAGGAATAAGTACTTCTTTTCCTCCCATGTAAGGACGAAGAACTTCAGGAATCTTTACACTTCCGTCTGCCTGAAGATTATTCTCAAGGAAAGCAATAAGCATTCTCGGAGGAGCAACTACTGTGTTGTTAAGTGTATGTGCGAGGTAGTTTCCATCCTTACCTTTGATTCTGATCTTAAGTCTTCTTGCCTGTGCATCTCCAAGGTTAGAACAACTTCCAACTTCGAAGTACTTCTTCTGTCTGGGTGACCATGCCTCTACGTCACATGACTTGCACTTAAGATCTGCGAGATCTCCTGAGCAACACTCAAGTGTACGTACAGGAATGTCCATTGATCTGAAAAGATCTACTGTATTCTTCCAAAGTTTCTCATACCAATCTTTTGACTCTTCGGGCTTACAGATTACAACCATCTCCTGCTTCTCGAACTGGTGAATTCTGTATACACCTCTCTCCTCAATTCCGTGTGCACCTTTTTCTTTTCTGAAGCAAGGTGAGTAACTTGTAAGAGGCATAGGGAGTTCTTCCTCGGGAATGATCTGATCAATGAACTTACCGATCATTGAATGCTCACTTGTTCCGATGAGATAAAGATCTTCTCCCTCAATTTTATACATCATAGCTTCCATCTCAGGGAAACTCATAACTCCTGCTACTACATTTCCATGAATCATGAAAGGAGGAACACAATATGTAAATCCTCTGTCGATCATGAAATCTCTTGCGTAAGAAATTACTGCGGAGTGAAGTCTTGCAATATCTCCGAGCAGATAATAGAATCCGTTACCTGCTACTCTTCTTGCAGCATCAAGATCGATTCCGCAGAAGCTCTCCATAATATCTGTGTGATAAGGAATCTCGAAATCGGGAACAACAGGTTCACCGAACTTCTCAATCTCAACATTCTCAGAATCATCTTTTCCGATAGGAACAGATTTGTCGATAATCTGAGGAATGATCATCATCTTATTTGTAACTTCTTCATCAAGCTTCTTCTGATTCTCTTCGAGTTCTTCAAGACGCTTTGCTTCTTTTGCAACTTCATCCTTGAGGGCCATTGCTTCTTCTTTTTTGCCCTGTGCCATCATTGCACCGATCTCTTTAGAAATCTTATTCTTATGTGCACGGATCTCATCCGCTTCTTGCTGGTTTGTTCTTCTTGCTTCGTCGAGTTTTATAATCTCATCTACTAGAGGAAGTTTCTCATCCTGAAATTTGTTCTTGATGTTCTCTCTTACCACATCAGGGTTTTCACGTAAAAATTTTATGTCGATCATTTTGATCTCCTCCATGTATGTTTATATATTTTATTCTTATCTTCTTACACTTTCGCGTGCACTATCCAATGCTTTCTTTTCCTCATCACTGAGTTCAACATCTGCTATTCCGGCGTTGATAACTTTCGAATATGAATAGTTAAGTCCGTCTGTGCTGTGAACTGAATTCATAAGGAATCCGTTGTCATTTTCATCGAGCATACAAAGTGCGAAGCTGAGCTGTCCACCCATCTGACTAAATGCATCATATTTCTCAAGTCCGATTTTTTGGAAGGTTCTCTGCATTCTTTTGTTGATGTCCTGAATGTCCTTACGGTTTTTATCGTTCTCCGCTCTTATCATTTTATTTTCATGAAAAAGATCTACGATTTCATCTTCAAGTGATTTCGCATCTTTTCCTGTCATGAACTTGTTAAACTTTTTTGATACTTTACTTATCTTGCATCCTTGTATGATGACAATAAGTAGAAGTATTAATACTAATGCTAAAAGTGCCAAGATAAAAATTGCAGGATCTATGTTTCCAAGACCCAAAAGATTTAATATGTTACTTTCCATTTTATTCTGTCTCCGATTATTCTGTGCATAGTCTGTTTATTATTTTCTCAAGATCGTCGCTGTTATAAAACTCAATCTCAATTTTTCCTGCGCCACTGCCTTTGGAAGTAATATCAACTTTTGTTCCTATTGCCTGCTTACATCTTTCAGATAGATTTGCATAGATTGCATCCAGACTTGAGTTGGTTTCTACTACCTTCTTTGGCTTGGGTGCTTTGCCAAGATTCTTTACAAGTTTCTCAGTTTCTCTAACGCTTAACTTCTCATCAAAAACTTTCTGAGCGAGCATCGTCTGCTCTTCTTCACTTTCAACAGATATAAGTGCTCTGGCATGACCTGTTGTAATAAGTCCGTCGATAACCATCTGTCTTACTTTTTCGCAAAGCTTCAAAAGTCGAAGTGAGTTGGTAATTGTTACTCTGCTCTTTGATACTTTCTCTGCGACAATATCCTGAGTGTATCCAAATTCATCGATAAGCTTTTTATATGCAAGAGCTTCTTCAATAGGATTTATGTCTTCTCTCTGGATGTTATCAATAAGAGAAATCTCTGCAATTTCATGTTCGCTAAGATCTTTTACTATAACCGGTACTTCTTTTATTCCGGCTTTCTTAGCTGCTCTCCATCTTCTCTCACCACCGACAATCTCATAGTGATCGTTCTTATCTGTTACGATAAGTGGATTGATGATTCCATACTGTTTGATTGATTCAGCTAATTCCAAAAGGCTATCTTCATCAAAAGATTTTCTTGGCTGATTTCTGTTCGGTTCAACCTGAGTAATGTTTACATGAACAACCTGTCCTTCGCTGATGCTCTGTTCTTCAGAGAATGAAACTTCTTTTGTTGTGAAAGATGTCTTCGCAGGTATTATTGAATCAAGTCCTTTTCCTAATCCTCTTTTCACATTCTTAACTGCCATATCTTATGCCCCTCCGCTTTAATCAAATTTTCTGTCGATAACCTCATTTGCAAGAAGTCGATACGCTTCGGCTCCTGCGGACTTTGGTTCATAAACGTTTATAGGTAGACCGTAACTGGGCGCTTCTGCAAGACGAATGTTTCTTGGGATTATTGTCTTATACACATTCTCCTGTATATGTTCCTTTACGTTTTCTACAACCTGGAGTGAAAGATTGGTACGAGAATCAAACATCGTAAAGACAACACCTTCCATATCAAGTTCCGGATTAAGTCTGTCTTTTACCAGATTAACTGTATGTACCAATTGGCTGAGACCTTCAAGTGCATAGTACTCACACTGAATAGGTACAAGAACTGTATTAGCTGTAGTCATTGCATTGACTGTCAGCATACTAAGTGATGGCGGGCAATCTATAATTATGAAATCATAGTCATCCCTTATACCACTTATTGCCTCTCTTAAAATATATTCTTTGTTGTCGGAATCTATCAACTCAATTTCTACTGCGGCAAGATTTACATTCGAAGGAATGATATCAACTCCATCGATTCCCTTTACAACATTTCTGGTTATTACTTCATCAATGCTGCACTCACCGATCATTAACTCATAGATGGTGTTATCGATTTCATTCTTATCAATACCAAATCCACTTGTTGTATTTCCCTGAGGATCGGTATCAATAACAAGTACCTTCTTTCCTTTCTCTGCCAAAGCAGATGCTAGATTGATTGATGTGGTAGTCTTTCCGACTCCGCCTTTTTGATTTGCAATTGCGATTATTCTTCCCATTACGCCTCCCATCATCGTGAAACACTAATCTGATTTTACCACATTATTAAAATTATAGAACATAAAAAAAGCACAATCTTTAGAAAATATGATATTATTTTCCAGATTGCGCTTCATTTACTACATATAAATATGTGTATTTTTTTGATGTTTCATGACCGATTTTATGTTTCACGGATCATCACTATATTTTGTATTCTAATGTTTCACGTGAAACAATCAGTTGTGTTCATTTTTCACAGTAAATAATGTTTCACGTGAAACATTATTTACTACCTCAAAGAGGATTTTTGGCAGGCGTTCCGGCCTTACGTGGATACTGTTTTGAGGTATGTTCTTTTTTATCAACCACACATATCGTGCGGGATATATCTGTTCCCGGTAAAAAGAACTCCTTACATTCCTTAAGCTTTCCACCAAGAAGATGAATTGCTCCCTTCGCTGCTTCTACTTCTTCAGATCCTTTATCACCTTTGAAAGCAATGAACTCTCCTCCGACCTTTACATAGGGAAGACAATATTCTGTAAGAGTAGACATATTAGCTACTGCTCTTGAAACAGCAAAATCAAATTTTTCTCTGAGTGCTCCATTCTTACTCGATGAAAAATCCTCCGCTCTTCCATGGAGTGTTTCAATACTTCCGGATTCATTAAGACCAAGAGTATCTATCACTTCATTTAGAAAGTTGATTCTCTTATTGAGTGAATCGAGCAACGTAACATGAAGATCAGGATAAACAATCTTAAGTGGAATTCCCGGAAAACCTGCTCCTGTTCCGATATCGATAAGCGAATACTCTTTATCTTTAAAATCAACAAACGAAGTACATGAAATACTATCAACAAAGTGAAGCTTACATACATCATCGAAATCTGTTATGGCAGTAAGATTCATAACCTCATTTACGCGAACAAGAATTTCGAAGTATTGATCAAATTGTTCCAGTTGTCTGTCGGTGAGTTCAATTCCGTATGAACGAAAGTCCTCAATCATTTTGTTGTATTTATTCCTCATTCTGTTTTCCTCTGTTTAGTGAGTCAAGATAAATGATCAGTACAGAAACATCAGCCGGATTAACTCCACCGATACGTGAAGCCTGTCCGATATTTACCGGTCTAAACTTTTCAAGTTTCTGTCTTGCTTCAAGTCTTAAACTGCTGACATCATTGTAATCAATATCCGCGGGGATAAGTTTTCTCTCAAGTTTCTTGAACTGTTCAACCTGTCTTTCCTGTCTGTTGATATACCCTTCATACCTGATGGTAATCTCAACCTGTTCGATGACATCCTTTGGAAGGTCAGGTCTGTCAGGATCAATCTCCGCGATCATATCGTAAGTCATTTCAGGACGACATAATAATTCTGCAAGAGAGACTGCAGTCTTTAAAGGCGTACTTCCACATCTTGTCAGGAAATCCTGAATCTTAGAATTTGCTCCGATATTAATACTCTTCAATCTCTCAACTTCTTTTGTAGTAAGTTCAATCTTCTTGAGTAACTTATTATATCGTTCATCATCTATAAGACCTACTTCATGACCTTTTCCTCTAAGTCTTATATCTGCATTGTCCTGTCTAAGAAGTAATCTGTACTCTGCTCTTGAAGTCATCATCCTATAGGGTTCAAGATTTTCTTTTGTAACAAGATCATCAACAAGAACTCCGATGTATCCTTCGGATCTGTCTATAGAAAGATAAGGTCTGTTCTCAATCTGCATCGCAGCATTAATTCCGGCGTACAATCCCTGAGCAGCAGCTTCTTCATATCCACTACTTCCGTTAAACTGTCCCGCTGAAAAGAGTCCTCGGATATCCTTGATCTCAAGAGTGGGATGAAGCTGTCCGGGGCAAAGACAATCATATTCGATTGCGTAAGCATTTTTTACAATGCGACAATTCTCAAGACCTGGCACTGTTCTGTACATTGCAATCTGAACATCTTCAGGAAGTGATGAAGACATTCCGTCTATATACATCTCATTGGTAAATGTTCCTTCAGGTTCAACAAACACCTGGTGTCTTTCATGGTCGGGGAACTTTACAACTTTATCTTCAATTGACGGGCAATATCTCGGACCCACTCCTTCAATGATTCCCGCATAAATTGGGGACCTGTCGATATTATTGCGTATTATTTCGTGCGTTTTTTCATTAGTGTATGTTAGCCAACATGATACCTGTGGTCTCTGGACATCAGAAGGATCTGTATCAAATGAAAAAGGAATTACCGGATCATCTCCAAACTGCTCTGTCATCTTGGAATAGTCGATTGTATTTCCATCCATTCTTGCAGGGGTTCCGGTCTTAAATCTTCTAAGTTCAATTCCCGCATCGATAAGTGATTGTGACAAAAGGTTGGAAGGTTGAAGTCCGTTCGGTCCACTGTAAGTAATCGCTTCACCTGTAAGACAACGACTCTTAAGATAAGTTCCCGTACATAAGATAACAGCTTTAGCTTCATAAGTTATTCCGGAAAAAATCTTTACTCCGGTAATGATATGTTTGTAACCCTCAGCCTTTAATTTATCGGAAGGTTCGTCGTAAAGAATTTCTGAAACCTCAGCTTGCTTTATTGTAAGATGTTCCTGCTTTTCAAGTACCTCTTTCATCTTCTTGGAATATTCCATTTTGTCAGCCTGACATCTGAGTGAATGTACAGCAGGTCCTTTAGAAGTGTTAAGCATCTTTGACTGCAAAAAAGTCTTATCTATATTTTTTCCCATCTCTCCACCAAGAGCATCTATCTCTCTGACAAGATGTCCCTTGGAAGATCCGCCTATGTGAGGGTTACACGGCATGAATGCAATGTTATCCGCACTCATTGTAAAAATTATAGTTTCTAGACCAAGTCTGCTACAAGCAAGTGCCGCCTCACATCCGGCATGTCCTGCTCCAATTATTACAACATCATATTTTTCAGTAAAAACATTCATAAATTATTTTCCCATACAAAATTTTGAAAAGATTTCTTCCACCAGATCATCGCCGACTTCTTCTCCGATGATCTCGCCAAGATAAGCATAAGCATTTGAAAGATCGACTGTATAAAAATCTTCCGAAAGATTTTTTGAAATACTGTCATCAACAAGTTTCAGACTTTCATAAACTTTCTGAAGAAGTTCTTTGTGTCTTAAGTTTGTGATATAAATTTCCTGCTTCGGTAAAATGTCACCATGAAAGAAAAGTTTTGAAAGTGCATCTTTAAGTTCATCTATTCCTTTACCTTTCAACATCGAAGTTTTTATAACGGGTACGTTATCCACATTTGTGAAAAACTTAAACACATTATCTTCATTGATCTTTATGTCATCAGAAAGATCGTTCTTATTAAGAAGAACAATCGTCTTCTTTCCTTCACACAAACTGATGATCTCTTTGTCTTCATCATCAATGTCGCGAGTCGAATCAAGAATATACAAAACCAGATCTGCTTCTTCAATCTTACTCTTTGCTTTATCCACACCCATCTTCTCAATAATGTCATCGGTGTCTCTGATTCCGGCTGTGTCTATAAGATGCAAAACAATATCACCGAGTCTTACGGTCTCTTCAATAATATCACGTGTTGTTCCTGCGATGTCGGTAACGATTGCTCTTTCATCTCCTATAAGAGTATTCAAAAGAGATGATTTTCCTGCGTTCGGCTTTCCAACAATAACAGTCTTTATCCCATCTTTTCTGATTTTACCTTCATCCGCGGTACTAAGAAGTTTCTCAATCTCCGAAGTCAAAGATGAAACTTTGGCTTTAAGTTTTTCAGGATATCCGGTCAGATCATAGTTTTCCGGATCATCAAGTGCCGACTCAATAAAAGCCATCTCATAAATTATCTGTTCTCTCAAACTCTTAACTTTATCATAGATACTTCCGCGAAGCTGATTTCTGGAACTGTCCAAAGCAAAATTGTTCTGAGCACTTATGATATCCATGATAGCTTCCGCTTTAGTAAGATCAATTCTTCCATTAAGAAATGCTCTCTTTGTGAACTCACCAGGATCGGCAAGACGGCAACCACTTTTTAGAAGTAGCTCAATAATCTGATTCATGATGAGAATTCCGCCATGAGTATTAATCTCAATAACGTCTTCTCTTGTAAAACTATGAGGTGCTTTCATAAATGAGATCATAACTTCATCAATGATCTTGTCACCATCACAAATATATCCGAATTTGATCGTATTCGGATCATGCTTTTTTAAAGTCTGTTTCATTTTTGCAGAACGATAAATCTTATCGCAGATTGAAACCGCTTCTCTTCCGCTCACTCTTATAACTCCGATTCCGGAATCAGACATCGCGGTTGCAACAGCGCAGATAGTATCGTCATTAAAATTATTAAAAACACCTGACATATTTTGTCTCGCTTCTATTTTAATAAAATTTTCTCTACATATAATAATACCCCTCAAAGTATACAACTCCGAGGGGTAAATGTTTATTATTTCTTTAATGTAACAACTACTCTTCTGAATGGTTCTTCACCTTCGCTGTGAGTAGTAACAAACCTGTCTCCCTGAAGAGCTGAATGAATAATTCTTCTCTCATAAGGATTCATAGGCTCTAAAGCTACTGAATGTCTGGACTTTCTAACCTTATAAGAAATGTTCTTTGCAAGATTTTCGAGAGTAGCTTTTCTTCTCTCTCTGTAATTTTCTGTATCAACCTTAACATGGATGTACTCGGAATAATCTCTGTTAACAACAAGAGAAACAAGGTACTGAACAGAATCAAGTGTCTGTCCTCTCTTACCAATGAGAACTCCCATCTCATCTCCGCTAAGTTCAATCTCAAGAATCTTATCAACCTGATTGAAAGTAGTCTTAACAACAACTTCCATTTTCATTGCATCGAAAACTTCTTTTAAAAACTTATTGGCTTTTTCACAAACCTCATCAGCATTTATATCAGAGCTGACTGTCTTTTCAACTTCTTTTACAGTCTCTTTTACTTTTTCTTTTTTGCTTTTTATTTCCTGCTTGGGTGAAACCTTTGTATCTAATTTGATATCATCAATCTTGATTTCTTCACTCTTCTCTTCTTTAACTCTAGCCTTGATGATTGCAGGCTTAGCATTTATCCCCAAAAAACCTGATGATCCGTTTGAAACTACTTCATAATCAAGTTTATCACTGGTAACGCAAAAAGTTTCGCAAGCTTCTGTAATAGCATCATCAACATTTTTTGCTGTAAACTCTCTATACTCCATTTTTCCCTCCCAAATAGACAGTAACCATAAATCTTCTCTTATTTATTATTCTTTTCGTTGAAATCTTTTACCATATTTGCTTTTGCAAGAAGAGAATCCTTTTTAATCTCTTTTCCTGAGAAACTATCTCTTACCTTCTTGAGCTGATTCTCTCTCTCTTCCATAGAAACAGAATTTGAACTGCTGTTCATGATGTTTCTTGTAGACATGTTTGCATATCTGTTCATCTGAGGAGTAGTTCTCATCTTCTCCTGCTTCTGTTTATACTTTTCAATGTTCTTCTCAATCTGAGCATCAATATCAGATCTGTCGATGTGCTTATTAATAAGAATCTGCTGTACCGATCTTATAACCGCACCGATAATCCAATAAATACCCATGCCGGCATTAAAGTTAAAGCAAAAGATTGCAGACATCATAGGCATCATAATGTTCATGGTCTTCATTGACTGCTGCATCTGTGCTGCCGGATCATCGGGATCGATCTTACCGTCTGCAGGAACCTGCTGAGGCATGAGCTTTGTGCTTACCCACTGAGTAAAGAATGCAAGGAAAGGAATAAGAATAGCTCCAATAAGTAAAACGAAGTTCTTATCCACAAATGCACTCTTTATCATGTACATAGGTGTATCAGCAATATTCATTCCGAGGAAATTGTTATATCTGTTTAAAAGATTATGTGTATCTAAAACAGAACCACTGATATCCTTAAAGTTATTTGTGATCAAATCCCAGTCAGAAGATGATGCTCTGTTCAAAACATCAATAAGTGTGTTTTCCACATAAGTTGTATCACCTGATGTGAAAAGCTGGTTATTAAACTGGCTGGTAAACATCTTCGCACTTGAAACGTTGTTTCTGATGAAATCAACACCACCATTTGTACTTCTGATCTGCTCAACAAGAGGATAAAATGCTTCTTTAACAGTTCCTACATATGCAGGAATTGAATAGATAACACGATAAAGTGCAAATAAGATAGGCATCTGAACAAGAAGCGGTAAGCAGCTACCTGTCTGTGAAACACCGTATTTAGCGTAAACTTCCTTAGTCTCCTGCTGCATTGCAAGCATAGAGTCGTTATCTTTTTTACCCTTATACTTCTGCTGAATAGCCTTAAGTTCAGGACTCATCTTTGACTGGAGTTTAGAAAACTTCTGCTGTTTGTAAGTCAAAGGAAGAAGAATAAGATTGATAACTATAGTGAATAATATGATTGAAAGACCAAAATTAGGAATACCAATTTTATTAAGTATATTGAATATGGCTGTCATTACATATCCAAGTAACTTAGCAACAGGTCCTACAATACGTCCCTGATAAGGGGTTAAAAGAACTGGTGTCAAAATAAACCTCCTGTACATTACGGAACGGGATCATATCCGCCACTGGAAAAAGGATTACACCTAAGTATTCTCCAGATTGCGAGCAGACTTCCCTTCAATGCCCCATGTTTTTCTATAGCTTCGAGCCCGTACTCCGAACATGTCGGAATATACGGACATTTTGTTCTCTTTAAAGGAGAAATGTACTTTCTGTAAAACTTAATTAAAAAGATAAGTATCTTTTTCATTTTTCACCGCCATTTTTCTTTATGCGGGCCTTCCCTGCCAAGCTTAAAAGAGAATCTTCTATATTATGATAGCTTGCATCTCTTGCACAGGCTCTGGCAACGACTACTATATCCAAACCACTATTGAATACATCTTCGTGTAGCCGGTAAACTTCTCGAACAAGTCTTGCAAATCTGTGCCTTACAACACTGTTCCCAATTTTTTTACTACATGAAATCCCAAGTTTATTAGTCGAACCGTTATTTTTCCACACATAAACAACCAGGTACTTATCGGCATAACTTTTGCCGTTCTTATAAACATTGCGGAAATCATTTGTCTTTTTCATTGAATCTGAAAAAAGCATGTCATTGTCCTTTTTAATTCAGAAAGATGAAAAAAGGTCACAACGTTGTGACCTTTACTATCAAGCAGATAATCTCTTTCTTCCCTTTGCTCTTCTGGCTGCAAGTACTTTTCTGCCGCCCTTAGTAGCCATTCTTGCTCTGAAGCCGTGAACTCTGGCTCTCTGGAGCTTATGAGGCTGGAATGTCATTTTCATATCGTAAACACCTCCTTCTTTACTAATTATACAACGCAATTACATTTAGTAATTACAGATTATATCAGTGTGGAAAAAATCTTTATAATTATAATAAATAAAATCAAGGCAGTCAAGCCATAAAAACGCAGAAAAATAGGGCAAATCTTTGAAAAAAATATCAAAAAAATAATTTGCCTATATATTGTGTTGACAAAACTTATCCACAGCAAAATGTTGATTTTGTGGATAACATGTTGATTAATATATACCACGTTATTTTATCCACATATTTCTTAAATTTTGTGGATAAACCGGAGCATAATTTTGTGGTTATTAATCGGAAATCCAGTAACCACGCCATTTATAACGGTAGATAGCTTAAAGTGGAAAAATGACCATTTATCCACAGTGTAAAAATATAATTATGTTTGAAATTTTTTTTCCGGTAGTTATCCACATAATACCCTTGTTTGATATTTAAAGTTTTTTAAGATAAAATAGTAAAAGTCTACAAGTCTATAAATTGCGTAATTGGGGAGTTTTTTCATGTATTCAACAAAAGAAATCACAGATAAATTAAAAAACAATTGGGAAGAAATCAAACGCACTATAAAAAATGAGTTTGGGATTACAGAAATATCCTATAAAACATGGATTGATCCTTTAAGTGTTTACAGTGTTTCGGATAATACTGTAACTATTTTGATTCCTTCCGACAATTCAATGGCTCTTCAGTACATAATCAACCATTACATGGACTTTATTAAAGTTACCATTTCGGAGTTTCTGGAGATTATGGTAGACGTTTCATTCATTTTAAAGAAAGACACTATTAATAATGAAGAAACACATGAAAATAATTCAGAAGATGCTTCTGAAAACAGCTATATATCTAACAATAACTACGAACAATCAAATCTCAATCCAAAGTACAGATTTGATACATTCGTCGTAGGTAGTAACAACAAGTTTGCGCACTCCGCATCACTTGCTGTTGCAGAATCTCCGGGAATATCTTACAACCCTCTCTTCCTCTACGGTGGACCGGGACTTGGTAAGACTCACCTTATGCACTCCATTGGTCACTTTGTTATGGAACATAATCGCAAAGCGAAGGTTCTTTATGTAACATCAGAGCAGTTCACAAACGAAGTTATCGAATCTATCCGAAGCGGTAAGACAGAAAGCATGTCAAAGCTTCGTGATAAGTACAGAACAGTCGATGTTCTCATGGTCGATGACGTACAGTTTATTATAGGAAAGGAATCAACTCAGGAAGAGTTTTTCCACACATTCAACGAGCTTCATCAGGCCGGAAAACAGATCATTCTTTCATCCGATAAGCCTCCTAAGGAAATGGAAACTCTTGAAGAGAGATTCAGATCCCGTTTCGAGATGGGACTTATCGCCGATATCCAGTCTCCTGACTACGAGACAAGAATGGCTATCCTGCGTAAGAACTCTGAGAACTACGGCAAGAACATTGATGATGAGGTAATCAACTACATTGCTACCAACATCAAGTCAAACATCAGAGAACTTGAAGGTGCATATAACAAGATCATTGCTTATTCAAGACTAAATAATGTAGATGTAACTCTTGAAAATGCCATGGAAGCTCTTAAAGATATCATCTATCCTGATAAGTCAAAGGTCATTACACCTCAGCTTATCATTGATACTGTCTGCGAACAGTATGGCGTAAAGAAAGATGACATACTCTCTAAGAAGAGACAGGCAGAAATTGTTCTTCCACGCCAGATAATAATGTATCTTTGCAGAGAAAACACCGAAGCTTCTCTTGAAGAAATAGGAAAACTTCTCGGTAAGAAAGATCATACAACTGTTATCAGCGGAATCAACAAGATTAAAAAGCTTACCGCAGTTGATGATGATCTCAACAAAAACATGGATATAATAATGAAGAAACTAAATCCTTCATTATAAATTGTGGATAACTTTCTGTGGATATCTATGTAGAAAACCTGTTATTAGGATGTTATTTATATGTTATTTGATGTTGATTGAGGGTGGATAATTTTTTTCACCCTCATTTGTCAAAATTAGGCCTGTTTATAACTTTTATCTTTTCAACACCTAATTTTTTGTTTTCAACACCTAAAAATTTGTAAAAAAGCCGCATAGATAGTATAATGGAATAGGTTTTACACTTTTCAACAGCTATTATTAATTCTTTTACTATATTTTTATATATATTTTATACTTTTTAAGTTCTGAAGGGAGTATGTGGTTAAATGAAAGTCGTTTGCTCAAAGTCGAATCTTATTAGTGGATTGCAGATCGTATCGAAAGCAGTTCCTTCTAAGACAACAATGTCTATTCTTGAATGTATATTGGTAGATGCAACAGAAGGAGTTATTAAATTCATCGCCAATGATATGGAGCTTGGTATTCAAACAATAGTTGAAGGTAACATTGAAGAAAGAGGATACATAGCAATCGATGCAAAGATCTTCGTAGATATTGTAAGAAAGCTCCCTGATAATGCAGTAACTATTGAATCAGACAGCTCAAACAAAGTAGTAATCAGTTGTGAAAAGGCAAAGTTCAACCTTATTGGAAGAAAAGGTGATGATTTCACATATCTTCCTTCAATTGAGAAAGTAGACGGAGTATCGGTTTCTCAGTTTACTCTTAGAAATGTAATTCAGCAGACAATCTTTTCCATTTCTGAAAATGATGCAAATAAAATGATGGCAGGAGAACTCTTTGAAGTTGACAGAGATACTTTGAAGCTCGTTTCTCTTGACGGTCACAGAATTTCTATCAGAAAAGTAAAACTTTCTGAAGAGTATTCATACAAGAAAGTTATTGTTCCCGGTAAAGCACTCGGTGAGATCAGTAAGATTCTAGGTGACAGCACTGAGAAGATGGTAAATATCTACTTTACCGACAAGCATGTTCTCTTTGAGTTTGATAATACAGTTGTTGTTTCAAGACTTATTGAAGGCGAGTACTTCAGTATTGATCAGATGCTTTCAAGTGACTATGAAACAAAGATGAGCATTAATAGAAAAGAGCTGCTTGATTGTATAGACAGAGCTACGCTTCTTGTAAAAGAGGGAGATAAGAAGCCTGTAATTATATCTATTACCGATACAAACATGGAATTAAAGATTAAGTCAACCATAGGAAGTATGGATGAAGTGATCGATATTGATAAGCAGGGAAAAGATCTTATGATCGGATTTAATCCCAAGTTCCTTATCGATGCACTTCGCGCAATTGAGGATGAAGTAGTTGATATTTATCTTGTTAATCCTAAAGCACCTTGCTTTATTAGGGATAAGGATTCAACTTACACATATCTGGTATTACCTGTTAATTTCACAACAGTTGATTAATACTTACCAAAGGACCTGATTTAAGATGGAAATAGTAAAATTAAGAGAACAAGATGAATTCATAAAACTCGGACAGGCTTTGAAAAAAGCCGGTCTCGAGGGCTCAGGTGTTGATGCCAAAATGGATATACAAGCCGGTCTTGTAAAAGTAAACGGCGAAGTTGAGGTAAGACGCGGTCGTAAGCTTTATGACGGAGACAGTTTTGAATATGACGGCGTACAGGTAAAAATAGAAAAATGATAATAAAATCATTGGAATTAGCTGACTTCAGAAATTATGAGAATATAAAGATAAACTTCAGCAGAGGAACTAACATACTGTACGGTGACAATGCGCAGGGCAAGACCAATATTTTGGAGGCAATCTTTGTTTCTGCAACAACAAAGTCACACAAAGGCAGTAAGGACAAGGAAATAATCAGATTCGGTAAAGAAGAAGCACATATCAGAACTATTTTGGAAAAAGATAATGCTGAATACCGCGTTGATATGCATCTTAGGAAGAATAAGTCCAAAGGAATCGCTATTGACGGGCAGAAGATAAAGAGGGCATCTGATCTGATAGGTCGGTTGAATGTTGTTTTTTTCTCACCGGAAGATCTGAGTATAATTAAAAATGGTCCTTCGGAAAGGCGCAGATTCATGGATATGGAGCTGTGTCAGTTGGATCAGATATATCTTAACAGTCTTTCCAAGTACAACAAACTGGTAGTCGAAAGAAATAAGATTCTAAAGGATCTTTTTGAACACCCTGAAAACAGCGTATTACTGGATGTTCAGGATAAGCAATTATTCGAATACGGATCCGTCATAATAAAGACAAGAGAAAAATTCATCAAAGATCTTAATGAAATAATAAGACCTATCCACGAGAAACTAACGGGAGAAAAAGAGACACTGTCTGTTTTTTATGAACCGAATGTAAAACTTGAGGAATTTGAAAGTAAGTTGAAGCAGGCAAGGAAAAAAGATACCTATGCCAAGCAGACAACAGTAGGACCTCATAAAGATGATTTTTCTTTTATGATTAAAAAAATGAATGCGGATGATGCGATAGATATCAGGAAATTCGGCTCACAAGGCCAGCAAAGAACCGCATCCTTATCACTTAAACTGTCAGAAATAGAGATAGTTAAGAGAGCAAAAAAAGAAAACCCGGTACTGCTTCTTGATGATGTTTTGTCAGAACTTGACAGCAACAGACAGAATTATCTTTTGAACACCATCGGAGATATACAGACAATAATAACCTGTACCGGTCTTGATGAGTTTGTTAATAACAGATTTGAAATAGATAAGCTGTTCAAAGTAACCGAAGGAACAGTAAGTAGTGAAAACTAAGGAACGGAGTAGAGCATGAGTAACGAAGAAGTACAGTATGGCGCTGACCAAATTCAGATTTTGGAAGGACTTGAAGCGGTCAGAAAAAGGCCCGGTATGTATATCGGAACTACAGCAAGCAGAGGATTGCACCACCTTGTATACGAGATTGTGGACAATTCTGTAGATGAAGCACTTGCTGGATTTTGTGATCATATCGAAGTAACAATTAACGAAGACAATACTATTATTGTAAAAGATAATGGTAGAGGAATCCCTGTTGACGTAAACCACAAGTCAGGTCTTACCGGCGTTGAGGTTGTATTTACAATACTTCACGCAGGCGGAAAGTTTGGCGGTGGAGGATACAAGGTATCAGGCGGACTTCACGGAGTTGGTGCTTCTGTCGTTAATGCGCTTTCTGAATGGCTTGAAGTTCAGGTTACAAGAGACGGAAAAGTATATGAGCAGAGATACGAGAGAGGAAAAGTTTGTTACCCTCTTAAGGTTGTTGGTGATGCTCCCGAAGGCGTTTCCGGAACAAGAGTATACTTTAAGCCCGACGCTCTTATTTTCAAAGAGACAACAATATATGATTACAACGTTTTGAAGCAGAGACTCAGAGAAATGGCATTCCTTACAAAGGGACTTAGAATTTCTCTTACAGATATGCGTACTGAAGAGGGCGAAGATCCTATTGTTCAGACTTTCCACTATGAAGGTGGTATTAAAGAATTTGTTGAATATCTCAATAAGAGCAAGACAGCTCTTTATGAAGACATTATGTACTTTGAGGGAAATAAGAACAACGTACAGGTTGAAGTTTCTCTTCAGCATAACGATTCATACACAGAGAGCATTTATACATTCGTAAATAACATCAATACACCTGAAGGCGGTACTCATCTTGAAGGATTTAAGGCCGCACTTACAAAGACCTTTAACGATTATGCAAGAGCAAATAAGATGCTCAAGGATAACGATGATAATCTTACAGGTGAAGATATCAGAGAAGGTCTTACAGCTATCATAAGTGTTAAGATTGAAGATCCTCAGTTTGAGGGACAGACAAAGCAGAAACTTGGTAACTCGGAAGCAAGAGGAGCTGTTGCCGGAATCGTTGGAGAGCAGCTTACATACTTCCTTGAGCAGAATCCAAGTGTTGCCAAGCAGATTCTTGAAAAGGCAATCCTTGCACAGAGAGCAAGAGATGCAGCAAGAAAAGCAAGAGATCTTACAAGACGTAAATCTCCTATTGACGGATTGGGACTTCCCGGAAAGCTTGCCGATTGTTCAGACAAAGATCCCAAGAACTGTGAGATATTCATAGTTGAGGGAGATTCCGCCGGCGGATCTGCTAAGACTGCACGAAGCAGAGCAACACAGGCTATCCTTCCTCTTAGAGGAAAGATTCTCAACGTAGAAAAAGCAAGAGTTGACAGAATATATGGAAATGCAGAGATCAAGTCAATGATCACAGCATTCGGAACAGGTATACATGATGATTTCGACATCAGCAAACTCCGTTATGACAAAATCATTATCATGACCGATGCCGATGTAGACGGTGCGCATATTGCAACACTTATGCTCACATTCCTTTACAGATTTATGCCCGAACTTATCAAAGAAGGACATGTATATCTTGCACAGCCGCCTCTTTATAAGCTTGAGAAGAACAAAAAAGTCTGGTATGCATACAGTGATGAAGAACTGAACAAAATCTTGGCTGATGTTGGAAGAGACCAGAACAACAAGATTCAGCGTTACAAGGGTCTTGGAGAGATGGATCCCGAGCAGCTTTGGGAGACAACAATGGATCCTGAGAGAAGAGTTCTTCTTAGAGTAAATATGGATGAGGAATCCGAATCTGATATAGACGTTACTTTCACAACACTTATGGGTGATAAAGTTGAACCCAGAAGAGAATTTATTGAAAAGAACGCGAAGTTTGTAAAGAACCTGGATATTTAAAGAACGTAAAAAGGAAAAGAAATGGCTGATAATAATAACAATAACAACAACGAACTGTCAGATGACGTTTTTGATAAAGTCACTACTGACAGAATAAAGGAAGTAGATCTTCAGAAGACAATGGAAGCAGACTACATCGATTATGCCATGAGCGTAATCGCATCACGTGCGCTTCCTGACGTAAGAGATGGTCTTAAGCCTGTACAGAGAAGAATTCTGTACTCTATGATCGAACTTAACAACGGTCCCGACAAGCCGCACCGTAAATGTGCGCGTATCGTCGGTGATACAATGGGTAAATACCATCCTCACGGTGACAGCTCTATTTATGGAGCCCTCGTTAATATGGCACAGCCCTGGTCAATGAGGTGTTGTCTTGTCGACGGTCACGGAAACTTTGGATCTGTCGACGGTGACGGCGCTGCTGCTATGCGATACACAGAGGCACGTCTTACAAAGATCGCAATGGAGATGACTGCGGATATCGGAAAAGATACCGTAGACTTTACTCCGAACTTCGATGATACAGAAAAAGAACCTGCAGTTCTCCCCAGTAGATATCCTAACCTTCTGGTAAACGGAACAACAGGTATCGCGGTAGGAATGGCAACAAACATTCCTCCTCACAACTTAAGAGAGATAATCGCAGCGGTTGTTAAGATGATCGATAACCGCGTGCTTGAAGACAGAGAAACAGATATCGAAGAAATTCTTTCGATAGTAAAAGCTCCCGATTTCCCTACAGGTGGAATAATCCTTGGAACAAGAGGAGCGGAAGAAGCTTACAGAACAGGTAGAGGAAAAGTAATAGTAAGAGCCGTAACAGATATCGAGCCTATGCAGAACGGCAAGAACAGAATTGTTGTTACAGAGCTTCCTTACCTCGTAAATAAAGCAAACATGATCTCAAAGATTGCTGAGCTTGTTAAGCTTAAAAAGCTCGACGGAATAACAGCGCTTAGAGATGAGTCTGACAGAGAAGGTATGCGTGTTGTAATTGAGCTTAGAAACGATGTTAACCCTAACATCATGCTCAATAAACTTTATAAGCATACACAGATGCAGGATTCATTCGGAATCATCATGCTTGCGCTTGTAAATAACCAGCCTAAGGTTATGAGCATCACAGAGATGCTTAAGCACTACATCGCTCATCAGGAAGATGTAGTAACAAGAAGAACAAAGTATGATCTTAACAAAGCTGAAGAGCGTGATCATATCTTACAGGGATTGCTTATTGCCCTTGATAATATCGATGAAGTAATCAAGATCATAAGAGGCAGCGAGACAGTTGCTCTTGCTAAGGAACAACTCATGGCCCGCTTTGGTCTTACAGATGTTCAGGCTCAGGCAATTGTTGATATGAGACTTCGTACTCTCACAGGTTTGGAGAGAGACAAGCTTGAACAGGAACATGCTGAACTCCTTAAGAAAATCGAGGAATTAAAAGCTATTCTTGCAGACAGAAAGATACTTCTCGGAGTTATCAAGAAAGAGATAACAGAGATTTCCGATAAATACGGTGATGAAAGAAGATCACAGATCGGACATGACGATTCAGATATTGACATGGAAGATCTGATTCCTAATGTAAATACAGTAATTGCAATGACAAATCTCGGATATATAAAGAGAATGTCAATTGATAACTTTAAGGCTCAGAACCGTGGAGGAAAGGGAATCAAGGGAATTACCACAATCGATAATGACTTTGTGGAAGATATCCTTATGACGACCACCCACAATTATGTAATGTTCTTTACCAACACAGGTAGAGTTTACAGACTTAAGGTTTATCAGATTCCTGAGGCATCAAGAACTTCAAGGGGAATGGCAATCGTCAACCTCCTTCAGCTTGCTCCGGGAGAAAAGATTACAGCTATGATTCCTGTTAAGGGCTTTGAAGATGAGGATAAGAGCCTCTTTATGGTAACTAAGAAAGGTACTGTAAAGAAAACTCCTATTACTGACTTCATAAATGTCAGAAAGACAGGACTTGCAGCTATCAATCTTAGAGATGATGATGAACTTATTGAAGTTAAGAGTGTTCAGAAGGGTGCTGAAGTATTCCTTGTAACAAAGAACGGAATGTGTATCCACTTTGATGAGGAAGACGTAAGAGCAACCGGAAGATCATCAATGGGTGTAAGAGGTATGACACTTGACGATACAGATGAGATTGTCGGAATGCAGCTTAATACTCAGGGTGATTCACTTCTCATAGTTTCTGAAAAAGGATATGGAAAGAGAACAGTTCTCAGTGAGTTCAATAACCAGTTCAGAGGCGGAAAAGGTGTAAAGTGCTACAAGATAACCGAGAAGACAGGAGCTGTTATCGGTGTTAAGGCAGTTAACGAAGATAACGAGATCATGATGATCACAAATGCCGGAATCATAATCCAGCTTCGTATGGACGAGATAACTGTCCACGGAAGAGTAACATCCGGAGTAAAGATGATCAATCTTGACAAGGGAGTTACTGTAGCAAAAATTGCCAAAGTTAGAGAAAAAATCTCTGACGGAGATAAAGAACTCGATAATATCGATGAAGTAAACGACGGCGAGATAGACGAAAAGGCTTAATGTATTTCGAGTGATGGGGGAAGTATGAAAATCGGACTTGTAATCTCTGAACTAGAGGATAATGAAGTCAAGAAAATCTGTATAGGTGCTAATAAAGCGGCAGTTGACAAGGGGATAACCCTTGTCATCATGCCGGGTAAATACCTTGTAAATAATGACGATGTTGATGAAAAACATCCTTACAGATTTCAGAACACAGCTCTTTTTAAATACGCAACAAAGCTTGGATTTGACGCGGTAGTAATTGATATTGAGCGAATCGGAAAGAATGTTGCCATCTTAAAGAAAGAGGCTCTTTTAAAGACCTTTTTTGAAATTCCTTTTCTGACTCTTACCGAGCAGGAAGGATATGTTGCTTCTAAAAAAATAATGTCTGATCACGGATATCTTGAACAGCAGGGATATCAGGCTATTTGTGATGCAGTGTCATATGCAGAGACAGGAAAGCTTTCAAATGAAGAGCCTTCCTGTGTTTTCTCGTTCATAGAAGAGTCAGAAGCAGAGGCTCTTTCTGTAATTTCAGAAATAGGAACAAGACTTTTTAACCGAAAATTCGAGGTAGAAGGTCTTTATAAGTCAATGGGACAGATAAATGCAGAGCATGGTGTAAAAAACTGCGGCCTGTTCCTGTATGACAAAAAGATAAGAAATACTTTCAAACATCCTTGGGAATTCCCCGAAAAAATTAGAATTAAGAGTGCGATTGTAGACGGAACCGAAATAGTAACCGGAAACAGCACTGAAATAGATACAGATAAGATATTAGAGGTCTTTGATAACGGTACGCCCAAAGTCCTTGTTGCCGGAAATATCTTTGTCGGCCAGTATCAGCTTGGACTTATGGTAACGGAGTTTAATCCAAGAATACTCATAAATAATTATTTTGACAGCCTTGTTGGAATAGTTACGGTAAGTTCCAGAGTTTCATACCTAGAGACAGAGATTGATAAGACACAAAAAGAACTTCTGGAAGTTCAGGAAGAACTCGCAAGGGATGACTCTGTTCTCGATCATATCGGAGGACAGGATTATCTGACGGGCGGACTTAACAGAAGAGGCTTCTTTGCGAAAGCTTACGATTATCTCAAAGAGAATTTTGAAGCAGGAAAATATGCGGTTGTTGCGTATATAAGAATGGATTCTCTTAAGAAAATAAATGATGTATACGGACACAACGAAGGTGATCAGGCAGTAAGAGAAGTTGCAGAGATACTGGATATTGTGTTTAAAGATTGCATACACGGAAGAATTCGTGGTGATGAATTTGCAGCTATTTCTGTATCTTCAGAAGAAGGAATGGCGGAGAATTTCCGTGAGGAAATGTCATCTCAAAACGCAGCACTTCTTGAAAGATCGAAGAGATATATCAATTATCTTCAGTATTCGGTCTGCGAATTCAGCTATGAAGACAATCTTTCTCTTAGAGAGATGTTAAAAGAAACAGACGAAAGTCTGCAGAGAGTAAAAGGAAATTTCTAACATGGGATTAAAGCTTGTATCATGGAATGTCAACGGACTGAGAGCATGTGTTTCAAAAGGCTGCTTTCAGGAATTTATGGATAACGAAAAACCTGATGTAATCTGCCTTCAGGAGACCAAACTTCAGGAAGGACAGATCAAAATGGATCTTCCTGGATATGAAGAATACTGGAACTATGCGGAGAAAAAGGGTTATTCGGGAACAGCTATTTTTACAAAAGAAAAGCCGATTTCTGTAACCTACGGACTTGGAATTGAAGAGCATGACCACGAAGGAAGAGTCATTACAGCTGAGTATAACGATTACTATCTCGTAACTGTCTATGTTCCAAATGCAAAAGAGGATCTTTCAAGACTTGAATACAGACAGGTTTGGGAAGATGATTTTCTTAAGTATATCAAAAAGCTCGAAGAGACAAAGCCTGTAATTTATTGCGGCGACTTAAACGTAGCTCACAAGGAAATCGACCTTAAGAATCCCAAGACAAACAGAGGACATGCGGGCTTTACGGATGAAGAAAGAGCAAAGTTCGATAACGTACTTGCAGCAGATCTTGTGGATACTTTCAGATATTTTTATCCCGACCTTGAGGGAGCATATTCATGGTGGTCATACAGATTCCATGCAAGAGAGAAGAATGCAGGGTGGCGTATTGACTACTTCGTTGTATCAAAGTCGCTCATGCCTTCCATAGAGGATGCCAAGATTTACAGTAACGCTCTTGGATCGGATCATTGTCCCGTCGGACTAATATTGAAATAAGAGTAATGAATCATGAATAATTTGATCTTTAGTTTAAATGCAACGCTTCCTGTTTTTCTTTTAATGATCTTTGGTTATCTGATGAATAGAATAGGGTTTATAGACGATAAAGCAGCTTCGTGGATGAACAAATTTGTTTTTAAGATTTCACTTCCCATGCTGCTTTTTGTTGACCTTGCAGATCAGGATTTCAAAGGAACATGGAACGGCAAGTTTGTGCTTTTCTGCTTTATGGCAACAATAATAAGCATCGTAGTGATCTTCGGTTTTTCTTTTCTCTGTGTAAAAGAGAAGGGAAAAAGAGGAGAGTTTATACAGGGAGCGTACAGAAGTAGCGCCGCTCTACTCGGTCTTGCCTTTATCCACAATATCTACGGAGATGCAAGCACCGGAATGGGACCGCTTATGATACTCGGAAGTGTCCCTCTTTACAACATCTGTGCAGTTATAATTCTGATGTTCACTGCAGAAAATGAAGGCGAAAGTGACAACAAGAATGAAATGATAAAAAAGACTGCAATCGGAATAGCCAAGAATCCGATCATCATTGGAATAATAATAGGTCTTTTGTGGTCATTGTTCAGAATACCAAAGCCTGCAATACTTTCGACATTTACAGAAAATATCGCAAGACTTGCAACTCCGCTGGGACTTATGTCGATGGGAGCTTCTTTTGAAATAAAAAAAGCGCTTAAGGAAATCAAACCTGCGCTTATTGCTACGTTTATAAAACTATTTGTTCTTGTAGGAATCTTTTTACCGATAGCGGTAAGTATGGGATTTATGGGCGAACAGATTGTTGCGATACTCATAATGCTTGGATCTGCAACAACAGTAAGTTGCTATATCATGGCCAAAAGCATGGGACATGAGGGAGTTTTGAGCAGCAGCATAATCATGATGACTACTTTAGGATGCTCTTTTTCCCTCACATTCTGGCTTTTTGTACTTCGTTCTATAGGAATAATCTGAGCGTGTCAGTATTTCTTTAGAAGTCTGTCTTTGACAGGAAAGATCTTATCTTACCCCAATAATTTGCGGGATCTGTAACTACTCCCTGAATGTGCCCCGATCCAAGGATTATGCAATACATCTTGTCGCATTTTGCAGCTTCGTAAAGACGAGAGCACATCTGGGGATCTATTACCGCATCTTCATCACCATGTATGAAAAGTGTGGGAGTCTTTGATTTAGAAACCGCATCAATCGGTCTTACATCGTTAATATCAAATCCCGAGCGAAGATATATTATAAATCTTGCAAGTGCGACGATGATAGGAGCCGGAAGTAAGGAGCCTTTCATAGTCTTATATGTTTTTGCAAACTGCTTTCTTAAATTTGAATAAGAACTGTCTGAGATAGCGGCTTTTACATTTTCCGGAAGGTGTTCACCTGTTGTCATAAGGACCGTTGCCGCACCCATAGACATTCCGTGAAGAAGAATCGATGCCTGTGGATCTCTTTTTATAATCCAATAAATCCATTCCATTATATCAAGCCTGTCATCAAGGCCATATCCGACATACTTTCCTTCACTCTTTCCGAATCCGCGAAGGTCGGGAAGAAGACAATTTACATCAAGTGAAAGATAGTACTGCGCGTAGATTCCGTTATACTCGTGGTTATCTTTGATTCCGTGAACAAGGATAACGTATCTGTGTGAGTTGCTGCTTGCGGGAATGTACGTAGCGTGAAGCTTGAGACGGTCGATACTGTCTATGTACATGTCCTGTTTGTCTTTATGATTTCTTACAAACATTCTTCCGGCTGTAACAGCTTTGTCGTAATCAGGACTTTCATCGGTATGCTGAACAGGTACGGATGTAAGCTTATAGATATAATTGGTTAGCGCGTAAGCTCCACCAAGAAATGCAGAGAAAATGCCGAATTTAAGAACTGAATTTTTTTTGCTCATTTAAAGAATACCTCGTGTGTAAAGTTTTAAGGGCATCATCATTTAAGCCTCTCCAATATATATTATCATTTTTTTTATAGATAAATGCATTTTTTAGTTTTCTTTTTACAAAGAATGGAATATTATATTTATATAAATATAAATTACTTTAGGAGAATGTAAAATGAAAAAAGAAAACAAAGTAACGTTGTGCATAGATAAAAGTTTTACCGTAGGAAAGGTGGACAAAAGAATCTATGGCTCTTTTATCGAGCATCTGGGAAGAGCGGTCTATGAAGGAATCTATCAGCCTGACAGCAAATTTGCTGATGAGAACGGATTTAGAAAAGACGTTATTGAGCTGGTAAAAGAAATCGATGTACCTGTTGTAAGATATCCCGGAGGAAATTTCGTCTCTGCGTTTAGATGGGAAGACAGCGTAGGACCTGTAGATGAGAGACCTGCAAGACTTGAGCCCGCTTGGGGAGTAATCGAGAGTAACAGATTCGGACTTGATGAGTTCATGAACTGGTGTAAAAAAGTCGGAACCGAGCCCATGTATGCAATCAACCTCGGAACAAGAGGAATCGAAGATGCCAAGAATGTAGTTGAATACTGCAATATTGAGAAAGGCACATATTATAGTGACCTCAGAATTAAGCACGGAGTTAAGGATCCATACAAGATAAAGCTCTGGTGCCTTGGAAATGAGATGGACGGACCTTGGCAGATAGGTCACATGACACCTGAAGAGTACGGACTTAAGGCAGGACGTGCCGGACACCTTATGAAGATGATCGATCCTGAGATTGAGTGTGTAGTATGCGGATCTTCAGGAATCGGAATGCCTAAATTCGGCGAGTGGGAGAGAGTCGTTCTTGAGAACAGTTATGACAACGTCGATTACATCTCACTTCACACATATTATGACAATGAAGAGGACAATACTCCCAACTTCCTAGCAAGCAGCGTATCTATGGATAAGTTTATCGAGAGCGTTGTCAGCATCTGCGACTGCGTAAAGGCAACAAAGAGATCGGATAAGACAATAAATCTTTCATTTGATGAGTGGAATGTATGGTATCACTCAAAGAAAAAAGATGCAGAGCTTGATAAGTGGATGGAGCACCCTCATCAGCTTGAAGAGGATTACAATCTTGAAGATGCTCTTCTTGTCGGTTCAATGATGATCACATTGTTAAGACACGCAGACAGAGTAAAGATTGCTTGTCTTGCACAGCTTGTAAATGTTCTCAGCCCTATAACAACAACCGATAACGGCGTGTTTAAGCATACAATCTTCTATCCTTTCATGCAGTCAAGCAGATACGGAAGAGGTGAGGTTCTTAATACAATTGTAAAGGTGCCTACTTACGAGTCAAAGCACGGAGATGCTCCCTATGTTGATTCTGTAGTAGTAAGTGATGAGGAAAACGGCGCACTTACTATATTTGCCGTAAACAAGGACCTTGAGGATGACTTTGAACTTACCTGCGATTTAAGACAGTTTGCGGACTACAAAGTTGTAGAGCACAGCGTACTTACTCACAAAGATGTTAAGGCAGGAAATACAGAAAACAATCCTGATGAAGTAAAGCCTTCAGATAACACAAATGCAGCATCTAACGATAATGGAGTGCTTAAGACAACACTTCCCGCAAGAAGCTGGAATGTGATAAGACTTAAAGTTTAATCAGAAATTATAAAAATTTCTGTCACAATATGATATACTCTCTATGATGTAAGAAAACGGAGAGTATTAATGGGTTTTAATTCATTTACGTTTATATTGGTATTTCTTCCGATACTGATGATCGGTTGGTATATACTTAATAGATTGCAGAAATATACGGTGGCAGACGTATTACTTATCATCATGTCATTGTATTTTTACTACACATTTGGTGTGGATTTCCTGATCATTTTGTTTGTAAGTATCGGCGTGAACTATGCACTTAGTGCGCTTGTAAGTAAGATAGATTCAAGAAATACCGGAAATATAACTTTTTACAAAAAGCTCATAAAGGTAATAGGAGTGCTATTTAATTTAGGACTCCTATTCTACTTTAAATATCTTGGCTTTTTCGCCGACAATCTCAACGCAGTTTTAAAAACGGGACTGACAGTTGATAAGATAATCATGCCCATAGGAATCAGCTTTTTTACCTTTGGGCAGATTTCTTATATTGTTGACAGGGCAAACGGTGAGGCACCGCACTATAACTTCATCGAATACGTGCTCTATACTGTTTATTTCCCAAAGCTTATACAGGGACCTATCGCTTTCCATAAGGAGATGATCGACCAGTTCAGGGATAAGTCACTTAGAAACTATGATTCCGTGAAGTTCGCAGGTGGACTTATGTCTTTTGTAATAGGTCTTTCAAAGAAAGTGATTTTGGCGGATGTTCTCTCAAGAGTCGTAAATTACGGCTTTGAGCAGACATATTATCTTGATACACTGACTGTTACGGCAGTTATGCTCGCCTATACTTTCCAGATCTACTTCGACTTTTCCGGATATTGCGACATGGCAAACGGCATCAGTCTAATGCTTGGATACAGGCTTCCTATAAACTTCAATTCACCTTATAAGGCAGCGTCCGCAAAAGAGCTGTGGCAGAGATGGCATATGACTTTGTCGCGCTTTTTTATCAAATATGTCTACATACCTCTTGGTGGTAGCAGAAAAGGAAGATACCGCACGATAGTAAATGTCCTCATAGTCTTTATTTTGAGCGGACTCTGGCATGGAGCAGGCTGGACATACGTCTGCTGGGGACTTATGCAGGGACTTTTGGTAGTATGGGATGACCTTGGAATAGTAAGTACCGAGAAAGAAGGAAAATTCCTTTTTAGAAAAGAACCATTACTTGTAATTCCTAAGGCACTGGGAAGAGCAATGACATTTATAGCTTTTGTGGCTTCGCTAATATTTTTCAGATCTGAATCTGTGGAAAAGGCACTGGCAATGTTCAGAAGACTGTTCTTCTTTACTTATCCGGGATTCCTTACAAGAACTGCCGCAAACCTTGATATCGCGGAAAACTACGTTTTCAGACAGTTCCTGTCTCAACTTGGCGGAATAGATGAAAATGTAATTTATATGATCACTATGTTGGTATATCTTGCGGTAAGTGGATTTATCATCACGAGAAAGAACACGGAAGAAATAATAGAAACAACAACATTTGATAAAAAGACGCTTATTGGAATCACAGTTCTTTTCCTGTGGTCGTTCGTATCATTGTCGGCAGTAAGTACATTTATTTATTTTCAGTTTTGATTTTTTTAGAGAATATGGAAAAAGAAAACAATTCAAAAAAGTTTATAAAAAGATTCCTTGTGGCAGTACTTGCAGTGGCCGTGCTTATCGCGGGTGTTGTTGTATTTTTTGACCCGTTCTATCATTACCACAAGCCCTGGTGCGGTCTTAAGGCGGTTCTAAATGACAAGGAATACCAGTGCGTGGGAACACTTAGGAATTTTGACTACAACGCGCTTTTGGTGGGATCTTCCGTAATGGAGAACAACAACAATGCCTGGTATGATGATGCCTACGGTGTTAAGTCGATAAAGGCAATAAGGTCTTACGGCGCAACTGCAGATCTTTGTTATCTATTGGAGGTTGCTTACGAGAATCATGACCTTGACTATGTCTTTTATAATATAGATCCGTCATCGCTTGTCGCAGATGCAGAGACAACCTTTGAAGCAGCGGGATGTCCGATGTATCTCTATGACAAGAACCCTATAAATGACGTGAATTATCTGTTTAATAAGGACGTGTTGTTTGAAAAGATACCGTATCAGGTCGCAAACTCATTTATGGGAGACTACGACGAGGGACTTTCCTATAACTGGGCGAAGTGGAAAACTTTTGGCGCCGATCAGACTCTTTCAATCTACTTCCGTCAAAAGAATGTAGTTCCTATGCTTGATAAAGATGTGCATAAAGATAAAGTGCTGAAAAATATCGAGCTGCTTACAAAGCAAGTAAGAGAGCACCCTGATACAAAGTTCATTTTCTTCTATCCCGCATATTCGATGCTTTGGTGGGACGGAGCCGTTAGGACAGGCGAAAGAGACGCATTTATCCAAAGCGAGAAGATGATGACAGAGGAACTTTTAAAGTATGACAATGCGAAAGTTTTCTGTTTCCAGGGCGAAGAAGAAATAGTGACAAACCTTGATAATTACATGGATTCGATACATTTTTCTCCTGACATAAATAAGTTCATGCTCGATAAGATCATTGAGGGGCAGAACGAGCTTACTGAGAGCAATTACAAGGAAAAACTTGATGAAGTAAAGGCATTATCTGAAAAGATAGTTAAAAAAATAATGCCCGAATATGAAGCAGAAGACCGTTTTGTATATGATATGACAGAATAATATATAGTTTATTTGCAAAAAAAATGGTATACTATCTGCACAGTGTTAAGAATTTTTTTACGGAAGAAGGAATAATCGTGAGTGATTCTGTTACAAAAAAAATCGTACTTACAGGAGGCGGAAGCGCAGGACATGTTACACCTAACATCGCGCTGATCCCCGCATTAAGAAAAGCCGGATATGATATCTATTACATTGGTTCATATAGCGGAATAGAAAAGAAACTGATAGAGGACTATAACGTACCGTATTTCGGAATAGCAACAGGAAAGCTCAGACGATATTTCGATCCGAAGAACTTTACGGATCCCTTCAGAGTATTAAAGGGATTTGCAGAAGCAAAGAAAATATTAAAAAAGATACAGCCTGACATAGTTTTTTCTAAGGGAGGCTTTGTAAGTGTACCGGTAGTAAGAGCTGCAGGCGCGCTTAAGATACCTTATATCGTGCATGAATCAGATATGACACCCGGACTTGCCAACAAACTCAGTATTGCAGGTGCCAACAAGATCTGCTGTAACTTCCCTGAGACAATGAGACTTCTTCCCGCGGAGAAGGCAGTGCTCACAGGAACACCCATAAGAGACGAGCTTGGAATGGGTGATGCCGCTGAGGGTAAGAAATTATGCGGCTTTGAAGATGATAAGCCTGTACTTATGGTAATCGGCGGAAGTTTGGGAGCACAATCCGTAAACGAAACAGTCAGATATGCTCTTCCCAGATTATTGCCTAACTTTAATATTGTTCATATCTGCGGAAAAGAGAAGATGGATAACTTAAAGCTTACTCTTCCCGGATACAAGCAGTTTGAATATGTAAAGAATGAGCTTAAAGACATTTTTGCGATGGCAGATATTGTTGTATCAAGAGCAGGTGCAAATTCAATCTGCGAGCTTCTTGCGCTCAAAAAGCCCAATATTCTCATACCTCTTTCAACCAAATCAAGCAGAGGTGACCAGATGCTAAACGCAAGATCCTTTGAGCAGCAGGGCTTTTCGATTGTAATCGACAACGACGATCTCGATGAAGATATTCTTGTTGAATCAATAGAGGATCTTTATGAGAATCGTGAGAAATATATAGAAAACATGAGGAACAGCAACCTTCATAGCGCTACAGATACGATAGTAGGGCTGATTGACAATGAATTAAAAATTCAGTGACTGAAATTTTTTATCAAATCTTAATAAGCTATTTATTTGTATTTTTATCATAAGAGTTATCATTATAAGGTAGGGTACTTTCGATTAGAGGTGCGAATATGATAGATATCACATCTTATGTTAATGGATACAGTCCGGTAGGCGATATTATTGTCATGGCGGTAATCATCGTTATGGCAATTCTTATTCGTGTTACTTATATCAGACAGAGTTCTGAATTTAAGATGTTTAAGGTGATATTGCTGTGTACACTCATTGCGGCAATTTCAAATCTTGTATTTCGCCAGAATATGGGTAAACTTGGAGAGTATCCTGAATTTTTACTCTACACTGAAAAATACATCACTCATTTTTCTGTTCTTTTAGCGCTTGCGCTTTATCTTATATATATAAAAAATCAGATGAAACTCCCTGAATCAACGGGGCGGAAGATAGACTTTATTTCAATTGCGGTCTTTACTGTCTTTGCATCTGTTGATCTGCTTGGAATGATGTTTGGGTTTGGATTTAGTATCATTGATTATGAGAACATTCAGCCCGGACAATATATCCCGGCATGCGGTTATCTTCTTCTTGCAATTCTTGTACTTTACATATTGATCCGCTATGGTAAGCATATGTATAGGCCTGTAGTAATAGCCCTATATGCTTCTATCATCATGTCTTTTGTGATCACCTGTATTCAGCAGAAACACAATCAAAAATCATTTACCATCTCAACACTGATTTTTCCTGCAATAGCAATAATGTATCTTATGCATTCCAACCCATACAATCTTGAGACGGGCTCGCTTCATGCAGATTCGCTTATTGAAAACATTGAGAATGCATTAAAGAAAAAAGATGATCTTCTTATTTTTTTCCTCCATATTACTGAAGGTGATCGTAAGGGATATAAGTTTCCTAAAGAAATGAGGGATACGATCAGAGAAGTAAGTACATATATGTTTAAGAGAGCCAAACTTTTTCAGGTTTCGGAAGGAAAAATGGCACTCTCTGTCAGTCTTACCATAAACTCGGATTATTCCAAGGGAATAGACAACATTATAAACAAATTCAATGAACAATACGCAATCTATAAAAAAGATTACAAGATGGTGATCATTCGTACCATGGATGAGCTTGATAAGGCGGATGACTACATACAGATGATAGATTATGTAGAAAACAGGATGCTTCAAAATGAAATTCATTATGTCAATGATGAGGATGTTGAAAAATATAAGAGCCACAAATATATAGTTGAACAGCTTGCTGATATCAACAGCAGAAGAGACTTAAGAGATCCGCGTGTACTCGTGTATTGCCAGCCTGTATACAACATAGAAACCGGAAAGTTCGATACCGCGGAAGCTCTTATGAGACTAAGGCTTGAAAAAATAGGAATGGTATTTCCGGACAGATTTATTCCTATAGCAGAGAAACACCATTATATCCATATGCTTAGTCTTATCATCTTTTCAAAGACCTGTAACGAGATAAGAAGACTGCTTGATGATGGGTATTTCATCAAGAGAATATCAGTAAATTTCTCTATACTTGATTTTAAGGAAAAAGATTTTTGTGAGAACATAACCAAGATAGTTCGTGACGCGGGAATCCCGTTTGATAAGGTGGCAATTGAGATTACAGAGAGTCAGAATGAAAAAGAATTTATGGCTCTTAAAGAAAAACTTTTTGAACTTAGGGATAGTGGAATAACCTTCTATCTTGATGATTTTGGAACCGGCTACTCAAACATGGAAAGAATCATGGAGCTTCCTTTTGACATAATCAAATTCGACCGTTCGCTCGTAATTGCAAGCGGATCCGATGATAAGTCAAAGACCATGGTAACTCACATGGCGCACATGTTTAACGACATGAAATATGATGTTCTCTACGAAGGTGTAGAGGATGATAATGACCAGAACAGATGTAAAGAGATGTATGCAAGATACCTTCAGGGTTATAAGTACTCCAAACCCATTCCAATAGAGCAACTTTCCGAGTTTTTGGAGAGAGAAAATTTTGAATGAGTTTGTGAAAATTTATTTCAATATATCCTTAATTACGTTATACTTATAAGGTGCAATTATTAATGGAGGCATTCTGTATGAATATTGTCAGCGAGAGAATAAAGAGTTGCTATAACGCACTTCCTTCATCTGAGAAGAAAGTTGCGGATTATATTCTCGAGAGGAAAGATGATCTTTTTCAATATCCTATAAAAGATCTTGCGCGTTTGTCGGGAACTACGCAGGCGGCATGGACGCGCTTTGCACAGGCCATTGGTTATGACGGCCTGAAAGACCTTAAGAATGCCTACTATACGGAAGCTAATTCTTCCCTTACGGTAGCCGACAAAGGGCCTAAGATTTCGTTTAAGGATGTAAATGAGTATACATCGCTCCAATCGATTGCAGATAACATCTGCGCTACAAGCGTTCAGGCAGTACAGACTACGTATAGGCTTTTTGACGCGGGAACATTTAATGATGCGGTAGATAAGATAATAAACGCCAAACAGATACAGATATTTGGTGTAGGTACGGCAGGACTTGCCGCTTACGATCTTTATTGCAAATTACTCAGAATTCATTATAATGTTGTATTTAATCAGGATCAGCATCTTAGCCTAATGACCGTTTCGCAGATAGGACCTGCGGACGTTGCTATATTTTTTAGCGATAATGCCAGAAACAAGCAGATCATGCAGCTTTTCACAGCCGCAAAGGATGCGGGAGCAACGACCATTGCCATAACAAAGCTTGGCAATAATGCGCTTACGACCAGATGCGACTATGTTCTTTTTGCGACCTCACCTGAGATTGATAAAAAGAGCGGAATAACAAGCTCAAGATTTGCACAGCTTTTCCTGGTAGATACGTTGTACACCGCGATAGCAAATCGCGACTATGATAAAATAGAGAAGTATCTCGCATTGTCATACGAGATATTTTCAGAACCACAGTGGGAGTGAGGAGAACAGTAATGGAAAAAATAGCTAGTTTTACAGTCAACCACCTTGATCTTGAACCGGGTATCTATGTTTCGAGAAAAGATAAAGTTGGACAGGAGACAATAACAACATTCGATCTTAGAATGACGGCACCTAATAAAGAGCCTGTTATGAACACAGCGGAAGTTCATACAATGGAGCATCTTGGAGCAACATTTTTAAGAAACGACGAAGAGTACAAGGACAGAACAATTTACTTTGGACCTATGGGTTGCAGAACAGGTTTTTATGTAGTTCTTGCAGGAGACCTTGATTCAAAAGACATCGTTCCTCTTGTAACAAGAATGTTCGAGTTTATGCGCGACTTCAAGGGAGAAGTTCCCGGAGCAAGCGCAAGAGATTGCGGAAATTATCTTGATATGAACCTTGGAATGGCAAACTTCCTTGCAAAGAGATATCTTGATAACACACTTTATAACATCACGGATAAGCATCTTGTTTATCCCGAATAATTAAGACAGAAAGAGAAAAAATATATGAAAATTGGAATTATTGGTGCCATGGAGGTTGAAGTTGCAACCTTAAAGAGCAACATGACAGTAAAAAACACCGTAAAAAAAGCTTCCATGGAGTTTTACGAAGGAACAATCGGAAACACTGAAGTAGTTGTAGTAAGAAGCGGAATCGGTAAAGTAAACGCAGGAATCTGCGTACAGATCCTTATCGACCTGTTTAACGTAACACACGTGATCAACACAGGAATTGCAGGATCTCTTAACACAGATATAAATATCGGAGATATAGTTCTTTCAACAGATGCTTGCTATCACGATGTTGATATCACAGTATTTGGCTACAAGAAGGGAGAGATTCCCCAGATCGGTGCAGCTACATTCGAGGCAGATAAAGAGCTCAGAGAAAAGGCAAAAGCATCAATCAAGAAGGCAGCTCCCGATATCGGAGTTTTCGAAGGAAGAGTTTGCAGCGGAGACCAGTTTATCAGTAGCGCCGAGGTTAAGGACGCTATAATCAAGGAACACGGCGGACTTTGCACAGAGATGGAAGGTGCAGCAATCGCACAGGCAAGCTACCTCAACAACACTCCTTTCCTTATCATCAGAGCAATTTCAGATAAGGCAGACGGAGGTGCTGAAGTTGATTATCCCACATTCGAAGCTAAGGCAGCAAAAGACTGCGCAGCTATCGTAATGGAAATAATCGCAGAGCTTTGATTGGCTGGTTTTTTATAATAATACAATGAGATGAATAATTATTCTTAAAACTAGATATAATAATTTATAATATAAAGCGGCATAGTCAGCGTGACTACGCCGCTTTTGTCGTTCACACAGAAAAATGGTTGTTTACTAAAAAGTGATTGTTTTTTTGCGGAGAGAGGAGTTATGCTGTGTAAGTTGGTTGAATAAAAATGCAAATAATTAGTTTATATAAAAAAATGAATAATACGATGAACGAGTATTTTGGAAAGTTTAAATGTATAGAAAGAATAAAATGCAAGTAGTTTGTACAAAAATAAATAGACAATTTTTCTTTAATTGTTGATGCATCGACTCCATCCATTTAGCATTTCCTATTGTATATTATTGGAGATTGATTTATCTCCTCAAAGCATAGATAAATGTGATCAACAAATTTTTGTTTACTACTTACTCTTATACCATGCAACATATGTCAATTTAGCTTGTCAAAGAAAGCCTTTATTATTTTTGGGAGTGAATACAAATAAAAATCCGATTTGTATCGTTTCCCAAAACGTAGGTTTTCCGTGAAGTATGTACACTGTGTTTATCAATAACTTTACGAATTAAATTTTGCTTCGGATTCAATAAAATCATCACTGTTATAAGTATCTTTTATTAAATGGATAGCTTATCCAATAACAAAGTCAATACCAGCTAAAAGAGAGACTGTTATATTTTGGAAAATAAGCGGGAATTAACATAAGAAATTTTTAGCATTGAAAGGTTGAGGGGCATATGAGGAATATGGAGAAGTCTTGTGGAACTACTAGGCTTTTGAGAAATGTGTTTTTTGCTTTAGAAACTTGTTGGAAGTTCAGTAAGAAATTAACAGTAGGTTTGCTAGGCGAGAAAATAATTACGTATGTGAATTGGGTGTTTTTCAGCGCTATATTCCTAAAAAAACTGGTCATGGATTTGGATAACCATCGACCTACCGCGGAAATTATTACGTGGGTAGTTATTGTAGGTATCATTTTTTCAATAATCTCATTACTTGAAAACTATATAGAATGTGTTTTAAAGCCACTGGAACAGATACGATTGTTTGAGCAGTTACATTTGAAAATCTTTGATAAAGCACGAAATGTAGAAATTATGTGTTACGAAGATGTGGATTTCTATGACAAGTACACCAAGGCGATTGATAAATCTGAAGAAAAGATTATTGCAGTTATCGAAGGGCTTGGAGGAAGTATCTGGGGATTAATTGCACTGGTTGTTGTCTTTATTCTTCTTTATCAGATTAAACCAGAGGCAATATTATTCATAGTTTTTCCAATCATTGGTAATTTTGTTTTTGCAAATTTAAAGAATAAAGCAGAGTACAAGAGGTATCAGAAATACGCTCCAAATGACAAGGTTTTGAATTATGTTAACAGAACAATGTATTTAGCTGATTATGCCAAGGAAATCAGATTGACCAATATTTTTAATATTTTAAAGAGACAGTATGACGGTGCAACAGATAATTTAGTCTCTATTGCTAAGAAATATGCATTTGAGAATGCTTTTCATAATTTCTGGAAGATAACGTTTTCTTTTACGTCTATTTTTGAGGGAATGTTGATTTATGCAATATATGAACATCTAGTAAGACATTCTATCAACATTGCGGAACTGACAGTAATGACCGGACAGATGATGGCGATGGCATGGATACTTATCTTGCTTTTTAATGATTTTGTCACGGTTAATAAAAATGTTATTTTCTTAAATGATCTTAGATTTTTTTTGGAATATGAGGAGAAAATACCAGAAAATCAGGACGGATTGATTCCAAGTAGTGATTACAAAACAATTGAATTTAATAATGTCTATTTTTCATATAAGGACAAAGAAGTCATATCAAATCTGTCTTTTAAAATCAATAAAGGTGACATGATTGCTTTGGTTGGGCATAATGGTGCCGGCAAGACGACAATAATTAAATTACTGCTTCGTTTGTATGATCCAACTAAGGGCGCTATCTTTTTGGATGGAGTTGACATTAGAAAATATAATCTTCGTGCTTACCGTGAGCTGTTTGCTACAACATTTCAGGATTTCTGCATAATGGGGGCATCGATTAAAGATAATGTTCTGATGGGAAGAGACAAAGACGATGTTGAGATAACAATCAATGAGGCACTTGAGAAAGCGGGTATTCAGAAAAAAATTAGCGAGTTAAACAATGGTCAGAATACTATGATGACAAAAGAATTTGATGAATCGGGAATAGTTTTTTCTGGTGGAGAAAATCAGAAGATTGCTATAGCAAGAACGTTTGTACAGAAATCGCAATTGAAGATTTTTGATGAACCATCAAGTGCGTTGGATCCCATTTCGGAATACGAGTTGTTTAAGAGTATCATTGCAGAACATAAGCAGCACACGATGATACTTATTTCGCACAGGTTATCATCAGTTAAATTATGCGATAGAGTAATCATGTTGGAAAATGGCAGAATCGTAGAAGAGGGAACGCATAAAGATCTGATGGTCTTAGGAAAGAAATATGCTGAAATGTATAAGGCACAGGCAAGAAACTATTTGGCAATAGAAAATATAAAAAGTAATAAAGGCGACATGCGATGAAAAAAAAGCAATCATTTTATGAAGTATGGATGAATAACTGGTATCTTGTGAAGCTGTGTTTTAAATCATCACCTTTATTTATTATTATGACAATTATTGATGGTATCAGAGCACCGTTATCTATCTTTTTTGAACATACATATGGGGTTGGATATGTGTTGGAGGCCGCGGAATTTCAATATCCTTTTCGAAAGGTATTATTTTTTCTAGTAATCTTGACTCTCGGAGTGTCTGCCGGAATGCTTTTTACGGTAGTGGTAGGTGATTATCTGATTGAAAAAGAGAAGCCAAAGCTGAAAAGAAAAATAAAGATGATGATGTATGAAAAGGCACAGGAAGTGGATTTGGCGAGTTATGATAAACCAGATTTTTACAACGAACTGGTGCTAGCAATAAATGAAGGCGATAAGCAGATTGAGCGCTGTTCAACATTTTTAAAAAATACTTTTTCAGGAATTGTTGCCTTCGCTACAACAGGTTTCTATTTTATATATAAGGATAAATGTTCTATATTATTTGTTGCAAGTTCATTTGTTGTTGTCTTTTTGTCTAATAAAGCATTAAACCGTTTACAGTATAGCATCCGAATTGAAAGTAATCCGTTTGAAAGAAAAAGAGATTATGTAAAGCGTATCTATTATCTAGGAAACTATGCAAAAGAATTACGTTTGAATCCCCAAATTAATAAATCGCTCTATGAGGATTTTGAAGAATCTAATAGAGAAATATATGCCATTGAAAAGAGCAATTCAAAGAAAAAAATGTTGTATCGATATATGAGCACATACATAGGCAATGATTTTTTCAATGATGTGGCATATGTAATCTATCTAATCATAAGAGCTTCAATTAGTGGACTTCCAATTAGTAGTGTAGCTATTTTATACCGAAATTTTGGAAATCTTAAGGAAGGAATGTCCGTATTTACCAATACATATCCTTATGCCTGTGAAACAAGTTTATACATTCAAAAAATCAGAGACTTTTTAGCAAGTAAATCAGACATTATTTCGGAAAAGAACTTTGAACTTAATAGCAATATAACAGATATGGATGCAAAAAACATATCATTTTCTTATAGTCCTGAGGGGAAAGATATTATTCAGGATGTTTCGATGCACATTAAGGAAGGCGAAAAGATTGCAATAGTTGGATACAATGGCGCTGGCAAAACTACATTGGTTAAATTATTGATGCGGTTATATGATGTGAATTCTGGAAGAATAAGCGTAAATGGTCATGATATCAAAGACTATTCAGTAGATAATTACAGAAGCGCCATAGGAACGGTGTTTCAGGACTTTAAACTGTTTGCTGGAAGTATATATGAAAATGTGCTGATGGATAACAAATCCAATGAGGCACAAATGCAGAGAAAGAAGGTGATTGCAGCTCTAGAAAAAAGCGGATTGTACGAAAAAGTCATGGAACTTCCTGATAAGGAAGAAACTATGATCACTACAGAAATTTATGAGAATGGAGTAAATCTATCGGGCGGAGAAAGTCAGAAACTGGCTATTTCAAGAATCTTTTTTCGTGATGTGGGATTATTTATTATGGATGAACCTTCATCGGCGTTAGATCCTATTGCTGAATATCAATTGAATCAAACGTTATTGAAGGAAACTTTAGGTAAAGCAGTAATTTTTATCTCACACAGATTATCAACGACAAGATTTGCGGATAGAATCATCATGATGGAGAATGGAAAAATTGTTGAAGAGGGAAATCACAGGGAATTAATTGAGCTAAACGGGAAATATGCTCGAATGTGGAATGCACAGGCAGGACCATATATTATGTGATTTCCGGAGGGGATAGGTATGGAGAAAGATAGTTTATTTAAAGTTTCATTTATTCAGAGGTCTATGTGGCTTACTCAGAAAATGAATCCAGATAGTGAAATGTTTAATGTTGGAGGATATTGCGTATTTGAATCTCATGTAGATGAACGCTGGATAAAAGATTGTCTAGTCAGTATTATCAATGAGCAGGAGATGCTTCGTATAAGATTTGTCGAAGTGGAAGATGATATTTTTTATGAAAGATGCGACTATGCTACAGGAACAATTGAAGTTTCAAGTTATGAATCACTTGATGTTGCTTCATATGTAGAAGATCAGATGTCCAAGAGACTTTCTCTTGAACATCCGTATATGTTCACAATCATGCATGTTGGTCAGAAGACCGTTATATTTATGAAGATGCATCATATGATATGTGATGGATATAGTGTTTCAATCTTTTTTGATCTGTTCAAAGAGAAAATGGAACAGGGGAATTGTGAAGCAAAAGTATGGGATTATACGGAATATATCAATGCTGAAGCTGCTTATATGAAATCAGAGAAATTTATTAAAGATAAAGAATTCTGGTTACAGCATGTAAAAGATGAAAAAGGTGTAGCTTTTGAAAGTTGCAAAAATAATCTTTCCGTCGATAGTAACAGTGTGTCGAGACAATCTGTATTTATAGACAGAGACGAGTATGAAAAGGTAGTAAAGTCACTTGATAAAACGTCGGTATTTCATTATGCAATCACAATAATTTACTTGCTTAACTATGTTTTTGATAATGATGATTTTTATCTTGGATTACCAATTTTAAATCGAGTAGGAAAAGAAAAAAAAGTCATCGGACCTTATATCAAGATGATACCATTTAGTGTAGATATGAGTGAATGCAAAACGGTATCGGACATTCTTACTAGGGTACAGGGATATATTTTTGACTGTTACCGTCATCTTAAGTTCCCTGTCAGTCAACTGTCCCAGTATACCAATAGAAAAGGGCTACTTTATAATGTGGCATTTTCATATCATAGAGTAAATTTTCCGGATGTAATTGCTGGAATTGGTACAAGTAATGTATATGCTAATCCAAATGAGCAACAGGAAGATTTAGTCTTTAGATTAATTGAGAATATTGTATATAGAGATAATGATGTTGAGTTGTGTATAGATTACAAAAAAGATGTCTTTAATACCAATACGATTGATAACATATTGACGCGTTTTAAGGATTTATTCACAACTATCTATAAGGCATTGGATACGGAAATTGCAGATGTTGAGGCAATGAGTGAAAAAGACAGACAGAAGATGCTTGAGCATTATAGCAGTACTACATGTTCTTTTCCTAATATGAATTGTATTCATGATTTCTTCGAAAAACAGGCATCGGAGAGGAAGGATGCTATTGCGGTCAGATATGAAGGTGAATCGGTCACTTATAAAGAACTTGAAAATCGTACAAGGAAATTAGCTGTTTATCTGCAGAAGAATAATGTAAAATGCAATACTCTTGTCGGAATATGTATGGAAAGATCTGTTGAGATGGTAGAAGCAATTATTGCAACCTATCGCTCGGGTGGTGCATATGTACCAATTGATCCTGAATATCCGAGGGATCGTATCGAATATATGGTAGAAGATTCCAACGCTGAGATCATCATTGCTCAAAAGAAATTCGAAGCATTATTACCTTCCGACAAAAAAATCTTTTATATTGATTCGGAAAAAAATTTGTTGGATAAGTACGAGAATGATGAACTTATAAAGTGTGTGAAGCCGGATAATTGGGCATATATGATATATACGTCGGGAAGCACAGGACGCCCTAAAGGAGCGATTAATTTACACTCAGCTTTGGTTAATCGTGTTGTATGGATGCAAAAAGAAATGCAACTTACGGACAAAGACGTAGTATTGCAGAAGACTCCTTTCAGCTTTGATGTATCTGTATGGGAATTTGTATGGCCGTTGATGATAGGAGCTACAATAGTGATGGCTAAACCTGGTGGACACCGCAATCCCGATTATCTGGCAGACATTATTGAGAAAGAGAAGGTTACAACACTTCATTTTGTTCCTTCAATGCTCAGGATTTTTTCTGATAATGTTGTCGCAGATAAATGTAAGTTTTTAAAGCGGATTATTTGTAGCGGAGAAGAGCTGAAAGCAGATTTGATGTCAGATTGTTTGAGAAAATTCAATTGTGATCTGTATAACTTGTACGGACCTACGGAAGCGGCAATCGATGTTTCATATTGGAAGTGTTATGCGCGAGATGGTCTCAAGTCTGTACCTATTGGAAAACCCATAGATAATATTCAGTTATATGTACTTAATAAAAATAGGAAGCTTTTGCCTGATGGTATAAGCGGAGAACTCTATATCTCTGGTGTGGGATTGGCTTATGGATATTACAACAAAGAAGAACTGACAAAAGAAAAATTTGTTGATAATACAATCAATCCGAAGTTTTGCCAAAGGATGTATAAAACGGCAGATCTGGCAAGATATAACGAACAAAGGGAAATAGAGTATCTTGGGCGTGCGGATTTCCAGGTCAAGATTAACGGACTTCGAATTGAGCTTGGAGAAATAGAATATCAGCTGGAAAAGCTTGACCATGTTCATCAGGCAAAAGTAATTGATGTGAGTGATTCAAGAGGGAATAAATCACTTGTTGCGTATATTGAGAAGAATTCGAATCAAGAATTTATGGATGTGCGGGAAATGAAGCGTATGTTAAAAGAAAATCTTCCAGTATATATGGTACCCACCAATTATGTATATTTAGATAAATTACCACTGTCACATAACGGAAAGCTTGACAGAAAAGCCCTTCCTCCATTGAATCTTGAATCTGAGAAAAGAGAAATTGTGTTGCCTAAAAATCCAGAAGAAGAAAAGTTGTTGGTTTTGTTCAAGGAAATGTTGGAAGTTGATGAATTAGGGGTAGAAGATGATTTCTTTGAATATGGAGGAACTTCTTTAAAAGGAATTCAGCTTGTTAGTAAGTATGAAAAGATAGAGCTTGAGGATCTGTATAAGTATTCTACTGTAAGAGATATTGCAGAATATGTTTTAAGTAAGAAAATGGACAGATTTGGATGCTTAAGCGCGTTAAAACTCAGTGATTCCGCTAAAGCAAATTTAATATGTATCCCCTACGGAGGCGGTGTTGCAAGTGTATTTTATAATCTGGCGGATCAAATGTCGGATGATTATAACGTATATGCCGTTAATTTACGTGGACACTCATATATCAAAAACGAAAAACTCGTTGATTTGGATCAGATGAGTATGATTATTGCGACGGATATATGCAAATATGTCAAGGGTGATGTTATAGTGTATGGTCATTGCGTTGGAAGTGCTATGGCATTTGAAGTATCACGTAAATTAAAAATGATTGGTGTGAATGTATTAAGACTGGTAGTAGGAGGAGCATCTCCATATTGTTCCAACGCAGTTAAGCGTGTGTGTGCAAAAGGAGTGGTTTCCTATTATTACAGCAATGATGAGAGAGTTGAGGCATTTATACGTAAGATAGGTGGCGTTGTTTCAGAATTATCATACGAACAAAAGCATCAAGTTTATAAGTGGTTTAGGCATGATGGAAGAAATGCAATGAAGTATTTTGAAAAAATGCGAAAAGAAAAGTACAAGGTGGATAATATCACGGTTATTCTTGGTGAAGATGATCCTTTAACTTGTACCAGTTTAAAGGATGTCCATCAATGGAAATATCATGCTAAGTCAGTCGATTATAAGAATATATCTCAGGCGGGGCATTATTTTATCAAATCAAACAGCAAAGAAGTTGCTGAATTACTAATGGGAAATCCAGCTTAATTTAATAAGATTTAAAAAGAAAGGAAGATGTTTGATATGCAGTTAGATAGACGTGAAACGGTTTTATTTGTGGGAAGAATGGTTTTACTTGCGACGTTATTTCTTGTTATTGCTGGAGTAGGATATATTTTTGTCCCGTATGATCAAAAACTAATTCTCTTCAGTGACAAATATTTTAAATCATTTAAGGAATTACCATATTTTTATTATATTTTCTGGACTTTTATGTTTTTACAAGCTTCAGTAATGATTGGCGTAGTTTCTATGTTTCATTGTGTTCATGAAGAATTGAATACTCCGTTGTTTGTCTGGATTTCAAGATTGTCCACGTTGGGGTATTTACTTATGGGTTTGACCTATGTATCAAGATTGTATTACATGCCCAAAGTGACAAGAGAATATCTTGGTGGAAGCGATATTGTAAAAGAGGTTGTGATTGCCGGAGGAACGATGGAGTTTGATAAATTTCTGATGTCATTTGGATTTGCTTCCCTTTGGTTTTTTACATTGGCAATTTACAGTGTAAGATGCAAGCTTTTCAACGTAGCAATCAGAGTTATCAATTTTGTATGTGCATTTGGTTACTTTATTGGCCTTTTGGGATATTTTGTTCAGACAAGAATATTGACAACGGGAAGCTCTATTTTGGTCATTATCTTTCCTGTATGGGCAATAGAAATGTACAAATATTGCAAAAAGGTGGCGTAACGCTTATCTAGACAGGAATAACAATTATTGAGGAGATGTGGAGCTATGGATTTAAGTAGATTATTAGATTACATGGATCAGAATGCCTGTAATAGTGTGGCTGTTTTCTGTAAAGAAAAAAAGACAATTAAGTTTCAGGATATGAAGCTTGATGTACTGAAAATGGTTTCATATATAAAGAAAATCAGAAAATTACCCAAAGGTGAATATATAGGTATTGTAGGTGATAATTCCTATGAATGGATGGTAGTTGATCTGGCATGTCTAGTTGGTGGATGGATTTCAGTTTCTTTTCATGCAAAGGATTTTGAGGCCAATAAGAATGCTTTGCTCACAAAATACAACATGCAGGTAGTTTTTGCAGATGCTCCATATTGTGAGGATGATAAAAGATATGTTCCTTTTGAAAAAGTATTCGCGGAGATTGCCAATATTGATACCTATGATAAAAAGGTAAAATTTGAGTTTGCACCCAAAGACGTTTTTACGATTATTTATACTTCTGGAACAACGGGTACTCCTAAGGCGTTAAAGATTATGGCAGGAGCGGTTGAGAGCTTTATAAATGGTTTTTACAGTCTGTACGATTTTACTTCGGAAGATAAGGTTTTTATTTTCTTGCCGCTTTCGGTATTGACATGCAGAGCGTATATCTATGCATCTATTATGGGGGGAATTGATATATTGTTGGCTGATATGTCTACATTTACTATGGCAATGAAGGTTGGAAAACCTACAATTCTTCAGGGGGTTCCACATCTCTTTGAAACAGTTTATGATACCGTTAATGGTGTCATTACAAGCGATATCAAAAAGAAAGTAGCGGTTAATACATTCTTTGCACTAAAACATAAGCATTTGATTCCAAAGAAGTATATTGAGATATTTCAAAAGAAATTTCTTAAGGCCTTTCATGATTTTTGGGGCGGCAAAATGCGCTTGATGATTACAGGATCTGCAAGCATCAGAAGAGATGTTTTGGAGTTTTATAATGATGCGGGAATACCTTTGTATGAAGCATATGGCATTAATGAAGGCGGAGTTCTTGCGATTAATTATCCAGGAAATGTAAGAATAGGAAGTGTCGGAAAGCCATTTATGCAAAGAAATATCAAAATTGCCGAAGATGGGGAAGTTCTGGTTAAAAATGATGACTATGCATTTGCATGTGGCTATCAGGAGGACGATTTGGCATTCGAAAAGAAAGTATACAGAAGTGACGGATACATTGCTACTGGCGATATAGGTTATTTTGACAAGGATGGATTCCTGTATCTGTGTGGAAGAAAAAAGGAAATCATTACTCTGAGTAACGGAGAAAAAATAATGCCTGCGCAGATGGAAAATCGTATCAAAGAATCAGACATGATTAAACAAATATGTCTTTTTGGAAATGAAAAGCCTTTTCTTGTAGCAATTGTAACTCCTTCAAATAAGGATATCATTAGAGAAGACGTTGATAATGAAGTGAAGCGGTTTAAAAAGTATGGTGAAGAGTATGCGAAGATTAAGGATGTCATTTTAACAAGAGAGCCGTTTTCAATTGACAATAAGGAGTTAAACGTAAATCTTAAGCTTGCCAGAAAAGAAATAGCTACACATTATAAAAATGAATTAAAACAGATTTTTGGAATGGAGATTTGAGATGATAATTGATGTTCACACACATTTTGCTGATGAATCTTTATTTTCAAAGAAATTTCTAAATGGTGTAGTTGGATCATATCCCGAATATAATTTGGATATGAATATAATCAACGCTCTGATTAAAAAAATTTTGAGTGATAAATTTTGCGATAAGCTTATTAAACAGATGGATGAAGCTGGTATTGATAAAAGTGTCTTGTTGATGGCGGATTTTGGTTATGAGGAAAAACTCGATTGGAATTATTTTTTTCAAAAACATGTTGATGTAATAAAAAAACATCCTAATCGTCTGATGGCCTTTTGGGGATGTGATTGTCGAAGAGATAATAGGCATGTTGATAAATTTGAGGAGAGTATAAAGGAATATGGTTTCAAAGGGATGAAAGTATATCCGCCATGTGGATTTGATCTGACAGATAATAGGATGAATGATTATTATGAAATATGCTGTTATCATGGGATACCGGTGTTGATACATACTGGTGCATCTAATCAGGATATGTATAATGATTATGATTATATTCAACAGCTTAAGGTTATTCAGGAAAAATTTCCGAGTCTTAAAGTTGTTATGGCGCATTTGACGACAGATGGCTTTGAAGAGCGAGTTGAATATTGTAAGGCGCATAAAAATTGTTATTGCGATGTTTCGGCTTTTCAGAGAGAGTACGGAAAAGAGACTCTAGCTGAAAAAATAAAGGTAATAAGGGATACTATACCGGATCAGGTGTTGTTTGGTACAGATTGGCCATTGTATTCTATGATGGGTAAGCAAAAAAAATGGGTGGATTATTTCAGAGACAGTGATCTGCTTAGTGATTCATTAAAGGAAAAGATTTTTTATAAAAACTATGAATATATGATGGAGAAATAATATGGATAGAAAAAAAATAGAGAAAAAAGTCATAGAGACATTTAAATCAATGGTTGTCAAAAATATTAGACCTAATGTCACTTTGGAGGCAGACTTCAGAAATGAACTGGGAATAGATTCCATTCAGTTGGTTTCAATGGTTACTGTATTTGAGGAAGTTTTGAATTTCGATACAATGCTTGCCATTGCAGAAGTAGAGTTTGATGAGATAAAAACTGGAAATGACATCGTTGATATGGTTTTGAAATATCAAAAATAAGGGAGGGATGTTGCCTAAAAATGTATCTAAAAAAAAATCCAAAGCTGGATTGCTTTGATAATAATGTTCTTTTGTATTTGGCAAAAAAAGAAAAGCTGGATTACAGTTTCTACTTTTTTATGATGTATAACATTGTTTATTTAGAAGAAGATGACCTTATGAGAAATCATAATCTTGATTATGGACATCCATACCGTATTACAGGTTTGGATGCGATTACCAAAATATATCATATAAAGTATAAAATATATGAGAAAGAGGACTTTAAATCTTACGAAGAAATAATTGCAACGATATGCGAGAAGATAAACAATGGCAATATGGTTGCGGTTACAGTGGACTCATATGGATGTACGTGGTCACATTTTTATTTGGATCAGCATATGTTTCACACGATTACATTGGAATCATATGATCCTGAGAGAAAAGTTTTTTTATCATCGGATTCATATCTAGAAGAGAAAAGGGTTGAGATTTCTAAAGAATGTTTACTGAAATACTTATCATGGTTCATAGTGTTTTCGGCGGAGAACAAGAAGGATAAGATTAGCCGCTCTAATGTGGTAACTTTTGTGAAAGATTATCTTTTACAATTGGAAGATCGGGATGTGAGAGAACCACTAAAAAAAATATATGATTCATTAAAAAAATATACTTATTCGGAGAAAGATATTGAATATTACAAATATCCTGATAAATCCATTTTTCTTATACGGTTCATTGCACTGTCATGGAGTAGATTTAATTTTGCTGAAGCATTAGTATCTTTAGATTCTGTTTTGGGCGGCAATTATTTTGCCGAGGTGGCGGATAGAATTAAGAAATTATCTTCGGATTGGGCAAAAGTGCGGAATGTCCTTGTTGTTCTTATGCAAAGAGCTAGTAAGGAAAACGACTTTGTGTTTGATGAGAAATACATAGCAAATATGCCAAAATTTATTGAAGATGAAGTCAGTGTTTTGGCGGAAATGAAGAAGATAGCAAGCAATTTATAAAGTTATTGATGGGTGACGAGTGATGAATGAAGAAATACAGACATATGTAAAAACTTTTCAGTATCTTGCATTTGCAGATTATTTGATCAAAGATCATCCTTGTTATGAAGATTGGAAGAATAATAATTATATTAATTTATATGGTTTTGAAGGAGGAAGAGCCGCTGTTGATTATTGCAGCGGTCATCTTTTCGGAGCATTTCCTTTACTAAATCATATCGACAGATCTGATGAGATAAATAATGACTATGAGAAATTCAAAGAAACAGTTTTGAAGGGTACTGAAGTCGGAAAAGCATTTTATTTTAATGTGGATCACTATTATATTAAGAATTATAGTGAGTACGGAACAAAGCATATTGTTCACGATATTTTACTGGTAAAAAGAATCTGTGATGGTTTTGAGTGTATTGAAAACATATATGGTTTTCTGAAAAAAACAGTTATTGAAGAAGATGATTTGTTACGCGCTTTTTCCAGAAATAAAGACAAGTGCGTATTTGAATTGTTTTCAAATGATAAAAAGTCTTTCAGTTTTGATTACCAGGAATTTACACATATGCTCGATGACTATGTGAATAGTACAGATATCAGTGATCACAAAGAAATCTATTTTCATCAATCGGGATTTTTTAGTAATGATTTTTTTGGAGATCGATTCAAAGAAGGTACCGTATACGGAATCAATGTATATGATTTCATTATAGGCTGTATAGAAAAATCTGTTGGAAAAAATGAAATGGTGGACTTTAGATTGGTATTTATTCTTTTGGAGAAGAATACTAATCTAAGTGAAAAGATAAGGTACATAAAGAAAAAAGGATATATTTCAGGAAGTATTGATGAATTGGAAGATGAGTTGTTGGAAATCTGCAAAGCACTGAAAAAAATTGTGTATCTTGTAATTATGTATGATACTTCTTTCAATAAAAAATATATTACTGGAATAGGACAGCTATTGAAAGAACTGAAGGATCAGGAATATGAAGTATATAATAATATACTCAAATTATCATAATGTTATCAGATAATGAAAGGAGTAATAAGTTAATGAAAAAAGTTGGGATTATAGGCGGTATGGGACCGGAATCCACAATACCTTATTATCATGATATTGTTTACGGGGTACAAAAAGCAGTTGGGCAAGATATGTTCCCGTCACTGTCAATTGAAAGTGTTGATGTATACAAAGTACTTAAATTGTGTGAGAATCAGGATTATCAGTTACTGATTGAATACTTATCTGGAGCGATTCAAAATCTATGTAATTGTGGCTGTGATTTTATTGTTATGGCAGCAAATACTCCCCATATAGTTTTTGATGAATTACAAGAAAAAATAAATGTGAAAATGATCAGTATTGTTGAAGCAACAGCAGAGAAGGCGGAACAGATTGAAATGCGAAAACTGGGTTTGATTGGAACAATGACGACCATGAAAGCAGACTATTACAGAACGCCTTTTGAAAACCGTGGCATAAGTATTGTTACACCCTGTGTATCAGACATGGAATATATATCCGAAAAAATATCTTCGGAATTAGAGCGGGGAATTATTAAGGAATCCACAAGAGCGCAGATATACGGTATTATTGAAAAAATTGGACGTGAACAAGGAGTGGATGGTATTATTCTTGGATGTACGGAATTACCGCTTATTATTGAAGAAGCAACTTGTCCTTTAAAATGTTTGGATACAATGAAGATACATATAGAGGCTATAGTTAATATGATTGTTGAAAAATAATAAGCAACATATAAAGCTGGGAGAACTCATAAGTGTACTTTCTGGATTTTTTTTACATTGCTATATTTATAGATGTCATTTTTGCAATCTTCTTGATTAGAAAAAATATCTTTGATAAACTTTAGACTAATGGCGAAACTCAATTTCATGCGCCAAACAGGAGGATTTTATAATGGTTAGTTGGAACAATCTTGATACAATTAAATCCTATAACGATCTTGAAGGTATCAAACACGTTAATTTAGTTGAAGCTATGTCCGGGGAGAACGGAGCAAAGAGAGTAAAAGAGTACTCGGTACCTATGGCGGCAGGTCTTGCATACAATTACGCAGCCAAGGAAGTTGATGATAACATCATCGCAGCTCTTGATTCACTTGCAAAAGAGACACAGCTTATCGAGAAGTTTGAGGCGCTTTATAACGGTGAAGTTATTAACACCGGGGAAAAGAGAATGGTTCTCCACCAGCTTACTAGGGGACAGCTTGGAAACAAGGTAGAAGCTGACGGAGTTGATAAAAGAGAATTCTATGTAAAAGAACAGAAGAGAATCGCAGATTTTGCAAATAAAGTTCACTCAGGTGAGATCACGAACGCAAAGGGCGAGAAGTTCACAACTGTTGTACAGATTGGTATCGGCGGAAGTGATCTTGGTCCTCGCGCTATGTATCTTGCACTTGAGAACTGGGCACACAGAACAGGCAACTTCAAGATGGAAGCAAAATTCATCAGCAACGTAGATCCTGATGATGCATCTGCCGTACTTAACAGCATTGATGTTGCTCATTCAATATTTATCCTGGTTTCAAAGTCAGGAACAACACTTGAGACACTAACAAACGAATCATTCGTTACAGATGCGCTTAAGAAGGCAGGACTTGATCAGTCTAAGCACATGATCGCAGTTACATCAGAGACATCTCCTCTTGCAAAGAGCGAGAACTACCTTGAAGCATTCTTCATGGATGACTTCATCGGCGGACGTTACTCTTCAACATCAGGCGTTGGCGGAGCAGTGCTCTCACTTGCTTTCGGACCTGACGTGTTTGCGCAGTTCCTTGACGGTGCTGCAGAAGAGGACAAGCTTTCTGCAAATGCAGATCTTAAGAAAAACCCTGCAATGCTCGATGCACTTATCGGAGTTTATGAGCGCAACGTACTTGGTTACTCAAGCACAGCGGTTCTTCCTTACTCACAGGGACTTAGCCGTTTCCCCGCTCACCTTCAGCAGCTTGACATGGAGTCAAACGGAAAGAGCGTAAACCGTTTCGGTGAGCCTATTAACTATGTAACTGGTCCTATCATCTTCGGTGAGCCCGGAACAAACGGACAGCACTCATTCTACCAGCTCCTTCACCAGGGAACAGACATCATTCCTCTTCAGTTCATCGGCTTTAAGAACAGCCAGCTTCAGAATGATGTTGATATTCAGGGAAGCACAAGCCAGCAGAAGCTCTGCGCTAACGTAGCAGCTCAGATCGTTGCATTTGCATGTGGAAAAAAAGATGATAACCTCAACAAGAACTTCAAGGGCGGACGTCCTTCAAGTATCATCATCGGTGATGAGCTCAATCCTAAGTCACTCGGTGCACTTCTTGCTCACTTTGAGAACAAGGTTATGTTCCAGGGATTTGTATGGAACATCAACAGCTTCGATCAGGAAGGTGTTCAGCTTGGTAAGGTACTTGCAAAGAGAGTTCTTGCACACGAGACAGAAGGCGCTCTTACTGAGTATGCAAAGCTTTTGAACATTTGATCATTGACATGACGAATTAATCTGCTTACAATAGCAGTAACTTAATAAAAACTTCAGGGCAGGGTGAAAGTCCCTACCGGTGGTATAGCCCACGAGCCGCAAGGCAGAATCGGTGTGATTCCGATGCCGACAGTATAGTCTGGATGGAAGAAGTATGCAGAGCACTTAGCAATAAGTGAGATAAGAAATCTTTGATTTCTGTGATCGAACTTAGTTCCAGCGAGGCATTTATGCCGAGAGCAGAACATCATTAAGTAAAGCTCAGTCAAATAAAAAGCTTATAAGCACCCTGAACAAATTAAATTGTTCAGGGTGTTTTTTTGAGCAGAGCACTTAGCGAGGTATTGACGAGCTTAGTGCGAGCCATGGGGATGTACTTAATGAGGTTTTTTCGAATTTAGTACATATCCCATACAGCAGTAGTTTATTTTAAGCCCTGAACATTTTTGGTTCAGGGTTCATTTTTTTGCAGAGTACTTAGAAGTTTTAGTACATATACCACCACAGAGGACCACAAATGAACGATGAATTATACATGAAAAGAGCCATCGAGCTCGCAAAAAAAGGCACCGGTTTTGTTAATCCAAATCCCCTTGTAGGTGCCGTAATAGTAAAAGATGACGTTATCATCGGCGAAGGCTATCACGAGAAATACGGAGAACTTCACGCAGAGAGAAATGCTATTAAGAACTGCAGTGATTCTCCCGAAGGTGCAACCATATATGTGACACTTGAGCCGTGTTGTCATCACGGAAAGACACCGCCTTGTACCGAGGCAATCATAGAAAACGGCATAAAGAGAGTTGTCGTGGGCGCACTTGATGTAAATCCCCTTGTTGCGGGAAAAGGTGTACAGATACTTCGTGACCACGGAATAGAAGTTGTAACGGGAGTTCTTGCGGACGAGTGTACAGCATTAAACAAAGTCTTTAATAAATATATTTTGAAAAAGCGCCCTTACGTAGTCATGAAATATGCGATGACCGCAGATGGCAAGATTGCGACAGATACAGGCAAATCAAAGTGGATAACCTGCGAAGAATCAAGAAAAGAAGTCCATGTTCTTAGAAACAAATTAATGGGAATAATGGTCGGAGTATCCACTGTTATTGCCGACGATCCAATGCTTAACTGCCGCCTTGATACGCCGCATAGAGATCCCGTTAGGATAATCTGCGATACGAACCTAAGGACACCGCTTGATTCAAAGGTTGTTCAGACAGCAGATACTTTTAAGACCGTAATAGCTACCGCTTCAGAGGATAAAGATAAACTTTCCCAATATGAGAAAAAGGGCTGCAAGATAGTAAATGTCCCGATGAACTCTGAGGGAATAGATCTAAACATTCTGATGGAAAAACTTGGAGACCTTGGAATTGACGGAATACTCCTTGAAGGAGGCGGAACTCTTAATAACAGTGCGCTAAGAGCACACATAGTCGATGAAGTGCATACATTTATGGCACCTAAGATATTTGGCGGAATGGGAAAAAGTCCTGTAACAGGCATAGGAATAGATGAGCCTGATGAAGCCATAGAACTTACTGTTACCGATATTTCCCGAATCGGAGATGATCTGCTTATAGAAAGCGAGGTTAAGTATAAGTGTTCACAGGAATAATAGAAGAGATGGGCTTTGTAAAGAGCATATCTAAAGGCGCCAAAGAAAGCACGCTGTGCATATCCTGTAAAAAAGTTTTAGAGGACGTAAAGATAGGTGACAGCATTGCGGTAAACGGCATATGTCTCACAGTTGTGACTTTTTCAGACAGCTCTTTTACCTGCGATGTAATGAATGAAACATTCTCAAGATCAAGCCTTATGAAACTTGGAAACAAAAGCCCCGTGAATCTTGAAAGGGCCATGAGCGCGGGGGGCAGATTTGGCGGACACATGGTTTCGGGACACATAGACGGGACCGGCAAGATAGCGTCGATAAAAAATGACGGTAATGCTGTCTGGTTCGAGATAACGGCACCTGCCGGCATTCTTGAGGGAATAGTTGAAAAAGGTTCGATAGCAATAGACGGCATAAGCCTTACGGTTGCAAAGATGAGCGCATCATCTTTCAGCGTCTCGATCATTCCTCACACTTTAAAAGAAACAGTTTTGGGTGTCAGGAAAGTTGGGGACGAAGTCAATTTAGAAACAGACATCATTGGAAAGTACATAAAAAAATTTTGCGAGATAAATAAAGACAACGGAAGTATCACGAAAGAATTTCTTTTACAGAACGGGTTTTATTAAGGAGGATAGCAGAAATGGATAAGCAGCTTTTAGAGAAGGCACTTTCCGATTTGAGAGAAGGAAAAGTAATTGTAGTTGCTGATGATGAGAAAAGAGAGAATGAAGGGGATCTTATATGTGCGTCTGAGAATGTGACCGGCGAATCCGTAAACTTCATGGCAAAGTATGGACGCGGCCTCATTTGCATGCCGATAAGCGAAGAAATTGCAAACAGGCTCTGCCTCAATCCTATGGTCAATAACAACACGGATAACCATGAGACGGCATTTACGGTTTCAATCGATCATAAGGACACAACGACGGGAATATCTGCAGATGAGAGAGCAATGACTGCAAGGATGTGCGCGTCAGATGACTGTAATCCGTATGACTTGAGGAGGCCGGGACATCTTTTTCCCCTTGTTGCCAAGAGCGGCGGAGTTATAGAAAGACAGGGGCATACGGAGGCAACAGTTGACCTTCTTAAACTCGCAGGCCTAAAGGAGTGCGGCCTTTGCTGCGAGATTATGAAAGAAGACGGCTCAATGATGCGTGAGAAAGATCTTAAGAATTTTGCAAAAGAGCATGACCTTACGTACATAACGGTTGCCGATATCGCTGAGTACAGGAAGATTTACGACAACCTTGTAGAGTGTGTTTCAATCGCAAACATGCCGACTAAATACGGAAAGTTCATGGCTCATTGCTACATCAATAAAATAAACGGAGAACACCATGTAGCGCTTGTTATGGGAGATATCTCAGACGGAGAGGATGTTCTTTGCAGAGTGCATTCTGAGTGCCTCACAGGAGATGTGTTCGGTTCAATGCGCTGCGACTGTGGACAGCAGCTTGATAAGGCAATGAAGATGATCGCGGAAGAGGGGCGTGGAGTTCTTTTGTACATGCGTCAGGAAGGACGAGGAATCGGACTTGTGAACAAGCTCAAAGCTTATAAATTACAGGACGAGGGAGCAGATACTCTTGATGCAAACCTTGCGCTGGGATTCCCCGGAGACATGCGCGAATACTACACAGGAGCGCAGATACTTAGAGACCTTGGAATTAAGTCGCTGAATCTTTTGACCAATAATCCGGATAAGGTATATCAGCTTGAAGACTACGGAATGAAGATAACACAGCGCGTTTCGATAGAGATAGAGGCAAATCCGTTTGATATGTTCTACCTTCAGACCAAGAAAATCCGCATGGGACATATCTTGAAGGTGTGACAAGATAAGAAAATATAAATTCAAATAAATTTTAAGGAGAAAAATATATGAAAGTTTTTGAAGGAAATCTGGTATCAGAAAAGATTAAAGTAGGCATTGTAGTAGCAAGATTTAATGAGTTCATCACATCAAAGCTCCTCGGTGGTGCGGTTGATGCGCTTAAGAGAGAAAATGTAAATGACGATGATATCGATGTGGCTTGGGTTCCGGGGGCATTTGAGATTCCTCTCATCGCTGACAAGATGGCAAAGAGCGGCAAGTATGACGCTGTTATCTGTCTCGGCGCTGTTATCAGGGGATCGACTTCTCACTATGACTATGTTTGCGCCGAAGTATCAAAGGGCGTTGCTCAGGTCAGCCTAAACAGCGGTATTCCTGTTATGTTCGGTGTTCTCACTACAGACAATATCGAGCAGGCAATCGAAAGAGCAGGCACAAAAGCAGGAAACAAGGGCTTTGAATGCGCACAGGGCGCTATTGAGATGGTTAATCTTATCAGAAATTTGGGGTGAATATATATTTGGAAAAATCCGGGATGTAAAAGTCTCGGATTTTTTTGTGTTGATACTATAACGGTACAACGGTATAATAATGGTGACAGGAGATGATAATAATGAGAATAAAAGAATTGTTAGAAGAGAAAAATAAATCTATATATAGATTATCTAAAGAGACTGGGATTCCTTATTCGACGTTAAATGATATCTGCAACAATAAGACACAGATAATAAAATGCAGTGTCGAGATTGTGTTTAAGATATCAAAATCATTAGATGTAACTATGGAAGATTTGGTTGAGGATGAAATGGAACCTCGTCCAAGTTTTGAGAATTTCAAAAGTAATACCTGCCACAGGGTAAAAGAGCTTGGCGCTATAGATTTTATTCTTGAAATATTGGAACATGATCGAATTAGTTACTATTATAAAAAAGAATGGTACCCGGAATGCTTTTATTTGCTTGCAATGACAGATTATCTTTGTAAGCAAAATGATATTCCGTTATGTGATATTTATGATGAAATAAGAAAGAAAAAATTGAAAGAGATAGTTTATCCAAAAGGAATTCTTGCTTTGTATTCTGTCAGTAAAGATGAGAGCATTCTTGAAAATGCAAAAAAGAATTCAATAAAAGAATTCCTAAAATATAATATTGTGGAAAGTGAGATAGGTAATGTCTTCTGAAAAAAAGGTTGAGTTTAACAAAAATAATATTGATGAATATCTTAAAGAATTAGCAAAAATATATAGAAAAATTGCCGGAAAAAATATGCCTGCAGAGCTGATACTTATTGGAGGCGCATCTGTTTTGATAAACTATGGTTTTAGAAATATGACTACAGACATAGATGCAATTATATCAGCTGCTTCGGGGATGAAAGATGCACTGAATATTGTAAGAGATAAATATAATCTTCCTGTTGGCTGGCTAAATAATGATTTTCAGAAGACTTCTTCATATACACCTAGACTTATGAGAGTTTCTAAATACTATAAAACTTATTCTAATGTACTTACTATAAGAACTATATCATCTGAATATCTTGTTGCCATGAAACTAAAGTCAGGAAGGGCTTATAAAAATGATTTGTCAGATATTGTTGGTATACTTTATGAGCATGAAAGATTAGGTAATCCAATTACTTTAGATTCAGTAAAAAAGGCAACAGAAGAATTATATGACTCATGGGAAAATATTTCGGAACAGTCACGTACATTTATTGCTGATATATTTGAAAACAATGATTTGCAAACTTTATATGACAAGGTTTGTAGAGATGAAAAAGAAACCAAAAAAGATTTAATTGTATTCCAACAGGAGTATCCAGGCGTAATGAATGAAGAAAATGTAAATGATATTGCCGGAAATTTATCAGTAGCTCGAGATAAAGATTCTATACTTGCAAAGCTACGAGAAAAGAAATCTCAAGATAAATGAACAAAATAATGATCGGAACGAGCAGGCATGAATTCAAGAATAGATAAAATACGAGAAAGTGAAAAGATATCTCACACAAAAATCTATACTGATGAAGATTTATACAACACAGATAGTTGGCTTAAAAAGCCAATTAAAATGGTAAAAGATATCGTGCCACTCCTTTCTGATCATGGTTGCATACGTGTACTTGATCTTGGATGCGGAATCGGAAGAAATAGCATATATCTAGCGGAGCAGTTCAAAGATAAAGGATGTTTGGTTGATTGTATAGATATTCTTGATATAGCTATTGAAAAGCTAAAACACAATGCATGTATTCATGATGTTGAGGAAAATATCAACGGGATGGTCTGCACGATTGAACAGTTTAGTGTCCTTGAAAATACTTATGATCTTATTCTAGCTGTATCTGCATTGGAACATGTAGAAAGCCAAAAAGCTTTTTTGGATAAATTACAGGAAATAAAAGCGGGAATAAAGAGCCAGGGAATTGTTTGTCTGGTAATAAATTCAGAAGTTACGGAATGCAACATGAATACAGAGGAAGTCATGGATCCACAGTTTGAAGTAAATCTTCCTACCAAGCTTATACAAGCGTATATCGATGATGCCTTTGCAGGATGGAATACTATAAAGAAAACAATAAGTCCCCAGGAATATGACATTCCAAGAGACTCTGCAATAAGCCACTTATCCACAAACGTAATTACCTTTGTAGGGCAGGCACCTTGAAAGTAACGTTTTCTTAAGTCAAATCTGAATCTTATATTTCTCCAGATAAACTTTATCTTCATCCAAGAAAACGGTTTCTATATATTTGCCTCCGTTAGAAAGAATAGTTTTTTTACTGGCTTCGTTTTCAGGAAGGCAACTGATAACAATTTCTTCAAAACCAAAACTCGAAAGAAAATCCACTGCTTTAGCAAGCATCCTTTTTGCATAGCCTTTTCCTCTTTCTGATGGGCGAACAGAATAACCAACATGTCCTGTATAATTCTTCATTCTCTCAGTGAGAACGTTGTGAACCTGCATGCAGCCAACCATTTTCATGTCAGACTTTCTTATGGCCAGAAGGACATTTCCCCAAGCGCCATGTTCATCTGCGTCCCTTCTGGGATTAGCCCACTCGATGCAATGATCGACATATTCTTTTGTATTTGGCATTCTTTTCATAGAAAAGCATCCGTCAAAAGACGAATCAGCATCAAGCATTTCCTGTCTATATGCCGCTATTTCTTTCTCAAAATTCATGGAAGGTTCAACAAAAAGAAGTTCTTCGTCCGGCAGATTTTCGCCCGGAATATATTCAACGCTGAACTTCTCGCAGATTATTTTTGACTCTTGATTAAAGGGCATATCTGTTTCATCAAGACATTTTTTGAAAAAACTTGTGTGAACATCGCGCCAGTATTTTAGCGACCTGTTACCTTCGCCTTCTGCATAAGCATGGAAGGGCGGTACATCGCCAAAAGGTCTGATATAGACGTCATAGTCTTTAATCACACATACAGCCTCATCTTTGCTGTTCAGGATAACACTGTAATCTCCGATCTTTGGAATTTCATCCGTAATATCCTCCATGACATATTCATCATATGAACTTGCAGTTCCAAACTTCTTTCCCTTTAAAACCAATTCTGCAAGCTTGTCAGTATCACTTTCTTCTATACCTCCAAAGCCCCATGCTTCATAAGGTGTGTTTATATCAACATTCTTTTTTGAGCAAAACTCTGCCCATAATTCTTTTTCTGTCATTATGCTATCCTCGTGTTGTTAGTATGTAGAAATGTCAAAAAAATTTATTTACACTTATAGTATCCTCGATAAAAATATGAATTTCGCGGCATCATCATAATAAGTGCTGAATTTATAATATCAGAGCCGGCAATTATTGAATTGATCCATGCAATATACTTAAGATACATGCCAACGTGTTCAGAAACCAGATAAGAGCTCAAGCCCACAAGGCAAGTAAGCACAAGAAACGGTAAAGTCATGAAAATCCAGAACTCTCGCTTGGATAAAGTAAAATCCGGTGTTAACCACAAATATATACCGGAGTGATTTAGGTAAATATCGCCTTTTCTAAAAACGGTCACTATATGTAGCAACTCATGTACCACATATGTTATTGCAAAAACAATTAATCTGATTATGAAGTGTCCTGCACGTAGACTTCCCAGTGATAAAGCCGCTATGAATAGTAAAAACATCAATCCATATGCAAACCACATATAATTTTTGCGGAACCATTCACGCCGGATAAAAGGTTTATACTCATTTTCATCGATATCCATTTGGGGTAATTCTTTGCCAATATAAAGCATGTTTATTTGCTCCTACATAAATATGTTTATCTCAATTCATTTTTTACGAATACATCAAATCTGGGCAAAGTAAGTTTTATCATTCCTCTGCCTGAAACATCGATAAGTCCTTTATCTCTAAGCCTTTCCCTGTACTGTGAGAACTCGTTTTTCTTTTGCTTGGTTAGTTCAAGCAGTTCGGAAACAGGCATGACATCTTTTTTCACTATAAATGACATAAACCATTTGTCCTTTTCGGACAGCTCTGACCACATCTTCTTATAAACATAGTGACTAAGTGCTTCATCAAATTTGATAAGTACAGATTCGGTTAATTCATGATTTTTTTCTTCCCAGATGTATTTACCCAAGGCCTGATAAGCAAAGGGATAGCCCTTTGTAATAAGCGCCATATCCATCGCTTTTTCTCTATTGATTCCGAATACCTTTGAATACTTCGCAGCAATTAAAGTAAGGTTGAGCGGTTCCATCTCATATTGCGGTGTTCTGTATAAAAATGTGAGATTCTTTGCGTTTTTCAAATTGCTGATGTTTTCATAGAGGCCTGCCATCAGTAGGAATATAGGCAGTTCTTCTCTTATAAGAATCTGGAAGCTGCTCGCAAATTCTTTCATATAGGCGGTGTTTGACACCTCATCGACAGTTACAAGAACTTTTTTCTTTTTCTTTCGAACTTCTTTCAGCATTATCTCAAGTGCAGATTCAATATCAGCGACAGGAGATTTGGTCTTGAGATTGAGCCCTATTCCGAACTTTGAAAGATTAAGATTTGCATCAACGAATTTTGTCACGAATTCTCTGCTGTCATAGAGCTTACCGACTAAGCTCTCGAGCATATTTCTCTCAGCGTTCAGCCTTATTACAATCCATTCATCTGACGCAGAAATCTTTTTCTCGATTGCAGTCATGGTTACAGTTTTGCCACTTCCTCTGGTTCCAGTGAGCATGAAGCAATTATTCTGCGAATCTTCTTCGGTCATTTCCTGAACAATTTCGTCGATTATCAGCTCTCTGCTTATATACTGACTTGGTACTTTTCCGAAATTCATGACAAAAGGATTTCGTTCCATGTGTGGCTCCTTTCTATATACATTTATATACTTTGTGAATGTTTATATACTTCTATATACTTTCGATATAATTATATACTTTTATATACTTTGCATCAAATTATAATATCGATATATAACATGTATAGTGATATGATGATATAAAAATTACTGGAGATGTGGGCATAGAAAGTGCTATAAACTATATGACAATGGATACAAACAATCTGATTACGCCAATGAATGAAGAAGAGCTACTTAGAAAATTGGAAAATTCAAAGAATCATGCAGATCAAGGATATATTAAAGATGCAGATGAAATGATTCAGGAGATGCGGAGTAAGTATAATATTTGATAATATTGAAAAAGTAGTAGCCTACTTTTTATTTAAGGTTATCATATGAAATATAAAAAAAGGTAACTTTAGTATGCCTTCACTGGCTATTTAATGGTTTCGACAAGTACTTATCTAAGGCAGATGGCATATTAAAGTTACTTGTAAAAGCAATTTCATATGTATTTTGCGTAATTTTTATGATAATTGGACTTTACCAAAATGAAAAAAGACATATTAAGAACTTTATGAAAAAGCATTTAATATGCATTAGTCTCGGCAAGCAAGAGAAAAACAGTACCCCCCAGGGATATAAGGCATATTAAAAAGAATGATTTGATAATATTCATACTGTATTCATAACTGCTCCTTTTCAAATATTTACTCGGTATAACTACGTATTGCTACAATTTGTCCGGCGCAGTATGTGACAGCATCTTATATCAATTAACCTCGGTACAACCTGCTGTCAGCATTAAAACTGCACCGAGTAATTGTCTCGTGTTCTCATGATTACCTCCAAAAGAAGTCGTTCAATAGAGTATACCACACCCCGCGATAATGAATCCTTATTGCCAGACATAAAATCAATTGAATTTTCAACAGGCGCCTCTGATGATACTATGATTCCATCCCAAGGGGACAGAGAATTACAGAAGTATAGGAGAAAAGATATTATGAAAAAGTTAGCAGCAGCACTATTAACAGTCAGTGTTTTTGGAACAATACTTACAGGATGCGGAAATGCGGAGGCGGCAGCATCTGAGGCAAATACAGCAGGAGAAGCATCTGCGGAGGCAGGAAGCGAAGCAGGACAGGCCAAAGAAGAATCGGGAGCAAAGACAACCTACGAGACAGCAAAAGAAAACGGATATATCACTTTCGCAACAGAAGGAACTTATGCACCGTATTCATTCCACGATGACAGCGATAAGCTCACAGGCTTTGATATAGAGGTTGCACAGGCAATTGCAGACAAGCTCGGACTTGAAGCTAAGTTCACAGAGACACAGTGGGACGGAATCATCGCAGGACTTGATGCAGGAAAGTATGATGCCATCGCAAACCAGGTTTCAATCACAGATGAGAGAAAAGAAAAATATCTTTTCTCAGATCCATATACATACGTATACGGCGTAGTAATCGTAAACGGTGACAATACAGATATAAACAGCTTTGAAGAGCTCAAGGGAAAAGACGTTGCGCTCACAGTTACAAGTAACTGGGCAGAACTTGCAGAGAGCTACGGTGGCAAGATCGTTTCAACAAACGGATTCTCGGAGTCAATCCAGCTTGTTATTCAGGGACGTGCGGATGCGACAGTAAATGACAACGTTACTTTCCTTGATTACAAGGCAAACCAGCCTGATGCAAATGCAAAGGTTGTAGCAACTTCCGATGAAGCAACAGAGTCTGCAATCCTTATCAGAAAAGATGACAGCGACCTTCAGGAAGCAGTTAACACAGCACTTAAAGAGCTTCGCGATGACGGAACACTTAAGAGCATTTCAGAAAAGTACTTCGGAGAGGATATAACAGTTGCACACTGATAGTGCAAAAAGACGGTGAATACTATGAGCGCAAGATTACTGAAAATAATAGCGGACGCACTTCCGAAAATTCTGCTAAGCGGGATTACTGTTACAGTTCCGCTGACACTCATTTCTTTTGCAATCGGAATGATACTGGCAATTGTAGTGGCAGTGGTACGAGTGCTGAAAATAAAAGTACTCTCTGAATTCTTCAGATTTTATGTGTGGGTATTCAGAGGAACACCGTTACTTGTACAGCTGTTTATCATCTTCTACGGCTTACCGGGTGTGGGGCTCAACATCCCCGCATTCCCGTCAGCGATCATAGCTTTCTCGCTCAATGTCGGAGCGTATGCTTCGGAGACCATAAGAGGTGCGATAGTTTCGGTTCCCAAGAGTCAGACGGAAGGCGCGATTGCATGCGGACTTACTTCATGGCAGGCAATATATTTCATAGTTTTGCCGCAAGCGATAAAGGCGTGCATACCCGCACTGTTCAACACTTTTATCTCTCTGGTAAAAGACACATCACTTGCAGCGAACATTACGATAACCGAGATGTTTATGAAGACGCAGAGAATAGTTGCCACAACCTACGAGCCGCTTGCTCTCTACATAGAGGTTGCGCTCATATACCTTCTGTTCAGTACAGGTCTGACTTATCTGCAGAAGTATGCAGAGAAAAAACTAAGCTATAACTCACGCAAAGTACAGACCGCATAAGGAGAAACAAAGATGATAAAGCTACAGGGCTTGCACAAGTCATACGGAGCCAAAACTATATTAAGCGGAATAGATCTTGAAGTTAATAAGGGAGAGACCGTAGCGATAATCGGACCTTCGGGCGCAGGAAAATCCACAGCCCTTAGGTGCATCAACCTCCTTGAAACTCCCGATAAAGGGACACTTACAATCGGGGAAAAGAGCTACGACCTTGCCAAACTTACAAGCAAAGAAATACTTGAAATCAGACAGTCGACAGCAATGGTCTTCCAGAACTTCAGTCTCTTTGAGAACAAGACTGCGCTTCAGAACATTACGCTTCCGCTTATCAAGGCAAAAAAGCTAAGTAAGGACGAAGCGGAAAAAATCGCTATTGAGAATCTTACTCAAGTTGGACTGCTTGATTGGAAAGATCACTATCCTTCGCAGCTTTCCGGTGGACAGCAACAAAGAGTAGGAATAGCGCGTGCTCTTGCACTTAAGCCTGAAGTAATTCTTTTTGACGAACCGACAAGCGCCCTTGATCCCGAGAAAGTTCAGGACGTTCTTGAGATAATAAAAAGAATCTCAAAAGAGCAGCACATAACTTCCGTGATAGTAACACATGAGCTTGAATTTGCACTCGATGTTGCAGATAAGATCGTGTTCCTTGCAGACGGAAGAGTAGTCGAGGAAGGAACTGCAAAAGAAGTTCTTAAAAATCCCAAGGACGAGCGCACGATAAAGTTCCTCGGACATTTTGCGGATAAGCTTGAATATGTGATATAAGGTGAGGCCTTATTCCTATTTGTAGGGATAGGGCCTTGTTTATTGTTTTCACAAATATAAATTGACAACGTACCGTAATAGACGGATAATAGAATCATCATTTAGATATCCGTTTTATATTGTTATACCCAAGTAGTAAGTAATTTGAAGTATTTCAAAGACACAGAATACAAGACTTAAACAACTTGACCTATCAGGGGGAGCATCGTTGAATAAGGAATTGGGGAAAATAGTATTGATCGGTCCGGTTTACCCATATAAAGGTGGGATTTCACATTATACAGGGCTCATGTTCAGAGCCTTATCTAAGAAGTATGATGTAACTCTACTATCTTATTCATTCCAATACCCTAAATTTTTATATAAAAAAGAACAACGGGATTATTCCAATGATACGTTCAAGATTGATAATACGCAGTATGTGATAAATACTGCAAATCCTGTAAATTGGATTGCTACTGCAAACAAGATAAATAAATTAAAACCTGATTTAGTTATCATTCAGTGGTGGCATCCGTATTTTGCTCCGTGTTATCAGGCGATAGCCGGACACATTAGAAATTCCAAAGTACTATTTATATGTCATAACGTTTTTCCACATGAAAGATTTCCTTTAGATAAATGGCTTACACAGAGGACCTTGAAAAAGGGGAACTGCTATATAGTCCAATCAAGTCAGGATGAAAATGATCTAAAGACAATTGTTTCAAACGCCAAATACATACGGGCGGTTCATCCGACATACAATGCATTCAAGATGCAGAACATGTCTAAAGAGCATGCACGGGAACTTTTGAAAATCAAACCTGAAGAAAAGATTCTTCTATTCTTTGGATTTGTAAGAAAGTATAAAGGACTGGATTATCTTATCAAGGCTATGCCTCAGGTAAAAGAAAAATTATCTGATTGCAAGCTTCTTGTCGTAGGAGATTTTGGTGATGATAAAGAGGAATACATTGAGCTTATAAATCAGCTTTCTGTCAACGATGTAATTGATATATATGACGGCTATATCCCTGATAAAGAAGTCGAGAAATTCTTTGCAGCATGTGATGTTGTAGTTCTTCCATATATATCTGCAACACAAAGCGGGATTGTACAGATTGCCTATGGATTTGATAAACCTGTTATTGCGACAAATGTTGGTGGATTGCCTGATGTTGTAATGGATGGGAAGACAGGATTTATAGTTGACGTAAAAAATGAAAAAGCAATCGCAGATGCAGTTATAAGTTTTTTTGACAAGGATTGTGCAAGTAAATTTGAAATGGGTGTAAAAGAAGAAAACTATAGGTTTTCTTGGGATAGGATGGTAGATAACATAAATAAATTGTATTTGCTGGCATGATAGTATACCTATTTACTAAGCTTATATACAACTAATTCGGAGGAATCATAATTATAGCTTATGAAAAAAAGTGATCTTTTCACGGTTCTTCTACCTTATTTAACAAGTTATAGATTGAATAGATGGTTCGGATACAAAAATTTCAATCCTATGACAGTGACATATTCAGTTACAGCAGCATGCCAATCAAGATGTAAGACTTGTCAGATAGGCGAGATGTTCTGTCAGGATCCAAGTAGAAAAGAGAGAGATTTAAAACTTAACGAAATTGAAAAAATATTCAGTTCAATGAAGCCTGTATATTTTTTTAATATGAGTGGTGGAGAGCCGTTTCTTCGAGACGATTTACCTGAAATAGTTGAACTTGCATGTAAATATCTTAAGCCAAGAGTTATACATAGTCCTACAAATGCTATTCTTTCAGAAAAGATTATAAAGAATACAGAAAGAATTATACAGATTGTCAGAGCATATAATCCGAATGTTCCGGTCACAATTAAGCCAAGTATAGATGGTGTGGGGGCAAAACATGATGAAATAAGAGGGGTAAAAGGAAACTTTGAAAAGCTCCTTCAGACTATAGATGGACTAAAAGGACTTGAAGAAAAATATGATAACTTTCATCTTGAACTCGGAACAGTTATTTCAAATTTTAATATAAATGATCTTGATGAAATCGAGGATTTTGTACATTCGCTTGGTGTTGAAAGTTATAGAAACGAAGTGGCTGAGTGTAGAACAGAATTTTTTAATCTAAAAGATTCGATAACTCCTCCGGCTGATGTTTATCAGAGGCTTATAAAAGATTTTTCCAGAAAAGTTGAAGAGAATATAGGAAAGAAAAAGAGACTTGCTCGTACCACCGAGGCTATGCGTGTTGTTTATTATGAACTAGCGGGCAAGATTCTTGCAGAGAAGAGACAAGTTATTCCTTGTTATGCAGGTGTTTCAAATGTACATATCAACTTTGATGGTGGAGTATGGCCTTGTTGTGTGCTTGGATATGATAAGCAGATGGGAAATTTAAGAGATTATAGCTATGATTTTCAGAAATTATGGCATTCCGATAAAGCAAATGAAGTTCGAAAGTATATAAAGAAAAGGAATTGCGCTTGTCCTTTAGCAAATCAGGCATATAGTAATGAGTTAATGCATTTTCCTACATTACTTAAAGCTGGAGTTAAAGCAATGGAGTTTAGTATGAGATGAGAAAAGAGATATGAAATGAAAGTATTAATTACAGGTGCGACAGGATTTGTTGGCGGACATCTTGTGCCAGCACTAATTGAACGTGGTTATCAAGTTAAGTGCCTTGTTAGAAACGAAGATAAGGCAAGATGTTTGAAAGCTCAGTTTGATGTTGAAACGGTTATTGGTGATGTAACTGATGCAGATTCGTTGCATGGAATAAGCGAAAATATTGATTATGTAATACATTTAGCAGCCATGGGACATGTGAGTTCTGTTTCTAAAGAGGCTTATAATCGGTTTACAGGGATTAATGAAGGCGGAACCAGAAATCTTATTAATGAATTTAGATACAGTAAAACTTTAAAGAAATTTGTTCACTTTAGCAGTACCGCAGCCATGGGGCCTGTTGGGGAGGTGATACTAGATGAAGAGTCTGCTCCAAATCCGGTTACACCATACCAGAAGAGCAAATGGAGAAGTGAACAAATAATTCTTGATGCATGTTCTGAATTCGCCTTTCCTGGAGTAATTGTACGTCCATGTATGATATACGGAGTGGGTGGATATGGAGAGTTTTATAAGTTTTGTAAGTTTATGAAAAAAGGAGTTTTTCCAAAAGTTGGACTGGGGAAGAATTTGACTCCTTTAGTTCATGTTGATGATGTGGTAAATGGTGCCATTCTTGCTATGGAGAATGGAAGAAATGGGCAGGCGTATATTCTTGCATCAGATACTTCCATTGAGATGGACGAATTACATAGACTTATTATGAAAAATATTGGAAAGTGGGCTCCGTATATTTATGTGCCTGTGCCAATAACGCTAGGAGTAGTAAGAATTATTGAAATTGTAGCAAAGGTGTTTGAAAAAGAACCGATTGTTAATTGCATGAATATTAAATCGACTGTATATGACAGGACGTTTGATATAAAAAAAGCAAAGAACGAGTTGGGGTATGTTGTAAGAATATCATTTGATAAAGGAATCAATGAAACAATAAATTGGTTTAAATCCCAAGGAAAAATATAAAGAGTAGAAGAATATGAAGAAAAAAATATATCGGCATATGTTTTGTTTTGTGAGGGAAATATGAATAATCCACTTATTAGTGTTATAGTTCCAGCATATAATGCTTCCAAGTTTCTGAGAAGATGTATAACTTCAATAGAAAATCAGTATTATAGAAATTTAGAAATTATTATTATAGATGATGGATCGACAGATGAAACTCTTTCTATATGTGAATCATTGGCTAACAAAGATAATAGAATTAGAGTATTTCATCAAGAAAATGTTGGATTAAGTGAAACACGAAATAGAGGTGTTCGATATTCAGAAGGTGAATTTATAGCATTTGTAGATGCTGATGATTATGTGAGCTCTGATTATATTAGTGTTATGTATGAAACGGCACTAAATGATAATAGTGATCTTGTAATCTGTAATATGATTTTTGGATTCGATGATTCATATAAGTTTAAGAAAAATGAGCATGTTGTAAAGCGATGTATGTCTGCCAAGGATATATTATTAAGATGGATAGAATATAAGTTTGTAGTTACGTATGCATGGAATAAGTTATATAGAAGAGAGTGGTATATCGTTAATGGCTTTGAATTTCCTAAAGGATCGTATTATGAAGATTTAGCCATAGCTCATATAGTAGTTTCAAAAGCAAAAAAGATATCAATAATTGATAATCGCCTATATTACTATTATCAAGGTGAAGCAACTAGTATTACACATGATAAAAACATATTAGAGAAACGTACAAAGGATTGGTTAGGTTTTTTAGAAGAAAGAGAGTATTGGTTTAGGGTACATGGTTATATTGACGTTTATAAGAAACTACATGTAAAGATGCAGAAGTATTATATTGTTTTTTTTTGTATTCTTGGAAAAGATTCTTTGACAAAAGCATTAGCATTACAAAAATTTAGAAATAACTATAACGAAGTATTAGATATGACGGATTCTGTTTCGGATAAGTTTTTTTTTAAAATGTTTTTGCATTTGCCATATGTTGTGAGAAGTATATATGTATTCTTTTCTAAAGTGGGAATACCAATAAAGGCATTAAAAACTATTCATGGATAGAAATTGTTTTGGAGTTCTTTAATTTAATGCATGCTGAAAAGGGTAAATTATATATGAAAAAAATAGCCATATTTTTGCCAAATTTATCTTTTGTAGGTAGTGGAGGAGCTGAGGTATATGGTTTAGGTATTGCTGAGATATTGTCTGAGGATAATGACGTAACCATATATACTCGTTACAATCCATCACGCAAATTTGATATAAATAGGATATACGATACATATGGTTCTAAATACTTTTCAACTAAATTTGTCAAAATGATATCTGTGGGGTATAAGCATATAGCAATAAAGGATATTCTTGAATTTCAGTTAAAAAAAATGATTTGTGAAATTGATGATACGTTTGATTTATTTATCAATTGTACGCAAGGAAAACTCCCTGGATGTAAGAATATTCCATCAATACATATTGTTCATTTTCCAGATAAACCAGTAAACAATGGTATTTTTTTTCTTTTAAGAAAAAGAATTGATAGTCTATATATTGGCTCATATACAATGTTTTTGGCTAATTCAGATTTTACTAAGAAGTGGTTTGAAAAATATTGGGAAAAGGACTGTTATGTGTTAAATCCACCAGCAAGAGTAGAATGTAATGATGAGTGTATTTTAAAAAATAAGCAGAATATTATTATTGCAGTTGATAGGTTGGTTCCAGATAAGTGCATACTTCAAATGGTAAGTGCATATAAGCAGCTTGTTGATAAATTTAAATGTGATTATAAATTTATAATAATAGGAAATACATCGAAAAAATATGAATATTATAAACATGAAATTGAACAATATATAAGTGGGTATCATATAGAATTATTGCAAAATGTTACACAAAAAAAATTATGTGAGTTATATAAAAGTGCAAAAATATTTTGGCATGCAAAGGGATATGGTGTAGATGAAAATGATCCATATAATTTGGAGCATTTTGGAATGACTACAGTGGAAGCGATGACATTTGGATGTGTTCCTATCGTTATTAATAAGGCTGGACCAGCAGAAGTTGTTGAAAATGGTATTCAAGGAAGGTGCTGGGATACATTGGATGAGTTGTGTGAATATACATGGGAAGTAATTAGTAGTGAGTGTGATTGGAGTAGGTATTCAATAGAATCTATAAATAAAGCAAAAAAATATCAAATGAGTTCTTTTCGAGAGCAATTATTAGAATATATAAACACACTTATATAGAAAGTAGGAAGTGAGATTTTTATGAACGGATGTTTATCAATTATTCTTGCAATACTTATCGTATTATTCAGTGTTATATTTTGTAATTTTTTTTACAACACACGAGGATTTCTTTTTTGTTTAACAATGGGATTAATTATTAGTTGTTTATTATTTGAGGTGTCTTCTTCAATTTTGTTTTCTGTTGATTATTTTAGTATTTATAAAAGTGAATTATTAAGCATAATGATAATAATGGCTTTGTCTGGGTGGCAGATTATTTTGAAGAAAAAAATTCAATTTACTTGTAAGATTATGACAAAAGAATTGGCGTTTATTCTTTTGTCTATAGCAATAGTGATTGCTGTTTCAAAGCCTACTAGTGGGCTTTGTGGAATTTGGAGAGATGATGGGTCATATCAAATTAAAGCATTGGAATTATTTTCTGACCATAATGATAACACTATTAAATTAATGGTAAAAAATAATCTTCCTCAAGATGAAAAAATGTGGTATATACAAGAAATTAATAAAAGACTTCATTCATTATGGATACGACAGAATGTGGAGACAGGGGCTGAAACAGGTATTATGGAAGAGGCTTTTTTAGAGCGCATTTATCATAATGTGCCTACACTACCTGCTTTTTTGGCATTGTTTGGAAGGATGTTTGGTTTTGCAAATATGCAGTATTGCCAAGTGTTATTTCTGTATTTGATTATTATTCTTTTTTTTTATATATGCGAGGTAAATTGTATATGTACTCCATTAGAAATTCTTGGAACATTGATATTAGTATTATCTCCACAAAACATTTTTTTTTCACATACTGCATTTACAGAATTATATCTGATTTTGATGGTAACATTATTTTGTTACGCAATGATTGATTATGCAGATTCTTATTGGCTTATAAGTATAGCTGTCTTAGGATTTTCTTTGATGCATATTTCTATTTTTGCAGCTATGCCTGTTATTATTGTTTGTATTTGGGTAAATGGCATAACCAAAAAAAATACTAAGATTATTTTACAATCAATTTTTTCTGTTCTTGCATATATTTTAGGTTATACCTATATGTCTATATATAATAAGGGGTATGTGCATGAGAATTATTATTTGCTTAGAAAATTTCTACGAGGAAACTTCTCTTATATACAAACTACAATTCTAGTTTTTTCTTCTTCTTTATTATGCGTTATTTTGGCATTTATAATAAAAAAAAGAATGGAAAATATTTATTTTTTTATTAAATTATTGCAACGTGTAGTATATGCACTAATTTTGGTGGGGGGATATATTACTTTAAAGTATGCAATTTCGTATTTGGTAGTTGAAAAGGAAAAGGCAACTATCAACTTTCTATATATTATTTTTTCTACGGGACCATTATTATTTATAGCAATTTTGTCAACTTGTTGGAGATATATAAGAAATAAAAATATTTCAGACAATGATTTTTCATGGATGATGATTTGGATATTGTACACAGTAATAATTAATTGTTTTTGTATGCCTTCAGTAAAATACATATATTATTTTTCTAGATACAATGCAGTATATATGTATGTAATTGTAATTGCGGGAAGTATAGCATTAAATTCTTTAGACAAAATAAAATATAGGAATGTGTTAATATATTTTTCTTTTTTTCTGTTGTTATCATATATAGAGCCAGATATATTTTTATGTAAAAATTATACGGATACTATAATCAAATGGGATACATTTGAAAGAATAGATAACTGTATATCAGATAATGCGGCAATTGTATTGGATAGTGATGAGAAAGGCTATCTGTCCTTATTATATATGGGATTTCATGCGATTGGTATAGATGCATATTTCAAAAATAATGAATGGGATATATATAAACAGTGTAAGGATCTAGAAAAAGCGGGCTATAAAAATGTGTATTATTTAACTTATAACGCAGAAAAAAAACTTCGTGTTATAGATTCAATAAATGAAATATATCAATATACTGTTTTAGATGAATTTAAATATCATAAAAAATATAAATATCCTGTTAGTGGATATAAAAAGAATAAAACATTATACGTACAGGTTGTTAAATAAAAAGGTGAATGTGTTGTATTGATTAACACAGGTTTTTATTGAGATGAAATATAGCATAGTAATTCCAATTTATAATACTCCAATTCCTGATATAGAAAATCTAATTCATGATTTGAGTTGTCAGGATATTAAAGATTATGAAGTTATTTTGGTAGATGATGGTAGTGATATAACTATTTCAGAATACATTGATTCTTTCAATGGGACTCCTGAAATAAAAATTGTTCATAAAAGTAATGAAGGTGTTTCAGTTGCTAGAAATATTGGTATAAAAGAATCTAGAGGAGAATATATTATTTTTATAGATTCTGATGATAGAATACCACACAATTGTTTAAATATAATTGATAGCTATATTACAAAGTATGAGCCGGATATTTTGTTTGGACAAATAATTAGAAAACGTTCAAATGTAGAATTGGATAAACCAAAAAGATTTAAACCTTATTATATTATTGATAAAGATGATGCAATTCGAATCTTGCTAGGAGCAAAAAAATTTAAGAAATATACTATTACAGGTTCACCGTGTGCAAATGTTTATAAGAGAACTCTATTGAAAGAAGAGAGTTTTAGTAAAAAACTGAAATTGTATGAAGATTACTTGTTTAATTTTGAATTACTTTTAAATTGTAGCAAGATACTTGTGATTGATGATGTTTTGTATTATTACAATATGAATGATTACTCAGCGACACATGGGTTATATGGTAAGAAGTATGATAAATTATCATATCCATTCATCAGGGAGTTTAGTAAGCTGATAAATTATTTAACTGGAGAAGCGAGAGAAGAAGTACGTGTGTTTAATTTAAGATTATTCTATCGTATTGTAGCTAATACTATTAAATATCAAAAAGCATCATATGCATACTTTTATAAAATGTACAATTCTTATATGGAACAGGAAGCTATTAATGACATAAAAAATCTTGAGTTTTCAATTAAATGCATGTCGTTAATGGATTATATAAAATTATTGTTTATAAAGCATAATGCGATTGGGGTGATTTTTATTCTATTCAAATTTCGATACGGTTTTAGAAGAATAATTGGAGTAAAGGATTACTATGGATAAAGAGTAATTGGAATATTTGATAGGAGGATGAACATGGTGATATTGTCTGATATAAAAAATATAATGCTAAAAGGAAAAGCTACAAAGGCATTATATTATAAATATAAAGAAAAAACTTTAAACTGTGAATATAAAAAAATGAATAGGAAAGATATATTTAAGAATATATACCAAAATCATTATTGGGGGAATGATGGGAGCGAGTATTACTCAGGCGAAGGGTCTAGAATTCAAAAATTTGTGAATCCTTACTGTGAATTAATACAAAAATATATCCAAGATAATAATATTAAAACAGTCATTGATCTTGGATGCGGAGATTTTCATGTTGCTAATGAATGGTTAAAAGGGGTGAATGTAAATTATATTGGTGTCGATATTTATGATGATATGATAAAACATAATATTGCTTGTTATTCTAATGATAATATAAGATTTGAATGTTTGGATATTGTAAAAGATAAGTTGCCCCAAGGCGATTTATGTCTAATACGACAAGTTTTTCAACATTTGACAAATAATGATATAAAACAAGTTCTTTTAAATGCAAAAGACTTTCCCAATATTATAGTAACTGAGCATGTTACAACTAAGTGCAAATCGGATTCATATAATATAGATATTATAGCTGGAAAAAGCATTAGGACAAAAATGGGGTCAGGTGTATATTTGGATGAGAATCCGTTTAATTTAAAAATATCTGAGATGCTAACTATACCCTATTATTTAGAAGCAAACACAGAATTGAATTCGGTGTTAATTAAGAATTGAATGATATTTTGATGTTTATTATACATCTTGATGGTATGAATGTATGAAAAATGTAGTTTTTTTTGTTCCGCATATGGATGATGAATTATTTGTGGGTGGAGGATTGCTTTATTCATTTGGACATTCAAATGAGTGGCAGACATATGTGGTTTATGCAACTAATGGAGATTTTTATCCACATGAAGCTGAAGTACGCTTTAAAGAAGCTATAAGGGCATGCAATGTTTTGGGAGTTCCTCGAGAGAATATTATTTTTTTAGGGTATGGTGATGGATGGAGAGATGAGCATATTTACAATTCGAATGAAGTAGTTTCGTCTATGGCAGGAAGAAGTTTTACATATGCTCCAGATGGATTTAATGAGTACTGCTTTATAAAGCATGGGAAGCATAATTCATATTTAAAAAAGAATTATGTAAATGATGTTGCTGAAGTTATTATAGAAATAAATCCGGAAGTGTTAGTTTGTGTTGATTTTGATAATCATCCTGATCATAGAATGCTTTATCTTTGTTTTTTGGAAGCATTAAAAGCGGTAAAAATAAAACAAAGGAATTATAATCCTTTAGTATTAACTAAACCTGCATATGAGAATAGTATGTGTGGAGAAAGAGATTATTATAAAAATAAATATGAAGTTAATCAAAGTGGAACAAATGATTTATTATGTACTCCTATTCTTAAATGGAATCATAGAATCGCATTTAAATTAGATTTAGAATTATTGACAAAATTTTTGACGAAAAATCCAATATATAAGGCGGCTTGCTGTCACTATTCCCAATGTATTAGAAAAACAATGGATAGTGCAATAAATATGGACATATCATATTGGCGATTACGAGTAGACAACTTGGCATTATTGGCAGATATATATGTATCCACAGGAAAGAAGGAATATTTAACGGATTTTAAGACAATAGATGCACATAATGTAATTAAAGAAAACTGTCAATTAGATGCTTCAGTTTGGGTTCCAGAAAAAAAAGATACAGAAAGAATTGTAAAATTAAGATGGAAAAAACCGGTTAAAATAGAACAAATATTAGTTTATGAAAACCCAAGAAAAGATGCACATATAGAGGTAGTTGATATAAGAATTGGAAATATTAGTAAAGAGTTAAGTGGTTATATAATGGAGGATGGCTCGGCTAGTATACTTTTTGATGGATATATAGTGGCAGATAAAGTAGAGATAAAAATACAAAGAAGTAAGGGAAATGCAGGATTAACAGAAATTGCAGTTTATGGAAAAGAGCGGACTTTGGATTCATATAAGTTGCCTATTTCAGTAAGAAAAGATTATTTATATGAGCCAAATTCATCAGAAGATAAACAAAAATTTGTTCTGATGGATAAAATGAAGTATAAGGTGAATAACTTTTTTGATTATAGCTTTGGAAATAGATATTATTTAAAAAGAAAATATAGTAATTCTCAGTATAAGAATGTTTATTTATTGAGAGGCATATTTTGGTTAGATAAGCTAAAAGAATTGTGTAGCATTATGATAAATTATAAAAAGCTTAATTTTTGAATATATACTAGGGCAATAAACGGTGATTTGTGAACAGGCTTAAAGGCGACTATGTGGATATAAAAATGGAGAGAGGAAATTTGATTTAATTATGGTTGCATTAACGTATAAAAAAATAACCGGAAAAGAGTATGAACAAGAAATTATTGATCTTTTTAATCAGGTTTTTTCACGGCATACAACAATTGAAAAATGGGAATATAAACATTTTAAGAATCCAATTTGTGACTCAGGAGTATTTGCGGCATTTGATGGAGGATTATTGGTTGGGATGAACGTTTTTTCTCCGTGCAAATATACTGATGGAAAAAACGAATATCGAGTTGTCCAATCATGCGAAAGTGCGGTTAATCCTTCTTATAGAAGATTGGGGATATGGAATAATATACTTGATATTGCTGAAGAATATTATTCTAAGCAAGGATATGATTACATGATTGGATTTCCTAATCCTCAAAACTCATTTCATGGATTTATAAAAAGGGGATGGAATAGTGAAAATGAATTTTTTAGGTTTATTAGAATAATTAATCCAGTAAATAGTTTTAAACATTTTTTTACCGATGTAAGTAAAGAAAAAATAATAAAGGACCTAGCACATTCAAATGATGAAATATTTGAGATATCAAAAAGCATGGTAGATAGTTCAATTGGAGGGATGGTTCCCGTAATGAATCAAGATTTTTATAAGTGGAAATATGCAAAATTTGGGCATAGAGCTTATCATATATATGAAGATAAGAGATGCTTGGGAATTGTATTCGTTAAAGTGGAAATAAAGTATAAGCATGTTTTTGCGGTTATTGAAGGTTCGGTGCCTATATGTAAAGGTATTAAGAATGAGGAGTTGACTGATTTATTTATAAAGAAAAATAAAAGTTTATTTGATGTTTGTATTGTTTGGAAAAATAGGGAACAGATGGCTAGTAGAAAGCTTGGAGAAATACGGTATAAAACTAGTTTTATGCCTTTTATAGTAAAGAAAATAGGAACACTAGGGGAAAACATAAGGTGGAATCCAATGTTTATTGAATATGATGGCAGCATAGAAATAGATTAAAAAATAGGAAAAGTTTTTGAGGAGAATCTGTGTTATATAGAAGACATAGCTTGAAAATAGGAGTTATCATATCATACTTATGGGTTGCGGTTAGAGTAATTGTTAATTTGATAAGCATTCCTTTTTATATAAAATTATTGGGAAAAGGAGAATATGGATTATATCAAATAGTGGGGTCTTTTTTTTCATATATTAATGCGTTTGAAGTTAGTATTTCGGCGGGAGTGATGAGGTTTTATTGTAAAGCTTTGGCACGGAAAAATATAGTAGAGCAAGAAAATGTATTAGCTATTTCACGGAAAATATATCGCTTTTTTTCACTGCTTATAATTGGGTGCGGGATTTTTTGTGCATATCTTTTTAGAGTGTTTTATAGAGGTTCTTTTAGTGATAGTGAAATAAACGAAGGGAGCAAGATGCTTCTTTTGCTTTTTTTTAACTTGATAATCTCTGTTTATAATGGAGTATACATAGCAGCTATTAATGGAAATGAGCATTTTATATTTCAAAAAGGTTTGGCATGTATTACATTGAGTTTACAACCTATAATAGCCATATTACTCTTAAAAAGATATCCATATGCAATTACTATAATAATAGTTACAATTTTTTTGAATTTGCTAGCGGTTTTATCAAGGTATGTATATTCAAAAAGGATTTTAAAAATAAAAGTAAAAATGCATTATAAAGACATACAGATGACAAAAAGAATTCTTATTTTTTCGGCAAGTATATTGTTAGCAAGTATTGCTGATGAAATTTTTTGGAGGGCTGATCAGATAATTCTTGGAAAATTATATAATACAGTGATGGTGGCAGTGTATGCGGTTGGAGTACAAATATATTCTGTTTATATAAATGTAGGGAGTACTATTTCATATATTTTTTATCCTCGTGTGAGTAAATATTATGCACAAAAAGATGGCATAAAAAAAATTAATTCTTTATTTATTAAAACAGGCAGATTTTCTTTTTTCTTATGCTATATGATATTAAGTGGATTCATGATTTTTGGTCAGGAATTTTTATTTTATTGGGTAGGGGATGACTTTAAAATGGCTTATGTTTATGCGGTTATAATTATGATTCCTCTTACTGTGGATTTATTGCAAAATCTTGGATTGACGATATTACAAGTTATGAATAAATATGCTTTTAGGGCAAGAATGTATTTTGTTTCAGCTGTTGTAAATGTTTTTTTGACAACGGTTTTATCTATATATTTTGCAGGAATTGGTGCAGCAATTTCTACAGGAATAACAATAGTGTTATCGAGCGGAATAGTTTTAAATGTTTATTATGCCAAAAATGTTGGTTTGAATATTAAAGAATTTTGGATGAATATTATTAGTGTTTTATTTAAAAGTCTTCCTTTTTCAGTTGGGGTCTATTTTATTAATTCAGTAATAAAAAATGAACAGCATATTTTGTGGTTTTTTGTAAGACTGTTAATATATGTTGTCCTATATTATATATATATATATTATTTTTGTATGAATAAATATGAGAAGAATTATATTGCTAGAACTATTTTTTTAAATAAAAGAATTTAGTAATAGGTGTTAAAAATTCTCTAGGTACACTATAAACGCAAGTTATAGTAGCACATTTATCAACAACGTTCTGCAGTCAAGAGTTATTAAATTTAAAACGATTATAGAGATATCCAGATATAGTGGTTTAGTTCCGTTATTATTTTATTCTTTTTTAATAAAAAAAATTATATACGGTTTATTGATAGTATATTTTTGTGTTATAATTGTTTTTAGCTTGAAGTATTGGTTTGCATAATTTCGTAGAAACATTCAAAAAAGAATGATTTATGAAGGGAGACATAGTGTTATGAATACTAAGTTGGTAAGAAAGATTCTAGCAGTAACTATGACGGCAACAATGCTTATTATGCCACTTACTGTAGGGGCTACGGATTCGGCAAGTGCACCTGCGTCAGGTTCGTCTAGTTCCGGCAGCTCATCGAAAGCTACAACGGTAAGTGCAGCAGAAGCTTCTAAGGCTTCTTCATCAAAGGATTCATCTAGCAGTAATGATTCTTCGAGTAATGATGATGCTTCAACCGCTCAGGTTACTACAACCAGTCAGGTTGCTGTTGGCGGAGCTGTGATTAAGAATGAGCTTCCGGGTGCTTTCTTCGTTGCTCCTTCTTCTCCGATTGCCGGAATCGCAATTAGAGAGGGCGTTGGAGCAATTAAGTCCAAAGCAGGTTTTGCAGGCAATGAGACACCTTTTGTAAGAGCATATACAGTTGAGCGTAAATCCAGCCCTGCCGTTTATGCAAGTTTCGATGCTGCGGCTGCTACAGTTGGCGGAACAGTTGTAGGCGGTATCAACGTTGACCTTGGTAAGCTCACAGGTGGCAAGTTCACATCTCTTCCTGATGGAGTAACTGTTCCTGTAACAATCGGAATCAAGAATTTTGATCCCAACAAGACATACTTTATCGTAAGAGTTGCTCCCGGTGGAGCTATTCAGATTATCCCTGTGACAGTTGAGAATGGCAGAGCTACATTCGAAATTACAGGTGGACTTGCAGGATATGGACTGCTCGTAAAATAACAGGAAATATAACTATTTGGCGGGGAAATGACTCTTATGAGCCATTTCCCGCTATTTATTTACCGGTAAGTTGGGGGACGTATGGGTAAAGAAGAGAATAGGCATGATAGTATCCTTGTGGCGGTGGTTATTGTTCTGGTACTTGTTTGTCTGTGTATGTACGGTATTCAGGGAATATTCGGTTTTTCTCTTTTTCCTGATGAATTTGGCTACTGGGCAAGTGCTGCGGGATTCCTTGGATATAATTTTAGCGAAGTGTGTTCTATCAGTTCTTTTTATTCATTTGGATATTCTCTGATTCTTATTCCTGTTTTGAAGTTATTCTCAGATTCAATAATTGCATATAGGGCGGCGGTGGTAGTTAATCTTTTACTGCAGATTACTTCTTTTTTTATTCTGTGCAGAATTGCAAAAAAAATTTTTGCGGATAATACTAAGCTTTTGCAGATTATTTTGGCAGGAATGACAGTACTGTATTCACCGTGGGTATTTTATACACAGATGACTATGACAGAGGGGCTTCTTTTCTTCTGTTACACAGCTGTTGTGTACTTTATGATTCTTTATATTGAGAAGCCTTCAATCACAAGGGGAGTTATAACGGCACTTTCTTCAATCTATATCTACTCAGTTCATATGAGAGCTGTAGGGATACTTGTAGCGGTTGGGATAACAATGCTGGTCGTCGCATTTATAGGGATTAAGAGGTCAGATAATAGCGTGTTGCCAGCTACAGTTTTTGCAGCGATTGTACTGCTTATTGGCTTCATCATCTGTCTTACTATAAAGGATAATGTCATAGATAAGTTATATTCAAGTGGAATAGAGGATCAAACATATATTAATGATTATTCGAGACAATTTTCTACGTTACATGAGCTTTGTACGCTTTTAGGAATCGGAAGATTTTTCGCAAGCATGATTGGAAAAATCCTATACCTTGGATGTGCAACTTTCGGAACTGCATATATTGGAATATATTCGCTGATCAGAAGGATGGTGAAAAAAGATTTAAAAGCTTTTTTTATTCTTACAGCATCATTCATGCAGTTCGTGGTAATGTGCATTTTTCTGATGCACAGTGCGGATCGTATTAATAATAGATTTGACCTTTTTCTACACGGAAGATATTTTGAGTTTGTAGTGCCCATTTTGGCAATGATTGGAGTATATGAGTTATTAACGAGAGATAACTATTTCAGAAAACTTGTTATCGCAGCCGGTATCATTATGGCAAGTGGCATTGCGTCCATTGTTATAGTTTCAGTTAATGAAGTAGGGATGAATGATCCGCATGTAATGATGATGATAGGGATGAGTTATTTTCTTAATAGAGATGATTTTCATCCGATTCGCGTAATTGTTTTAAGTACAGTTTTTACAATTATAATTATCGGTGCAATTCTTATAGGAATATATTTTTACAAAAAGAAGGGGAATGCCATTAATATCTGTATTGCGTATTTGCTTCTGATAGGACTTGCCTATCACGCCTGCAATCATCTCATATATATATGCCAGTCGTATATTTATGGAGATATTCAGGTCGCGGATGAAATAACAAATTTACGCAATAACGGGCATAATGGTGATATAATACTGTTATATGAGGGCGGGCTTGAGTATATAGATACCGTCCAGATGAGACTGCGAGATGAGCATATACATGTTGTATATGTTGATGATAGCTTTGATATAAGTGATATTTCTAAGGATAGTATGGTTTTGGTGGATTTTGAAAGTGGGTTAAAGGACAAGCTTTCAAGTATCTACGAAAAATATTGGGAGTCAGGACATTTTGATTTGTACTACAACATTTCAGAGAGGTGAACTGATGAAGCTAATAATCCAGATACCATGTTATAACGAAGCAGAGACGTTGGAAGTCGCATTAAATGATCTTCCGACACATATTGACGGAATTGATGAGATAGAGTATCTCATCATCAATGACGGAAGCCGGGATAATACTGTGGAAGTCGCCAAGAGATGGGGAGTTGACCATATAGTCAACTTCAAACAAAATCAGGGACTTGCCAAGGGGTTTATTGCCGGACTTGACGGATGTCTTAGATGCGGTGCAGATATTATTGTTAATACTGACGCCGACGATCAGTATAAGGGCGCGGATATTGAGAAAATCGTGCGACCTATCTTAAACGGAGAAGCGGATATGGTAATAGGTGCAAGGCCTATAGATGAGACCGAGCATTTTTCGTATATCAAGAAGAAACTTCAGCATTTGGGAAGCTGGTCTGTAAGGCGGGCTTCCAATACAAACGTTCCCGATGCGCCGAGCGGATTCAGGGCATTTTCCAGAGAAGCTGCTATGAAGCTCAATGTAGTAAATGATTATACATATACACTTGAGACCATTGTGCAGGCGGGAAGAGAGAATATCCCTATGATGAGTGTTCCGATAAGGACTAATGCGGAACTGCGTCCTTCAAGACTTTTTAAGAGTATGTGGGGATATGTCAAGAAATCTATACTTACTATCTTACGGGCATATGTTATGTATAAGCCGCTTAAGGCTTTTACGCTTATAAGTCTGCCTTTTATTTTCATTGGAATGGGAATTGGAATAAGGTTTTTGTATTATGTTTCGGTAGGACGAAGCGGAGGACATATCCAGTCTCTGATACTGGGATGTACGTTGATAATCATAGGATTTCTCATTTTTGTAATCGGTATATTGGCTGATACGATTGCATCTAACAGGCGTATCCTTCAGGATGTTCAGTTTCATGTTAAGAGTATTGAGTACGGTCGTGAACCACGAATGGAAGCACCGTTATTTACAGAAGAGAGAGAGGTTCTAAAGAGGATAAAATGAGTATGCGAATGACTTTTTTTAAAAGTATGCGAATTGTAATAGCATTTATGATATTGGTAAGTATCTTTTCTTTTACAGAATTTGTGGCGCATGCATCTGAACAGCTGACAGGTGAGATGCAGTCTGTTTCTGTAAATACCGATGCATATGATTCAAAGAGCACTACGGGCAAGAAGGTTACGGTAAGTGCCGGTAGTACGGTGCTGGTAGTTGGAGAAGAGGCTGGATGGGTGCATATAGTATATAAAGGTGACGAATTATATATTAAGAAGGATAATAGCAGTAACCTTGTAGAATTACAAAACAGTGAGACAGCGCAGGAATTACAGGAACAGGCTCAGATTGACAAGGCGTGGACGGAGTCATATGTTGCTCAGATGAAGGCTGTAAGGAATGCCAGAATTTGGAGGACGATCATTATTCTCTTGATTGTTTCTGTGACATCATATGTTATTTTCAGTGGAATAAGACGTAATGCAGAAGCATCCAAGGAAAAGGCAAGCGAGACGAATGCGAATGGATAAGACGCTGACAGAAAAACTAAGAAAAGTCAAAGAAAAGTTATCAGACAAAGAGTTTAGAAAAAAGGTGAGCATTGCGATAAATCCGGAGCCTATAGATGGCTCGGATTATCTGGTCGATTATATGGCTCGAGTGCTGTTATTCTTGTTTCCGTTATATATGTATGAAGCTGATGTTATCAAATTTATGGGGGTATCTGTGAAGGATATCCTTTTTGGAGTTGTGGTAGCGATAATGTCACTGTGGTGTGGCAGGAAGTTTATTAAAAAAGGAAGCTTAAAGGGGCGCTTACATGGGGAGAAAAGGCTTATTATTATCGGGGCTTTTGTGCTTGTTCTTATTTGCTTTATCGTACAGCCCATAATGGACGGGGGAGAAGTTTCGCGTACATATTACTACATGCTCATGTTTTTAGTGCCTTTTTGTATGTATTATATTAAGCCTGTCGGAAAGTATTATCTGCAGATTTTACTGGCTTCATATACATTGATTTTTTTGAGTATATACAGGTATGTTTTCACAGGTGCGGCTACGATAATCGGAGCTGAAGTTCTGCTGGATAATAGTGGCAGAAATATCCCTGCGTTATTGCTTATATGTGCGGTAAGTGCATTTTTGTATGTTTCTGAGGATGATGCGCAGAAACAGAAAGTATATCTTGTTTATTCTGTATTGGGATTTATTCTTTTGTTTTTATATGGCGATATGTTGGCGTTTATGACAATGTTGATGTTTATATTATTTCTACAGTTTATCAGGCGCCCGATTCAGAGTTTCATTAAGCGGAATATGATAATTCTTTTTGTATATGCGTTTTGTGCTTCAAATGCACCGCTTCTGTCATATTTTGAGGCAAAGGGAATTACTAAGACGTTTGATCTTGAGTATAGCATATATATTGATATATTGATTGCTGTGGCGGGACTTGCCGTTACAAGCTACTGGGATAGGATTCCGAAGGAATACGATGAGGATCATACGGTACTTGTAAGATTCTCTAAATGGTACAGAAGGTCAATCCTTTTGGTTCTGATAGCAATATGTATAGCATTTACATATGGGACAAGGGTAGGAAGTATTTCGAGTCTCGCAGGCGGAAAGGCTATATCGGGCTTTTTTACAAGTATTATAAATTCTGCAAATAGTGCAACAGGTGAGTTGTGGAATATATTGATGATTTATGGAGCATTTGGGCTTATAGTCGTTCTGGCACTTGGTGCAGTTGCTGTTAATGAGCTTATAAACAATTGGAAAAGCCCGGTTTGTACTGAGGTGGACAAAGGGTATATCTTACTTGCACTATTATTTATTTTCCAAGGGATTATTTATCCGTTTTCGGGTTCGGCTTTGCCTGAGTTTTTGGTTTTTTTTGGACTGGCAATTACTTGCCGTAAGAAAATGATTGTCTGATTATAATGATGAAATCATTGCAAGGAGGAAGTTTCATGTCTGAGAAGAAAAATATTGCTGTTGCCGGAGCAGGATATGTGGGCATGAGTATAGCAACGCTTCTTTCACAGAATAATCATGTGATTATAACGGACGTCCTTCCCGGGAAGGTAAAAGCTATAAATGAAGGGATATCGCCGGTTCGGGATGAGTATATAGAAAAGTTTCTTGCAAAGAGAAATCTTGATCTTACCGCAACAACGAATGCAATAGATGCATATAAGGATGCTGATTATGTGGTTATCGCAGCGCCGACCAATTATGACAGTAAGCGGGATTATTTTGATACTTCTTCGGTAGAGTCAATTATAGCGGAAGTGATGGAAATCAATCCCGATGCGGTTATTGTAATAAAGTCTACTGTTCCTGTCGGTTTTACTTTGAGAATAAAGAGACGAAAACATATTTCAAATATATTGTTTAGTCCTGAGTTTCTTAGAGAGTCTAAGGCTCTTTATGACAATCTGTATCCGAGCAGGATAATCGTTGGTACAGACAAAGAGGATTCGGTGCTTGTTGATAAGGCACATGAATTTGCGGATCTTTTGAAAGATGGTGCCGAAAGTAAAGATGTAGAGATTATTATAATGCAATATACGGAGGCAGAAGCGGTTAAATTATTTACCAATACTTATCTGGCTCTTAGGGTGTCATATTTTAATGAGCTTGATACATATGCTGAACTTAAGGGGCTTGATACGGGAGCGATAATACATGGCGTGTGCTCCGATCCGAGAGTTGGAGATTTTTATAATAATCCTTCTTTTGGATACGGCGGTTATTGTTTGCCGAAGGATACCAAGCAGCTTCTTGCCAATTATGGTGATGTTCCGCAGAATATGATCGAAGCAATTGTTGAGAGTAACAGGACAAGGAAGGATTTTATTGCTGACAGGATCCTTGATATGGCGGGAGCATACAGCGCCAACGATGAGTGGAACAAGGAGAAAGAAAAAGAGATTATTGTAGGGGTATTCAGGCTTACAATGAAAACCGGTTCCGATAACTTCCGCCACAGTTCAATTCAGGGCGTAATGAAGAGAATCAAGGCAAAGAATGTGAAAATAATAATTTATGAGCCTTCACTTAAAGACGGCGAGACTTTTTTTGGAAATGAAGTAGTCAATAATCTTGATAAATTTAAAAAGATGAGTAAAGCGATAATTGCGAACAGATATGATTCATGTCTGGATGATGTTATGAATAAGGTATATACAAGGGATATTTATAAGAGAGATTAAGAGCTATAATTACCTCCTTTATGCACACTTGTTTACAAAATATGGTATACTAAAAATAAGTAGGGGGTTATTATGCGATTCCGTACGAAACTCATTATCACTTCAGTGGTGATTGTTATATTTCCTCTTTTCCTTGCATTTGGAATGTTCTTAATGGGTGGAAGGTATATTGTACGTAAACAACAGGCGACTCAGGAACATTCAGGGGCCGTCGATTACAATATGGTCTCAAATCCTATCGAAGCTTTTGCAATGGGAACGGATGAATTAATAAAGCATATAGAAGAGGAACGACTGGTTCATCCTTTTATTTTGGAAAATCCGGAAGTGCTTCAGAGCATTGATGAAAAAGTGGCCTCTTTATATTCATATATAATTGTAAAAAGAGGGGACGTAGATTTTTACGTTGCCGGTGAAAATAAGGAAGCTGCCGAGAGTATTATACAAGAACTTAACACCGGAGGCGGCGGAAACAGTATATTTGTATTACCGGAGTCCAAATTATTTGTAAGACAGTATAATTTTATTTTTTCAACAGGGGAACCCGGAAGTCTTTATATCATTTCAGGAATAAAAGCGGAATTTCCCAAATCTCTTATTATATATATGACCGTGTCGATAGTAATAATTCTTTTACTTACGAGTATCTTGCTTACGACATGGATAGGAAGAAGTTTTTTCAAACCCATAGATGAGCTTAATATTGCAATGCAGCACATCAAGGACGGTAACTTTGATTATATACTTCCGACGGATATCAAAGAGAAGGGCGAGATAGGTGCTATCTACAGAAACTACGAGGACATGCGCCTTAGACTCAAGGAATCCGCAGAAGAAAAGATAGAACGAGAACGGCAGAACAGAGAGCTTATAAGCAATATTTCTCACGATCTTAAGACTCCAATAACTGCCATAAAAGGATATTCACAGGGACTTATGGAGGGCGTTGCAGCCAATCCCGAGATGCAGCACAAGTACGTTAAGATTATTTATAACAAGGCGAATGATATGAATAATCTTATAAATGAGCTGACTCTTTACTCCAGTATCGACAACAACAGAATTCCGTATAACTTTGTAAAACTCAATGTTGCGGAGTATTTCGGAGATTGTATTGAAGAAATCGGTGCAGACCTTGAGAGCAAGTCGATAAAGCTTAATTATTCGAACTTAACGGGGCCCGATACGCAGATAGTTGCAGATCCCGAGCAGCTTAAGAGAGTTGTGAACAACATAGTGAGCAACAGTGTTAAGTATCTCGACAGGGATGACGGAACGGGACAGATCGACATAAGGATATTGGACGAAGTCGATTCGATCCGCGTTGAACTTGAAGATAACGGAAAGGGTATAGCCCAGAAAGACATTCCGAATATCTTCGACAGATTCTACAGAACGGATGCTTCCAGAAATTCCAAGCAGGGAGGAAGCGGAATAGGTCTTTCTATCGTAAAGAAGATTATAGAAGATCATGGCGGATATATATGGGCAACAAGCCATGAGGGAGAGGGAACGTGTATGCATTTCGTGCTCAGAAAGTACATTGAATTTGCAGGCGGTTCCGAAACAGTTACAGTTGACCATAATACTTAAAGAAAGGCAGAAGAGTGTATGAGCAGAATACTTATTGTTGAGGATGAAGAGGCGATTGCTGACCTTGAGAAAGACTATTTGGAACTAAGCGACTTTGAGGTGGCTATCGAGAATACGGGAGATGCGGGACTTCGCACAGCACTTGCTGAGGAATTCGATCTTGTTATCCTGGATCTCATGCTTCCGGGTATGGACGGATTCGAAGTTTGTAAGCACATAAGGGAAAAGAAAGATGTGCCTATCCTCATGGTTTCCGCCAAGAAGGATGACATCGATAAAATAAGAGGACTGGGACTTGGAGCCGATGATTATATCACAAAGCCTTTCAGCCCTTCGGAACTTGTTGCGCGTGTTAAGGCACATATGGCAAGATACTCAAGACTTGTCGGATCGGGACATGAGAGCAATGACTTTGTTGAGATCAGAGGTCTTAAGATCGACAAGACTGCAAGAAGAGTATATGTGGATGATGAGGAAAAGAGTTTTACCACAAAAGAGTTCGATCTTCTCACATTCCTTGCAGAGAACCCCAACCACGTATTTACCAAGGAAGAACTTTTCAGAAAGATCTGGAACATGGATTCCATCGGTGATATCGCGACGGTAACCGTTCATATCAAAAAAATCCGTGAGAAGATTGAATACGACACATCAAATCCTCAGTACATAGAAACAATCTGGGGAGTTGGTTACAGATTTAAGGTTTGATTATGTGCTATGCAGTATAGAAAGATTCTTTTGACATTTTATCTGATAATGCTTTCTACGATCCTTCCTATCTATATGAAGGACGGGTATTACATGCTCGGAGAGGAAAAGTGGAATATATACATGATAATAAGCGCTGCCATTGCGGGGCTTATTATTTTTGCGTACATTTCTGAGTTTATCGAAAAAGGCGTGGAGAAATCGGAGATACGAAACCTGTTTAAAGTATTTCTCTGCCTTAATCTTATAAATCTCGCTTTTTCCATCGATCACAAAGTAAGCTTCTGGGGACTTGAAGGATGGCGAACGGGATTTATCACGTTTATCCTGATGATGTTCTTCTGTTTTGTCTATTCGGAAGGAATCGTTATCAACGGATATCTTCTTGCTGCGATATTCCTTACCCCCTTTGTTATTGCTATTCTTGTTATAGCGGAGCGCTTTGGCGTGAATATCCTCAGCGTTTCGGGTACAGATCCGTCATTTTTGGCGTGTGTTGGAAACATCAACTGGTATGCGGGATATCTTTCTATATTTGCGCCTCTTGGAATTGGCTTTGCTGTGACACGTGAGCTTTTTGGAAAGCAGTTCTACTTTTGGAGCTTCTACAGCGTGGCTGTCCTAATGGCTCTGTTTGTTCAGGGAAGCGACAGTGCTCTTTTGACCCTGATCGGCACATACGGCCTTCTTATCTGGTACTGCCTCTATGAAAAAGAGAGACTGCAGGCACTTATGATACAGCTCTTTATTCTTGGCCTTGCTATGTTCGAGGTTAAGATCTTATTGGGAATCTTTCCCGGAAAATATACATATTCTGACAATATTCTCATCAGGATCTGCGACATGAACGGCGGAATATTCTTTATGACCGTGGGACTTTTGTTATATATGATAGTCTCGCTTTCCAAAGAGAGCGAAGAGAGCAGCTTGCGCGGCGAAAAATACAGAAAGATATACAAGACTTTCGTCTGCATTATAGCAACATTGGGACTTGCGTATGTGATAGTAAGGTTTGATGACCTTGCGGGGAACGGACGCGGCACAATATGGCGCGTTACGCTTGATATGTACAAAGAGCTCCCATCATTTAGGAAAGTTGTAGGTGTGGGAAGAGACTGCTTTAGTGCTTATGCTTATTCAAAGCCCGTACGCGCGGAGCTTCTTATAAATGAGTTTGGTGAAAACAGACTTACCAACGCGCACAGTATTTTCCTTACTGAGCTTATTGAAGGCGGACTTGCGGGACTTGTAGGAATGCTGTTTATTGCTTTTTACGTACTTGCAAGCCTTAAGAAATGCAATAAAGAAAAGGGGCCCGCAGCTATCATCTGCGCGCTCCCTATAGTTTCATATTATCTTAACGGAATGGTATCTTTTTCCCAGGTGTTATCAACACCGTATGCGTTCATCTGTCTGGGACTTGGGCTGTATATAGCAAACAGCGGCGAATCACAGGTCGGGAACGGGGATTGATTCATCAAGTTCATGGAAAAAAGTTCTTGTCTTAATGATGCCTCTGACGGCGTCATTATATTCATAGAGGAAATGTTCGTTTATATTCTCTTCTCCATACATCATTACACGACCTGAATAAGCTTGGAGAATAGAGATATAGCGCTTATCCTGGTCAAACATATTCAGTATCTCATCTTTTCTGCGGCGGGGATGTTTTGCAGCAAATTTTCTAATGTCTAACTGCAGATCTACCGGAAGATTTTTCTCACTTTCTTTAACTGTGTGAAGGATCCGGTCGTACTTCTTGTCGTCGATCTTTTTAAATCTGTCGACAAATTCCAAACAGCAGCCGTTATCAGGCAATAAGAGTCTGACTCTGTCATCGCCGTAAACATCTTCTATGACTGCAACAATGTTGGGAACAACGGGTTTTCCGCTGTAATCAAGTAAAATGACTTTATCACCCTTTTTGTACATAGGCACCTCGCTTTTTTCCGTAAAAGACAGCCGATGTTTCCCTTCTATTATAACATGATTATTAACATGATTGCGAACTATTTATTTCTTTTTTAAGTTATTTTTAGGTTCGGCTAATAAAATTTTTAGGGAGGTGAAAAATTCATTCGGAAAGGAGAAGGAATGGCAGGGTTCAAAGATGTGTTTCAAAGAATTGAAGTTAAATATCTGCTTGATGATGAGCAATATACAAAGCTCATGAAAAAGCTTGAGAATATGGCCAAAGTGGACAGCTATGGTAAGACTTCCATCCAGAACATTTATTTTGATACACCTGACTTTAAACTGATCGAAAGATCTTTGGAGAAGCCCGTTTATAAGGAGAAACTTCGTCTTAGAAGTTATGGAACGGCCAAAGATGACACAACATCTTTTATTGAGATCAAGAAAAAGTTTGAGGGAGTTGTCTACAAAAGAAGAATTTCAATGCCATATTCAGAAGCGGTTGACTACCTTATGAATCATAAGGAGCCAAAGGAAAAGTCTCAGATTTCCAATGAGATAGACTATTTCCTTAAGTATTACAAGGGGCTTGCACCCGCGATGGTTATTTCGTATGACCGTATCGCGATGGTGGGGATAAATGACCCTGAACTTAGGATCACATTTGATACAAATATCAGATGGAGAACCGATAAGCTTAGTCTCAAGGAGGGTAATGCCGGACACGAGATCTTGCTTCCGGGACAGCATCTTATGGAGCTTAAGATCGCAGGAGCTATGTCTCCCGAACTGGCTAATATTCTTGACGAGCTTAATATCAGAAAGACATCTTTTTCCAAGTACGGAAGAGGATATCTTGAGTACATGTATGGCCAGACGACTGAAATGGCCCGCAAAGGTATCATACCTAAGAAAGAAGACAAATCTAAGATTGTTGCACTGCGTAGAGCAGTATGACAAAGACATAATGACAAGTTGAAGGGAGTATTGACAGCATGACAACGACAGACATAGTTTTCGGCACAATAATGCCTAACGGCACGATTACAGGTTTGACATTTATTATCTCTATTCTATGTTCTTTGGCAATTGGCGTATATATAGCGTTTATGTACACCATAAAAAACGATTACACCGGTAGCTTTGTAATGGCGTTGGCACTGATACCGGCGATAGTACAGGTTATCATCATGTTGGTTAACGGAAACATCGGAGCCGGAGTTGCGGTGGCAGGAGCGTTTTCACTGATCCGCTTCAGATCTGCACCGGGTTCGGGAAAAGAGATAACTAGCATATTCCTTTCAATGGCGGCAGGTTTGGCAACCGGAATGGGATATATCGGTATAGCGGTAATCTTCGTAGTTATTATCACACTTGCAAACCTGATCTTTTCAAACATTAACATGTTTAATGGTGCTAACGGAGAAAAATATCTTAAGATCACAGTTCCCGAGGGACTGGATTTTGAAGGAATATTTGATGACATATTTGAAAGATACACTAACAAGGCTGAGCTGATGGAAGTAAGGACCACAGCAATGGGAAGCCTTTACAGACTTAGCTACAAAGTAGTATTGAGAGCAAAAGCTTCAACAAAGAGCATGCTCGACGAAATGCGCGAAAGAAACGGAAATCTGGAGATTATCTGTTCAAGGTCTATAGCTTCAAAGACTGAGGAATTGTAATCTCGAAAAACACTTTTTTCTTGCTCGAAGGATGCACGAAACCAAATCGGTAGCAGGCAAGACACACGTTGGTCTTTCCTACTTTTTCGGAATACTCAAAGGACTCTTTTGTTCCGTATTTCCTATCGCCGAGGATGGGGTGTCCCATGTGAGCAAGTTGTACCCTGATCTGGTGGAAACGCCCGGTCTGAAGCTTTATTTTCAAAAGCGATGAGTTTTCATCTCTTTGCATAACCTCATAGTCGAGAACAGCTTTCTTTATCTCTCCGGAAAAAATACGCTGTTCTTGGCCCTTACCCAGGATGATGGTCTGGTTCTTTAGTGAGTTTGCCTCCTTTCTACTCACTACGAGCGCCAGGCCATCGTTCTGTTTTCTTACAAGAAGATCTTCAAGATGTCCGGCGTCGTTTGCCACGTTTCCGTAGCAAAGGGCATAGTAGTACTTGTCGGTGGTGTGTTCTTTTATCTGCTTGGCGATAAAAGTGGCTGCCGCTTTATTTTTTGCAACAACAACGACACCCTCTACGGGCTGATCGAGTCTGTAGAGGGTTCCGACGTATGGAGGCTTGCCGGTCTTACCGGCCACTCTGTTTTTGCGTGCAAGATAATTACGAATGCTGCTCACAAGGTCCATCTTGCCGACCGTAGCGCCTTCTGTCGCCATTCCGGCAGGCTTGTGGCAAACAATAATGTCATTATCTTCATGTATTATCTTAAGTGTAGTATTCATAGCACCTTATTTATTCTTTTGTGTATTTTTTGGTTGCTGTTTCGGAAGGGTAACAACAAATCTTATTATTTTGTCGCCGTCGCGTAGCGCTTCAATTGTTCCGCCGTGGGAAGTGGCGATAGCCCTTGCAACGGAAAGACCTATGCCGTATCCGCCCGTTTCCCTGCTTCTTGATAAGTCGGCTCTGTAGAAACGGTCAAAGAGCCTGTCCAGATTACCGTAAGGAATTGTATCACAGGTATTGGAAACTTCAAAGACAATGTGCTTATTCACAGATAACAGCACGTGGATGCTTCCGTATGAAGACGAATATTTAAAAGCGTTGTCTATAAGCAGGCAGGCGAGCTGGTTCATTGAGCTTTTGTTACCTACAATATGTATTCCGTCCGGAATATCAATCTTGTAGTTTTTCTCCTGTGATTCCGCGATCGGTTCAAAAGAAACTGCTGCATCTTTGAGTGTTTCACTAAGATCAAAGTCGGTAAACACAACGTGCATGCGCTCTTCGTCCATTCTTGAAAGAGTCAGCATGTTTTTTACAAGGCTGTTCATGCGCTTTAGCTGATTCCGTATGCTCGTAGTCCATTCGTTTTTGCCCTGCTCAAGCTCAAGAACATCGATGTTTGCGGATATTACGGCGAGAGGAGTTTTGAGCTCGTGACCTGCATCCGTGATAAATCTCTTTTGCTTCTCCAAGGATTCAACGGCAGGTGCAACAGCCTGTCCGGAAAAAAGAAATACCAGAATAAACATGGCAATAAGTGCAAGTACGCCGATTGCCAGCGATTGGATCATTAGATGCTTGGCGTTTATTATCGCGGTACTAAGGTCCAGAAACAGCAGTAGTTTCGTGCCGTCTTCGGCATCTGATATCAGATATCTGTAGGAATGATAAAATCCGAGCTTTCTCGAGTTTGAAAAGTACAGGTCTTTTGCGTATTCCTCAGCTATATCGTGTGAGACGGATGCAATGTGCACGGTATTTATCCTGATCGTATTGGCATATGAATCCATTTTTACCCAGAAATATCGTGCCTGATAGGGCGACTCAGCCGAATGATTGGAGTTGATCACATCCCAATCAAAAGAGCCGGAGTTATTTTTGGAAAAAGAGACTTTCGGTGCTTTGTTATAAAGAATCTTTGCCGGAAAGTATCCGTTATTTGATGAGAGAATAGCCAGCATGTTGTCTGCATCAGAAACTACCTGATGCATGTTGATGGCATTTATGATGCCGATCATTGTAACAAGAATCAGGAGCAGTGATAAAATTGCGGTTATAACAAACTTTTTTCTTAATTTATTTACCATCTTACAGCTCCGGTTTACCTGGTTTTTTCTCACTTATTGAATATCCGACTCCTCTGCAAGCCTTTATTTCGCAGTTTGCGTGAAGAGAAAGGATCTTTTTTCGAAGGTTTGAGATGTTAACCCATACCACATTGACGTCGGCCTCACCGTCAGACCAGATATGTGACATGAAGGTATCAACGGAGACTATTCTTCCCGGATTATCCATGAGCATTTCCATCATCTGGAATTCGCGTCCGGCAAGCCTTATCCGCTTGTGATTCGGAGTGGACAGTTCATATACGTTTCTATCAAGGGTCAGGTTTCCGCATGTCAGGTTGACCGGTGAAAAATCTGATTTCCTTCGAAGCATTGCACGAACTCTGGCAAGAAGTTCCCCCATGTCGAAGGGTTTGGTCAGGTAGTCATCGGCGCCAAGATCCAGACCTTTTATACGGTCATCAACTTCGGATTTTGCGGTCAAAAAAAGAACGGGAGTAGATATTCCTCCGGTTCGCAGCTTTTTAAGGACCTCCGTTCCATCAAGTCCGGGCATCATAATGTCCAGGATTATTCCGTCGTAGTTTCCCGTAAGTGCGTAGTCTAAGGCATCCGTCCCGTTGTAGACAGCATCTACCGTGTAGCTGCTGTGTTTCAATATAGCTACGAGAGCGTTGGATAATTCTTTTTCGTCATCAGCAAGAAGCAGTCGCATATGTGAACCTCCGCAAAGGGATTTCCTTTTCAAGATAATTTTACCATATTGGGAGAAGGATTAAAGAAATTTAAAAACAAATATATGTATAAAATATGAACGATTTTTCAATAGTTTGGTCATTTTCAGTCCATATTTTTAATGTAGAATATTCATAAATGAATTTTTGGAAACAGGGAGTCAGAAAAATGCACGGAAAAAAAGTATTCTCCTTAAAAATAACCTTAATAATGGCATTTTGTTTTATCTTTAATTTGGCCGCATGGAAAAGTGCGGCCTTTTCTGACTTCTACGTCACGAATATATATCCGAAGATAACATCGGTATATGGAGCACTCACAAGTAAGGTTGCTTTTTCTGTAGGCGAGATCATGCTGGTATTTATCGTTTTGTTTACGGCTTTTGCAATTCTGTTTATAGGCGTACACACCGTGTTTTGGATATATTCAAAGTTTGCGATAAACAAGAGCCAAAGCTTCTTTTCCGCAGAAAAAGTATTCAATAGGATTTCGGGAATCCTTCACAGAGTGTCGCCCATTATGATGGCGATTGTATGCACGATAATGTCGCTTAATTGCTTTGTTCTGTACCACACATCAAAACTTAAAGTGACAGAGACGGGATTTACCAAGGAATATGATCTTGCTCAGCTTGCAGAGCTTAGAGACATCGTGGTTCGAAGATGTAATGAACTCGCAGAGCAGGTACCGCATGACGAGAGAGGAAATGTTATATATAGCGGAAACATGCAGGAGCAGGCCATCCTTGCAATGAAGAATCTTGAAGGAGAGTTTCCAAGACTTGGTGGATATTATGTGACGCCAAAGCCGCTTCATTTCTCGGGATTTATGAGTCAGCAGTACATGCAGGGTTATTATTTCCCGTTCTCGATGGAAGCAAACTATAATGATACGATGTCTATAATGAATAAGCCGTTTACGATGTGTCATGAACTTGCACATACCCACGGATACATATATGAAGATGAAGCAAACTTCCTGGGATTTCTTGCCTGTGTAAAATCTGATGACGTAGTATTTAGATACAGCGGATATTTGGGAGTTCTTAATTATATAAATAATGATTTTTATAACGCTGTCAGCAAGCAGGAATACAATTCACACGTGAAGATTTCTGACAGGGTAAAGTATGACAACCAGTTCCTTACAAAGGAAGCGTGGGTTGAAGTTGAGAAGAAGGCTGTAGTTAAGACGGCTACGGTGAAAAAAGCGGCTGAAACCTTCATAGATACTAATCTTAAAGTGAACGGAGTGCTTTCAGGAAAAGTAAGTTATTGTCATGTAGTTGCACTTATCATGGATTACTATTACAATGAGCCCGAGTACGCAGAAAACGAATCGGGGGACAAGATATGAAAAGTGGCAAGTTAATTAGCGGAGCAGGAACGCTTATTATGGCGCTCCTGCTTGTTGCGTGTAAACCTTCGGCTGAAAAGTTAAGTGAGGCCGAGGCATTAAAAGCAGAACTTATTGAGGCCAAAAATAATGCGGAGAATACGTACCTTGATATAACAGATTCAAGCCTTAAAGGAACTCTTGATGAGCTTGCGCAAAAAGAATCTGTTATTGAGAATAAGGATTTCAGTAAAATGAGCAATAGTATGCTTGAGTATTATGGTCCGAAGATGACGGAACTTACTACTGAATATCGGGGCATACAGGCAACACTTGATGCAAAACTTGCTGAAGATAATGCTAAGAGAGAAGCAGCCCAAAGAGAGGCTATGATAAATGCAACTATTATAAATAATACGGATTTCATGATAACAGAGATGATGCTTCATGATCTTACAAGTGATGCATACTCTGCAAATCTGCTTGATGAGGGAGTTACGCTTGCTGCGGGATACACACTTGTGGGTGTTGATCTTGATATCAGAATAGACAGTACGCAGTGGGAAATTGTTATAAAAGATGACGGGGGCAACTCATTTACGTTTGTCTGCGGGGACTTTAACCAGGCATCAAGAGATGGAATATTCATAACACTAAGCTATGATAAGTCGGCCGGCGGAGGGGTGGCGGACATCCAAAATCAATAAAATTTGTGAGAATTGCACAAAATATTAAGGAAATCTTAAGATATTATGCGTCGATTTGTCGGTGACATTATTCTATTCACAATATATAATCTATAACTGTACTGAAGCAATTGTTTGCAATAATTCGTAATTGCAAAGTATGCAGAAAAGAGGAGAATATATTATGAAGAAGAATATCGTTACATTACTTTCAGTTTTAACACTTTCAGCAGCAGTTCTTGCTGGTTGCGGTGAGGCAGCAGAAGAGGCTTCAACAGAGGCTACATCTGTAGAAGCATCTGTAGAAGCTTTCTCAGTAGAAGAGGCTGCTACAGAAGAGACAACAGAAGCAGCTACAGACGCTTCATCTGATGCATCTTCAGACGCTTCATCAGACGCTTCATCTGAGGCATCTTCAGACGCTTCAGCAGAGGCTTCATCAGCAAAATAATAATAGCTAATTCAATTAGATTTATTAAACAACAGGTAACACTAGTTTAATCAATTGCTTTAGTCAGTACATAAAAAAGCCCCGGTGCATATGCATCGGGGAATTTTTTTATTTCTTTATAATGCGATTCCAAGAACATCAAGCAAAGCGCCTGTGACAGTTCCGATAAGGAACAGAAGAATTGCTATTCTTATATTTTCTTTTTTTTCATCATTAACTCTGAATAATACCAAAAGTCCGATTCCGGCTCCGACTAAGAGGCCTGACATCATTGTTCCGAGAGTGATCATCTTATCAAGATACAAAGTTGTAATTATGACAGATGCCGCACAATTGGGGATAAGACCGATAATTCCCGCAAGAAGGTGGCTGAGCACCGGACTTGTCTTAAGAAGTTCAGATAACTTATCTTCTCCGATAAGCTCGATCGCAAATCCCAATATCAAAGTAAGAACAAGAACAAAAGCAAAAATGTGTATCGTATGAACAAATGCGGATTTTACAATTCCGATAAAGCCGCTGTGGTCGTCCTCTTCGCAGTGACAATGTTCTTTTTCGCACAGAGCATTTATCTGAACCGGATCGTCGAGTCTTTTATTATGAGTAAGATGGTGCCAGTGAACAACTGCATCAATGACAAAGCCTGCGATGATTCCGATGACTGCCTTGATGATCAGTATCTTTATCATAATTCCGGCTGGAACCTGTTCTGATATAAAAAGCGGAATCATCTCATCCGAAGTTGAAAGATAGATCGCTATAAGAGTTCCGAGTGTTATAACTCTGCCTGCGTAGAGATTGGAAGCTGCGGCTGAAAATCCGCACTGCGGAAAAACGCCGATCAGTCCGCCCCACAAAGGTCCGAAGTATTCTGTTTTTTGGACAATCGCAGACGTATATTCCTGAGTCTTGTGCTCCAGATATTCCATTAAAAGGTAGGTTATAAAAAGAAAGGGGAGTATCTTAAGAGAATCGATAAGCGCGTCCATGACAACATCGATGATAAGTTCCATGAATTAACTCCTTGCTGTATAAGAAAGAAAAAAGGGTAAAAAAAAATCAGTAAAGCGGGTGATGGGAATCGAACCCACGTATCTAGCTTGGAAGGCTAGTGTTCTACCATTGAACTACACCCGCACGGTACTGACAAGATTGTATTTTAATTACTTTTGTATGGTATGTCAAGGGGTTTTATGATAAACTTTACATTGTTTTTAAATTGACAATACAAATTTGCGGTGTTATCATATTTCCTACTAAGTTGGTAGGAAAACACGGAAAGGAAATTTATCATGTCAGATGCGTCTTTATTACAGGTAAAAAACTTATCTGTATCAATAGATAACGAGTTGCCGATTCTGCACAAGATCAATTTAGATATAAAGCCCGGAGAGACTCATGTTCTCATGGGACCAAACGGCGCAGGAAAGTCCACACTTGGATATTCTCTTATGGGAAATCCTCATTATTGTGTGACAGAGGGAAATATTCTTTTTGACGGACAGGATATTACCGATATTTCTGCAGACAAGAGAGCAAAGGCAGGAATGTTCCTGTCATTCCAGAATCCTTATGAGATTCCCGGAATTTCACTCAGCAGTTTTATAAGAAATTCTTTTCATGCCCAGACAGGTGCGCCTGTAAAGCTTATGGCTTTCCAGAAGTCACTTAAGGCTGCTATGGAAGTTCTTTCTATGGACGAGGCTTACGCTGACAGAGACCTTAACGTTGGTTTTTCAGGCGGTGAGAAGAAAAAGGCAGAGATTCTTCAGCTTCTTATGCTCAATCCCAAACTTGCGATTCTCGATGAGACAGACTCAGGACTTGACGTTGATGCTGTAAGAACAGTATCTAAGGGCATTCAGGAGTATCAGAAGAAAAAAGACGGAGCACTGCTTATAATCACACACAGCACCAAGATTCTTGAGTCATTGCATGTTGATTATACACATGTGCTTGTTAAGGGTAATCTTGTATGCACAGGTGACGGATCTTTGGTTGATGAGATCAATGCTAACGGATTTGAGAAGTTTATCTCAGAAGCGTAATAATTGGCCGGATAACAGAGGATTGATATGAGCGATAACAAACAGAAAGTGGTTGAGATAGACCGCAGCGCATATGAATTTAAGGATATAGAGACAGAAAAAGACTTCTACAGGATGGAGGAAGGTCTTGATGAGGAAACCGTATTAAAGGTTTCTGCAGAAAAGCACGATCCTGAATGGATGAGGGATTTCAGACTTAAGTGCTTAAAGATATACAACGAGATGGAAATGCCAAAGTGGGGCCCCAGTATAGAAGGCCTTGATATGGACAGGATAACATCTTATGTAAGACATAAGTCGGAGATGAAGAATAACTGGGAAGATGTTCCGGAAGATATCAAGAACACTTTTGAAAGACTCGGTATTCCTCAGGCAGAGAGAGAATCCCTTGCAGGTGTCGGAGCCCAGTATGATTCAGAGCTTGTATATCACAATGTAAAAGACGAGGTTGCAGCTCAGGGTGTTATTTATACAGATCTTGAGAGCGCAATGAAAACAGAATACGCGGATATGATCAAGAGCCACTTTATGACTCTTATACCGCCTACGGATCACAAATTTGCAGCGCTTCACGGAGCGGTATGGTCCGGAGGCTCATTTGTATATGTACCGAAGGGAGTTAAGGTAGACATTCCGCTTCAGTCTTATTTCAGACTTAATGCGGCAGGAGCCGGACAGTTTGAGCATACTCTCATAATTGTTGATGAAGGCGCAGATCTTCACTTCATAGAAGGATGCTCGGCACCAAAGTATAATGTGGCCAATCTTCATGCGGGAGCTGTTGAGCTCTTTGTGGCAAAGAATGCGAGACTTCGCTATTCCACAATCGAGAACTGGTCCAAGAATATGTATAACCTTAATACCAAGAGAGCTCTTATAGAAGAGAACGGAATCATGGAGTGGGTATCGGGATCGTTTGGATCTCATACGGGATATCTTTATCCTATGACAATTCTTAAGGGCGATCACTCCAAGATGGAATTTACCGGAATTACTTTTGCCGGAAAAGGCCAGAACCTTGATACAGGTGCCAAGGTAGTACATCAGGGAGTGGGAACTACTTCGGTTATAAATTCCAAGTCCATTTCCAAGGACGGTGGAATAGGAACATACAGAAGCAGTGTTGTAATTCAGAGTTCAGCTAAAAAGGCAAAAGCGTCAGTTTCCTGTGATTCACTTATGGTAGACAGCATTTCCAGAGCAGATACAATTCCGGGAATGGACATCAGAACCGATGATGCTGATGTAGGACACGAGGCTAAGATTGGAAGAATCAGCGATGATGCTATTTTCTACCTTATGTCCAGAGGAATAAGTGAGGAAGAAGCTAAGGCGATGATCGTAAGCGGATTTGCCAATCCTGTTTCAAAGGAACTTCCGCTTGAGTATGCCGTTGAGATGAATAACCTTATTAAGCTTGAGATGAGCGGACATTGAGAAGGGACTTCACATGAACAAAGATTTGAACATGAAGGTTAATGTGCTGCCTGTTTTGACATATGGTTTTCTTAAGGTCAATGACAGTACAGTTTCCGAATCAGATATAAAAATAGATAGCTTTGAAACTCCGGATGCAAGCAAGATGCCTCAGGGCGTAGATGTAAAGCGCGGAGTTGATTTTGAGGAAGCGGGCGAGATCTTTATCAAGAATAAAGACAGGATCATGTACACCACAGGCGATTTTGCAGGCCCTAATGCTGATACGACGGGAAGAAACGACGGTCAGGCAATCAGAACGGGAATGGGAATCGATGTAGACGAGCTTATGATCTCTGCAGGTGCTAAGTGTGATATTTATACGGTTGAGGAAAATGTTAAAGTTTCCGAACCCGTTATCATAGAGTACAAGATGAAAGACGGCGAAGGATGTATATCATCACAGGTCATTCATGCCAAGAAAGGTTCTGAGATAAACGTCATCCTTGCATATGAGTCAGAAAAGGATTTTGGCGGTTTTCATGGAATCAGCACAAGACTTCTTGCTGAAGAAGATGCAAAGATCAACCTTTATAAGATTCAGATGCTTGGAGATAAGTTCATTCATTTTGATGATATCGGCGGTGCATGTTTTAAGGGCGGATCAATCGGTGTTACGACATTGGAGCTTGGTGCCAAGAAGGCATGGACAGGTTGTCTTGTGAATCTTGTAGAAAAAGAGGCTGAGCTCATATCAAATATGGGCTATCTTGTAAGATACGACAATTTCCTCGATGTGAATTACATTGCAGACCAGAGAGGAAAAAATACAAACTCTGTAATGCACGCAAAGGGAGTTCTTATGGATTCCGCGACAAAGGTATTCAGAGGAACCATTGATTTTAAGAACGGAAGCTCGGGATCGGCAGGCGATGAGCAGGAAGATACGCTTATGCTGAGTCCTGATGTTATAAATCGCAGCATGCCCGTGATCCTTTGTCAGGAAGAAGATGTAGACGGAAGACACGGTGCAACAATAGGACAGCTTGGCGAAGATTTGTTGTTCTATATGCAGACAAGAGGAATCGATGAAGAAAATGCAAAGCGCATGATGATAAGGGCAAGACTTGACAGCGTTGCAAGAACGATTCCCGATAAGGAACTGGAACAGAGAGTTATATTCTACATTCAGAATATCATTTAACAGGTAGGAAAAAGAAATGGCAAACATCGGAGATTATCGAAAAGACTTCGATATTTTAAATTCAGGTGACTATGTATATTTTGATAATGCGGCTACTTCCCAGAGACCCAACCAGGTTCTGGATGCAATATCAAATTTTTATCGCACGGCAAATGCCAATCCGTTAAGAGGGTTATACGATTGGAGTATGGCGGCAACAGAGATGTACGAAGATTCAAGGCGTGTCGTTGCTGATTTCATAGGTGCGAATTCTCCCGAAGAAATTATTTTTACAAGAAATACTTCCGAATCACTTAACCTCGTGGCATACAGCTATGGCCTTGATAATGTGTCAGAGGGTGATGAAGTGGTTATTTCCGTAATGGAGCATCACAGTAACATTCTGCCCTGGCAGATGGTATGCAAGAAGAAAAACGCAAAGCTTGTGTATCTTGAGCCTGACGAAGAGGGTGTTATCTCCAAGGAGGAGTACGAGAGCAAGATAACAGATAGAACAAAGGTTGTAGCAATAGGGCACGTATCCAATGTTATGGGCGTTACCAACCCTGTAAAAGAGATTGCGGCATATGCTAAGTCTAAGGGTGCAATTGTGGTTGTAGACGGCGCTCAGTCGACTCCTCATATGAAAGTTAATGTACAGGAACTCGGTGCAGATTTCTTTGCATTCTCCGGACACAAGATGCTCGGACCTATGGGCATAGGTGTTCTTTACGGAAGAAAAGAACTTTTGGAAAATATGTCTCCATTCCTTACCGGCGGAGAAATGATAGAGTATGTTACAAGGACAGATGCCACTTATGCGGAGCTTCCTCACAAGTTTGAGGCAGGCACGGTAAACGCATCAGGTGCGGTTGGACTTGCTGAAGCAATCAGATACCTTCAGAATGTTGGTTTTGAGGCTATAGAGGCGCAGGAGCAGAAGCTTACGGCACTTCTTATGGAAGGCATGTCAAAACTCCCTTATATCAAGATATATGGCTCAAAAGACCCAACAAAGCATTGTGGCATTGTGACATTTACAATAGAGGGCGTACACCCGCATGACATTTCATCAGTGCTTAACGACGATCATGTATGCATAAGAGCAGGCCATCATTGTGCTCAGCCACTTATGCAGTTTATCGGAGCAGGATCTACGGCACGTGCAAGTTTGTACTTCTATAATACAGAAGAAGAGGTTAAAATATTCCTGGAGAAACTTGCAAAGGTTAGGGAGGTCATGGGATATGGAGCTTAAGCAGTTATATCGTGAGATAGTTAATGAGCATAATCTGCGCCCTGTACACAAAGGAAAATTAGAAAATCCGGATCTTGTAATGCGTGGAATAAACCCAAGCTGTGGCGATGACATTACATTGCAGCTCAAGGTTGAAAACGGTGTTATCACGGACGGAAAATACGTGGGAAGCGGATGCGCTATATCACAGGCTTCTGTTGATATGATGGTTGATCAGATAATCGGAAAGAGCAAGGAAGAAGCGATTAAGCTCGCAGGAACCTTTATGGGTATGATAAAAGGCGAGATTACGGACGAAGAGAGTATTGAGTCTCTTGATGAAGCCGCTTCGCTTCAGGACGTAAGGCACATGCCTGCAAGAGTTAAATGCGCTGTTTTAGGATGGCATACGATGCAGGAGATGCTTGAACATCCCGAGAAGGCCATTGATAAAGTAGAAGATTAAAAAAGAAAAAATAAGCCGCAAAGAAAGAATCAGATCTTCTTTGCGGCATTTTTATTTCTAATTATATATGTAGAAAAAATGACAGAAAAAAAGTACCATCCTCATAGGATATACCTACAAAAACAGTACTCGGCGTGCGCTGCCAGGGTCTCGAACCCTGGACAACCTGATTAAGAGTCAGGTGCTCTACCAACTGAGCTAGCAGCGCATTCGTTATTTAGCGGCTGTGCCGTATCTCAACGACAAGTGATATGTTACTACGCTTAAAAAAGAATTGCAAGTGTTTTTTTCAAAAAAAATAAAAAAATTTGATTTTTTTTCAATTTCGCATATCTGTGAGGATATATTTGTGGTAAATTAGATGTTATGAAAAAATTCAAAAATGCAATTTTTAAAAAGCGGAAGGTGTGTAAATGATATTTGATACGCATGCTCATTACGATGACAGACAGTATGATGAAGACAGAGAGACGCTGATAGCTTCTTTAAAGGAAGAAGGGATTGGCACAGTCGTAAATATAGGTGCGGATATGGCATCAAGTGAAAGGGCACTTGAGCTGGCGCATAAACATGATTTTATATATGCGGCGGTCGGAGTGCATCCGAGTGAAGTGGAAGAGCTAAGCGATGAAGCCATGGATCGCCTGAGATCTTGGAGCGCAGATAAAAGATGCGTTGCAATAGGAGAGATAGGGCTTGATTATCACTGGCCCGATCCTGCGCCCGAGATTCAGAAGAAATGGTTTGTAAGACAGCTTGAACTTGCAAGGGAAGTAAAGCTCCCCGTTGTGATCCATTCAAGGGATGCCGCCAAGGATACTATGGATATAATGCATAGCGAGCACGCGGAAGAGATAGGAGGAGTGGTACACTGTTTTTCCTACTCAAAAGAAATTGCAAAAGAATGCGTGGATATGGGCTTTTATATAGGAGTCGGCGGAGTGGTGACATTTAAGAACGGCCGTAAGCTTAGAGAAGTTGTGGAAGATACTCCTATGGAAAAGATACTTCTTGAGACGGATTGCCCGTATCTTTCCCCCGAACCTCACAGAGGGGAGCGCAACAGCTCTTTAAACCTGCCTTATGTGGTAAAAGAGATAGCTAACATAAAAGGAATCAGCGAAGAAGACGTTATACGTATGACAGAAGAAAACGCTAAGCGTATGTATGGACTAATGACGGAGGTATAAATGGCATATCTTGGAAACGCAGCACGTACAAAGGAAGTGCTGAGCAAATACAATATGAGCGCCAAGAAGAAATTCGGGCAGAACTTTCTTATAGACAGCGGAGTACTTGACGGTATTGTTGAGGCTTCGGGTGTTACAAAAGAAGATTGTGTCCTTGAGATAGGTCCCGGCATAGGAAGCCTTACCCAGTATCTGGCTGAGGCTTCAAAACGCGTTGTGTCCGTTGAAATAGACAAGACACTTATTCCTGTTTTGGATGATACATTGTCTGAGTATGACAACGTGACAATAATCAATGAAGACATCCTTAAGGTTGATATAGAGAGCATAGTAAAAGAATACAACGAAGGAAGAGCAATAAAAGTTGTTGCCAATCTTCCTTACTACATCACTACTCCGATTATAATGAAGCTCTTTGAGAGCGGTGCACCGATTGACAGCATCACTGTCATGGTGCAGAAGGAAGTTGCAGACAGAATGGTCATGGGACCCGGAAATAAGGACTATGGTTCACTTTCTCTTGCTGTAGGATATTATGCAAAGGCAACGGCAGTAATGAACGTTCCGCCCGGAAGCTTTATCCCGCAGCCGAATGTCGGGTCGGCAGTTGTGCATCTTAAAAGATATGAGAAGCCGGCGGTGGAAGTCGGCGATGCAAAGTACATGTTCGAGATAATCAGAACAGCATTTAACCAGAGGAGGAAGACACTTTCAAACTCTCTTTCCAACAACCCTTCTCTTAAGGTTACAAGACAGCAGGTTCAAGATGCGTTAACTGAGATAAATATTGACGAAAAAGCAAGGGGAGAAGTACTTTCGCTTACGCAATTTGCGCGACTTTCAGACATTTTACAAAGATAAGGTGCTTATGATAAACTAACACTGGATATAGTTGGGGCACCAAAGAGGTGATATTTTGGATAAAGTTGAATACAAAATTCGAGCCGATGAGATCAAGGCTTTAATTGGGGAAGGCAGATTTGCCGAAGCTGTGAAGATCGCCGACACAATTGACTGGAAACGAGTGAAAAGTGTCGCAATGCTTTGCACGATAAGTGATCTATATAAGATAAACAGACGCTTTGAAGAGAGCAGAGATATCCTGCTCATGGCATACGACAGACACCCCACGGGTAGAGCGATTGTATACTCCCTATGTGAACTTGCCATAAAGATGGGAGAATTTGTTCAAGCAGTTGAATATTATAAGGAATTTGTCAGAATAGCGCCCAGAGATACAGGGCGATATATCTTACAGTATAAACTCTACGAAGCTCAGGAAGTAAGTCTTGAAGAGAGAATCGCTGTTCTCGAAGAATTCAAAAAACATGATTATAGGGAAAAATGGGTATATGAGTTGGCTTATCTTTATCATAGGATAGGTCTTACTACTGAGTGCATTGAAACATGTGACGAGATGTTCTTGTGGCTCGGAGACGGTAACTATGTCATGAAGGCCCTTGAACTTAAGGCGCTTCACGAACCGTTGTCTCCGGAACAGCAGGACAGATATATCAGATATAAGCAGAAACACGGCGGATATATAGACAGATCCATAACATACAATAAAGAGGATCCCGCGCAGAGCCAGATGGCTCAGAATATGTCGGGAGCACAGGATACCAGGGAGATTCCACCTGTCTCAAATGACGTTGAGATTAAAGCTCCGTCCGTTGATGTAAGCGCATACAATACAATGAATCTGCAGGCAGCACTTGCAGAGGAATTGAAGCCATATATAGGAAATGAGCAGACACAGACGCCTGTACAGCCACAGGCAAGCTTTGCGCAGCAGCAGGAGCTTGCACAGTATCAACAGGGATTCGCCCAGCAGGCAGAGGCTGCGCAGTACCCGGCAGGATTTGGTCAGCCCGGATATGCACAGCCGCAGCAGGGATATGCACCATATCAGAACGGCTACGACCAGCAGACAAGTGCAGCACAGTATCCGGCAAGCTTTGCTCAGCAGGCAGAAGCCGCACAGTATCAACAGGGATTCGCCCAGCAGGAAGCTGCACAATATCAGCAGGGATATGTTCAGCAGCAAGAAGCTCCGCAGTATCAGGAAAGTTTTGCACAGCAACAGGCAGAGGCACCGCAGTACCAGGAAAGTTTTGCACAGCAACAGGCAGAGGCTCAACAGTATCAGGAGAGCTTCGCACAGCAGCAGGCAGAGTCTTCACAGTATCAGGAAAGCTTTGCACAGCAGCAAGAAGTGGCACAGCCGCAGCCTGAGGAAGCGCCTGCAAATTCTTTCAGTGCGCAGCAGGGATTTGGAAATACAACATTTGCAGAGGAAATGGCAGAATCTTCAGAACCGGAAATTTTTGATGATGATGAAAATGACGGCTCTTTTTCGCGTGTTGGCGGAACTATCGGAGAGCCTGCGTCCGGCGGTATAGAAGAAGTATTTTTTGATACACATGAGATTCATGTGCCTGAGCAAGAGCCTGTATTTAAGCCGGCTCCCGAAGTTAGAAAAGAAACTCCCGTACAGGAACAGAGTTCAGATATAGCAGAAATAGCACAGGAAGAGACTTCAGGATTTTTTGATCTTGAAGATGTTCCCGATGAACAGCCTTCTTTCAGCGCTACCTATGAGAACAGACCATTGGAGGACGAAGTACCCGGTGCGGTTATTCATCCGAACGGAAGCTACAGCATGAGCAATGTGGGCGCAAATGCCAATGCAAGCGCAAATGCGGATAACGCAGATTCAGCTTCGAATGGTAACGGACTTGATAATATGCTTTCTCAGGACCATGACGGTCAGATCAAGCTGGCTGTTGAGCCCGATCCCGTAGTAGAGAAGCAGATCACGGGTCAGATCAGTATCTCCGAGTATATTCAGAACTGGGAACAGTTCAAGAAGGATCAGCAGGAGAGACAGCTTGAGAGCGTAAAGAAAAAGGTTTCGGATCAGACAGGAGATCTTTTCGCAGATTACGATGAGATAGCTAAGGCCGGACTTCAGGAGAAAATTGAGAAGGCAATTTCTGATGCCATTAAGAAAGAAAAGCAGAACAGAGCATCTGGAAGAGGCGACTGGTCAAGAGATAATGCCGATATTATCGACGAGGCTGTCGATGAAGTTATAAATAAAGCAGAACAGGGCACAGACGGTCCTATTGAAAATAAGGACGAAGAGGAACCGGCTAAAGATCCTGAAAAGAAAAAGAACAGGTTTGCACGTGAAGACTTCAATTCTACAAGGAATGAAATAAAGCCTGAAGCACCTGAGGAGAAAGCTTCTGAAGAAACCGGTCATGAAGAGGAAGAACCAAGAAGACCTCAGGACAGAGGAAGAAACAGAGTGGAAGCAAGAGGTGAAGACAGACAGAGAAACAGAAATGCTGACAGAAAACCTCAGGGACAAAGACCCGAGAGGCCTGAAAGAGCCGATGCTCAGAGAAATGAGAATCAGGACGGCGCGCAGGGTGCAAAGAAGAAACTTAAGAAGCATGGCGCCGGAAACAGAGATATTGAAGAGAGATTAAGGAAGATGACTCCCGAAGAGAAAGAGTTGTTTGGACCTTATATTCATCATAAGAAATCAAGAAGACAGATTATCAAGGCAATTGATAACATGAGCATGGATGCGTTCAGCGGAAATGTAATTGTTACCGGTGAAGAGGGCGCAGGAACTATCAACCTTGCCAAGGGACTTATCCGCGCAGTGCAGGCATCCAATTCTGACTTCAATGGAAAAGTTGCCAAGATAACAGCGAATACGCTCAATAAGAAGAGACCGTCGGCAATCTTTGATAAGCTTGCAAACGGTGCGCTTATAGTTCAGAGAGCTGCAGATATTTTACCTGAAACAGCAGCTGAACTTATAAAGATTCTCAAGGAACAGAAAAAGGGTATAATAATAGTAATGGAAGATACCAAGGAAGATATGAACAGCTTCCTTGACAGTAACCCTGATTACAAAGAGAGTTTCAGCGTAAGAGTTGATATTGAGGCTCTTGATGATGAGTCGCTTGTTGCATACGCTAAGCAGTATGCGCTTGAGAACGAGTATGCTATCGACAATCTCGGTATTCTTGCACTTCATACCAAGATATCCGAAAGACAGACATTGGACCACGATGTTACGGTCTCAGAAGTCAGGGATATCGTGGATGATGCTATATATTATGCGGAGAAGAGATCAGTATCTCACTTCGTTGATATCATAGTACACAAGCGATATGATGATAATGATATGATAATCCTCAGAGAAAAAGATTTTATGCATTAACAGCTTAAATACATTTACGAGGGGGATGCATGGGCAAAGAAGTATTTATATCTGAAGCAGACGAATACTTATTCGGACAGGGAACGCACTATGAGATTTATGAAAAACTCGGAGCGCATCCGGCAGAAGAAAACGGAAAGAAAGGATACTTTTTTGCTGTGTGGGCACCAAATGCAGCAGAAGTTCACGTTATTGGCGCGTTCAATAACTGGGCGGAAGATGCGCATCCTCTAAAACGAACCAAAGTCGGTAATATATGGACAGGTTTCATTCCGGGAGTTGGAGTGGGCGAATTGTACAAGTTCCTCATAACAACACCGGAAGGAAAAAAGCTGTATAAAGCCGATCCTTATGCAAATTATTCTGAACTCCGTCCCGGAAATGCATCCAGGACTACGGATTTATCCGGCTTTAAGTGGTCGGATTCCGGTTGGTATGAAAAGATCAAGGGCAAGGACCCCAACCGACAGCCCCTTGCGATCTATGAGTGCCACATCGGTTCATGGATGAAACATCCGGATGGGACGGAAGATGGTTTTTATACTTACAGACAGTTCGCAGACAGAATTGTCGAGTATCTCAAAGAAATGCCTTATACCCACATTGAGCTCATTGGAATAGCTGAGCATCCTTTTGACGGGTCATGGGGCTATCAGGTTACGGGCTACTATGCCCCGACATCAAGATACGGTGAGCCTTCGGACTTTATGTATCTTGTCAACAAGCTTCACAAGAACAACATAGGTGTAATACTTGACTGGGTTCCGGCGCATTTTGCGACGGATGAATTCGGACTTTCATGCTTTGACGGAAAATGTATCTACGAAGATCCCGACCCGAGAAAGGGCGAGCATCCCGATTGGGGAACCAAGATATTTAATCTGGGTAAACCCGAGGTAAAAAATTTCCTTATAGCGAATGCTCTTTTCTGGATAAGGAAGTTCCATATTGACGGAATAAGAGTGGATGCGGTTGCTTCCATGCTCTATCTGGATTATGGCAAAAAAGACGGACAGTGGGTTCCTAATAAATATGGAGAAAAAGAGAATCTCGAAGCGATAGAGTTTTTTAAACATCTAAACAGTGTTGTCAGAGGAACTTATCCCGCGTTTCTTACTATAGCGGAAGAATCTACGGCTTGGCCTAAGGTCACTGCGCCACCCGAAGAGGATGGACTTGGCTTTGCTTTTAAGTGGAATATGGGTTGGATGCATGATTTTTGCGAGTATATGAAGCTCGATCCTTATTTCAGGCAGGGCGCGCACAACATGATGACTTTTGCCATGAGCTACAACAATTCTGAGAATTATATCCTTCCTCTTTCACACGATGAGGTTGTGCACCTTAAGTGCTCGATGCTTGAGAAGATGCCGGGCTATAAGGTTGATAAATACGCGAACCTCCGCGCCGGCTATACGTTTATGTTCGGACATGCGGGCAAAAAACTCCTTTTCATGGGACAGGACTTTGCTCAGGAAAGAGAATGGAGCGAGAAGCGCGAGCTTGACTGGTTCCTTCTGGCAAACGACCTTAACAGGGGAATGCAGTCATATGTATCGCAGCTTCTTAAGATGTACAGAAAATATCCCGCCATGTACGAAGTAGACAATGACTGGGGCGGATTTGAGTGGATAAACGCAGATGATAAGGAGCGCAGCACTTACAGCTTCTACAGACGCGCGATAGACGGCAAGGATAATTTGCTGTTTGTAATAAACATGACTCCTGTTGAAAGAAAAGATTTCCAAGTGGGAGTTCCGTTTGCCGGTAAGTACGTGCATATTCTGGACAGCTGTGAAGTGCAGTTTGGCGGAGCCGGAAGCAATATCCCGAATGAGATTACTGCAAAGAAAGGGCTATGTGATTACAAGGACTACAGCATAACCTTTGATCTTCCCGCTTACGGAGCCGAGGTATTTCGCTTTAAGGGAGCGGCTAAAACCAAGAGAAGCACGAAAACTAAGGGAACAAAAAAAGAAAAATTATAAATTCTTTAATATTAAGAAATAAAAATTTTGAGCCGAAATAGAAGGTGACGGAATGTAAGCCCGTCACCTTTTTGCGTAAAAAACATTTTTAATAAAAATGAGGCGTATATGAACATTAATTTTCAGACCGTGGCAGGAAAAAAGGCAACTGAGGATTCTATGTACGTCGGCATGGATGCTGAGGACAGGATCAATAAGAATGCGGTAAAGCAAAGCTCAGTGAGCGCGATTGCCGTGAACCTTGATACAAGCTTATTCAGTAATGATGTATATGCAAGTCATGCCAGAGGAGCTGAAGATATCAGCGAAATGGCAAAGAACACGGATGTTTTGACGCAGCATAATTATATGGCACTTTTATCAAACACTATGTCTGAGGAGGACTATGCAAAGGCTCTTCAGGATGGTTTTGATGTAAAAAATCTAAATAGTTCTGAGACAGTGACCATCCTTGATAAGATCAAGGGTGTACTTTTGGAGGCCGGAGTCAGCGTTATAGGCTACAACGACGATATGAGCGTTGAAAAGCTTACGAAGATAACGGGAAGCAGGTCACTTGCGGAGACGATTCAAAATGAATTTTCTCAGAACGATATTCCTATGACAACTGAAAATGTAAGAGCCGCAAAAGGTGCTTATGAAGAGGCTGCTCAGATAAATGAGCCCTCTGACGGTGCGGTTAAGTACATGGTTCTAAATAACATGAAACCCACCATAAGTAATTTTTATCTTGCAGCTCACAGCACAAACGGACAGAACCTTTCGGGCAGGGGATTCTATGCTCAGGAGGCAGGAGGCTACTATGCGCAGAAAGCCGACAGCATAAATTGGGACAGCCTTGCTCCGCAGATAGATAAAGTGCTTGATGAAGCCGGCTATGATATGAGCGACTTAAGGATACGAGATGATGCAAAGTGGATGGTTGAGCAGGGAATACCGCTTACAGCAGAGAATCTGGGTACACTTGCAGAAATCGCAAAGGTTGAATTTCCGATTACTGAGCAGGCGGCTGTAAAAGCGGCGGCTTCAGCGATACTTGACGGAAAGAGCGCTGTTCAGGGAAATCTTGCAGATTCCGAGAGCAATATCGAGAAGGCAGTAAGAATCTATGAAGATACAAAGAATATTTCAGATGATGCGGTTAAGAGCGTTGTTGAAGAAGAAAAAGATTTAACTATAAAAAATCTTGTTATGGCCGGCAGAGAGGATGCAGGAGTAAATCCTGAGAATCCGACGGCTCTTTTATCCGATAGCGATCCTAAGATTGTTGCGGCAAGACTTCAGCTTGAGGAAGTAAGACTTCGCATGAGCGTCGAAGCAAACAAAAGCCTTTTGGACAGAGGCTTTGAGATAGATACTGCGCCTATGCAGAATCTTATAGAAGAGCTTTCAAACATCCTTAAAGACATTGAGGGTGCGCAGACAGGCGAGATCATTGATGACATCACAGGTGTTAAGGCGTCAAACCCGGCGAGAGTGTATGATCTTACTCTTGAAAAAGTTCAGATCATAAGTAAGGGACCTGCGGACATTTCGGGACTTATGGCCGGAAGATTGCAGACAGCAACTCTTTCGCAGATAAGTGATGTTTCAGCGAGCCTTACAAGAAAGTTCAAGGCAGCGGGTGAAGGATATGAAGCAATGATGACCGCGCCGAGAGCAGATCTTGGAGACAGCATAAAGAAGGCATTTAGAAATGTTGACGATATACTTCGTGATTTTGGCGAAGAGGCAAATGAGGAAAATCGCAGAGCGGTAAGAATCCTTGGCTATAACAGTATGGAGATCACGGAAGAGAATTTTGAAAACGTGAGAGCCTGGGATCGCAAGTTTGTCGCAACTCTTGAGAGACTTAAGCCCGGAGCCGTTCTTAATCTCATAAGAGAAGGAAACAATCCTCTCAACATGACACTTGAACAGCTTTCAGACAGCCTTGATCAGGGAATGTTTAACGGCAGTGAAGACGGAAAAAGAGATTCCGACAGATCGCGCGAGAAGTTCTCCAAGTTTATCTGCAAGCTTGAGCAGAAAAAAGATATCACGAAAGAAGAGAAGGCTTCCTTTATAGGAATATACAGACTTTTCCATACGCTTAAGGCAAATGATTACAAGGCAATCGGCTCTGTATTAAAGACAGGAAAAGATATGACTTTGGGAAATCTTTTGACCGAGACAAGGAGTGGAAGAACAGCAAGAAGCGGAATAGATTATTCCGTGAGTGATAACTTCGGCGGAGTTGACCTAAAAGAAGGAAATGTAATAAAAATTGACGAACAGATAAATTCGGCCTTCAGATTTTACAGGTCACAAGCCGATATAGTATATGAGAATCTCGAGCCTGAAAAATTAAAGGCTGCAAAACCCATGCCCAACACGAAGTTAGAGGATTTTGCAAGAGCGCTTGAGAATGAAGAAATCGATCCTGAGCTTGAGAAAGCATATATCAAAGACCAGGTGCAGGAAATCCGCGGTATAGCGGGTTCAAAGGCAGCGCCTTTAGCAATCGCAGAGATGGAGACACTTGAAGTTGAGATGAATTTCAACAATCTTGAAGCGATGATCGGCATAAGGCGGGATCGAAGAAACGGAAATTTATGGAACAGGGCAGAGGAGCTTGTAAAGAGAGATATATCGAAAGATATGGAAACTCTTACGGAGGCTCTCGATGGCGACAACTATGAAGAGACTTATACAAAGAGCCTTGAAAATATTTCCGACAAACTTTCGGATGTACTTGTAGATCCGGAAACGGAGTACATTGACGTTAAGGCAATTACTCTTATGCAAAAACAGATTTCCGTGATGGCACATACTTCGGAGCGAGGAAGCTTTGAGGTGCCGGTGGAAATAGATGGAACTAAAGTATCAATGCACATCACTCTAAGGAGTGACAACAGCAGAATTTCAAGGATGGAAGCGAGTATTCAGACTACCGACTACGGACTTATCTCGGCAAATCTTTACCGGGAGGAAGGCGGTATAACGGGAATGCTTACAACAACGTATGCAGGAAGTCCCGAAGAGACTGAATATCTTGAAAGCGTAAAAACTAAGATGTGCGATAAATTAGCGGAGAAGATAGAGGATGCAGGTGTAGACCGAAACAGGATAGCAATCCTCTATAACGCACAGGCACAACCTACTAAAGTAGGCACGGTTAATGCAGAAGCCATGGACGGCGAAAGTAATTTGACAGCAGATACAGGCACACTTTTGAAAATGGCGAAAGCATTTATAGAGGCTCTTTAATCTCTATACGTGCAGAAAAGAGGTTAACATGAAAGTAAACTACAACATGTCCGCAATGATCGCAAACAATGCTTTACAGAAAAACGACAAGCTTCTTTCTGAGTCACTTGAGAGACTTTCAAGTGGTCTTAAGATTGCAAATGCCAAGGATAACCCCTCAGGCCTTGCGATGTCCAGAAGAATGAATTCACAGATAGAAGGATTGGGAGTTGCAAATAACAGTGCAAACGACGGAATCTCAATCGTACAGGTTGCAGACGGAACACTCTCTGAGATCCATGCGGTTCTTCAGAGAATGAGCCAGCTTGCAATCCAGGCAAGTAACGGAACACTCACTGATAATGACAGAAAGACAATTCAGGAGGAAGTTACACAGCTTAAGCAGGAAATCGATAGAATGGCCAATACCACTCAGTTCAACGGACAGAGTATTCTTGACGGTTCTTTTGATCTTAAAGGATATGCTACAGACGATAAAGGCAGGACAAATCCGAACATCAAGGTAGCAAGTTATTCAGATAACTTTGATGCCGGTAACTATGTGATAAAAGATCTTGATATTGATTTTGCCAGACTTACGGGCAGAACCGGTGTTGATAAAAAAGCTATCTTCAGTGAAGAGGAAGATCTCAGCAAAATAAAAATATATAAGGTAGAGGTAGACGGAAACGGAGAACCTAAGGAAGTACCTTATATGACAAACCACATGATTGCAAGCCTTGAAGAAGACGTTCTTACATTGTCAGACAGCACGGGAAAGAGCATCAGCATTAAGATGGATGAATCCTACAAGGGAGAACTTAATCTTGAGATTACAGGTAAGGGCGCAATGACCATGCAGGTTGGAGCAAACGAGGGTCAGACACTTGATATCAGAATTCCTCAGGTATCACTTACGGCGCTCAGACTCAATAACCTTGATATGTCTAATCTTACAGGTGCTAAGCAGGCAATCGACAGTTTGAAGGATGCGATTGAAAGCGTTAACGCCATGAGAAGCAGACTCGGTGCGTATCAGAACAGACTTGAGCACACGGTAAGCGGTCTTGATATTACAGTCGAGAATATGACAGCGGCTTACTCAAGAATCATGGATGTTGATATGGCAGAGGAGATGACAATATATTCCACACAGCAGGTTCTTTCTCAGGCAGGAACATCAATGATGGCGCAGGCAAATGAAAGACCGGCGCAGATCCTTCAGCTTCTTCAGTAATCAGTTAACGGTTGTAGAGTAATCGAGGTGGAATATGACACAGGAAAAAAAGCAGGAATTTACCCTTAAGATATCACAGGCAAACAAGACTCAGCTCATTACAATTTTGTATGAGATGGTGATCGAGTATCTTAACGATGCGATAGATGAGATTGGTATCGGGAAAAAAGATGAAGCGGATAAGTATCTTGGATATGCGCAGAACTGCATCGATGAACTTATCAGATCTCTTGACCTTAGATACGAGCTTGCGAAGAATCTGCATGCTATTTATATCTTTTCCAAAAAAGAGCTTATGGTAGCGGGAGTTAATTACAGCAGCCATAAGATCTGGAGAGTGGTTCAGAACTTTAAGTGCTTAAAAGAAGCATATAAGGAAATTGAGAAATACGATACAAGCCGCCCTATGATGGGAAATACCCAGAAGGTATACACAGGTCTTACATACGGAAGACACCTTATGAACGAGGATCTTGCGATGGTGTGTGCCAATCGTGGATATATGGCATAAATGTACATTTTTTTGTTATACTTAAAATATGATAAATATATGTATCGTAGAAGATGAGTCGGATCAGGCCGACCTTCTCAGAAAATACATACAGACCTATGGGAATAAAACTAATCAGCAGTTTGCCATAACCCATTTTACGGATGGCATCGATCTGGTGGATGAATATCGGGCGCAGTTCGATATTATCCTGCTCGATATCCAGATGAAACATCTTGATGGTATGGTTGCGGCTGAGAAGATCCGAAAGGTAGACGCTGACGTGGTAATTATTTTTATCACGTCAACGGTGAGATATGCCGTGCAGGGATATGCTGTCGATGCGCTTGGATATGTTCTGAAACCGGTGCCGTATTTGCAATTCGAGCAGCTGTTCGACAAGGCTATTTCTCGTGTTATGACCAAAAAACAAAAGCTCTATATCAGGGTATCTGTGGACGAGCGACAGCTTAAGCTTGATTGCGACAATATTTATTACATCGAGAGTCAGCGTAACAATGTTTGCATTCACTGCGCCGATGAGGATTATGTAACTGCCGGACCGCTAAAAAAGTTTGAAGAAATGCTTGGCGGTCACGGATTTAGTAAATGTCACAATGCTTATATCGTGAACCTGTCTTATGTGGAAGGTGTCAGGAAGGAAGAAGTTCTTTTGACCAATGGAATAGTTCTTCCTATAAGCCGCGCACGAAAGAAGGAATTCATGATGGCGCTTACGGAAGATATTTTGTAAAAAAAGAGGAGACAAGAATCTATGGACTTTTCATCATTCTTAGACCCGAAGAATTTACAGGATACCCCGCGACTTTTTACCGCTATAGCTGAATGGCTGGCGGTTTTTATATATTTCAATATTTATAAAAGAAACAGTCATGGCAAACTGTATGCGTTGCAATGCGTAGTTTCATTTGCAATGCAGGTTGGATTTCAGTTTGTGGCAGGTCTTTTGCCGATAGGATTCTGGATTCCCAGTATGATCGGTGCCGTGGCTTTGATGTATCTGACTCTGTACATGGTGCTTGATATCAAGCCAAGGGACTGCGGAGTTATAACTACGCATGCGTTTGTACTTGCAGAGTTTGCGGCCAGTCTGTACAAGCAGTTGTATGTGTGGGCTGTGTATCTTAATGGGCATGAAGGATTTGCGTTGTCATTTGCCATTATGTTTGTTGTCTTTGCACTGACCTATAATATCTACTACCGCATTGAACGCGATAATTTCCCCGAAAGCAGAAATCTAAATATAAGTGAGCGCGAGCTTGTGAGTGTTATCGCAACGGGTATCGGCGCTTTCATAATGTCTAACATAAGCTTTGTCACAAAAAAGACTCCGTTCTCCGCAACAGAGAACATGCTTTATGTCCGTACGCTTGTTGATTTCGGAGGCATGCTGATGCTTATGACCGAGATGGGACGAAGAAATGAGATGGCGGCAAAGAGCGAGAACGATGCTATCAATCAGCTTTTTCAGAAACAGTACGAGCAGTACAAACTTGCTATAGACAATTCCGAGGCACTTCGAAAAGAGATACATGACATGAAGCATTATGTACTTGCGCTTAAAAATGAGGACGATCCCAAGAAGCGTGCGGAAGTATTGGATGATATGGAACAGGCAATCGCGATCCAGGAATCATTTATGAATACAGGAAACCGCGTCCTTGATGTTATCCTTACGACAAAGAGTCTTCAGTGTCAGAAGAAGGACATCACTTTAAATGCCATGGTTGACGGTGATGTTCTTTCGGGGATTCATGTAAAAGATATCTGTTCTCTTTTTGGAAATATTATCGACAATGCAATTGAGGCGACGCAGGTTCTTACGGATAAGGAGAAAAGACTTATCACTTTGTCTGTACGAAGTCGCAACCAGTTTATAATTATAGAATGCGAGAATTGTTCCGACGGATCTTTTGTGCGCCTTAAAAAGAATCAGCGCCGCAGGATCTTTCGGGATACGAATCTGCCGAAGACCACCAAGGCAGACAACGTTAAACACGGCTATGGCCTTAAGTCTATAGCACAGGTGGCAGAAAAATACGGCGGAAACATGAACTGTTCGTATGAGGACGGATGGTTCAAGGTTAAAGTCATCCTTTCATATAAAGAATAGTGGAAAACCTTGTGAACTGCGGAATTCACAAGGTTTTTTGCGTGGTCTTCCAGTTTGTTCTTCTTTTTCATTTTGCAAGTTATCACGAATAAATGACAAGTTATCCTTGCACAAACTCCATTAATAAAAATACATGCTATAACAAAATTACAGACAAGGAGGTAAGCTTTTTTGAACGCAAGAGATATTATTTCAAAGCTCTCTTTATTAGAGAAAGCAGCATTATTAGGCGGAAAGAACGAGTGGGAATCAAGAGATATTCCCCGCCTTGATATACAGTCCATTACATTCGCGGATGGACCTCACGGTCTTAGAAGACAGGAAGGCGCAGGAGATCACTTGGGATTAAACGCATCACTTCCTGCAACTTGCTTTCCGACAGCAGCAACTGTAGCAAACAGCTGGGATGAAAAACTTGGTGAAGAAATCGGACAGGCACTCGGCGAAGAGGCCGTAGCACAGAAGGTAGACGTTCTCTTAGGACCCGGTCTTAACATGAAGCGCTCACCGCTTTGCGGACGAAACTTTGAATACTTTTCAGAAGATCCTATACTTGCAGGCAAGATGGCAGCTGCGTATGTGCGAGGAATACAGAGTAAAAATATTTATTCCTGCCCAAAGCACTTTGCGGTTAACTCAAGAGAATATCGCCGAATGGCAATGAATGCGGTGGTGGATGAGAGAACCTTACGTGAAATATATCTGACTGCATTCGAGATAGCGGTAAAAGAGGGAGGAGCCAAAGCAATCATGTCGGCATACAACGAGGTAAACGGTGAGTATGCCAATGAGAATAAACATCTTTTGGTAGAAATTCTCAGAGAGGAATGGGGCTTCGACGGACTTGTGGTAACGGATTGGGGTGCAAGTAACGACCATGTTGAAGGCGTTAAATGCAGATCAAATGTGGAGATGCCAAATCCGGGTCTTGATTCGGCAAGAGAGCTGATAAAGGCAGTTAAGGAAGGACGCATCACTGAAGAAGAGATAGATACAGCAGTTCTTCCCGTTATCGAAGCAGCTTTACATGTAAAGGATAACGACCATACCAAAAAATTTGATGTTAAAGCGCACCATGAACTTGCAAGGAAAGCGGCGGCAAATTCGGCAGTTCTTTTGAAAAATGACGAAGACATTCTTCCGCTTGAAGCAGGAACAAAAGTCGCACTTAGAGGACCGTTTGTAGATAAGCCCAGATATCAGGGATCGGGAAGTTCTCAGGTTAATTCAACCAAGGTTGAAAAGGTTTCCGAAGTTATCGGAAATTATAATCTTGAGGTTGTGGAAGATCCCAGAGATGCAGACGTAGTACTTTTCTTCTTCGGACTTGATGAGATCGCGGAGAGTGAAGGCGCTGACAGAATGTCGATGGACATTCCCGAATATCAGGTTAAAGAACTTAAAAAGCTGATAGCTCTTAATAAGAACATCGTCGGAGTTATGAGCGCAGGATCTGCAGTGAAGATGCCTTGGCTTGATAATCTGAAGGCACTTCTTCACGGATACCTTACAGGACAGGCAGGCGCAAGCGCATTACTTGATATTATAACGGGTAAAACAGTTCCGACAGGTAAGCTGTCTGAGTCATATCCGTTTTCTTATACAGATTGTTCGATAGTAAATTTCTCAGCGGATGATACGAGAAATCTTCAGTACAGAGAAGGTCCTTTTATCGGTTATCGCTACTACGATACCGCTGAAGTTGCAGTGCAGTTCCCGTTTGGCTTTGGATTATCTTATACAACGTTTGAGTACAGTGATCTGAAGGTTACGGAAGACGGCGTATCATTTACGGTTACCAATACAGGAAAACGTGACGGCGCCGAGATTGCACAGTTATACATTGGAAAAAAGCATAGCGGACTTATACGTCCCAGAAAAGAACTTAAAGGTTTTGTCAAAGTTTGGGTAAAAGCCGGTGAATCAAAGGAAGTTACGATTTCTTTTGACGATAAGACATTCCGTTACTTCTCGACAGTTTCAGGAAAATGGGAAGTTGAAGGCGGAGATTATCAGATATATGTAGGCGGAAATGTTAAAGACATCGCTCTTGAAGGAAGCATTTCAAGGGAAGGTACTATAGAGGAACTTCCGTATGATATCAAGACACTTTCAAGATACAGGAGCGGACAGGTACGAAACGTTCACTACGATGAATTTGAAAAGATATATGGAAGGGCACTTCCTGAAGAGAAAGTCGGACCGCTCGAAATAAACGATGCGCTCTGCCAGATGGATACAGCAAAGAGTCTTTTGTGCAGACTTATTTATAAGATCTTGGAAAAGAAATTGGAAAAGTCTTATGAAAAGGGCGTTCCGGATCTGAATACAATGTTCGTTTACAATATGCCATTCAGAGCTATCTGCAAGATGTCCGGAGGAATGGTCTCACGAGATATGGTTGAGAGCATTGTAACTATCGCAAACGGTCATTTCTTCAGAGGACTTGGAGGTGTGATCGTCGGATTCTTCCGCAATTCAAGTGCAAACAAGAGATACGAGAAGAAACTTAAAAATATGTAATAGGAGATATAGGATGAATCTTTGGAAGCGATTTGAAGAAAAAAATCCGAAGGTAGCCAAATGGGTGCGTGAAGGCGGATTATTTGTAATCGTCAGCAATCTGATCACGGTATTTAAGTATCTTTTGCTGACATTCCTCCCCGCAACATTTGCTTTTATGGGAGACAAATCTTTTGGCTGGCCGGGGATACCGCTTACTGTTGCAGGAGAAACTTTTAGCTGGAACATCTTGGGTTACGATCAGGCGCATGGAGGATTGGCTTATTTTACGGCATATATGATCGCGATGGTCATAGGAGAATGCATCAATTTTCCTATCCAGAAGGTGTTTGTATTCCGTAATCATGATAAGCCCGGAAAGCAGATTGCATGGTATGTCATGGCGTTTATTTTGATCACATGCATTGTAAATTCTATCAACTGCATCTGGGTAGCCGTGGCGGGCAAGTTTGTTGCTCCCTGGCTTTACAACATAGGAACCACAGTACTTAACGGAGGAGTTTCAATGATCGTATTTTTCTTTGTAAATAAGATCATATTCCCGGAAACTCCGAAGGAAGCATAATTTTTCACCGATCCTAAGGACAAAGGTCCTTTAGATATTTTCTTTCATCTAAAGTAAAAGGAGGAGAAGAGAGAAATGTTAAACATCAACCCCGCGGACGTCATTGCCGTCCTTAAAACAATGATACCTCAGCTCGTGATTCTCGGTGTGGTATTATTGGCAGCAATCATCGCAACATTGACAGTTATAAAGAAGAAAGAGCCGGTACGCAAATTTGTGCGTAAGCAGGCATGGCTCGCATTCTTCCTTACAGTTGTCATCGTGATTTCCAACATTTTGCTTGTTCCCATGTATTCCATGGTGAATATGGCAATGGGTGGAGGAACTATTTCAGACGAAGCTATCGATGAGGCTAAGGCGCTCTGTACAGAGATAGCTGAAGAAGGCATCGTTATGCTTAAGAACGATGCATCTACACTTCCTCTTGCAGAGGGTAGCAAGGTAAACGTATTTGGATGGTCTTCTACCAATCCCATTTACGGTGGCACAGGATCCGGAGCTCTTTCAGATGCTTATCCTACGGTAGATTTCCTTACAGGACTTACCGATGCAGGAATCGAGTACAATCAGGATCTTGTTGATTACTACAAGGGCTGGAGAGATTCAAGACCGATGGTTGGAATGATGGGTCAGGACTGGACTATTCCTGAGCCTATGGTTTCTGATTATGAGAACCTGATCACAGATTCTAAGAACTATTCCGATACAGCAATTTTGTTCATTGCCCGTTCAGGTGGAGAAGGTGCGGATCTTCCTACTTCTTACGACGGACAGGATACATTCTCAGCTGAGGGACCTTTTGGTGCACTTGGTGTTCGCTATTCAGATCAGCAGGATGATCTTGATGCTTCCAAGTCTTACCTTGAGATCTCTAACAGAGAGAAGGCACTTCTTGATAAAGTAACATCATTATTTGATAAGGTTATCGTAGTTGTAAATTCTGCAAATGCCATGGAGCTTGGCTTTGTAAAAGATTATTCACAGATCAAGTCTGTAATCTACTGCCCAGGCACAGGTCAGACAGGTTTTGATGGTCTTGGGGAGATCATCGCAGGTAAGGTTAATCCTTCAGGAAAGACTGCTGACATTTTCCTTGCAGATCTTATGAACACACCTACATCAAATAACTTTGGTGATTTTGATTACACAAACATGAGCGAATTTGCCGTTGATAACATGTTCGCTGAGGGAGGCAAGGCTTTCCCTACATTCGTAAATTATGTAGAGGGTATCTACGTAGGATATAAGTTTTATGAGACTGCAGCTGTTGAAGCAGCAGCCGGAAACTATGAATTTGATTATGATGCAAATGTAGTTTATCCGTTTGGATACGGACTTTCTTACACAACATTCACTCAGGAGATGGGTGAAATAAACAACGACGGTACAAACATTTCATTCGATGTTACCGTTACAAACACAGGTAATGTTGCAGGTAAGGATGTTGTAGAAGTTTACTTCAATCCTCCTTATACAAACGGCGGAATCGAAAAGGCCGCAGCAAACTTAGTTGCTTTTGAAAAGACAGAGACTCTTGAGCCCGGTGCTTCCATAACAGTTTCAATTTCTTTCCCTGTGGAAGATATGGCTTCATATGACACATACGGACACGGATGCTATGTACTTGAGTCCGGAGATTATGAGATTTCCATCAACACTGATTCTCACAATAAGATCGCAGCAAAGACTGTAAATATCGGTACAGAAGTTGTATACGATCAGAACAACAAACGTTCAACAGATCAGGTTGCAGCAACAAATCAGTTTGGATTTGCAGAAGGCGGTGTTACATATCTTTCACGTGCAGACGGATTTAAGAACTACGCAGAAGCAACTGCAGCTCCCAAGTCATTTGAGCTTGCAGACGAGTATAAAAAAGATTATGTAAATAACACAAATTATAACGAAGCAGATTACAATAACGATGCAGATGTTATGCCTACTACAGGCGCTAAGAACGGCCTTAAGTTAGAGCAGCTTCGCGGACTTGACTATGACGATCCTACATGGGATACACTCCTTGATGAGATGAGTGTTTCAGAGATGAACACTTTGATCGAGCTTGGTGGTTACGAGACTTCAGCAGTTGATTCTATCGGAAAAGTAATGACTTATGACTGTGACGGCCCTGCATCTATCAACAACAACTTTACACATCAGGGATCTATCGGATTCCCTGCAGCTGTAATGATCGCATGCACATGGAACAAAGATATAGCTCATAGATTCGGTGCTTCTATCGGACGTATGGCTAACGATATGGACGTATCAGGCTGGTACGCTCCTGCAACCAATACACACAGATCTGCTTTTGCAGGACGTAACTTCGAGTATTACTCAGAAGACGGAGTACTTGCAGGCTGGATGTGCGCAAATGCAGTACAGGGTGCACGTGAGTGGGGCGTATACTCATACGTTAAGCACTTTGCTACCAACGACCAGGAAACAAACCGTACCGGACTTCTCTGCACATGGCTTAATGAGCAGTCTCTTCGTGAGATCTACCTTAAGTCTTTCGAGATAGCATTTAAGAACGGTAATCCCGGTGCAACAATGGTTGCCTTCAACAACATCGGTGTAATACCTGCTGAGGCATGCTCTGCACTTCTTAACACAGTCCTTCGTGGCGAGTGGGGATTCCGCGGTTTTGCTGAGACAGACTACTTCGGTGGATACGGATATCAGGATGCCGATCGTATGATCAGAGGTGGTTGTGACCTTATGCTTGCAACATATTCAACACCTGAGTCAACAGTAACAGACCAGACAAGTGCAACATCAGTTAATGCTATGAGAACCGCTTCCAAGAACATCCTGTACACAGTAGTTAACAGCCGTGCTTATGACAAGGCAGTTAATACAGGACTTCCTACATGGGTTAAGATTCTCATCGGTGTAGATGTTCTTCTTGTAGGATTTATCGGATTCCTTGAGTATCGTGCAGTTACGGCATATCTCGCAAAGAAGAAGGAAGAAGAGCCTGCAGTTGAACAGCAGACACAGGAATAAATTGCATACACACCTCTCTTTCAAAATAAAAAATAATCGAGGAAACTCCCCGTTGGTATATGCCGACGGGGAGTTTTCGTGTGGATTTAAAAAGCGGACAACTTGTGATACAAAGTTGCCCGCTTATTTCTTATGATTTTATTTCTACTTTCTCAAAAGAGTCTATGATCGATGCGGATGGTTCTTTTGTCAAAAGACTTACGACGAAAATAAATATTATGCTTACAATGAAGGCCGGTGCAAGTTCATACAGATTCCAAACACCGCCTAAAGGACGTACCAAGTATTTCCAGACAAACACCATTGCGCCGCCTGATATCATTCCTGCCATCGCGCCAAATCTGTTCATTCTCTTCCAGTAGAGCGAGAGAATCATGCAGGGTCCAAACACTGCACCAAATCCTGCCCAGGCAAAAGATACGATTCCAAAGACAGAGCTGTTAGGATCCCAAGCGATAACGACGCCTAATACTGCGACTGCGATAAGAGTTGCTCTTGCAGTAAGCATGGCTGCGGCTTCGGATAAGTTGATTCCAAGGGTTTCCTGAATGATGTTTTCGGAAACTGAGGATGAAGCGGCAATCAGCTGTGAGTCTGCGGTTGACATTGTAGATGCAAGAATACCCGCAATTACAAGTCCTGCCAAAAGAGCAAATAAGAAGTTGTGCTCACTTATCTTTTGCGCCAGAACAACGATAAGAGTTTCGGCCTTAGCTGAACTTGAAAGGTTATCGTTATCGATAAGAGATGCAAGTGCGCCGCTCTGCGACAGTGCTCTTCCGACAATTCCGAAGAATGCAGCAATCGATAATGAGAAAACTACCCACACTGAGGCGATTCTTCTGGAAAGTTTTAATTCCGAAGCATTTCTTATAGCCATGAATCTGAGGAGAATATGTGGCATTCCGAAATAACCAAGTCCCCAGCAGAAAGTAGTTATTTTTGAGAACAGTCCGTAAGGATCGGCTGAATTTGTTGCATTGTTGTATGTTGCGTTTACATCTATATAGCCCGGAAGTGCAGCTATATTATCCATAACAGCGCCTATTCCGCCTGCTGAAACAATACCGTAGCCTACAACAAAAAATAAAGCAATTGTCATTACGATTGACTGAATGAAGTCAGTCTTTGATGCTGCAAGGAAGCCGCCTGTTGTGGTGTATCCAACGATAATAACCGCTGAAGCTATCATGGCAAGCTGGTAATTTACTCCAAACAATGAGGAGAAGAGCTTACCGCAGGCTGAAAAACCTGAAGCGGTATATGGAACGAAGAAAACAAGAATAAAGAGCGCACCGATGCACAGGATAATATTGCTGTTATCTTCAAAGCGCTTTTTGAAATAGTCGGGAATCGTGATTGCATCGACTTCGGCAGTGTAATTGCGAAGCCTCTTGGCAGTAAAGAGCCAATTGAGATAGGTTCCCACGATAAGACCGAATGCTGTCCAACCTGCATCAGCTATTCCCGAGAAGTATGCAAGTCCCGGAACACCCATAAGCAGGTAAGAGCTCATGTCCGATGCTTCAGCACTCATGGCTGTTACAAACGGTCCCAGCTTTCTTCCGCCGAGATAAAAATCTTTGACATCATTGGTCTCTCTTGAACTTACGAAACCAACAAGGAGCATCATCGCCAGATAGGCGAGAATAGAAACAATAATTCCGATTTGAGATGTTGTCATTTCTTTTCCCCTTTAGCTTTTCATTATGTAGTTAATTAATCGTATTTACACAATACTATATTAGCGAGATAAAGGGAAGAAGTGTTTGCAAAATCGAGCCTTAAGGAAATCTTAAGAGTATTAATTTTATGACTTTATATGGAGTGATTTTAAATCAAATAGTACGAGAAAACATATATTAAATAACGTAGCGGTGATATGTGCAAATCGTAGAACACACTTTTGACGCGGGTTGCGCGATGAAAATTTTATTTCATAAGGTTTGGAAAAAATATTAATTGTGCAAAATGCTGAAAAGAAATTTGCCTATTTACAAACAAAAATTCAAGTGATAAATTTGTAAATCGCGAGCTCGAAAAAAACGAAAGGAGAAAATCTAATTTACGTGATTTTGATATTGTTCTTAACGGGAGCAGTATTCACAGATCTCTACAGAGATAAGATTTATAATCTCTGGGTGATACCGGGAATGATCGCCGGAATCGTGGGATCTGCGCTGGCAGGAAAGGATAATCTTATTTCTTGTCTGACAGCGATTGGAATTACTTTTGCTATATTGCTTCCTGTGTATCTTCTTAAAGGAATTGCTGCGGGAGATGTTAAACTCTTTATGTCAGCAGCGTCTTTCCTATCCATTGAGGACACAATGTCCTGTATCATAATGGCTTTCTTTGTAGCCGGTCTGATCTCTTTGTCGATTCTCTTGTTTAAAAGAAATAAGAAAAAGACTATCCACTTCGCAGTACCTGTTCTCGTAAGTGCGATTTTTACCTTAGGAGGTGTGGTTGTATGAACAGACCTTTACTTACGATCTGTGACACGGAAAAGGATTATTGCAGAAGACTGGATGAATATTTGAGAGATCATCTGAATTTGTCTTTTGAAATCTGTTCATTCACCGATGCAGAGATTTTTAAAGAGTTTGTAAAAGAGAAGATTCCTGAACTTTCTGTTCTCTCACAGAGTGTGTACTCGGCGCTTTTAGAAGGAGGAAGCATCAAAGCTGTAAAAAACATTTTGGTGCTTGATGAAGCAAATTCCTCTGTGAATGAGGACGAAAGTCAGGAAGAAGAAAAGAATGTATGCCATATAAGTAAGTATCTTCCTGCGGGAAAGATAATAGATGGCATTTTGGATTTCTGTGTGAAGATTCCCGGTAATATCGGGAATCTTGATGCAGAGAGAGGCTCGGAAAAGGTAAAACTTCTGGGACTTTTTTCACCACTTTCAAGGTGTGGGCAAACGGCGTTTGCCGTAAAACTTTGTGAGGAACTTTCAAAGCATGGTAAGACAATGCTCCTTAACTTTGACAGTTTTTCAATGGTCACAGAGATAATGGGGCAGGATGCGGAAGAGGATATCACGGATCTTCTTTATTACTCCGAGTGTGAAGAGGGAAAGTTTTCTGTATATCTTGAGAGGATTAAGAGAAATGCAAGAGGATTTGATTTTGTTCCGCCTGCAAAGACGGCAACTCAGATAAAAGAAATTACTTTTGAGAGAATCAAGTCGCTTACAGAGCTGCTTTCTGAAATCGCGGGATATGAGTACATTGTTCTTGATCTTTCCGAGTTCCCGGATGGCCTTTTTGATATCCTGAGAATTTGCACAAGAGTATTTACTGTTGTGGGCGAGAGCAGGGAAGAAAATTATAAGCTTGAGCAGTATACGAAAGTACTTGGGCAGAACGGATATGACGATGTGCTTGCGAATACCGTGAGATGTCTTTTCCCTAAAGACGGCTCTTACGGAGGGCTTTCAACCTATGCGAGTGAAATGCTTGCGAGGGAGGAGCTTGTAAGTGAGTGATTTTGATGAGCTTAAAAAAGATGTAAAGTCTAAAGTTTTGCAGTCGCTTGATTTTTCAAAGGATATTTCCGATGAGGAAATGTTTGAACTGATCGATAGGGAATTATCTGTAAGTACGCGTGGGCGTGCAATCTCAATGGAGCTTAGAAAGAATCTAAGGCTCCGAATATTTCATTCGATAAGAAAACTTGATATTTTGCAGGAACTTGTTGATGATCCTGAAGTTACGGAGATTATGATAAACGGCGTCGACAATATTTTCACCGAGAGGAACGGAAGAATTGTCAGACAGGAACTGGGATTTGAGTCCAAAGAAAAACTTGAGGATATCGTTCAGCAGATAGTTGCTTCGTGCAACAGAGTTGTAAATGAGTCTTCGCCAATTGTGGATGCAAGATTGTCCAACGGATCCAGAGTAAATATTGTTCTTAGTCCGGTTGCGTTAAACGGGCCAATAATTACGATAAGAAGATTTCCCGAAAATCCCATGACTATGGAAAAACTTATAGAATTTGGCGCACTTACGCCATACATAAGGGATTATCTGGCGCAGCTTGTAAGAGCAGGTTACAACATTTTTATTTCAGGTGGTACCGGTTCGGGAAAGACAACTTTTTTGAATGCTCTTTCCAACTACATTCCAAAGGACTTAAGAGTCATCACTATCGAGGATAATGCTGAGTTGCAAATCAGGGAAGTTCCAAATCTTGTAAGACTTGAAGCAAGAAATGCAAATGTGGAAGGCTGCAAGGAGATTACGATAAGAGACCTGATCAAGTCTTCACTTCGAATGAGACCTGACTGGATCATTGTAGGTGAGGTCAGAGGAAGCGAGTGCGTAGATATGCTTCAGGCTATGAATACCGGTCATATGGCGATGTCTACAGGCCATGCCAACAGCGCGTCAGATATGCTTTCCCGAATTGAGACGATGGTGCTCATGGGAATGGACATTCCGCTTTCTGCGATAAGAGGTCAGATTGCTTCCGGAATCGATATTGTGGTTCATCTCGGAAGGCTTCGCGACAGGTCGAGGAAAGTGCTTGAGATATGCGAACTTTCGAAAGAACCCGATTCTGGTTCGGGAAGAATTATGACAAATACTCTTTTTAGATTTGTGGAAACGGGAATGGATAATGACGGCAAAATAGCCGGTGAATGGAGGAAAGTCGGTGACATTTCAAACAATGAAAAACTTCTTTCTGCAGGTATTAAACTTCCGACCGACGATAAATGATTTGCCGGTACTGGTTCAGGGAGCGGTAATCGTGGTTCTTTTCGGAAGATTGTTTTATGATTCGTGGATTGCGGTAGTATTTCTTTTGCCACTTGTTATACCGTGGTTTTTCTATAGAAAGAAAATCGAAAAAATGAAGAGAGTAAGGATTCTTGGAATTCAGTTCAGAGATGCCATAGCATCTGCGCTCACAAGCCTTAAGGCGGGATATTCCATTGAAAACGCATTTAGGGAATCGGGAAGAGATATGGAACTTCTTTATGGAAAAAAGAGCCCTATCTGTCAGGAACTAAAGCGTATATATAAAGGACTTGGAAACAACATACCGCTTGAGAAACTTATCGGAAGACTTGGAAAGGAAAGCGGCAACGCTGATATAGAGGAGTTTGCGGAGGTTTTTGCCGTGGCAAAAAGGAGCGGCGGAAACATGACTGATATTATTGAAAGAACGATATCGGTTATTTCAAGAAAGATGGATGTCGAAAAAGAAATCGATGTTTTGATAAGTTCAAAGCGATTGGAAGCTGGGATAATGAATATTGTTCCGTTTTTTATCATCTTCTATATAAGTATCACCAGTAACGGCTTTTTTGATCCGTTATATCACAATGTTGTGGGAGTAATCCTTATGACAATCTGCATGCTCGTGTACTTTGCGGCATATCTTTTATCTCAGAAGATTGTAAATATCTCAATATAACAAAGGTAGTTTTATATGTTGTTTCTTTATTTGATATTCCCGGTGGGGATATTTGTCTTGTGGATCTTGGCGCGAGGAGAGGTACTTCCTTCTGATATGGAGGAAACAGGTATTAGTCGTGAGTTCCTGAAAATTGCGCTCTTTGTTTTCAAAAGATTACCGATAAGAGACAGGTTTTCTTTTGGTGAAAAGGTCAGAAGTTATCTGAGAACTCTTGGTAACAGAAAAAATGTTGAAAAGGCTGAAACTGAATATTATATCCGAAAGATTTCAATCGTACTTATCATGGCGGTTGCGGGAAGTTTTCTTTCTGCGCTCATGTACCTTAGTACCATGATGGGAACCGGGGTGTACAAGACTCAGGAGCTTAAAAGAAATAACGGCGGCGACGGAGAGTACGAGGCAGAGCTTATTGCGAGTGATGAAGACGGAAAGGAAATAGGTGAGGCGAAGATTCTTGTCGGAGAGCGGCTTTATACGGAAAGCGAAGCGGACAAAATGTTTGAAGAAGCTTCGGAAATTCTGCAGAAGACTGTTCTTGGTGACAATGATTCTTTTGATCATGTGACTGAAGATATTAAGCTTGTAGAAAGACTTGAAGGGTATCCGTTTATTATCGACTGGCACATTGATGACTACGAAGTGATTCATTATGACGGAAGGCTTGAAGATGAGAATATTCCCGAAGGGGGAGCTGTGGTAAATCTTATCGCGGAGTTTAAATACAACGGCAGAATTTGGGAACTGCAGCTGCCTGCGAGGCTTTTTAAGAAAGAGATTACGCCAAAGGAGAAGATCAATTCTGAACTTAGAGATCTTTTGAAAAAAGCGGAAGAAGGTTCCGCAAACAAAGAAAGCGTTGAGCTTCCGAAAAGCTACAACGATGATGTCATAATCTGGAAGGAAAAAGTAGAAGACAACAGCCTTCTGATACTTGTCATAACGCTGATAGGCGGCGCCGCTTCATACATTCTTAAGGATAAAGAGTTAAAGAAGGGCATAGAAAACAGAGCTTTTCAGATGCTTAATGATTATCCGCAGCTGGTATCGCAACTTGTTCTCTATCTTGGCGCAGGTATGACGATGAGAAATATCTTCGAAAAACTTGCGCAGGATTATCTCAGAAAAAGTAAAAGCAGCGGTAAGAAGCAATATGTTTACGAAGAGATTGTTGTTGCGGTAAGAGAGCTCTCAAGCGGTGTTTCTGAGGCGACTGTATATGAAAATTTTGGAATAAGATGTCAGAGCAGGCAGTACACGAGGCTTGCCACGCTTCTTTCGCAGAACCTCAGAAAAGGAAACAGTGAGATGCTCAAGATTTTGCAGGAAGAATCGCAAAAAGCGTTTGAAGAAAAGATGGACAGAGTAAGGAAACTTGGAGAAGAAGCGGGAACAAAACTTTTGCTTCCGATGATAATGATGCTGGTCATTGTAATGGTGATCATTATGATACCCGCATATCTTTCTTTTTAAAAAATATATTTAGTAAAAAACGGAGGAGAAAAAATGAATTATTTAATGATAGGTGCAAACAAGATCAAGAATAAGATAAAGGAGGGAATCTGCAAGTTCTGGAGTGATGAGTCGGGAATGGGAACGGTTGAAGTAATTCTTATCATCGTAGTTCTTATCGGACTTGTAATTGTGTTTAAGCAGCAGATTGCCGGAATCGTAGAAGATATTTTTAAGGCAATAAGGGAAGATACACGTGTTATTACGAACTAAAGGATATTTGACAGTTTTTTTATCCCTTACGATAACGATGATCATGTCTCTTATTCTGGCTCTATACAGCGGAGCCAGGATTGGGGCTGTGAAGATGAAGACTGAATGTGTGGCGGATATAGCCATGAATTCTGTCCTTGCTGAGTATAGCAGAGAGCTGTATCGGCAGTATGGGCTTCTTATGGTTGATACTTCGTACGGAACGGGTAGCCATTCAATAACAAATACTGAAGAGCATTTACGAAAATATGCGCAGAAAAATTTTGAACCGAGCACGGTCGGAAGGCTGACGGGAACAAGCACGATGATGCGGGCGTTTTGCAAAGATGCGAGGATTACCGGGAGTTCTTTTGCGACTGATAATGACGGAGCGGTTCTTAACAGGCAGATTCTTGCGTACATGTCGGCTGAACCTGCAGAGGGGATGCTGACGGATGTAGATGACAATATCGGTAAGCTTAAGGGTGCGGGATTTGATACGACTGATGTAGATGAGATGGCGCGTGAAAATCAGGAGGAAATTGACAGTTTGGAGCTTCCGACAAAAATAAACGAGGACGGTGAGGAAGAGGAAGTCAGCTTGGGAAATCCTGCGGATGCCGTTAATTCTCAGAGGGGAATAGGTGTATTGTCTCTTGCGGCCGGTGGTATAGACATATCGAGAGCTGCGGTGGATCTTTCGAATTATGCATCGAACCGAACTATGAATAAAGGTACCGGGCTCAGGGACTATGAGGAAATATCCGCTTCGGAGAAACTTCTTATAGATGAGTATCTTTGTGAAAAGTGTGGAAGATACGGCGGAGAACTGGAAAAATCGCTTCTTAAGTATCAGCTTGAGTATCTTATTTTTGGACAAAACAGCGATTACAGAAATCTTGAAAAGATGGCGCAGACACTATTTTTCTGGAGGCAAGCGTCGAATTGGATGTATATGCTTGGATGTTCTTCCAAACAAAGTAAGGCGGATGCGGTTGCAAGTGCACTTACTGCGGTTCTTATGGCGCCTGAGTTTAAGGATCCGGTCAAATGGTCCATCATTTTTGCTTGGGTTTTTGCGGAGAGTGTATCGGATGTGAATATTCTTCTTGAAGGAGGGAGAGTTCCTCTTTTTAAGAGTGATTCAACATGGCAACTGGGGCTTGGAGAGATGCTTCTTTTCAGAGGAAATCTTGGGAGAAAAGATTGCGGAGAAGGTCTTTATTACAAGGATTATCTTAGGATGAAACTTGGAATGACGGATTTAAAAGATAAGACGAAGAGGCTTATGGACATTATCGAGATGGATGTTCGAAGAACTGCCGGGAACGGAGAGTTTATGATCGATCATTGCCTTGATACTTTTTGTGGCGAGCTTACAGTCGGGACAGGTTTTGGTTATGAGGTGAAGATAGAGAGGGTGTACGGATATGAAGAGTAGTCGGGAGGCAGATAAAGGCACTTCTTTAATATTTGATAATTCCAAAAATATAAAAATAAAAAAAGCTTTTTTCCGGGCGGTCAGAAAGAGAAAAGGAGTGTCTTTACCTGCGTCCATGACGGTAGAAGCTTCACTTGTACTTCCTCTTTTTATTTTCTTTTTTGCCAATCTCATGGTGATGTTCAATGTTATAAAAGTTCAGTCAGATCTTGAAGCGGCGCTCCATCAAGTGGGAAATGAAATCGCACTTAGGGCGTTTGATATTTCTTTTGCTGAAGATGCAGTAGTGATTGAAAGTGGCATGGATGTTGCCAAAGGAGTTGTTTCAGTGGCTTATGCATCGTCTAAGGTGCGGGAATATCTTGGGAGCGGTATTGATAAAAGCTGCATAGTCGGTGGGCTTGGCGGATTGGGCTACATGAGGTCTGATGTGACAGGCGGCGATATTATCGACATTGTTGTTAACTACAAGGTTAGGCCCTTGGTTTCGATTGCGGGTTTTACTAAGTTTCCTGTGGAAGGAAGATATTATGCCCACGCATGGACGGGATATGACATTATCGGATCAGGAGGAGACGGAGCCTGCGAGGAAGAGATGGTATATGTCACAGAGCACGGCGAAGTCTATCACAGGAATATAAGTTGCAGGCATCTAAAGCTGAGCGTTAAGAGTACGAGTTTGTCGGGAATAGATAAACTCAGGAATAATGACAGAGCTAAATATTATCCGTGTGAGTACTGTGCCGGGAAAATTACGGCAGGAGATGTGTTTATAACTGATTACGGAAACAGATATCACGGAAGAGTTGATTGCGCAGGACTAAAAAGGAAGATCTACACCATTCCAATCTCGGAAGTTGGTGCAAGGCGTCCATGCAGTGACTGCGGATAGAGGTAAATTATGATTATTCAGATAGTAGCATTGATCGTTCTTTTTGTAATAGCGGTCGAAGACATAAAAAGTATGAATATTTCTTCATGGAAGATATGGATATTGGCAGCGCTTTCTGTTGGGAGTGCTGTATTTGAGGTTGCAATGGGCTCGTATGACATTGAGAGTGCAGCGGTAGCTCTTTTGCCAGGAGTTGTGCTCATTGTGCTTTATTATGTGACCGGAAAGCAGATAGGACTCGGTGACGGAATGGTAACCTTGTGTATGGGACCGGCGTTTGGAATTGAAAGAGTCACGCTTGGGATAACGGTCGCGTTTTTTGTGAGCGGTTTGTTTTCGCTTGTGATAATCGCAGCATTAAGGGAAAAGAGAAAGAAGAGTTATCCTTTTATTCCTTTTATTACTGCGGGAATGGTGGTGGCAACAATTGCGCAAATATAAAGGATATATGACGGTTGAGGCAACGCTTGTGGTTCCAATGGCTGTCTGCGTTATAACACTTCTTATTTTGTTTTCATATTATCTTTACGGAAGGTGCATTCTTTCGCAGGACTGTTATGTCCTTGCGTTTAGGGCGAGTATTGATGCCGACAGATACGGAAATAATCCGGAAAGTACGGTATTTGCAAAAAGAGACAGAGTTCTTGGAAAGAAATATTTTGGAAGTACGAAGCCTGTCATACATGTAGAAAGCAGAGCTTCCGGAAAGGAAATAAAGGTCGAAGCAAGTGCAAGGATAAGAGCCGGAGCAATGGGAAATTATTTTTTGAAACCAAGATCCGGATGGGAATTTAAAGCGGGGCAAAAGGCGAAGTGCCTCGGACAGGTGAAACATATACGCAAGATGACAAGGCTTAAAGATATCGGACAAAGAGTATTTGATTAAAGGATGGAAACTAAAGTGGAATACAAATATTACAGAGATTTAAAGCACAGTTATATTATCGCTTTCTGCAATGAGGTGAGTGAGGAAGAACTTGGCGGATACAAGCTAAAGATAGCGGAGAACGGAAGGATCAAAAAGCTTCTTCCTGTTAGTCTCAGAAAGATCGATCTTGAGCAGCTTCTATATTATGAAGTAAGTTCAATGGTTAGTATGGAAGACAGGTTTTCTTCCAAGGGAATGAGTGCGGATGATCTTAAATGTTTTTTGCGTGAGCTGAAAGAAATGCTTGAAGGGCTTTCCGAGTATCTGCTCGGAGAGGAAGGGGTTCTTTTTGCACCGGAAAACATATATGTGAATATATCGTCGGGAGAATACAGATTTATGTATTATCCGTTTGAGGGAGAGAAGAAGACTTTTGCCGAGTTTACGGAGAAGCTGCTGGATCTGATAGATCACGATGATGAGGAGGCTATAGAAATATCTTATAACCTGTGTGAGCTTTCTAAGGAAGATGGAATACTTCTTCCGCAGCTTGTAGATGAAGCGCTTAAAGAGGAGCCTGTTCAGGAGGAAGAAACGCAGAGAAGTGAACTGAGCTTTGATGAGCCTGATGAGTTTGAGTATGAAGATGACGACGAGGAAGACGAAGTGTATGTGGAAAAGAAAAGTCGTGGTCTCGGAACGCGGAGCAAATTTATCTTTGCATTCTTATTTGCAGGGCTTGTTGCAGCTATCATGTACGTAAGGATGAACTTTGTGCTTTCTGAAGTGGAAAATCTTTTGTCGGTCGGAGTTATTTTGGCCTCTGTGGGGACGGGGGTAGTGGCTCTTTTTACAGGTATCAGAGATCTGAAAAAATCAGGACGTAAAATATATGAAGAAAGAGATTCGTGGGAAGATGATGAAGACGAAGATGATTATTACGATGCTCCTTCATATAGAGATTACAGCGCGTCATATAAAGCGCCTATCAAAATAACTTCTTCGGAAAAAGAATCTGTGAGCGCGTGTGCAGCTGAAGAAACAACGCTTCTTGCCGAAGAGGATTCGGGCGAGATGACGCTGTACAGCAGAAATGCGGATAAGACGTTCAGGATTCCGCTTGATAAGCTTCCAATCACGATAGGAAAACTGGAAGGCTATGTAGATACAGTTATTAAAGATATGAGCATCTCAAGAATCCACTGCAGATTCAGCAGAGATGGTGAAAAGATTGTTGTTTCCGATCTCGGATCGACGAATGGTACATACAAGAACGGTTTGAGGCTCGGACCGAAGGTGAAAGTGCCTATTGAAGAGGGTGATGAAATAAAGATAGGTCGAATTTGCTTTGACTTACGATAACTCTGAAAAATATATGTTATAATACCCTTAACCGGTTGGAGGGGTTCTAATGAAGATAAATATCTATTACGGTGGAAGGGGAATTATCGACGATCCCACTTTGTATGTTATTTCTCAGATTACAACAGTATTGCAGGAGCTTAATGTAAAGGTTCAGCAATATAATTTATATGAGCAGAAGAACGGAATCACTGCGCTTCCGAATACGCTTAAGGATGCGGACGGAATTATCTTGGCGTCTACGGTTGAGTGGTTCGGAGTTGGCGGCTATATGATGCAGTTCCTTGATGCGTGCTGGTTATACGGTGACAAGGAAAAGATTAAGAGTATCTACATGGCGCCTGTTGTGATGTCTACGACTCACGGAGAAAGAGAAGGAATGATGAGCCTTTCCGCTGCGTGGGAGATGCTCGGAGGACTTCCTTGCGAAGGAATCTGCGGATACATTGCAGATACCACAAAGCTCGAGAACAGTTCTGAGTATTCTAAGATTATAGATAAGAAGGCGGAGAATATTTACAGGACGATCAATCAGAAGATGCCTGTTTTTCCCGCAAGTAATCGCGCGGTCATCAACAAGGTTGCCGTTGCAAACAGCATAGATCTTACACCTCAGGAATCGGAGCAGCTTTCTGAGTATGCATCCGATGACAGATTTGTAAAAAAACAGAAAGAAGATCTTCAGGAGCTTGCAAGCATATTTAGGGATAAGATGGGCCAAGATGAAACTACGGCCGGCAATTCCGAGGAGTATGCTAAGAAACTTCAGAGTACATTTAGGCCGGTAGCCGGTATAAATGCCGTGTTTAAAGTTCTTTTCACCGATAATGCAAGGCTTAAGCCTGTGGTAATAAATGTTCAGAACAGCAGATGTACTTGTTCTGCGGGAGAAAGCGGAGAATGTGATGTTGTGATCACTACAGAGCAGAGAGTCTTTGAGGACATTCTTGACGGAAGAATTACATTCCAGAGGGCATTTATGGATGGAAGTATTAAAATGAAAGGTGATTTCAAGCTTCTCAGAAGTATGGATCAGCTTTTTGGACTTATGGAGGAATAACCGAAAGTTATGTCGGAAGGAATGTCTGAAGCTCAGGGCCAGATGAACCAGGAAGAGTTCTGGGAAGAGCAGAGAAAAATATATAAGACTGCGTATGTTACGATTGCGCTTGTAGTAGTAAATATTATTATGTACATATTATGCACGACCGATATCGGATACATTATTTATGATAAAGGTGCTTTGATGCTGTCCGATATTGATTCAAACTGGGGGAAGTTTAGGACATTTACCTCAATGTTCCTTCATGCGGATATAAATCACCTGACCAGCAATATGTTTATGCTAGTGCTTTTGGGAGGCGTGATCGAGAATTATACAGGACACTTGTTTTATTTGTTTATGTATATGATGGCCGGATTATTCGGGAATTTTTTCTCCCTGGGATATGAACAGTTTTTTGGAATAGACAGAATATCTGTCGGCGCAAGCGGTGCTATCATGGGAAACGTAGGTTTTCTGGCACTGTGGCTTATTTCCGGTGGTAAATCAAAAAGAAATATTGCGAATATGAAATTCAGGCTGATCGTTTTCGGATTGTACATTATTCAGTCGTGCTTTATACAGCCGGGTGCCAATACTCAGGCACATTTGGGTGGCTTCCTTATGGGAGTTGTCCTCGGCGTCGTTAATATAATAATATTTAAGAACAACAAAAAAATGGAGGGTTTGGCATAATGAGTGACTGCATCTTTTGCAAGATTGCTAACGGAGAGATTCCGTCAAATACTATTTATGAGAACGAGGACTTTAGAGTAATTCTTGATAACGGTCCGGCAACAAAGGGACATGCGCTGGTACTTCCCAAAAAGCACTATGCAGATCTTTTTGAGATTCCCGATGATGTTCTTGCCAAGGCTGTTCAGACGGGAAAGGTTGTAGCTTCTATGTTAAAAGAGAAGCTTCACTGCGATGGGGTCAATCTTGTTCAGAATAACGGAGCGGCAGCAGGTCAGACTGTTATGCACTACCATTTACATGTAATCCCGAGATATGAGAACGACGGACAGCATATTTTGTGGAAGCCCACAAGTCCTTCAGCTGAAGAGCTTGTAGAGGTAAAGAATACTATAATCGGTTAATACAAGGGGATATTTAATGCGTGAGATCAATGTTTCGGAAATTACCGAAGCGGTTAAAAATATGTGCATAGATGCGAACTATGCACTTTCTGAAGATATGAAAAAAGCTCTTGAGTCTGCTCAGAAAGAGGAAGTTTCAGAGCTTGGAAAACAGATTTTTTCACAACTGGAAGAAAATCTTGAAATTGCGGCTAACGATCAGATTCCAATCTGCCAGGATACGGGAATGGCGGTGTTTTTCTTTAAGATTGGGCAGGATGTTCATTTTACGGGTGGAAATCTTGGAGATGCGATAAATGAAGGCGTAAGACAGGGATATACGGAAGGCTACCTTAGAAAGTCGGTAGTCGGAGATCCTCTTATCAGAGTAAATACAAAAGATAATACACCGGCAATCGTACATTATGACATTGTTCCGGGGGATAAAGTTACAATCACATGTGCACCCAAGGGATTTGGTAGTGAGAACATGAGCAGAGTCTTTATGTTAAAGCCTGCTGACGGAGAAGAAGGCGTCAAGGAAGCGGTTGTTCGTGCTGTTAAGGATGCCGGCCCCAATGCATGTCCTCCTATGGTTGTAGGTGTAGGAATAGGCGGTACATTCGAAAAATGTGCAGAGATGGCAAAAGAAGCGCTTACAAGACCTGTTGGAAGCCATTCTGACAAAGAGCATATTAAAGCTATGGAAGAAGAACTGCTTGAGAGAATCAATAAAACCGGAATCGGCCCTGCCGGACTTGGTGGTAAGATGACGGCTCTTGCGGTGAATATAAACACATATGCCACACATATTGCGGGACTTCCTGTGGCAGTTAATATCTGTTGCCACGTAAACAGGCATGTTACCGTGACTTTGTGATATCGCTAGATTATAGAATAATTGGAATTGAGAAGGAATTGACATGAATAAAGAAATACAGGCTCCTGTCAGCGCTGAGGTCGTAAATGAGCTCAGTGCCGGCGATATGGTTTATATTACAGGAACTATCTATACAGCCCGTGATGCGGCACATAAGAGAATGGATGAAGCGCTTGCTGAGGGAAAAGAACTTCCTATAGATATAAAAGGAAATCTTATCTATTATATGGGACCTTCTCCTGCAAGAGAGGGCAGGCCAATTGGCTCTGCGGGCCCTACAACAGCCAGCAGAATGGATAAATACGCGCCCAAGCTCCTTGACCTGGGACTTGGCGGAATGATTGGAAAAGGTAAAAGATCTAAGGCGGTTTCAGACGCTATCGTAAGAAACGGATCTGTTTATTTTGCGGCAATAGGCGGAGCCGGAGCGCTTTTGTCAAAGGCGATAGTGGAATCGGAAGTTGTTGCCTATGACGATCTTGGTACAGAAGCTATCAGAAAGCTTAAAGTAGAGAAATTCCCTGCAATCGTAGTTATTGATTCTAAGGGAAATAACCTTTATGAAACAGCGGATAAGCTTTATAATAAAGAAAACGAATAAAAGAATTGACAAAGGATAAGCGACTTTGTATAATTACATTTGCGTCTTGGCTGTTAGCCAAGAGAATTCAAACCATATTTGGTAGAGGGATTCAGGCATGGAGAAATACTCAAGTGGCTGAAGAGGCGCCCCTGCTAAGGGTGTAGACCGTTCGCGCGGTGCGCGGGTTCAAATCCCGCTTTCTCCGTTGAAGTGAAACGTTACTGACTGATAGATTTCAGTTAGTAGCGTTTTTTTGTTTGTCCGGAAATTTTATATCATGCATATTAGTTTTGATATGTATGTGTTCTTTTTGTAAAAAAATTATCTAAAAAAATCTTTCAGATAAAAATGATAAAGTATTCTTGTCAACAATTTTTTACATAAAATAAAAAACAAAAAAAGCCTTGACAGAATAAAGCCTTGAAACATCTGGCTTGGAATATTTCTTGCGACTAAATAAAAAGTTGAGCGAAGTTTTTATACAAAAGAGACACTTTTGTATAAATGCAGAAATTATATTGGATCACAAATGGGCTATTTTGCGGTTTTAACTGCATTTCACCACAATATATAGTGTTCGGAAATTTTTTTAAAATTTCTCAAAAAAGTTGTTGCATTTGTATATACGCTTTGCTATAATAACTTTTGCCCGCTTGAGAGAGGGGCTGAAAACCGCAGAACTAAGCGGGTTTCATAAAAACTTTGAAAAAAGTTTAAAAAAGTTCTTGACAAAGCATTTCAACTATGTTATTATGAATGAGTTGCGGCGCTGAGCTGCAAGAACTAAGAACCTTGACAAATAAACAGTAATGCAACCCTGAAAGATTCCAAGAGAATAATTCAGAAAAATGTAAATTAACGGACAGAACGAAAAGCCAAGCTTAAGTTCTTAGCCGGATTAAACTTTTAAACGTGAGAGTTCGATCCTGGCTCAGGATGAACGCTGGCGGCGTGCCTAACACATGCAAGTCGAACGGAGATTTAACGCTGATGAAGCTTCGGCAGATTCTTGTTAAATCTTAGTGGCGGACGGGTGAGTAACGCGTGGGCAACCTGCCTCATACTGGGGGATAACAGCTGGAAACGACTGTTAATACCGCATAAGCGCACGGTATCGCATGATACAGTGTGAAAAACTCCG
>NZ_FPCD01000001.1 GCF_900116865.1 Butyrivibrio sp. M55
GCAGATCAGTGCGGCAAAGTCTGCACTAAACAAGGCAGGTCAGGTTGTTCTTGAAGGACATATCAATCACTGTATCAAAGATGCAGTTGAAGAAGGCGATGAGTCGAAAATTGAGAACTTTACCAAGGCGATAGAGCGGTTCGCAAATATGCAGTAATAGACAAAGATAGAATATAACTGATTACGAGAATAGAAGGCAGTCGTTGGACTGTCTTTTATTATGGACTTGACAACCTATACCCCCATAGGTACAATATAGGGCATACCCCCATGGGTATAGATTGGAGGTTCATATGAAGAAATTCATGTACCGATTGGAGGAATGGATGGAGATCGGCGGTACGAAGAAGGACATCGTGCTGCTTGTGATAGGCGGCATTTCTCTTATCTTAAGTTTATTGGATAGCAGATTGCACTTTAATCCGTTTCCATTTGATATTGCGTGGGCTGCGATCATTCTCTGTGGTATTCCCATCATACTTGAGGCGATTATCGGTCTTATTACACGCTTTGATATCAAGGCTGACGTGCTTGTTTCCCTTGCTCTGATTGCGTCCGTTTGTATCCATGAAGACTTTGCGGCTGGCGAAGTTGCTTTCATCATGCAGCTTGGGTCATTGCTTGAAGACCTAACCGTAGCACGTGCAAGAGCAGGAATTGAAAAACTTGTACATCTTACTCCGCAGACAGCCAGGGTAATAAAAGACGGAACTGAACGGATTGTTCCGGCAGAGCAGGTACAGGTGGATGACCTGATCAGGGTGCTGCCTGGTGAGACAATCCCGGTTGATGGTATCATCACATCCGGGCAGACAAGTATCAATCAGGCTGTTATGACCGGTGAATCCCTTCCGGTGGATAAAACCGTCGGGGATGAGGTTTCCAGTGGAACTGTCAATCAGTTTGGCGCTTTCGAGATGAAGGCTGCCAAGGTCGGCGAAGATAGTTCCATCCAGCGGATGATAAAGCTGGTTCAGTCTGCGGATGCTGATAAAGCAAAAATCGTAGGATTGGCTGACAGATGGGCAACTTGGATCGTAGTCATTGCGTTATCGGCAGCGGCTCTTACATGGATATTTACTGGGGAAATCATTCGTGCGGTGACAATACTGGTTGTGTTCTGCCCGTGTGCATTGGTGCTTGCCACGCCAACAGCTATCATGGCTGCGATAGGAAATGCAACGAAGCATGGTTTCCTTGTGAGAGAAGGAGATGCACTGGAACGGTTGGCAAGAGTATCACGGATTACCTTTGACAAGACGGGAACGCTGACCTATGGAGTACCAAAGGTTACAGCGGTAAAGTCCGTGTCGAATTATACGGAAGATGATGTATACAGACTGGCTGCTTCTGCTGAAAAATTATCTGAGCATCCGCTTGGCAAAGCGATTGTGAAATCATACGGGAAAGACATTCCGGTTCCGACAGACTTTCATATGGAACCGGGTGAGGGAGTTACTGCGAAGGTTGATGGGATTACAGTCCGTGCCGGAAATGAGAAGATGATCAGAAATGCTGGACTTGATCTTCCTGTTTCAATGGACATCAAGAAGTATCTGGAACAGGGCAGCACAGTCATCTATGTGGGGACTGATCAGGAAACGATTGGATATATCGTGCTGTCAGATACTCTGCGTGAAGAGGCAGGGGAGATGATACAGAAGACGAGGGCACTTGGTATTACACCGGTGCTGCTTACCGGTGATAACGAACAGGCTGCAGGTCATATCGCAGGAAAGCTTGGAATAGAAAACATCACTGCGAATTGTATGCCTGAGGATAAGCTGAAAGAAATCGGGAATCTTCAGAGTGGCGGAAATAGAGTCTTAATGATCGGTGACGGTATCAATGATGCGCCTGCACTTAAGAAGGCGAATGTCGGTATTGCAATGGGAGGTGTTGGAAGCGATATCGCTGTGGATGCCGCGGATATCGCACTTGTTGATGATGAGATCAAGGAATTGCCTCATCTTCTGGCATTGTCGAAGAGGATGATGACAACGATAAAGATTAATCTAACGTTTTCGATGACGCTAAACTTCCTTGCAATCACTCTTGCGATAACGGGGACTCTGGGGCCGGTAATCGGGGCTCTTGTGCATAACGCCGGAAGTGTGGCGGTCATTATAAACTCAGCTTTACTGCTTAAATGGAAGAAAAAGTCATGGTAATTGGAATTATTGAGATCATCATAGGATTGCTTGTGTTGGGAGCAGGAATCTATTATTTGGTCAAGGAAAAGGACGATAAGGAATCGAAGAAAATATACGGAATCACATCAGGTGTGGGTGCTGTGGTTTCTGTTGTAGCCGCAGTAATATTGATAACGCATCTGTAAAACAAACATAGGATGATTATTGAAGGAGAGTCGAGTAACATCGGCTCTTTTATTTTGTCCGGAGGGAGGTGGTCATTTGTATCCGGTCAGCAATGCTTTCCTGACAGCGGTGAAGGCGAATACAAGAAAATATTACTGGACGGGCAGGATCACAACGACTGCCGAGACGGTTTATGAATTTGATCAGGATGATATGGTCAAGGGCAGCGGGTATATCACATCTCAGTGCTGCGGTTCCACAGAGATCGAGCTGGGAACGGTGTATGCTGCGGAGATGGGGATTTCTCTTTTTTCTGAGATCAACCGATACACGCTGGAAGATGCAAAGGTGGAGCTGTTCTATCATCTGCAGGTGGCTAGCGGTTCCTATGAGAGGATCCCGATGGGGATCTTTGAAGTATCGGAGGCGAACCGGAAAGCGAAGTGTCTTGAGATCAAAGCCTATGACTACATGGTGAGATTTGAGAAGGCTTTTACTTCTTTGGAATCCATCGGTAATGCTTATGATTTCATGGTGCTTTGCAGTACGGCCTGTGAGGTGACGCTTGCTCAGGACAGGGCAACGATTGAGGCGATGCCGAACGGAACGGAGAACCTGTCCATCTATTCTGATAATGACATTGAGACTTACCGCGATGTGCTGTTCTATGTGGGACAGGTGCTTGGCGGTTTTTTCGTGATCAACAGAGCCGGGGAACTGGAACTTCGGAAGTATGGGAATACGCCGGTGCTGACGGTGGAGAGGAAGCATAGGTTCTCTTCCAGCTTTTCAGACTTTATCACGAGATATACAGCGGTCAGCTCAACAAATCTTCGGACACAGATTGCGGAGTATTATGCGCTGGATCCGGATGATGGGCTGACCATGAATCTGGGCGTGAATCCGCTGCTGCAGTTTGGTCTGGAAGAGACAAGGCAACAGCTTTGTACGAATATCCTGAACGACATTTCAGTGGTCAATTATGTGCCATTTGATTCAGACACGATTGGAAATCCGGCGCTTGATCTGGGGGATGTGCTTCAGTTTACCGGAGGACAGGCAGATTCCAATAAGGTTTCGGCTATTACGTCATTTAACTGCAAGATCGGCGGGAAAATGACATTAAAGGGTGTCGGCAAGAATCCAAGGCTGGCTCAGGCTAAGAGTAAGAACGATAAGAACATCAGTGGTTTGCTGAACCAGATCGAGGCAGGAAGGATCGGGATACATACTTTCACGAATGCTTCGGCGTTTACTGTGACAGATACGGATACCAAGATCATTTCTATTCAGTTTGCTACTTCCGAGGATAATCATGCTCAGTTTTTCGGGCAGATCATCGTGGATGTGGATGCAGATGCGGTGACGAAGACGGCAACGGCTGAGGGGGATGTGGTTATACCGTCTGTGGCGGTGGATGAGCCGGAACCTGTGGATCCCGATAATCCAGAGGTTATCGGCAATACGGAAGAGCAGACGGTTTCCGTATCCTTGCCGGTGAGCTGGTCAGAGGATGGAGAGGCTGTTGTTCATTTTATTTTTGAATTTAATGAGCAGACGGTTGATATCCATCAGCCTGAAGAGACCTGGCATTCCGGAAAGCATACGATCTTGCTTTATTATCCGATCGAGAACGTGGTGGCAAACTACACCAATACCTTCAATGTCTATATGAGGGTGACAGGCGGCAGCGGAACCGTTGCGGTCGGTGGCTGTGTTGCTTCCATCAGCGGTCAGAGCATGGGCGCAGATGCGGCATGGGATGGAAAGATCGACCTGGAAGAGCAGGTGACAAGGTTCCAGATCGGAGGAAATCTTGCGGTACGCAGCTTTACCTTTACCGATGGCTGGGAGATCGATGAACTTGTGAAGCGTGAATACACGGATTCTAAGTCGGGAAGATCCGGCATCGGAGGCTTTGCAATGCCTGTAGATGTAAACGGAAGCAATGTATAAGGAGGGTACGATGAGAAAGTACAGTGGAAATTTGGTCTTGGAGCTGACCGATGAGAATTCGGGAACTACTGAGACCTTAACAGAAACAAATATGGTGACAAATGCCGTGAATGACATTTTAGGCATTAATCCGCTTGCACTCTTTTATAAGGTGGCCGGTGAATATGATGAGATGGTCATCTGGAATGAGGAACTGCTTCCGATATGCCCGAACATGATCGGAGGCATTCTTTTATTTCCGAGTGCACTTACGGAGGATGCGAACAATCTGTATCCGTCATCCAGTAATCTGCCGGTGGCGTATGCTTCTAATGATGTGAATGCAACGGCAAATGTCCAGAGAGGAAGCATGAACCTGACGGAGAGTATGGCGCTGGAAGATGGCTATAAATTTGTCTGGGAGTTTACACCATCGCAGGGAAACGGAACGATCGCAGCTGTGGGTCTTACATCAAAGCATGGCGGAGCCAATGCTTACGGCAGTTCTGCAGAGGTGGATACCGGACTTTTACTTTTGAGGCAGAATTCGCTTTCGCTGGATGTGTCATGGCTGAATATCCTGTTTCGAACGGTTGAGGTGGATTTTGAGAATGGGCTGTTGTATTCCATCGCTTATTCGAGCAGCACGGTGTCTATCAGCAGGTACAGGATACCGGTATTTGATATAGGGCTGAATGAAAAGTTGGATGATACGACGCTGACCTTAGAAGATACAACGGTGCTGCAGTGTTCTACTTTCAGCTTTTATGGAAGTTATACACCGTATGGAATTTTCCTTGATGGAGGCGATGGCTACTGGTACGGCTTTTCCAATCAGTCTAATTCTTCCGGGGATTCTACAATGCTCTGGATCAAGATCAAGAAGGATGACCTGACCTTTACAGAAGGATCCTGGACGTTATCGAATGCCCATTTGAAGGCTGTGGGAAGTTTTCGTGAGGATTCCAGTTATCCGAATACGCAGAGGAACGCCGTGGTAAGAAACGGATATCTCTATGTGCTGGGTTATGACGATGACGGTGTCTACAAGATCAATGTGAGCAATTCAACAGATGTTACATTTATTAGCTTTGGCTTTACTTCGGAGGCAAAGTCCATCTGTACTTCCGGAAGCTGTGAGGCGAGGCTTTTGATGCTTAAGGATCTGATCATCGGATATGATTTTATGATCGATGTAAATGATAACATGATCCAGACATACGGCGGTACGAGGACCAGTAATCTGGCGACTCCGCTGTTTTGCTATAAGGAATATGTGATGGGCTGGGGCGGCTCATACGGAAATGAGTACAGATATAATTATCTGCTTACGCCGTATCTGGCGACAATCTGTAACCTGAGCCAGGCAGTGGTCAAGAATGCGGATAAGACAATGAAGATCACATACACTCTGACGGAGGTTGTGGAAAGTACATAAGATTATTGGAACTGTTGTTAAAGGCGGTGCTCTTAAAAGGGTGCCGCCTTTTTGAATGGAGGGATTGCGATGAAAGAATTTTGGGGATTTATTCAGATGATTTTTACGGCTGTCGGAGGCTGGCTTGGTTATTTCCTTGGGGGATGTGACGGGCTGCTATATGCTTTGCTGGCGTTTGTGGTACTGGATTACATCACGGGGATCATGTGTGCGGTGGCAGATAAGAAGCTTTCTTCTGCCGTCGGTTTCAAGGGGATTTGCCGCAAGGTGCTTATCTTTGCCCTGGTCGGGGTGGCACATCTGCTTGATGTGCAGATCTTTGGTGAGACAGGGGTACTGAGAACAGCCATCATTTTCTTCTATATGAGTAATGAAGGGCTTTCGCTTATAGAAAATGCGGCGTATCTGGGATTGCCTATACCGGAGAAGCTTAAGAGGGTTTTGGAACAATTACACGATAGAGCTGAGGAAGATAAGAAGGACGGTGAGAAGTGATGAAGTATTCGGATAAGAATAAGCCTATGGTCTGCATGATGACTCAGAGTACCTGCTATCGGCAGACGAAGAAGATGCAGATCAAGGGCGTGCTCTGGCATAGTACCGGGGCGAATAATCCTACATTGAAAAGATACGTGCAGCCGGATGACAATGCCGCTGACCGTGAGGCGATGCTTGCTCTGCTTGGCACGAATGCTTATAAGAACGACTGGAACCATAAAACTGTGCAGGCTGGACTCAATGCATGGATCGGGAAGCTGGCTGACGGCAGTGTTGCAGCGGTTCAGACGATGCCCTGGGAGTACAGACCTTGGGGATGTGGTTCCGGAAGTAAGGGGAGCTGCAATAACGGCTGGATCCAGTTTGAGATCTGTGAGGACGGGCTGAATGACGAGGATTATTTTGCAAAGGTTTATAAGGAGGCTTGTGAGCTGACGGCGTATCTTTGCAGGATATATGGGATTGATCCGAAGGGAAGCGTAGACTTAAACGGAGTAAAGGTTCCTACGATTCTCTGCCATGCGGATTCTCATAAGCTGGGGCTTGGGAGCAATCATGGGGATGTGTTGCACTGGTTTCCTAAGTTTGGGAAGAGTATGGAGAGCGTGAGAGAGGATGTGGCTGCTCTTATGAGTGCTTCGAGTGCGGTACCGACAGATCAGATGCCGGTTGCGGATAAGGTTTCGGATCCTGAGAAATACATTTGGGATTATCTTATGGGTAAGATAGGCAATGCCGCTGGCGTGGCAGGTCTTATGGGAAATCTTTATGCTGAGTCAGGGCTTAAGTCCAATAACCTGCAGAACAGTTATAATAAGCGGCTGAATATTTCTGATGAGGATTATACAAGGCTGGTGGATGGGGATAATTATCCTGATTTCATCAAGGATAAAGCAGGTTATGGTTTGGCGCAGTGGACATTTTGGAGCAGGAAAAAGGATCTGTTGGAGTTTGCGAAGCGTCAGGGCAAGTCGATCGGAGATCTTCAAATGCAGCTTGATTTCCTCTGGAAGGAAATGAATGACAGCTATCCGGCGGTGCTGGTGGTGCTGAAGGGTGCCGATAATGTAAGGCAGGCATCGGATGCAGTGCTTTTATGGTATGAGAGACCTGCGGATCAGAGCGAAGCAGTGCAGGTGAAACGTGCCGGGTATGGAGAGAAGTATTTGAAGAAGTATGATGAAGGCAGCGTTCCGTCATCCAGTGGGATGAGCAATGCGGATTGTCCGTTCCTTGTGAAGGTGACGGCGGAGGATCTGAGGATCCGGAAGGGTGTTGGAACTGATACGAAATGGACAGGGAAGTATGTACCGCCCGGAGTGTATACGATTGTGGAGGTTAAGGATGGCAAAGGCTCTGAGGCCGGATGGGGAAGGCTGAAGAGCGGAGCCGGGTGGATTGCGCTCGATTATTGTAAAAGAGTGTAGGTGAATAACGATTCGTTACCCCGCCTGCGGGTATTGGGAGAGATCCTGATGCTTGCAGGCTATTTTTATTTACGAAAAAAATTTTGACTGTTATAATAAACATGACATATAGTTGTCATGTTAGGTTTGATATGATACATACGGAGCGTGAGCAGAATGAAGATAGACAGGCTGATCGGAATATTGTCAGTACTGCTGCAGGAAGAGAAAACTACGGCACCTGAGTTGGCAGAACGGTTTGAGGTTTCAAAAAGAACAATTAATCGTGACATTGAGGATCTTTGCAAGGCGGGCATTCCTATACGTACAACACAAGGCACCGGCGGCGGTATAAGTATTATGGATGGATATCGGATGGACAGGACAATCCTGACATCAAAGGATATGCAGATGATCCTTGCAGGGCTGCGGAGTCTGGATAGTGTGAGCGGAAGCAGCTATTACGGTCAGCTTATGGAAAAAATCCAGGCAGGATCTTCTGAGTTTATTACTGGTAGGGATTCCATTTTGATTGATTTGTCATCATGGTATCGGGATTCGCTGGCTCCAAAGATAGAGACAATACAGGACGCAATTGGGGACAGGCATTTGATCAAGTTCCGGTATTATGCTCCATCAGGTGAGAGTGAACGGACGGTTGAGCCATATTATTTGGTGTTTAGGTGGTCGAGTTGGTATTTGTGGGGATGGTGCCTGAAAAGGAAGGACTATAGGCTGTTCAAGCTGAACCGCATGGATAAAGTCCGTGGAACAGACAAGGCATTTGAATGCAGAGAGGCTTCAATGCCAGATCTTTCTAATGAGAAAATCTTTCCGGGTGGTATCAAGGTGAAGGCGCTGTTTGATGCGGATCAAAAGTGGCGGCTAGTAGAAGAGTTCGGGACGTCATGCTTTACAGAGAATGATGATGGCAGGCTTCTCTTTACAGCGGATTATACAGACATCGAGAATTTGGTTACGTGGATTATGACTTTCGGAGATAAAGCTGAGTTGCTTGAACCGCAAGAAGCAAGAGAAAAGATATCAAATATGGTGCAGAAAATGACAACCTTTTATAAGGAGGCAAAACACGGTGGTTTTTGATTTCAAAAAAGAATACAAAGAGTTTTATATGCCGAAGAATAATCCCGGTATAGTGACAGTGCCGCGCATGAATTATATTGTCGTGCGAGGAACCGGAGATCCGAATCAGGAGGACGGGGAATACAAGCATGCTATAGGGTTGCTGTACGGAATCGCCTTTACAATCAAGATGAGCAAGAAGGGTGATTATCGGATTGATGGGTATTTTGATTTTGTCGTTCCACCATTAGAAGGATTCTGGTGGCAGGTTGAGCGACACCCGGTGGATGCCATGCAGCGGACCGACCGAGCCGGCAGACGAGAAGGCGTGGACGGAATCGACTATGCACACAAGGAAGATTTCCATTGGATTTCCATGATACGCCTTCCGGATTTCGTGACAGAGGATGATTTCCGGTGGGCTGTAGATGAGGCTACGAAAAAGAAAAAGCAGGATTATTCAAAGGTGGAGCTTTTGACAGTTGAAGAAGGGTTGTGTGTACAGTGTATGCATATTGGTTCTTATGATGATGAGCCTATTACAGTTGCTATGATGCATGAGTTCATGGAAAAACAGGGTTATGAGCTTGATATTACGGATAATCGCTTTCATCATGAGATTTATCTGAGTGATGCCCGGAAGGTTGCTCCTGAGAAGCTGAAGACCGTGATCAGGCATCCAATAAAAACGAAGGGGAACTGATAAAATGCATTTTGTTGATGCAAAAGGGATTCTATCTGGCAATGGCGGGTATTATGGAATGAATATTTACAGGGGATGTACTCACGGCTGCATTTACTGTGACAGTAGGAGCAAGTGTTATCAGTTCACGCATCCCTTTGAAGATATTGAGGTAAAACAGAATGCACCGGAACTTCTGGAAAAGGCGCTGAAGTCGAAAAGAAAAAAGTGCATGATTGGAACGGGTGCGATGTCGGACCCGTATATGCATTGTGAAGAAGACTTAAGGCTGACAAGGCGATGTCTGGAGATTATTCAGGAAAATGGTTTTGGTGTCACGATTCAGACAAAATCAGACCGTATCCTTCGGGATATTGATCTACTTTCTGAGATCAATCGGTCTGCAAAATGCGTGGTGCAGATGACACTTACAACTTATGACGATGGCCTGTGTCGAATATTGGAACCGAATGTCTGCAATACAAAGCGACGGATTGAAGTATTGGAAGAAATGCGAAAGAAGGGCATTCCAATGATTGTCTGGCTTACGCCGATTTTGCCTTTTATCAATGATAATGAGGATAATATCAAGGCAATTCTGAATGAGTGTGTAAGAGTCGGGGTAAAGGGCATTATTGATTTCGGCATGGGTTTGACGCTTCGGGAAGGAGACAGGGAATACTACTATGCAGCGCTTGACAAGTACTTTCCGGGAATGAAAGAACGCTACATCAGGATGTATGGGAATTCGTATGAACTGCCAAGTCCTAATGCAAAAGAATTGAAAGGGTTATTTCAGAGAATTTGTAAGGACAATGGAATATTATCAACTCCGGATGAGTGTTTCAGGTTTATGCAGGAACTACCGGATAAGTATCAGCAGATGAGTATATTTGATTTGTAAAACGAAGGAGGCTGATTATATGGAGTACATCAGGGTAACAAGGGATAATTTGGAAAAGGAACACATTTGCTGTGCAATTTCTAATAATAAGGATGTACAGGTGTCTTCAAAGAAGGCCTGGCTGGCTGACAGGTTTGATGAAGGACTTGTTTTTTTGAAGAGTGTTGAGCGGGGCAAGTGCTTTATCGAATATATCCCGGCGGAAAGCGCATGGGTTCCAATCGATGCAGATGGGTATATGTATATTGACTGTCTGTGGGTGTCGGGGTCTTTCAAAGGACACGGATATTCCACGGATCTTCTTTCTGCTTGCATCGAGGATAGTAAAGTAAAAGGCAAGAATGGGCTTTGTATTTTATGTGCAACTAAGAAAAAGCCGTTTCTGGCTGACCCGAAGTTTCTGAAATACAAGGGCTTTGTCGTCTCTGATGAAGCTGATAATGGTATTCAGCTTTGGTATCTGTCGTTTGAAGAGAAGGCAGATACACCACGCTTCAAAGATTGTGCTAAGCATCCGCATATAGAAGAGAAGGGCTATGTTTTGTATTATACGAGCCAGTGCCCATTCAATGCAAAGTATGTTCCGATTCTGGAACAGACGGCTAAAGAGAATGGTATCCCATTCCGGACAATTCATATAGAGAGCAGAGATGAAGCTCAAAATGCCCCGACTCCCATCACGAATTATGCTCTTTTTCATGATGGAGAGTATGTAACAAATGAGCAGATGAACGATAAGAAGTTCTTGAAGCTCGTAAAAGGATAGGAGGGGTAGCATGGCATCGACAAAAGAGTATCTGGACTTTGTCCTAGAGCAATTATCAGAATTAGATGAAGTCAGCAGTCGGGCGATGATGGGAGAATACATCCTTTATTATCGCGGAAGAGTGTTTGGCGGGATATACGATGACAGGCTTTTGGTAAAGCCGGTTCCGGCGTCGGTGAAGCTGATGCCGGATGCATCAATGGAACTTCCCTATGATGGGGCAAAAGAAATGATTCTGGTTGATGATGTTGATAATCGGGAATTCTTGTGTGGACTGGTTCAGAGGATGTGGGAAGAACTGCCAGAGAAGAAAAAGAAGAAGTAGAGTCAATAAGTGAATTGGCGGCGGTCAGTGGAGAGAAAACTCTGCTGGCCGTTATTTTTTTGGCTTTTTTCGGTTTTTACCGGAAATATCTCATCCAAAGGCGCTTAGGAAGATAGAAGGGAGGTGCCTTGGATGAACGGTACAGATAAACAATTATTGCCATGGTGGCAGAAATACACATTAACGCTTAATGAAGCATCAGAGTATTTCGGAATCGGATATAAAAAATTGAAGCTTTTTGTTCAGGAACATTCAGATGCGGATTTTGTGCTCTGGAATGGAAACAGGGCTCTGATCAAACGGGAACTGTTTCAAAAGTATATGGACGACCAGATGAATGTGATCTGATACAAAACTTTTTCAAATTTGTATGGTAAAAGAGCCGTGTCTGTGATATGCTATTGATACATAGTCGGATACATACTATGTACCTTCTATTAAAAGCAAATAGAATACGGCTCTCCGATAACAGAAAGGAGACGATGTTCAATGAGCGAAAAGCGACGCGATAGTAAAAATCGCATTCTTCGCACAGGGGAGAGCCAGGAAGCGGATGGACGATACAAGTTCAGATACATCGATGCCAATGGAAAACGTAAATCGGTTTATAGTTGGCGGTTGGTGGCAACGGACAGTATTCCAGCCGGAAAAAGAGATAATGCGCCTTTGCGAGACCAGGAGAAAGCAATCAACAGAGACCTTGATGATGATATTATTCCTGATGGCGGTGGTATGACGGTTCTCCACTTGGTGAAGAAATATACAGCAACGAAGACCGGCGTAAAACATACCACAAGAGCAGGTTACGGTACGGTAATCAAGTTATTAGAGAGGGATCCGTTTGGTTCTAAAAGAATTGATAAGGTGAGGCTCTCTGATGCAAAAGAGTGGTTGATCAGATTGCAGCAGGAAGACAAGAAGAGTTACTCAACAATCCATACCATTAGAGGTGTGGTGAGGCCTGCATTTCAGATGGCAGTCGATGATGACTTATTAAGGAAGAATCCTTTTGAGTTTCAGATGACAACCGTATTGGTAAATGATTCTATGACTCGTGAAGCCATTACAAGAAAACAGGAAAGAACATTCCTTGATTTTATTAAGAATGACTCGCATTACTGCAGGTACTATGATGGCATGTACATCCTGTTCAAGACAGGGATGCGCATTTCAGAGTTTACGGGCTTGACTGTATCGGATCTCGATATGGAAAACAGAACCATCAATATTGATCATCAGTTGCAGAAAACCGGAACTTTGGTTTACATTGATACGACAAAGACCTATGCCGGAACGAGGGTGATTCCCATGCAGGATGATGTGTATGAGTGCTTTGAGCGTATTCTTGCCAAAAGACCTAAGTTGAAGGTGGAGCCTATGATTGATGGGCATTCAGGATTCCTTTGCTTTGACAAGGATGGAAAGCCGATGGTGGCAATGCACTGGGAGAAATATTTCCAGCATGCGGTGGAGAAGTATAATAGCATATATCGTGTGCAGCTTCCGAGGATTACACCTCACGTGTGCCGTCATACCTATTGCTCAAATATGGCAAAGTCCGGTATGAATCCCAAGGTGCTTCAGTACCTGATGGGGCATTCGGATATCAGCGTTACTCTCAACACCTATACGCATTTGAAATTGGATGATGCGAAGGAAGAAATGGAGAAGCTGGCGCAGAAGCAGGAGGCAGCAGAGTCGGAATTGAGGCAGCTTGGCATGAAGGAAAATGAGATTACGGTGCTGAAGTTTGGTACAAATGGTTGACGGAGTAAAGTGGTAAAGGGTTTTAAAAAATACTTTGCCATAGGTGAGCGGCAAATGTCAGGAAAATAAGCAATGGTCTAAAACGAAAATTTGAGACCAATTTAGACCAATATTTAGACCATTTGAAGGAAAAAGCATACCGAGATAAGCCGAAATAAGCCGAGATACAGTCAAAATGCCAGGATATTGACAAATGCAGTAAACAAGCCAAAAACCGAGATAAATCAAGGTAAAACCGAGATAAATTAGGAGCAAAAAAGTTATGATTAGAGTGCTATTCATCTGCCACGGCAACATATGCCGTTCTCCTATGGCAGAGTTTGTATTAAAAGATATGGTGAAAAAACGCGGGCTTGAAGATGAGTTCTACATCGAATCCGCAGCGACAAGCACGGAGGAAATCTGGCACGGAGTAGGTAATCCCGTGTATCCGCCGGCTAGGGCTAAGCTTAGAGAGCATGGAATTGGAACTTCTGATAATGAGCTTGGTGTTAGTGAGAAGAGAGCCAGGCAGACTGTGTGCGGCGACTATGAGAAGTTCGACTATATAATAGGTATGGATAGCGCCAATATGAGAAATATGCAGAGGATATATGGCGGAGATCCTGAAAACAAAGTGTACAAGATGCTGGATTTTGCGGGAAGAAGCGCTGATGTGGCAGATCCCTGGTATACGGGTAATTTCGATGCTACATGGAACGACGTTGTTGATGGTTGCAACGGTCTTATTTCCAAAGTTATAGGAGCAACAACATAAAAATTATCGCTTACATGGAAGAGGATGCTCGATGAAAAAGGCAGGAAATACAGTTATAGATGAAAATACACCGCTTCTGGTATTGGCAGGCCCCATGTTTTTGGAGCTTTTGCTGAATACGATGCTACATAACGTCGATACTGTCATGCTAAGTCATTTTGATGAATATGCTGTCGGAGCGGTGGGCAATGCAAACACTATCATGTTTATGATGATCATTCTTTTCAACATCATTGCAACGGCTACAAGTGTAGTTGTTGCGCAGTATCTCGGTGCTAAGATGTATGACCGGATGAACATGATATATACGCTTTCGATTGTTGTAAATCTGGTATTGGGAATCGGGCTCAGTGCGGCGTTTTGTGCTGCAAATCCGTTTATTATGGATTTTCTTCATGTGTCGCCCGAGATGCGTCCGTTCTCAATGACATATATTTATATTGTCGGAGGCGCAGGTTTTCTGATGGCGGTTTCCAATGTTATGCTCCAGATTCTGCGCTGTAACGGATATACCAAGATAGGCATGTGGGTTACGTTTGGCATAAATATCGTCAACATTGTCGGAAATTATTGCTTCCTTTACGGACCACTTAAGTTTTTGAATATGGGCGTTGCCGGTGTGGCGATATCTACAGTGGTGGCAAGGCTTTTGTCTGTGGTAGCGCTTATTGTTTTCTTCTATGTGACAAAAACAGGAAGGATTTCCCTTCGCTATTTGATAACGTTTCCGATGAAACTGCTCTTAAAAATGGTAAGGATAGGCCTTCCTTCTGCGGGTGAGAACCTTACATACAATCTTTATCAGACAACACTTCTTTCCTTTATTAATGCGATGGGAAATGATGCGGTTAATGCAAGGGCATATTGCAATACGCTTATTTCCTTTGCGATGATCTTCTCGAATGCTTCTGCGATGTCAACGCAGATAATCACCGGGCATCTGGTAGGTGCGGGAAAGACTGAAGAGGCATATAAAAGAGTGTTCAAAACGCTTAAGACTTCTATGCCTATCACGATAGCACTGGCATGTATCAACGCGATTCTTTGCGGATATACGTTGCGTATATTTACGGATAACCTCAATATAATCGCTCTTGGCAGGACGATAATGATCGTAGACATATTTGTTGAGACGGGACGTTGCCTTAATATGACATTTGTCAGCAGTCTCAAGGCTGCCGGGGCTTATATATTCCCGTTTATAGCCGGAGTTTTGTGTAACTGGGGACTTGGTCTTACGGTGGGATATACGGTCGGAGTTGTGCTTGGACTGGGCGTTGCCGGAATCTTCATAGGAACGGCAACAGATGAATGTATCAGAGGCCTGATAGTTATGTACTATTGGTATAAGAAGAAATGGCTTGGAAAATCCGTGGTGAGTCGTAGCGTGGACTAGGGCATATAGCGGGGGCTGTTTTCTTCAAATTCAATATCGAGAATATCATCAAATTTTATCTTGGTATTTACAATCTGAAGTATTCTTGCTACTTCATCAAAGCGGGCGACCATACCTGTTACTTGAAGGTATTCACCTTTATTAAAGTAGACACATGTTAAAATTAATCCCTTTCTAATGTTATGCATTTTCTTATCGAGTTCTTCGGCCATTTCGTCGGAGAGCTCGATTTTTGGTACTTTTATTTTTTCTTTTGCCAAAAGAGCTTCATCAAGTCCCTTAACAGCCTGAAAAGGCAGGAACTGAGCGGCTCTTTTATCCATGGACATTTTTTGCCTCATTTATATATCCTCTGATGAAAACTTGATTCAATCCTCAACTTACGCTTTGTGGCCGCCAATCTGATTATTCCTGTCTCTGGTTGTGGCGCCTTCTTCAAAGTTAAGTCCCTTTAATATTGCGTTTTTACCGAATTTATTCTTTATCTCAAGAACTGCCTTTTGCATGCGTCTGTCGCGCTCGAGGTCGGCGGGAGATACGAAGAAGGAGTACTGAGTATATTCTTCGGGAATGACGTTGTTTGCAACGACGTACATTCTGCGGACAAGATACAGTGGATTGACAATCTGTTTGTAGAGGTCGGCAATTCCGGGAATCAGAAGCATTGATGCATTGGTCTCGGTATCGAGCGAAAATGTGCCTTTCGCTGAAGGAATCGGCGTTCCTTTGGCATATCCGACCATAAGGGAAAAGGATTTACTGACAAGTCCTTTGTCGACCATATCAAGACACATCACATCCATCATTTCTTTTGCTATGATAAGTCCTTTTTCATAGCTGTAATCGCTCATAAGGACCTGCCCCTGGCTGAGGGAATGGGAAGAAGAGCTGTAGGCTTTGATGTCGCTTATCGTAACCGGCTCGCGCCCCCACGCGTGGTCTATAAGGAGTTCGGCATTTACGCCAAAAAGTTTGTAGAGAAGATTCTCATCGCCGTTTGCAATGTCTCTCATTGTGAGCATTCCGTATGTGGCAAGGCGGTTTGCGATACCTTTTCCGATGCGCCAGAAGTCGGTGAGCGGTCTGTGATCCCACAAGGTCTCGCGAAAGCTCTTTTCATCAAGTTCTCCGATAAAATCGGGGGAGTGTTTGGCTGTGATATCAAGAGCTATCTTGGCCAGAAAGAGGTTGCTTCCGATTCCGCAAGTGGCGCGGATTTTTAAGTTTTTGTCTATGTCATCCATTATCTGCCGGCCGAGCTGCTTGGCGGTCATATGGTAGAGGTTTAGGTATTCCGTGACATCCATGAACGCTTCGTCGACGGAGTAGACGTGAATATCGTCCTTGGAAATGTACTTAAGGTAGATTGCGTATACTTCGGCGGAGTAATCGAGGTATTTCTGCATTCTGGGAACAGCCATGATGTAGTCGATATTTTTGGGTATCTCAAATACACGGCATCTGTTGTGGACGCCGAGGGCTTTCATGGCCGGTGATATGGCAAGACATATCGTCTTGTCGGAACGCTTGGGGTCTGCCACAACAAGGCGGGTTGTCATAACATCAAGGCCTCTTTCCGCGCATTCAACCGATGCGTAGAAAGATTTGAGATCTATGCAGATGTAAGTTCTTTCTTTTCCTACCATGAGATAATAGTACAGAACAAACGTTCTTGTGTCAAGCGATGTATCAGATTAAAAACGATATACCGCTCCATTTGTTAACATGAAGCCGAAGGCTTGAAATAGGGATTTGGACTTGAGGTGCCATCGTGTTATAATAACCAAAATGGCCAATTGCTATTAATTGAATATGTAAGAGGAGGGGACTATGTTAAAAGACGGAAAGATTTGGATCGCCAACACAGAAGACGGAAAAAATGTATTTCTTTTGCCCAAGATGGCTAACAGGCACGGACTTGTAGCCGGTGCTACGGGAACGGGAAAAACGGTAACGCTTAAAGTTTTGGCGGAATCATTCAGTGACATGGGAGTCCCCGTATTTCTTGCAGATGTTAAGGGCGACCTTTCCGGAATGGTGTGCGAGGGCGCGGATTCTGAAGATATGCAAAAGAGAATCCAGAAATTTGGACTTGCTGAAGCGGGCTTTAAATATCAGAAGTATCCTGCGACATTTTGGGATGTTTTTGGAGAAAAAGGAATACCGCTCAGGACGACAATCTCGGAGATGGGACCGCTTCTTTTGGCCAGAATATTGGGGCTTAACGACCTTCAGAGAGATATTCTCTCGATTGCATTTAAGATTGCGGATGACAACAACCTTCTGCTTATCGATACCAAGGACTTAAAGGCAATGCTCAACTATATCTCCGATAATAACAAGGAGTTTGCGGCTGACTACGGAAATATCAGTAAGGTTTCCGTGGCTGCTATCGTAAGAGCGGTGGTATCGCTTGAGATTGCAGGGGGCGACAAGTTCTTTTTCGAACCCGCACTTAATATAAGGGACTGGTTCACAACAGGAAGCGACGGCAAAGGAATGATCAACATTCTGGATAGCACAAGCCTTATAAACAACGGCACTTTGTACGCGACGTTCCTTCTGTGGATGCTTTCGGAGCTTTTTGAGACGCTTCCCGAAGTTGGTGACCTTGATAAGCCCAAGATGGTGTTCTTTTTTGACGAGGCACACCTTCTGTTTGCGGATACGCCAAAGCCTCTGATGGATAAGATTGAGCAGGTGGTTAAGCTCATTCGTTCCAAGGGAGTCGGTATCTATTTTGTAACGCAGAACCCGAGGGATATTCCGGACGGTGTTCTTGCACAGCTTGGAAATAAGATCCAGCATGCGCTTCATGCATATACGCCGGCTGATATGAAGGCGGTCAAAGCAGCAGCCGATTCTTTTAGAGAGAATCCGGAGTTTAAGACGGAAGACGTGATTCAGGAGCTTGGAACGGGTGAAGCAATATGTTCGTTCCTTGCAGAAGACGGTACGCCGACTGTGTGTGAGAGGGTTAAGATTCTTCCTCCTCAGAGTAAGTTTGGCGGAATTGATGATTCAGTCAGGGAAAAAGAGATCAAGGGTAGCATTTTGTACAGCAAGTATTATGAGCCCGAAGATCCCGATTCTGCGTATGAGTTCCTTGAGCGTAAGGGAATCGCCGATGCGGAAGAAGCTGCCAAGTTAAAGGCTGAAGCAGAAGCAGCGAAGGCAAAAGAAAAAGAGGATGCCGCAGCAGCAAAGAAGAAAGAAAAAGAAGAAGCCGCTGCTGAAAGAAAGAGAAAACAGACGGCTAAGACAATAGGAAATTCAGTAGTTGGAACGGTCGGAAGAGAAGTTGGCAAGACTGTCGGAGGGAAGTTTGGTAAATTCGGAAAGACTCTCGGCGGAAACCTTGGTGCCAGCCTCGGAAGAGGGATTTTATCAACATTATTTAAGTCATAATTTAGAGAACTCACACAAATGGAGAGCGTTTTTTATTTGATGGGAATTTCCTATCAAATAAAAAAGCGCCTTCGAATCCGAAAGACGCATTGTTTTTGGGAGGAGGGGTTGCTGGTGGGGAAACCGGCAACCCGTGTATGAAAAAAAGTATTGTTGGGGGTTCAGAAGGTATGTTCTTCTGACAGTTTTTATGATACAGCCCAACTGTTGCCAAATTGTGTCAGAACTCTAAAAGATATATAACGTATTATTAAATAAGTATTGGAGTAAAATAAAAATGTCAGGAAATAATCTAAACAGAAGAGATGCGCATATCCCCAGAGACCGGGACGGATACGGAGGAGGCGATGAATATAGAGAAATAGAGCGATATGAAGACGAATTCAATGAATACAGCGATGATTTCAGCGACAGATATCGTGATGACGACAGATACAGAGATGACTACCGTGATGACTATAGAGACGACGACTACAGAGATGATTACCGCGACGACTATAGAGACAGGGATGACTATAGGGACAGAGACGATTACAGAGATGACTATCGCGACGACTATAGAGACGGAGACGGCTACAGAGACAGAGACGATTACAGGGATGATTACAGAGACGGCTACGATGGCGATGGCAGGGATCGTTACAGGGATGATGATTATGACAGAGACCGTTATGATGATGAAGACCCTGGTATATACAGAAATCGCGGCAGCTATAGAAAAGAAGTCGGAGATATCGATCGCTACAGGGATATAGACAGGAATAAAGAAGATATGGGAAGAGGAAAGAAAAACACTTACATTCCGAGAGACAGAAACAAATTTGTTTTCGGAAAGTTTATCTTTACACTGATGGTTGTTTGCCTTGTTTTGATGATGTTTATCAAGGTTGCGCTTCCGAAGCTTGTTAAGAAGGCAAAGAAAGCAGCAGCAGATAAGGCAGTTGAAATCATGTATGACAATGTTGAGAAGATCGCGGGAAAGAATCCCAAGGTAAAAGAAGCACTGGAATCAATGTCTGAAGAAGATAAAGAGAAGGTGAGCGAGATAGTTGCGGAGCACATGGATGCCGAAACTATGACAGATGTCATGGAATACGTGAATAAGAATGATCAGGCCGGACTCGTTGAATATGCGGCAAAGAATTTTTCACCCGAAGAGATGAACGAGTTCAAAGACCTTTATGAAAAATATGGCGATAAGTAATAATGATCAGTAAAAAGAAAAAGAGCTTGCGGCGGTTTATTTAACCGGTCGCAAGCTAATTTTTTAATTTGTATAAAAAATATCCCTAACACGCAAAAACACCCACGGGGGGACGTGAGTGCCTGCGATTTTCTTATGAGGGGGAGATAGTGATTAGCTCTACAGATTAGAGCAAACTTACATCACTAACTTAATAATAACTATATACTAAAATTGTGTTCAAAAAGTGAAAAAATCCGACTTTTTTTGAAAAAATTTCTAAGCCAGTATCCATCGGGGTTTTTATCTTTTTTGAAATCATTATTTCAATTTTAATTGGAAATTTCGGTAATTCTGTTTCATTTTTACGAATTTGTCATCGAAATTGTATAGATTTTTTTTACGATAATGCTACTATATGTTCAAGAAATTGTTTTTTTGCACTTATAAAAGGAGGTTTATATGAGTAGCGTATCATCTGTCAGCGGATCGGGTTATTCGTCATACTCTGTTATTGCTAATGGCGGAACCTATGTCAGGGCTGCTCAAGGGGCGTCAGAACTTGCAATGCAGGAGAGAACCAAACAGCAGGTGGGTGGACTCGAAGCGGGTTCTGAGAATCTCACATCAGCCAGATCGGCACTTAAGGTCGAAGACGGTGCTATGGGAGAAGTTACCGGGTATCTACAGTCGATCAGGGAATTGTCTGTAAAGGCAATGAACGGAACGATGTCGGACAGTGACAAGAAATCCATTCAGGATCAGATCGATCAGTACAAAAAAGGTATTGAAGATATTGCAAACAATACCACGTACAACGAGAAGAAACTATTAGACGGAACAGCTAAGGATATGACGGTTGCATCTGATGCAAACGGATCATCCGAGACTATATCAGGCTACAATATGACACTTGAATCCCTTGGTATAAAGGACTTTGATGTCACCAAGGATTTTGACCTTAAAGATGTGGACAAGGCTCTTGATAAGCTTTCGGATTCAAGGACCGGAGCGGGAGCTAAGACAAACGGAGTTGAGTATTCTCTTTCATATAATTCTCATGCAGCATTGGAACTTGATGGTTTCCAGATGGACAAAGAGGAGAAAAACAGCGTGGATGCTTACCAGCAGCTTAAGACAAAGCAGGCGCTGGATGCTTACAAAACAACGCTTCAGAAGAAGCAGCAGGATGACGAAGAGCGCAAATCTATGATGCTTTTCGCATAATTTCAAGTTTACATAAATACAAAAACGTTAAATCTGTCCGTGTATTGCGGACAGATGTTTTTTTGTCACAGATGGTTGATATATATTAATCACTTTCATATACTTTTGAGCGAATTTAATCAATCTACTTGACATAAGTTTGGTATTTATTTATCATAATTTTTGCTTGCACGTATTATTTACATAAATACGTGTATATCAAGGTGATAGAACGATACAATGGCGTACGGGCAAGTATGTCGTTGTATTTTTTTTTGTGATTTAACGTGGTGCAGTGCTAATGTTATGAACGAAACATCTTGATAACAATTTTTACATTTATATTTTTAGAGAGACAGGTTGGAGAATTATGAACACAAAGACACTGATGTACATTCTAAAGAGGATTTTGCTTGCAGTTGTTACAGTATGGGTGGTTATAACAGTTACATTTTTTGTAATGCATGCAGTTCCCGGTGGCCCCTTCGTGGGAGAGAAAGCCGTAACCCCGGCGGTTCAGGCGGCTATGGAAGCTAAGTATGGTTTGGATAAGCCTCTTAGCGAACAATATTTTACTTATCTTAAGGACATCACAAGATTAGATTTTGGTCCTTCACTTAAGAGCAGAGGTCGTTATGTAACAGACATGATCTTTGATGGAATGAAAACTTCTATCAAGCTCGGTGTTATAGCAGCATTCATTGCACTTGCTTTTGGTGTTGTATTCGGCGCTATAGCAGCTCTTAGAAGAAACAAGATTATCGACAGAATAATCATGGTAATCACAACGGCATTTGTATCAATGCCATCATTCATTATGGGTTCTTTGTTACTTGTTGTATTTTCTACAAAGCTTGGATGGTTGCCGGCTAACGGAGCACAGAAGAACGGACTTATTCTTCCTATAATCACGTTGTCGCTTTATCCGATGGCTTATATAACAAGACTTACAAGATCGTCAATGCTTGAAGTTCTTGGTCAGGACTATATCAGAACCGCTAAGGCCAAGGGTGTTTCGGGCGTCAAGATAATCTTTGGACATGCGCTGAAAAATTCGCTTATTCCAGTCATCACATATTTTGGACCTATGCTTGCATACATCGTAACAGGTTCACTTGTAGTAGAGCAGATCTTTGCTGTTCCCGGAATCGGAAGAGCTTTCGTAAACAGCATCACGGGTCGTGATTATCCGCTCGTTATGGGAACAACGATCGTACTTGCTACACTTATCGTAATAATGAACCTTATCGGCGATATTATGTATAAGATTGTCGATCCTCGTATTACATTAGAATGATTGGAGATATTTCAGACATGGATAATAAGATATTAAGCGCACAGGTTAATATGGATGATTTCATTCCTGCAACCGAAGAAGAAAAAGAATATATGGTGCAGATGCGCCCTTCATCAACATTTTTTAAGGATAGCGTTAAGAGACTTCTTAAAAATAAGGTCGCAACTGTTTGTTTCTTTATAATAATATTAATTACATTGGCAGCAATTTTCATTCCTATGTTTTGGCCTTATTCATACGATCAGGCTCTCGGAGTTATTCCCGGTAAGCCGGTTGATAACACATTCAACGATCTTGCACCGTTTGAATATGGTAAGGCAGAGCTTAAGAGAATTGAAAAAGGAGAGAGCGTTGTTCCTCACATTTTCGGAACAGATGCTCAGGGACGTGACTATTTCATAAGAGTAGTTTACGGAACACGTATTTCTCTTGCTGTTGGATTTTTTGCAAGTATCATCGTTCTTATAATAGGTATGACTATCGGAGCTGTGGCAGGTTATGCCGGCGGCAAAGTCGACCTTATTATCATGAGAATTGTCGATATTATTTATTCACTTCCTGACATGCTGATGGTTATCCTTCTTTCATCGGTACTTAAGGTTGTTCTTGAGGGAGCACTTGATGGAACTGTGCTTTCCAAGATTGGTTCCAACATCATAAGCTTGTTCCTTGTCTTTGGTGTACTTTACTGGGTATCAATGGCAAGACTTATCAGAGGACAGATCTTGTCTCTCAGAGAACAGGAATATGTACTTGCTTCACAGGCGGCCGGAGCAAAAGGAAAGTGGATTATCTTAAAACATCTCATTCCTAACTGCTTTTCGGTTATAATTATATCAACAGCACTTCAGATTCCCAGTGCGATATTTACAGAGAGCTATCTTTCATTCCTGGGACTTGGTGTAAATGCTCCCATGCCTTCATTGGGATCACTTGCTTCAGATGCGCTTAACGGAATCAATTCATATCCTTACAGATTGGTATTCCCTGCGCTTGTTATTTCACTCATCGTTTTGTCTCTCAATCTTTTCGGTGACGGACTTCGCGATGCGTTCGATCCTAAGCTTGATACTTGATGTGACAAAGTTTTTTACAGTAGACAATATTATGTGGAGATTTTAAAAGATGAGTTTATTAGAAGTTAAAGATCTGCATACCTCATTTTTTACCGACGCCGGAGAGGTTAAGGCAGTTAATGGCGTATCATTTTATTTAGATAGAGGAAAAGTCCTCGGAATAGTAGGAGAGTCAGGTTCCGGAAAATCTGTAACGGCATATTCGATCATGCAGATTCTTGCAGGAGCCGGCAAAATTGTTTCAGGCTCAATAAAGCTTGACGGACAGGAACTTGTTGGTTCAGGTGAGAAAGTTATGAAGACCGTTCGTGGAAATAAGGTTTCAATTATTTTCCAGGATCCCATGACATCACTTAACCCTACATATACAATCGGTCATCAGCTTATGGAGGCAATTCTTCTCCATACTGACAGAAACAGAGAGCAGGCTAAAGAGCGTGCTATCGAGATGCTCAAGCTCGTTAATGTAAACGAACCTGAGAAGAGAATGAATCAGTATCCGTATGAGTTTTCAGGCGGAATGAGACAGCGTGTTATGATCGCTATGGCACTTGCGTGCGAACCCGACATTCTTATCGCTGACGAGCCTACAACAGCTCTTGATGTAACAATTCAGGCTCAGATCCTTGATCTTATGAAGTCACTTCAGAAAGAGCTCGGAATGGCTATTATCATGATCACACATGACCTTGGTGTTGTTGCACAGATGTGTGATGAAGTTATTGTAATGTATGCAGGATCAATATGTGAGCAGGGTACAGCAGATGAGATATTCTACAATCCCCGCCATGAATATACAAAAGGGTTACTTCGCTCAATCCCTACAGAGGGAAAGGAAGGCAAAAAGTTAGAGCCTATCACAGGTACACCTATTGACCTTCTCAATATGCCTAAAGGATGTCCTTTTGCACCTAGATGTGACGCTGCTATGAAAATCTGTCTTCGTGAGAGAGCAGAACGTATGCAGATCAATGATGATCATGCAGCATGTTGCTGGATGAATGTTAAGAAGCAGATGGAAGGCGGTGAACCACAGTGAGCGAAAATATCAATAATGAAAAAAATCTCGTTGAAATAAAACATTTAAAAGAGTACTTTAATATTAATGTAGGATTTTTTAAATCAAAGTATTTAAAAGCCGTTGATGATGTTTCATTTACAATAAAGAAGGGTGAAACACTCGGTCTCGTAGGTGAGTCCGGATGCGGTAAGACTACAGTTGGAAGAACAATATTAAACTTATATAAGCCTACAGCCGGAGAAATCTGGTACGACGGTAAGCTTATTAAGACAAAGAGTGATATCAAGGAATTCAGAAAAAAGGCAACAATGGTATTCCAGGATCCATATTCATCATTGAATCCCAGAATGACTGTTTCCGATATTATCGGAGAGCCTCTTGACATTCACAAGCTTTATGATACAAAGGAAGAGAGAAGAGAGCGTATTCTTGAGCTCATGAACTATGTAGGTCTTAACAGTGAGCATGCTTCAAGATATGCGCATGAGTTCTCAGGCGGACAGAGACAGAGAATTGGTATTGCAAGATCTCTTTCCGTAAACCCTGAGTTTATAGTCTGCGATGAGCCTGTATCCGCTCTGGACGTTTCAATCCAGGCACAGGTTATAAATATGTTTGATGAGCTTCAGGATAAACTTGGACTTACATACTTGTTTATCGCTCATGACCTCTTGGTTGTAAGACATATTAGTGACAGAATAGCGGTTATGTACCTCGGTAAGATGGTTGAGCTTGCAGATGCTGATGAGATCTACTTGCATCCGCTTCATCCATACAGTAAGTCTCTTCTTTCCGCGGTTCCTATTCCTGATCCTAAGATTGCAAGAGCAAACCAGAGAATTGTACTTTCGGGTGATATCCCAAGTCCTCTCAATGCTCCTTCAGGATGTCCTTTCCGTACCAGATGCCCTTATGCAAAAGCAGATTGTGCAGAGAGTATGCCTGAATTTAAGGAAGTTAGCAAAGGTCACTTTGTTGCGTGTCATCATGTAGAAGACGCCAACTAAATGATATATTACATTCATAATTCAGAAGGAGGAAAATTATGAAAAAGAAATTGCTCTCAGTACTTCTTGCTTCCAGCATGTTACTGAGCCTCGCTGCTTGCGGAAAATCATCTGATGCCGCAAATGAAGCGGGATCACAGACAGCTGCAGATTCAGCAGCGCAGGAAACATCAGCAGCAAAGCCTGCTGAAGAAAAAAATTCAGGTATTATCAATGTTTGTATCGGCTCAGAGCCTCAGTCACTCGATCCGGCAATCAACTCTACAGTTGATGGCGCAACAGTAATCAGCCATCTTTTCTCAGGCCTTGCAAAGTGGGGCGCTGATGCTAACGGAAAAGCTGAGCTTCAGCCTGATTGTATAGAAGGATTTACAGAAGGCGTTAAGAATGATGACGGAACTGTTACATACACATACAAACTTAGAGATGGCCTTAAGTGGTCAGATGGTAAGGACTTGACAGCAGGAGATTTCGTATATTCATGGAACCGTGCTGCAGGAACAGAACTTGCTGCTGACTATTGCTACATGTTCGATGTAATCGTAGGTTACGACGAGATGTGGGCTGACAATGCAAAGGGTGATGAGAAACTTAAAGTTGAAGCACCCGATGATAAGACTATCGTTGTTACACTTAAGAACGATGTTCCTTACTGGAACGAGCTTCTTGCTTTCCCTGCATACATGCCTGTTCGTGAGGACGTTGTATCAAACGAGAGCTGGGCTGCAGAACCAAGCGGATACATCTGCAACGGACCTTACACAATCAGTGATTGGCAGCACAACTCAGTTATCAAGGTAACTAAGAGAGATGATTATGTTGACGCAGCTGATATAACAATTAATGAGATCAATTTCTATCTTTCTGATGATCAGAATAACATGCTTGCTAACTTTGAGAACGGATCATGGGAGTTCATCGATGATGTTCCTACAAACGAAATCCCTAACCTCAAAGAGAACTATCCTACAGAGTTCAAGGTAGAAGGTCAGCTTGGAACATATTTCATTTGCTGGAATATCAACAAGAATCTCCTTCCTAAGTCAAGCAAGCTTACAGGCGTTGAGAAGACAAGAGCAGAGGAAGAAATCCGTAATGCATTTGCTCTTCTTATCGACAGAAACTACATCGTAAATGACGTAGCAAAGGGTGGACAGGTTCCCGCTTCTTCATTCGTTGCTATGGGTCTTACAGATGCTGACGGATCACAGTTCTATGAGAACGCAGGTCCCGATCCCAGCTATGTTGGATACTATGATGTAAAAGAAGATGCTTATGAAGCAAACTGGGAGAAGGCTCTCACAACACTTAAGAAGTATTACACATTTGACGAAGCTACACAGAAGTTCACAGATGTTCCTACAATCATGTACCTCTACAACACAAGTGAAGGACACAAGGCTATCGCAGAAGCTGTTCAGTCTACACTTGCAGGTATCGGTATTACAATGAACCTTGAGAACCAGGAGTTTGCTACTTGCGTTGAGACTCGTAAAAAGGGTGATTACTATGTAGCACGTCACGGTTGGCTCGGTGATTACAATGATCCTATTTCATTCCTTGATATGTGGACATCAGGATCAGGTAACAACGACGTTCAGTACGGTAAGGGTGCTAACGCTGATGTTAAGGCATACAGCATTGACCTTACAGACCTTGGATATGAGACAAAGGTTGAGAACGGAACATGGGCTGAGACTTATGATGTTATAATTAAGGATATCAAAGAGAGCACAGATACAAAGACTCGTTATGAGCTTATGCACAGAGCAGAAGATCTCCTTATGTCAACAGGATGCATCTGCCCTATCTACTTCTACACAGATATCTACATGGTAGATGACAGTGTAAGCGGATTCTACTCAAGTCCTCTTGGATTTAAGTTCTTTATGCACGCAAAAGTTAACAAGTAATAGAATACGTGTTATAATATGAAACGCCGCCTCGGTATTCCGGGGCGACGTTTTTTTGAGTAGAGCACTTAGTGAGGTCTTTTCGAACTTAGTGCGAACCATGGGGGAACACTTAACGAGCTGCAAGCGAGTTTAGTGAGAATCCCATGTGCAAAGCTCAAAGTACAATATCAAGGGAGATTATTATGGAAAATGAAAGACTAAAACCCATGCTGTTTACTGTTTTGAAAGGGTATAACGGCAAGCAGTTCTCGCAGGATCTTATCTCGGGAATCATTGTTGCGATTATTGCGCTTCCGCTCTCAATCGCGCTTGCGCTTGCATCGGGTGTGGGACCTGAAGAGGGACTCTATACCGCGATAGTAGCTGGATTTATCATCTCGTTTCTTGGTGGAAGCAGAGTTCAGATTGCGGGACCTACTGCAGCTTTTGCGACTATAGTTGCAGGAATTGTTGCAAGTAAGGGAATGGAAGGACTTGCGCTTGCTACGATATTTGCAGGTGTTATTCTTGTTTTAATGGGTGTATTCAAACTCGGATCACTTATCAAATTTATTCCTTATACCATCACTACAGGATTTACGGCAGGTATTGCTGTAACTATCTTTGTCGGCCAGATTAAGGACTTTTTAGGCCTTACTTATCCGGCAGGAACTACAACAGTTGAGACAGTAGAGAAGCTTGAAGCAATCGGAAAGAATATTTCTACGATAAATTACAGCGCTCTTATTGTCGGCGTAATATGTCTTGTTATCCAGATTGTCTGGCCTAAGATAAATAAGAAGATACCCGGATCGCTCATTGCGGTTATTGTCGGTATCCTTATGGTTAAACTCCTTAATATGAATGTTAATACTATCGGCGATCTTTATGAGATAAAGGGACAGCTCCCTGCACTCAGATTTCCGGCTTTCAGCTATAAGACACTTAGGGAAGTTGCAGGAGATGGCTTTACCATCGCAATCCTTGCAGCTATCGAATCTCTTTTGTCCTGTGTTGTCGCAGACAGCATGATTGATTCCAAGCACAGATCAAACATGGAACTTGTTGCACAGGGTGTAGGTAATATCGGTTCTGCTTTATTCGGCGGAATCCCTGCTACAGGTGCTATCGCACGTACCGCTGCAAATATCAAGAACGGTGGAAGAACTCCTATTGCAGGTATGATCCACTCAATATGCCTTGTTCTTGTACTTGTTGTTCTTATGCCTTTTGCGGCACTTATTCCTATGCCGACAATTGCGGCAATTCTTTTCATGGTTGCATATAATATGTGCCAGTGGAGAACTTTCGTACATTTGTGTAAGACAGCGCCAAAGAGCGACATCCTTGTTCTTGTAATGACTTTTGTTCTTACAATCGTATTTGACCTTGTTGTTGCTATTGAGATCGGTATGGTTGCGGCCTGCGTTCTCTTTATGAAGAGAATGAGCGAAGAGTCAAGGGTCAAAGGCTGGAAGTACTATGATCCCGAGGATGATCCGGACGGAACAGGTCTTAGAGATATTCCTAAGCATGTTCGTGTGTACGAGATAAGCGGACCTATGTTCTTCGGTGATGCTGAGCAGATTGCGGCTATCGGATTTAAGGAATTCACAAGAGTTCTTGTTATTCGTATGAGAGGTGTTCCGGCTATCGATGCGACAGCTATGCACTCTTTTGAAGAACTTTACAACAGATGCAAGAAGAACAATGTAACTCTTGTATTCTCACACGTAAATGAGCAGCCTATGAGCACTATGGAAAAGGATGGCTTTGTAGATCTTGTGGGACGTGAGAATTTCAGACCTCACATTGATGATGCGCTTGCAAGAGCCGCTGAACTGTAATTTCTACTGCTTGTACACTCCCTGTTTCTGTAACACAATATGTGGTATAATAAAGGTGTATCAAAAATAAAATATGGGGAGGGCTCCGTATGAAGAAGATCTACGTACTGGACACCAATGTTTTGATTCAGGCACCACACGCCTTGAAGTGCTTTGAGGATAACGAGGTCGTTCTTCCGCTGGTAGTCTTAGAAGAACTTGACGCCCACAAGCGTGACGAGGGCGAGAGAGGAGCTAATGTACGAGAGGCAATCAAGATCCTCGAGCAGATTCGGGGTAAAGGCGATCTTGTTGCAGGGGTTAAGCTCGATAACGGTGGAGTTCTGAGAGTTGAAAAGAACTTCAAGGATGTGGAGCTTCCCAAGGATCTGTCGGAGCACAAATCCGACAACCGAATTCTGAAAGTATGTAAAGGGCTTTCGGAAAGTAGGAAAGAGCAGGTAATTCTTGTAACCAAGGACATTCTCATGAGGATTAAGGCTCAGATACTCGATATGAGGTCTGAGGACTTTACAACTGAGCAGGTTGCGGGAGGTGGTGAGCAGTACAGCGGACGTGTAGATGTGTACGCTCCCGAGGATGCTTTTAAAGAGTTCAAGAAAAAGGGCATTCCGGTCGATAAGGTTTATTGTTGCGATGCAGACGGCAAGCAGTTCACACCGGAGCTCTATGAGAATGAGTTTGTTGTTGTAAGAGCAGATCAGTCCAATAACAAAACTCAGATGGGCAGAGTCTCAAAGGGCTTTATCAAAAAGCTTGATTATGAAAAGAGTCAGCCCTATGGCGTTAAGCCAAGAAATGCAGGTCAGTATTTCCTTCAGGAGGCACTTATGCAGCCTGCTGAGGTTGCACCGCTTGTTATTGTCAAAGGAATGGCGGGAACTGCCAAGACTTTCTACTCTCTTGCAGTCGGGCTTGAGAAGATGCTCAACAGACCAACGGGCGAGTACAGAAGGATTCTTGTGTGCAGACCAAATTCGCAGTTTGATGATGATATAGGCTTTTTGCCCGGAGACGAGCAGGAGAAGATTTCACCGCTTATGCGTCCCATAATCGACAATCTGGAACAGCTCATTGATTCCAACGAGGAAGAACGCTATAAGGATGAAAAAGAACTGACTGACAAAACAGACGAAGTCTTTGAGCGAGGCATCATTCAGTGTGAGGCTTTGAACTTTATAAGAGGACGTTCCATTCTAAAAACGTTCCTTATTATTGATGAGGCACAGAACATGACGCCTACTCAGGCCAAAGGTATTATTACAAGAGCAGGTAAAGACACCAAGATAATTCTTCTTGGCGATCCTAACCAGATTGACAGGCCGTTTCTTGATGAGAGAACAAACGGTTTATCTTACGCAAGTGAGCATATGAAGGGAAGTCCCTTCTGCTGGCAGATTTCTCTGTCTGCATCTGAGTGTGAGCGTAGCCGCCTTGCAATGGATGCTATTGAGCGTATGCGTGATAAGAAAGACTTCTGATGTTTTATTTATTAAAAAACTTCATAATGATTATTCTGTGCGGGTGATTTTGACACCCGCACTTTTTTTTAATAGAATACCCACTATGGGTAACGAATATAGAGAAATTGAATATACAGTGAAAGAAGCGGACGGAAAGCTAACGGCAGGAGAAATTATGAGAGAACGTCTCATGCTGTCAAGCAGAGAGGTCAGCAGATGTAAACTCTTTGATGACGGTGTTATGTGTAAGGGGATGCCTGTCAGGATAATCTCAGAGCTTGAACCCGGTGAGGTGCTTACGGTAAGGCTGTATGAGGATATAGAGAATAGTTCTGAAATTGTGCCGAGTGACGAGCCGATTGATGTTGTTTATGAGGATGAAGATCTTATCTTATTAAATAAAAAAGGAGATCAGGTTGTGCATCCCTCGTATGCTCATTATAAGGATTCGCTCAGCAATGCTCTTGCCGGATACTATGTAAGAACGGGGCAGGAGCACGTTATGCGTGTGATAGGAAGGCTCGACAGGGAAACGTCGGGACTTATTATCTTTGCAAAGAACAGGCACAGCGCGTCGATTCTTTCGCGTAAGAATGAGAATATGTCACGCAGAAAAGAGTACCTGGCCCTGTGCAGCGGAATTTTTGATGAAAAAGAAGGAACGGTAGATGCTCCGATTGAGAGAATTCCCGGACAAAGGATGATAAGAGAAGTTCGAGATGACGGTAAGAGAGCGATAACTCATTATAAGGTTGAAAAAGAGTTTAAGGATTTTTCATTGGTACGCCTTAAGCTGGATACCGGAAGAACGCACCAGATAAGAGTCCATATGTCATACCTCGGGCACCCGCTTCTTGGAGATAATCTTTACGGAAAAGAGATTGAAGATAACAAAGGACTTACAAGGGCGGCACTTCATGCATGTCACCTTGAATTTGAACAGCCTATAACGGGAGAAAAGCTTTCTTTTGAAGCCGAACTTCCCGAAGACATGAAAAAGGCGATGGGAATATAAAGATAAAAAGAGCAGATTTATACATATAACAAATTGTATAAATCTGCTTTTATTTTGAGTATCAAACGCGTCCCTTCTTTATAGTATCTTTTCCGAATTTTAGATTGATCTCATCGGCCATCTTATTCAGTCTCTTGGTTCGTTCATCGTTCTTGTTGCTGTTGTTACTATTAAATGAAACATCAAACAGTGAGAGCTGTCTGTAGGAACCGTCGTCGAGCTTACTTACTCCGACGCCTACAAGCCTTACGTTTTCGCCTTTCATAAACAGTCCGTCTGTTCCTAGCATCATCTTATCTGCAAGCTCTTTGGAATAAATAAAGAGCTTATCTGCATCGTCAATTGAATTTTCAAGCTGCATTTGGCAGGAGTGACGCCTAAAATCTGTTGTCTTTACCGATACGGTAACGGTGCGGCCAAAAACACCATCTCGCCTTAGCCTTCGTGATACGCTCTCGGATAAATGTTTCAGAATGGGAATAATATCTTTATCATAATTATCTGCCGTAAGGTCTGAGGAAAGAGTGGTCTCATTGGAATAACTCTTAGCCTCTTCATATTCTCCGGAAACTTCGGTGCTTCCGTATCCGTTTGCACTGTAATAGATATAGCTTCCTATATTTTCTCCAAGTATATGAGACAGCATTACGGGATCTGCATTTGCAGCATCTCCGATTGTTCTGATGCCGATCCGCATAAGCCTGTCGGCGGTTGCCTTACCGCATCCGTATAAGTCACCTATGGGAAGCGGCCACATTTTCTTTTCCACTTCTTCAGGGAAAAGAGTGTGAATCCTGTCGGGCTTGGTAAAGTCACTTGCCATCTTTGCAAGGAGTTTATTGTCCGAAATTCCGACATTAACTGTAAAGCCCAGAGTGTCACGGATCTCATTTTTTATCTTATCGGCAACACAGATAGGGAAGGGCATATCGGGAGTTACAAGATCTGCGTAGACAACTTCCGTTCCCGTCATATCAAGATACGCTTCATCGACCGATACCTGCTGAACACACGGAGAATACTTGTTCAATATTTCGATAAAAGCGTGAGAGTATTCTCTGTAAGTTGCAAAATCCGATTGAACAAGGACGAGTTTGGGACATTTCTGGAGAGCCTTGATGACAGGTTCTCCCGTGACAATCCCGTATTTCTTTGCGGGGATTGATTTGGCGGTGATAATGCCGTGACGGGTCTTGACGTCGCCACCTACTGCGGAAGGGATAGTCCTTAGATCAATGCTTCCGGGCTCTTCACGGAGCTTTTTTAGTGCTGACCATGAGAGAAATGCTGAGTTTACATCGATGTGAAATATATAATTATCATAATTATACGAAATAATGTTCAAACGTAGCCTCTTAAACGATAAAGTGTACGGAATAACTGATTTTTTTATTACAATACCACTATACACCGAACATATATTCGAATCAACAGGGCAAAATGTGAATTTTTTAAATCCAGTAGGTAAGGGCGTTTGAAGAATTCTATCGAAATTTAGGTAAAAAAATTTCATCGGACAACTTATTTAAGTGAAATAATAGATATTTTTAACCCAAAAAATGTGATTAACTATATTGAATGATAAATAGAATTGCTTTAAAGTATATTTAGGTTATGAGAGGGTTATGTTGTACCTAATATTTATGCTTATGCAGGAGAGATGGATATGAGAAATTTAAAAAAACTTTTCGCTGTAATGTTTTCATGTGTACTTGCTTTTACTTTTGTAGCTTGCGGTTCTACCAAAGAGGGGGCACTTGATGGTGGTGCTGCTGCAAGAGGAGCTGAAGAGGGCGCCGGAGAAATCTACATTGATGATGAGGCAATTGCTCTTGCAGGATCAGCTTCATCAAGCCAGGCAGCTATCGATGCTTGCGCAGGTGTTTTCAACCTTATGAATCAGCAGAGAGCAGCTCAGGGACTTTCAGCACTCGTATGGAGCGATGCTCTTACATCAGCAGCTCAGGTTAGAGCTAATGAGATCACAACTTCGTTTTCACACACAAGACCTAACGGATCTGATTTCTGGACAGTAGATAGTAATGTTCAGTACGGTGAGAATCTTGCTAAGCTGTATCAGTCAGCTGACGCAGTATACACAGCATGGATGAATTCACCTACACACGCTGCCAACATTATGGATGCAGGATATAAGACAGTAGGTATCGCAGTATTCCTTGCTCCCGATGGTAACTGGTACTGGGCACAGGAATTCGGATATTGATAAATTGATAATATAAACAAATACAACAGACAAACCCCAATGAAATAGAAGCCTTGAGAAACAGATGATTTCTCAAGGCTCTTTTCATATGCAAAAATGTAAGAAAAACGCCATAGCAAGTGTTTGCCATGGCGCATATTTATAATATCATAATGTGAATGTCCGACACATTGTCAGTTCTTGGAAGCGTCCCCTTCTGTATACTTCTCATCGCAGTACTTGCAACGGTAAACCTCGTTCTTTTCGTCTGCAAGATAGAAGACCTGTGGAAGCCCCTGCTCGATAGATGAGATACATCTGGGATTGTGGCAGCGGATAACGTTTGTAATCTCCTTAGGAAGTACGAGAGCACGCTTTTCGATGATTTCGCCGGCTCTGATAACATTAACCGTGATATTGTGATCGATGTATGCTAGGATATCGAGGTTGAGAGTATCGATGTCGCATTCAACCTTTAAGATATCTTTTTTGCCCATAACCTTACTCTTGGCATTCTTTATTATGGCAACCGTAGAATCGAGCTTATTGAGCCCCAAATGGTTGTAAATCTGCATGCCTTTTCCGGCCTGGATATGATCAAGTACAAAACCTTCTTCAATTTTTCCGATATTTAACATGTATGACCTCTTTCTGTTTATTAGAATTTTTTAAGCAATCCTTCATTCATGTGCGCATCTGTCATATTAAGAAGCGTAAGGATAAGTGCCATTCTTACATACAGACCGTACTGAACCTGCTTGAAATATGCAGCTCTGGGGTCTTTGTCTATCTCGACCGCAATCTCGTTAACTCTCGGGAGCGGATGGAGAATGTGCATTTTTTCTTTTGCGAGAGTCATCTTTGCTTCATCTAAGATATAGAAATTACGAAGTCTGATATAATCTTCCTCGTTGAAGAAACGTTCTTTCTGAACACGTGTCATGTAGAGGAAATCAAGCTTTGGCATAACTTCTTCAAGCTTTATAACTTCTTCATATTTGATGCCCTTGTTATTGAGCATTTCTGTGATGTAATCGGGAACACGAAGTTCCTTGGGAGAAACGAAGATGAAATTAATTCCTTCATATCTTGTCAGAGCATTTATCAAAGAATGGACTGTTCGACCAAATTTAAGGTCGCCGCAAAGACCGATAGTGAAATCGCCTAATTTACCGTGTAAAGATCTGATTGTAAGAAGATCGGTAAGTGTCTGTGTAGGATGCTGATGGCCGCCGTCACCTGCATTGATAACAGGGATTTCTGAGTTGGCAGCTGCTACCATCGGAGCACCTTCCTTGGGATGACGCATGGCACATATGTCTGCGAAACAAGAGATAACACGAATGGTATCGGCAACGCTTTCGCCCTTGGCTGCCGAAGAGTTACTTGCATCTGCAAAACCGAGGCACTTGCCTCCGAGTCTTAACATAGCTGTTTCAAAACTAAGTCTTGTTCTTGTGCTTGGTTCATAGAAACATGTAGCCAGAAGCTTTCCGTCGCACTTGTGAGAGTAGGCTTCCATATTATTCTCAATGTCGTTGGCTACATCGAAAAGGTCCTCCAATTCAGATACACTGAAGTCGAGGGGGTTCATCATGTGTCGCATATTATTCATACCGTCTCCTCAATAAAATACAAAAGATTACTAAAAAATATATCAAACGGATCAATAAGCACTTACAAAAATAGAAGCAGGTGACGATCCGCTCAATGGCATATGATACATCACATCATCCAATCCGTAAACCTTAAAATAAACATATTTGGATGACAGATTTATACTATTCACAATTCCGTCATATAAGACCACTGTGTCCGATCCGTCAAGGTTACATCTCCTAAGAGACGGAACATTCGGATCGGAAAATGCGTAGTAAATATAGTTGTCGTTCATGGCAAAGCAGTCGAGTCTGTCGCTTACAACAGGCTGCGCATTGCCGCTTGCAAGATTGGTGCGCCATAAACTGTAATTGTCATCGCCGTTCATATAGTAAATATAATCTCCCTGAACAACAGGATAGAAGTAATTTCCTTCGATAATGGTAGATATTGCATCACCTGCAGTTGTCTGCAGAGTGTGAATGTTGTGATCTTCGGTAACACCTGTAAAGTAGATGGTGCCGTTGTTGTAGCAGACCGGAGATATCTTCTCGTTAGCGACGGTAGAGCGGTTCTTCTGGTCGACTCTTATCTTTTCAAGAGTTCCGCCGTTACCGTTATTTACCTGGAAATACAGATATTCTCCGCAAAGCTGAACTTCTCCGCAAAAATCTCTTAAAAGGCATGTCTGGTTTCTGCCGTTTACCTTGCATCTGTAGATACCGTACTGGTTGGTTACGGTACTGAGACCTGAAAGCTTGTCGGATTTTTTGGTCGAATCCATATAGAAATACAGAAGACCGTTTGCACCGTTTATATATTTGACTCCCATGCTGGTGAGTCTTTTTTGATTAGCTTCGTTGGGATCCATGGAATAAAGACAATTGCTGTCGGCGGGATTGGAAAAAAAGACCTTGCCGTCCATTTCAAAGACAAGACCGGAATTGTGAAGGTTGCCTGCCAGGTTTCCATGATCTGAAGGGAACATAGTAATCTGCTGTTCCTTGATGTGGGCAGCAACAACAAATGCTATGATAAGAGTGATTAGCGCGAAAGTAACCGCAGTACGTTTGGTCATTTGTCTACCTCTTTCTATGTTTCCGTTATAATTATTATAGGCGTGTTATTTCTTGCTATCAAGAAGCATTTGTTCTAAAATTCTATTAGATTTAATACTGGGAGGAATGTGTGGATTTATGGATCTGAAAGATTTACGAAGCGAGATTGATGTTATAGACAGGCAGATAGTTGAACTGTTTGAGAAGAGAATGGATGTAGCATCACAGGTCGCTGATTATAAAATATCGGTTGGTAAAAAAGTATTTGATAAAGAAAGAGAAGACGAGAAGCTTAAGGCAGTTAAGGCGCTTGCACATTCTGACTTTAACAGGACGGGAGTTGAGGAGCTTTTTTCACAGCTGATGTCAATGAGTAGAAAGCTTCAGTATCAGAAACTTTCAGAGAAAGGAGCTTCGGGTAATCTTCCTTTTATACAAAAAGACAGTATAGATAAAAAGAACTCAAGAGTGTGCTTCCAGGGAGCTGCGGGCTCTTATTCGGAAGAAGCAATGAAGAAGTTCTTTGGAAAAGACGTAAACAGTACGGCGGTTGAGACGTTCAGGGATGCAATGGCTCTTTTGGAGGAAGGAAGTGTTGATTATGCGGTTCTTCCGATTGAAAATTCGACAGCCGGAATCGTAAGCGAGATATACGATCTTCTTGCGGAGTATGAGCACTACATTGTAGGAGAACAGATAATAGAGATAAAGCATTGTCTTTTGGGCGTGCCCGGAGCGAAGCTTGAAGATATCAAGACGGTCTTTGCTCATCCTCAGGCACTTATGCAGAGCGCAAAGTTCTTATCGGACAACAGCAGCATTCAGCAGATCGGTATGAAGAATAATGCATTTGCGGCAGAGAAGGTTGCTAAGGAAAAAGATAAGTCTCAGGCTGCAATTGCCGGAGCCGGAGCTGCAGACGTTTACGGACTTGAGATAATAAAAGAGGGAATAAATCAGGCGGATTCAAACTCGACCAGATTTATCATAGTTACGAACCAGAAAGTATTTTTGAAGGATGCGAAAAAGATAAGCATATGCATGGAAATTCCACACGAGGCAGGCTCTCTTTATCACATCATGTCACATTTTATATACAACAATCTCAATATGACCAAGATAGAGTCAAGACCTATCGAGGACAGAAATTGGGAATACAGATTCTTTATTGATTTCGACGGAAATCTTGGAGACAGTGCAGTTAAGAATGCTCTTCGCGGACTTCGTGAGGAAGCAAAAATGCTTAGAATACTCGGTAATTACTGATTTTATACTAAATTAAACTATGAGGGGTTTAACTTATGACGGGTGAAGTATTTGCTGCAATTGATGTCGGTTCATATGAAATATCGCTGAAGATCTTTGAGCTGTCCATGAGAAAGGGCGTAAGGGAGCTTGATCACGTGCGCCACCGCATGGATATCGGAAGTGAGACTTATGCAACGGGAAGGATATCGAGTTATCACGTAGATGAGATGATTCGTATCCTGTCCGAGTATAAGAAGATAATGAAGGAGTACGGAGTAACTCATTATCAGGCTTACGGAACGAGTGCGATCAGAGAAACCAAGGATATAGCGATAGTCCGCGATCTTATAGAGAACAGGACCGGCATACACATTGATGTTCTCAGTAATTCGGAACAGCGTTTTATTGACTATAAGTCTATCGCTCTTAAATACGATCAATTTGAAGAGATAATCTCAAAGCCTACCGCGATTGCGGATATCGGAGGCGGAAGTATACAGATATCTCTTTTTGAAAAAGATACACTTGTTGTTACGCAGAATCTTATGACAGGTGTTCTTCGTCTTCATACCACCATGGAACAGGTACACGCATCGAGACTTAAGTACGCGGAGCTTGTAACGGAGCTTATCAATTCAAGGCTTTCTGTCTTTAGTAAGATGCATCTTAAGGACAAAAAAGTCGAGAATCTTATCATCATTGATGACTACGTTTCTCCTGTACTTCAGAAGATGGGGCTTGGCACTGAGAGAGAGGGCTATGCTTCAGCGGAAGAGTTTCGTAAGCTCTTTAAAAAGGCTTATAAAAAGAGTGACCTTGAGGTTGCCAAAAAGCTTAATATCCCGGAGGAAAATGTACCTCTTTTCCATGTTGCGGGAGTTCTTGTTAAGTGTATTCTTGACGTCACAAAGGCAGAAAACCTCTGGGCGCCCGGAATTACTCTGTGCGACGGAATAGCTTACGAATACGCGGAAAATAAGAATTATATAAAATCGCCTCATGACTTTGAACAGGATATCATCGCATGTGCTCAGAATATCTCAAAGAGATATATGGGTAGCAGATCAAGAAGAGAGACGCTTCAGAAGATCGCACTGACTATCTTTGACAGTACCAAGGAACTTCATGGGCTTGGCGATAGGGAGAAGCTTCTTTTACAGATTGCGACTATCCTTCATGACTGCGGCAAGTATATAAGTCTTGTTTATCTTGGAGATTGTTCGTACAACATAATAATGTCGACTGAGATTATCGGTCTTTCCCATGTAGAGAGAGCCATCGTTGCCAATGTGGTCAGATTTAATCACGAGAGTTTTGAATATTACAATAATAAGAGCAAGTTCTTTGACGGACTTTCAAGAGAAGACTACTTAAGGATTGCCAAGCTCACGGCGATAATAAGAGTAGCCAACGGTCTTGACAGGACGCATAAGCAGAAGTTTAAGGACGTAACCGTCGAGCTCAAAGAGAGGGAACTTGTAATAAACGTTGATACGGCGGCTGATATAACGCTTGAAAAAGGTCTTTTTACAAACAGAGCGGAATTTTTTGAGGAAGTTTTCGGAGTAAAGCCTGTAATAAGGCAGAAGAAGATGTTGTGAAAGATATGAGAGGGATGCTATGACTAAGGACAAAACTGTGGGTAAAACGAGCGTCAATGTTGAGAGCTCCAAATATTATACAAACAGGGAACTTAGCTGGATTCAGTTTAACGAAAGGGTTCTTTGCGAAGCCGAGGATGAGTCGAATCCGCTTCTTGAGAGAGTTAAGTTTCTGAGTATCTCTGCGAGCAATCTGGATGAGTTTTTTATGGTCCGCGTTGCGTCTTTGAAGGACATGATAAACGCGGAGTACAAAAAGCCGGATATCGCCGGAATGACTGCGACAAAGCAGCTTCATGAGGTGCTCAAAAAGCTACATGATTTTACTGAGAATCAGTATGCGGTTTATAATGATTGTCTTTTGCCCCTTCTTGAAGAGAATGGGTTTAGTATCTGCGATATAAGCGAGCTTGGGGGGAAAGAGCTTGCTTATGCGGAGAGATATTTCGATGAGGTTGTATTTCCGGTTCTTACGCCGATGGCGGTAGATTCATCAAGACCGTTCCCGCTTATAAGGAATAAGACGCTTAATATCGGAGCGCTCCTTAAAAAGAAAGAGGGTAAGGACGACGTTGATTTTGCTACCGTTCAGGTGCCTGACGTTCTTCCGAGGCTCTTTCACATTCCGGGAAACGAAGAGAACAAATTCGGGAAGTATATCTTCCTTGAAAATCTCATAATGCACAACGTAGATAAGCTCTATCTTAACTACGATGTCATTGCGAGTGCGCCTTACAGGGTTGAGCGAAACGCCGATCTTTCAATTGATGAAGATGAGGCGGAAGATCTTCTTAAAGAGATCGAGAAGCAGATAAAAAAGCGTCAGTGGGGACAGGCTATAAGACTTGAAGTTTCTACGGGAATGGATGAGAAACTCTTAAAGCTTATAGCTGAAGAACTTGACGTTGATGATAATGAGATATTTAAGGTGAACGGACCGCTCGATCTTACCTTTTTGATGAAGCTGTATAAGGTGGAAGGGTTCGATCATCTGAAGGAACACGGATACAGACCGCCCAGCGCTGTGCCTGAATTTATCGGGGAAAAAGATATTTTCAGTGCGATAAGTAAGGGCGATATACTGATGCATCATCCTTATCAGACATTTGAGAATGTCGTTAAGTTTGTCGAAGAGGCAGCAGTTGATCCCGGAGTTCTTGCCATTAAGCAGACTCTTTACAGAGTAAGCGGTAACTCGCCTATTATCGCGGCGCTTGCAAAGGCAGCTGATAACGGCAAGCAGGTTACCGTGCTTGTAGAGCTCAAGGCAAGGTTTGATGAAGAGAATAACATCGTATGGGCAAAGATGCTTGAAAAAGCGGGATGCCACGTAATATACGGTCTTGTCGGTCTTAAGACGCACTGTAAGATAACGCTTGTAGTCAGAAAGGAAGAGGACGGTATAAAGAGATACGTCCATCTTGCGACGGGAAACTATAACGATTCGACGGCAAAACAATATACAGATATAGGTCTTTTCACCTGTGCACCTGCATTTGGTGAGGATGCGACCGCTGTGTTTAATATGCTCTCGGGATATTCTGAGCCGCTTGGTTGGAATAAGCTTTCTCTTGCACCTTTGTGGCTTAAGGACAGGATCATAGATCTTATCAGAAGGGAAAAAGAGCATGCTCTTAAGAATGAACCTGCAAGGATAGTTGCTAAGATGAATGCGATATGCCACAAGGATGTCATTGCGGAGCTTTATCTTGCGAGCTGTGCGGGTGTTAAGATAGACCTTATAGTAAGAGGTATATGTTGTCTTAAAACGGGAATAAAGGGTGTTTCGGAGAATATTACGGTAAGGTCCATAGTAGGTAATTTCCTTGAGCACAGCAGGATATTCTGTTTTGAGAACGGCGGCAGCAGGGAAATCTACGCAAGCAGCGCGGACTGGATGCCCAGAAACCTTGAGAGGCGTGTGGAGATTCTTTTCCCTATTGAGAATGAAGAACTCAAGAAAAAGGCATGGCACATACTTGAACTTGAACTTCGTGACACCGAGAAGGCTCACATAATGAATGACAAGGGAGAGTACGAAAAACCTGTTATTTCGGAGGATGTACCGAGAATAAACTCGCAGAAGATCCTGTGTGATGAGGCGTATGGAGCAGCGAAAACCCTCAACAACAGGAATACGAGAATCTTTATTCCCGAGACAAATCCTAATATGAAATGATATAAAACTTCATAAAAAGTGAAAAATGTACTATTGTAAAGGAGCAGCACGAGGTAATAAGATGAGATATATACTGGCATCGGGGTCACCCAGACGCAAAGAGCTTTTGAGAAAGGTGATTGAAGACTACGAGATTCTTATACCGGAAGGTGAAGAGATCGCCGACTCAAAGGAGCCCGATAAAATCGTCATGGAGCTTTCGTTCCGAAAAGCTTCAGAGATTTTTCATAAAATTTTTACGGAAGACGTGGTTGTAATAGGCGCTGACACAGTCGTATCATATAATCAGAAAGTGCTCGGTAAACCTACCGATAAAGATGATGCGAAGAATATGATCGGGGAGCTTTCGGGCAACACACATCAGGTATACACAGGGGTGACTTTATTTTTCAGAAAAGACGGAAAAGAAGATCACGTATCATTCTGCGAAGAAACTAATGTGGATGTCGTGAAAATGACTGATGAAGAGATTAACGCTTATGTTAAAACTAACGAACCTGACGACAAAGCGGGAGCCTATGGGGTTCAAGGCTTGTTTGCACGTTATATCAGCGGTATTAAGGGTGATTATTACAATGTCGTAGGTTTGCCTGTGGCAAGACTCTACACAGAGATGAAAAGGAAAGATTTGTTGTAATTGGAGGTTTTTTTATGCATGAGTATGATGAAGCAGTATTGAGATGTTTTTTGGAGAATCAGGGACAGCTTTTTCCTGAGGACGTAGCAGAGAACATGGAAGAAGCGGAAGCTTTTTTGGAGGATTCGATGGCAGTTGTTGTTGACAGTCCTGATGAAGTCGAAGAGTATTTTGAGGAGTCGGGCGTTGACACTGAAGGTAGCAATGTACTTGAAGCTAATGAAGTTTTTGATATAGGTGATGGAAGATATTTGATCGTTGAAGCATAAAGTTAGGAGTATTAAGTGAAGAGATTGGACAGAAAGATTTTTTTCTTTGACCTGGATGGTACTCTTCTTACAACTAAAAAAGATATTTCACCAAGGACGATGGATGCCCTGAAGAAGTTCACGGATGCCGGTAATTATTTTTGTATAAACACCGGCAGGGCGATAGATAGCGCAAAAGCTGTCTATCGCGGACTGGGACTTAACTTTAAGGGCTCTTTTTTGTGCGGTTGTAACGGAACTGAGATATACAGTGTCGATGAGGAAAAATACGTTTATAAGACGGGCGTTCCGCTTGAGCTGGTGCCTGTTATCATGGATATGGCAAAGGAGCATGATATGCATTGTCATACCTATAATGACACGCATATTGTCACTGCAATGAACGGTGAGTGCATGGAGTATTACAGAAGAGTCATTAAGACGCCGCTTCTTGTTACGGATGATGTGGTAAAAGAGCTGACATCTCCTCCACCTAAGATGATAGCGATCGAGCTTCACGATAAGGCGAAGCAGGAGAATTTCCGTAAGGCACTCGATGAGGTTGTGGGCGATAAACTCACTCTTTTGTACTCAAGTCCGTATTATCTTGAGATATTTCCTAAGGAAGCAGGCAAGGGAAATGCGGTAAAGAGACTTGCGGATATATTGGGAGTTCCTATCGAGAATACCTATGCTGCGGGAGATGAGGAAAATGATATTTCAATGCTCGAGGCAGCAGGTGCCGGCGTAGCGATGCTTAATGCAAAGGATGCGGTCAAAAAAGTCAGCGACGTTGTGACGACTTTCGATAACGATCACGACGGACTTGCTGATATAATACTGGGTGCAATCTGAAAAATTATATATATGTTTGTAGGAAGCAATTGAGATTGAAAAATCTTGGTTGCTTTTTTCTTGGATTAATTGCATAAAAGTTATTTAGTGCCGCACATTTTCGTGGTGATATCCGTTAATCATTATGAAGGGGGTCAAAACTGAATCCATGGACTTAGAAAAAGCTTATGACAAGATATACCGGTATACGTACTTTAAACTTAATGATCAAGCCGTTGCGGAAGATATAGTGCAGGAAACGTTTCTTCGCTTTATGGAACAAAGAGGAAGATTTAACGATTATGAAATGCGATATTTATATACCATAGCCAGAAATCTTTGTATTGACGAATTTAGAAGGGTTAAACCGGAACCATTGCCTGATGACTATGAACAGAGGAACTTTTATTCGGGGAAATCCACGGAAGATATAGTGATGGTTCGTGAAGCGTTATCACATTTATCTGTTGAAGATCAGGAATTATTGCTATTAAGGCATGTGAACAAAGAATCGGTTGGAACTATCAGTAATGCGCTTGGAATATCCAGATTTGCGCTTTATAGACGGTTGAAGGCAGCTGAGAATGAACTTCGCATGAGATTGGAGGTGGAGAAAAATGAAGGATGATATGGAAAAACTTTTAAGTGACGCTTTTTATGCGCCGGAGCCAAAGAATAAACAGGCATTTCTTAAGAACATACGACCAAGGGAAATAAGCACATTTGAAATGATCCTTCAGCAGTTTTCTTATATCAGATTTTCCGTTTGGCTATATGTACTGGGATTGATCGTGGTCGTGGTTTCGGGGGCGTTATTACAATTTGAGGCTATAAGAATTCTTTTTACCATTATGATGTCTTTTACTGCGGTAATTACGGTTCTGGAGACAAGAAGATCAAAAAAATTCGGAATGTCGGAATTGGAAATGGCAACGAGATATTCATTAAAAAGTGTGGTTATTGCAAGAATGTTGATCGTTGGAATGGTTTCACTTGCTGCTTTATTCATCTCGTCACCGATTATGGCAATTTCTTTTCATGAGGATGTAATAATCACGACAATGCGAACAATGATTCCGTATCTTGTTACATTGTTCGTCAGTCTGAGATTTGAGCGAAGTGTACTTGGAAAATCGACAGAATATGGTTCTTTGGTTATAGGATTTGCTGTTTCAGCAGCTATGATCTTTTTTCACACTAATTGCAGGGAGATTATCATTGGATACATTGAAATGGTAGAAAAGTGGGGCGTTTTTATAGTGGTATTACTTATTGCATTAACTGTGTCTGAGCAATGGAAGACCGTGAAAAATGTGGAGGAGTTTGCATGAACTTATCAGTAGACAGATTATCTAAACAATACAAAAACAAAATTGCAGTTGATCGGATATCTTTCAATCTTACGGATGGTGTGACCGGCTTATTGGGGGCAAACGGAGCGGGAAAGACGACACTTATGCGTATGATGTCGGGAATATTAAATCCGACAAGCGGATCTGTGACAGCAGATGGTATTCCTGTTCAGACAGAAGAATACCGTGCTCTTCTGGGCTATTTACCGCAGGATTTTGGATATTACCCTGAATTTACTGCAAGAGAATTTGTGCAATATATAGCGGCACTTAAAGGAATCGAGAAGAAAAAAGCAAAACGAAAAACGGAAGAATTATTGGAGACGGTAGGCCTTTCTGATGTTGCAAATAAAAAGATCAAGACTTTTTCCGGAGGTATGAAACAAAGAGTCGGTATTGCACAGGCTCTTATAAACGATCCGAAAATTCTGATTTTGGATGAACCGACTGCAGGACTTGATCCTAAGGAGCGCGTACGTTTTCGAAATCTGATCGCAGAGATCGGTAAAACAAGTATAGTCTTATTTTCAACGCATATTGTGTCTGATATTGAGCACATCGCCGGCAATTTACTTATGATACGTGACGGACAATTGATTTATGAAGGAAAGTGGGACAACAGGAAAGGTGACCTTGAACAATTCTATATGGAGGAGTTTGGCTGACATGAATAATCTCGGAACGCTTTATAGATTTGAAATTAAAAAGATCCTGAAGAATCGAGTAACTCAGGTAATGTTGGTAATCTTATGTATAATTACCATACTGGAAGCGATAGTTCCCGGTCTGTCTGTGACACGAGATAAGCGCGATGCACGTATGGAACTGAACGGAAGAATTATTGATGATACATTGCTGAATGAAATGTATCAAAATATAGATGATAATGGACATTCGTCAACCCCGAATAATGAAAAGTATTTTGAAATATGTTACTTGGAACAGACTTCGATCCCCGGGCCTGATAATGTTCTTGCTGATTACACGGCAGAAGATATGTATAGGGCTCGAGAAGAACAAATTTTGGGATATATGGATGATATAGAGCTGAGCGATCAAATTATTACCCACTGGAAAGAAACAATGAAAAATGAAAAGCCTTTTAAATATATTTATTCGTGCGGAAGTCTTTTCTTATCACAGGGACTTGGCGTAATGATGTTGATAATCATGCTTTTGTCTGCATTATGTCTTACTACGGTATTTACGATTGAGTACAGGCAACGTACGGATCAGATTGTGCTAAGTAGCAGGAACGGCCGAAAAGAGACTTATCTTGTTAAATTATGCGCGGGGCTTTCTGTTATTATTGCAAGCACTGTTTTTGCAACCGGACTACTTACAGTGCTTATACTTGTAATATACGGTAGTTCGGGATTTGATTCTATTGTTCAGTTATCATCGCCGTTTTCAACATATCCTTTTTCAATGGGGCAGTTCATTATTATTCAAATGATAATAATGATCACGGTGGTAATAATGTATGCTGTGTTTGCAATGGTGGTTTCAATATTTACTAAAAACAGTCTTGCCGTTATGGGGATGATGTTTGGTGCATATCTGTTTGGAGAGCTTGATGCTTTATCGTATAAGGCAGGGAATATATCTTTTCTGAGAACTTTAATGCCGTCATATGTAATCAGCATGCATTCTCTTTCGGAATACAGGATGCTGAATATCGGAGGTAAACTGTTTACGATATATGTTGCTTCACCGATACTATATCTGCTAATATCAATCATATTAACTGTTGTAGGAAGTATGGTTTATGAAAAAGGTCAGGTTAACGGCCGCTGATACCTGCAAGATATAGGAGAAATCATGAGAGCAATCGATCTACATACACATTCAACATATTCTGACGGAACGTTTTCTGTAAAAGAGCTGATTGACAGGGCGCATGAAAAGGGGCTTGCTGCGATAGCGCTGACAGATCATGACACAGTGGACGGCATTGATGAAGCCATAGAATATGCCGCTTCGAAATATCCGGATTTAGAAGTTGTTCCGGGAGTGGAGCTCTCTACGGAAGGCGAAGGAAGAGAAGTACATATCGTGGGACTATATATAGATAACCACGATAAGGAATTTGTAGATGGGCTTAGTGCTTTTATTGATTCGAGAACTGTTAGAAATAAGAAGATGTGTAAGAAGCTCACTGAAGAGGCTGGGATTCCCATCTCGTATGTGGAGCTTACCAAAGAGTTTCCGGATACCGTGATAACAAGGGCGCATTACGCCAAGTTCATGGTGGATAGGGGATATGTAAACAGCAGAGCGGAGGTTTTTGACAGATATATAGGAGACCATTGCCCGTACTATGTCGGAAGGGAGAAGATAACTCCGGAAGATGCCATAAGGAGCATACTTAAGGCTAAGGGAGTTCCTGTTTTTGCCCATCCTATCTTGTGCAGATTCGGCGACGACAGACTGGATGCGTTTGTAGGAAAGCTTAAAGAGGCGGGGCTTGTCGGCATAGAAGCTGTTTATTCAACATATGAGAGAAGAGATGAGACTCAGATAAAAGAGCTGGCTAAGAAGTACGATCTTCTTATCAGTGGCGGATCTGATTTTCACGGGGCAAATAAACCTGATATAGACCTTGGAACGGGCTGTGGAAGGCTGTTTGTTCCTGAGGATTTACTTATACCTATAAAGGCTGCAAGAGGTTGACATTGCAGTCTTTTTTGTGCTTTAATGGACTAAATTGCGAAAGTTAGGGGGCTATAATTATGAGTCAAAATAATATTCCTTATAAAATTTATTTGAGCGAAGATGAGATACCCAAGCAGTGGTACAACGTAAGGGCTGATATGAAGAACAAGCCTGCGCCGCTTCTTAATCCTGCGACATTGCAGCCGATGGGATTTGACGATCTTCGTCCTGTTTTTTGTGATGAACTTATTAAGCAGGAACTTGATGATACAACTGCTTATATCGATATTCCGGATGAAATCCGTAGCTTCTACAAGATGTACAGACCCGCTCCTTTGGTAAGAGCATATTGTCTTGAGAAGGCGCTCGGAACTCCGGCTAAGATTTACTACAAATTTGAAGGTAATAACACAAGCGGAAGCCATAAGCTTAACTCCGCCATTGTTCAGGCATATTATGCTAAGCAGCAGGGCCTTAAGGGTGTTACCACAGAGACCGGTGCAGGTCAGTGGGGAACAGCTCTTTCTATGGCATCTGCATATCTTGGAATTGACTGTAAGGTATACATGGTTAAGGTTTCATATGAGCAGAAGCCTTTCAGACGCGAAGTTATGCGTACATACGGAGCAAGCGTAACACCTTCTCCTTCAATGGATACAGAGATCGGAAGAAAGATAAATGCCGAGCATCCCGGAACAACAGGTTCACTTGGATGTGCTATTTCTGAGGCTGTAGAAGTTGCAACCAAGACAGAAGGATACAGATATGTTCTCGGAAGCGTACTTAATCAGGTCCTTCTTCATCAGACTGTAATCGGTCTTGAGGCAAAGGCTGCACTTGATAAGTATGGCATCACTCCCGATATCATCATTGGATGCGCTGGTGGCGGATCAAACCTCGGAGGACTTATTTCTCCGTTCATGGGTGAGAAGCTTCGCGGTGAAAAAGATTATCAGATCATTGCTATTGAGCCTGCAAGCTGCCCGAGCTTTACAAGAGGTAAGTTTGCATATGACTTCTGCGATACCGGAATGGTTTGCCCTCTTGCCAAGATGTATACACTTGGAAGCAACTTTATTCCTTCTGCGAACCATGCGGGCGGACTTAGATATCACGGCATGAGCCCTATTCTTTCACAGCTCTATCACGACGGTTACATGGAAGCAAGATCTGTTGAGCAGACAGCTGTATTCGAGGCAGCAGAGCAGTTTGCAAGAGTTGAGGGAATTCTTCCCGCTCCCGAGAGCAGCCATGCTATCAGAGCTGCCATTGATGAAGCTCTTAAGTGCAAGGAGACCGGTGAGGAAAAGACAATTCTCTTTGGTCTTACAGGAACAGGCTATTTCGATATAGTTGCTTACCAGAAGTTTAACGACGGTGAGATGTCAGATTACATCCCTACAGACGAAGAACTTGAGAAGAGCTTTGCAACACTTCCAAAGGTAAATATTTAAAAAAGTAAATGCTTAAAATTGAGGCAAAAGTGATTTAGGATGATAAGTCACTTTTGCCTTTTTTGTTTATAATAAGAACTATGATTACTATAAGGAGGGTTCTTATGGCGGCGTATAATGACAAAAAATACAGAAATGTTTTTAGTGAGATCGGAAAAAGCGATGCTGAGATCGAAAAGAAGATCAAGGATGCGGTAGATACCTTTTTCTATGGATCGGAAGATGAGAGAATTTATCATCCCGTGGGCGATGATATGGGATATCTTGAGGATACTGGCAATCATGACGCTAGGACTGAAGGTATGTCTTACGGAATGATGATGTGTGTTCAGCTAGACATGAAGGAAGAGTTTGACCGTATCTGGAAGTGGTCCAAGACCTACATGTGGATGAATGAAGGTGAAAACGAAGGCTATTTTGCATGGAGCTGCAATGTAGACGGATCAAGGAATTCTGACGGTCCCGCACCCGACGGAGAAGAGTTCTACGCGATGGCTCTTTTCTTTGCATCTCACAGATGGGGCGACGGAGAAGGAATCTTTAATTATTCAGCAGAGGCAAAAGAGATTCTCAGGGCCTGCGTTCACAAGGGTGAGAACGGCAGAGCCGGTGCGCCTATGTGGAACAGGGACAATCATCTCGTTTTGTTTGTTCCGGGACATCCTTTTTCAGATCCTTCGTATCATCTGCCTCATTTCTATGAGCTTTTCGCAGAGTGGGCTTATGAAGAAGATAAAGAGTTCTGGCAGACTGCAGCCAAGGAGAGTAGAAAGTATCTTGTAAAGACCTGCCATCCTGTTACAGGACTTAATCCCGAGTATGGAAATTTCGACGGATCTCCTGTAAACGATCCCATGCCTTGGGACGGAAGTATTCACGGAAGATTCTTTAGCGATGCATACAGAACAGCAGCTAACATTGGTCTTGATGCGGAGTGGTTTGGAACAGATGAAGGCCAGCTTTCTGTTCCACTTAAGATGATGAAGTTCTTCGGAACAGATATTGAGGCAATGAGATGCGTATATGAAATTGACGGAACAAGCCTTGAGCTTCCTGTTCTTCATCCTGTAGGACTTCTTGCAACAATGGCCCAGAGCGCACTTTCAGTTCCTTACAGCAAGGCTGAAGGCAGTGACTTTGAGATTGCGTCAAAGTGGGTTGAGTGGTTCTGGAATCAACCGCTCAGACAGGGTAAGAGAAGATATTATGATAACTGTCTGTACATGTTTGCACTTCTTGCTTTGTCAGGAAAATACAGAATCTGGTAATTGAATTAAGGGATTATTGCCCCGTGTTTTCGGGCTATGAGCAATCGTGTTATTGCTTAAAGCCTGCAAACACGGGGCTTTTTATTTGATTTGAAGCAACGAACGGCTCAATAACTTGTGTTATCATATAAAGCATATTGGAGGTTATATGGAAAAAAAGAAGATAATTAGCATTGCTTTGATGATAGGCATTTGCGTATTGATGTGGGGAATATTTTTTATGCTGGGGATTAAGACGATAGGTGCGGTACTTGCTCCTATTGTAATCTGTTTAATATGCTGGGGAGCCGGTGTGGCATATGATAAGCTCATTGATAAGACAGGCGAGAATAAGAAGACTTTAGTAACAATACTTTTACTTGCCTTTTTGGGAGTTCTTTCTGTTTTGTTTCTATCAGAAGGAAAAGATATAGCTGGAAAGGTAGTCAGCTTTATTTTCCCCGGTGTACTCGGAGGAATGATATTTGCGGGAGGATGCCTTGGAAATAAATGTAAGGCGGATGATGCGAAAAAGCTTAATATGTTTAAGGGCATTGCTGTAGGTGTTGGAGTTGTTTTTCTCCTGCTATATGTATTTGCTGTGTTTAATAAGCATGTGATTGGAACCCTGAACGATGTATTGCAGATGATCGTTTTTGGGGTGATATTCTTTGTTGCAAGCTTTCTGGAGAAGACGTCTGAGTCTGAGTGTGATGATACAGAAGAGAGCGCTATAGAGGAACCTGCTGAAACTGTGGAAGAAAATACACAGGAGCACTAAAAACTATCAATAGGTTCGATTTTAATAGTATAATATTAATTGAATTGCAAAAAAAGCAATATAGAGGAGGGGAACCAAATGGTAAAACATGTAATTATATGGACACTTAAACCGGAGCTTGATTCTGAAGATAGGGCTATAGTTATTCCGAGGATAAAGGAACATCTTGAGGCTTTAAAGGGTGTTATTCCGGGAATTGTTGAGCTCAAGGTATATACTGACGGACTTGCTTCTTCAAATACCGATATCATGCTTGATTCAACATTTGAAAATGAGGAAGCACTTAAGAATTATGCAACGCATCCCGAGCATGTGAAGGTGGCAAGTCGCTATGTACGACCTTACACATATATTAGAAGTTGCTTTGATTATGAAGTGTGAAAATAGAGTATTAAAAATAGGATATTATAAACAAATAATTAACTTTTGATAGTAATTATTCGAATGCTGTGATATCATACAAAGCGTAATATTGTTTTTAAGGAGAGAAAAGTATGAAAAAGAAACTTTTAACATTATGCGCTATTGTATCTATAAGTGCCATGGCAATAGCATGTGGGGATACAGCCGCTGAGACTGAGGAACCCGCTGTAGAAGAGTCAGCAGAAGTGGCTGAAGTTGATACTCAGACAGACGCAGCGGATGCAGAAGTATCTGAGGAAGCGGATGATGCTGCATCTACCGATGGTAGTGGCGAAGAAGGAAAGTATTCTGTATTTACAGATGCCAGCGATGCTGAGGTAGAGGCATATGCACAGAAGGTTGTAGATGCAGTTCTTGCAAAAGACTGGGATTCTGTTGGCGATATGATTTCTTATCCTATCGGTTCTAAAGAGGATAACAACCTTTGCAATAATAAGGAAGAGTTTGTGGAATATGCCAAGAATACAGGTTTTGATGATGAATACTTCAAATCACTTTCAGATTGGAAAGTTTCAGATTTATGGGGCAACTGGCAGGGTGGTTGTATTGATGATGGAAATATCTGGTTTAGTGGTGTAAATGATGAAGGATTCAAGATTCTTACATTGTTTGATTTACGCATGGGTGATGCTACAATAACAGATTAAATTTAAAGGGCTAAGCACAAATAATCAGTGCTTAGCCCTGTTTTTTCTATCAAAGTTCTATCAAAGATTTGCTTTGATCTTAGCGATAATTTCGCCGTACTCAGCATCAGTAAGGAATTTCTCCTGAGGATTCATTGCGAATACGCCGCCCCATTCATAGCCATCCTTGTACTTGGGTACGAGATGCATGTGAAGGTGGCAGAGAGTATCACTGTAAGCGCCGTAATTAACCTTATCGGGATTAAATGCAGCGTGGATAGCCTTTGAAGCGCGGTTAACATCTGCAAAGAAAGCGTTTCTTTCTTCATCGGAAATGTCTACCATTTCATGTACGTGATCCTTGTATGCTACGATGCATCTTCCAAGGTGGCTTTGCTCTTTAAAAAGAACAAGCTGGCTTACTCCGAGGTCACAGATTTTGATTCCGAATTTTGCAAGGGCTTCTCCGCCTGCGCAATAAGGACAATTGTTGTCTTTCATACTTCTTTTCCTTTCAAAACGTCAAATTCTATTATGATATTATAATGCTTTTTTGATCGCTTGTAAAAGGTCTTTGTACTCTTCGAATGCAGGAAGATCGGGATAATCAGCCTTGATCTTATCTGTAGAGCGGAAGAGGAAGCCTGCTTTTGAAGCCTGGATCATTCCAAGATCGTTGTAGCTGTCGCCGCTTGCGATGGTATCATAGCCGATTGACTGAAGAGCCTTAACGGTTGTGAGCTTTGAGTTTTCAATTCTCATCTTGAAACCTGTGATCTCGCCGCTTTCTGCAACTTCAAGAGAATTGCAGAAGATTGTGGGCCATCCGAGCTTCTCCATAAGAGGAGTTGCAAACTGTGTGAAAGTATCACTGATGATGATTACCTGAGTTGTCTTTCTGAGCTCGTCGAGGAACTCTTTTGCTCCCGGAAGCGGATCGATCTTAGCGATTGTGTCCTGAATCTCTTTGAGTCCGAGACCATGCTCTTTAAGGATTCCGATTCTCCATTTCATAAGCTTATCGTAATCGGGCTCGTCTCTTGTTGTTCTCTTAAGTTCAGGGATTCCGCTTGCCTCGGCAAATGCGATCCAGATTTCGGGAACGAGCACGCCTTCAAGGTCTAAACAAACAATATTCATTATTTTATGCTCCTATTTCGTATTTTTTCTTTGACGATTTTAACACATTAAAGCGATACAGACAATGTTTTGTTGGACAAATCTCACATTAGGATTAATATTAATTATAAGAGGTAAGAGATTATGGCAAATCTTATAAATTATATTAAATGGCGCGGGGATCTTGATTTTGAGCAGTCGCCCTTTAATGAGGTGGACAATCTTGCACTTTCGCTTCTTATATACAATGACTTAAACGGGATTGTTCCCGATTCGGAAAACGGCGGTAAGATTTCGGTCAAAAAAGCCGCCGACATATATTTTAGTACGCATCCTATCGATGGACTTTCGAGAGTCGATTTTGATTGGGTGCTACTTTACATGGCAAAGAGTAAAAGGTTTGGGGAACTGACACTTTCTGATTATCTTGATGTCAACGATATGGACAAAGACATGCTTATAACGGCGATGACGATACATTTTCCGGACGGAAGCCTGTTTGTCTCATTTCGCGGAACGACTATGGATATCGATGACTGGAGGATGGATTTCAAGATAAGTTTTGAAGAGATCATGGCGCAGAAAGAGGCTGTGAACTATCTTAGATATATTTTGTCCAAGTACGCAGGCGATGTGTATGTCGGAGGGCATTCAAAGGGCGGAAATCTGGCTGTTTATTCCGCAATGAATCTTCCAAATATAGTTCAGCCAAGGATCAAGCATGTTTACAGTAACGACGGTCCCGGAATCTGTCCTGAACTTCTTAATGAAAGGAAGTTTGCAAACGTAAAGTGGAAGCTTACGCATATTGTGCCTACGTACAGTATTGTTGGAATGCTCTTTGAACTTGATGTTCCGCATAGGATAGTTGCAAGTGACGGCGAGAGAATGCTTCAGCATTCGGGAATGACCTGGAAAGTTGCGGGAGATCATTTTGTTACAAAAAAGCACCTTACAGAGGAAAGTTCTGCGCTCAACAGAGTTATCGATGACTGGATAGAAAACGCTACAATGGAGCAACGAGAGGCGTTTACGAGGGATATTTTTGATGCAATGAAAGCAGGAGGTGCGGTCTCTTTGTATGACATTTCAAAGGGCGGATTCCATGATTTTGGAACGATTCTTTTATCCGCGGCGCAGTCTGAGAGTAAGACCAAGATTATTCTTGGAAAGTTCTTTGGATCTCTCTGGCGAGAATTTGAGAAAATAAGGGTTATGGAGGCACTTAAGACTCAGCAGGGCCTTATTGATGCATTTCTTATACTTCTGGGAATTGTGTTCCTTGCTATTCCTAAAGCTATCTACAACATGATAGGCGGCGCCGTTGCGCTTACGTGCGCGCTTTTTAGCGCTTCTAGAATAATTAAAGCAGGAATGCGCGATGAGAAGGCGTTTATCAAGCGTGGACGAATGCTTTTTCACATACTTGTTATGAGTTTCATGGTATTTATCGTGTCGAATATAGAGCGCATTCCGAAATGGACGAACGTGTTTATTTCAATTGTCTTTTTCACCATGGCGTCAGCAAGCGTTCAGTACGTTATCAAGCATAAAAAGACAATAAAGTCGGCGGGAAAATTCTGGATGATCCTTATAGCTGTAGTCAACATCAACATCGGTATCATTTCTTTTGCCACGCCGCAAAGGCTCACTTCAGTTAAATCTCTTACGGTCGGAAGCTATCTGGTGCTAATCGGAGTAGTGAGACTGCTTATTCAGATATTGTCGAAAAGACCTTCTTCAAAGGACAACGGATATTCCTATGAAGATGATGATTGATATTTTTCAGGAAGATGGGAGTAATCCGTACGCAAAAGTACCACCACCGGGAGTCTACCGCAGTGATGGTACTTTTATTTATTGTTTAAAGGGAGGTTATTTAGCAGGTTTATTTATCTTTGTAAGATATATCGGAAAAATCATATTGGGGTTTAGCGGTTTATATTTTTTTGATATATTGTTTAGAAATGGGAAATTTAGTTGAGGATAAAAATAGTTTGTTGAAGGAGACGAGAGTGATGAGGTGTACTGATTGTGGGAGAGAAATAAATAATGGAAGCAAATTTTGCCCGTACTGCGGAGTACCTGTAAAAAAGAAAAATGAAAAACTGTTGCTGATCGTTTTGGTAGTGGCTATTTTTGCAATTGCTGCGGGAGCTGTGTGTGTAATTGTTTCGAGTGTATTTGGCCGGATTAAAGAAGGTGGCGCGGTTTCTCAAGAGGCAAAATCCGGAATCAATATGGTTGCCGTCAATGGGCAAATATTCAATTCTTCCGGAGCTGTAAACGATAAGTTTAAGGGGACGGATTATTACGAATTTTATACCGATCCGGAAGGCGCAGTCGGAATGATATTTGCTGACGGAGGAGTATATATGATCGACTCTGCTCTCAAGGAAACTCTGATTGATGATGGTTGTGTGGATGCGGTAATGAATTATACAGGTGAATATGTTTATATTGCGACCTCTGAAAAATCCAAGCTTGGCAAAGGTCTATGCGTATACAGTACCAAAGATAATAGTTATAACTTGATAGAAGCGTGCGATATTACATACTTAAGCTGTATTACGGCTTCTCCTGACGGTAATACGGTGCTTGTTTCAAGAGGAGATGGAATTTTTATAATGGGTCTTGACGGAACGAGCGAAAAGATATACGACGAACAGCATAGTGTATCTAATGTGTTTGCTGTATCAAATGACAGAAAAGTGGCATATTTTTCGCCTGATCCCGGTGAAGGGCTGTTTTGCTGGAAAGAAGGCAATGTGATTAATCTTTATAATGAATACTTTGGCGGCTATATCGCTCTTAATTCTGATTGTAAAAAAATAATGTTTGAGAATACAGATGGATTGCGTTATTTTGATTCAAACGCAATGAACGAGTCTAAAGTGATTCTGTCATATCCATATTTTGATGCGATCTTTAAAGGAAAAGAATTTTTTTATTCAGATGTTGATGCAAATTATTTTCCGGGGGCTGATTCGTTTGAAGGAATGTACATAAAAGCCGATAGAAGCAGTTATTGGCTTAATGCCGATATGGAAGCTGTCTGCAAATCGGACAGCTTGGCATATGCATATTCAGACCGGGAATTTAAAGTCTATGATATAGAAGATGATTCGATAAAAGCAATTTTATATAAAGACGGAGAAACACAGACAGAAGAGTTGTACCACAATGATAATGGTGTATATGATGTTGCGGTAAGTGATAATGGCGAGGTTTTATGGATCTTATTGGATGATAAGATCGTTACATACAAAGACGGAAAAGTTATGAGCGAAGCATTTAAGGTTCCGGGTGATGGTTTTTCCATCGGAAATATAATGAATGATCCATTGAGTGATAAAGCGTATTGCTTAAGCGATAACGGAACTGTATTTGCTCTCGATGAAAATGGAAACCATTCCGAGATCGGAACAGTTAAAAATGCGTATGGTCTGTGGAGGGATTATTCCAATGGGAAAAGCATTATTGCTGTAGAAGATGATGATGGAGATATGACATATATTGTACACGATCACCTTGTAAAAAAAGACAGATAAGAAATTACAAAAAAAGCCGGTCGCATAAGCGGCCGGCGCATTTCATTCCTGTTATTTACATCAAACGTTAAGTTCTGAACCTGTAAGGAGCTTATAAGCTTCAAGGTACTTAGCGATTGTCTTGTCAATTACGTCCTGAGGAAGGTTGTAATCACACTCAGGATTAGCCTTTAAGTAGTCACGAACGAACTGCTTGTCAAATGAAGGCTGACCGTGTCCGGGTTCATAACCTTCTACAGGCCAGAAACGTGAGCTGTCAGGTGTGAGCATCTCGTCTGCAAGAACAACTTCGCCGTTCTCATCGATACCGAACTCAAACTTTGTGTCTGCGATGATGATTCCGCGAGTGAGAGCGTAGTCTGCACATTTCTTGTAAAGAGCGATTGTGTAATCCTTGATCTTTGTTGCGTACTCAAGGCCCTTTCCGGGGAATGCCTTCTCGAGAACTTCTACGCTGCGGTCGAAGTCGATGTTCTCATCGTGATCACCGATCTCAGCCTTTGTGCTGGGAGTGTAGATGGGTTCAGGGAGCTTGTCGCACTCTTTGAGACCTTCGGGAAGCTTGATTCCGCATACAGTTCCGTTTTCCTTGTAGCTGTTCCAGCCACTTCCTGTGATATATCCACGAACGATGCACTCAACGGGAACCATGTTGAGCTTTTTGCAAAGCATGCTGTTTCCTTTAAATTCCTCGCTTCTGAAAAATTCAGGCATATCGTTTGTATCAACGCTTACCATATGGTTGTTTACGATGTCCTTGGTATAATCAAACCAGAACTTTGACATCTGGGTCAACACAGCACCCTTCTTAGTAACTTTGTTCTTGAGAATTACGTCGAAAGCGGAGATTCTGTCTGTTGCAACCATGATAAGGTTCTCTCCGATGTCGTAAATTTCTCTTACTTTTCCTTCTTTTACGGGACTAAATGTCTGCATGCTTATGCTCCTCCTAATATAAATGCTTTAATCAGTCGTCTTCCTCTTCTTCGGCAACTGTATTATAAACTGTACGTTTTCTAGCCATCTCATCACTTTCAAGATATTCGTCATAAGTAGAACGCTTGTCGACAAGTGATCCGTCGGGGAGAATTTCCATTATTCTGTTTGCTGTTGTCTGAACAACCTGATGGTCACGGCAAGCGAAAAGTTCTACGCCGGGAAATTTGATCATTCCGTCGTTGAGAGCGGAGATTGATTCCATATCAAGGTGGTTTGTGGGTTCATCGAAGATAAGGCAGTTTGCGCCGCTTATCATCATCTTTGAAAGGAGACAACGAACTTTTTCTCCTCCTGAAAGAACCTTAACTTTCTTGACGCCGTCTTCACCTGCAAAGAGCATTCTTCCGAGGAATCCTCTTACGTAAGTTGCGTCCTTTATCTCAGAATAGCCTGTAAGCCATTCGGTAATGTTGTAGTCGTTATCAAATTCTTTTGTATTATCCTTGGGGAAGTAAGCCTGTGAAGTTGTTACACCCCATTTGTATGTTCCTTCGTCGGGCTCAAGTTCTCCTGTGAGGATCTGGAAGAGAGTAGTCTTTGCGAGCTCGTTTCCACCTACAAAAGCAATCTTGTCATCGTGCTGTACGACGAATGAAATGTTGTCGAGAATCTTCTCGCCGTTTATTGTCTTTGAAATTCCTGAAACGGTAAGAACTTCGTTACCGATCTCACGCTCAGGTCTAAAGTCGATGTAAGGATACTTTCTGCTTGAAGGCTTGATTGTATCGAGCTCGATCTTCTCAAGAGCTTTCTTTCTTGAAGTAGCCTGCTTTGATTTACTTGCGTTAGCAGAGAAACGTGCAATGAACTCTTTGAGTTCCTTGATCTGTTCCTCTTTTTTCTTGTTTGCTTCCTTCATCTGGCGAATCATGAGCTGTGATGACTCGTACCAGAAGTCGTAGTTACCGGCATAGAGCTGAATCTTGCCGTAGTCTATATCAGCAATGTAAGTGCAGACTTTATTGAGGAAGTAACGGTCGTGAGATACGACAATGACCGTATTCTCGAAGTTGATAAGGAATTCCTCAAGCCATGCGATAGCATCGAGATCCAAATGGTTGGTAGGCTCGTCGAGAAGCAGGATATCGGGGTTGCCGAAAAGAGCTCTTGCAAGAAGAACCTTGACCTTCTGATTACCGTCAAGTTCTTTCATGAGCTTGTAGTGATTTTCAGTTTCGATACCAAGTCCGTTAAGAAGGCTCTCTGCGTCTGATTCAGCTTCCCATCCGTTCATCTCTGCAAACTCAGCTTCGAGTTCACTTGCGCGGATTCCGTCTTCGTCAGTGAAATCTTCCTTTGCATAAATGGCGTCTTTTTCATTCTTGATCTCAAAAAGACGGGCATTTCCCGAAATAACGGTATCAAGAACTACCTTGTCGTCATATTTAAAGTGATCCTGTTCAAGGAAAGACAAACGCTGGCCGTCTGTGATAACGACATCGCCGTTTGTTGTCTCAATCTGACCTGATAAGATCTTCAAAAAGGTAGATTTTCCGGCGCCGTTTGCACCGATGATTCCGTAGCAGTTTCCTTCGGTAAATTTGATATTTACGTCTTCGAAAAGAGCTTTTTTACCAACTCTCAGTGTTACGTTATTAGCACTTATCATTAAAAATAGCCTCGCTTATTAATATAGAAATAGTCTTTGCAACATTTCGTATTATAGGAGAAACTCCTGTAAAATGCAATAAGGACAAAAAATGAGAAGCCCATATATCAAAATATGGGCAGTTAAAAGCAGGGTGATGAATTATATTTTCAAATATAGCCGGATTAAGCAGAAAAGCTTGCGCGATATTCACTTGGCGACATATTCTTTTGCTCCTTAAAAACCCTGTTAAAAGAGGATATACTTTGAAAGCCTGACAGCATGGCAATTTCTGTCAGTGACATGCCGTCATTTGACATAAGCTCCGCGGCTTTTTCGACTCGTATAAGATTCAGCCACTTATTATAATTAAGACCGGTTATTTCTTTAAAAATACGTGAGAAATAATCTTTGCTTATTCCGGCTCTTTTTGCCATTTCTGATTGCGTTAGGTTGTCATCTGTGAGATTATTTTTTATATAGTCTGTTACCTTTACCATTTTGAAAAACAGTTCGTCTGTGACGGAAGCATAGTAGTTATCGGTAAGTTCACCGCTAAGTTCCTGCTTGTGATCGTCAAGAAGCATCATAAAATCAAAAAGGAGCTTGGTACACAGTATTTCTTTGTTGTTTTTGTTCGATCTGAAGGTATCGCGCATCTTATGCGCAATCTCACCAAGTTTAAGGGCAAGTTCCCTGTGATTGTTTATGCAGATAACGTGAAGATTGTGATAGTAGTGAATGATACGTTTAAAGTCAAAAACGGCATCTGCTATCGTATTACTAAACTGCAGGATGACAGAGCATGTTCTGTCGGCATCAACAATCTCGTGAATTTCCATAGGCCATATAAGCACGATATCACCTTCAACCAGGTTATATATTTTTTGACCGATCTTATATACATTTTTTTCACCGGGTCCTACGAGGATGATCTCGCCAAAAGAGTGCCAGTGTGACGGGAACGATCTTTCCTCAGAACCGGTAGCAAGATTAAATGCGTGGGTAGTCTGAAAAGGAAAAGTCTCATATTGACTTGGATCCATATTCGTACCTCCGTTTTTGCTAAATGAAATAATAAAATAATTTTATATGAATCTTATATAGAAAGGAATGGAAAAAAATGGACAATTTTACCTTTTATTCTCCCACATATTTTGTTTTTGGAAAAGACACTGAGAACGCAGCCGGCGAGTATGTGAAAAAATTTGGCGGAAGCAAAGTTCTCATTCATTACGGCGGAGGCAGCGTAGTACGTTCCGGCCTTCTTGACAGGGTGAAAAAATCTCTCGAAAAAGAGGGCATTTCTTATAAAGAACTCGGAGGAGTAAAGCCCAATCCAAGGAGCGGCCTTGTATATGAAGGAATAAAGCTCTGCAAGGAAGAAAAAATAGATTTTGTTCTCGCTGTAGGAGGCGGAAGTACGATAGATTCTTCAAAAGCAATCGCGGCAGGAACATTGTATGACGGCGATTTCTGGGATTTCTATCAGGGAAAAGAAAGAATTAAAGAGGCTCTTCCTGTAGGAACAATCCTTACGATCGCTGCAGCCGGAAGTGAAGGAAGTCCCGATTCTGTAATAACAAAAGAAGAGGGAATGTTTAAAAGAGGCGTGGGTTCCGATGCGCTCAGACCTAAATTCAGCATTTTGAACCCTGCACTTACACAGACTCTTCCCGCATATCAGACGGCAGCCGGGGTGACAGATATCATGGCACATCTTTATGAGAGATATCTTACCAATACCAAGGATGTTGAAGTTACGGACAGAATGATCGAGGCGCTCCTTCTTACAATGAAGCATGAGGCTCCGAGAGTAATAGAAGATCCCAATAACTATGAGGCAAGAGCGAATATTATGTGGGCAGGAATGATGGCTCACAACAATTCTTGCGGTGTGGGAAGAAGTCAGGACTGGAACAGCCACAATATTGAACATGAGCTCTCTGCGGTTTATGACTGTGCGCACGGTGCGGGACTTGCGGTTACCATGCCTGCGGTATTCAGCTATGTTATGAATCACGACGTTATGAGATTTGCAAAGGTTGCAACAAGAGTATGGGGCTGCCAGATGGACTTCGATCATCCCGAAGTTACGGCAAAAGAGGGAATCAAAGCATTCCAAAATTTCCTTATTTCTATCGGAATGCCAAAGAACTTTGAAGAACTCGGTGCAAAGGAAGAGGATATTCCCAAGCTTGTTGAAGTTCTTTGCAGAGGTGACGGAAGAAACGGTACTATCAGCGGTTTCGTTACTCTTAATGAAGATGATTGCACGAAGATTTACAAGATGATGGTATAAAAAAGCTTATATTTAGACGTGTTTATGGCAGAAGACTGTTGCATATCGGCAGTCTTCTGCTTTCTTTATGATAATTCTTCATATATAATATAGTGTACAAAAAAATGGGGATATGGAGATACACTATGAAACTAAACTATAAGAGAACTATACTTATCGGATTTGCATTTCTATCTATCTGTGCATTCTGGCAGTTTTATGATAACGAGATTCCAAAGATATTAAAATATAGCTTTGGTCTTGGCGAGACCGCAACAGGTATAGTGATGGCTCTTGATAATGTGTTTGCACTTTTTCTTTTGCCATTGTTCGGAAATCTTTCGGATCATACCGACAGTAAAATAGGAAAAAGAATGCCGTATATTCTTGTTGGAACGGCAATGTCGGTTTCTCTTTTATATTTGCTTATTGCTGTAGCTAGAAAGAGCGGAAACTTGCTCTTATTTATGTTCGGACTTCTTTTTATTTTGTTTGCAATGGGAGTCTACAGATCGCCCGCAGTTTCACTTATGCCCGATCTTACACCGGCTCCCTTAAGAAGCTCGGGAAATGCGATAATAAATCTTATGGGAACAGTCGGTGGTATCTTTGTTCTTATCATGACAAAGGTTTTGCTAAAAGAGGCTGAGAATCCGGCACAGACGGATTACATGCCTTTTATCATTAGCATTATCATCTGCATGGTTGTGTCTGTGGGAATATTGTTTTTTACCATAAATGAAAAGAAGATAAGAAAAGAAGTAGAAGAGCAGGGAGGACTTAAGTCTCTCGGAGAGGCTTTCGATGAGAAAGCTTCGGAAGACGGCGACGGTACTTCGGAGGAAGAAACAAAGGGTAAGATGCCTGCTGAGGTGAGAAGAAGTCTCATTTTTCTTCTGATCTCGGTATTTTTCTGGTTTACGGCTTACAATGCGGTGACTACGGCATTTTCGCGCTTTGTTGGCGTTGTGTGGGATCTTCATAACAATGATTACGCCACATGCCTCCTTGTTGCCACTGTTGCGGCTACACTCAGTTATATTCCTATTGCGTATATATCAGGAAAGATAGGTAGAAAAAAGACTATTCTTTGCGGAATTGTTCTTATGGCTGCAAGCTACATTATTACAGGACTTTATCCGCATTTTTCGGCTTCAATAAATATCTTTTTTGCAATTGTGGGAATAGGATGGGCTGCAATCAACGTAAACTCTTATCCGATGGTTGTTGAGATGTGTAAAGCGGGAGAGATAGGCAAATACACGGGAACATACTATACGTTCTCGATGGCTGCCCAGGTGTTTACACCTGTATTCTCCGGATATCTGCTTGAGCATATATCATACAAGACGTTGTTCCCTTATGCGTTTATCTTTTCGGCTTTGGCATTTTTAACAATGCTTATGGTCAAACACGGCGATGCGAGACCCGATATGAAGGGTAATATACTCGAGAATTTCGACGTTGATGATTAAAATTATATGAAATTAATGTCGATTAACGCATTTAATTGTTGCGAATTAAACAATTAGGAAGTAAAATATGTAGCAGACGTGTTAAAAAATTATCAGTAGGAAGTGGATTAATGCTTTTTATTAAGGTTTTGTGCGAAATAGCACCTATAATGGTCGTTCTTTATTTTCTGATGATCATGCCGAGGGTAGTGCATAAACCTGAAAGATTACCTCATGTAGGTGTGCGTTATGCGCACCGCGGACTTCATGACAATTCATCAGATGCACCGGAAAACACGATGGCGGCCTTTAAGAAGGCAGTGGATGCCGGCTATGGGATTGAGTGTGATGTTCAGCTTACCAAGGATGGTGTTCCGGTTATTTTTCACGATTTTACACTTGCCAGAGTGGCGAGATACGCAGAGGGTGAGATTCCCGAAGATGCTGTGAAGAATAAGGACGGGAGCTTCGGAGTTAAGGGTAAGGTAATTGACTATACATATGAAGAGCTTCAAAGGTTTCATATTCTTGATTCTGTTGAAAAAATCCCCAAATTCGAAGATTTTTTGGCGCTTGTAGACGGTAAAGTTCCGCTTATCGTGGAGCTTAAGATCGAATTTAAAAACTGTACTGTTTGTTCGAAAGCGGATGCGCTTCTTTCATCATATAAAGGAGTATATTGCATCGAGTCCTTTAATCCTCTCGGAGTGCTTTGGTATAGAAGGCACAGGCCGCAGATCATGAGAGGACAGCTCTCCGATGAGTTCCACAAGGAGTCGCCTTCGGAATTTAACAGCTTTCTTTACTTTGCGCTTACAAATCTTTTTCTGAATTTTTTAACCAGACCCGATTTTATTTCATACAATCACAAATATCCGGGTAACCTGTCATTATGGCTGTGCAGGCACCTGTATAAGAATGTCACCGCTGCATGGACGATTAAGAGCGAAGAGGAGCTTGCAAGGGCAGAGCAGAATTTTGACATTTATATATTTGACAGTTTTGTTCCAAAAAACGGTCCCAAAGTTAATAAAGTGTAATATTTAGAGGTTTTATATTTTATTAAATCGGTAATTATCCGCGTTTTATTTCACGGTCAGTGGTTTCCGCGGTAGTTATAAAATAGAAATACATGAAAGGTACCGGTTTTATATAGTACCGGTAAGAAAGGTAAGACAAAAATGGCGAACAAGTGGGTTTATATGTTCAACGAAGGTAACATGACAATGCGTAACCTTCTCGGTGGTAAGGGTGCTAACCTTGCTGAGATGACAAGTATTGGTCTTCCTGTACCTCAGGGATTCACAATCACAACAGAAGCATGTACACAGTACTATGAGGATGGTCGTAAGATTAACGACGAGATCATGGCTCAGGCTATGGACGGCGTTAAGAAGATGGAAGAGATCAACGGCAAGAAATTCGGCGATCTTCAGAATCCTCTCCTTGTTTCTGTTCGTTCAGGAGCTCGTGCTTCTATGCCCGGTATGATGGATACAATCCTCAACCTCGGTCTTAACGATGAAGTAGTTGCAGCAATGATCAAGGGAAATCCCGATCCTGCATTCGAGCGTTTTGTATATGATTCATATCGTCGTTTCATCCAGATGTTCTCTGACGTAGTTATGGAGGTTGGTAAGAAGTACTTCGAGCAGCTTATCGACCAGATGAAAGAGAAGAAGGGTGTTAAGTTTGACGTTGACCTTACAGCAGCTGACCTTAAGGAGCTCGCTGAGCAGTTCAAGGCTGAGTATAAGAAGCAGCTCGGCAAGGACTTCCCTTCAGATCCTGTAGAGCAGCTTAAGCTTGCTATCGAGGCTGTATTCCGTTCATGGGATAACCCTCGTGCTAACGTATATCGTCGTGACAACGACATCCCTTACTCATGGGGAACAGCTGTTAACGTAATGCCTATGGTATTCGGTAACCTTAACAATGAGTCCGGTACAGGTGTTGCATTCACTCGTGACCCTGCTACAGGTGAGAATAAGCTTATGGGTGAGTTCCTTATCAACGCACAGGGTGAGGACGTAGTTGCAGGTGTTCGTACACCTATGCCTATCGCTCAGATGGAGAAGGAGTTCCCTGAGGCATACGCTGAGTTCATCAAAGTATGTGATACTCTTGAGAACCACTACCATGACATGCAGGATATGGAGTTCACTGTTGAGAACAAGAAGCTCTATATGCTTCAGTGCCGTAACGGTAAGAGAACAGCTCCTGCTGCTCTTAAGATTGCTTGCGACCTCGTTGATGAGGGACACAAGACTCCTGAAGAAGCAGTTGCTATGATCGATCCTCGTAACCTTGATACACTTCTTCACCCTCAGTTCGATGCTGCTGCTCTTAAGGCTGCAACACCTATCGGAAAGGGTCTTGGTGCATCTCCCGGAGCTGCTTGCGGTAAGGTTGTATTCACAGCTGATGACGCAGTAGAATGGGCTGCAAGAGGCGAGAAGGTTGTTCTTGTTCGTCTTGAGACATCGCCTGAGGATATCACAGGTATGAAGGCTGCTCAGGGTATCCTTACAGTTCGTGGTGGTATGACATCACACGCTGCCGTAGTTGCTCGTGGAATGGGTGAGTGCTGCGTATCAGGTTGTGGCGACATCAACATGGACGAAGAAAACAAGAAGTTCACTCTTGGTGGAAAAACATTCACAGAGGGAGACTTCATTTCAATCGATGGTACAACAGGTAACATCTACGAAGGACAGATTGCAACAGTTGACGCACAGATCGCCGGCGAGTTCGGACGTATCATGGCTTGGGCTGATCAGTTCAGAAAGCTTAAGGTTCGTACAAACGCTGATACACCTGCTGATGCTAAGAAGGCTAGAGAGCTTGGTGCTGAGGGTATCGGTCTTTGCCGTACAGAGCACATGTTCTTCGAGGAAGACAGAATTGCTGCATTCCGTGAGATGATCTGTTCAGATACAGTAGAAGAGAGAGAAGCTGCACTTGATAAGATTCTTCCTTATCAGCAGAACGACTTCAAGGCTCTTTATGAGGCACTTGAAGGAAATCCTGTTACAATCAGATTCCTTGATCCCCCGCTTCACGAGTTCGTTCCTACAACAGAGGACGAAATCAAGAAGCTTGCAGATGCTAAGGGCAAGAGCGTAGAAGATATTAAGGCTATCATCAATTCTCTTCACGAGTTCAACCCTATGATGGGTCACAGAGGATGCCGTCTTGCAGTTACATATCCTGAAATTGCTAAGATGCAGACTAAGGCTGTTATCCGTGCTGCTCTTGAAGTTCAGAAGGCACACGCTGACTGGAACGTTAAGCCTGAAATCATGATTCCTCTTGTTTGCGAAGTTAAGGAGCTTAAGAACGTTAAGAAGGTAGTAGTAGAGACAGCTGATGCTGAGATCGCTGCTGCAGGCGCTAAGCTTGAGTACGAAGTTGGTACAATGATCGAGATCCCCAGAGCTGCTCTTACAGCTGATGAGATCGCTAAGGAAGCTGACTTCTTCTGCTTCGGTACAAACGACCTTACACAGATGACATTCGGATTCTCTCGTGATGATGCTGGTAAGTTCCTTGATGCTTACTATGATGCTAAGATATTCGAGAATGATCCTTTCGCTAAGCTTGACCAGACAGGTGTTGGTAAGCTTATGGAAATGTCACTTAAGCTTGGTAAGCCCGTTAATCCTAGTCTCCACGTTGGTATCTGTGGTGAGCACGGTGGTGATCCTTCATCAGTTGAGTTCTGCCACAAGATCGGTCTTGACTATGTATCATGCTCACCTTTCCGTGTACCTGTTGCTAGACTTGCTGCTGCACAGGCTGCTATCGCTGAGAAGAGCGCATGCTGCGGTTCAAAGAACATCGTAGATGACGAGACAAAGGAAAAGCTCAAGGATGCTGCTGAGAAGGCTACAGTTATTGCTAAGGAACTTGCTGAGACATCAGCTGAGGTTGCTAAGGCAGGACTTGCTGGACTTAAGGCAGGACTTGAAGAGGCTAAGAAAGTTTACAACAACTCAAAGAAGAACTGATAATGATTATCAGATAAGATTCTAAAAGAAAAGAGCTTCACACATTTGTGTGGGGCTCTTTTTTAGAAGTGAAATATTTAAATTATTCAGCTATTTTTTCTGCGCTTAATAATTCTGAGTCATAGTTATCGGCTTCAAGTCCCGATCCTGTGAAAGTTATAATATAACCGTCTTTGATAAGACAGATACATCTCTGGTACAGAACTGTGCCGTTTATTTTTGCATTAAGTACAAGTGAAGGATGATCTTCACCCAAGAACTTAACTGTCTCCATCTCGGCAGTTACATCTGTTAATCCCTGAGCTTCAAGAGCTGAAATTGAAGGCTCTTTCTGAGATTCCATAATTGACTGCTCATTTGCAAGTGCTCCTGCAAGTGAACCTACACTCTGAAGAACAACATTAAGTGTTTTGCCTGTTGTTCCGTCAACAGCGTAAGTTACTACCATAATACTACCGCTGTCGAGAGCTTTCTTTGCAGCTTTGTTATCTTTGAATGCATCAAGATCTGTTATTGTGCTGTTTAATGTCTGAAGCTCTTCAGCATTTGCAAATTTGTAGTTATCGCCTAAAGAAAACTTAACCCCAAAAAACTTGTTTTCATATGTGGTTCCGTTTACAACACCTGAAATGTTTTCGCCGGAATCACTTGCGTCAGAGCTTTCTGAAGATGTGCTTTCTGCAGCGTCTTCATTTGAAGAATCAGAAGGTGCTGCTTCAGCGGATGCTTCGCTTTCTGCATTGTTGTTTGTTGCAGGCTCAACTTTCTGAGCTCCGCAAGCAACAGAGCTTGTTGCTAATGCAAGTGCGAACATTGTTGCCAATAATTTCTTTTTCATATTTTTCTCTCCTAATTTAAAATAAAAACTCGTTTCATTCTAGCACATTATATTTGGGAATGCTATTAAAAAATTAACGGTTTTATCGTTTGTGTAATAAACGCAGATTTGAACTGGGTTTACAAGGGAGGGGGATTAATTAGTTCTTGAGTGGTAATTGTAATAATGATAAAATTGTTATAAGAAATAGATAATTGATAGTGCATTGCAGGCCGATATTTCATGACCGGTTGGGAGATGTGACATCTATGGATGCTCAGGAACTTGATTTAGAACTTGATCTTGAAAATGAAACGATGTCTTACTCCGGTCTCTCTTCACTTAATAAGAGTGCGTTGGAGAGAGAACTAGAGATGTGCAAGAATTTAGGGGCTGATGCTGATAAGCTCAGAGCTCTTAATTTTAATGCGCTTCAGCTTTCCGAAATACGAAAAGGTATCAAGGATAAAGTTGATGTTGCAAAGTATATGGATCCCAGAAAATCATGGACTGAGATGGAAGAACTTCGTCTTGAAATGTCTCAGAACATTGATATGAGCTCGTATAGGGAGCAGGGATTTGATGTTCAGCAGCTTTCCGAGATAAGGAAGGGAATTGCTGCCGGAATTGATGTATCTTCATATGCAAAGAGGGAATACCTTGCAGACCAGATGAGAGAACTTCGTATCGGTCTTAGCAGGGGAGAGGGCGTTCCCATTATTTTCTTTCAGGACCCGGCATTTGACAGCCTTCAAATGCGTGAGATCAGAAAAGGTCTCGAAGCGGGGATTGATATCTCTAAATACGCTTCTGTTGATATTCCATACATGAAAATGAGAGCAATAAGAAAAAGTGCGGAAGACGGACTTTTCTTTGATGATGCCCAGATACGCAGTTATAATGCGAGCATACTTGAGGAACTGCATGCGGCGCACAATGATAATGTTGATATAAGCCAATATGTCAGAGAACGATATGATGCGGAGCAGATTGAACAGATCAGGATCTGCCTTAAGGAAAGAATCTCGATTGATAAATATATCAACCCTGACATGAGAAGTGATGCGATAAAAGAGATAAGGATAGGTCTTGAGAATGGTATTGATGTCGGAAGATATGCAGATGCATCGTATGGCTGGCAACAGATGTATGAGATGCGAATAGGCCTTGAACATCAGATTGATATTACACCCTATACCAATCCTCTTTATCAGGCCGATCAGATGAGAGAGTTGAGGCTCGGTATAGAAGACGGACTTGATATAAGCGCATTTTCATCGATGATGTATACTGCCCGCGATATGCGCCGCATAAGAGAGCGCATATTGGGTGAAGGATATGGTTTTGTAGGACACAAAGTGCATGATGCCGAAGTACTTGATAGGACTGACGGTGTTCCCAATGAAACTGTTCTTCTTAATTACATGCTTGAAAACAGAGATGAGTTCCTGTCGTTTACTTCCGATGAGATGATATGCTGGATCAAGCTTCCTGCGCGAAATGACGGCGCGGTATATACCGAGGATCTCATTATGAGCTTCCTGGTTCAGTGTAGAATAATGGCCGGAATCAACAAAGAAGCAATTTCAAATATGCTAAGTAACTTAAATCATAATGAGAAATATGTTGTTGCCGCAGGAAAAACTGCTGTTAACGGAGTTGACGGCTACTATGAATTTTTGGTGGACATGGAGCAGGAACAGGAGCCTGTGATATTAAATGACGGAACGGCGGATCTTTCTAATATCGAAGCAATCAAGCAGGTTAAGGCCGGTGATAAGATTGCGATATATCACAAGGCGAAAAAAGGAGAAGACGGATATAACGTATACGGAGAGGCTCTGCGTGCAAGAAACGGTAAAGAAATCCCTATCTTAAAAGGAGAGGGATTCATGATATTAAATGACAGGGTTACTTATGTTGCAAAATATTCCGGCGCCATCAGCATGGTTGACGGAGTGATCAATATCGAAAAGATCATGATACTTCCTGAAGTTAAGATAACCGATAATAAAATTTCTTATGACGGAGTAGTATATATAACCGGAGATGTTCATTCCGGATGTGATATTAACGCGTCGGGTGACGTGATAATAGGCGGTCACATGGAAAGCTCTGAAATAGTTAGCGGAAGGAATGTTGTCATTAAAGGGGGTGCGACATGTCCCATAAGAGGCTCGATAAAAGCAAAGGGAGATGTCTCGGCGAAATTCTTTGAGGGTGTGACGATAACCGGAAAAAATATTTCCGCTAACTATTTCATAAACTGCAATGTCATTGCGAGCGGACTTATCAGAACATATGGAAGAGTGGGAACTATTTACGGAGGAAGTGTTCAGAGCCTTTTTGGAATCGAGACGGCATCAGTCGGAAACAAAGCCGGTGCAAAGACTATTGTCACTCTTGGCGTAAACAATACCATACTTGCTGAGCTCAGCAATATTAATAAAGCAATCAGCAGAGAGGAAGAGGAACTAAATAGCCTTAAGGTACAAAGAGACAGGCTTTCTGAGGATGCATCCGCCGACAGACAGAGGATGCAATGGAAGATCAAGGTTAATGCTGCTATAGGAATGAAGGAAGGCAAGATAAAAGACCTTGAAGCGAAAAAAAGTAAGGTCCAGGCTGAAATTGACAAAGGAAGCGAGGCTAGAGCAACAATTACCGAAGTTGCTTATTCCGGAACGGTGTTTGTCATTGACAGAATGGTGCTTAGAATTGAGGAAGACAGAAAGACATATGATAAACTGACAATCAAAGCAAGCGCCGACAGAGACAGTATAGAAGTAATATAAAACATGGTACAAAAATAATATCAAAAGCTTTAACTTTGCCAAAACACCAAATTAAGCAAAGTTAAGGCTTTTTTTTACATTGCATTATTAAAGTGGATTTTCTATAATTATTGTATATTTTTGGGGAAGGTATACGCTATGGATTTAAAAGAGATTCTTAATGAACTTTTGATGGAAGATAAAACGTTCCTTAGAATTCCTGTCGGAAGCGGAACTTTGGAAATATATAAGTCCGTTGTCCTGACATGGGTGGTTATGCTTGTTTTGTTTATTCTTATGCTAATCCTTACAAGGGATTTTAAGGTACATAATATTTCAAAACGCCAGGCCGCGGTTGAAAGTTTTGTGTTATGGATAAGAGGCGTTACCGGCGGAATGCTGGGAGAAGAGGCAATAGGATATGCCGATTATATTGCAACGGTGCTTATATTCATTGCTTTTTCCAATATGGTCGGATTATTTGGTGTTGTACCTGCGACCATGGACCTTAACGTGACGATAGCGCTTTCAATCATGAGCATTATTCTTGTTGAAGCCGCAGGCTTTAAGAAGAAGGGCTTCAGGAACTGGATCAAAGGCTTTGCACAGCCAATGGCTGTGATCGCACCTATGAATGTTTTGGAGCTTCTTATAAGACCGTTGTCTCTTTGCATGAGACTTTTCGGTAATATTCTCGGAGCTACGGTTATCATGGAGCTTATCAAAGCTGTCGCACCGGTAATCGTACCGGCAATGTTTAGCTTGTATTTTGACATATTTGACGGAGCAATCCAGGCATATGTCTTTGTCTTTTTGACGTCATTATACATTAAAGAAGCCGTTGAATAATACGGCACAAGGAGGAAATAAAATGGATTTAACAGCAATAGGAGCAGCTATAGCTGCATTCACAGGATTAGGAGCAGGACTTGGTATCGGTATAGCTACTGCAAAAGCTACAGATGCGGTTGCAAGACAGCCGGAAGCTGACGGTAAGATAATGAAGCTTCTTCTTTTGGGTTGTGCACTTGCAGAGGCTACAGCTATCTACGGATTTGTAGTTGCTATTATGATTATTATTTTCAAATAATTATCGACAAAAAGGGGTTACGACGTGTTAAATGTAGATTGGATACAAATTGGTTTAACTATATTTAATCTTTTGGTTTTGTATTTGCTGGCGAAAAAATTTCTTTTCGGCAGGGTCGACGCTATTCTCATGCAGAGAAGAGAAGAAGTGGACAGTGCTACAAAAGCGGCAGATGCTGCTCAGCAGGAAGCGCTTGAGACCAAAAAAGAATATGAAGAAAAGATTGCTCATGTTGATGAAGAGAAAGAGCAGATCCTTGGCGACATCAAGAAGCAGGGATATGCGGAATATGAGCGTATTGTTAATGACGCCAGGAAAAAGGGCGATCAGATCATTGTTGAGGCTAAGCACAATGCCGAAGTTGAGAATGAACGTGCCAAAGAGGTATACGCAGCTCAGCTTACAGATATGGTTATAGATGCGGCATCCAAGATTGCCGCTACCAAGCACAGTGCTGCCGACGACAAAGAATTATACGACAAATTTATAAACGAAGCCGGAGCAAAGAATGAGTGAATTATTGAAAGCTAAACTGCGCTATGCGGGCATTGCTCCCAGTGAGGAACAGCTTTCCAAGATAAAGGGAATACTCCTTAAGAAGTTTGACGTTCCGGAAATTGATATGGAACTTGTTCAGGATACTTCTATCGGAGGCGGATTCATCGTATCATGCAAGAACTTTGAATACGACTGGTCCGATGCGGGAAGAGCAAGGCAGCTTCGTGCAGAATTAAATAACTTAAGCAGGAAGACCGGAGACAGAGAAACCGGCAAGATCATCAGTATGCTCAGCAGCAAAGTTGAGAACTTTGATCTTGCAATAGGTGACAGAGAAGTCGGAACGGTAACCTGGGTTGGAGACGGAATCGCTAATATCGACGGTATCGAGCATGCTTTCTATGGCGAGATCATCGAGTTTGAGGGCGGAACCAAAGGTATGGCCCAGGATATACGTGAAGATCACATCGGATGTATCCTGTTTGGAAACGATACAGGCATCAGACAGGGAACAAGAGCTGTCAGAACTTACAAGGAAGCCGGAATACCTGTCGGAGAAGCATTTATCGGAAGAGTAATAGATGCTCTCGGAACGCCTATTGACGGACTTGGAGATATCAAGGAATCCGGATACAGACCGGTTGAACAGCCGGCACCCGGAATTATTGAGAGACAGTCCGTAAATGAGCCTATGGAAACGGGAATCTTGTCTATTGATACCATGTTCCCTATAGGACGCGGACAGAGAGAGCTTATTATCGGTGACAGACAGACCGGTAAGACATCGATTGCCCTTGATACCATTATTAACCAGAAGGGCAAAAACGTAATATGTATATATGTTGCAATCGGTCAGAAAGCATCTACCGTTTCAAAGATCATACAGACACTTAAGAAGACGGGAGCTATGGACTATTCGATAGTTGTAAGCTCAACAGCATCAGATATGGCGCCGCTTCAGTATATTGCGCCGTATTCAGGAACAGCAATGGCTGAGTATTTCATGCATCAGGGTAAGGATTGCCTTATTGTTTATGACGATCTTTCCAAGCATGCCGTTGCATACAGAGCAATATCACTTCTTCTTGAGAGATCACCGGGAAGAGAAGCGTATCCCGGAGATGTATTTTATTTGCACTCAAGATTGCTTGAGAGATCAAGTAAACTTTCATCGGAACTTGGAGGAGGTTCAATTACTGCACTTCCTATCATTGAGACACAGGCGGGTGATGTATCTTCATACATTCCTACCAACGTTATATCTATTACAGACGGACAGATCTTCCTTGAGAGTGACCTGTTCTTTGAGGGAATGAGACCTGCCGTTAACGTAGGACTTTCCGTATCCCGTGTAGGTAGCGCGGCTCAGACCAAAGCGATGAAAAAAGCAGCGGGAAGTATAAGAGTGGATCTCGCACAGTACAGAGAAATGGCTGTGTTTACACAGTTTAGTTCAGACCTTGATGAGACAACCAAGAATCAGCTTGCACACGGAAATGTTCTTATGGAACTTCTTAAGCAGCCGCTTGAGCATCCGCTTGCAATGCATGAGCAGGTAATCATTCTGGTTGCTGTCGGTGCGGGCAGACTTGATATGATCCCTGTTAAAAAAGTCAGGGAATACAAAGAAAGACTTCTTGCTTATTTCGATACGGAACAGGGCGATATCTGCGAAGAACTTTCTAAGAGCGGAGATTTGTCCGATCAGTTAAAGAAGAAAATTATCGAAGCCGTTGATGCTTTCAACGACAGCGAGAACAAGAGACTTAAGGAAGAATTGGAAAGTGGCGACCATTAAAGAAATCAGGGATCGTATAAACAGTGTAAACGATACCAGAAAAATTACAAATGCGATGTATCTGATCTCTTCTACAAAGCTTCGAAGGGCGAAGAAGATGCTCACTGATACCGAGCCGTTCTTTTTTTCCACGCAGGCAATGATCTCACGTCTTGTAAGACATTTACCGGAAGGTGTTGATAATATCTTCCTGGAGACGAGGCTTGAAATCCCTGAGGATGAGCGAAGGAGAGGATACATCATCTTCACTGACGACAAGGGACTTGCGGGTTCTTATAACCACAATGTCATAAAGCTTGCCGAAGAGAAGATTGCAGCTGATAAAGGGGGCTGGAAACTCTTTGTCATAGGTGAGGTCGGCCGTTTTCATTTCCTTTCCAAGAATGTTGATATTGAGGAATCATTCATGTTTACGTCGCAGAATCCCACTCTTCACAGAGCAAGGAAAATAGCGGCGGAAATTCTTGATTATTACTATTCGAGAAAACTGGACGAGTTCTATATTATTTATACGACCGTTCACGGAACAAAGATTGATACTAAGTTTGAAAAGCTTCTTCCTCTTGAGATCATTACCGATATCAAGAGAGAAAAACCGGTGACCGGAACCATACTCGAAGAGTTCCTTATGGAGCCAAGCCCTTCGGCGATCCTGGATAATATAGTTCCCAATTATGTTACGGGATTTATTTACGGAGCATTGGTTGAGGCTTTTTGCAGTGTTCAGAGTGCCAGAATGATGGCGATGGATTCCGCGAATAAGAATGCGGAGGCAATGATCGCCGAACTTCAAAGAACCTATAACAGGCAGAGACAGGCAATGATAACTCAGGAAATAACTGAGGTTGTCAGCGGAGCGAAAGCTCTTAAGAATGCCAAAAAAGCCAAAGAGAGAAACAAAGATAAGCAGAAAACGAGGAATTACAGTTGAAAAACGGTAAGATTTTGCAGGTCATGGGACCTGTTGTAGACGTAAAATTTGAGGACAGCGATCTTCCTTATATCAGTGATGCACTCTTTGTAATGGTCGAAGACCAGAAGCGTGTCATGGAAGTTGCACAGCATATCGGTGACAACGTTGCAAGATGCATCATGCTTTCTCCCAGTGAGGGACTGAGCAAAGATATGGAAGTTTATCTCACGGGTGGACCTATCAGTGTTCCTGTAGGAGAGGAAGTCCTTGGAAGATTGTTTAATGTTCTCGGAGATACGATCGACAAAAAAGGTGATGTGAAGACATTGGAAAAATGGGATATTCACAGAGAACCACCGAGGCTTGTCGATCAGAGTCCCGTAGTTGAGATTCTTGAGACGGGAATAAAGGTTATCGATCTTCTTGCACCTTATGCAAAAGGTGGTAAGATCGGACTTTTCGGTGGTGCCGGTGTAGGTAAGACCGTCCTTATCCAGGAACTTATCCAGAATATCGCGACGGAGCACGGCGGATATTCAATCTTTACGGGAGTTGGAGAAAGATCACGTGAAGGTAACGACCTTTGGAGTGAAATGAATGAATCAGGCGTTATTAATAAAACAGCGCTTGTGTTCGGCCAGATGAATGAGCCACCCGGAGCAAGAATGCGTGTTGCGGAGACAGGGCTTACAATGGCTGAGTATTTCAGAGATGTAAAGCACCAGGACGTACTTCTTTTCATAGATAACATATTCAGATTTGTACAGGCGGGTTCAGAGGTTTCTTCACTTCTCGGAAGAATGCCTTCGGCGGTTGGATATCAGCCTACTCTTGCAACGGATCTTGGTATGCTTCAGGAGAGAATTACATCAACCAGACTTGGATCGGTTACATCCGTTCAGGCCGTATATGTGCCTGCGGATGACCTTACGGATCCTGCTCCTGCGACGACATTCGCGCATCTTGATGCTACGACGGTTCTTTCACGTAAGATTGTTGAGCAGGGTATTTATCCTGCGGTAGATCCTCTTGAATCTTCAAGCAGAATCCTTGAAGAGGACATTGTTGGAAAAGAGCATTATGAGACCGCAATAAAGGTTCAGGAGATACTCCAGAAGTACAAAGAACTTCAGGATATCATCGCAATCCTCGGTATGGAGGAACTTAGTGATGAAGATAAGATTACTGTTTACAGAGCAAGAAAGATTCAGAGATTTTTGTCTCAGCCTTTCCATGTTGCTGAACAGTTTACGGGTATAGAAGGAAAGTTTGTACCTCTTGCCGATACCATTAAAGGTTTCAAGGCCATTATTGACGGTGAGATGGACGAGTATCCGGAAGCTGCATTTTTCAACGTCGGTACTATTGAAGAAGTCGTTGAAAAAGCAAAGCAGATAGAGGCATAAAATATGAATGGTAATAAGGTAATGACCTTCGGACTGAGGGTAATTTCCGTCAACGGAATATTTTATGACGACAGGGCGGAAGAGATCATTTTACCTTGCGCAGACGGTGAGCTCGCCGTACTTGCCAATCATGAGGAAATGATCCTTGCGTTATCTGACGGTGTGATCAAGATTAAAAAGCCCGGTGGGGAGTGGCTTTATGGTGTGGTTAGTCTTGGTTCTGTTCAGGTTGCAAACAACAGATGTATCGTGCTTGTAAATACTGTAGAGAAACCCGAGGATATCGACAAACAGAGAGCTAGGGAGGCTTATGAATTCGCGATGGAACATTTGCAGCAGAAGCAGTCCATCAAGGAATTCAAGAAATCACAGGCCGGTCTTGCAAGAGCGCTTACAAGACTTAAGGCTGCATCAAAATACGTTGATTGATATGGAGATTGTTTTGGAAAAGAAGAGAAAATTCAAGATTGTTAATGTTGTTCTTAGTATGACATTTTTTATGGTATTAACAATTATGACGGGGTGTGGAAAGAAAGAGGATAGTGCTCTTTCTGCGTATAAGACAAGTATGTCGGAGTTTTACGACAAACTTGCGGAGTATGACAGTTCGATAAACGGTATAAATCCTGATTCCGACTCTGCAAAAGAGGAACTTCTCGGTTACCTTGATGAGATGAATGAGGCCTATAAGGCTATGGGGGAACTCAAAGTTCCGAATGAATTTTCAGGTATTGCGGATATTGCATCCGAGGCAAAAGACTATATGCAGATGGCGAATGAATGCTATCACAAAGCATATGACAATGAGTTTGATGAAGAGAGCTTATCTCTTGCAAGTCAGTATTACGAACGTGCAAATAAAAGAACCTTCATAATGTTGCAGGTTCTTCACGGGGAAAATCCCACGGATGAAGGCGTTTCGGTAACTACCGAAGATGCATTCAAATTTGCTACTATAAGTGATGATGACGAAGCTGAAGAAACAGAAGAAGTTACAGAAGATACAGAAAGCACTGAGTAATATCAGTGCTTCTTTTCTGAAATGGCCAAAATAATGAAAGAAAACAAATTCTTATATCTTGTAAATTTTATAGCATGCATGCTGGTTATCGTGATACATACAAGGTTTCCCGGAAACTTTGGAACAGCGATGGATGCCGTAAGCAGAATAGCGGTGCCTTATTTCTTTGCGTTGTCCGGAAGATTTCTTTTACGAGACGGGGATGAAGATACAGATAAGATCAGGGAAAAGAGCGGAAGATATCTCGTTAAGTTACTTAAGATAACGGGAATTGTCTATGCCGTTTATTTTGTTTTTTCTCTTTTAATTCATATTTATCTTGGCGATTCGATAAAAGAGTGGCTTGTATCAAAATATTCTCCGAAGGAAGCGCTTTGGTTTGTGCTTTTTAATTCAGGTACTTTTGTTTATGACTCTGTATTTACGTTCGATCATATGTGGTTTCTCTTTGCACTCATTTATGCGATCGGGCTGATCTATATATTTGCCGGAGTTCTCAGAAAATGGTACAAGTGGCTGATTGCGGGCCTTCTTTTTATGTTATATTTTGGAGAGGCACTTCAGACTTATTATCCGATAAGACCTTTTGATATCAGCATTACAACGTGGTATGTTATGAGAAACTGGCTGTTTGTCGGCCTTCCGTTTGTGCTTATAGGAATTTTTTTGTCTGATATTTTCAGGGAAAAGAAACAGGAATACGGCGATTCTTATGTTGAAGTGATGACAAAGAAAAAGCCCGTATTTATTCTTATGATCGCGGCAGGGATTGCCTGTTCGGTCGCAGAGACTTTTATCTTTGGAAAAAAAGAAGTCTATGTAGGATCGCTTATTGCGGTTGTCGGAATATTTCTTTTGTCCGAGTGCGAAGCCGGTTGCGGAAAGTATCTGTATAAGATCGGTAAAAAGAGTTCTGATGTAATTTACTATTATCATGTACTTGTTATTGCGGTACTTGATAGATTATCATACAGTGGGGTGATTCCTTATCCGTCAATGCGGGTTAAACCTGTGTTGGTGATGATACTGTGCTTGATGATTTTTTATGTTACCCCGATAGTTTTTGAGCAAAAGATTTGTGTAAAAGGAAAATGATCTATGACCAGAGAAGAATTTTTGAAATTTAGCGAAGACAGGGTAATATTCCTTGACGGAGCTACGGGATCCAATCTCATAAAAGCAGGAATGCCGGTCGGAGTATGCCCTGAAGACTGGATTCTTAATCATAAGGATGTCTTGAGAAATCTGCAGAGTGCTTATGCGGAGGCAGGCTCTCATATTGTCTATGCTCCCACTTTTACGGGAAACAGGATAAAGCTTGCAGATTATGGATTTGAAGGAAGAATTGAAGAGATAAATTCCGAACTGGTCAAGCTTTCCAAGGAAGCGGTCGGCGAAAGAGCGCTTGTCGCAGGCGACCTTACCATGACGGGAAAGCAGCTTAAGCCTATTGGCGACCTTGATTTTGAAGAACTTGTAGATGTTTATAAAGAACAGATAAGAATACTTGAAGGCGCAGGATGTGATCTTCTTGTTGTTGAGACGATGATGAGCCTTCAGGAATGCAGAGCTGCGCTCATTGCGGCAAAAGAAGTGTCCGATCTTGCGGTAATGGTAACTCTTACTTTTGAAGCGGACGGAAGAACTCTCTTTGGTTCAGATGCTGCGGCAAGTGCCATAACATTGGAAGCTCTCGGCGCATGTGCGATAGGTGCGAACTGCTCGACGGGCCCCGATAAGATGGTTGAGATTATTGGGAATATGGCTTCTGTAACAAGTATTCCGATCATTGCAAAACCTAACGCAGGACTTCCTTCAGTCGATGAAAACGGAAACACCGAGTATGACATGGACTGCAAGACTTTTGTAATTGAGATGGAGAAGCTTATAAATGCGGGTGCATCTGTCCTTGGCGGATGCTGCGGAACAACTCCCGACTTTATAAGCGGGCTCAAAGAAAGATACGGCGATCTGAAGCCTTCTACGATAAGAGATGATGAAGGAAATCCCATTCGCAGAAAAGATTCTTCAAAGAGATATCTTTCTTCAGAAAGAAGTAGTCTGGCATTTGGAATGGACGATCTTTTCATGATAGTAGGTGAGAGAATAAATCCTACAGGTAAGAAGAAACTTCAGGAACAGCTTCGCGAGGGCAATCTTGATATGGTAATCGACTTTGCTGAGAAACAGGAAGAAGACGGAGCGTCTATTCTTGATATAAACGTCGGCATGAGCGGAATTGATGAAAAGGGCATGATGCTCACGGTTATGGAGGAAGTTACTTCCATAACGGATCTTCCTCTTTGCCTTGATACGAGTAGTGCGGAGGTTATGGAAGCGGCTCTTAGAAGGTATCCGGGAAGAGCGCTTATGAATTCCATATCACTTGAGAAGGGTAAAGCAGAGGTATTTCTTCCGATTGCGAAGAAGTACGGAGCTATGTTCATCCTTCTTCCGCTTAATCCGGAGGGACTTCCCAAGAACACCGAAGAGAAAATCGGCAATATCGTTAAGCTCTCCGAGATGGCAAAAGATATGGGCATGACAAAACAGGACATTGTTGTCGACGGTCTTGTTGCGACAGTCGGAGCGGATCCCGCTGCGGCGCTCAATACGCTTGATACAATTGATTATTGTTATAAAAACGGTTTCGCTACAATATGCGGACTTTCAAATATTTCATTCGGACTTCCTCAGAGAAGTAACGTAAATACTGCGTTTTTGACCATGGCAATAGAAAAGGGACTTTCGATGGCAATTGCCAACCCTTCTCAGGAAATGCTGGTAAATGCCGCGTTTGCATCAGACCTTCTTAAGAAGAAAGAAGGCGCCGATCTTCGCTACATCCAGAGGATGCAAAGATATGAAATGAAGAATGAAAGTGGTGCACCTTCGGGAAAAGAGGTTAAAATCACCACTAACTCTAATGAAGACATTCTTGATATAATAAAAAAAGATGTGCTCACGGGTTCTAAGCGCAGCATCGTTAAGAACACCGAAAAAGCCGTGAATATGGGAATCGAGCCGAGGGTTATTCTGGACACCGTCCTGATGCCTGCGATCAACGAAGTGGGTGACCTTTTTGACAAGGGTAAATACTTCCTTCCGCAGCTTATAGCCGGAGCTGAAGCGATGAAGCTTTCAATCTCTTATCTTGAGCCGCTTCTTAAGGGCAGTGATGACGACGGCAAGGAACTTCCTGCAATAGTTATCGCAACCGTGCACGGCGATATTCACGATATAGGTAAGAACCTGGTGGCACTTATGCTTAAAAATTACGGCTTCAACGTCATCGATCTTGGAAAAGATGTGCCCAAGGAAGAGATAGTAAAGGCTGCGAAAGAAAACAACGCCAGCATAATCGCTCTTTCCGCACTTATGACCACAACAATGAAAGAGATGCGAAACGTTGTCGACCTTGCTCACGAAGAAAATCTTGATTCCAAGATAATAATAGGGGGCGCCGTTGTAACTCCCGATTATGCGGAAGAGATCGGCGCGGACGGATATTCAACCGATGCCGCAGATGCAGTGAGGCTGGTAAAACAGATTTTAAGCATAGACTAATAGAATAGATTTTGGAGGAACGACATGATAGGAGCTGAGGCTATAGTAAAATGCCTTGAAAAAGAGAAGACAGAAGTTGTATTCGGTTATTCGGGAGTTGCGATAGATCCTTTTTGGAACAAGATTCTCGAAACTGACATCAAGAGAGTACTTATAAGAACCGAGCAGAATGCCGCACATTGTGCAAGCGGATATGCGAGGATAAGTGGTAAGGTTGGTGTCTGTGCCGTGACTTCGGGCCCGGGTGCCACAAATCTTATTACAGGTATTGCAACGGCTTATGCCGACAGTATTCCTCTTGTTGCTATCACAGGTCAGGTAAACAGCGACATGATCGGAAGCGATGTTTTCCAGGAAGCTGACATTACCGGCGCTGTCGAGTCTTTTGTAAAATACAGTTATCTTGTGAGGGATGTTAATGACATTCCCAGAATTTTTAAAGAAGCTTTTTATCTTGCGGGAACAGGCCGAAAGGGACCCGTCCTTATAGATATTCCTTTTGATGTGCAGAATGCGCAGCTTGAAGGAAAATTCAGTTATCCCGAGACAATTTCCATGAGAACCTATAAGCCCACCGTTAAGGGAAATATGGTTCAGATAAAGAAAGTCATAAAAGAAGTTGAGAAGGCTAAGAAACCTATTATCTGCGTGGGAGGCGGTGTTCATTTAAGTAAGGCTACCGCTGAGATCAGAAAGTTTGCCGAACTTAACAGTGTGCCTGTTGTTTCTACAATGATGGGTATCGGCGTAATGCCTACAGAACATCCTCTGTATTTCGGAATGGTCGGAAATAACGGCCAGAGCTATGCAAACAGAGCGATGAACGAGTCGGATCTTCTTCTTATGGTAGGTGCGAGAGTCGCTGACAGAGCGGTAAACAGACCCGATCTTATAACCGAGAATAAGGTTATGGTTCATATTGATGTAGATCCCGCCGAGATCGGTAAAAATGTCGGACCGACGATTCCGCTTGTAGGTGACATTAAGCATATTTTTGCTGATTTCCTTGAGCAGGACGAGCATGCGGACGATCATTCAGAGTGGCTTGAGATCTTAAACGGTTACAAGAAAGATGCGGCTGTTAAGGCTAAGCCCGCAAAGAGCGGTTATGTTAAGCCAAAGGATTTCATCGTAAGACTCTCAGAGCTTATGAAGGACGATGCGATCTACGTTGCAGACGTAGGACAGAATCAGATGTGGTCCTGCGCATATCATATAGTAAAGAACGGCAGATTCATTACATCAGGCGGTATGGGAACAATGGGATATTCAATCCCCGCAGCTATGGGCGCAAAACTTGTAGATAAGAAAAAGCAGGTTATTGCGGTTACCGGCGACGGTGCTTTCCAGATGTCGATGATGGAACTTGCAACAATGAGACAGTACGGAATAAACGTAAAGATTGTTGTCATGAAGAACGGTTTCCTTGGAATGGTAAGAGAGCATCAGCACTTTGCTTATAACGACAATTATTCCATGGTTGAACTTCAGGGTGATCCCGATCTTTCTCTTATTGCCGCAGCATACGGAATGGATTATGAGAAGGTTGACGGAAACAGCGACATAGACGCCGAGATCAAAAAGTTCTTAAAGGACGATAAGTCGGCTCTTATGGAAGTCTGTGTAGATCCCATGGAACTTACAAAAGAGAAGTGATGATCGCTGTCACATATGATATTAGATAAGGAGCCCAGATATGAAGCGTATTTATTCAGTTCTTGTAGAAAACAGAGCAGGTGTCCTTTCCAAGGTATCCGGTTTGTTCTCGAGAAGAAATTTTAATATTGATTCACTTGTTGTAGGTGAGACTGCTGATAAGAGCGTGTCCTGCATGACAATTGTCTCATCGGGAGATGAGCGCACGATCGAACAGATCGAGAAACAGCTCAATAAGAAAATAGATGTCATCAAGGTAAAGACATTTAAAGAGAGCCTTAGTATAAACAGAGAGCTTATGCTCATCAAAGTAAAATACAATAAAGAAAACAGAAGAGACATCATGGAAAACTGTGAGATCATGAATGCTCAGATAGTTGATATGTCAAAGAACATGATGATCATTCAGATCTGTGATACGTCTGAAAGAATAGAACTCTTTATCGAAATGCTCAGAAGTGTAAGTATTGTCGAGATTGCGCGCACCGGAACGGTTGCACTTACAAAATGCAAAGAACAATGACGGCTTAAATCCGTCAATACAGCGCTTTATCGAGTTGAATCGGTAAAAAATTAAAGTGAAAAAGAAAAACTTGTTGAACAAGTGTGCTTGTAGTGCTACAATGCATATAATTGGTTAAAAAACAGGGTGCATATTTATCCTGAAATAATCAAAGGAGCAGAAAGTAAAATGCAGAAAAAAGTATTTCAGCTTCTCGTAGATAATAACCCCGGCGTTCTTTCGAGAATTTCGGGTTTGTTTTCAAGAAGAGGATATAATATTGAAAGTATCACGGCCGGTGTAACAGCCGATCCCAGATACACAAGAATCACTATAGTGGCTTCGGGAGACGACGTCATACTCGATCAGATTGAGAAACAGGTTGGCAAATTGGTGGATGTCAGAGATATTCACGAACTTATGCCTTCGGACAGTGTTTACAGAGAACTTGCCATGGTCAAAGTTAAGGCGGCTGCCGAGCAGAGACAGAGCATTCTTGCTACGGCAAATGTCTTCAGAGGAAATATTGTCGATGTCAGCGTTGATTCGGTCATTGTTGAGATCACAGGTAACCAGTCCAAGATTGATGCGTTCCTTAAACTTCTTGAGGGATATGAGATCCTTGAACTTGCAAGAACAGGAATTGCTGGACTCGGAAGAGGAACAGACAAGGTCATTTACTTAGATGATTGATGTTTAATTATTGATAATATATGATTTTGATCTTTCAAAATATATATAAACTTTTAAAACCTTAAAAGGAAAAACGGAGGAAAAAGAAATGTCACAGGATGCACGTATTTTTTATCAGGAAGATTGTAACCTTTCATTATTAGAGGGTAAGACTATTGCAATTATCGGTTATGGTTCACAGGGACATGCTCACGCACTTAACCTTAAAGATTCAGGATGCAACGTAATTATCGGTCTCTACGAGGGATCAAAGAGCAAGGCTAAGGCTGAGGCTCAGGGACTTAAAGTTTACAATACAGCAGAAGCTGCTAAGATGGCTGATATCATCATGATCCTTATCAATGATGAGAAGCAGGCTAAGATGTACAAAGAGGACATCGAGCCCAACCTTCAGCCCGGCAACATGCTTATGTTCGCTCATGGTTTCAACGTACACTTCGGACTTATCAAGGCTCCTAAGGATGTAGACGTTGCTATGATCGCTCCTAAGGCTCCCGGACACACAGTTCGTTCAGAGTACCAGGCAGGAAAGGGAACACCTTGCCTTGTTGCTGTTGAGCAGGATGCTACAGGTAAGGCACTTGATCTTGCACTTGCTTACGGTGCAGGAATCGGTGGAGCAAGAGCAGGTCTTCTTGAGACTAACTTCAGAACAGAGACAGAGACTGACCTCTTCGGTGAGCAGGCAGTTCTTTGCGGCGGTGTATGTGCACTTATGCAGTGCGGTTTCGAGACTCTTGTTGAGGCAGGATATGATCCCAGAAACGCTTACTTTGAGTGTATCCACGAGATGAAGCTCATCGTAGACCTTATCTATCAGTCAGGCTTCGCAGGAATGAGATATTCAATCTCTAACACAGCTGAGTACGGTGATTACATCACAGGACCTAAGGTTATCACACCTGAGACAAAGAAGGCTATGAAGCAGATCCTTAAGGACATCCAGGATGGAAGCTTCGCTAAGGAATTCCTTCTTGATATGTCAGAGGCAGGCGGACAGGTTCACTTCAAGGCTATGAGAAAGCTTGCATCTGAGCATCCCGCTGAGAAGATCGGTGAGGAGATCAGAAAGCTTTACAGCTGGAACAACGAGTCTGATAAGCTTATCAACAACTAATCCGTATATAATTGAAATTGTTTCAAAATAGGGATAATATAGAAAGAGTGTCGTTTATTTAAATGGCGACACTCTTTTTTCTTTAGATTAAGCATTTTTTTATATACGAGGAGATTATATTGGATACTGGTTTGGAAACTACTAATACTAAGAAAAAAATTACGGAAAAAAGCTGGTATGTGCCTGTGGTAATGTTTCTTAGCGCATACCTTATGTATGTGATCGCTGTACTTCCTATTCTCATCAAGAGAGGAATGCCTTTCTTTTATTATGGCGACTACAATGTACAGCAGATCCCGTTTTATATCCTTGCACACAGAGCGGTACGAAACGGACAGTTCTTTTGGAACTGGAATGTCGATCTGGGCGGAACAATGTTTGGAGATTTTGCATTTTATCTCTGGGGAAGTCCGTTCTTTTGGCTGACCACTCTTTTCCCTGAGAGTGCGATACCTTTCATGATGCCTTTTCTGATGGCACTTAAATATGCCGTATCGGCTACATGTGCTTATCTGTATATCAGAAAATATGTACATAAGTATACCTATGCCATGATCGGTGGTTATCTCTATGCATTTTCAGGATTTAACGCATGCAACATAGTGTTCAACCATTTCACGGATGCAGTTGCATTCTTCCCACTGTTCCTTTTGGCATTTGACAATCTTATGAATGCGCCCGCAAAAGAAGACGGTAAGTATAAGTTCGCAGGAAAGCCGTTTGTATTGTTTGCGCTTATGACAGCTTTTATGTCTATCGTGAATTACTACTTTTTCTTCGGACAGGTTGTCTTTCTGATTATCTATTTCGTTATCAGATATGTCGATCTTGAAGATAAAGAAATCATTGCGGTCAGATTCGGAAGAGCATTTGCTTCGGGAGTTGTGGGAGTTTTGTTTGCGGGATTTTTCCTTCTGCAGGCTTTTGTCGGTGTTCAGGGCAACACAAGACTTGATAATTATATAAACGGCTATGATATGCTTGTTTATCCAAGCGAAAAGCTTCTTTTTGATATCGTTAAGAGCCTTTCAATGCTTCCCGACATAATCGGAAAGGGAACACTTTTCTATACCGGAACCGTTAAGAATGCATCTCTTGCGGCTTATATTCCTTTGTTCGGAATTTCAGGCGTTATAGCATTCTTTTTACAGAATAAAAAGAAAAAGACCTGGCAGAAGACACTTATCACGGTATGTGCGGTTATAGCAGTGGTGCCTGTATTAAATGCGGCATTTTCTATGTTTAACAGTTCATACTATGCAAGATGGTTCTATATGCCCATCCTTATCATGTGTCTTATGACTTCAATGGCTGCTGAGCGTGGAAAGTCAATACAGATGAAAAAGGGCGCCGTTGCTGCGGTTATAATGTTCCTGTTCTTTGTTTTTGTATACCTTCTTCCTTCCAAGAATGACAAGGGAGATATTGTATTCTTCAACATGACTGAGAATGTTCACATCTTTTTAAAGGATCTTCTCTGGTCTTCAATTCTGTCATTTATGCTTTTGGTTACGATATTCCTTATACCGAAGCGCTTTAAATTTGAACAGAAGATGTTTGAAGAAAAGAAAGTAAGAATGCACATCAGCTTCAGAGATCATCTTGTTCTCGGAATTGTAATCGTAAGCTGTGTTCTTTCTACATATGTTCCCATCGTCAACGGAAGTTCCATCATTTCCGACAGGGGAAAAGAGAAGTGGCAGAATCAGATGCTCTTTAACAAGGTTAATGTTGATCAGTCAAGTTTCTGCAGAGGTGAAGTTGACAGCACATCGACCAACTACGATATGGTCTGGGGAATACCTTCGATTCATTGCTTCTTAAGTACGGTTCCGTCTGAGATCTTTGATTTCCTTGACGGCGCTGCAGGAATCACAAGAACCGTTGAGACCAATATTCCAGTAAACAGAGCAGGTATCCGTTCAATCTTATCTGCAAGATATTACATGGAAAATGAACAGGTTAGTAAGAACAGGCTCTTCAATGACGGAGAGGGTACAGAAGGATATTCATTCCGTGATAATCAGGACGGATTTGACGTATTTGAGAATTCAAATTACATCCCTATGGGATTTGCGTATGATTACTACATAACCGAAGATGAGTGGGGCGACCTCGATCCTGCGGATTATGACTATGAACTTGCAAGAGTCCTTATCCTTTCAACTGAAGATGCGGTCAAATATGCCGATTCACTTGGAATGGAAGAGATGAAGTCTGAGGAATTATCCAATGCAAGTCTGACTTACAGCAAGTTTACGGAAGAGTGTAAAAAGAGAGCACAGACCGCATGTACATCATTTACAACCGATACATATGGATTCAGCGCAAAGACAGCCAATCTTGGGGAAGGAAGACTCGTATTTTTCTCGGTTCCTGCGACAGAAGGCTTTAGCTGTACGGTTGACGGACAGGATACTGATATAGTAAAAGCCGATTACGGTCTTATGGCTATTCCTGTACCTGCGGGAGTTCATGACATCAGAGTTACCTACACACCTGAAGGATTCAAGGCAGGTCTTGCAATGTCGATCGTAGGAGCGGCTTTATTGGTAATTTATTCAATCTATACATTAAAAATTATCAAGAAAAACGATTAAATTTGTCATGTTCTTTATGTGAGAACGTTGTGTTATATTTAGTAGTATATTTTTGATTATAATTAATTGAAGGAGATTACAATATGAGCGGAATGACTATGAGCCAGAAGATATTGGCAGCCCATGCCGGACTTCCCGAGGTAAAAGCTGGGCAGCTTATCGAGGCTAATCTTGATCTTGTTCTTGGCAATGACATTACAAGTCCCGTTGCTATTAACGAGATGGCTAAATTTACAAAGGACGGCGTGTTTGACAAAGATAAGATCGCTCTTGTCCCCGATCACTTTACTCCTAACAAGGATATTAAGTCTGCAGAGAACTGCAAGTGCGTAAGAGAATTCGCAAGAAAGAATAAGATCACAAACTACTTTGAAGTAGGCCAGATGGGAATTGAGCATGCGCTTCTTCCCGAGCAGGGACTTACGGTTCCCGGTGACCTTATCATCGGCGCAGATTCACATACATGTACATACGGTGCGCTCGGCGCTTTCTCAACAGGTATCGGTTCTACCGATATGGCTGCCGGAATGGCTACAGGTAAGGGATGGTTCAAGGTTCCCAGTGCCATTAAGTTCAACATCATCGGAAAGCCCTCAAAGTGGATTAGCGGTAAGGATGTTATCCTTCATATTATCGGTATGATCGGTGTTGACGGAGCTCTTTATAAATCAATGGAGTTTGTCGGTGAAGGTATCAAGAACCTTACAATGGATGACAGACTTACAATTGCAAATATGGCTATCGAAGCAGGCGGAAAGAACGGTATTTTCCCTGTTGATGATATTGCAAAAGAATATCTCAAGGAGCATGCTCTGGGTAAAGAATATACTGTTTATGAAGCAGATCCAGATGCTGAATACGATGAGGAGTATACAATTGACTTAAGCACTCTTAAGCCTACAGTTGCTTTCCCTCATCTTCCTGAAAATACTCACACATTTGATGAGATTGAAGATACAAAGATCGATCAGGTTGTTATCGGTTCTTGTACAAACGGACGAATCGGAGATCTCAGAACTGCTGCGGAAGTTATCAAGGGAAGAAAAGTTGCACAGGGAATCAGATGTATCGTTATCCCCGCAACTCAGAAGATCTTTTTACAGGCTATGGAAGAAGGACTTATCAAGAGCTTTGTTGAAGCCGGTGCGATCGTATCAACACCTACCTGCGGTCCTTGCCTTGGCGGATATATGGGTGTCCTTGCTTCAAAAGAGAGATGCGTTTCTACAACAAACAGAAACTTTGTCGGCAGAATGGGTGCAATAGATTCCGAGATTTATCTTGCTTCTCCGGCTGTAGCCGCTGCAAGTGCGATCACAGGAAAAATTTCACAACCCGCTGAACTTGGATTATAAGGAGAATAGAAAATGAAGGCTGCAAAAGGTACAGTTTTTAAATATGGTGATAATGTAGATACAGACGTAATCATTCCTGCCCGTTATCTTAACAGTACAACGGGTGAAGAGCTTGCAAAGCATTGCATGGAAGATATCGATAAGGACTTTACAAAGAATGTTAAAGCAGGAGATATCATCGTTGCCGAGAAGAATTTCGGTTGCGGATCTTCAAGAGAACATGCACCTCTCTCAATTAAGTGCGCCGGCGTAAGCTGTGTTATTGCTAAGAACTTTGCCAGAATCTTTTACAGAAACAGCATCAATATCGGACTTCCCATCATTGAATGCGAGGAAGCCGCAGATGCTATCAAGAACGGAGATATTGTAAGCGTAGACTTTGACTCCGGCATCATTACGGATGAAACGACAGGGGAGAAATTCCGTGGACAGGCTTTCCCTGAATTTATGCAAAAGATAATTGATTCTGAGGGGCTTATCAATTATATAAACTCATCGGAGGAGAAATAAAAAATGAACAGATTATTCTGCGTGATTCCTTGTTATAACGAACAGGAAGTATTACCTGAGACATCCAAAAGACTCAAGGAAAAGATTGAAGACCTTGTCGGAAGAAAGATGATCGCTCCCGACAGCAGGATCCTTCTGGTAAACGATGGTTCAAAGGATGAAACATGGAATATAATTAAAAAACTTCATGAAGAAGATGAAGTCTTTCAGGGAATAAATCTCTCAAAGAATATGGGACATCAGAACGCTCTTTTGGCAGGACTTATGACTGCCAAGGATCTTTGTGATATGGCCATTTCTCTTGATGCGGATCTTCAGGACGACATCAATGCGATCGATGCCATGGTTGATAAATTCAACAAGGAAGATTGCGAAGTTGTATACGGAGTAAGATCTAAGAGAACTACTGATACTTTTTTTAAGAGATTTACTGCTGAATCATATTACAAGCTCATTGATGCAATGGGTGCAAAGACAGTCTATAACCATGCGGATTACAGACTTCTTAGCAGAAGAGCTCTTCAGGCTCTTTCTGAGTTTGGAGAAGTTAATCTTTTCCTCAGAGGAATTGTTCCCATGCTCGGCTTTAAATCTGATATTGTATATTATGAGAGAGCTGAGAGATTTGCCGGAGAGAGTAAGTATCCTCTTAAGAAGATGCTCAGTTTTGCGATTGAGGGAATCACAAGCCTTAGCACAAAGCCCATAAAGATGATAACGGGGCTTGGCTTCTTTATTTTCTTTGCAAGTATTGTGGTACTTATATATTCACTTGTGAGATATTTTACAAACCATACGATTCCCGGATGGACAACAACCGTTCTTTCCGTATGGGCAATCGGTGGTCTTATCATGATCTCTCTTGGTGTAATAGGAGAGTATATTGGCAAGATCTATCTTGAGACCAAGAATCGTCCGAGATTTATTATCGAGTCTTATGTCGGTGACAAAGAAGATGAAGAAATTGCTGATTGCGTATATAAGCGTTAAACTTTTGCATAAACTTTTTTATGAAACGGAGATAGAAAATGGCTAACGGACACGGTAAGAAGCCGGAGGACTTTAAGAAGCAGATGGAGGACAACTTTAAAGTTGCTCCCGGAGAACATACACATGTAAAGAAGGTTATCGGAATAGTAAGCGGAAAGGGTGGTGTTGGAAAGAGTCTTGTGACAGGCCTTTCTGCTGTATATATGGCAAGAGAAGGCTTCAAGACAGCAATCCTTGACGCTGATATTACGGGGCCTTCAATTCCGAAGATGTTTGGAATAGGACAGGCTAAGAACGCTGATGAGACAGGTCTTTTACCTGCTGAATCAGAAAAAGGGACAAAGGTAATGTCTCTTAATATGCTTATGGATAATGAGACGGATCCCGTTATCTGGAGAGGACCTGTTATTGCAGGTATCGTTAAGCAGTTCTGGTCTGATGTAAACTGGGGTGATGTTGACTTTATGTTTGTTGATATGCCTCCCGGAACTGGTGATGTTCCGCTTACTGTTTTCCAGTCTCTTCCCGTGGACGGAATAATTGTTGTCGCGACTCCTCAGGAGCTTGTCGGCATGATAGTTGAAAAAGCAATAAATATGGCTGAGATGATGAAAATCCCGGTACTTGGTATCGTGGAGAACATGAGCTATATGAACTGCCCTCATTGCGGAAAGCCTATAAATATATTCGGCGAGAGCAAGATTGAGAGCTATGCGGCTTCAAAGGGAATCAACATTCTTGGAAGGATTCCTCTTGATCCGGCTATTTCAGCACTTTGTGACAGTGGAAAAATTGAAGAAATAAATGATGATTATCTCGACAGCTTAAAGTACATTTTGAAGGAAATGACAGAGCAGTAATGTCGGATAATCGGGGGGCATGAATATGAAAATGAGACCGGAGAAAAACCAGGTAACCTGGGCAATAACAATTTTCTTCCTTAGCATTGCGATAATGCTCGCTTATTATGTAATATTTAACGGAATATCTGTCGTCAAGACGGTTTCCAAGGTGGTGGATTCCTTATCTGGAATTATAATAGGCGTGATCATTGCGTTCGTTCTCATACCGCTTACGGATGGGATTGAGAGGAAGATAGTTATTCCCATATATCATTTGAGGGGATATGACATTTCGCGTGCATCAAACGTGAATGCTAAAAAGAGAAAACAGGCTAGGAAAATATCTGTTGCAATCACAATGCTTATTTTCCTGTTTGTAATATACAGTTTGTTCAGGATCATTATTCCTGAACTTATAGACAGTATCAGGCAGATCGTAAGGAAGTTTCCTGAGTATGAAAAGCAGATAAACGAAGAATCACAGCTTTTGTTTGAATCAAACTCAATCGAGGTTCAGAATTTTATTAATTCGCAGCTCGACCGTTCTTATGTTTCGCTAAGTGAATTCCTTCAGGAAAAGCTTATGCCGCTTGTGCCGAGTGTTGATTCTTTCTTTAAGATGGCATCTCAGGGAGTGTTCTCTATTATCAAGGTTCTTTTTGACCTTGTTGTAGGACTTATTGTTGCAATATATGTTCTTAATTCCAAAGAGGTGTTCTCTACAAAAGGTAAGAAAATTGCCTATGCTTTATTTAGGGAAGAATTTGCAAATGAAGTTATCGGCGGATTCAGATTTATCGGTGATATTTTTGAAGGATTTGTGGGCGGTAAGCTGGTTGATTCCGTAATAATAGGAATTATTTGCTATATAGGATGTGTTCTTCTTAAACTTGATTATCCTTTGCTTATTTCTGTTATTGTAGGCGTGACCAATATTATTCCTTTCTTTGGACCGTATATCGGAGGAGCGATAGGAGCGATGCTTCTTTTGATAACTCCGGTAAAGGCACTTATTTTTCTGATATTTATTATCGTACTGCAGCAGTTTGACGGAAATATTTTAGGACCTACGATCCTTGGAAGTTCAACAGGTCTTTCAAGTTTTTGGGTTCTCTTTTCAATCACATTCTTTGGCGGAATGTGGGGAATAGTAGGATGGCTTGTGGGTGTTCCCATTTTTGCCGTCATATATGCCTTTATATCGAGGATTACCAATATCCTTCTTACCAAGAAAGAACTCAGTGTCGTGACGGAGGATTATGACGATCTTGCGTATATAGAGAATAAAGAGTACAAGACGCTTACCGATGAGCATAATGATAAGTACAATGCACACAAAGAAGTCGGTATGGTGACAAAGCTCTATCACAACGGCCGCGATAAGGTGAAGGGGATTGTCGAAAAGGTTAAAAAGAAAGATAAACCCGACAAGAAATAATTGTTTTTATTCATTACTTGACGTTCAAAAATATTGGACTATAATTTAACTATTAGCGCTTTGCCGCATTAAAGTAACTGGAAAGGGGATGCAGTGTAAAATGAGCAAGAAAAATTTAGATTGGGCAAATATCGGCTTTAATTACATGGTTGCCGATAAGAGATTCGTTTCAAATTATAAAGACGGAAAATGGGATGACGGTGTCATTACCGATGACAATATGATCGTACTTAGTGAGGATGCGGGTGTTCTTCATTACGCACAGGAGTGCTTTGAGGGACTTAAGGCCTATGAGACTGAGGATGGCAAGATCGTAACTTTCAGACCTGACTTAAATGCCAAGAGAATGGTAGATTCAGCTACAAGACTTGAGATGCCTGCTTTCCCTGAAGATAAATTTATCGAGGCTGTTGAGAAAGTTGTTAAGGCTAACCTTGACTGGGTTCCTCCTTACGGAAGCGGAGCAACACTTTACATCAGACCTGTTATGTTCGCTACAGGTAATGTTATCGGTGTTAAGCCAGCTGACGAGTATCAGTTCAGAATTTTTGTAACACCCGTAGGACCTTACTTCAAGGGTGGTGCTAAGCCTATCGTTGTTAAGATAAGTGATTTCGACAGAGCAGCACCGCACGGAACAGGAAACATCAAGGCCGGACTTAACTATGCAATGAGCTTACATCCTATCGTAAAGGCTCACGAGGAAGGTTTTGCCGAGAACGTATATCTTGATGCAGAGAGCAGAACATACATCGAGGAGACAGGCGGAGCTAACATCATCTTCGTTACTAAGGAAGGTGGACTTGTAGTTCCCAAGTCACACACAGATTCAATTCTTCCTTCAATCACAAGAAGATCTATCGTTTATGTTGCTAAAGAGATTCTTGGTCTTAATGTTGAAGAGAGACCTGTTAAGCTTTCAGAAGTTGAGAACTTTGTTGAGATGGGACTTTGCGGAACAGCTGCTGTTATAAGCCCTGTTGGTAAGATCAACGATCACGGCAAGGAAATCTGCTTTGCAAGCGGAATGGATGAGATGGGACCTGTTATCAAGAAACTCTATGATACACTTACAGGAATCCAGATGGGACGCGTTGAAGCTCCTGAAGGATGGATCCACACAATCAAATAAAATGAACAATATCGAAGCAGATGCAGAAATAACAATGCATCTGCTTCTTTTTTTGCGCGATTTAATGCATAGAATGTGATATAATGTATGAGATTATTTGATGATAGCCTGCGGTCATTTTATGTAGACTTAAAAACAGGAGAATATTTTTGGGTAATATCAGTATAATTTGTGTCGGCAAGATCAAGGAAAAGTACTGGAATGATGCGATAGCGGAATATTCCAAGAGGCTTTCGAGATATTGCAAATTAAGTATCGTGGAAGTTGCCGACGAGAAAACTCCGGACAATGCTCCGCCTGCGGTAGAGGAGCAGATTAGGAAAAAAGAAGCGGAGAGAATTTTAAAGAATATTGATGAGAGAGCACATGTCTGTGTACTTGCCATAAAGGGCAAGAGATATACGTCGGAAGCTTTTTCTGAATATATAAGCGGGCTTGGTGTAAACGGCACAAGTCACATACAATTTGTCATAGGAGGATCGCTTGGACTACATGAAAGCGTCCTTAAGAGGGCGGATTCATCAATCAGCTTTTCGGATATGACATTTCCTCATCAGATGATGAGAGTTATTCTTTTGGAACAGATTTATCGTGGTTATAAAATTTTCTGTGGAGAACCGTACCATAAATGAGTGAGATTACAGAACTTAGATTAGCGCTTACTGCTGAGGATGAGCGCAATATATTCGGCGGAAACGACAGCTATATCCGCAAGATTGAAGACAGTCTTCATGTTGAGATCATCGACAGAAACGGTGAGCTTCGCATAATCGGTGAAAAAGAGGGAGCAAACAAGGCTTCAAGTATTATAAGAGAACTTGTTCAGCTTTCAAGGAGAGGCTCGAATATTGAAGAGCAGAGCGTTGATTACGCAATCTCATTAAAAGAAGATGCCGCTAAGAACAAGGATGTTGCACAGAATGACAATGTTCTTGTTGATATAGACAGAGATATAATCTGTCATACGATTTCGGGTAAACCTATTAAACCCAAGACTCTCGGACAGAAGAAATACATTGATGCGATCAGAAATAAGATGATCGTTTTCGGACTCGGACCTGCCGGAACGGGTAAGACTTATCTTGCCATGGCTATGGCGATAACGGCGTTTCAAAGGGAAGAGGTCAGCAGGATCATTTTGACAAGACCAGCGATTGAGGCAGGAGAGAAGCTCGGATTTTTGCCGGGTGACTTACAGAGTAAGGTTGATCCTTATTTAAGACCTTTATACGATGCTCTTTATCAGATAATGGGCACTGAGAATTTTATCAAGAATATGGAAAAAGGGCTTATTGAAGTTGCGCCTCTTGCGTATATGAGAGGAAGAACTTTGGATAACGCTTTTATAATTCTCGATGAGGCACAGAATACAACACCTGCGCAGATGAAGATGTTTCTTACACGAATCGGATTCGGTTCAAAGGTTATCATCACAGGTGATGCGACTCAGAAGGATCTTTCAGCAGATGTCAGATCCGGACTTGAGATTGCGGGAAATGTCTTAAAGGGAATTGATGATATAGCTTTTTGTACACTTACCAGCAGCGATGTTGTGAGACATCCGCTTGTTCAGAAGATTGTTAAGGCTTATGAAGATTATGAGAAGAAAGCCGAAAACAAGAAGAAAAAGAAGTCTATACAAAAATTGGAGAAGCGTTCAGACAATGGCAAACGATAAGATTTCGAATGTGAAAGTCAAATTGTTATATGCGGCAATGCTTATTTTTACAGGAGTTATTGTATTTGCTTTTTCTTTTTTCACGGATAAAAGCTATGAAGCTACTTTGAGAAACACGATCGTATCCGTAGCCATCGCGGGGACAATTGTTTTTATGCTTGTTGATGCCGTGGCTGACGGACAGAACAGATTGTTATATGATAACAATGAGGTGAGAAACCGCTTTGTTGCGGGATATTTTGTTGCACTCATTTTGGCATGTGTATTCAGCCTGATACCTAATGTGTTTTGGCCGTACATGTCACTTTTTGTTATGCTTGCACTTTTTTCAAATACGGAGATCGGTATGATAACAGGCGTAGGCCTTGTTTCGATTTCTGTCATGCTCGAAAAAAACGGAGGATGCGGAGAGTTATTTATGTATATCCTTGCCGGAGCGGTTGCTATAGCAATGTTCAGGGACTTGGAAGAAGATACCGAGATAGGTATTCCGACATTTATTTCTCTTATGATGCAGGCGGTATTTTTGATTGCATATAACGTATTGTTCCAGAACAGAACTTTTTCCGTAATCCTGCTTGTTTCACCGGCCATCAATATTATGCTCAATCTTACCATCCTTCTTATATTCCTGAATATTTTCGGTGTTTATGTTATAAGACGGACAAATGATATGTATATGGTAATCAATGATGCGGATTTCCCGCTTCTTGTTACTCTCAAGGAAAATAATAAAGACGAATATTACAGAGCCATCCATACGGCATATATTGCCGAGAGAATGGCGCTTGGATTAAATATAAATGCAAGAGCGGTCAAGAACTGTTCTTATTATCACAGGATAGGTGTGCTTGAAGGAAAGACGGAATGGGATGATGTCAAACATATCTATACGGATAACAGCTTCCCGACGGAGGCGATGAATTTTTTACATGATTATATCGAACCTAAAAAGAATGAGCCCAAATCCAAGGAGGCACTTGTTGTCAGACTTGGCGAAATGCTTATTGCGTCCATAATGTATCTTCTTAAAAAAGATAAGGATGCGAAGATTGATTATGACAATCTTATCGATTCGATAATAGACAAAAAAATTTCCGAAGGTGAACTTAAAGATTATGATGTCACGTTCAGGGAACTTGAAGTTATGAAGAAGATAATGAAAAAGGAGAAGCTTTACTATGACTTTTTGCGTTGAAAATGAGACGGGAGCTGTTTTTGATTTTGATCCCGAGGAAGTTGCGACGCTTGTTGCAAAAGAAGTCTTAAGGTCAGAGGGGTGTGACAGGGAAGTTGAGATAAGTCTCACGATCACCAATGATGAGGGAATACAGGAGCTTAACAGAGAATTCAGGGAAATAGACAGGCCGACGGATGTTCTTTCTTTTCCCAATGTCTCATATGAGGAACCGGGGGATTTTTCCGTTATGGAGGGAGAGCAGGAGGTCGATCTTCTCAATCACGATACAGGAAATATTATGTTTGGCGATATTGTTGTGAACGAGGACAGGGTTAGAAGTCAGGCTGAAGAATACGGTCACAGCACAAAGAGGGAATTTGCTTTTCTCATCGCTCACAGCATGCTTCATCTGTGCGGTTACGACCACATGGAGGAAGATGAAGCAAAGGTAATGGAAAAGAAACAGAGCGATGTTCTTAATACACTTGGAATAACAAGAGACTGAAAATAATACAATTGGAGATCAAACATGAAAAAGTACTACGAAGAAAAAAGAATAAGACCCGATGTGCTTACAGCCGCTGTATATTGGGCAATCATAATACTTATGTTATATGAGGTTGTTGCAATTAGAATTTACGGAGAAAAGGGAGCAGGTTATTCTGCGGGTTCTCTTGCGATATTCTTTGCATTTTATTGTTCTTTTGTTCTTGCCGTGCAGAAGGCCGTATGGGTAATGGTACGAGTAAGAGCAAGAAAATCCCAGTACAAAAATGCTGAGGAGAACATGAAGAAATCACTTAAGATATTTGCATTTACCGGTGTTCTTGTGACAGTGGTATTTACTGTTATCGGAATCAACTTTTCCGATCTTTTGCTTGGTTCCAAATGGGGAAGATTTCAGTTCCTTATTTCTACTTTTTCAGTTTTGTTCCTGTGTGTTCAGGGTGTTGTAAGAGGATATCTTCAGGGAGTCGGATATACCAAGCCTATCGTTATTTCCGATGCCTTGATGGCAATCGTGGCATTTCTTGTCGGAACTTTGTTTTCTGCGGTTATGTACGGATACGGACTTAAAGTAAATACACTTATGCACATTGAGGAATTCAGTGCGGTATACGGTTCGACCGGAATGACTATCGGACTTTTTGTCGCATCGATCGTGGGACTTGTTCATACATCCGTAAGCTTTTACGTAAGAAGAAATGAGCTTGAAGAGATCGGAAAAAGAAGTGCTCCCAGATATGTTGACAGTAAGAATGACGTAATGTCGGGACTTAGACCTATTCTCTTCATGTATGCTTCACCCGGAATAGCTCTTTTGGTCGATCAGGTCTTTTACATGATCCATCACAGAACTGTCGGAAGCAAGGCGGATCCTATTTATAACTACGGTATTTATGCGGGAAGAACTATTCCCATCGTAATAACATGTTCGCTTCTTTGCTGTCTTCCTTTCCTTATCGAGTGGAACAGGATAAGAGCGAGATTCGAGAGAGACGAGCCCGAGAATGCGGGAGAGAAGCTTTCTAGATTTGTAAAACACTTTATTGAGATCACGGTTCCGGCCGCGCTTCTTATCTTTACACTGGCTCCGTCTATCGATACGGTTGTTTACTGGAAGGGAAATGATTTCAGTGTTGAGCTTTTGAGAGCAGCAAGCTGTCTTGTTATTCTTGTTCCTTTTGCGATTTTCTTTTCATGGATATTGTTCCATGCAGGTAAGTCTATCCTTATCGTTTTCGGACTTGGAATAACATGGCTTGTTCATATCGCGATGCTTTTTGCATGTGCGAGTGTAGGAAACATCGGATTGTACGGAGTTTTGATTCCTGTTATCGTTTCGTTCTTCGTATATGATGTTCTTTCGCTTATTGTATTTAAGAAAATGCTTAATGCAAATTATGCGCTTGCGGTCAACTTTGTAAAAACGCTTGTTGCAGCTGCTGTTGCAGGATTTGTTGTATTTTTGATCGATATGGCTTTGGCTAAGAATATAGGTGAGGTTCTTACATTTATAATCTGCGCGCCTGTTTTCTATGTTGTATATCTTGCAATTATGGTTATGACCGGAAGTATTGATGAGAGGGAACTTCGCAGTATCCCTTTGGGCAAGTACTTTAAGTCACTGCCTGTTTTTATCAAGACTGACGAAGCGTAAGAGGATTTAGTGTGAGTAAAAAAGTGTATGTTGCAGGCGGCGGCGCTGCGGGAATGTGTGCTGCGATCTATGCGGCAAGAAACGGCGCCGATGTGACGATTGTTGAGAAGAATACAAGACTTGGAAAAAAGCTTTCCGTTACGGGAAACGGAAGATGTAATCTTACCAATCTCGATATGCGCCCGGAATATTACAATAAGGCTGCAGAGGGAAGGATGAAGAACTGGCTTTCACTCTACGGACCCGAAGAGACGATAAAGTTTTTTAAATCACTAGGTGTGATAGTAAAGAGTGAGAACGGTTATATCTATCCAATTTCGGGACAGGCTTCTACGGTTGTTAATGCGCTCATAAACGAGCTAAACAGACTTAATGTGAATGTTGTTACGGAAAGTCAGGTTAAGGCTGTAAAAAAGGCCGAAAACGGCAAATCGCCGTATGTGCTTGTTACCAATAAGGATAAGTACGAAGCCGATGCTGTTATTCTTGCACTTGGATCTCTTTCGGGAGCAAAGAGTACAATGTCAACCGGCGACGGATATTATATCTGCAAGCAGCTTGGAATGAGTTTAAAAGATACATATCCCGCGCTTGTCGGATTTAAGTGTGAGGATGACGGGACCATGCCGGATGCGGGAGTAAGGGCTTTGGCCAGGATTTCTTTTTATCTTGGAGAAGAACTTTTAACTTCCGAGATCGGAGAACTGCAGATATCAAAGGACGGTATTTCCGGTATTCCCGTTATGCAGGCGAGCAGGGAGATAATAAAGTTTGTGACCGAGAAAAAGCCTGTGGTTGCTTCTGCAGATTTTTTCCCTGAGTATGACGAAGAAGATTTCGAAGCTCTTAAACGTGATATGTATAAGCTTCGTGATAACAGGACGCTTGAGGAGTTTTTGCTTGGTTTTGCAAACAGCAATATAAATTCGATGGTGCTTAAGAAGATGAAACTTTCGCAGAGCATGCATATGAAGAATATTGCAGACAGCATGGTATCGTGTATACTGGACAGGTACAGAGATATACGTTTTAATCTTACGGATAGCTATGGATATATCCAGTCGCAGGTTACGACGGGCGGAATGAGCCTTGGTGATATCGGCAATGATATGGCTGTAGCGGGCTATCCCGGAGTATACTGTGTCGGAGAGCTTCTTGATGTTGACGGAAGGTGCGGAGGATACAATCTTCAGTTTGCATGGACGAGCGGAAGCATAGCCGGTACAGCCGCTTCAATGTAAGAATGCACAGAAATCAGGAATTATATGATAAGAATCAATCAGATAAAAATACTTAACGACGGTAATAATATACGTAGTCACGAGGAGCTTTGCGATGTCTTAAAGAAAAAGGCAGCAAAGCTTTTGCGTATAACGGAAAATGATATTGAAGATCTTGTTATAATGCGTCAGTCGATTGATGCAAGGAAAAAACCTCAGATAGTGGATGTCTTTATGGTTGATGTTTCCGTAAAGAGAGCTTTGGATAAAAAATCTGAGGAAAAGATCGTTTCCAGATTGAAAGATAAAGGAATTTCGGTTGTGACTCCCGTTATTTACAATTTCTTGGAAAAAGCGGGAATTGAGGGAGAAATACCTTCAAAAGCAGCCGGTGCAAAGATTGCCGTTATCGGATCGGGACCCGCGGGACTTTTTTGCGCATATATGCTTGCTTCAAACGGCTTTAAGCCTGTTGTGTTTGAAAGAGGAGCCGATGTCGACAAAAGGCAGGAGATAGTAGAAAAGTTTTGGGAGACGGGAAAGCTTGATACCCGCACGAATGTCCAGTTCGGAGAAGGCGGAGCGGGAACATTTTCTGACGGCAAATTAAATACGATGGTAAAAGATAAGGACGGAAGAGGAAGAAAAGCGTTGTCCTTGTTTACGACTTTCGGTGCAGATAGTAAGATAATGTATGACGCAAAGCCTCATATCGGAACGGACGTACTTAGAAACGTCGTTAAGAATATGAGAAATGAGATCATTTCTCTGGGAGGCGAGTTCAGGTTTGAGACGCAGGTGACTGATATCCTTACGGATGAAAGCGGCGCCGTAAAAGCGGTTGTTGCAAACGGCAAAGAGCTTCCTTTTGATGTAGCTGTTCTTGCTATCGGACACAGCGCGAGAGATACTTTTTCAATGCTGAAAGACAGGAAAGTATCTATGCAGAAGAAGCCTTTTGCTGTGGGATTTAGGGTTGAGCATCCTCAGAAACTGATAAATCTTTCCCAGTACGGAATTGAGGAACCAAAGTCTCTTCCCGTAGCTTCATACAAACTTGTTATGAATACAAAAGAGGGACGCGGTGTTTATTCTTTTTGCATGTGCCCCGGAGGGTATGTCGTAAATGCATCATCCGAAGAGGGAAGACTTGCGGTAAACGGAATGAGTTACAGCAAGAGAGATTCAGAGAATGCCAATTCAGCCATTATTATCACGGTCGACCCCAAGGATTTCGGATCGGATGATATACTTGCAGGTGTTGAGTTTCAGAGAAGGCTTGAAGAAAAGGCATATGAGCTTGGAAAAGGCAAGATTCCCGTTGAGTACTACGAAGATTTTAAGAAGGCGGTAGCATCGGACGGTGGAGCCAATGAAGAAAATAATCTGAAAGAACCTGTGAGATTCAGGGATGTGTGCAAGCCTTGTATGAAGGGCGCGTATACTTTTTCAAATGTTCATGAGATTTTACCGGACGATCTTAATAAATCCTTTGTTGAAGGAATGGAGAAGTTCGGTACAATGATAAAGGGATATAATTCACCGGATGCTCTTATCGCCGGTGTTGAAACAAGAACTTCGTCTCCTGTAAGGATTAATCGCACGGAAAACGGTGAGTCGGAAAATATTAAAGGACTTTATCCGTGCGGTGAAGGAGCCGGATATGCAGGCGGAATCATGTCTGCAGCGATGGATGGTATCAAGATAGCCGAATTTATTGCAAAAAAATTAGTAGAAACTTTGCGCTGATTCAAATACAATGGAAGGTACCGATGGAAAAAGACTTAATACGAAAAGATGTCTTACAAAAAAGAGATGAACTCAGTATATATAAGATTGAGGTGAAAAGCAGGGAGATATTCGAGGAACTTATCACAAGACCCGAGTATGCCGAAGCCTCAAATATTCTTATTTATGCTTCTGTCAGAAATGAAGTTAAGACGGATGAGATTATCCTTGATGCGCTTGCGCTGGGGAAAAGAGTTTTTTGCCCTAAGGTTACAGATAAGAAAAATGGCATAATGAAGTTCGTCAGAATTTACGAGCCCGAAAACCTTGTTCCCGGTGATTATGGCCTTATGGAGCCGGAGATTAAGGAGGATAGCGAGATATTCGATCCGGATTTTTATGCCGATGAATCAAATGTTCGCCGGATAGATGGTGAGAACGCCGGAAAGACGATGGTTATCGTTCCGGGAGTTGCTTTTGATGAAAAAGGCAACAGGATAGGTTACAAGGGAGGATTCTACGACAGATTTCTATCCAAAGTAAGCTACGCCGATACTGTGGCACTTTGCTATAAGATTCAGATTGTTGATGAGATTATACCGAGTGAGCATGATATTCCCGTAAAGAGTATCATTCACGAGAAATAAAGGAGCTGGAGAACATAGATGGAACTTATTGAGATTTGCAAAAAAGCTAAAAAAGTAAAATACGAGATTCAGTGTCTTACTACGAAAGAGAAAAATGATGCTCTTATTGCGGTTGCGGATAAGCTTGTTGCGGAAGCGGACAGCATTATCGCTGCAAATGCAAAGGATTATGAGAGAGGCGTTTCAAACGGAATGAATAAAGGCCTTTTGGACAGACTTCTTCTTGATAAAAAAAGAATTGAAGCTATGGCAGAGGGGCTTAGGCAGGTTGCGGCTCTTCCGGATCCCGTAGGAGAAGTTATCGATAGCTTTGAGCGTCCCAATGGTCTGAAAATAAAAAAAGTAAGGGTTCCTATGGGCGTTATCGGTATAATTTACGAAGCGAGGCCCAATGTTACCGCGGATGCTTTTGCGCTTACATTTAAAGCGGGTAATGCCGTTGTTTTAAAAGGTGGAAGTGATGCGATAGACAGTAATATTCAAATTGCTAATGTTATGAGAGCTGCACTTGGGAAATGCGGCATCAATCCCGATGCGATACAGCTCATTGAAGATACAGACAGAGCGGTTACAACTAAGTTTATGCAGATGAATGAGTACATAGATGTTCTTATTCCCAGAGGTAGTGCAAGACTTATAAATGCCGTTGTTGAAAATTCTACGATTCCCGTAATCGAGACCGGAACGGGCAATTGTCACATCTATGTCGATAAGGATGCCGATATTGACAAAGCGATCCCTATCATTATCAATGCCAAAACTCAGAGAATAGGCGTATGTAACGCTGCTGAGTCCCTGGTTGTCCATGAGGATATTAAAGACAGATTCCTTCCTCTTTTTGAGAAAGCAATGAACGAGCATAACGTTGAGATAAGAGGCGACGAAGAGAGCCGCAAGCTTATGAACAGTGCTGTTTCTGCTACTGAAGAGGACTTTGGAAAAGAGTTCCTTGATTATATTATTTCTGTAAAGACGGTTAAGAACGTCGATGAAGCCATTGAACATATAAATAAGTACAACACAAGCCACTCCGATTGCATTATCACGGAGAACGAAGAGAGTGCAAAGAGATTTCTTGACAGAGTGGATTCGGCTTGCGTATATGTAAATGCTTCAACAAGATTTACAGACGGATTTGAATTTGGATTCGGAGCCGAAATTGGTATAAGCACACAGAAGCTTCATGCGCGCGGACCTATGGGGCTTAAAGAGCTTACATCATACAAGTATCAAATTACCGGAGAGGGGCAGATCAGATAATGAAAAATAGAAAAGAAGATTCTGAATTGCTTGAGGCAAAACAGCATGTCATTGATGTGGCAAATGAGTTGCACAAAAAAGGCTATTTACCACGTACATGGGGAAGCGTTAGCTGCAGAGTCAACAAGGAAATCTTTGTGATCACTCCGAGTGGGATCAGATATGAAGATATGACGCCGGATATGATATGTCTTGTTAATCTCAAAAATCTGAACTTTATGGGAGAGTTTACTCCGTCTTTTGAAAGGGGAGTACATGCAGCTTGCTACAGAACCAGAAAAGATGTGGAGTTTGTCGCTCTTACACATCAGGTTTTTGCTTCGTGTGCCGGAGTTTTGGGTCTTAAGAGAATATACACATATGTTGAGGACGAGGATGTTGTCATTCCTTGTGTTCCGTATGCTTATCCCGGAAGTGCCAAACTTGCGGGAAATGTTGCTGCGACCGTTAAGAAGAACAGGGAGTCTGACAGCTTTATCCTGTCTAATCACGGTGCATTGTTTATGGGCGCAAATTCCGATGAAGTAATCGAGAATATCGAGAGAACAGAGGATGCCTGTGATAACTTCCTTATGGATGTATGCAAGACCGATATGTATCATGGTGTTGAAGAGGGATTCGGAAGCCATATTGAAGACGATGAGATTATTTATGATGTCGAGGATACACCTGAGCGTGTTAAACATATTCACAGAGAGATCTATGACAGAAGACCGGATGTAAAATATATCGTCCACAATAAGTCTGATGCGGTTATGACGGTTTCAAGAACCGCAACTCATTTAAGACCTCTTTTGTTCGACTTTGCCGAGCTTGTCGGATACAGTGTAAAAATCCCGAGTAACGAGCATGGAAAAGACGGACACAGTTATCATAATATCAAGAAAAATTCAAATGCAGTTTTTGCGCTTAATGACGGCGCTTATTGCCTTGGTGAGACTTTGGAAGATGCGGTTGCCGCATCGATAGTTCTCGATAAGGGATGTATTGCTTATCTTGCGGCTCTTCGTCATGGAGAGGGACATCCCATATCATATTTTGACTGCATTAAGATGAATAAGTACTATAAAAAGATTTATTCAAGAATTTCATCCGATTATCTTGAAGAGAAATACAGAGATGAAAGAGATGAATTTGAAGATGACGAAGACGATGAAGAGGAAGAGATCGTAAGAAAACCTTCAAGGAAATCCGCACGTGAAAATTCACGTGAATCATCGAGGGAGTCAAAGAGAGAAACGACAAGAGAAACCGGAAGAAGATCGTTCAGAGATGAAGATGAAGATTCTTCAAGAGAAAAATCCAGAGAATCTGTCAGGGAATCCAAGAGAGAGTTAAGAAGAGAGTCTGACAGAAGGGCAAAGAGAAACGTAGATATTGACCTGGATGTAGATTTGGATGAGGAATCTGAAATAGTTTCAAGTAAAATTGCCAGAAGAAACGCTGTAAGAGATTCGATAAAGAACTCACTCAGAAAGCCTGAACCTACAAGGGAACTTTCAAAGCTGCCTAAGAGGGAATCATTCAGAAGATCGCAAGATGATTTCGAAGATGATTTTGAGGAAGAGGAAATCAAGCCCAAGAGAAGTTCAAAAAAAGAATCTTTCAATGATTCGATAAAGAACCTCAGAAAAAATTCGAGACCTGCTACAAGAAAGAGCTTTTCGGAAGAATATGAAGATGACTTCGAAGATGAGCTTGAAGACGATTTCGAGAATGATTTTAATGATGACGAATATCATGATGATTACGAAGAAGAGTATATAGAAGGCTTTGAAGAAGAGTACGAAGATGACTTTGAAGAGGGCTTCGGAGACGATTTCGAAGAAGAATTCAGAGAAGAATTTGGCGATGATTTCAGAGCTGATTACTCAAAAATGAGATCAAAAGGAAAAGATTCAAGTAAGAGAACGAGGAGAAGATGATAAGGAAGCCTGGCAGCTTAAAAAAAGGTGACACAATAGGAATTACGGCTCCGGCATTTGGTGCGGCAACTGAACCGTACAGCTTTTTAATAGATATTGCGGAGAAAAAGATAAAAGAAAGAGGCTATAATATCATCGAGGGAAAGACTGCAAGGCTTGGCGACGGACTTGGGATCAGTACAGATCCGAAAGTTACCGGCGCAGAACTTATGGAGTTTTATAAAAGAGATGATATTGATGCGATAATTTCTGCAGGTGGCGGCGAGCTTATGGTTGAGACAATCTCAAATGTTGATTTTGAGGTTATAAAAAAAAGTAAGCCCAAGTGGTACGTCGGATATTCGGACAACACAAGCTTTTTACTGCCGCTTGTTACGATAGCAAATACATGTGGAATTTACGGCCCGTGCATTTCGGGCTATGCCAAGGAGTGGGAAGGTACCGAATATGATGCTTTCGCTCTTTTGGAGGGAACAAAGACTTCTTTTAAGGGATATGATAAGTTTGTAAAGCCCAAGGAAGAAAAAGAAGAAATTGATTATTCCAAGCCGTTTTTTTACAACTGTGATACAAAAAAAGTACTGACTAATTTTGACTGTTCTTCAAAGAAAGCTGAGAAGACGGACGAAAAGATAAACATGCAGGGAATTCTTTTGGGCGGTTGTGTTGATGTAATGGCTAATATGATAGGAACAAGGTTTGACAAAGTCGCAGAATTCGTAAAGAGATGCGATGAAGGAATACTTTGGGTCATTGAGAACTGCGAGCTTAGTCCAATGAGCTACAGAAGGGCAATTTGGAACATGAAGGAAGCCGGATGGTTTGAAAACGCCAAGGGCTTTATCATGGGAAGGGCAACCGGCTGCTTTGAAGGCGACCTCATGGGAGTAGATAAGTTCAATGCAGTTACGGATCTTTTGCAGGAATACTGTGTTCCTATGATTTTTGATGCGGATATCGGACATATCGACCCGATGCTTCCCGTTGTAATGGGTGCGAAAGCAAATGTATCGGCAGATACCGATAACCTTGAGATTGGATATTTATAACGTTATAATTATAAATATAAAAACAAAAAGAGAAGAGACAATAAGATTAAGATAAGACACGGAGGAAAAATTTATGACTAGAATGAAAAAAAATCTTATTACTGCGCTTAGTACATTTTTGATTGCGGGATCGCTCATGTCGGTTAATGCACATGCGGAAAGTGATCTTCCGATGTACTTTGACTTTGGGGATACTGTAATTAACATGAACGCAGGAAGCGAACACACAATGCATATGAGGTCTAAATTTAACTATACATATCATCTCGGACCTCACACAAGTACAGGAACATATCTTGAATGCTCATTCAAGAGCGGAACACAGGATGTTATTTTCCATGTTGGCGCCGATGAGCAGGCTAAGGACGTACCTTTCTATTTCTACATCGATGATGCAAAGGTTCAGTCTGACGGAACATATGACGAGGTTCTTGTACGCGTAGGAAATGCCGCTCAGGTTTCTGAGTCTGTTCAGGTTGAGCTTGCAAAGAAAGCTACCGGAACTGTAAAGAAGAACGGAAACATTGCAATGCTTTACAACGATAAGGATGTTGCAATGGCATCATTCTCTCTTACAAACGGAAACGGACAGATGGCATCACTTTCATTAAAGGGCGTTGCCGTTAATGAGGGTTCCAAGTATTTTGATGTTGCTTCAGCAACAGATTCTACACCTGTTATTTCAGAATCAGACAAAGCTGTTATGACAGCAAACGGATTTGCCGGAGTATGCGTAAACGGCAAGTATAAAAATTGGTAATACTTATTATTAATAAACATTCAGGAGGCATGTTGTAAAATGGCTGGAAAAGACAAGTATGTGGCTTATGTATCTAGCTACACTTCCGGACTTGGTTCCAAATATGGAATTAAAATTTATGACGTTGATATGAAAAACGGCAGATTTAAGGAGAAGCAGAAGGTTGAGATAACCAATTCATCTTATATTGGAATATCTCACAACAAGAAGACTCTGTATTCAATTACGGATGCGGGCGTTGAGGCTTATCATATTCTGCCCGACGGTGGCCTTGAGTTTTTGAATGAGGCTTCTATCAACGGAATGCGCGGATGTTATCTTAATATGGATCAGGAAGACAATTTCCTTTTGACAGCCGGATATCACGACGGTAAGGTGACAATCCTTAAGCTTAATAAAGACGGAAGTATCGGTGAGATTACCGACGAAAGATACCATAAGGGTCTTGGAACAGCAGCCGGAAGAAACCACGTGCCTCACGTTCAGTGTATTAAAGTATCTAAGGATAATAAGTATCTTCTTGCGGCCGATCTTGGTATGGACAGAGTTAATGTATACTCTCTCAATGTTGAGTCGGGCAAGATCAAAGAAGTTGATGTTATCCATTGCGATCAGGAGTCTTCACCGAGACATATGCAGTTCTCTAAGGATGGAAGATTTCTTTATGTATGTCTTGAGCAGAAATGCGGCATAGAAGTATATGAGTACGTAGATAACAACGGAGATCCCGAGTTTAACAAGATTCAGACTGTATCAAATTCAGATGAAGCCGATTCTATCGGTGTTGCAAGCAGTGCGCTTACATTCTCTGAGGATTACAACTATCTTGTAAGCTCTACAGCGGGAGAGAACAATGTAATTATCTACAAGGTTGATAAAGAGACGGGACTTCTTACAAAGAAGATCCAGCTTCCGATCGCGGGTGAATATCCTAAGGATGCTGCATTGTTCCCTGACAACAAGCATCTTGTATCACTCAATCATGAGTCGGATTCATTGACATTCTTTAAAGTGGATCCCGAGGCAGGAACTCTTGTTATGAACGGACCCGAAGAGCCCGTAAAAAGACCTAACTGCATCGTATTCCACAAATTAGAGGGATAATAAAATGGGGCTGTTGCTTCTGATGATCGATTGTGATCATACAGGCAACGCCCCTTTTTGATTGCTTTATTTATAGAAATTGATTATGTTTTGAGCCTTTGCGGACATGTTGGAGATTAGAAGATCGAGGAGTGTGAAAGCACACATGCTTTCGACTACTACGACGGCTCTTGGAACTACAACAGGGTCGTGACGGCCTTTTATGTTTATTTCGATATTTTCACCGGATTTGTTGACTGTGTTTTGGGAGCGGGCAATGCTGGGGGTTGGTTTTACGTAAGCTCTGAGTATAATTTCGCTTCCGTCTGACATTCCTCCGAGTATTCCGCCTGAATTGTTTGTCTTCTTACCAATCTCGTTATTTTCGATTACGAATTCATCATTGTTTTCTGAACCGTAGAGTCGGGCTACTTTTGTTCCGCATCCGATCTCAACAGCTTTAACTGCGCCGATACTCATAACGGCTCTTGCAAGGAGAGCATCGAGCTTATCAAATACGGGTTCGCCGATTCCTGCGGGAACACCTTTTATACGACACTCAATAACTCCGCCTATTGAATCCATGTTTTCACGGCATTTCATGATAAGATCCATTGCCTTTTTGTCAGCATCCGCATCGGGCATGGAAGTGGGAGTGGTGTATATTGTGTTTCTGTCAAAGTTACTTTCGTTTATCTCTACGTCACCGATAGAGCGTGTATAAGCAAAGACATCGATTCCCATTTCGCCCAGCATTTTCTGACAGAGAGCACCTGCAGCGACTCTTCCTATAGTTTCTCTTCCTGATGAGCGACCGCCGCCTCTGTAGTCTCTGAAACCGTATTTTTCATCAAAACAGTAGTCAGCGTGTCCGGGGCGGTAATAGCTTGCAATCTCGCTGTAATCCGCGGATCTCTGAGAGGTATTTTTTACCATCATCGATATGGGGGTTCCGGTTGTCTTTCCCTCAAATATTCCTGACAGAATGTGGACTTCGTCGTCCTCTCTTCTTGAAGTTGTGGCAGATGAAGTTCCGGGCTTTCTTCTGTCGAGGAACTTCTGAATATCTTCTTTTGAAAGATCAAGTCCTGCGGGAAAGCCGTCAACAACGACTCCGAGTGCTTCGCCGTGGGATTCTCCCCATGTTGATATTGTTATGTTTTTTCCGAGTGTTGAACCTGACATAGGTATCCTTTCATATTGTGTGTGAATTTTTGAAATATACTATATATAGCGCATTGCAGCGCATAATTTGCTATAAAAAATGATGTAATAAACGCTAAATTGTTATATAATTATATAGACGTTATAACAAAAATGGCGTATAACGTGGAGTAATTCGCATAACATATCATATTATATGCGTTATCATATTACAAGCCAAGTATCCGAAATGAGAGGGGATTTCCGATATGAACGCTAGTAGCTTGCAGATGAAGCTTGCTTATAAAAATAAAATTTTTTCCAAGGTGAAAAGATTTAACAGAAAACACAAAGCACTGACCTTTTTAGGCATTGCTTATGCTTTTGCGGCAATAGCACTTTACGATATTCTTTTTTACTTCTACAGAAGCAGTAAGAGGTATATTTGTCTTGCGTGCGGATTGCTGTTTTTTGTATTTAGCAGCAGTTTTTCGTATCCCGCCATGTCACTCAATATCAGTTTTGCTTCGGATGTGAGTATGGACGGGTATTCTTCCGATACGGAAGAAGTGCTTTCGAGTGAGGAAGTTGCGGAGTCCGATGCCGAGCTTGCGGTAAGCCAGGACGTTGATTCCGAGCTTATCAAGGAAGCTATGGAGAGTGAGAATCCCGATGTTGCGGAGGCTGAGCACCTCGATCCCGAGAAGCAGGCTTCTCTTTCACAGATTCTTGAAGCGACGGACGATGGCACGGCAGTGCCTGAAAATACGGATGACGGAGTTAATCTGTCATATCTTGGAGTTACGAACTTTGACAGCAGTGACTGGAAGATATTGCTTGTAAATAAGCAACATCCGATTCCTGATGATTATGATTTCCCGCTTGGAACAATCAGCGGAACAATGAGATGCGATGAGCGAATTATTGCACCGCTTCTTGAGATGATGAGAGCTGCAAATAAAGACGGAGTGGCACTTATCATTTGTTCTCCTTACAGAGACAGGGACAGGCAGACAATGCTTTTTAACAACAAGGTCAGCAGGTACATGGAAGGCGGAATGAACTATATGGAAGCGTATAATCTTGCTTCTCAGGCGGTTACTGTTCCCGGATCTTCTGAGCACCAGATAGGCCTTGCGATTGACATTATCACGGAAGGGTATTCAAGTCTTGATGAAGGCTTTGGCAATACACGTGCCGGAAAGTGGCTTGCAGACAACAGTTACAAGTACGGATTTATCTTAAGATACCCTGCCGGAAAAGAGAATATTACAAGTATTGAATTCGAACCCTGGCATTTTAGATATGTAGGGGTTGACGCAGCGACTGTTATACATGAAAATGGTATCTGTCTGGAAGAATTCTGGAATACTTATGTTAATTAGAGGATTTATATGTACAAAATTGTAAATAAGGACGGAAACGCCAAGAGTGCTACTTTTTCCACTGTGCACGGTGAGGTACAGACTCCCGTATTTATGAATGTTGCAACCGTTGCGGCAATAAAGGGAGGTGTATCCACAAGAGATCTTGAGGAAATAGACACTCAGGTTGTTCTTTCGAACACGTATCATTTGCACTTAAGACCGGGAGATGATCTGATATACAGAATGGGCGGACTGCATAAGTTTATGTCATGTAACAAGCCTATTCTTACAGATTCAGGCGGATTCCAGGTCTTTTCTCTTGCTAAGACGAGAAAGATAAAAGAAGAGGGAGTATACTTCCATTCACATATCGATGGACACAAGCTGTTCATGGGACCTGAGGAGAGCATGAGAATTCAGTCTCATCTCGGATCCACGATCGCGATGGCTTTTGATGAGTGTCCTTCTGCAAAGGCTGAGCACGAATATGTTCAGATGTCTGTGGATAGAACGACGAGATGGCTCGAGCGATGCAAAAAAGAAATGGACAGGCTGAACGGCCTTCATTATACGGTTAACCCGCATCAGATGCTTTTTGGAATCAATCAGGGAGCTATTTTTAACGACATCAGGATAGAGCATGCCAAGAGAATCAGAGAGATGGATCTTGACGGATACGCGGTCGGCGGCCTTGCGGTTGGTGAGAGTCACGAGGAGATGTACGATGTTCTTGAGAACGTGGTGCCTTTCCTTCCAGAGGACAAGCCTACTTATCTTATGGGTGTGGGAACTCCCGCAAATATCCTTGAAGCAGTTGACAGGGGAGTGGACTTCTTTGATTGCGTTTATCCGAGCAGAAACGGAAGACACGGACATCTTTATACCAAGAGAGGTCACATCAATATATTAAATGCCAGATATGAACTTGATGACACTCCTATTGAGGAAGGATGTAACTGTCCTGCGTGCAAGAACTATTCCAAGGCTTATATCAGACACCTTTTGAAGGCGGGAGAGATGCTTGGAATGAGACTTTGTGTTCTTCACAACCTGTACTTTTACAATAATCTGGTAAAAGAGATCAGAGAGGCAATAAGAAACAACAATTATCAGGCTTACAAGAAGAAGACCTTAGAGGGCATGCTGGAGTTTGATTCTGTTGCAAAAAGCGAGTCATACAATATTGCCCGCAATTGGAGAAAAGGTTAAATTTGTAATGTGTGCAGATGAATTTTGACTACTTGAATTTGCCGTTTCTTTCTAGTATTATTGTTTGGTATATAATTAAAGAATAAGTTTTTGGAGGATGTTATGTTATTATATTTCACTGAAGCAGCAACAGAGCCTGTTTCTGCAAGTTCCGCAGTTGTACCGACATTACTTTTTTATGCTGTGGTAATGGCAATTTTTTATTTCCTGCTTGTTCGTCCCAACAGAAAAGAACAGAAGCAGAAGGCGCAGGTCATCGCTTCTATGGCAGTAGGTGACAGCGTAAGAACTACAGGTGGTTTTATCGGAACTATCATCGACATCAACGACGATATGGTTATTGTTGAGTTTGGTAACAATAAGAATTGTCGTATCCCCATGGTTAAGGATGCAATTGTTGAAGTTGAGAAGCCCGAGGACGCGATCGCTTCTTCAAACGATAGCACCAAGGATTCAAAGAATTCAAAGAAAAAGTAATTAAATTTTGATTCTGTTAAGCCTGATTGGTGCTTGCGCACTCAATCGGGCTTTATTGCATAATGAGATGAAAAACATTAAGTTATGACTTAAAAAATACATTATAGAAAAGAGATACGGGTATGAAGCTTAATATTACATGTATTCCGGGTGACGGAATAGGACCTGAAATTGTTACCGAAGCAAAGAAAGTTCTTGATAAAGTTGCTTCAGAATTTGGACATTCCATCGAATATAAGGATATTCTGATGGGCGGTTGCTCAATCGATGTTCACGGAGTGCCTCTTACAGATGAGGCTATTGAAGATGCAAAGGCTGCCGATGCCGTACTTATGGGATCAATCGGCGGTAATACATCAACATCCCCTTGGTATAAACTTGAGCCTTCACTCAGACCTGAGGCAGGTCTTTTGAAACTCAGAAAGGCTCTTAATCTTTTTGCAAATTTGAGACCTGCATATCTGTATCCTCAGCTCAAGGATGCATGTCCTTTGAAAGAGGCTGTTGCGGATAAAGGTTTTGATATGCTCATTATGAGAGAGCTTACAGGCGGTCTTTACTTTGGTGACAGATTTACCAAGGAAGAAGACGGAGAGCTTGTAGCTACAGATACACTTGTTTACAGAGAGAGCGAGATCAGAAGAATTGCGATCCGTGCTTTTGATGTTGCAAGAAAGCGCAGAAAGAGCGTTATTAGCGTAGATAAGGCCAACGTTCTTGATTCTTCAAGACTTTGGAGAAAAGTTGTTGAAGAGGTTAAGAAAGACTATCCCGACGTAACACTTGAGCATATGCTCGTTGATAACTGTGCTATGCAGCTTGTAAAAGAGCCTACACAGTTTGACGTTGTTCTTACAGAGAACATGTTCGGTGATATTCTTTCTGATGAAGCAAGTATGATCACGGGATCTATCGGAATGCTTCCGAGTGCTTCACTTAACGATACAAGCTTCGGACTGTATGAACCCAGTCACGGAAGCGCTCCCGACATTGCGGGAAAAGATATTGCAAATCCCATTGCCACTGTACTTTCTGCGGCAATGATGCTCAGATATTCCTTTAACCTTGATAAGGAAGCGGATGCTATAGAAAATGCCGTTCGCAAGGTTTTGGAAGACGGTTACAGGACAACAGATCTTTTGCCTAAGGGTCAGGAAGATAACTTTAAACTTGTCGGTTGTCGCATGATGGGAGACTTATTGGTTGAACGGATCAGTAATTGCTAAAACTGAAAAGAAAATAAATGAACTTCTTCCGCAAAGCCCCGAAGGAATGGCGGTTACTCTTTTTGTGATCGCGATGGCTTCTTATTATCTGTGGAGAATGTTTGCGATAACTCCGAATTACGATGAGCTTTATACATATTATAATTTTGTTTCGAGAGGTCCTTTGTATTCAGCTATACATTGGCCTCTTCCGAACAATCATGTGGGATATTCGATCCTGTCGGCATTGCTTTATCGCTGCGGCAATTCTTACATAGCTTTAAGAGGCGTTTCGTATGTTGCCGCTATTGTAAATCTGATCCTTGTATACAGGATCTGCAGGAAGTATTATTCCCATGCGATTCCGTTCGGAGCTGTCGTGCTCTATGCATCGATGCAGATAGTAAATGATTACAGCGTGCTCGGAAGAGGATATACACTTGCTACGACATGTTTTCTTCTTTCGATATATTACATAGGTTATATTTGCAGGCTGGGAGCCGATAAGAAGTCGTATTACTATTTGTTCGGAGGAACGCTGGTTCTTGGGATGTATATTGTTCCGAGCAGCATATACTGGGTTGTGCCGGTATGGGCTTCGGGTGCTATATTTCTTTTCATCAATGCGATGAGAAGTAAGGGCGTATACAGTTCAATCTCCGAAAACATCTATTACGGGAAACTTCGCAAGCTGCTTGATACGGCGGTAGTTTCTATGACGATTGTCATATTGTTATATATGATAATTTGGCTCGCAATCGGATCTAACATACTTGTGAGTTCGGAAGATTCAGCATTTTTTGAATTATCTCATTTTAGTGTTATTATTAAAGCGCCTCTTAAATCAGTCATGACCGGAATGAAGTATATGATGTCTCATTCCTATATCCAAAGGCTTTCTTCGGCGGCTTTTGGAAAAAGGTTATGTTCATGGTTTATGAGCCTTTTAAATTCTTTGGTGCCGAAGTTTAGCATCATGACACTTTTATTCCTGCTGATAAGCCTGGGATGCTTGTTTTATGAATGCTTTAAACATTTTGAATACAGCAGGACTGTGATCAATCTTGTTGTTATCGTAAACCTGATGTTTCTTGGCATTGTTTTATTTTCACTTCATACATTGCCATATCTTCGCATTTTTGGTTATGTTGCATTTGTTATTGTCTTGTGCGTCTGCACGGCGCTTGAAAGACTCATAAATGTGGGCATAAGACTGTATAACCGGAGAAAACTCATCGCAAGAGGTGATGAGGGGATCAAATCTCATGAAGAGATAGAAACGGTTGAAAAAGGCGATAAATGGTACTCGGGTATCGGAATTTATATACCTGTTATTGTAATAGTGATCCTTTTTATTTTCAGATTTTTTGACCCCGGATTTAGTTGTCAGATAGCTGAAAGAGAAAACAATGTGTTTAACACGCTTTATGTCGCTGAAGTGACAAAGAGACAAAGTATCGCAGTATTAGACTGCGATCAGCAATATCTTCTAAAGTTTGGCTGGGATATTGATTGCGACAAGACAGACGTTGAAGGTGCCGATTGCGTATTGCTTGATAAGAATATGTTTGATCCGAATTATAACGGAGAAGATCTTTGGAAGTTCTATCAGACATACAGGACGATCGATTGGGATTACTTATCTTCAATGCACGTAAGATATGAGAATGACAAATTTATTTTATATACCAAGTAAAAGGAGAAAAGATTATGGCTATGAACAGTGACAGAGTTATGGAGGGCGTTCAGCAGGCTCCTCACAGAAGTTTGTTTAATGCTCTTGGATTTACTGAAGAAGAGAGAAAGAGACCTCTTATTGGAATCGTTAGTTCTTATAATGAAATAGTTCCCGGACATATGAATCTTGATAAGATCACGGAAGCTGTAAAACTTGCGGTAGCAGAAGCGGGCGGTATGCCTGTTGTTGTTCCCGCTATTGCTGTATGTGACGGTATCGCAATGGGACACATCGGAATGAAGTATTCTCTTGTTACAAGAGACCTTATTGCAGACAGCACAGAGTGTCTTGCAACAGCTCATGCTTTTGACGGAATGGTATGCATTCCCAACTGCGACAAGAACGTTCCAGGTCTTCTTATGGCGGCTGCAAGGGTTAATATACCTACAGTATTTGTATCAGGCGGTCCTATGATGGCAGGAAGAGTTGATGGACATAAGACATCTCTTTCATCAATGTTTGAGGCTGTAGGAAGTGTTTCTGCAGGAAAAATGACAAACGAGAAGCTTTGTGAGTACGAAGAGAAGGCTTGTCCTACCTGCGGTTCATGTTCAGGTATGTACACTGCAAATTCAATGAACTGTCTCACAGAAGCAATCGGTATGGGACTTCCCGGAAACGGAACAATCCCCGCTGTATACTCAGCACGTATCAGACTTGCTAAGCATGCCGGCTACGCGGTAATGAATCTTATCGAGAAGAATATCAGACCAAGAGATATCATGACAAAAGAGGCATTTATGAATGCCATGGCAATGGATATGGCTCTTGGATGTTCAACAAATACAATGCTTCACCTTCCTGCGATTGCGCATGAAGCAGGCGTTGATCTTAATATGGAAATCGCTAATGAAGTATCAAGCAGAACACCTAACCTTTGTCACCTTGCACCTGCAGGTCCCACATATATGGAAGACCTCAACGAGGCAGGCGGTGTACTTGCGGTTATGTCTGAGCTTGTTAAAAAGAACCTTATCAATACAGACCTTATCACGGTTACAGGTAAGACAATCAAGGAAAATCTTGAGGGCGTAAAGAATCTCAATCCCGAAGTTATCAGGCCTATTGAGAATCCTTACATGCAGTCGGGCGGAATTGCCGTTCTTAAGGGTAACATTGCTCCCGATACAGGTGTTGTCAAGAAGTCTGCGGTTGTTCCTGAGATGCTTGTTCATGAAGGACCTGCCAGAGTATTCGACTGTGAGGAAGATGCTATCGAGGCAATTCTTACAGGTAAGATTGTGGCAGGAGATGTTGTTGTTATCAGATATGAAGGACCTAAGGGCGGCCCCGGAATGAGAGAGATGCTCAATCCTACATCAGCTATTGCAGGAAGAGGACTCGGATCATCTGTTGCTCTTATTACGGACGGAAGATTCTCAGGAGCCAGCAGAGGAGCGTCTATCGGACATGTTTCTCCTGAGGCTGCTGTAGGCGGACCGATCGCTCTTATTGAGGAAGGTGATATCATCAGCATCGATATTCCTAATAATGCACTTAATGTTAAGGTCTCTGATGAAGAGCTTGCCAAGAGAAGAGAAAAATGGCAGCCCAGAGAGCCTAAGATCACAACAGGTTATCTTGCAAGATACAGAGAACTTGTTACAAGCGGAAACAGAGGAGCAATCCTTGAGATTCCCGGAACTTCAAAATAATTCGAATAAATCTTATAGGATGGTACATTTAAAATGCAGTTAAACGGGTCACAGATAGTTTTAGAGTGTCTTAAAGAGCAGGGAGTAGATACCATATTCGGTTATCCCGGCGGAAGTATTCTTAATATTTATGATGAACTTTACAAGCAGAGTGATGATTTTCTTCATATCAGAACTTCTCATGAGCAGGGAGCTGCCCATGCTGCAGACGGATATGCAAGATCTACGGGTAAGGTTGGCGTATGTTTTGCAACAAGCGGCCCCGGAGCAACGAATCTTGTAACAGGTATTGCTACGGCATATATGGATTCTGTTCCTATGGTAGCGATAACATGTAACGTAAATCTTCCTCTTTTGGGAAAAGATACTTTCCAGGAAGCTGATATTGCGGGAATAACTATGCCTATCACAAAGCATGGTTTTATCGTAAAAGACGTAAAAGAACTGGCAGATACTTTGAGGAAAGCATTTAAGATTGCAAGCACCGGAAGACCGGGTCCTGTTATCGTAGATATTACAAAAGATGTAACAGCAAAAAGCTGTGAATTTAAAAAAATAAAAAAAGTTGCTGACAAATCGACGATAAAGACATATACTGATGATAACATTAATGTAACAATCAAAATGTTAAAAGCATCAAAAAGACCTTTCATTTATGTGGGAGGTGGTGCTATTATCTCAGGCGCTTCCAAAGAGGTATTGGAGTTTGCTGAGAAGTTTGATTGTCCGGTTTGCGACACACTTATGGGCAAGGGGGCTTTCGACGGTACACATCCCCTTTATACCGGCATGATCGGTATGCACGGCACAAAAGCTTCCAATTACGGCGTAAGTGAGTGCGACCTGCTGGTTACCTTAGGAGCAAGATTCTCTGACAGAGTAACCGGTAACACTAAGACTTTTGCATCAAAAGCGAAGATTCTGCAGATAGATATCGACGCTGCTGAGATCAATAAGAATATCAGAACAAGTTATTCCATAGTCGGAGATCTGAAGGAGGTTCTTTCTGAGATAAACGCTAAGCTTGATCAGATGGATCACACCGAATGGAAGGAAAAGATAAACGGATACAAGGAAAAGTTTCCTTTGAGCTATGAGACGGATAAGCTCACATGTCCGTATATCATCGAGACACTTTATAAGCTTACTGAGGGTAATGCCATTGTTTCAACTGATGTAGGACAGCATCAGATGTGGACAGCCCAGTATTATAAGTTTAGAAAGCCGAGGACATTCCTTACATCAGGTGGCCTTGGAACTATGGGTTACGGACTTGGAGCATGTATTGGTGCAAAAGTAGGAAATCCTGATAAAGTCTGCGTAAATATTACGGGAGACGGATGCTTCAGGATGAACATGCAGGAGCTTGCGACTGCATCGGGTTATGGCCTTCCTATTGTTGAGATCATAATAAACAACAAAGTTCTGGGAATGGTAAGACAGTGGCAGACACTGTTTTATGAAAAACATTATTCTCAGACGGTATTTGAGGATAAGGTTGACTATTGTATGGTAGCCAAAGCACTTGGTTGTGAGGCTGTCAGGATCACCAAGAAGGAGGAAGTTGAACCTGCTCTTAAGAAGGCGTTAAGTTCAAAAGTACCGATCGTCCTTGATTGTGTTATTGAAGAGGATGACAAGGTATTTCCGATGGTACCTGCAGGCGCTTCAATTAGTGAAGCTTTCGATGCAAGCGATATAGAAGGGGAGAAGTAATTATGTTTTGGGGAAAGAGAGTAAATGAATGTACGGACAAAATTAATCGGGCGCATTGTGCTCCTGATTATTTCGGCGTTGGTAGTGCTCTATTTGATCATCGGGTACTACTACAGCAAAGGATTTCCTTGTGCAGCTAAAGTAAACGGAATTAAATGCACAGGAAAAAGCGTAGCGGAGGTGAATTCCGAACTATGTAAAACAATTCAGTATCCGGGAATAAATGTTGTTGACAGAAACGGTTCAACATTGTTTATTAGTGCTGAGGACCTTGGGTTTACAGTGGATTATACCGAAGAACTCAATAAGTTTATTTCCGAGCAGAATGCTTTATCATGGGGAGTATATGTTTTTAAAGGACTGACAGGCTCTGTACAGCCCAGTATCAGTTATGATAAAGAAAAACTTGATAATATAATCGCCGGCTGGGATATATTTGTTCCTGACGAAACAAGGGATGTCTCTATTGTTAATACAGAAAACGGGTATGAACTTAAGAATACTCTTTTGAGCACTCCCATAAGGGAAAATATAGCTCAGGTTGTAGGCGATGCAGCTATGCAGATGCAAGGTGAGCTGGATCTTTCTTCCGAACAGTTTGATAACTGCTATGAACCCGTTACGCTTACGGAAGAACAGCAGACAATTGTTGATTTCTACGGAAAGTTACAGCGAATCCTTAATTGCGGCATTACTTATCAGTTTGGAAATGATACAATTCCGCTTAAGGGCGAAGTTGTTAATGGATTTCTTTTGACTTATGATCAGCTCTCGGGAGATGTTTATGACTATGAAAATCCCGGGCTTGGAAGATTTATTTCCGGAAGTAACGAAGTTGGCATTTCGGCGGACACTGTTCGTGATCTTGAAGGCTTTGCCGTTACTTCGGACAATGAACCGCTTATATCTGAGGCAAGACTCTACGATTTCTTTTACCAGAAGCAGAAATTGTGCGATGCGCCAACTATGCTTAGGAGGTATCAGAACGGTGAAGATGTCGATATAATTTGCCCGAAAGACAGAAACGGCAGTACTTTTGTATTTGATCATAATGCCGAATATAAACACTTGATAGAAGCTTTTACATCGGGATCGTTTGAACAGGAAGAGACCAGAAATCTTACGAATCCGAAGAAGGTTGATGTCTTCAATGCCAAGAAAGCACTTGGCGGAACATATATTGAACTTGATATAGCGAACCAACACCTGTATTATTATAGGAATGGAGAAGTCTATATAGATACTTTGATCGTATCCGGTACTATGCTTGGAGGTCACGGAACTCCTGCAGGTCTTTTCCATGTATATGATAAGCAAAGAAACAAAGTATTAGTAGGAGAGGACTATGAATGTCCGGTTGAATATTGGATGCGTTTGACCGACACTGGAGTAGGTATTCATGATGCTTGGTGGCAGGAATCGTTTGGCGGTGAGATATATCGTGAATCAGGATCGCACGGATGCATAAATTGCCCTCCTTACATAGCTCGTCTTCTCTATGAAAATGTTAAAGAGCAGACACCGGTTATTGTTTATTACAGAAGTTCGGTGACTTACTCATACTAGTGCTCTGTCAGGGTGATCAGACGGTCAGTCGGGCGGATCACTTAAAGAATACGAGAGAGTGAATGAAAGATAAGACTAAACTAATCGTGCGAATTGCAGCCCCGGCTTTTGCCGGATTGGTTGTACTGTATCTGATCATCGGATATTTTTACAGCAAAGGTTTCCCTTGCTGCACCTGGGTTAATGGGGTGTACTGCACGGGAAAGAGTGTTGAACAGGTTAATTCCGAATTATGCAGTAAATTTGATTACAAAGGAATAACCATTAAGGATCAGAACGGAGCAACACTTTTTGTAAGCGCTAAGGATATGGATTTTAACATAGATTATACGGATGCGCTCAAAGAGTTTATTAAGAATCAAAATGCTTTGTCATGGGGAATATATATTTTTAAGGGACTTGCCGGTCAGGTTGAGCCCAATATTACCTGTGATGAGAAGAAACTTGCAAAGATAGTTGGGGATTGGGAAATATTCGTACCACAGGATACTTTGGATGTATCCATTGTTAAAAACGATAAAGGGTACGAGCTTAAGAACGAATTATTGTCGGTTCCGAATAAGGATAATATTATTAAGGCTGTAGATGTTGCTGCGCTTAATGCTGCGGCAGATATAGATCTTACAGCAAAAGATTATAAGGACTGTTACGGTCCCATCAAACCGAATGCCACGCAGCAGGAAGTTATCGATCTTTATTCGAAGATTGAACCGATTATTAATTGCAATATTACTTATATTTTTGGAAGTAAAAAGATTCCTTTGAAAGACGGAACAGCAAGTAAATTCTTGCTTACCAATGAGGAGATGAAGGAAGGAACGGAAGATTATGAGTACGATAATCCGGGACGCGGCCGTTATATTGCGGGCAGCTCAGAAGTGGGCCTTTCGGATGTACGTAATCTCCAGGGGTTCGTGGTCACTCAGAACGGCGATCCTTTGATCTCCGAAGCGAGAATTTATGATTTCTTTTATAAGATGGTTAAGGCCGGTTATACCGCGGACGCCCTTGAACGTTACAAGAACGGCGAGGATGTTGAGATAATGGTTCCCAAGAACAACCGTGCCGGTAATCCGAAGATCTTTGATAACGTCGCTGAATATAATTACCTGAAGAAGGTATTTACTTCGGGAGCGGGCAATCAGAAGATTGACGAAAAGAAAGACGACAAGAAGGAAGAAAATAAGGACGAGACCGGCGAAGAAGTAAGGGAACTTACCAATGAGAATAAGGTTGATTGTATCAATGCCAAGAATGATCTCGGTAGTACATATATTGAAGTGGATGTTTCCAATCAGCATCTGTATTACTATGTAGACGGAGTGGTAAGTATCGAGACAGATGTTGTTACGGGAGATATGTCCAAGGGACACGGAACCCCGAGCGGATACTATAAAGCTTACGATAAGCAGAGAGAGAAGACTCTTCGAGGCGATGATTATGAGACTCTTGTTCATTATTGGATGAGACTTAACAATGCGGGAATCGGTATTCACGACGCTTACTGGAAGCATGAATTCGGAGGCGATATATATTTGCATAATGGATCCCACGGGTGCATAAACTGTCCTCCGGATATGGCGGAATTGTTGTGGAACAATGTAAAAAGTAAGACACCGGTAATCGTTTATTACAGATAATCGGTAAATTATTCATAAGTTTTATATGAGAATGTATTTATGAAATTCTCTTGGCAATGTTTTTGAATGTTGTCGAGAGAATTTTTTTTGAGAAAATGCAAGAAAAATTTGAAAAAAAATTGAGAGAAATTTGAAATTTTTGAGAGGGCATTTTTAGAAGGATACAGTAAAGATAAATTTGTTCAAACACAGTTAATATCCGGAATTGTGGGGGAATGATTCACGGTTGAATAAAAAAGTGTGTATTAATAATGCAACTAAAAATAATAAAATAACACGCATTATGGAATGACGTTCTTGACATTTTTTGAATTGAGTATAGAATGAAATTTATGAGTTATTTTAGCGTATTAAACTATTAAATCGTCTATAGGAGGACAAAAAGAAATGTCTAGAGTTTATAATTTTTCTGCCGGCCCGGCAGTGCTTCCTGAGGAAGTGCTTAAGAAAGCAGCAGCAGAGATGCTTGATTACAACGGATGTGGTATGTCTATCAACGAGATGAGCCACAGATCAAAGACTTTCGATGAAGTTATTCAGACTGCAGAGCAGGATATCAGGGATCTTATGAACATCCCCGACAATTATAAGGTTCTCTTTTTACAGGGAGGCGCAAGCCAGCAGTTCGCAGCTGTTCCTCTTAACCTTATGAAGAACGGCAAGGCTGCATATATTGTAACAGGTCAGTGGGCTAAGAAGGCTTATCAGGAGGCTCAGAAGTACGGAGAGGCTATCGAGGTTGCTTCTAGTGCGGATAAGACTTTCTCATACATTCCCGATTGCTCAGATCTTGATATTCCTGAGGATGCTGACTACGTTTATATTTGTGAGAACAATACAATTTACGGAACAAAGTTCAAGACACTTCCCAACACAAAGGGACATATCCTTGTTTCTGACGTATCATCATGCTTCCTTTCAGAGCCTGTTGATGTAACAAAGTATGGCGTTATCTACGGCGGTGTTCAGAAGAACGTTGGACCTGCAGGTCTTGTTATCGCTATTATCAGAGAAGATCTCATCACTGATGATGTTCCCGCATACACACCTACAATGCTTAAGTGGAAGACTCAGGCTGATAACGGATCTCTTTACAACACACCTAACTGCTGGAGCATCTACATGTGCGGTCTCGTATTCAAGTGGCTCAAGGAACAGGGCGGTCTTGAGGAGATGAAGAAGAGAAACGAAGCTAAGGCTAAGGTTCTTTATGATTATCTCGACCAGAGCAAGATGTTCAAGGGAACAGTAAGACCTGAGGACAGATCACTTATGAACGTTCCTTTCGTTACAGACAGCGAAGAGCTCAATGCTAAGTTCATCAAGGAAGCTACAGCTGCAGGATTTGTAAGCCTTAAGGGACACAGAACAGTTGGCGGTATGAGAGCTAGTATCTATAACGCAATGCCTATCGAGGGTGTTCAGAAACTCGTAGAATTCATGGCTAAGTTTGAGAAGGAGAACAGCTGATATGTACAAGTATAAATGCATGAACCCGATTGCAAAGATCGGTCTTAATAATTTCACAGATGAGTATCAGACAGTAGACAATGTTGATGATGCAGAAGGCATTCTTGTAAGAAGTGCCAACATGCTTGAGATGGAGTTTTCAGACAACCTTCTTGCTATCGCAAGAGCAGGTGCCGGTGTAAACAATATTCCTCTCGACAGATGTGCTGAGAAGGGTATCGTTGTATTCAACACTCCCGGTGCAAACGCTAACGGTGTTAAGGAGATGGTTCTTGCTGCAATGCTTATCGCATCAAGAGATATCATCGGCGGAACAGAGTGGGTTAAGGCCAATGCAGGCGATCCTGACATTGCAAAGCTCACAGAGAAGTCAAAGAAGAAGTTCGCAGGAACTGAGATCTTTGGTAAGAAGCTTGGTATCATCGGACTCGGAGCTATCGGTGTAAGAGTTGCGAATGCCGCAAGACAGCTTGGTATGGATGTTTACGGATACGATCCTTATCTTTCAATCGACGCTGCTTGGAGACTTTCATCTGACGTTAAGCACGTAACAAATGTTGATGATATCTATTCAAAGTGCGACATCATCACAGTTCATGTTCCTGCGCTTGATTCAACAAAGGGAATGATCAATGCCGAAGCGATCGCTAAGATGAAGAAGGGTGTTATCATTATCAACCTTGCAAGAGATATTCTATGCAACGAAGTTGATGTTCTTGCAGGAATCAATTCAGGTAAGATCCGCAAGTATGTAACGGACTTCCCGAACCCTACAACATCAGGTCACGACGGATGTATCGTTATCCCTCACCTTGGAGCATCTACAGAGGAGTCTGAGGATAACTGTGCGGTTAAGGCTGTACTTGAGCTTAAGGATTACCTTGAGAACGGTAACATCAATAACTCTGTTAACTATCCCGGATGTGATATGGGAATTGCAACAAAGCCCAGAATTGCTATCTTCCACAAGAACGTAGCAAATATGATCAGTCAGTTTACAACAGTACTCGGCGAGGCTGGTTATAATATTTCAGATATGACTAATAAGTCAAAGGGTGATTTTGCTTATACTCTTATTGACCTTGAAGACAAGATAACAGATGCACTTATCAAGAAGATGGAAAAGATTGACGGTGTTATCAGAGTCAGAGTTGTAAAGAAGGAAGCATAATTATGGCAGACATCAAACCTTTTAAAGCGTATAGACCAACAAAGGATAATGTGGGAAGAGTTTCGGCTCTTCCCTATGATGTTTTTAGCAGGAAAGAAGCTTATGAAGAGGTAAAAAAGAATCCCGATTCATTTCTTGCTATAGACAGACCGGAAACTCAGTTCGCTGAGGACTACGATATGTATGCTCCGGAAGTGTATCAGAAGGCACATGATATGCTCTGGGGGCAGATTGAAAGCGGCGTCTTTGAACAGGACGAAACTAACTGCTATTACATTTATGAGCAGACAATGAATGGCAGAACACAGACAGGTATTGTTGCATGTGCATCTATTGATGATTATCTGAACAATGTTATCAAGAAGCACGAGAATACCAGGGCTGAAAAAGAAGAAGACAGGATCAAGCATGTTTATACCTGTGAAGCGCAGACAGGACCTATCTTTTTGTGCTACAGAAATAACAAGATGCTTAGCGACCTTGTAGACAAGATCAAGGAAGTTGATGAACCTGTTTATGATTTCACATCTGATGACGGTGTAAAAAACAGAGTGTGGATCATTTCAGATCTTGAAGAGACCGAGACAATTTGCAGAGTGTTTGCAACAATAGACAGTATCTATATTGCGGATGGACATCACAGATGTGCTTCTGCGGTCAAGGTTGGGCTTAAAAAGAGAGAAGAGAACGCCGGTAAGGTAAAGGGGAAGCAGCAGTATGATTATTTCCTCTCAGTTCTTTTCCCTGACAATGAGCTTATGATCATGGACTATAACAGAGTCGTAAAGGATCTTAACGGACTTACGGCCGACGAGTTCCTTGGTAAGCTTGAAGATGTGTTTGATATCGAAAAAGCTTCTGGCGCGGTTAAGCCTTCATGCAAGGGTGAGTTTGGACTTTTCCTTGAAGATAACTGGTACAAGCTTGTTGCAAAAGAGCATATTAAAAAGAGCGATGCGGTTGAAGGCCTTGATGTATCTCTTTTGCAGAACGAGGTTCTTTCTCCTATTCTTGGAATCGGTGATCCGAGGACGGATAAGAGAATTGATTTCGTTGGCGGAATAAGAGGACTTAAAGAGCTTGAGGACAGATGTCACAAGGATATGAAGCTTGCGTTTTCGATGTATCCGACATCAATCGCTGAACTGTTTGACGTTGCGGACGCGGAAAGACTTATGCCTCCAAAGTCAACATGGTTTGAACCAAAGCTTCTCAGCGGATTATTTATACATGCTATTTAAAATTGTCTGAGCAAATCGTGCAATTAATGGTACAATTAACTAAATAAAGGTTATATTCAGATTGTATTTAGATTGTATTTGATTTGGAGGGCATCACAGTGAACAGTAAATTGTACAAGATGATGAATTGGCCGGAGATTGAGGAAATTATCTACTCTGACGGAGATAATCCTCACAGAATACTTGGAGCACATAAGGTGGGTTCCAATTATCTTGTTCAGGCTTTTTTTCCGGATGCTGTATCTGTAAGCGTGTATGTCGACAATCATAAGAAGTCGTATGAGATGGAACTTGCCGATGAGGCGGGATTCTATGCTGCGATTGTTCCTTATGTTGAGAAGTTAAAATACAAATTTATCATTAAGGGTGTTGGCGGTAGCGAGACTACCGTTGTAGATCCGTATTCTTTCGAACCGCTTCTTGAGCGCGAAGATTTTATCAAGTTTGGAAGCGGAATTCATTATCATATCTATGAAAAACTCGGAGCTCATCCGATGAGGCGCGGAGGTGTGAACGGAACGCAGTTTGCTGTCTGGGCACCTTCTGCAGCCAGGGTGAGTGTTATCGGAGATTTCAATAATTGGGACGGACGTCTTTGCCAGATGCGAAGGCTCGATCCTATCGGTATTTTTGAGATATTTATCCCGGGAGCAAAAGAAAATGACGGCTATCAGTTCGAGATAAAGACAAGAAGTGGTCTTGTGTTTAAGAGACCCGATCCTTATGCGACTGAGTCGAAGGGTGAAAACGGTATTATTTCTGTAATTAATAAGCCGAGATCTATTGCGTGGACGGATCAGAAGTGGATGACGCAGCGCAGAAAGTTTGATAAGGATATGAGTTCTCTTTCTATCTGCGAGATCTCTATAGAGGCGTTTGCGGACAGACATAACGGCAAGACTGGATTTAAAGAGATTACGGCGGATATATTGGAATATGTAAAAAATCACGGCTTTGATACGGTTGAGCTTATGCCTGTAATGAAGCATGTGCCGGAGCATTTTTATCATATTCTTAATTTCTATGCGCTTGATGAGTCAAACGGTACTGCGGAAGATTTCATGAACTTTGTAAATACGATGCATAACGAAGGAATCAGGGTAATTCTTGACTGGGTTCCGACATTTTTCCCGAAGGCATCGTTTGGGCTGAGTGATTTTGACGGAAAAACTCTGTATGAATATGAGGATCCGAGAGTGGGCATCCGTCCTAAGTCGGGTGATCTTATTTTTGACTACGGAAGGAAAGAAGTTACGAATTTCCTTATTTCGAATGCTCTTTTCTGGATTGAGAACTATCATGTGGACGGTCTCAGAACTTCGGATATCTCAAGGATTCTTTATCTTGATTATGACAGAAAGCCCGGCGAGTGGATGCCGAATATTTACGGCGGAAACGAGAATCTGGAGGCGCTTGAGTTTCTTAAGCAGCTGACGGAGAATGTGCATAAGAATAATCCGGGAGTTCTTTTGATCACCAAAGAGACTGCGTGCTGGCCTCAGGTTACCGATTCTGTTGAGAACGGCGGCCTTGGCTTTGATTATAAGTGGAACAACGGCTGGACCAGGGATTTCCTCAGTTATATGAGAAACGATCCGCTGTTTAGGGCGGGACATCACGATGAGCTGACATTCAGCATGATCTATTGCTACACTGAGAGATTTGTCCTTGCGTTTACACATGAGGAACTTGAGAAGGGGCTTGAGGGGCTGTATTATATGATGCCCGGAGATTCGTATCAGAAGCTTGCAAATTTACGACTTGCGCTCAGTTATATGATGGTGCATCCCGGTAGAAAGCACATTTACATGGAGCCCGATGCGCTTACAATTGACCAGGCGGTTTATATTGAAAATATGCTTGGCAGGCTGAATGAGATATACAAAGAAAAATCTGCTCTTCACGAGGCGGACAGCTCAAACGACGGCTTTGAGTGGATAAACAATATGGCGGCCGATGAGTGCATGATCTCTTTTGCAAGGAAGAGTTCCGATGAAAAAGAGATGCTTATCGTTGTTGCCAATATGGCCGGAATCGAGAGAGAGATTGAGGTTGGTGTTCCCGCTGACGGAAGATATACGGAGGTCTTTAACAGTGACGACATTTCTTACGGCGGAAGCGGACTGCTTAACGAAGGCAAGCTTGCAGCTGTCAGAAAAGAAGTTGACGGAAGAGATTATTCTTTGAAACTTAAACTTGCACCTGTTACACTTGCGATTTTCAGCTACGTTCCTTATTCCGAGCAGGAAAAGAAAATCCGTGCGATAAAAGAGGAAGAAGAAATTAAGAAGGAGCAGGAGCGCAAAGAAAAGATCGAGGCTTTGAAAGAAAAGCAGAACGAGGAAGAGAAAATCCTTCTCAATAAACTTAAACTCAAGTATGAGAAAGAACTCGCTGAGCAAGAGCGTGCAATCGAAGAGAAGTACGAGAAGATAGAGGAAGAGCGAATCTGTGATATTGTTTCGAAGGAAGCGATAAAGAGTATTTCGTCTTCTTCAAAGTCAAAGTCGAAACGTGGAAAGACTTCGGGTTCGTCGAAAAGTAAAAAGAAATAAGGCGTGATATTGGATGTTTTGTGTTAGGGAAGAGCTTATCTGCGGATGGGCTCTTCTGTTTTTTTGAGTGGTATGTGGTAAAATGGCATAACAACCTTTTTGATTGAGATAATCTGAAAAAAGAATTGTTGGGATTTGAAGGTGTTCATAGAGTGAAAAAGAATAATGAGATATTAATATTAATTATAAGTATTCCGGCTATTATCATTGCTATATATCTTATCTATGGTATTTGCTGTCGCTTGGGCGACTGGAATACTAAAAAAATAGGGCGCAATAATGCTGTTAACTATGTTCAGGAGAAATATGGTTTTAAACCGGAAGTTATCTATACAGAAAGGATTCACTATTGGTATTGGTTTAAAATGTATTGGGAAAATAACGTAAAGGTTAAAATGCGTTATGAGGGAAAAGAATTTTGGGTTTATATAAGTGGTGAAAAAAAGACAACTGATGGGAAAGATGATTATCAGGCTGAGGAGATACGCGAGGCTGTTAATGAGAGAATATCCTCTTATTTGGGATGTGAACCATTGTGGGTAGAAAGTTGGTATTGTATAAATTCTGATTATTCAAAATATTATGATGGTACTAATCTTGATAGTTTTCTAAATGAAGTGGGAAGTGATCTTTTTATAAGCACTGTAGGCTTGGATATCGAAAAAATCGATTTGAAGCCACTAGCCAAGGATATGAATGCTTCAAATATAGTTATATTAGATTATTTGTCTGAAGATGATTATAGTATTGCCAAATCTTTAAATTATGCAGGCTATTTTGATTTTCCAGAGTTGAATAATTACAAAGATACGGTATCTAGTGAGGGTGCGTACGGTTACCTTCCGCTTCTTGATGAGTATGCAAAAGTAGATGCAGAAGGTACTTCGGAATATTTAAAAGTTAAATTAAAAGAGGCATATGGCTTTTTGTATGGAAAATGTGACGGGACTGATACATGTATCGAAAAAGTATCGGATGATGTAATTAAAGAACAGGGAATAAGCGAAGAGGATATTGGGATAGAAGGTGTGGATGTATATTCTGTTGATGCGTCTTCCGGAACAACTTATATATATTTACCAAAAGAACAGTATGATTATCTGGATAGTTATGATTGTAAGTGCACATATATTAACGAGGATGGAGAAAGAGAGGTAAAATCTCTTAAGGATTGCGGAATAGAAAAGCATTATATTTTAGAAATTGAACCTAAAGTTGATTATATTATTATTCCCAAACGGAAATAGATGGGATAATGGTATGGGTGTTAAGAAAACTTATAATTAAAACCAGCAATCATCTCAAAAGTAGATGATTGCTGGTTTTTTTAATTTAGAGCTGGAAAAGGGACTTGAACCCTCGACCTACTGATTACGAATCAGTTGCGCTACCAACTGCGCTATTCCAGCACATGTGAGTTATAAAATTCACACAAAAGAGATTATACAATCGAAAAAGCCTTTTGGCAAGGTGGAAATACGCGTTGTTGCTTCGTTTATTTTATATGTGAATTTTTGTAAAAACAAAATAGTACGCAAGAATTCTTGATACAGGCATAATTAACATGATATCATGTTAAATAATATGTATTGAAATTAATATATTAGAAACATAGAGGCGAGCATATGGCAGAAAAAGAAGTATTTATGGATACCAATATATTTACCGGTATTGTTGATGATATAAGGGGAGCTGCTTCGGCGTGCATACTGAAGACTGAGCCGCTTTTGAAAGCAGATTTCTTGGATGATACAGACGTTGGAAGAGAATTGCATTCTCTTTTACAAGAAGCATACAAAATGACGGACCTTCATAGAACTGAAGCATCAGAGGCTTTACCGTGTGCGCTTTCAAAGCTTCGCGATAGTATGATTACAGTTGATGATACCCTCAGTAAGAGTATTGTAGTTGAATCAGCGGGAGGCAATAAAAGAAAAGTATGAGTAATCACGATAGAATGGAATATCTCAGGGATAAGATAGATGAATACAGAGGATATATCTCTGAGCTTGAGGAAGCGTGTGCATTTGTAAATGATGTTCGGGCAGAAATACGAAGTGATAATGAGGAACCTATTAAAAGATTTAATATTTCATCAGCCGGAAGTTGGGAAGGGAAGCTTGAAACTGAGGCTGAGGATCGTAGAAATGATATTGTCTGCAGCATAGCTGCCGGTCAGAATCTTGCTTCCGATTTTATATCTGATGTTCAGAATATAATCGAAAGATTACATGAAAAGATTGAGGATTATGAAAGCGAATTATCAAGCCTCGAAGCGGCGCAAGATGAATCGGGTTATTGAATAAAGGTTAGAGGAAAGGTATGGGGAAAAGATATGATGCTCGGAAAATGACCGAGCTTTGTGACAGTATTAGTCATGCTGTGAGTAATTATACTGTCAGAGCAGAGATGCTTGAAAATGAGTATTCTGTATACAACAGTAACAACACATATCGGGGAGAAGCTGCTAATGCTTCAAAAGAGTTTGTATACAAAGGACAGGGGAAGCTTATCAAGGAACAAGTCAGAGTGCTTAATAAGCTAAGAAGAAAGTTTAATGAAACGCAGGATGCATTCAGGGATATAGTCGATTCTTCGCCAAACGCCAAGATAGACATGGATGTGCTTGAAGAAAATAAAAGATTTTTTTCAATGCAACACGAGAGTTTTGAAGATAAAGCAATGCAGCTTGAACGCTTGTCTCGTGAAATACGTGATAGATTTGATCGGTTTGGTTATATAACTACTATAAGCTATGACAGAGCAAAGTATGGCTTTGAGGATCTTTGCGGCTACAGCGGGTTTATGAATAAATGCATGAGATCGTTCGAGGAGTTTGACGAGGAAACCAAGGCATATTTAAAGAACTCCGAGCTTGATAGGTACATGTATGATATTGAGACAGATACCAAAGCTACGATGAACGCTCTTAATGGAATGACGGTTTATAATCCCGATGTCAAAAAGATTACAATGACTCCGGTAGCGCAGATGGCTGCGAAGCTTATGAGTACTGCAGGTATTCAATCATCATTGAATAATTCAATAAGCTCAGATAATGAAATTAAAAAATGGGCTAAGCTATTAAAAGTTAAATGCAGCTTGAAAACAGTTGTTGGTAAGGATGAAATTGCACAGGCGGCAGAGTTGACACTGCTTAATTGCAAGACGGATAAAGACAAGATTGTTGTACAGAAATGTGCGGCTTCAATGATGTCTGTGGATACTTTAGTGTTGCAAGATATTATGCAACAACTTGAAAGATGGGCGATGCAATTAGGACCCTATGGAGTTCTCCTCATGTTTGCTATAATTATTGTTGGTGTGATAAATTTTGCCGCTGAACATGCAGGTGATATTGAACAATTTGTTACTCCTAAACCCAAAGAGGAAAATGGTCATATTATTGATATTCCGCCACAGGAAGACAATAAACCTATAATTGAAAAACCAACTCCAGTGCCACAGAAGCCCTCGGTAACTGATATTCCGTCTGGGGATGTGGAAGAAAAAGAGTTAGGTCGTGAAATATTCCCGAAGACTCCGGCAGAAGAAGATAAACCAAAGATAACGACTATTCAAGGAAATGAAGATGGATTGGATTATTCTAATAGTGATTATGGTAAGTTGGTAGTTGTTTCAGAGGAAAAAATGTATCAGCAAGGCAAACATTACAACAAGCATGGCCGTGATATGGGGTATTCCAGTAAAAAAGAGTACGAACAAGGCGCACGAGATTTTCTTGAACAGAACCGTGAGGAAGCTGAAATATATGAAGGAACATGGAATGATTCTAGGGGGAGTCAAGCAGGGCAAAGACAAATAATTATACGACATGATGGAAAACAGTTGATAATAAATAAAGAAACAAATCAAATAATAGATTTTTATGAAGGCAATGATCTAGGCGGATTTAAAGATTTAGAAAGGGTACAATAATGTTGATTATAGGTGAAATTGAACCAGGTATAAGAATTGGAAGCTTAAGAATTGGAGCAATGAAGGAAGAACTTCTTTCTCAAATCGAGGACAAATATACTGTTTGGGAAAGAGAAGATGGTTTTTCTATTTATACTTTTGATAACTACAAGCTTTGGTTTGATGTAGATGGTTCATTACGGCAGATTGGCGTAACAGATGGATTTATAGGGAGTTATAAGTCTGTTCATATTGGTACAACCATGAAAGAAATAAAAAATGATTTTGGTGATTATGAGAATGAGAATGATGAATATGAAATTTCAGGCGTCAAAGGACTTTGCTTTGAATTAGGTGATATGGATGACTGTGATGATTGGGATGAATTGGAAGCACCAATAGAATGGATTTTTGTTTATAAGTGTTAATGGGATTATGCATAAACTTAAAGAATTAGAAAATAATTTGCTCAATTGCATGTTTGAAGCGAATTTTATGGATAAAAATATTTTAGTAAAACAAGCAGAAAAATCAGTGATTACAACGTTGTACGAGGAGGGAATTATCACAATTAAGTTTTCAAATCTTCAAGGTGATAAATATCCTCATTCTGTGAGAGTTCCTGTTGAGATGAGAGCATTTCAGAAAGAATATGCACCGATTGTGTTTATGCTTCATGTGATTGAAGGATATTTGGATGAATTAGAAATATTTTCAGCGGATGGTTCAACAATTAATGCTGATAATATTTCGTTAGATAAATTGGAATATGTAATTGATCCCGAAGTTTCATTTGGCAATTAAAGAGGATGTAGCCTTCAATATTATTGGCTGCATCCTCAAAATCTAGATTATCGAGGATAATAAAGTGAACAGTTTTATATGGCTTGAAGAATGGTATAAAAGCAATTGCAATGGTGATTGGGAAGAATATTATGGTATTAAAATTCAAACAATTGATAATCCAGGATGGCATGTTGAAATCGATATTATGGAAACTGATTGCGAAAAAAAGATTTTTAATATGATAGATATTGATAATTCTGATGATGACTGGGTCAAGTGTGAAGTAAAAAATGGAAAATTTACAGGTGTAGGAGATAATACAAAATTATCATTTATAATTGGCAAATTTAAAGAGCTGGTTGAGGGGAAACAGTAATATTTTGAAATGTTGATTTGTTTTTTTTCTCCTTGTGGTTTAGCTGGGGATGTAGATAATGTTAGGAATAGTAATTAACAAGGGTGAAAATTATTATACGGATATAAAGGACATACTTAATACAATAGGAGATTTATATAAGAAGTATAAATGGCTTATTTCAGGATATGAATGTTACCCACAAGACGAAAAACTGGCAAAGTTATTTTCTGGGAAAGCGGTTTTTATATCCAGTGTAGATCTGAAGAATGTATTGGATATAGAGAATTTTCAGCTTATCTGGGGTGTATTATCTGCAATACCTCAGAATATATCTAAAGAGGAAGTTATGAAATATAAACTACCATATGCTGAATCTAATAATGAAATATGGGATGAATCATATCCTATGCAACATCCGTTGGCAGATATTGAGATAATTGGATGGGATAGTTCTGCAACTGTAATTAAAAGTAAAGATGATAGCATAATACGGATGGTAAAGGCTAAAAAAGGACAAGCTATATCTTTGAATGAATATAATTCATCTTCTAATGCTTAGCATGCACAGCTTTTCAGATGTTCATTAAACTCCCAAATAACAGGAAGGTATATATTTAAACATTGTGAGAGAGCTTAGTTTTTCATGAGGTTTCCGGAAATGTCACAAAAATTCTGCTTTGAGGCTCACTGTTTGACGGCCGACTTCGTAGAAGTCGACCGGAGTTTTGAGCCGATAGAATTTTTGTGACATTTTTGGAAGGCCATGAAAACAAGCGATGGAACAGTTTAAATATATACCTTCCTGCCATTTGGGAGTCCATGAACACTGCAAACAGCCTGTGCAAGATTAAACAATATTCGCGGAAAGCCGCAATTTGTGATATAATTTTAAGTTGAAAAATTATTTTTATGTGATAACGCACGTTTGGTGCATATTTCAGAGAGGACTATTCAATGAAAGAATTAAAAGATTACGTCAGAACTATTCCCAATTTCCCTGAAGAAGGTATCATGTTCAGAGATATTACATCGGTACTTCAGGATCCCGACGGATTCAAGCTTGCCATCGATGAGATGATGGACCTTGTAAAGGATCTTGATTTTGATGTTGTTTTGGGCGCTGAGTCAAGAGGATTCATTTTCAGTGCACCCATTGCATATGCAAGAGGAAAGGGACTTGTTCCTGTTCGTAAAAAAGGAAAACTTCCTTGCGAGACTATTGAAGTTGAATATGATCTTGAGTATGGAAAGGCTGTACTTGAACTTCATAAGGATGCTATCAAGCCCGGACAGAAGGTTCTTTTGGTAGACGATCTTATGGCTACAGGTGGAACAATCGAGGCTATGATCAAGCTCGTTGAGAAGCTTGGCGGTGAAGTTGCAGGAATCCTTGTTCTCATGGAACTTAAGGGATTAAAGGGCAGAGAGAGACTCAGTAAATACAGACTTGATTCTGCAATAAGCTACGAAGGGAAGTAATTTGCATGCCACAGGACTTCGATGATGGAAAAATTGAAGCCATTGAGGAATTCCAATCGCCTGACAAACTATATGAAGGACTTATTGCGAGGGTAAGAAAATACCATCCGTCCGACGACATTACTCTAATTGAAAAGGCGTATCAGGAAGCGGCTGAGGCTCATAAGGAGCAGCTTAGAAAATCGGGTGAACCATATATAATTCACCCTCTTTGTGTTGCCATAATTTTGGCAGATCTTGAAATGGACAAAGAGACTATAGCTGCGGGCCTGCTTCATGACGTCGTTGAAGATACCATACTTACCAAAGAGCAGATAGAAGAGAGTTTTGGAGCCGATGTTGCGCTCTTGGTTGACGGTGTTACAAAGCTGACCGCTTTGCAGCTTCATGCCAACAGCGACATGGGTAACAAGACTCAGGAGCAGATCGATATGCAGGCTCAGAACCTGCGTAAGATGTTCCTTGCTATGGCAAAGGATATCAGAGTCATTCTTATCAAGCTTGCGGACAGACTTCATAATATGCGCACGCTTGAGCATATGCCGCCTGAGAAGCAGTCGAGGATAGCGCAGGAGACTCTTGATATTTATTCGCCTATAGCCGGAAGACTTGGTATCAGCCGTATCAAGGTTGAACTTGATGATCTTTCGCTCAAATATCTTAAGCCCGACATCTATTACGATCTCGTTGAAAAGGTTGCGATCAGAAAAAACGAGAGAGAAAAGTATGTTGAGGATATTTGCGTTAAGGTAAGAGAGGCTATTGCAGACGCCGGTATTTCCGGAGAAGTAAACGGAAGAGTTAAGCATTTTTTCAGTATCTATAAGAAAATGCGCAATCAGAACAAGACTCTCGATCAGATATACGATCTTTTCGCAATAAGGATCATTGTCGGAACCGTTAAGGATTGTTATGCGGCACTTGGTGTCATTCATGAGATGTATAAGCCGATTCCCGGTAGATTTAAAGATTACATCGCAATGCCCAAGCCTAACATGTATCAGTCGCTTCATACGACACTTATCGGTCAGACGGGACAGCCTTTCGAAATTCAGATAAGAACTTATGATATGCACAGAGCCGCTGAATACGGTATCGCTGCGCACTGGAAGTATAAAGAAGCTTCGGATGGCAAAAAAGCTGAAAACGGCGAAGAGGAGAAGCTCACATGGCTTCGTCAGATCTTGGAATGGCAACAGGACATGTCTGACAACCAGGAGTTTATGAATCTCTTGAAGAGTGATCTTAATCTCTTTTCAGAGGATGTTTATTGCTTTACTCCTACGGGAGAAGTTAAGAATCTGCCGGCAGGCTCTACACCTATTGACTTTGCGTACAGCGTTCATTCCGCTGTAGGTAATAAGATGATCGGTGCCAAGGTCAACGGCAAGCTCGTTCCGATTGATTATAAGATTCAGAACGGCGACAGAGTTGAGGTTATAACCAGCCAGAATTCAAGGGGACCCAGCAGAGACTGGCTCGCCATTGCCAAGGCTACTTCAACCAAAAACAAGATCAATCAGTGGTTCAGAAATGAACTTAAGGAAGAGAATATCGCAAAAGGAAGAGACCTTCTCATCGAGTATTGTAAGAGTAAGGGAATAGATCTTTTTGCAATATCCAAGCCTGAATTCCAGGCTATAGTAATAAATAAATACGGATTCCATGATTGGAATGCCGTTCTTGCGGCTGTTGGACACGGCGGACTTAAAGAGGGCCAGATCATCAACAAGATGCTTGAGCTTGGTGAAAAGGATCACAAGCGCAACATGACTGATGAAGAGGTTCTTGCTGCAGTTGCCGAGTCGAATATCACGCCTCAGGTTTCAAGTTCCGATAATGCCATCATCGTTAAGGGTGTTCATGATGTTGCGGTCAGATTTTCAAAGTGCTGCAATCCTGTTCCAGGCGATGAGATATGCGGTTTTGTAACAAGAGGCCGCGGAGTATCGATTCACAGAAGAGACTGTGTAAATGTTATTAAGATGCAGGAAGAGGACAAGACAAGGCTTATTGAAGCGAAGTGGCAGTCTGATTCCCAGAGCGGTGGCAAGTATGTTGCGACTATCAAGATATTTGCCAATAACAGAAACGGTCTTCTGGCCGATATTTCCAGGGCGCTTACGGAAAAAGATATTGATATCATTTCAATGAATACAAGAACAAGTAAACAGGGACTTGCCACAATGGAGATGTCTTTCAAGGTTTCTTCGAGAGGACAGCTTCGCGGCATTGTCGATAAGATCAGAATGATCGAAAGCGTAATTGACATCGAAAGGACTACGGGTTGATGAGTAAGCATAATATACAAGTCGGAGTTTTGACTCTGGGAATGGTGGCTACAAACTGCTATTTTATTTTTGATGCGGATAATACCGATGAAAACGGCAAAAAGCATGCTATCGTTTTTGACCCTGCGGACGCCGGTGAGAGGATTTATGACGAACTTTCGAAAAATGATATTGTTGTTGATCTGATTCTTTTAACCCATGGTCATTTTGACCATATAATGGGAATCCCTGAGCTTAAAGAGCTTACGGGTGCAAAGGTTGGATGTTATGAGAAGGAAGCTGCTATATGCAGCGATCCTCATCTCAACCTTTCTGTTTCTTTTGGCAGTAATTTTGGCGTTAAGCCTGATATTACATATAAAGATGGCGATGTTATTGAAGCTGCGGGACTTTCCTGCAAGCTTATCGCTACACCCGGTCATACATCGGGCGGATGTTGCTATCACTTTGAAGATGATAATGTACTTATTAGCGGAGATACATTATTCGAAGAATCGGTCGGAAGAACCGATTTTCCTACGAGTTCTACAAGCGAGCTTGTAAGGTCTATACGAGAAAAGTTATTTATCCTTCCGGATGAAACGATCGTTTATCCGGGACACGGAGAGATGACCAGTATCGGACATGAAAAAGAGTACAATCCTTATGCATAATATGATCAAGATAATTATTCCCGAAGATAAATACGGATATGATATACATTCGCTTTTTAAAGCTTTTTTTCCTGAGGAGAATGTTAAAGTCATTGTTTCTCCCGATGGAAATTACGAGGCTGAAGAAGGCGATAAGATCTATAATATAGATGTTTCCGTTTCGAAGAACGATCTTAAAAAGAATATATACAGGCTCCTTAGTCTTGAAACCAAAAAAGAGCTCCCGTGGGGGAATCTTACGGGTATAAGGCCGACCAGAATTGTTATGAACCTCATCGAGCAGAATATGAGCGATGAGGATATATTTATGTATATGAAAGACAATTATTATACGAGCGATGAGAAAACTGCGCTCAGTCTTTCGATTGCACACAGGGAAAAAGAGATATTAAAAAATATCGATTATGACAACGGTTACAGTCTTTACATCGGTATTCCTTTTTGCCCGACAACATGTCTTTACTGCTCGTTTACGTCATATCCGATATGCTCGTATGCGAATATAGTTGATGATTATCTTAAGTGCATAATGAAAGAGATTGATTATGTGGCTGAGAATTTCAAAGGAAAGACACTTGATACGATTTATGTCGGAGGAGGAACGCCCACAACGCTTCTTCCTGAGCAGATAGAGAGGCTCCTTGGATATGTTTACGATAAGCTTGATGTGTCAAAGGTAAAAGAGCTTACGGTTGAGTCGGGGCGCCCTGATTCGATAACAAGAGAAAAACTTGCGACCATGAAAAAGATGGGCGTTACAAGAATTTCCGTAAATCCCCAGACTATGAGGGATAAGACACTTGAGCTCATCGGAAGAAGGCATACTGTAAGCCAGCTTATCGATGCCTATAATATGGCAAGAGAAGAAGGTTTTGATAATATTAACATGGATATCATCCTTGGGCTTCCTTATGAAACTGCAGATGATGTCAGATATACTATGGATGAGATAAAAAAGCTTGATCCCGACGACCTTACGGTTCATTCTCTTGCGATCAAAAGAGGATCCAAGCTTGCCGAAGTTCTGAAGCAAAAAGAGTTAAAAGGTGAACTAAAAGGAGATGTCTTTTCATCTATACAAAATACCGAAGAGATGATGAAGATTGCATCCGAGGGAGCACTTTCCATGGGGCTTACACCGTATTATCTGTATAGGCAGAAAAATATAAGCGGTAATTTTGAGAATACGGGTTATGCGCGTCCGGGAAAAGCGGGAATCTACAATATACTTATTAATGAAGAAGTTCAGTCAATTGTTGCACTTGGTGCGGGAACCGTAACAAAGAGAGTGTACGGATATGACGGCAGGATAGAGAGATGTGATAATGTTAAAGATGTTAAACTCTACATGTCGCAGATTGATGAAATGATTCAGAGAAAGAAAAATCTATTTTCATAATTTAAAATTAAAAAACGGAGGTTTTATTTTATGGGAAATGTAAGAATTATAGATCTTAAAAGAAGTATTTTTGAGAGTAACGACGAGGATGCGAACAAGTTAAGAGAAGAGTTAAAAAGAAGCAAGACATTTCTTTTGAATCTCATGTCATCTCCGGGGGCAGGAAAAACAACGACTCTTTCACAGACAATAGCCAAACTTAAAGATAAATACCGCATTGGCGTTATGGAAGCCGATATAGATTCAGACGTTGACGCACTTAAGATACAGGAGACGGGCGTAAAAGCAATCCAGCTCCATACCGGCGGAATGTGCCATCTTGATGCCGACATGACAAGGCAGGGTATCAATGCTCTCGGAGTAGAAGATGTTGATTTTGCTATACTTGAGAATGTCGGAAATCTTGTATGTCCCGCGGAGTTTGATACCGGAAGTACCAAGAATGCCATGATCCTCTCTGTACCTGAGGGAGACGATAAACCTCTTAAGTATCCGCTGATGTTTTCTATATGCGACGTGGTTTTGATCAATAAGATCGATGTCATGCCATATTTTAATTTTGACCTCGAAAAATGCAAAGAATACGTTTTGATGAGAAATCCCAAAGCCAAGATAATTCCTATATGCGCGAAGACAGGTGAGGGCTTTGATGAGTGGATTTCCTGGCTTTCTGAAAATATAGACAATGCAATCGATGGTCGGGACTAAAATTGATGCAATTTTATAATATCTACTGTTTTTGTTTAGAGAATTTTTATAAAATATGCATAAAACTGCACCAATACTCGCAAATCTTACACTGACATTTGTGTATTATGACTAAGACGTCTTGAAAAAAATAGACCCCCGTAGTAAAAATGTATAAGGGTTTTGTTTAGGAAATTGTGGCATGTGTTTCATGGTTTTTTTCTTAAACTAATAGGGGGATTTGCTATGGATATGGCGTTCTTAGGGGATTTAGTGATTAATGTCTACACATTGTTTCTGTCTCTTATGTTACTGTTCTTCCAGGAGAGGGGCAGAAAGTCACATTCCAGTGTAGCTTATATCAGGTTGATCGGAATACTGGCCATCTTGGTCGGGGTTTCCGCTATGAGAGACGTTGCAAGTCTTTCAGACGGAAACTTCATATTCCTTTCGAAGCTGTCCAATTATCTGATATATGCCCTGGATCCGTTCAGCTTCCTGTTTGCAATTAAATATATTGACAGTTTCGTTACCGCCGATGACAGGAACGGCCGAAACGCATATATTAACCCTATTATGATCTATGCGATCTTTAACTGCATACTTGTCGCTCTCGATGCGCATCTGTCAAAAGGATGGTTTTATATAAGCTATAAGACGGGTTATGAGAGGGGAAGTTTGTATATGTTAAGACTTTTTATGCAGATCATGTCATGTGCGATAATTTTCGCGTTTATAACTGTATATAAGAGCTACATTCACAAATGGTACGTGGCTCCGATACAGGCTCTTCCGGTTATTGTAGTCACGGGAGAATTTCTGCAGTATTTTATTCCGTATATCAATTTCGCCTACGCATCTTCTGTGTTCGCGTTTATGGTTCTCTTTATCTATGTTCAGAGAAGAGATATCCATATGGATTACCTGACGGGTACCGTGAACAGAAGAGGAATAGATGCCGCGCTTCGAAGGGCTATGGCCGACAGTGCCGAGAATCCTTTCTGTGCGGTCATGATCGATATTGACTACTTCAAGCTCATAAACGACAACTTTGGACATAAGGTCGGAGATGAGGTTCTTGAGGGTATCGCGGCTATTCTTCTTAACACATTTGACAAGAAGGACGTAGTCGGAAGATATGGCGGAGACGAGTTCTGTATTATAACTCATACGACCGATGAACTCGAGATTGAAAAGAGAATTCATCAGGTTAAAAAACTTGTTGAAGATTTTGAGTGGAGCAACCGTGGTAAAATGGATCTTTCAGTGAGTGCGGGTATTGCCGTTTACAGTAAAGAAATGGAAATGCACGGCAAAGATTTCATGGAATTTGTTGACAGCAGAATGTATGAGGAAAAAGCGCTTCATCATCTGTCCAAGCAGGTTAAGGTGGCAGCAAATTGATAATAATTTATTAAAGGGGTTGACGAAAACTTTAAAAATGTATATTAATAAGAACGTGAGTTTTAAGCGGAACTAACATAATTAACAATTAATATATATGAAGGGGCATAATTTAAACAATGGCAAGTAGCAAGCGTACAGCGGATAAGAAAAATTCGCTTCTTATTGTTGAGTCACCCACAAAGGTTAAAGCTATAAAGAAGTTTTTGGGCTCAGGATATGAAGTTGCGGCAAGTAACGGTCATGTCAGAGATCTTCCGAGAAGTCAGATGGGGGTAGATATTAATAATGACTTCGAGCCTAAATATATAACCATCAGGGGAAAGGGCGATGTTCTCGCTACTCTCAGAAAGCAGGTCAAGAAGGCCAAGTGCGTATATCTCGCAACTGACCCGGACCGAGAGGGTGAAGCAATTTCATGGCACCTTATCTCGGCTCTTAAATTAAATGAATCAGATGTTAAGATACAGAGAGTGACATTCAATGAGATCACCAAGAATGCCGTCAAGGAAGCAATGAAGCATCCAAGAGACATTGATATGAATCTCGTTGATGCACAGCAGGCAAGAAGAGTGCTTGACCGAATGGTTGGTTACAGCATTTCACCTCTTCTCTGGTCTAAGATAAAAAGAGGCTTAAGTGCCGGAAGAGTGCAGTCTGTTGCGCTCAGGATCATTGCCGACAGGGAAGAAGAAATTGATTCTTTTATCCCCAAGGAATATTGGACACTTGATGTCAATCTCAAGATTAAAGGCGAAAAGAAGCCTATCGTAGCTCATTACTACGGAACAACCGAAGAGAAAAAAGAAATTGAGAGTAAGGCAGACCTTGATGCTATTTGCGCTTCACTTAAGGGCAAGAAGTTCAAGGTTACTGATATAAAGAAGGGCGAGAGAACCAAGAAGGCTCCGCTTCCTTTTACAACATCAACACTTCAGCAGGAAGCTTCCAAATCGCTCAACTTCTCTACACAGAAGACAATGCGTGTTGCGCAGCAGCTTTACGAAGGAATCGACCTTGGCAAAGAGGGTACTGTAGGTCTTATCACATACCTCAGAACAGATTCCACACGTGTATCTGATGAAGCTGTTGCAGCTGCAAATAACTATATCTCCGAGAATTTCGGAGACGAGTATCTTGCTTCGGGAGCAGGTGCTAAGAAGCAGGAAGCTAAGATTCAGGATGCTCACGAAGCAATCAGACCTTCTTATATTGACAGACATCCTGTTACCGTAAAAGAATACCTTTCAAAGGATCAGTTCAGACTCTATCAGCTCATATGGAGAAGATTCATGGCTAGCAGAATGGCTGCCGCTAAATATGAGACAACATCGGTTAAGATAGATGCCGGAGAACACAGGTTTACAATGGCTGCGTCCAAGACTGTATTTGACGGTTTCCTTAACGTGTATACCGATGAGGATGATCAGGTTGAGAAGAATGTTATTTCTTCCAACCTTAATGTAGATTCTGAGCTTACATTTGAGTCATTCGATGAAGACCAGCACTTTACACAGCCGGCTCCTCACTACACAGAGGCTTCTCTTGTTCATGATCTTGAGGCTCTCGGTATCGGAAGACCCAGTACTTACGCGCCTACAATCTCTACGATCATTGCAAGACACTATATTACAAAGGAAAATAAGAGTCTTTACATCACAGAGCTTGGACAGGCTGTAAATAAGATGATGAATGATGCTTTTCCTCAGATTGTTGATGTTAACTTTACTTCCAACATGGAGTCACTCCTTGATGGAATTGCCGACGGAGAAGTTAAGTGGAAGACTGTTATCAGAAACTTCTATCCCGATCTTGATAAGGCTGTTGCCGATGCAGAGAAGGAAATGGAAAAGATTCAGGTTCAGGATGAAGTGACAGATGAGATCTGCGAAGTTTGCGGAAGAAATCTTGTCATCAAGTACGGTCCTCACGGTAAGTTCCTTGCTTGCCCCGGATTCCCCGAGTGCAAGAATACCAAGCCTTACTATGAGAAGATAGGTGTTCAGTGTCCTAAGTGCGGCAAAGATATCGTAATGAAGCGCACAAGAAAGGGACGTATCTTCTACGGATGTATCGACAATCCTGAGTGCGACTTTATGTCCTGGGCAAGACCTGTTGCAACTAAATGTCCTAAGTGCGGAAGCCTTATGGTTGCTAAGAGCAGTAAGTTGGCATGCACAAATACAGACTGCGGATTTGTGTGCAACAAGGACGAACTCGAGAAGAAAAACTGAGTTGATTGAATATTTAGAAAAATTTAGATTTTTTTCATAATTGTAGGCGCTTTATTGTTTGAAGCGCCTATATTTTTATGCTAAGATTACGTTAAGACACCGTGAAAACATTTCTTTTTGATAATAGAAGGAGATTCTTATGAGTAGTGTTCAACTACTGGATAAAACCCGGAAAATCGGAAAACTGCTTCATAACAGTAACTTAGGTAAAGTGGTATTTAATGATATCTGCAGGGTTTTATGTGATATTCTCTCGTCAAACATGTTTGTCATCAGTAAGAAAGGGAAGGTTCTTGGAATCGGAGAGAGTGCCAGCGTTGAATCGTTAAGTGGATTGCTCGTTGACAGCGTAGGCTCTTTTATTGACCCGATGCTCAATGAGAGACTTCTTACCATTCTTTCAACAAAGGAGAATGTCAATCTTGAGACTTTAGGTTTCGAAGGAATTGACAGCAGTAAATTTCAGGCGATTATTACTCCCATAGAGATTGCCGGAGAAAGGCTCGGTACTCTTTTTATCTATAAGACGGATAAACCTTATGATATCGATGATATTATTCTGTGCGAGTACGGAACGACGGTTGTCGGACTTGAAATGCTCCGCGCAGTAAATGAAGAGAATGCGGAAGAGAGCAGAAAGCTTGCGGTTGTAAAATCAGCGATCGGAACATTGTCATTCTCCGAGATGCAGGCAATCATCCATATCTTTGATGAACTTGACGGAATGGAAGGTGTGCTTGTAGCAAGTAAGATCGCGGACAGAGTTGGAATCACAAGAAGCGTTATCGTCAATGCCCTCAGAAAATTTGAGAGTGCCGGCGTTATTGAGTCCAGATCTTCGGGAATGAAAGGAACATATATCAAAGTAATTAACGATGTTGTCTTCAGCGAGATCAAGAAACTAAAACAAGAGATGTAATTGTCCGATATATATAAAGAACAGCATAAAATACGGATAGTATTTGGATGAAGGGATTTATCGAAAGGTAGATTCCTTCTTTTATTTGGATAAAAAATAACATAGAAAAACGTTTGTTTAATATTAATATTAATTTTTATGTTTAATTAAGTTGTGTTTAAAATAAGTTTTCGTACTTCATTTAGTAGTTAATTTTGAAATTAGGCACAATATAAAGTATATTTTACTTGTATTTTAGCTAAAAAAATTCTATTATAAATATAAGTATGATACATAAAGTGTACCCATCTTTATGATTTAAGGAGGAAGAAGATGATCAATAGCAGCGTTTTTGATTATATCAATGTCTTGGATAAGGCTTCTGACGCGTCTTGGACAAGAAATGAGATTATCGCGAACAATATAGCGAATGTAGACACTCCGGGGTACAAGAGACAGGACCTGAATTTTGAGGATGAGCTTGAGAGAGCGCTCGGACATTCAAGATACAGGACCATGGACCAGAAAGTTTCGGATTTAAAGGATAAGCATTTAAAAGCAAGAGTTGTCAACGACTACTCGAATTTCTCTTACAGGACCGACAGAAATAATGTTGACATAGATACTGAGAATGTCACACTTGCAGCTAATCAGATTAAATATCAGGGACTTATGGCAGGACTTAATTCTGAGTTCAAGAATCTTCTTGCTGTTACTAAGTCTTCGTAATCATTCATACATTATTTTTTATTTATTTCATAGGAGGTAACCGGTATGAGTATTTTCGATTCTTTCAACATCAACTCATCAGGAATGACGGCTCAGAGATTCAGAATGGACATTATCTCTGAAAACATTGCCAACGCAAATACAACAAGAACACAGGATGGAACTCCTTATGTCAGAAAGGTAGTTACATTTGCAGAGAAAGGTTCACAGACTCCTTTTTCAAGGATATTGAACGAAAGACTTGACCACTATTCGGGAAGAGGTGTCAAGGTTACTAAGGTTCAGGATGACACATGGACACAGATGAATATTGTCTACGATCCTTCACATCCCGATGCCGATGAAAATGGATATGTGACTTATCCCAATGTCAATACGGTTACAGAGATGACAAACCTTATTGATGCAAGCAGATCTTACGAAGCAAATGCTACAGCTTTCAATGCAAGCAAGAATCTTGCTACCAGAGGTCTTGAGATAGGAAACGGCTGATACGGTATGGTATAAACTGAACCGTTAATTTTGGAGGTAGTATTTAATGGCTTCACTTGATATATCACAACTTAGGAATGTAACTTCACAGGCAATCAAGAATGCAGAGAAGACAAACAGCAGAGTCTATAACGTTTTGGGGAACAATGATGACTCGGCAAACTCTTTTTCTTCGATCTTTGATCAGGCTGTGCAGAACATAAATACAACAAATGCATATCTTTCAGATGCCGAGAACGAAGAGATAAGATGGGCTCTTGGCAAGACTGACAATACGCATGACCTTACCATCGCGCTTCAGAAGGCTCAGACAGCGCTTCAGTATACGATCGCTGTGCGCGACAAGGCCCTGGCTGCATACAGAGAGCTGACACAAATGCAGATCTGATCGCTCATTTTTTATAGTTTTTTAGTTTTTTTGGGAGGGAGAATAAATGGCTGACAGGTTTAAAGAGCTGTGGCAGAAAATTCTCGATTGGTGGAACAAGTTTACAGCGAAACAGAAAACGCTGGTTGTTGGAGCGGGGACAGTAGTTCTTCTCACACTTATCATCTTGTTATCTGCTTTGAATCAGCCTCAATATGTTCTTTTGGCGAGTGCCAATTCTACAAAAGAGGCATCGGAGATCAAGGACCTTTTGGACTCAAACGCCATCAACTACAAGATGTCTGATGACGGTCTTGACTTTAAGGTTCTCAAAAAAGATCAGGCTAATGCCAATCTTCTTTTAGGTGCTAATGATATACAATCATACGCATACAGTATCGACAACGTAACTAACGGAAGTTTTTCCACGACAGAATCAGACAAGCAAAAAAAGTATGTGGTTTATCTGGAGAAACAGCTGGAGTCTGACTTCATCCAGAATTTTACAACAATTGACGCTGCGCATGTTCAGTTGCATATACCGGACAATGACGGAACCCTTATCGGAAACAAGGAAGAATCTTCCGCAACCATTATGCTTGAGATTGCAGAGGGAGCGGAGTTTACCGAGGATAACGCTGCATTTCTTGCAAAAGCGGTAGCGAAGGCTCTCGGCAATTCGGATACGAAGAATATTGTAATCGTAGACAACCAAAGTAATCTTCTTTTTTCGGGAGATGAAGATTCTACCGTTACAGGACTTGCAAGCACTCAGCTTTCGCTTAAGTCCAAGGCTGAACAGATTGTAAAAAACGAAGTCAAAAAAGTTATACTTGGAACCAAGTTGTATGACGCAGTCGAGGTTGCAAGTAATCTTGATATGGATTTTTCTCATGAAGAGGTTGTTCAGCATGACTATACACCGGCTGAAGATCAGACTCAGGGCGTGCTCAGTCATGAGGATATCTATACTGCAGAAAACGTAAACGGCATCAGTGGCATACCGGGAACGGACACAAATGCCGATGATGAGACTACATACGTAACTCAGGACAATAATAATTCAAGTTCAAATATCAACGAGGAGTCGAGAGATTATCTTCCGAATGAGAAGATAACGACAACGACAAATCAGCCCGGTGCTGTAAAATACGCATCTTCTTCGATATCCGTTACAGCGATCAACTACGTTGTTATGAATGAGGAAGATTATAACAGCGCAGATCATGAAAATCTTACATGGGCTGAATTTAAGGCACAGAACAAAACTCCTTCAACAGAGGAAGTTCCCGAAAACATCGTGAATGTTGTTTCCAAGGCTACGGGAATTCCTGCTGAGAATGTTGCTATAGTGGCATCTACGGAGTACATGTTTTTTGATAAGACAGGATCTTCGATAACGCTTTCGGACATCCTTCAGATAGTTCTTATCCTTGTGATCTTGGGACTTCTTGCATTTATTATCATAAGGAGTATGTGGACGACCAAGAAGACGGAGGAAGTGGAAGAACCCGAGCCTTTGTCTGTTGAATCACTTCTTGAGTCACAGCCCGAGGAACTTCTCGAAGATATTGAGATGGATACGGGATCTGAGACAAAGAGACTTATCGAGAAATTCGTTGACGAGAATCCCGAAGCGGCCGCAACGCTTCTTCGAAACTGGTTAAACGAAGACTATACATGATGGGGTGAAATAATATGGATATAGGGTCAAATCCTTTAACTTCGGATTTTACCGGCACACAAAAAGCGGCGATTCTCCTTATTGCACTGGGACCGGAGAAATCATCCGCCATATTTAAGCATCTGAAAGAGGAAGAAATCGAGGAACTTACCCTCGAGATCGCCAATACAAGAAGCGTTACTTCGCAGATCAAGGAAGCGATTCTTGAAGAATTCTACGGAGTCTGTCTTGCTCAGCAGTATATTGCAGAAGGTGGTATCAATTATGCTAAGGAGCTTCTTGAAAAAGCTCTCGGTGAAGATAAGGCTCTTGATGTTATCAGCAAACTTACGGCTTCACTTCAGGTTAAGCCCTTTGAGTTTATCAGAAAGACAGAACCTTCTCAGATACTTACATTCATTCAGGACGAGCATCCGCAGACAATCGCACTTATCTTGTCATATATGTCACCGGCTCAGAGTGCGATGGTTTTGTCGGCTCTTCCGCCTGACAGACAGGCTGATGTTGCAAAACGTATTGCAGCCATGGACAGAACAAGTCCGGATACCATAAAGGAAGTGGAAAAAGTGCTTGAATCAAAGCTTTCTTCTCTTGTAAACCAGGATTACACGATCATCGGCGGCGTAGACGCTGTTGTAGATATCCTGAATACGGTAGACAGAGCTACAGAAAAGCATATCATGGAGACTCTCGAGATCGAAGAGCCCGAACTTGCGGACGAGATCAGAAAGAAGATGTTCGTGTTCGAGGACGTTCTTCTTTTGGACGACAGATCGATTCAGAGAGTGTTGCGTGAAGTTGAGAACAGCGATCTTGCTCTTGCATGTAAAGGTGCTACAGAGCAGGTTCAGAATGCTATTTTCAACAACCTTTCAAAGCGTCTTGCAGCTATGATCCGCGAGGATATGGATTTCATGGGACCTGTTCGTATGAAGGATGTTGAAGAGGCTCAGCAGAAGATTGTTAACGTCATCAGAAAGCTTGAGGATTCCGGTGAAATTGTAATCTCCAGAGGCGGAGGTGATGAGCTAATTGTCTAATCTTTTTAAAGCCGGCTTTGTGAGTTTTGATCAGAGCGATGCAAGAATAATAGATAATAACGATCTTTCAAACAGAAAGATCGAGGCATATCAGGAAAGAGAACTTAAGCGTCAGAGAACCAGAATGATGCAGGAGGAAGGCTACGAAGAGGGCGAGAGCGTTGAAGATTTTGTTCCGGGGATAGGACTTGAACAGATTGATCAGCTTACTCAGGACCAGAATATGCTGGGATCCTTTCCGGACCCTCAGTTTGATATGGAAGCCATGCAGGCTGAGATAGACCTTAAACTCCAGCAGGCTCAGGAACAGGCCGAGATGATCATAAATGATGCACAGCAACAGGCTGAGAACATCAGAAATCAGGCTATGGATCAGGGAAGACAGGAAGGGTATGACGCCGGATATCAGGAAGGCCTTGCTGCTGTTGAGCAGATAAAACAGGAAACTCTTCAGAAGCAGGAAGAACTTGATAAAGAGTATCAGCAGATTGTCGATGAGCTTGAACCCGAGATGGTTGATGTGCTGACTCAAATTTATGAGCATGTATTTGGTGTAGACATGAGGGAAGATAAGGGAATAATCCTTCATCTTCTTAAGAATACGCTTTCCAGAATCGAGCCCGGTAACGACCTTATCGTGCATATTTCTCCCGATGATTACGACGATGTCATGGATGAAAAAGATTCTATTGACGCATGTATTTCTTCTCCGAGTACGACGATGGAGATTATCGAAGATCCGCTTCTTAAGAAAAATGAATGCATGATAGAATCGGATAGCGGTGTTTTTGATTGTAGTCTCGGAGTTGAGCTTTCTGAGCTCACAAGGAAACTCAGACTTCTTTCTTTTGACAGAAAGAAAAGATAAAGAGTAGGTTATAAATTATGCTCACATCTTCAATTGATATATCTAAATACAAGAAAATGCAAAATGCTCCTTATTATCGCATGAGGGGCAAGGTTGTCAATGTTATCGGTCTTACTATCGAATCGGCGGGACCCGATGCGAAACTCGGCGATATCTGCCTTATTTACCCAAAGAAAAAAGATAGCGAATCTACGATTAACATTGATGCTAAGCCTGCGATGGCTGAAGTTGTGGGATTTAAGGACAATCACGTTCAGCTTATGCCTTATGAGAATGTAAGCGGCATAGGAAACGGAAGTATCGTTGAGAATACGGACTCACCGCTCAGGGTAAATGTGGGCGAAGGGCTTCTCGGAAAGACGCTTGACGGGCTTGGAAGGATTGACGGTATTTCTTACGGACATGGAACTGCACTTGAAGGCGGAGTTGCATATTCGGTTGAGAATGAACCGCCGGATCCCATGACAAGAGACCCGATTTCGGATGTTCTTTCGCTTGGCGTTAAGGCGGTTGACGGCCTTCTGACAGTCGGAAAAGGACAGAGAATCGGAATTTTTGCGGGTTCAGGTGTTGGTAAGAGTACACTCCTTGGTATGTTTGCGAGAAATACCCAGGCGGATATAAATGTTATCGCGCTTATCGGAGAGCGTGGCAGGGAGGTTAGAGAGTTCATCGAAAGAGATATGGGTGAAGAAGGTATGAAGCGCTCGATTGTTGTCTGTGCTACTTCCGACAGACCCGCTCTTGAGAGACTTAAGGCAGCCAAGACGGCTACTTCGATAGCTGAATATTTTAGGGATAAAGGTAAGGATGTCCTTCTCATGATGGATTCTCTTACCCGTTTTTCAATGGCTCAGAGAGAAATAGGACTTGCGAGCGGCGAACCGCCTGTTTCAAGGGGGTATCCGCCCAGTGTATATGCTGAGATGCCAAAGCTTCTTGAGAGAGCCGGAAAGTCAAAGAAAGGCTCGATAACGGGTCTTTATACCGTTCTTGTAGACGGTGATGACATGAACGAACCTATAACGGATACCGCGAGAGGTATTCTGGACGGGCATATAGTGCTCAACAGAAAACTTGCCCAGAAAAATCATTATCCGGCGATAGATGTTCTTGCGAGTATTTCAAGATGTATGTCTGCAATCGCTGATCCGGAGCACAAGAAGGCTGCGGGAAAGCTTAAAAATGTCCTTGCCACCTATAATGACGCCGAGGATCTTATAAATATCGGCGCGTACAGAATGGGTGCAAACAAGAACATAGACTATGCGATATCCAAGATTGAGATGGTAAATGAATTTCTTTTACAGGAGACTGATGAGAAATTCTCGTTTGAAGAGATCAGGAATCAACTTATCAATATGTTCAGATTTTGATAAATCGGCGGTTTTATTATGGCAAGATTTGTCTATAAGATGCAGAGCATCCTGAATATCAAGGAAAAGACCGAAGGGCAGGTGAAGATGGAATTTGCCGCAGCCCAGGCGGAGCTTAACAAGCAGTACGATATTCTGGATGAGTATGTAAAAAGAAAAGAGAATTACCTTATCGAAGCTGAGGAGCTTAGAAACGAAGCGAGCCTGAGACTTCAGGACATATTGGATAACCAGTATGCCACTGCTCAGATGGATGTTATGATAGCTTCCCAGTCGAGGGTAATTAAGGAATATGAAGCTGAGGTCGAAAAAGTCAGAGTAAAGCTTACAAGAGCCATTCAGGAGAGAAAAATGCAGGAGACCCTTCGTGACAGGGCTTATGCGGAGTATCTCGAGGAAGAAAAGCAGGAAGAAGCCAAAGAGAACGACCAGAGAAGTAGTTTCACATACGGACAGAGACAACAGGAGAAGAAGTAAATATGGCTGATCTGGAAATGCCGATGTCCCCTTTTGAGGATCAGAAGGCGGCGAAGGCAAAGCTAAAAGCTGACAAATTAGAATATAGGAAAAAACTTAAAGAACAGAGAAAAGCTGATAAGGAAAAGCTGCATGAGTTTGCCGAGAGATCGGCGGAACTTAGCGGAGACGATGCGGGCGGATTTGCCACCATCGTTATCACTTTTTTCATTGTTCTTATTTGGCTTGCTATAATGGCACTTCTTATAAAGTTCAACGTAGGAAATTTTGGATCCGATATCATGGCTCCGCTCATTAAGGATATTCCTGTAATTAATGCTATTTTGCCCAAGGAAGCAAGAAATGATGCGGATGCAAAGATTGATGAGCCGATTGACTTCAGTACAGAAGGAAGTGAAGCCGGCGGTATTCAGACTATCGATGAAGCCAATGCATATATAAAGAGGCTTGAGAAGGCTCTACAGGATGAAATGAACCAGAACAGCAGCTATGCGTCCACGATAGACAGGCTTGAAGCGGAAGTTAAAAGACTTGAGCCCTTCGAACAGCAGCAAAAAGAGTTCTATGAAGAGAGAGCGGCTTTTTACAACAGTATTGTCTATAACGACAATGCGCCGGATCCTGAAGAGTATGCCAAGTATTTTGAACAGATTGATCCTGATACCGCTGAGAAAATCTATGAGAAGATCAAGCGTGATGAAGGCGAAGAAGCTGCCATTAAGGCTTTTGCTACGACATATTCGGGAATGAAGGCTAAGCAGGCTGCCAAGATCTTTGATGAGATGGTTAATGAAAATCAGATCGAACTTGTTTCAAAGATTCTGGCTCAGATGAGCGTAGAAAACCGCGGAGATATTCTTGCCCAGATGAAGGAAGAAAATGCCGCAAAACTCACTCAGCTGTTGGAACCCAATGCGCTCAAGAACAAGTCAACCAAAGTTACGGGATGATTTCCAAAAAAATCTTTTGAATTATGTATAAAGGTTTAAGATATTAAGCCGATATAATGTATGAGATGCCATGGTCTCTTTATGGGATCATGTATTTCGGAAATTAAATACATAAGGAGGAAGCTATGAGCAGTGCGGCAAACCCAATTAGTGCAGCCATGAACATTATGGCGACCGGCACTGCAGCCTCAAATGTTTCAGTCGTAACAATGTCTGAAGGATATAGCGCAAATGCTTCAATGAGCTTTGGCACTATTTTGAATCAGGCAAACGATGCGGTTACTCAGCTTAATTCTGTAAATACAGCAAAAGATGTGACTGTGTCGAAGGAAAAGACAGACTTAAATGTATCGGTGCAGAAGGAAACTGCAAATGTCGCTACAACGGATGTAACAAGCGACAACACGGGCACAGAAAATAAGCTCGTTGATACAGACAACAAAGTGGTTGCGGAAGAAACAAATGGCAAGGAAGCCGGCGAAGAGCTGCAGGATGCCATTGCAGAAGAAGGCAAAAAGCTGATCACCAGGATTGCAGAAGAGCTTGACGTATCTGAGGAAGATATCGTGAATGCTATGCAAGCACTTGGAATCACGGCGGCGGACCTGTTTAAACCTGAAAATCTTATACAGCTTATTTCTACTGTAGGAGGACAGGAACAGGCGGTAAATCTTATCACAGACTCAGACCTCTATACATCATTGCAGGACCTCATGGAGGATGCGGATGGTATGAGAAGCGAACTTATGAATGAGTTTGGCTTAACTGAGGAAGATTTTGAAACCGTTGTCAGCAACATGCATGAGGAATTTTCTCAAGTGACGGAAAAAGATGCACAGCCTAAGGCAGAAGCAGAGCCTTTGATCGAAATTAACGATCTTAGACCTGAAAAAGCAGTAAGGGAACCTATGGATAAGGAAATCCACAAGGATGTTCAAAAAGAGGTTTCTGTAGACAGAGCTGATGTATTCAAGGATGAATTCAAACCCGTTGAAAATTCCAACAACACAACAAAAAACAACAATCAGTCAGGAAACTACGATCACGGATCACAGGGAACAACCGTATTTAATCAATTCCTTAACGGAGTTACGGATGCGATAAACGGTTCGACGGCAGCTGAAGAGATGCTTGCATATACCGACAGGGCTCAGATGGAGAACATCGTGAGACAGATCACGGAAAAGATAACAGTTTCTGCAAGCGAAGATGTGACCAAGTTGGAACTTCAGCTTCACCCGGCAAGTCTCGGTAATGTAAATATCCTTCTTACAAGCGGTAAGGACGGTATTATTGCAAGATTCACGGCACAGAACGAGATTGTAAAAGAAGCGGTTGAAAGCCAGATGATCCAGCTTCAGCAGAAATTTGAAGCACAGGGCATTAAAGTTAATTCCATAGAAGTTACCGTTTCCAGCCATGCATTTGAAGAGAATCTTCAGCAGCAGGGCGGAAGCGAAGGAAATAACGAACAGGCTTCAAAGGGCAGAAAAGGACTTCGCAGAATCAATCTGATGGATGCAGATGATATTGCAAGTGAAACGGATATGGACGAAGCCGAGAGATTATCGGCACAGATGATGGCTATGAGCGGAAACACTGTTGATTTCAGTGCGTAAGCCGGCCGGAAAGAGGTTATTATGGCAGATGTAAGTTCTGTTACTGCAATAGTTAAAGACGGCAAGATTGAGAACGCTTCAAACAAAACCGAGTCGAAAGAAAAAAATACACAGGCTAAGGGCTACGACAAGGATTCTTTTCTTAAGATCCTTGTCGCACAGATGAAATATCAGGATCCCATGGAGCCTACTTCAAATACCGAGTACATTTCACAGTACGCTACATTCACTCAGGTTGAGCAGATGAATAACATGGCTAACGCCATGAGCCTTTCAAGAGCATCTGAGATGGTTGGAAAGACTGTTACAATAACTCAGACCAATCCTGAAACCGGAACTAAATCCGAGGTTCAGGGTGTTGTAGACTTTGTTACCTACAGCGGAAATAAGGCATTTCTTAACATTAACGGAACTAACTATAATGTTGACGATGTTACTCAGATACTTGGTGAAGACTATGAGAATGCACTTAATACAGTGAAGGATTTCCAGGAGAATATTGATAAGCTTCCTGATAATATTTCGCTTGTGACTCTTGAGGAGCACGAAAAGACAATCGATTCTATGTATGACTATTACATGAACATGGATGAAAAAGCGAAAAGGCTTATGGATAAAGACTATGTAACTTCGCTTCTTCAGTATGTAAATAGAATTGATGATCTTAATAATAGTGAACATCGAACATTTAATAAAGATAAGTAAACAAATGCATAGGAGGTATAAGCTATGACAATGGATGGTCGTCAGTTTATGTCCATCGGGCAGGTGCAGGACCAATATTTAAACGGTACTGTACCAAAAACGGATAAGAACAAACAAAATATTCCAACAGGTGAAAATTCTTTTGCATCTGTTCTAAACAAAATCCAAGAGTCTGCCGATAATAATATCAGCACGGAGAATCTTAGATTTTCTAAGCATGCTGTAAACAGACTCAGCGACAGAAACATTGAGCTTTCTGAGGAACAGATGCAGAGACTTAACCGTGGAAAAGCTGAGGCCGGTGAAAAGGGAATCAAAGAGTCACTTATTCTGGTTGACCAGCTTGCTTTTATAGTGAACGTTCCCAATAACATGGTCGTTACAGCCATGGATCAGACAGAAAACAAAAACAATGTTTTCACAAACATAGACGGTGCAGTGATCGTATGATTGGACCGAAGCGGCAGACAGGCCCGAAGTGCCTTGCCGTCAGGAAATCTTAACTTCCCGACCGACAGAAGGAAGTTCTTTGACGAAAATCACGACGCATCCGTCCAAAATCAATCTATTTAATTTATTTCTTTTTTATGATGGAGGACTTTGCCTTATGATGAGAGCTCTTTACTCCGGTGTTGCCGGACTTAAGACACACCAGACCAAAATGGACGTTATCGGTAACAACATCGCTAACGTTAACACAACTTCTTACAAATCTCAGTCAATCACATTCTCTGATCTTATGTATCAGACAACACAGACAGCTTCAGGAGCAACAGAGACAAAGGGGGGTATCAACCCTCGTCAGATCGGTCTTGGTGCTAAGTCGGGGGCTATCAATACAGCAATCACATCTCAGGGAACAACACAGACAACAAACAACCCTTTTGATATTATGATAAATGGTGATGCTTTCTTCGTTGTTAATAACGGAGTTGAGAATCTCTATACAAGAGATGGATCTTTCTATGTTGACGGTGCAGGTAACCTTGCAATGCAGTCAAACGGATATCTCGTTCAGGGATGGGCTGCAAAAGAAGACAGAGAGACCGGTGAAATTACAGTAAATAGGAATGGCGGACTTTCAAGTCTTCAGATCATGAGTCCCGCTAACTTTACATATGCACCTGCTTCAACTACAGCTGCTGTTTTCCAGGGAAATATTGATGACAATGATTCAAATGTAAATTCAGCAGACGGAAAGACAATTACACTTGAGTTCTATGACAATAAGGGATATCTGTATACAGGAAAGTTTACACTTAAGAATACAGATGATCCGGATCTCTTTGCATTGTCACTTACAGATATTATTGATTCCAACGGAAAAACAATAAATGATAACAAAGATAAAGTGGATCTTATGAGCCAGATTACATTCGGTAATGTTTCCGGTAACAGCAGAACTATAAAAAATGATGCTCTTCGCGGATTCTCTATCGAGGCAACTACAGATTCAAACTTTATCAATATTATTAAAAGTGATGGGGACGTCAAGTATCCAAGTGTAAGCGCAACAGGAAATCTTATTGATCTTTATAATAATGGGCTTCTTGAAAGTGCATATGGACTTAGCAGAACTTCACTTGAGAATAGATATACCAAAGAGGGCTTTGCGAATGCAACATATCAGATTGGTGCAAATGGTGTTCTTTCAGTAACATATCCCACAGTAGATGTTGCGGAAGGTATATATTCAGGTGATTTTGATAATAATAAGATAGATTTTACAACACCGAACAGTGATAATTATTTTATAAATGAACAAACACAGGAAGCTTACAAAGTTCCTGATGAGAATTTGAAGGATAATGTTCAGAGAATTTCAGGATTGCTCAAAGATGTATTCGGAAAGACTGATTTGAGTAGCTATAGTGGCTTTAAATATGCAGGCGGTAATCTTTCGTTATATGAGAAGTTCACATATCTTAAGGATGAAACTGTTTTGACAGAGTCATTCGAAGATAAAGGAAAAGTTTCACCCAACCTGGTTTCAAGAGATTTCGGGCAGTTCACCGGACTTACTGACGCAATAACTGACTATATTAACGGTGGCGGATCTTACGATAAGCTTAAATATACATATAAATCTGACGGAACACTTACAATTACTCAGAGCGTAAATGTCGATAAAGAAAAAGAAATAGATACTCGAAATACACAATTTGGCCAGCTTGATGAAGACAAAAAAACTGCATTTAAAAATGCAATTGAAAATATGCTTGCTAAGTTTGATGGGGCAAATTATAGCTTTGGCTCCCAGTATTCAAGTGAGATTGGTTATGAAGTTATTGAAGAAATTGCAGGTTCAACTGCAGATTTAGCAAACGAAAAAGGAAGAACATTTACTGATGATGAGATTAAAGCTGCGCAAGCAATTAAGAGTGTAATTGATACTCAATATGGCGAAATTGATACTAATGATAAAGCTAAAGCTAAACCAGACTCATTTAAATTGGTTGATATAAGTGGCGATGGCGGACTTATCGTAAAATATACTTCAGCAGAAACAGTAGACAGAAATTTCCCTAATGCCGATTCAAACAGAAATACTAATTATAAGCGCAGCGCAAAAGAAGTTCTTTCTGCCAATGATTATAAAAACGGCTATACGATTAACGGATCTGCACCTGCATATGTATTTAAGAACAGAGATGACTACGGAAAGTCATATTATGTTGCCAATGATTTGCTTTCAAGAGCGTTTAAAGGAAACAATCAGGATGTTATTGATTTTATAAAGAATGTATTCCCTGATGATACACAGAATATGACATTTGATTCTAATGCAGAATATAAAATGAGTATTTCACAAAAAGGTGAGCTTACGCTCAGTCATGATGTGAAAGATTCAACAAATTTCCCGGTTCAGACAGCTGCGACAGGATTTAAGGCAGAGAGAAATGATGATGGAACATATAAGTATACATCAACATCAGCATATAAGAACGTACCTGTAAAGGGGAAAATTTCAGATCTTCTTTCTGTATCGGAGGATAGCCCTCAGAAAGAGCTTCTTTCTAAAGTATACGGAATCAGTGATGAAGCCGCAGATGCATACGGACTTGACGGTACATATGAGATTATCACAGCAGAGGGTACTGACAAAGGTAAGATTAACCTTACAATAGGTAACCGTACAATCCAGATTGCATTTGATCCTGCGACCGGAGCAATTGTTTCGGCAGATGGAAATTCATTGGACAAGAAAGCTAATATTACATTTGGACTTAACGGACAGGCTACAGCAGGATTGGAAGCTTTTGGATTCCAGGCTTCTCCTACAAATGCAGCTGAACTTGAGAGAAATCATACAATTTCTGTTGATTTTTCGACTCTTTCAAACTATCGCTCGAATAATGCTTCAACAATCACAGCTTCTAAAGGTGATATGAAATCGCTTAATACAGGGCGTGCGGTTGGTGAAATGAACGGTGTAAATGTAAGTGACAACGGCATGATTTATGCAAACTATTCAAACGGGCAGACAAAACTTTTGGGACAGATTGCATCTGCAGAGTTTGCTAATGCTTCAGGTCTTTCAAAACAGGGTGATAACCTTTATGCATCAACACTTAACTCAGGTGATGCTACTATTCAGGACATCACAACTGACGGTGGTTATATGCGAACTGGCGTATTGGAAATGTCTAATGTTGATCTCTCGTCACAGTTTACTGAGATGATCACAACACAGCGTGGATTCCAGGCTAACAGCCGTATCATAACAGTTTCTGATACACTTCTCGAGGAACTTACAAACCTTAAGAGATAATTATTTGTAATAAGAGTATATAGTCATAAGGTGAGCGCTCACATCTTGTCGGAGATGTGAGCGCTATATTATTGATTGCATTTAAAATGAATCTAATAGTTTAATTATCGTGAAAATATCAAAAAAAGAATAAAAATATCTGTTTTTTTATTGAATTGCACAACAATATACTGTATAATTATGCACTGTAACTAAATAAATTAAACTTGGAGGAAAAGAAATGAAGAAAGTAAAAATGCTGTTTTTGTTATCTTTTGTTTGTTTAATGTTTTTTGTTGCGGTTCCTGTTGATGCACATGCTGCTCCAGCGCCACCTTTGAGGTCGGTTACTATTACTGATGTTACAGCGGATGATAATGATGTTGTACATATTGAGGTGGTAGAAATTGGAACAAGCAAAACTAGGTATGTATATTGCGATAATACCTTGCTTAAAGAGAATATAAGAGAAATGCAGATGCTTGATTTAAATGGGGATGGATTAATTGATGGATACGTGAGATATTTTACAACTAGATATAGGGTTGATGATATTGTTCCAGGATTTAATCTTAATGTTAGGGCGGAATTTACTAATGAGTCGCGCCCTTGGAATGTGATTAGTACATCTAGAAGATTTGTGTTTGATTTTTAAATGAGTTTTAATAATTATTTTTGAGGATTTACCAGTGTTTTAGGGTCTGCCATAGGCGGACCCTATTTTAATAGGCGCTTTGAAAGGGCGAGAGACAGATTTAAAAGATTTAAAAAATGTTTTTTGTGACTTAAGAAAAAATATATGTTGGCCGATAATATTATAAAGGGATTATAAAAAGAGATGGAGCTCAAGAATTATGGAGGATATTACATGTCACTATTAATTAGTTCTAGTCTTTATGATCCGTATATTCAAAATAATAATGATGGTGCTTTAAAAAAAGAGACGGTAAAATGCTGTAATAGAGCTACGTCCATAGGGGATGTTGATGAGCATTCTCAATCTTCTTTGAATACTGGAGAAAAGCTTGGGGTAACATCGTTTGGGGATAAGATGTATGTTGCGACGTATGCTGATTGTTCTACTGAAGAAGAACCAGTTGTAAAAGTTGGTCAGTATGAAGTGAGAATAAATGATGTAAATCCTAATAATGCTACTAAACTTGAATTATTTGCATTGATGTCTTATCTTGATAAAAATGGTGCATTGAATAATAGAGGTATTAGTTCTTATAGTAAGATAAAAGCTTTTTCTTATCAAGCAGAGGCGAATGGTTATTGTTCAGGTTTGGATGATATAGAAAAGATTTTTTCACAAAAACGAGATTGGATTTCTATTCTTAATAATGCTAAAGAAACGTTTTTGGGAAATTCAGAAACATATCATCAAGCATTGGAAATTGATAAAATGATTTTTTCTCTTTCGTGTAAATGGTAAGATAATATCTGTAAGGTAATGGAGGGTGTGAAGCAGATATATTTATCTGGCGCGTGCTTTTTCTGAATATAGAAATATTTTACCGTTTATAATATAAAAGGAGTAAGGGGGGCATGAAAAATAGAAATGAAGAAGAAATTTTAAAAAAAGAATTTGATTTTAGCAAAACTGTAAAGAATCCTTATGCTGAAAAGTCAACCATAAATGCACTAGAAAAAGATATTGATTGTACAGATCATAATAAAAAGCTTGAGATTAAATGGAAATAAAGGAATCGCCCACAACTATGCAATGTTGTGGGCGATTTATTCATTATACTAGTTCAACATGGTTCTGGAGTGCTTCTTCCATTTCACGGGCGTCTACACCGAGATATCTCTTTGTAATGTCAGGAGAAGAGTGCTGGAAAAATTCCATAACGAGAACGATGTTATAGCCGTTGGATTCATATAAACACATTCCACAGTATTTCCTGAAACTGTGGGTGGATACATTTTCGTAGCCAAGGTATTCGCAGACTTTGCGTAGATATTTCTGGACGGCTCTTTCGCTAATATTAAATATTAGATCTTCGTTTTTAATGTTATTTTCGGTAATATATTTTTTCAGATGTATATAATATTCTTCAGAAACGGTCTTATACCGCTTTTTCTTAGTTTTCATTTCAACAATATTTATCTTGTGGACATTTCCTGCAGCAATAAAGCTTGAAGGCTTCAGAGCTAGAATGTCTTCGATACGGATTCCGAGATTGGCCTCCGCTATAAGAATCTCGGCGATTCTGGGATTGGCCCTGAATTGCTTGGAAGCTCCGGTTCTCATTGTTTCAATTATTTCAGTGTATTGTTCTCTCGTAATCGGTACGGTAGCGTATTGTCCCATTATTTTAGTCCTTGATCAAATCTGATCTAAATCTGATGTCTCTCCATGTAATTTTGAGCCGATTTTTTTGCGAAATTCATGAATTGAATTTTGGCGTTAAAATTGGGCATAACGATAGTATATACGTATTTATCGCGTTTTTCAATGATTTTAGGTTCACATAATATGCATTTTGCGAACTTTATATACGTGTACAATGTATACATTGTAATGTGTACATTTTGTATTGAGATTAAGAGACTGAGATGATACAATAAAGTCAGTAAAAATGCATATTTCATTAAGATTACTATTATTAAGGAGGCATAATGAGCAACAAGGAAGTAACTAAGGAAGAAAGAACAGTAGATGATACAACAAAGCCTCGTACAATGAGACTTACGGATGAAACGTTTGAATATATAAAGAAACTGGCGGCACAACTCGGCGGGAATCAGCAACATGCCGTATCAGAGCTTCTTAGAGTGTATGAAGGACAGATAGAGAAAGATGCTTTACCTGCAGGTGCGGAACAGCTCGAAGAATTCGAGAAGTACCAGGCTAGGATGCATGATATTTTCATGGATCTTATAAGATCCAGAAATGATGCTGCAGATCTTGCACGCGTAGATTATGCGAAACAACTTGATACTAAAGATGAGATAATTTGCGAACTTCAGAAAAATCTTAAGGATATAAAAGCCGGAGAAGATGGCGCCACGGAAAAAGCGGAGTCGCTTCGCAAAGAAAATGATGAATTAAAGCAAAAGATGCAGGATGAGATTGAACATCTGAAAGGAGAGCTTAAGAAAAGTAAAGAAGAGTGCGGCGAATTAAAAGAACAAGTTTCTTCTATAAAAGAAGAGCTTGCTGAAGCAAAGAAGAATGAATCCGATATAAGGAAGCTTTATGACGAAAGAGTTGCTTCTTCCGTGAAGCTCATGGATGAAGTGGAAGAACTTAAGAATAAAGAAAATCCTCTCAGAGAGAATATATCAAAAGTTGCTTCGGAAAACAGAGTTTTACTTGCGGAAAACGCAAGACTTACGCAGGAGAATAAATCTTTGCGTGATGATATCGAATCTTTAAAAACAACACACACAGCTGAAATTAAGCTTATTACTGCCAATACGGAACTTAAGGCTAAGAATGACGCTTATAAAGAATTGCTTGCTGAAAAAGACAGGTATTCTCAGCTTATTGAAAAAATAAAATATGATAGAACGGAAAAAATCCTTGATAATCTTAAATCGGATAAATAAGAAGATGCCACTCGCGTGATGTAATTAATCGAGTGGCACTTTCTTTATTTGAAAATTATAAAATTATTTGTTTCCTTCGTCTGTCTTTTCGCTGTCGCTTGAATTTTTATGGTCAAAAAGCGTAATCCAAATAACAGCACCGATCATAAGAACTGTGCATAGTATAGCTATAATATTAGGAATCATTTTTATCTCCGTTTCTTGCTGGTTTTCAGCATATATTGTTTCTTTGGTATTTATGCGAGGATAAAATGATTATTTTTTGCCATCCTTTCTCTGGATGTAACGGAGCATTCTGCGTCTTGAAAGGATGATATCTGAAAATGGGAATATAGAGGGGATTGTTGAAAAGATTAGAGAACCCCTGGATATAATGACAGAAACTATAAGCGTCAGAATGATGATACGTTTTGTAATTGAGTTCTTTTCGAGCTTTTTGATTAAATCGGTTACGGTCTGCGCATTTTTGATTTCTGTATCGAAAGAAAAAATTGAAATGTTTTTCCGAATCGATATGGTTCCTGAGGAAGAAGAATGACTGTCGGACGAAAATGTTATAACTGATGTATTTTGTGCGTTTAAAAGTTTTTCGGAATTATCTATACCAAAAAGAAGACCGTCAATAGCGATGGCCAGTATAAATAACAACAATATCAGTTTTCGTGTAGGGCTATATTGTTTCAAATTCCGTTCCTCGTGGAAATATAATAATCCATTAAAAATGCAGATGTAAATATAAAACAAATAATTATGTTTGAATGGGCTTGTAAAATGAAAAATTAGCACTGAAGCGTTAAAATTAATCACACGTTTGGAACGCAATATTTTTCTTACATGCGGCAGGTTTTATTTTTGTCAAGAAAAATCGCGGAAACTTCCATTTGTTTTTGATATTTAGTACTGTACAGTAAATGAAAATGTGTTAAAATAAATTGAATACCACTATATGTAGTATATTGCATGCACTATGAAACATAATTACTAACTTTATTTCATTCATTTTGCTCTAAAATGAAATTACGATTCAAATTGGACTAAAAAAGTTGCATTTAAGCAAGAATTAAGCATTTTAGTATGGTAAAATTAATATGCTAAGAAATTAAGTTTCGTTTCTAGTCTGTTTTTTCACTAAAAAATGTAATTTTATATCAGAAGGTGTTTATGAACAAGGGAGTAATTGAGCTTACCAAAATGGATACGCGTAAGATACTCATTAATCCGAGCTTGATCGAGACAGTTGAGAGCAATCCGGATACTGTCGTGGTCTTATCTACCGGAAGAAAGCTTATTGTGAAAGAGAGCATGGAAGATATTTGCAGTCTTATCAATTCCTGAAACGTGCGGAATAAGATGTTGACTAATTTTTAATGTGAGAGGTAAATGCTGTGGATATTGCGTCGATTATCGGTGTAGTAATGGGAATTGTATTTATGCTTCTTGGAATCATCACGTCCGGAGGCATCGGTTCTGTTGGAAATTTCTTGGATGCGCCGTCGGCTCTTGTTACATTCGGTGGAGCTTTGATGGCCGTTTTGGCATCCAGACCGCTTGCGGAATTTACAGGCGGACTTAAGTGTTATACGAAAATATTTAAACTTACTACCGATGATACCAAGGCCGTAATCAAGCAGATCATCGATCTGTCCAATACAGCCAGAAAAGAAGGTCTTCTTGCTCTGGAAGAAGCTGCCGGCAATCTTGACGATGCTTTTATGAAAAAAGGCGTCATGCTTATTGTTGACGGTACCGAGCCTGAACTTGTAAAGAGCATTCTTGAGGCCGAGATAGATGCTATGGCTGAGAGACATAAGACTAACTATTCTTTATTTGAAGACATTGCGTCACAGGGTCCTGCCTGGGGTATGATCGGTACACTTTTGGGACTTGTTAACATGCTTAATGATATGAGTGATGCATCGAAGATCGGACCTTCCATGGCGACTGCTCTTATCACGACATTGTACGGTTCAGTTATGGCGAACTGGTTCTGTTTCCCTGCTTCAGCTAAGTTAAAGGCAAGAAGTAATGCGGAGTACATGTCAAAGAGTATTGTCATTGAAGGACTTTTGTCTATACAGGCGGGTGAAAATCCCCGTGTAACAGAAGAGAAGCTTAAGTCATTCCTGTCACCCGTTGACAGAACGGCTTACGAAGCTGAGACCGGAACAGGTTCAGCAGGTGGAGGCGAAGAATAATGGCAAAAAAAGCAGAAGAAGTAAAACCGGGCGCGCCCGCGTGGACCGCGACATTTGGAGATCTGATGAATCTGCTCCTTTGTTTCTTCGTACTTCTTTTCTCCATGTCAACTATGGATGCCGCTAAGTTTGAAGAGGTTGCTGCGTCGTTTAGTTCGGCGTTTGGCTTTTTCTCGGGCGGTGAGATGGCTATCGGCCAGGGTGCACTTATCGGAGACGGTGTGTCACAGCTTACCGAGCTTTCAAGTTATGTAACGTCCATGGGTCTTGCGCAGACTGGTGAAGATTCCGACACCGAGGATGTGGAAGTCGGTGATATGAATCAGAAGGAACTTATGGAAGCGGCTGAGGAAGAACAGCTCGAAGCTTCGGCGGAGCTTGCTGAGAAGATTGAGGAAGCTCTCAATGAAGAAGAGATAGAGGATGTTGTTGCTCTTAATTATACGAGTCAGTTTGTTCAGCTTACCATACAGGGTTCGATCCTTTTTGATTCTGCCAAGACTGATATCAAGGAAGATGCAAAACCTGTAATAGATAAGGTTGGACAGATACTTGAGACTTATGCCGGAGGAACCGTTGCGGTTGAAGGTCATACTGATAACGTTCCAATGACTTCTGGCGGAAAGTATGCGAACAACGATGAACTCAGTTCCGGAAGAGCTCTTTCGGTTTTCTATTATCTTTGTGAGAACACTAATCTTGATCCTGCGAACATAGTTCATACGGGCAGAGGGGAATATAACCCGATCGCTGATAATTCAACCGATGAGGGAAGAGCCCGTAACAGACGAGTTGAGATTAAAATATATAATCCACTTAGTTCTTCATACTAAAAGAGGGGGATTTTTCAAATGAAAAAGAATTTACTATCAATCATCATTCTGGCTTTACTTGTTGTAAATATCGCCATGACGGGCTTTATGCTCTTGAGTGTTATGACAACAAATTCCCAGACGGCCAAACTTGTTTCCGACATAGCGGCTGCGCTTGAACTTGAGACAAGCGGCGGTGTCGGCGGAGGTCTTAACACTGAGCCTTCAGAGCCTTCGGGAGTTAATGAAATAGCTACATTCGGATTTGTAGGAAATCAGGACAGACTTACCATCAATCTTAAGCCCGGTAATGACGGCAAATCACATATGATGGTTGTTGAAGTTGTTTTTTCCATGAATACAGCCAATCCTGATTATGCATCATATGGCTCATCCGAGCAGCTTTCAGGAATGAGAGACCGTGTGAAGTCAATTGTTACCGATACACTTTCAAGTTATTCAATGGAAGAGCTTCAGGAAAACAGTCAGCCGGCAAAAGACGCAATTGTAGATAAGGTAAGAGAACTCTACAATTCCAACTTTATTTACAGAGTTGATTTCAGCAGTGTGCTTTATCAGTAATGCTGCATTTTATTAAAAAGGATACGCCGATAGCTACTTATCGGAGGAAGGAGATCCAACTTGAGCGAAGTACTGTCACAAAATGAAATAGATGGTCTGTTGGCAGCACTTAATAGCGGTGAACTAGATGTAGATCAGATGCAAGCCGCAGACGAGAAAAAAGTCAAAGATTATGACTTTAAGCGTCCGGCGAAGTTTTCCAAGGAACATCTCAGAACTTTGGAGATGATATACGAGCATTACGGAAGACTTTTGTCTACTACATTACCTTTATATCTTAGAAAGAATGTTACGGTGTCGGTTGCTAACTCAGAGACGGTTACATATTCGGAGTTTAGCAATGCCCTTTCAAACCCGGTTATTTTGGGGGTTATAAGCTTCCTTCCCTTACAGGGAACGATTATTTTGGAACTGCAGGCCAACATCGGATTCTCTTTTATCGACAGGATGCTTGGTGGTACCGGCATCGGACTTGATAAACCGAGACCATTCACCGATATTGAGATGCCACTTATAGAGAAGCTTGTGACTATTTGCATGCAGCTTATGGTAGAACCGTGGCAGAATGTTGTTTCTATCAATCCGGTCATGGAAAAGATAGAGACAAACCCGCAGTTTGCACAGGTTATTTCACCTACAGACATGATCGCCATTGTCACTCTTAATATTAAGATCGGTGAAACGGAAGGACTTATGAATGTATGCCTTCCTTATTTCACACTTGAGAGTGTTATGGATAAACTTAATACCAAGTTCTGGTTCTCCACGATGCAGAAGAACGTGGATGAAGACTTCGGAGAATATCTTGAGACCATGGTTAAACATGTTGATGTTCCCGTAAGAGCGGTTCTTGGTAAGTGTAATGTTTCCGTTAATGACTTTGTTCATTTGCAACCCGGCGACATTATCAGACTTGATAACAGAGTAAACACGGATATGCAGGTTTACGTTGGAAATATCTACAAATTCACCGGTTTGCCCGGTACTACGAAAGATAAATACGCCGTCAGGATTACGTCGGTAGTAAGAGAGGAGGAAGAGTAGGAGCATGGATGGAATGTTATCTCAAGATGAAATTAATGCTTTGCTATCCGGCATGGATTCAACAGCCGGTGGAGAAGGTGATGCTCCGGCTGCAGAAGCACCTTCCGATAATTCGGATATACCGGTAACTTCCGGCGCACCGGTTTCAGGAGGAAGCGAGATAGACGAATCGCTTCTTAATGACGCGGAAAAAGATGCCATCGGTGAGGTGGCTAATATAAGTATGGGATCTTCAGCTACTACGCTGTATTCCCTAGTAAATCAGAAGGTTAATATTACAACACCTCAGGTTGAACTTGCCAACTGGGAAAATGTAATTAATAACTATGAGAGACCTTGTGTCTTTATTCAGATTCAGTATACGGAAGGTCTTGACGGAACAAATATCCTTATCCTGAAAGAACGCGATGTTATGGTCATCACCGATCTTATGATGGGTGGCGACGGAACAAATATTTCCGGAGAAATAGGAGAACTTCAGCTTTCGGCTATCTCTGAAGCAATGAATCAGATGATGGGCGCGGCTGCGACATCTCTTTCTACAATGATCAATCAGAAGGTCGATATCAGCCCACCGCAGGCTACACTTCTTGATATGATCAACGACGATCCTTCGGATATCGCAGAGTTCCTTATGGGAACATTTGTAAAGATATCTTTCAAGATGCAGGTCGGAGATCTTGTGGATTCAACACTTATGCAGTTGTATCCCATTGATTTTGCCAAGGCGTTAAAAGACCTTGTTCTTACAGATGCAGGAGCAAAAGAAGGAGCAGCACCTGCGCCCGCTCCCGAACCGGCACCGGCGCCTGCAGAAGCACCGGCACCCGCAGCGCCCGATCCGAATATGATGGCGCAGCCTCAAATGGGAATGCCACAGATGGGTATGCCGCAAATGCAGATGCCTCAGATGGGAATGCCACAGATGCAGACCCCTCCGATGGGTATGCCGCAGATGCAAATGCCTCAGATGATGAATATGAACATTCAGCCCGCACAGTTCCAGACATTTGCGGGTGGTCCCGGAATGATGGCCGGTGGGGAAAATATCGGCATCATCAAGGATGTTCCTTTGGAAGTTACGGTTGAGCTTGGAAGAACGGCTAAACCGATCTCGGATATTCTGGAGTTTGCGCCCGGTACCATTATCGAGCTTGATAAGGTTGCGGGTGAGCCTGTCGACGTGCTTGTAAACGGTAAGTTCGTTGCAAAAGGCGAAGTTGTTGTAATTGAAGAAAGTTTCGGTGTACGTGTGACCGAGATTGTTCAGTGACGATTTCTTTTTACAAGATTTAACTTATATAAAAAGAAACAGATGGAGTGTTTGCATAATGTCAGCCGAATCTTACTTACAGTTTGTTGCCATCTTAATAATCTTTGTTCTTGTACTTGGGCTTACTTATTACGTGACCAAGTGGCTTGCCGGTTATCAGAAGGAGAAGGGCAGCGGAAAGAACATTGAGGTTTTGGAGACCGGAAGGATCTCAACTACCAAGTACATCCAGATAGTGCGTCTTGGTAACAAATATATGGCTATCGCAGTGGGGAAGGATGAAGTTACTGCATTATGCGAACTTGACAAGGAGTCACTTGTTTTTGACAATCCTGAAAATGCGAGCACGTTAAGCTTTAATGAAATTCTTGAAAAAATAAAAAGCGAGTTTAAGAAATAAATTATGAGTATACAGTGGGGAGAGAATAAAAAGAATATCTTTAAAAAACGTCGTTTGAAAAAAGGGGCGTTTATCGCCTTTTTGTCTGTTTTTCTGATACTCTTTTTGTCATTTGCAGTGCCCGTTAAAGTAGTGGCTACCGAAAATGTGGTTGAAGATACCAAACCTACCGATCCTACGAATTCAAGAAAATCTAATCTTACAGGTTCTGAAGCTGAACGAACAAACATCACGGATCCCGGTTCAGCAGAGTCCCCTGACGATCTGAAAAAACTTAATATAGCCAATACGGTTACGGTCACATATGACAACGGAAACGGATCACTGAGCGGATCTCTTAGAATACTTATTACTTTGACGCTCATATCCCTTGCGCCGACACTTATTGTGATGATGACTTCTTTTACGAGAATCATCGTGGCGCTTCATTTCACCAGAACCGCGATAGGAACCCAAACATCTCCGCCCAACCTGGTGATGATTGGGATTGCTTTGTTTATGACACTTTTCATCATGCAGCCGACGCTTACGACTGTTTATAATGATGCGGTCATTCCTTTTGAAAAAGGAGAGATGGACCAGAAAGAGTTCGGAAAGGTCGCAATGGCGCCGTTTAGGCAGTTTATGTACGGCCAGACCCAGACCAAGGACGTTAAGCTCTTTATGGAGATAAACAAGACCGAGTGGGATGGAGAACTTGAGAGTATTCCCAATGTTGTCCTTATTCCGAGCTTTATTGTAAGCGAACTTAGAACAGCGTTCATAATTGGATTTTTGATATATATTCCATTTATTGTTATTGATATGGTTGTGGCATCTGTACTTATGAGTATGGGTATGATGATGCTTCCGCCGACTACGATCTCGATGCCGTTTAAGATACTTCTTTTTGTCCTTGCTGACGGATGGAGCCTTATCATCGGTAATCTGGTCAAGTCGTTCTATTAGTTTTTGGTTATGAGATAGGGGAGGAATGTTTTTATGATAACAATGGCGGATATCAATACGATCGTAAATCAGGGACTTATGCTCGTTATTAAGATGTCGCTTCCGGTTCTTTTAACTTCGATGATCGTCGGACTTATTATTTCAATATTTCAGACGGTTACTTCGATTCAGGAGCAGACGCTTACCTTTGTTCCTAAGGTAATATGCGTATTTCTTATGATTATGCTCACGGGAAACTGGATGATGACTGAGCTTTCGGGCTTTATTACACTTATTTGGTCTGATTTTTCGAAGTATGTGCGCTAGAGGTGAAGTATGATCGATTACAACTTCAGATACGGCGATCTGGAAGTTTTTTTGCTAATAGTTGTAAGAGTCACAAGTTTTATCTTTGTTTGCCCTTTCTTTGGTGGAAGGCAGACGCCTAACCTTGTAAAAGTGGGATTTGGCCTGCTTTTGTCAACTCTTGTGTACGGAGCTGTTCCGTATACGGCGCCTTCATATAATACGCTTATCGGTTACACGGTGATCGTGATGAAGGAGGTTACGGTTGGATTTCTTGTGGGTTATGCGGTGCAGTTGTGCCAGCTTGTAATTAACTTTGCAGGCCAGATTGTTGATATGCAGATAGGCTTGTCGATGGTAAACCTTTTTGACCCGAATACGAACGAGCAGGTTACTATTACAGGTCAGCTCTATTCGCAGGTACTTATTGTTTCGCTTATCATTACGGGAATGTACAGATATATTCTGGATTCGCTTATTGATACATTTTCTCTGATACCGATTAACGGCGCGGTCATTCACAGTGACAGGATGCTAAACGCTGTGGTCGCCTTTTTGAGAGATTACATTGTTATCGGCTTTAGAATAAGCCTGCCGATATTTATCATTACGTTTATCACAAACGTTATCCTCGGCGTTCTTGCCAAGGTGTCGCCTCAGATGAACATGTTCTCTGTAGGTATTCAGATAAAGATTATCGTAGGGCTTATGGTAATGCTGATCACGGTATCGATGCTGGGAGATGCGTCAAACTTTATTTTTAATAATATGAAGGAGCTTATGCAGGAATTTGTATACAGCATGCAGAGAGGCTGAGTTTGAATACAGGCCGTTGTTAATTAAATACAATCTGCAGTTCTTTGCCGAGGATGCGAACGGCGCCGAAAAGTCTGAGCAGCCTACGGCTAAAAAGCTTGAAGATGCCAGAAAAGAAGGACAGGTTGCAAAGAGCCAGGAAGTTGCGACGGCGTTTAGCCTGCTTGCGCTTTTCGTGATCTTGCGATTGGTTTACGCGCTTATGGGAAGCACTTTTACCAATATTTTCCCGAGAGTGTACAATGACATTCCCAATGTTGCGAGGACTTATGACGGGCAGCTCCCTGTTGCGTATATCACAAGCATTATAAATAAGGCGATGCTGACACTTCTTTTATTGTGTGCACCGTTTTTTATAGTCGGATTTGCCGTGGCTTTTATCTGCGACTATGTTCAGGTTGGGTATAAGCCGACCTCAAAGCCGCTGCAACCGAAGCTTTCAAAGCTTAATCCCGTTTCCGGACTTAAGAAGATTTTTTCTACGAGAAAGCTTTTTGAACTTGCAAAATCAATCCTAAAGCTCATAGTTATGGGAATTGTGATATTTTCATTTTTTTCAAAAAGAAATGATTATCTGTTCCTTCTGTATGATATGCCGCTTGGTCAGGCAATCGGGCTTATGGGAAATCTCATAATTGACCTTGGATTCAGGGTTGCGATCGCGTATATGATCATAGCAATCGCGGATTTCATCTATCAGAAGCGCAAGTTTACCAAAGATATGATGATGACCAAACAGGAAGTAAAGGATGAGTTCAAGAATTCCGAGGGAAGCCCGGAGGTTAAGTCTGCGCAGAAGAGAAAGATGATGGAAGCGTCAAGACGAAGAATGATGCAGGCTGTTCCACAGGCGGACGTTGTTATCACGAACCCGACGCATTACGCTGTTGCCGTAAAGTACGACGCGGAAGAAGCGGAAGCTCCCATTGTTGTTGCGAAAGGTGCGGATTTCATGGCACAGAGGATAAAAGAGCTTGCTAAGGAAAATGACGTCGAGATTGTAGAAAACAAGCCGCTTGCGCGTATGCTATATGCGAATGTTGAAGTAGGCGAGCTTGTTCCGCCGGAGCTTTATAAGGCGGTTGCCGAAGTACTTGCTTATGTTTACCACTTAAAGGGTAAGATTTAAAAGGTTTAGTTATGGATTTAGAAATTTTTACAGAAAGGAGAGTATGGCATGGACGCGAAAAAAATCAGAGACCGCGTATATGATTACGGTCTTGCTTTATATATTGTTGCGGCTATCGTAATGCTCATTATACCGCTTCGTGACTGGGTGCTGGATATTCTCCTTGCTTTTGATATGTCACTTTCTTTTGTGATTATGTTTACCGCCATGTTTGCGGCTGATGTTCTGGATATGTCTTTTTTTCCTACGATACTTCTTTTTACGACTATCTTCAGAATTGCACTTAACGTTTCATCTACCCGTCTTATCCTGACAGAGGGCGGTGCGGGTAAAGTTATTGAAGTTTTCGGTTCCTTCGTTGGCGGAGGTGACCTTATTGTCGGAGCTATCGTCTATGTAATTCTCATAATCGTACAGCTCATGGTCATCAACAAAGGTTCTGAGAGAGTTGCGGAAGTATCGGCAAGATTTACTCTTGATGCTATGCCCGGTAAGCAGATGGCTATCGATGCCGATCTTAATACCGGCGCCATCACTGATGTAGAGGCAAAACAGAGAAGACAGAAGATTCAGGATGAAGCAAGCTTCTTCGGAGCTATGGACGGTGCTACGAAGTATGTAAAAGGAGATGCGACTGCGGGTCTTATTATTACGGCAGTTAACCTTCTTGGCGGTATTGCTATGGGTATCCTGAGAAAAGGGATGGACGTAAATACTGCCATCAATACATATTCGATTCTCACGATGGGTGACGGACTTGTAAGTTCTATTCCTTCTCTTATGATATCGATGTCAACAGGTATCCTTGTTACCAAGGGATCAAAAGAGGCGGATTTTGGGCATGTGCTTATCGGTCAGCTCTTTGGTATGCCGAAGACTCTTTACCTTGTGGGCGGAGTTTTGTCGGGACTTGGAATCTTTTCACCGCTTCCTACGCTTCTCTATGTTGCTTTCGGTGCGGGATTTATCTTTATGGGAAGAATCGCGAGCCAGACTATCGAGGAAGTTGCGGTTGAGGGAGAAGTTGCATCGCCTGAAGAACAGCAGGCTGAAGAGATTAGACAACCCGAGAATGTAACAAGTCTTTTGCAGGTTGATCCCATCGAGCTTGAGTTTGGTTACGGTATTATTCCGCTTGCGGACGTTAATCAGGGCGGAGATCTTCTCGACCGAGTTGTTATGATCAGAAGGCAGGTTGCCCTTGAACTTGGTACCGTTGTTCCGATAATTCGACTAAGAGATAATATTCAGTTGAATCCTAATCAATATATCATTAAAATTAAAGGTATACAGGTTAGTGACGGTGAGATTTTGTTCGATCATTACATGGCTATGAATCCCGGACATGTTGAAGAAGAAATTACCGGTATTCCTACATTTGAGCCGTCATTCCACCTTCCTGCGATATGGATCACGGAGGGACAGAGAGAAAGAGCGGAGAGCTTTGGCTATACTGTTGTAGATCCGCCGTCAATCATTGCTACACATTTGACGGAGATAATAAGAGAGCATATCGCGGAACTTCTTACAAGGCAGGATGTACAGAACCTTGTGGACAATCTGAAAGAGAACAATCATGCTCTTGTGGAAGAGCTTGTGCCTAAGCTCATGAGCCTTGGTGAGATTGAGAAGGTTCTTCAGAATCTCCTTCGTGAAGGCATTTCCATAAGAGACCTTGTGACAATATTCGAGACGCTTGCAGATTTTGCTCCGTCTACACACGATCCGGATATCCTTACGGAGTATGTAAGGCAGAGCTTAAAGAGAGCTATCTCCAACAAGTATTTTGTGCCGGGAGAGACTACGAGCGTTGTTACTCTTGATCCCAAGATCGAACAGGAGATCATGAGCAGCGTTAAGCAGACAGAAACAGGTGCTTATCTTACACTTGATCCCGCCAGAACCAAGTCTATACTTGCTGCTGTGGGAGAGCAGGTCAAGAAGCTTGAAGATGCGGGTAAACAGGCAATCATCATGGCGTCACCTATAGTGCGTATGTACTTTAAGAAGATGACGGAAGACTACTATAAAGATCTGGTTGTTATTTCATATAACGAAGTCGAAGCCAGTATCGAACTACAATCGGTGGGGATGGTAACTGCGTAAATGATTATTAAAAAGTATGTTGGAAAAAATGAAAGCGAAGCCACGGATGAGGCAAAAAAGGAGCTCGGGGGAAACATCGTCGTAATGAATGTGCGACCTGTTAAGAAGTCCGGTTTTTTGGCTCTGTTCCAGTCTCAGAAGATTGAAGTTACTGTGGCACTCGAGGAGGAACCTGAAAGGCCGGTAAGAACGACCTATACTCCGCAAAAGCCCAAAGTACAGGAAAGCAGGGGCTCTTTTGACAATGCTCAAAGAGATACCGTGGTTTCGGCTGCGGCGACTGCGACTAAGGTTTCCACTCCGAAGGAAGATAACAGTGCTATCGAAGAAAAACTTGATAATCTCAGTTCTCTTTTGGAGAAAAATATTCTCAAGAATGAGAAGGAGGTTGTTACTCCCAAAGCTGAAAAGGAAACTGGAGTTGTTCCCGAGAAATCTAATGATGGCGTAAAAACTTCTAAAAATGATATATCAGAAGAAACACTTTCTTTCATAAAATTGTTATATAATACTCTTATAGAGAATGAAGTTGACGAGATATACGTAAACCAGCTTACCGATGAGGTTGAAAAGATAAGTAAACCCGGACTTCCTTTTGATTACGCGCTTGCAAACGTTTATCAGAAGATGGTTCTTAAGTTCGGTAAGTCTGAGCCTATAAAAGAAGTCGGTGAAGAAAAGCCGATAGCTGAGATTTTTATAGGTCCCACAGGTGTCGGCAAGACAACTACGATTGCCAAACTTGCGTCGGAGCTTACTGTTTCTAAAAAGAAGAAAGTAGCTCTTTTGACCATGGATACATACAGAATCGCGGCAGCCGAGCAGCTTCGCACATATGCATCGATACTTGAGATTCCTTTCAGGGTTATTTATTCTGTCGATGAGATGAAGCAGGCGGCTGAAGATTTCAGGGAATATGACTACATCATGGTCGATACGGCGGGACATTCACTTAAGAATGAAGAGCTTATAAGAGATGTTGAGAACTACATAAGGGCTTTGGAGGAGCTTATGGAGTGCGAAAACTATCTTGTTTTGTCAGCGACCACAAAGTACCGCGACCTCATTGAGATTTCGGATGCGTATTCGGAGATGGTTGCATATAAGCTTATTTTTACAAAAATGGATGAGACAGGCGCAAAAGGTAACCTTTACAATATCAGAATGCATACGGGTTCGCCCATCGCGTATATCACAAACGGCCAGAACGTGCCGGATGACATCGCGGTATTTGATGCACAGAAAATAGTAAAGAACCTTCTTGGCGGAAAAAGTTGATTTGGGGATAGTTATATATGGATCAGGCGCAACAGCTTAGAAATATTATTAAAAATTCAAATAAGCCGCAGCGTCCGCTTGCTAGAATTATCACCGTTACAAGCGGAAAAGGCGGTGTTGGTAAGTCAAATGTTTCCATAAATCTGGCGGTTCAGTTCAGAAAGATGGGCAAAAGAGTCATCATTCTGGACGCCGATTTCGGACTTGCAAATATAGAGATAATGTTTGGAACTGTGCCAAAGCACAATTTATGCGATCTTATCTATCAGGGTAAGAATATTAAGGACATCATTACCTGGGGACCTGAGGGTGTCGGATTTATCTCCGGCGGATCGGGAATTTCGGGTATGTACAACTTAAGCAGAGATTATCTTGTATATATTATTGTTAATCTTGCCGAACTTGATGCAATTGCTGATATAATAATAATAGATACGGGAGCGGGAATATCGAGCGCGGTAATGGAGTTTCTTGTTGCAAGCGGTGAGATCATACTTGTTACAACACCGGAACCTACATCGATAACCGATTCGTATTCACTTCTTAAGGCACTGAATCAGTCTCCGCGTTTTTCGAGGGAGAACACCAAGGTAAAAGTTGTTTCGAACAGAGTTTCATCAAGTGATGAAGGTCAGCAGCTGTTTAATAAGTTAAACGCGGTTGTGGCCAGATATCTGAAACTTCCTTTATCTTACATGGGTGCAATCCCGCAGGATCAGTATCTTGCCAGAAGTGTAATGCAACAATCACCGGTTTCATTGCAGTATCCGAATGCCAAGTCAGTTAAGGCGTTTGAGAGTATTGCGAATCAGCTTATGAATCCGGGAAGTCAGGAAGAAGTAAAACAGAGAGGAATGGCGGCTTTCTTTTCACATATTATTACGGGAAGAAAGCTTAGCAGCAGGGAGACAGCACAGGGACAAAGCATAACTTCAGAAAACTAAGTCGTTAATTTTTGGCGGATTGGAGACAAGGTATTATATGCTCACTGATTATATTTCACCCGGGATAAGAGTGGAACTTAAGGCAGCCGGTAAAGTCTGGATGGATGAGGATACGCGAACGAGACACATCTATATGAGCAAAGTTATGGATGTGACTTCGGACGATCGGATTGAAGTCCTCATGCCGTTTGAAAAAGGCAAACTTGTTCTACTGCCCGTTGACGGAGAATATAGCTTGTGTTTCTACAGTACCAAGGGATTGTTTCAATGCTATTCCAGGATTGTAGACAGGTACAGAAGCGACAATATGTATATACTTGTGCTCGATCTTTCCAGCGAGCTTCAACGACTACAAAGACGAGAGTATTACAGGTTCAGCTGTGCTCTCGAATTAAAATCCCGAACCTGCACAAAAGGAGAGCTGGAAGCCTTTGAAAAGAACAGAAAATATCTCGTCGACAAGACAAAACCGCTCCAAAGGAGCGTTATAGTTGACATAAGCGGAGGCGGGCTGCGGTTTGTAGCTAACTTCCAATACGAGGAGGGCAGTACAATTTACTGCTCGTATCGTTTACCGAGGGGGGCAAATGATAGAGAATATGAGATGATTTGCAGCATATTAAAGGTACAAGAGTTAGAAAGTAGACCGGGTTTATTTGAACATCGTATTCAATACGTGTATATCGACGAACCTTCCAGAGAAGATATTATCCACTTCATCTTTGAGGAAGAACGAAAAATAAGAAAGAAGCAAACATAATTATGAAAAAAATTTTGATAATTGATGATTCTGCACTTATGAGAACAGTTCTTAGTGATATTATTAACTCAGATTCAAGATTCCAGGTAGCTGACAAGGCTAAAGACGGAATTGAGGGATTGGAGCTTTTAAAGCAGAATACTTATGATGCTGTCGTACTTGATATTAATATGCCGAGAATGGACGGTATCACAATGCTTAAAGAACTTCATAAGAACGGAATAAAGGCCAAGATAATGATGGCCAGCACCGATACTAAGGAAGGTGCAAAAGTAACAATGGATGCGCTTGATCTGGGTGCGCTTGATTTTGTGCACAAGCCGGACAGAGCATCGGAGTGTAAGGGCGAAGAGTTTTGTAAGCTTTTCCTGAATACACTTGCAGCTGTTGCAAACAGTAAAGCACCGGGTTCAACAAAAACCTTTTCATTTGATGAAGCTAAGGAATCACGTAAGGTTGTTGAACTGGTCACAAAATCCGCGAGCAAGATCACGGGAAACAGAATCGTTGCAATAGCAAGTTCAACGGGCGGCCCAAGGGCGTTACAGTCGGTAATACCAAGGCTTCCCAAAAACCTCAAAACCCCTGTAGTTATAGTTCAGCACATGCCGGAAGGCTTTACAGCATCACTTGCTGAAAGACTTGATTCTCTGAGCGAGGTCCGTGTTAAGGAAGCCGCAGAAGGCGATATATTGGCACCGGGAACGGTATATATATCAAAGGGTGGCAAACACATGCATATCATTAAGAATGCAGGAAAAAGTGTTATCCATTATATGGATGGACCGACCAGAGAAGGCGTAAGACCTTGTGCAAATTTCATGTATGAATCACTTGTTGATTCCGATTACGATGAAATCTGCTGCGTAGTAATGACCGGAATGGGCGCCGATGGAACTGAGGGAATCAAGAATCTGAAATCTAGGAAAAAAGTACATGTAATCGGCCAGGACGAAAGTACCTGCACCGTTTACGGAATGCCCAAATCAGTAGCAACAGCTGGACTTGTCGATCAGGTTGTAAAACTTGATGACATCGCCCAGGAAATAATAATGAGTGTTGGTGTTAATTGAGGGTTATACTTTTGATCTTTCATATCTGACGATCCATATCCCCTCCATTAACTACCGATGAAAACAAGCATAATTTGCATGACTAAACAATTTTTCTTATGGAGGTAGATTGATTATGGATGTTTCTCAGTATCTAAGTGTCTTTCTTGATGAAGCAAAGGAGCACCTTCAGTCTTTAAACGACAACATCATGGTTCTTGAGCAAGATCCTGAAAATGAGGATTGTATCAATGAAATTTTCAGATCCGCTCACTCAATGAAAGGTATGGCCGGAACCATGGGCTATACCAGAATGCAGAATCTTACTCATGACATGGAGGATGTTTTCTCCGATGTTAGAGCCGGTAAGATTAAGATCAAATCAGAGATGATCGATGTGCTTCTTCAGTGTCTTGACGCTATTCAGGGATATGTTGACAACATTACCGAGAATCAGGACGAAGGTACTGAAGAACACCAGAATATCATTAAAGCACTCGCTGATATCAGATCGGGTAATACAGGAGCAGAAGCTGCAGCTTCCGATGGAGCGGCTGAGGCTTCGGAGTCTGCTGAAAGTGCGGCTCCCGCAGTTGAACCCGGTGCAGATCCCGCGAGTGACTACAGAGCTATCAAGCTTGATTCTTCCGCAAGAACTACATTGGAAGAAGCTAAATCTCAGGGAAAAAATGTTTTCGGTGTTACCGTACATATTCAGGAATCCTGTATTCTTAAGGCAGCCAGAGGTTTCCTTGTATTTAAGGGAATCGAAGAAATCGGTGAGATTGTTGTTTCCGAGCCTAATACACAGGATATAGAAGATGAGAAATTCGATTTCTCATTCAGCCTTGTAATTATCACAGATGAGTCAAAAGAGAAGGTCATGGAAATAGTTAAGTCTGTTTCTGAAGTGGCAGGATGCGAATGTGGAGAATTCGATCTCGATGCAGAAAAAGCTGCAGCAGAGGAAGCTCCCGAGCCCGTACCCGCAGCTGCAACAGCACCGGCAGCCGTTCCCGCACAGGGAGCAGCGCCTGCGCCCGCACCTGCAGCAGGCAAGGCACCTGCAGCAGGACCTGCAGGCGGCAAGAAGCCTTTGGGCAAGCCTGTCGTAAACAGAACAGTCCGTGTTGATATTGAGAAACTGGATGTTCTTATGAACCTTGTCTCTGAGCTTATTATTGCAAAGAACTCACTTATTTCCGCAGCTAATACTTCAGGTGTCAGCAACGGAAACGTTAATGAGCAGATTGAATATCTTGAGAGTGTTACCACAAACCTTCATGAATCAGTCATGAAAGTTCGAATGGTTCCTATCGAGAGTGTCCTTCAGAAGTTCCCTCGTATGATCAGAGATCTTAACAAGACTCTCGGCAAGAAGATGGAATTGACAATGACCGGTGAAGATACAGAAATGGACAGAACTGTGGTTGATGAGATCGGTGATCCTTTGATGCACCTTATCAGAAACAGTGCCGACCACGGAATTGAAGCGGCTGATATCCGTGCCCAGAGAGGCAAGCCGGAAGTAGGACAGATTTTCCTTCACGCTTTCCAGGACGGTAACAGCGTTGTTATTGAGGTTGGCGATGACGGTAACGGAATAGATGCGGAAGCTGTTAAGAACAAAGCCATCGAGAAAGGAATAGTTACTCCCGAGCAGGCAGCTCTTTTGACAGAGAAGCAGTGCGTAGAGCTCTTATTCCATCCCGGATTCTCAACAGCAAAGCAGGTTTCTGAAATTTCAGGACGTGGTGTAGGACTTGATGTTGTTAAATCCAAAGTTGAATCTCTTTCCGGTGAGGTATCCGTTAATACCAAGCTTGGAGCAGGATCTACATGGATCATCAGACTTCCTCTTACACTTGCCATTATTCAGGCTCTCATGGTTATTGTCGGAGATGAGAAGTATGCAATACCTCTTGATTCAATCCAGAGTATTGAAGATGTATCTCCTTCAGACCTTAAACTTGTAGAGAATAAAGAAGTTATCAATCTTCGTGGAAGCGTAACACCTATCGTAAGACTCAATGAAGTGCTTGATACAGAGTCAAGTAAATCGCCCGACGACGATATGGTAGTTGTTATCGCAAGAAAGGGAGACCAGCAGATCGGACTTGTTATCGACGAACTTATGGGACAGCAGGAAATCGTTATCAAGCCTTTGGGTAAATACACAAATAAGTGCAAGCTTATAAGCGGAGCTACTATCCTTGGTGATGGTGAGATCGCACTTATTCTTGATACCAATTCAATTTTCTGATGGTAACATTTGTTTAGCGAAGAAAGGATGAGCCGAATATGAATGAGATAAAAGAAGTTAAAGAAAAAGCCGATAAAGGTGAACTTATTCAGTATATAGTTATAAAGATTGATGATGAGCAGTATGGTATCAACATCAAATTTATAGACAACATTGTAAGAATGCAGCAGATTACGAGAGTGCCGAAGGTAGACGCATTCCTTAAGGGAGTTATCAATATCCGAGGCGAGATCGTTCCTGTTATGAGTGTAAGAATGAAGATGGGACTTTCCGAAGACGTGATCACAGGCGCTTCAAGAATAATCATCTTAAAGACTGAGGCGGGTGATCTTGTAGGTATAATCGTGGATCAGGTTAATCAGGTTCTTACACTTAATGAAAAAGACATTGAGAAAGTTCGTTACGACGATAAGAAAGGACAGTCAAAAGTTTCTTTTGTCAGCGGCGTAGGCCATTACGACGGCGGACTGGTTTCAATACTCGATCTCGATGCGGTTGTGTCTGAGAAAGAATCAAAAGAAAAAGCGTCTAACGCAAGTTAATTCGGAGGATCTATTTTATGGCAGACATGAGTTTGGATAATTTATCCGACAAGTATTTTGACGTGCTGAAGGAACTTGGTAATATCGGTGCCGGGAATGCAACTACAGCGCTTGCTCAGATGATCGGAACAAAGGTTGATATGTGTGTTCCGCAGGTACGACTTCTGGACTTCAAAGATGTCGGAGACCTCATGGGCGGAGCTGAGAAGATAATGGCAGGAATTTATCTTGCCGTTGACGGCGATATCGATGGAAGCATCATGTTCCTCTTGGGCAAACAGGCAGCCAGACATTTGGTTGACCAGCTTATGGGTACAGGCCCCAAGCCTGAAGATCAGGATTTTGATGAAGTTGAGATGTCAGCCCTTAAAGAAGTCGGTAATATCATTACCGGTTCGTATCTCAATTCACTTTCCATGATGACAAACCTAAAACTCATTCCATCTATTCCATATGTTGCCATCGATATGGCTGCGGCGATACTCAGTGTTCCCGCGATCCAGTTTGGAATGATGGGTGACAAAATCCTTCTTATTGAGACACAGTTCTTTGATGAACTTAAGTTGAGCGGTTATTTTATTCTTTTACCTGATATTGATGGATACCGTAAAATTCTCTCTTCTTTAGGCATGGGAGACGTTTCAGATTCGTGAAGGGGCTAATATGAGTCAAATAATTAAGGTTGGAATGGCCGATCTGAATATTTGTGTCAGCCCCGACGGAATTACAACTTTGGGGCTTGGGTCCTGCGTTGGAATTGCTATAAGGGATCCTGTCACCAAGATTGGTGGGCTGGCTCATGTAATGTTGCCGGATTCAACTGAGATTAGGAACAATTCGAATATACCTAAATTTGCCGATACAGGAATTGAAGAACTTGTCAGGCTCATAATTGCCAAAGGCGGTAATAAATCACGTCTTGTGGCAAAGATTGCCGGCGGCGCGCAGATGTTTGCTTTTCAGTCAAACAATGCCACAATGCGTGTCGGTGACAGAAATGTTGCGGCATCATTAAAAAAATTAAAGGAGCTTAACATTCCTGTACTTGCTCAGGATACCGGTGATTCGTACGGACGGACAGTTATTTTTTATCCCGAAAACGGAAACTATATTATCAGAGCTGTAGGAAAGCCTGAAAAAATCATATGAATACCGATTTAGATGAACTGAAGAAAATTAATACCAAACTAATAACTCCCCTGATAGTGCTTTCAGCAACGGCTGTCGTTTCAGTGTTTACGTTCTTTAAGCACTATCCGGCGGGTGAGTGGATTTTTATTGTATTTGTTTCGGTAGTTATATTTTTGGTGATCGGACTTATCACGGAGAAGATGATCGCCAAGTTTTTGGATATTAACTACGAGAAAGCTTTGGCCGAAAAACTCGAAGCTGAGAGACTCGAGGAAGAGGCAAGAGCAGCAATGGAGGCAGAGAGCAATGCCGGGGAAGATGTCGATAATATGGAAGTACACGACATTCCTCAGTAAAAAAATAGAACCGGGGAAACTTAGACATGGATGATGCAGCTAGAAATAAATTATGGACAGAATATGGTAATACCAAATCCGGTGAACTCAGAGAGCAGCTCATATTAGAGTATGCTCCTCTTGTTAAGCTTGTAGCCGGAAGACTTAGCATGTATCTTGGATTTAATGTCGAATATGACGATCTTGTAGGATATGGCATTTTCGGACTCATAGATGCCATTGATAAGTTTGATCTCATGAAAGACGTTAAGTTTGAAACTTATGCCAGTCTGAGGATCAGAGGAGCAATCCTCGATCAGATCCGCAAGATGGACTGGATTCCCAGAACTATAAGACAGAGACAGAAGAAGATAGAGACTGCCATTAGAGAGATTGAAAAAGAGAGCGGTCATATTGCTACAGATGCCGAAATAGCGGCAAAAATGGATATTACTGAAGATGAATACCAGAACTGGCAGAACCAGATGAAGGTTACGGGGGTTGTTTCCTTAAATGAGTTCATGGATCAGGGTGCGGATATTGCCGATGATTCAAGCAATGCTACCGGTTCAGGTTTCACAAAGCCTGAGGAGGCTATAGAAAAGGAGGAACTTAAAAAGATGTTGGCCGAATCCTTGGAGCATCTTACAGACAAGGAGAAAAAGGTCATACTCTTTTACTATTATGAGGAGCTTACGTTAAAGGAGATAAGTGAGGTTCTGGAGGTTTCAGAGTCGAGAGTGTCACAGCTTCACACAAAGGCGCTTCAGAAGATGCGCGAAAAGCTGGGAGACTATCTGGGTATTATTACAAACTCAAGATAGTAGGAAATTTATTTATGGAAGAGGATTTGTATGAACGGATATTTTCAACTCGTAAACACACCGCAGGGAACCGGTATCAGAATTTACGCCCCAACCGATGGAGGTAAGCCGCTAAACGTTAATGACGTTCGTGAGTACTTGGACGATAGGAAAATTCAATACGATGTAATCAAGCTAAATGATGCTGTGACCAAGTCTGATGCAAACGTCTACGTTTTTACCGAAACGCAGGTACATCCTGAGCGTGAAGGGGTAAAGTTTGACGTTTCTAAGGATAAAATGACTGTCACGGCATTTTTCTATCCGCCGACAGAAGGCGCGCAGCTTATGACGGAGAATGAGTTCAGAAGCTCGATCGCGTACAGAAAGATCACTTATGGAATTCAGGACGAAAACATAAAAGCATTTTTTGAACATAGAGAGTACTGTAAGGAAATACTTATAGCTCAGGGAAAAGAAGTTGTTCAGGGTAAGAATGCATACGTTGAGTATCACTTTAATACCAACTTAAGAGCACGTCCCACGCTTAAAGAGGACGGAAGTGTGGACTATTTCCATCTTAACCTGATCAATAATATAAATGAAGGCGATCTTCTCGCTACACTTCATAAGGAGATTCCGGGCGTTCCGGGAATCAATGTTTTTGGAGAGAATATAAAGCCTGCTGTTGTTAAGCCTTCTCATATCAGAGCGGGTAAGAATACCATTCTTTCGGAAGATAAGCTTACTCTTAAGGCGGGAAAGTCCGGCCACGTAACTTTGAGCGAAGGTAAAGTTGTTGTTTCCGATGTATTGCAGCTTGAGAATGTCGATGTTGCCACAGGTAATATTGATTATGAAGGAAGTGTTGAGGTGAACGGCGTTGTTGCAACCAACTTCAGCGTAAAGGCAGGCGGAAACATCATTGTCAGAGGTATTGTTGAAGGAGCCGTTCTTGATGCGGGCGCCGATATAATCCTTGAATGCGGAGCAAAAGCCGGTGGAAATATTAAGGCCGGTGGTAATATAGTTACAAGATTTATTGAGAATGCAAATGTGAGCGCAAGGGGATGCATCACAAGTGAATGCATACTCCACTCAAACGTTTCCTCGGGAACGGAGGTAAACGTAACCGGACGAAGAGGCTTTATCGCCGGAGGAAGAGTGAGTGCCGCAGATAAGATTCAGGCTAAGGTTCTCGGATCTGAGATGGGAGCAAATACCATCATTGAAGTTGGGGCAGATCCGCAGCTTAAGCAAAGACTCAAAGAGCTTCAGAAAGAAATGACCGAAGCACAGAAGAGCATAGAAAGCATAAAACCTACTATCGAAGGCTTTACCAAGATGCTCAAGTCGGGAGTGAAGTTTAGCCCTCAGCAGGTTGAAAGTGCAAAGAAGCTTATAGAGTTAAACAAGACCCTTACGGAACAGATTCAGGATGACTCGGAGGAATATGCAAATCTTATGGAAAGACTTGCGGAAGCAAAGGAAGCCGAGGTTGTGGTTGAGGGAACCGCATATCCAGGAACTACCGTTAATATTGGTGAGTTGTCCATGATCGTAAAGAAACCTGTTCAGTACAGCAAGTTTGTTGTCAGGGAAGGAGATGTAAGATTAGCACCTATCTAAACGGAGGAGAGAACCATGTCAATAAACAGAATTGACTTTGGCGTGATCGCTGCTTCTAATGAGGTTTCCGCGGTGAAGGCGTCGGAGGATGCAAGACCCATGATGGACAGGCAGAACTTTCAGACTCAGTTTAACGAAGAGGTTGATAACCAGCGTAATTCGGTTATTCAAAAGGATGACGTTAGCGGAGCCAAAGTTTCTGCGGATGCCGGCGAGAAAGGCGGCAATGAATACGCGGGGGACGGCGGAAAAAACAGAAAAAAGAAGCAGGACGAAAAGAATGAGAATAATCCCATTTTAGAAAGACAGCTATCAGTTGAGAAAATGGAAAAAATTTCGGAGCACATGCTCGACCGAAATGGAAAGCCTGTAGATCTTGGTATTTCTCACGGTTTTGATTTGAAGATTTAACATTTCTATATTATAATGGTGGAAACGGGCACGGTGCCTGAATTTTTTAGTAAAATAGGCGGATAAATGATTAGTATTACAGAGATTGTTCTCATCGTTGTCGGATTTGCGGCAATAATATTGGGTTACCTTCTTCCTGCGGGAAAGGAACTTGACGAGGAAGATAAGATGCTCATGGAGAGAGAAATCCGTGAGCTTGTTCGTCGTGAAGTCGAAGATCAGAGAGAAAATATTGAAAATATGGTAGACGATACCGTAGATCTTTCTTTGGACAGAACAGAGAGAGCAATGGAACGTATATCAAACGAAAAACTTTCCGCTATCGGAGAATATTCCGATACTGTGATCAACGATATACACAAGAATCATGATGAAGTAATGTTCATGTATGACATGCTTAATGATAAGCATAAGAACCTCACTTCCGTGGTTTCCGAAGTGACCAAGAAAGCCGATGAGGCCAAGAAAGTTGTAAAAGAGGTAGAGGAGAAGATTATTACTCCCGCTCCGACAGATGAAATCATACCTGTTACACCGGTTGCACCTGTCGCAGCTTCTGCAACTGTCGAAAAAGAGCCTGTCATGGAACTTGAAAAGATCACGGCTAAAGTTATAACTCCCGAAGAAGCTATGGGGCTTCATGTTGTAGGAAACACTTCTACCGATGAAGAGGAAGTTAAGCCTATACAGGAGCAACAGCCGAATGCCAAAGTTGTTCCCATTACTGAAGCTGTGAGAGTTGAAGCTAAGAGCACCAATCCCGATAAGAACATGAAAGAACTCACAGCAGCCGATCCGATCTCACAGAACAGACAGATCATTGAGATGCATAAGGCCGGAAAATCCAATATGGTCATTGCAAGAGAGCTTGGTCTGGGTATCGGAGAAGTTAAGCTTGTGATAGATCTTTCCAACAAGCACAGAAAAGTTAAGTGAGGAATACTCTATAAATGAAACTAAAATATTACCTTAGGGGGATTGGTCTTGGTGTCGTACTTACCGCTATTATCATGGGCTTTGCACTTGGAGCCAGAAATGCACCGGTCAGCGATGCCGAGGTAATCGAGAAAGCAAAAGATCTCGGAATGGTTGAAGGCGGTGTCCTTTCGGATTATTCCGGTGAAGACGCAAGTAACGGCGAGGCGGTAAAAGAGGAACCCGATATTTCAGCTCCGGCAGATAAGGTTACGGATACTGCCAAAGGAGCCGACGCAGGACCCTCATTACCCGATACATCTGTAAGCGATTCAGCTGCCGGCGGTGCGGATATTGAAAAGCCTGAGACTTCTGCCGGTATCGGCACGGGTACAGGCACATCTACCGTTGCAAACGGTATAAGCGGTGCAATGGAAAAAGCTTCATCAGCAGGAAATTCTGTCAGTGCAAAAGATGCTGACAAGAATAAAGACAAAGATAAGGATAAAGAAAAGCCTGTCATTGACAACAAGAAAAAAGAAGAAGTCAAGGAAGAACCTGAAGAAGCAGAGGAAGAGCCTGCCGAGGAGCCTGATGATACTCCGGATAACAGTCAGCCGGAACCTTCGCCTGCAAATCCTGTACAGGTTCAGGTTACTATTTCAGGAGGCTCGTCATCCGATACGGTTGCCAAGATCCTGCATGATGCCGGACTTGTGGATGATGCCGTTAAGTTTAACAGATATCTTATCGAGAATCGTCTCGATACAAGGATCCATTCAGGCAGTAAGACCATTACACAGGGCGCTTCATATGAAGAAATAGCGAAAGCTATCACACAATGACCGTGTATTAAATAATTTTAGCTTTAAAGCTGTGAAAATAACTTATTTTCACAGCTTTTTTACTTGAAATATGTTTTTCCTTGTGATATAGTTAAAAAGCTGTGTTCATAGGTATGTTTATGCCTATTTCACGGTAAAACAAATAATCACGTACATTTAATTCTCTTTCCGGTGTCGGTTATACCGATCAGAAGAGAGCTCTGTATATCGGAAGACGCGCTGATATATCATATGAGCCAAGGATGTGCGGAAGATTCTAACCAAATGGAGGTAATATCATGAGCGTTGTATCAATGAAACAGTTACTTGAAGCAGGTGTTCACTTCGGACATCAGACAAGAAGATGGAACCCTAAAATGGCTCCTTACATCTTCACAGAGAGAAACGGAATCCACATCATCGACCTTCAGAAGTCAGTTATCAAGGTTGACGAGGCTTACAAGGCAGTATTCGAGATTGCACAGCAGGGTGGAACAATCCTTTTCGTAGGAACAAAGAAGCAGGCACAGGACGCTGTTAAGTCAGAGGCTGAGCGTTGCGGAATGTACTACATCAACGAGAGATGGCTCGGTGGAATGCTTACAAACTTCAAGACAATCCAGAGCAGAATCGCCAGAATGAAGACTATCGAGAAGATGCAGGAAGACGGAACATTCGAAGTTCTTCCCAAGAAGGAAGTTGCTCAGCTTAAGAAGGAACTTTCTAAGCTTCAGGCTAACCTTGGCGGAATCAGAGATATGAAGAGAATCCCTGATGCTATTTTCGTAGTAGATCCTAAGAAGGAAAGAATCTGCATTCAGGAGGCTGAGTCTCTTGGAATTACTCTTATCGGTATCGCTGATACAAACTGCGATCCTGAAGAGCTTGACTTCATCATCCCCGGAAACGATGACGCTATCAGAGCAGTAAAGCTTATCGTTGGTAAGATGGCAGACGCTGTTATCGAAGCTAACCAGGGTGCTGAGGCTGACGTTGCAGCTGAGTTCGTTGCAGAGGCAGCTGAGGATATCGAAGAAGTTGCAGACGCAGAGTAATATAGATTGATAATTTGGAACTAAATTGGTGCAGCCAATCATTATATGGTTGGCTGCTATTATAAAAACGGAGGAAAATACACATGGCTATCACAGCAGCAATGGTTAAAGAATTGCGTGAGTCTACCGGTGCAGGAATGATGGAATGCAAGAAGGCTCTTACAGAAACTAACGGAGATATGGATGCAGCAGTAGAATTCCTTAGAAAGAACGGAATCATGAAGGCTGAGAAGAAGGCTAGCAGAATCGCTGCAGAAGGTCTTACAAGAGTTGTTCTTAAGGACGACCAGACAGCAGCAGTTGTTGAAGTTAACTCAGAGACAGACTTCGTTGCTCAGAACGACAAGTTCCAGAGCTTTGTTGAGGCAGTTGCTCAGCAGGCAGTTAATTCAGATGCTAAGGATCTTGATTCATTCATGGCTGAGAAGTGGAACCTTGATGAGTCTAAGACAGTTAACGATGCACTTGTTGAGATCACAGCAGTTATCAGCGAGAAGCTCAGCATCAGACGTTTCGAGAAGGTTGTTGCTTCTAACGGTATCGTAGTTCCTTACGTACACGGAAACGGAAGAATTTCTGTTGTAGTTGAGGCTGAGACAGATGTTGTTAACGATAACATCAAGGAAGCAGTTAAGAACGTAGCTATGCAGGTTGCAGCTCTTAATCCTAAGTATGTTGCAACTGAGGACGTTTCACAGGAATACAGAGATCACGAGAAGGAGATTCTTCTTGCTCAGGCTATGAAGGAGAACGAGGAGCTTCCTGAAGGAAAGAGAAAGCCTCAGGAGATCATCGAGAAGATGCTTATCGGACGTCTCAACAAAGAGCTTAAGGAAATCTGCCTTAACGAGCAGGTATTCGTAAAGGCTGAGGATGGAAAGCAGACAGTTGGTCAGTACATCGCTAAGGTTGCTAAAGACAATAACGCTAATCTTTCTATCAAGAGATTCGTACGTTTCGAGACAGGTGAAGGAATCGAGAAGAAGAACGAGAACTTCGCTGAGGAAGTTGCTAAGCAGGCTGCCGGTCTCAACTAATAATATTAGATTATTAATGAGCTTCGGATTTCCGGAGCTCATTTTTTCTTAAATGTGTAATAATTAAGCTATTTTTAGCCACCAAACCTTTGGCATAAATGGGCTTTGATATCTTTAATTTTTTACAAAAATAGCCTATACTGTTGTAGTATAGATTTTTATAAAGGTTGGGTGAATTAAACATTGAGTCAGTTAGTTACAATTAAGGGTACAAGATCTGGCATCATTCTTGTTTTGGATCCCGAGGTCGATTTTTCAACGCTTATCAAGGAAGTTGGCGAGAAATTCAAGGAAGCATCTTCGTTTCTCGGAAAGAATAACATGGGCCTTATCATAAGAGGCAGAAAGCTTTCCGAATCGGAAGAAGATGAAGTTCTAAAGAGTATCAAAGATAATTCAATGCTTACAATTACATGTATTATCGACGAAGAGTCAGATATTCAGAGAAAATTTGAAGATGTCGCAGCTTCAAACGATAATGTTGTTCTTGAGATCAATACGAACAAGAAGTCGGATGCTACAGTAAAAGTGGATCAGAACAGTGCACTTATTTATAAGGGCAGTTTGAGATCCGGTCAGGATATTTCCTGTGAACAGAGTATTGTTATTTTAGGAGACGTTAAGCCGGGAGCTAACGTAATCTCCTATGGAAGCATATTTATCTTGGGAGAACTGCGAGGTAATGCATTTGCCGGTGCAGGCGGAGATAAAGATGCTGTAGTAATGGCACTTAGTCTCAACCCATTACAGGTCAGGATCGCGGATTCTATCGCAATATCTCCTGAATCTGAAAAAAGTGCCAAACTCAAATTGGGAAGAAAGAAACCTTCTACGGTAGAAAGTGAGCCTGAAGTTGCATATATCGAAAACGGGCACATCGTAAAAAGTGTTTACGGTTCTTCTTTTTTGAGACAATTTAATATGTAAACGGAGGAAACTATGGGAGAAGTTATAGTTATAACATCGGGAAAAGGTGGAGTAGGTAAAACTACGAGTTCCGCAAATATCGGAACAGGCCTTGCAAAGCTGAACAAGAAGGTTGTTCTTATTGATACAGATATAGGACTTCGAAATCTTGATGTTGTTTTGGGACTTGAGAACAGGATTGTCTACAACCTTGTTGATGTTATTGAAGGTAACTGCAAGATTAAGCAGGCGCTTATCAGAGATAAGAGATATGAGAATCTCTTTCTTTTGCCCGCTGCACAGACTAAGGACAAGACAAGCGTTACTCCTGAGCAAATGAAGAAGCTTACAGATGAACTTAAGCAGGATTATGATTATATTATTTTGGATTGTCCTGCAGGTATTGAACAGGGATTCAAGAACGCTATTGCCGGCGCTGACAGAGCACTTGTTGTTACAACACCTGAGGTATCAGCTGTTCGTGACGCCGACAGAATCATCGGGCTTCTTGAAGCAAACGAGATTAAAAAGACTCATCTCATAGTAAACAGACTTCGCCCTGATATGGTCAAGAGAGGTGATATGATGTCATCAGATGACGTTATAGATATCCTTGCTATTGAGCTTATTGGTCAGGTTCCTGATGATGAGAGTATTGTTGTAGCGACTAATAACGGTGAACCGCTTGTAGGTGACAATTCACTTGCAGGACAGGCTTATATGAACATCTGTCGCAGAATTACAGGCGAACAGGTTCCATTTCTTGACCTTGAAGCCAAGAGAGGACTTTTTTCTTGGTTTAAGAAAAAATGATAAGGGGGCAGAGTTATGAAACTCACTGATTTTTTCAAAAAGAAATCTTCAAGTGATATAGCCAAGGATAGACTGAAGCTTGTTTTGGTTTCAGACAGAGCATCATGCTCACCTGAGCTTATGCAAAAAATCAGAAGCGATATCATAGAAGTGCTTTCGAAATATGCTGAGATAGATATGGAAGGAATTGACATCAATATTACAAGTCTTGATGCTGAAGATAACGGCGGAAAATCCGCACCGGCTCTTTATGCTAACATTCCTATCAAAAATATGAATCATAATTCAAAGCTTTGATCGGCATTGTAACCCGTGAATTTCCAAAAGGATTTTCACGGGTTTTTTGTTTTTTGCAAACACGTAATCTCTATTGTGATATAATGATATATGATTAAATAGGATAAAATTGTTTTTTGGAGACGCTTATGAATTGTAATAATGAAAAATATGATTCTTTAAAACTTGGTAATCAGTTATGTTTCCCATTATATGCATGTTCAAAAGAGATTATCAGAAAGTACAAGCCTTTTCTTGATGAACTGGATCTTACATACACCCAGTATATTACCATGATGGTCATGTGGGAAAAGAAGAGCGTTAATGTAAAAATGCTCGGAGAGTGTCTGTTTCTTGATTCGGGTACACTTACGCCTGTTCTTAAAAAGCTTGAGAGCAAGGGGTATATTACACGTGAGAGATCTGAAAAAGATGAGAGAAATCTTGTTGTTTCGATTACCGATTCCGGTATGAAATTAAGGGATAAAGCTGTTACGATTCCTTCCAAGGTGGGAAGCTGTGTTAAGCTTACGGAGGAAGAAGCCAAAGTCCTTTACAATCTTTTACATAAGATTATCAGTAATGTTAGATAATCTTTATTGTATTTTTCCCTAGAAGGAATATAATATATTTTGTTAAAAAATATATGTAGATTTATTTTTTTGACCTTTTATAAGTTAAAAAAATAACAATACATATATTTATTGGAGGTTTTATGAGTTCTCATACCCATAAACATCATCATGATCCTGAGAAGATGAAGGCTATCGTTAACAGACTTTCCAAGGCAATCGGACACCTTGAGTCGGTTAAGAGAATGGTTGAGGATGACAGGGATTGCACTGAAGTACTTGTACAATTGGCAGCTGTACGCGCAGCAATCAATGGAGCAGGCAAGGAGATTCTTAAAGAGCATATAAGTCATTGTATAGTCCATGCTGTTTCAGATGGTGATGAAGAGGCTATCGTTGAGTTAAATGATGCCATCGAGAAATTTATGAAGTAATGAGTTGCTCGTGAGTATGTATGTGAAAGGGGCGAACACCTTGGCAAATCTTTTGAATTTAGTTTATTTTCTTATTTTATTTCCCTTTTGTATGGCAATAATAATATCTATTTTTAAACACGCAAGTTTGTTTAGAAGCCTTCTTATTATGGCGGGAGGCTTTGCAATCATGGGTGTTGCTATTTATGTTGCCGTCAATGTTCTTATGTCCGGTGATACATCTCAGTTTGTATATTTGGAACATCCGGAGATTCCTGAAAAGGCAATTCTTTGTGGGGAAATCTTCTTAATGGGTCTTGTATGTTTTCTCAGTATTAAATACAAGAAGTATTATGCGATTATTTTTTCGCTTGTCGGAACAATTCCCGTACTTTGGATGGATCTGACACACAAGGCAGTAGAAGGAAATACTTGTCTTAGAATCGATACATTTGCTGCCGTAATGTATTTGATCGTTGGTTTCGTAGGTATTCTTATCTGTATTTATGCATCAGGTTACATGAAGGATTATCACCATCATCACACTGATGTTGAAGACCGTTCCGGATATTTCCTTGCGCTTATGTTTGTATTCCTTGGCGCAATGTTCGGACTTATTTCTTCCGATAATCTTGGATTTATCTATTTCTTCTGGGAGATCACAAGTGTATGTTCATTCCTTATGATCGGATACACAAGAACAGAAGAAGCAGTAAATAACTCATTCAGAGCTCTCTGGATGAATCTTTTGGGTGGATGCGGATTCGCGGCAGGACTCATGTATTGCAACATGGTTCTCGGTATCTCGAATCTTAGTGAGATTACACCCGGTGTTTCTACTACAATTATTGTTCCCGTAACTTTATTTGCATTTGCCGCTCTTACAAAGAGTGCGCAGTTCCCGTTCTCAAGATGGCTTTTGGGAGCGATGGTTGCGCCTACACCTTCAAGTGCACTTTTGCACTCTGCAACGATGGTTAAGATCGGTGTGTACATGCTTATAAGACTTGCACCCGTAATGTTCGGAACTCTTACGGGAGTTATGATCACAGTTATCGGTGGATTTACTTTCTTTGCGGCATCACTTCTTGCGATTACCGTAAGCGACGGCAAGAAGGTACTTGCTTATTCGACAATTTCTAACCTCGGCCTTATTACCGCATGTGCGGGAACAGGAACTACCGAAGGTGTTTGGGCTGCAGTTATGCTCGTTCTGTTTCATGCGGTTTCAAAGTCACTTTTGTTCCAGACAGTCGGAGATATCGAGAACTGTATGGGAAGCCGTGACATTGAGGATATGCATGGACTTATAATCAAACTTCCCAGACTTGCATTTATCATGATAATCGGTATTTGCGGAATGTTCATGGCACCGTTTGGAATGCTTGTTTCCAAGTGGGCTGCTCTTAAATCATTCGTAGATTCCGGTTCTGTTTGGCTTGTTCTTTTCCTTGTTTTCGGATCGGGAAGTACGCTTTTCTACTGGGCAAAGTGGCTCGGCAAGATCTGTGCGGTTATCCATCAGTCATTCGAGCTTGAAGACATAACTCCGAGAAGTGAGATGGTATCTATTTTCCCTCTTACGACAATGATAGTTATCATGTGCTTTGCATTCCCCTGGATGTCAGGAAACATGATACAGCCTATTCTTGATGAGGCTTATCACACAAATATCCCTGATGTTATCGGCGGAAGCGATGTTATCATCATGATGATCATGGTTGCTATGGTATTTATGATTCCTATCGGTTCCAGAATAATGTCTATCGGTAAGAACAGTAAGATGACAATGTCTTACGTTGCCGGTGTAAATGCAGGAGATGACAGACATTATATCGATTCTTTCGGTAAGGAGAGAGCGCTTTATATGTCTAACTGGTACATGGATGAGGTCTTTGGTGAAAAGAAATTCTTAAAGCCCTGTATCTATGTTGCGACTGTTCTGGTTGCCGTTATGCTTATTGTTGTTGTCGGAGGTGCTATCTGATGAATGTTTATATGATCATAAGAGTTTTATTATATATTCTTTTGGCACCTGTTTTAGGTGGTCTGCTTTCGGGAATCGACAGAGTTTTCTCGGCCCGTATGCAGGGAAGACAGGGTCCCCCTCTGTTTCAGCCTTTCTATGATGTGTCCAAGCTGATGAGTAAGCAGACAACCGTTGTTAACAGTATTCAGGTGTTGTTTGTTACAAGTTATCTTGTATTTACCATATTTACAGGTGCGTTGTTTTTTGCCGGCGGAGATATGCTTCTAGTATTCTTTGCGCTTTCTATGTCGGAAGTTGTTATGGTTCTTGCAGCTTTTTCAACAAACGGACCATACAGTATAATGGGCGCACAGCGTGAGCTTTTGCAGATGATGTGCTACGAGCCAATGACACTTCTTGTAGCTATCGGCTTCTATTATGCAAACGGAAGCTTCATGGTAGATGAACTTGCAAAAGCAGATGTTCCGGCTATTGCGCAGATTCCCGGCTTCTTTATAGGCTTTGTATTTGTGCTTTTGATCAAGCTCAGGAAATCACCTTTTGACCTTAGTACTTCACATCATATGCATCAGGAGATGGTAAAGGGTCTTACAACGGATCTTTCCGGTGGAAACCTTGCACTTGTCGAGATCGCAGAGTGGTATGACGTGGTACTTATGATGGGTATTGTGGGAATGTTCTTTGTTACTTCTGCACCTATCAGTATTCTTGGAGCTGTTATTGCATGTGCTGTTGTATTTTTCCTGGAGACACTTATCGACAACCTGTTCCCCAGAGTTAAGTACATGACAATGCTCAAGGTTACCTGGTCGGTTATATTGATTTTTGCAGGTACAAATTTGCTTATTCTTAATGTGTTGAAATAAGAAGAGGGAATGATATATGAAAATATCTAAATCACCATGGGTGTTACATTATGACGGATCCAGCTGTAACGGCTGTGATATAGAAGTTTTGGCTACGATGACTCCTCTTTATGATGTGGAGAGATTCGGAATTATTAATACAGGTAATCCCAAGCATGCAGATGTACTTTTGCTTACGGGAGGAATGAATGCGCAGACGGCACCTGTTGTAAGACAGCTTTACAACATGATGCCCGATCCAAAGGTTGTTGTTGCGTGCGGAATCTGTGCATGTGACGGCGGAATCTTCAAGGAATGCTACAACATTTTGGGTGGCGCCGACAAGATCGTTCCGGTTGATGTTTATGTTCCCGGATGTGCAGTAAGACCCGAGGCTCTTATTCAGGGCGTTGTTAAGGCGGTTGGAATCCTTGAAGAAAAGAAGAAGAAGTTAAAACAGTCACTGAAGGCCGGATATTGTACTGTTGACTACAGCAAGATGGCTGTTCATATGACTGAGGAAGATTATAATCCTGCAGATCAGTATGATGCTGTTCTTACGGAAGAGGCGCTCAGAGAACAGGCGGAAGAGAAAATCAAAGCTTCTGCAAAGCCCGCTCCCAAGCCTGCAGCACCTGCGGCAGCCGCTACACCGGCACCCGCTGCAAAAGCGGCAAATACTGAGAAAGGAGACGAAAAACAATGAATACCGAGTTTGTAAATGTTAATCCCGAGAATGTCATTGACGAGTCTCAGAAGCTTAAATTTGCAGGATATCATCTTATGCAGCAGTGCGCTACAAGAGTTCCGGATGCTTTTGAACTTATTTATACATTCGGAAAAGATCTTGAAGTTAAACAGCTTAAGATAACTCTTCCCGAAGAGAATGAGATCTCCAGTATCACAAGTATTTTCCCTTGTGCATTCATCTATGAGAATGAGATGCACGATCTCTTCGGAGTTAAGATCAAGATGATAAATATTGACTATGAAGGAAAACTCTATCGCACAGCTATAGAGACACCGTTTAAATAATTGGAGGAACTGTAATGTCTAACAGAAGTGTAATCCCATTCGGACCTCAGCATCCGGTTCTTCCGGAGCCTATTCACTTAGATCTTGTTATGGAAGATGAGAAGGTGGTTGAGGCTATTCCTTCAATCGGATTCATCCACAGAGGTTTGGAGAAACTGGTTGATAAAAAAGATTTTAATGAGATGGTATATGTTGCAGAGCGTATCTGCGGTATCTGTTCTTTGGGACACGGTCTTGGTTATTCCGAGGCTGTTGAGCATATTATGGATATCGAGGTACCTGCTAGAGCCAGATATATGAGAACTATCTGGTCTGAGCTTAGCAGAATTCATTCACATCTTCTCTGGCTCGGACTTTTGGCAGATGCTTTCGGATTTGAGAGCCTTTATATGGACTGCTGGAGACTCAGAGAGGAAGCTCTCGATATGTTTGAAGAGTCTACGGGCGGACGTGTAATCTTCTCAGTTATGAAGGTTGGCGGAATCAGAAGAGATGTCACAGACGATCAGCTCAAAGATTTCGATAACAGAATTTCCAAGATGGAAGAAGATCTTAAGGCTATTGCAAGACCTTTCCTTGAGGATGCTGCCGTACAGACAAGACTTAAGGGAGTCGGTGTTCTCAGCGCAGAGCAGGCAGATGCTCTCGGATGCACCGGACCTTTCCTTAGAGCAAGCGGAATCGTTAGAGATATCAGATCTACCGGATACTGTGCTTACGGTGATGTCAACTTTGAGCCTATCGTAAGCAGCGAAGGCGATTCTTATGCACGTACATATTGCCGTATACAGGAGATTTTCCAGGCATTTGATATTATTCACCAGCTTATTGCAAAGATGCCTGACGGACCTATCGAGGCGCCTGTTAAGGGAATGCCAAACGGCGAGTATATGATGAGAATTGAGCAGCCAAGAGGCGAAGCTCTTTACTACGTTAAGGCAAACGGAACCAAGTTCATTGACAGAATGAGAGTTCGAACACCTACTTTTGCAAACCTTTCAGGTCTCGTAGAGATCCTTAAAGGCTGCGATCTTGCTGATGTTCCGATTCTTGTACTTACGATTGATCCTTGTATCAGTTGTACAGAGAGATGATCGCATTTCGTGAACACAGCACAGATAGGAGATTGAAATGGCATTTGTTAGTTTTAAAAATACAATTATAAAAAACCTTTTTTCAAAGCCATACACCAGAAAAACCGAGAAAGAGTTTCCGGAAGGAACAAGAGGTCATGTCGAGAATGATATGGATCTTTGTATCCTTTGCGGTCTTTGTTCCATAAAGTGCCCGACTCATGCCATCACGGTTGATAAGGTAGAAAAGACTTGGAATATCAGACCCATGAGCTGCATCCAGTGCAGATGCTGCGTTGACAGCTGTCCTAAGAAATCTCTTTCTATGGGAACAAGATTCCAGGAGCCCGGCAGTGAGAAGGTTGTAAAATCATTTAAGCAGTCTGAGAAGGCTATTGCCGCTCAGGAAGCTCTTATGAAGGCTGCAAAAGAAAGAGCTGCTGCCGCAGCCAAGGCAAAGGCTGAGAAGGAAGCTCAGGAGAAAGCGGCACAGGAAAATACTGCTGAGAAAAAAGAAGACAAATAATAAATAATGATACTTTTGATCAAAGTAAAAGGGGCGGTACAAGGCGTTGGCTATCGCCCCTTTATTGCACAAAAAGCAACTGAATACGGATTAAAAGGCTATGTCAAAAACATAGGAGCAGCTGTAGAAATTCTTGCGGCGGGAGATGAAGATAGGCTAAGGGCATTTTCTTGTCTCTTAAAGAAGGAATATCCTGCGGGTGCTTTTATTTTAGATGTTGAATTATCGGAAGCTAAGGAGGAGTCTGTAGAGTTCGAAGATTTTTCAATTGTTGAAAGCGCTGATGTTGATCTTTCCTTTGAACTTCCTGTTTTTCTGCCGGATATAGGTATCTGCGACGATTGTCTTTCTGAGATGCTTGATGAGAGTAACGTAAGATTCGGGTATCCTCTGATAAGCTGTGCGTCGTGTGGCCCAAGAATCAGTATAGCGGATGCACTTCCTTACGACAGGGACAATACCGCGATGAAGCCTTTTAAGATGTGCCCTGTTTGTGCAAGCGACTACAAGGTAGGAAGACGAAGACATGCACAGACTGTATCGTGCTTTGAGTGCGGACCTCAGCTTATTCTTGAGTATAAAGAAAACGGAAGGGCTTTTACTGAGGATAAAAAGACTTCTGTTTCTAAAGCAATCGAGCTCCTTCGAAACGGTAAAATTTTGGGCTTAAAAGGCGTTTCGGGTTATCAGCTTGTCTGTGTACCAAAAGAAGATGTTGCGGCAAAATTACGGGAAATAAAAGGGCGTGAGAGCAAGCCTTTTGCAATCATGTTCAGTGAGGCTGAGAAAGTAAGAGAATATTGCAAGATAACTCCTTTCGAAGAACAGATCCTTAAGTCATCCGCAAGACCTATTGTCCTTCTTGATAAGATAAAGGATTTTCCAAAGGAAGTATGCGGAGACAGCGATTATATCGGTGCGTTTCTTCCGTCTGCAGGAATTCACAGGCTTTTGTGTGATGCGCTCGGACCTCTTATCGTTACGAGTGCTAACAAATCTGGCGATGCGATGGTGATTGATGACTTGGAATTTGATAAAGTCTTCTTTGGGCGCGATATGGTTGACGGCGGTAATGAGAATTACGGAAAACACTGTGTTGACGGCGTTCTTAGACATGAGCGAAGAATAAACATGGCACAGGATGATTCCGTGGTATTCGTTCATAAGAATCTTTCGGATAAGCTCACTTCGAATGAAGAATGCCGGGATAATGCAGAAAAAATGTTGTTTATAAGGCGCGCAAGAGGATATGTGCCGCTTCCGTTTATATTACAGAATACATCGGGATATGATAAGAGCGTTCTTTCACTTGGAGGAGATTTAAAGAGCACTTTTTCTTTTGCCAAAAAAGACAGAGTGATCACATCGCAGTATATCGGTGACCTTGAGGACTTGGGATGCCTTGAGAACTTTAAAAAATATATAAAAAGATATATGGATCTTTATCATATAAAGCCGGATATGATCGTCTGCGATCTTCATCCGGGATATCATTCCGCGCAATATGGCAAGAACCTAGCGGATGAAATGGGATTGCCGTTCTATGAAGTTCAGCACCATCATGCACATGCGCTTTCTGTAATGGCTGAGAATTCGCTTGAGAGTTGTATCGGTGTTTCTTTTGACGGAACGGGATATGGAACTGACGGAAAAATCTGGGGCGGAGAGTTTTTACTCTGCAAGAACACAGAATTTGTACGGGCAGGACATCTTTCGTATGTGAAACTGTGCGGAGGTGACAAGGCTTCCGTTAATGCGGAGCTTGTTAAGTCGTGCTATGAATACGGCAATAATGAAGGAGCTGAAATAGATCCACTTATTAAGGCAGCTCTTTTGAACAATATAAATACATTTGAGAGCTCGAGTACAGGCAGGCTTTTTGACGGTGTCTGCGCTCTTCTTGAGATAAAAGATCAAAATTCGTATGAAGGCGAATGTGCGATACTTCTTGAAAATGCCGCGAGAAGGGGCGTGAATTTGAATAAGCCCTGTATTTCATTTAAGATAGATAGGGCGGGTGATATGCTTATTGCGAATCAGCTCAAGCTTTTTGATGATATAGAAACAGCGTACAACAGCGGCAAATATCAAAAAGAAGCCATCGCATATGCTTTTCATGAGGCACTTGCAGGAGCTATCGCCAAAATATGCCGTCTTATCAGAGATGAGCATAAAGAGAATAATGTATGTATGTCAGGAGGCGTTTTTGCGAACAGGATATTGCTTGAAAAGGCTGCGAGCGCGCTTTCGGAAGACGGTTTTAGTGTATATATAAATGAGTTTGTGCCTGCGGGAGATGCGGGAATATCTCTCGGGCAGGCTTATTATGGTTTATTATCGCAGAAAGAGGTGTAAAAAATGTGTGTTGCGATACCCGGAAGAGTTATAAGTATGGACGGCACAAAGGCTACCGTTGATTTTAGCGGGAATATTGTTGTTGCCGATGCGGGGCTCGTTGATACGAAAGTCGGCGACAGAGTTCTTGTCCATGCGGGATGTATCATTCAGACAATGAGTGATGAGCTTGCGGATGAAGTTGAAAGTCTTATGAAAGAAATTGAGGATTTAAGTAACTGACATGGCAGGTTTTGATATAAAAAAGATTGCAGAAGAACTGAAAAACTATGACGGAGACGAAGTCCGTATTATGGAAGTTTGCGGAACTCATACAGCTGCGATATCAGAAAACGGCATTCCATCCATGCTTTCCGACAAGATAAAGCTTATTTCGGGACCCGGATGCCCTGTTTGCGTTACTGTGACCGCGGTTATCGATAAGCTTATCGAGCTTTCCATGCGAAGCGATACGGTGGTCCTTACGTTCGGTGATCTTATAAGAGTTAAGGGTACAAGTATGTCTCTTGCGGAAGCAAAGGGCGAGGGCGCGCAAGTGAAGATGGTCTATTCGCCAATGGAGACTGTTAAGCTTGCAAAAGAAGATCCGGATCACAACTATGTTTTCGCCGCTATCGGATTCGAGACCACAACGCCCGTGTATGCGATGGTCTTGGAAGAGGCTGTAAAAAATAATCTTGATAATCTTAAGCTTCTTACGTCATTAAAGACTATGCCCGAAGTCATTAGATATGTCGTAAAAAACGGCGGCGGGATCGACGGATTCATTGCTCCCGGGCATGTTGCCACGATTACCGGAAGCGATATCTACAAAGAGCTTTCTAAGGAACTTGGCATTCCGTTTGTAGTTTCAGGATTTGAGGGCGCACAGCTTCTTTTGACCATATATTCTCTTGTGAAGATGAAGGGAAAAGGCGGATTTAAGAACCTGTATAAGAGTGCGGTAAAAGAAGAAGGTAATATCAAGGCAAAAGAAATCATAGAAAAGTATTTTAAAGCTGCTGATGCATCCTGGAGAGGAATGGGAAAGATTCCGGGTTCCGGCCTTATTCTAAGAGAAGAATACAAGAAATATGACGCGGGAAGCGATATGCTTGATGAGGATAATATGCCGCCCGGATGCAGGTGCGCGGATGTTCTTGTGGGAAAGATAAAGCCCTGTGATTGTCCGATGTTTGGAAAAAAATGTACGCCCGATACGGCTCACGGAGCATGCATGGTTTCGACAGAGGGAAGCTGCTACAACTATTTTGTTTCGGGCAGAAGATGATTTTTACAGATATAATAATTTCTATCGAATCAAAATCTTTGCGCTATTATGTGGAGATAAATTATAGATGACTAACGAAAGAGGCACGGTATGAAAGTTACAATGGCTCACGGAAGCGGCGGAGAGTCCACTTCCAAGCTTATAAAAGATGTTTTTGCCAAATATTTTAATAACGATATCTTAAATAAACTCGAGGATTCCGCAGTTGTCGGAGGTGCAGCGAGACTTGCGATAACAACCGACAGTTTCGTGGTTACTCCCATAGAATTTCCCGGAGGAAATATCGGGAGACTTTCTGTTTGCGGAACGGTAAACGACCTTCTGATGAGCGGATCTAAGCCCATGTATATAACATGCGGATTTATCCTTGAAGAGGGGCTTGATCTCGATGTCCTTGAGAATCAGGTCAAGGCTCTTTCTGAGTGCGCGAAAGAGGCCGGGGTTACGATAGTTACGGGCGATACCAAGGTTGTCGAGAACAGAGGCCAAGAAGCGGGACTTATAATCAACACCTCGGGAGTCGGCTTTATTTCTGATGATGCAGAATCTATAGGGCCTTCTAATCTTCAAGATAACGATATTATTATCCTTTCCGGAAATCTCGGAGACCACCACGCCGCTATTTTGGCTAAAAGAATGGGAATCGAAAATAATATTAAGTCGGATTCGGCTCCTTTGACGGACGCCGTAAATAATCTTATGGCACAGAAAGTCAGAATCCATGCGATGCGAGACGTAACAAGAGGCGGACTTGGCACTGTTTTAAATGAGTTTGCGGAGAGCTCTTCCTGTGATATAGAACTTTACGAGGATAAGCTCCCTGTATCTTCTGAAGTCAAAGATTTCTGCGGACTTCTTGGACTTGATCCGATATATATGGGCAACGAAGGGAAGTTTGTACTTAGCGTTCACCCCGAAGACGCTGACAGAGCGCTTTCAATAATTCGTAGCTCCCAATACGGCGAAAACGCCGCCATTATCGGCATAGTCAAAAAAAATAATCAGCCTTCCGACATGCATAAAGTGGTGCTAAATACCAATATAGGCGGAAAAAGAGTGATAGGACTGATGTATGGAGAGGGTCTTCCAAGAATCTGCTAAATGTTGTAAAATAGTTATGCTATGCAGTCGTATAAACGCGAGGTAGATTAATGGAATTTAAGAGAATTAACAAAGACACCGTCAACTGTATCATCACAGAAGATGATATGGATGAACAGGGAATAAAGCTTGAAGACCTTTTTGAGAAGAAAAAAGAAGCATTGGATTTTTTACACGATGTAATGCTTAAGGCACAGGAAGAAGTTGACTACAAGCCGACCGGTTCTTTCATGCCGCTTCAGATAACTGTTTTACCCGATCATTCGATTTCACTTACTCTTTCTGAAAATGCATCAGCTTCATTTGGGGAAATCTTAAGAAATCTTACAGAGAAGGCGGGAGTCAATATCCCTAAGAACGTTCTTGAGGACATTGGAGATGCGGTTGATGAGGACAGACTTTCAAGACTTAACGATTATCTCAAGAGTCTCAAGAATCTGACCAATTCAATGAAGAATATAATAAATAAAGAATCTGTTCCGATAAATGTAAACGGTTCTGCAGATAAGAACAAGAACCTTGCCGACAGTCTTTCCGTCGGTGCTAAGAGAAAAGCAGAGAACAGGCGTGTTCATAATGAGGAAAACCTTAAGCAGCTTCAGTTCAGTGAATTTGTATTCACATTTGACAGCTTCATGGAAGTTAAGAAGTTCTGTGCAAAGGCTCCTATGGACAACAATATCTGCAGCACTCTGTACAAGAATGAGGAAACAGGTAAGTATTTCCTTGATATCAGAAGAGGTGACGAAGATACCAAGAAGTTTGCATCGCTCTTTACGATGGCTTATGAATTCGGACACTTCCAGTGTTCGGCTCCTCAGGCAATCGCTTATATCAGAGAGAGCTATGATTGTATAATCAGAGAGAATGCGATCGAGCATCTGGCACAGATGTTTTAAAGAATAAAAAATAGAAAGAGTTGCTTAAATCGGCAGCTCTTTATTTTTTGAGGTAAAGATGAGGCTTAATAAATTCATTGCTTCCTGCGGAGTCTGTTCAAGAAGGGAAGCCGATAAGCTTATTGAAGATAAAAGAATAACGATAGGCGGCGTCATAGCTACGTGCGGCGCACAGGTCGAGGACGGCGACATAGTCTGCCTTGACGGAAAAGAGATAAAACCTAAGGAAGATAAAATTGTTCTTGCATATTATAAGCCGGTTGGCGTTGTATGCACCGAAAACGACGTTCATGCCGAGAAAACCGTCATAGAAGATCTTGGGTACAAAGAGAGAGTAACTTATGCGGGCCGTCTTGATAAGGATTCTGAGGGACTTCTTATCATGTCAAATGACGGTGATCTGATCAATGCAATGATGAGAGCCGCAAATAAGCATGAGAAAGAATATGAAGTAACGGTAGATAAGGACGTAACGGGTGAGTTTATAACAGGAATGGCGTCCGGAGTTTTTTTGCGTGAGCTGGGTGTAAAAACAAGGCGGTGCAAGGTCAGTAAAACGGGCAAAAGATCTTTTATCATAATACTCACACAGGGGCTTAACAGGCAGATTAGGCGAATGTGCGAAGAACTTGGCTACAAAGTTGTAAAGCTTAAGAGGGTTCGCGTCATGAGCGTTAAGCTTAGCGACTATAATCTTAAACCCGGCGGATATGCCGAACTTTCCGAGGAGGCAAAGAAGCTCTTGTACGGCGAAGCGGGAGTTAAATAGCCTCCCATATTTGTATATTTGCTGATATAATAAATTTGTTGCCTGCGTGAGCCGCTATGGATTCGCGAGGCAGGTTAGTTTGTAATAAATTTGGGGAGAGTTGTATGTCATTAAATCAAGACACAGATTTGATAAAAAAAGAGTATGAGGGGCTCGTTAAGACAATAAAGCATCACATGGATCTTTATTATAATCAGGATGAACCTGAGATTTCCGACTATGAGTACGATATGCTCATGCAAAAGCTCAAGGAGATCGAGAAGGAGCACCCCGAGTTTGTAAAGAAGGATTCGCCCACCAGGATAATCGGCGGTGTTGCGAAGAGGGAAGCCGGAGTTAAGATAACTCACAATGTCCCGATGCTTTCGATAGAGGATGTTTTTAGTAAAGAGGAAGTTGCCGAGTGGATCGGGAAAGTTACCGCAAGGCACAGTGACGCAGTTTTTTCCGTTGAGCAGAAGATAGACGGACTCAGCCTGTCGCTTAGATATTATAAGGACGAAGCTGACGGAAAGCTTCATCTTAGGACTGCGGAGACAAGAGGCGATGGTTTTATCGGCGAAGATGTTACCGAGAACGCTCTTGTTATCCCTGATGTGAAAAAAGTGATCGATCTTCCCTATGAGTATCTCGAGCTCAGAGGAGAAGTTTATATGTCCCATGAGGATTTTGATAAGTTCAACGAGATGCAGGAGAAGCTTGGGAAAAAGCTTGCCGCAAATCCGAGAAACCTTGCTGCGGGAACGCTCAGACAGCTTGATCCGCAGGTTACAAAGGAAAGAGGCCTTCGAATGTTCGTGTTTAACGTTCAGGACGGCCCCGAGGAAGTAAAGAGCTCTCACGTAAAGGGACTTGATATCCTTGAAAAAGCGGGAGTTAAGACTGTTTATCACAGAGCATGCGTTTCTTCAAGTGAAGTTAGTGCGGCAATCGATGATATCGGTAACATGAGAGAAAATCTTGATTTTGACCTTGACGGAGCTGTTATAAAGATTGATACGACTTCTTGGAGAGAGGAATTTTCTACAAGTTCCAAGTATTCGAGCGGCCACATTGCATATAAGTATCCACCCGAGGAAAGAGTCGTTGTCATGGACGAGATTCTTGTCGATGTCGGAAGGACAGGTAAGCTCACATTTACGGGAAGCTTCCACGATAAAGAGACGGGCAAGGCAGCAAGACTCTGCGGAACCAGTGTTTCAAGAGCAACGCTTCACAATCAGGATTATATTAACGAGATGCAGGTCGGAATCGGAGGCGAGTACAAGCTGTTTAAGAGCGGCGAGATTATTCCCAAGCTCAACGGCTGTGTTAAAGCGCCTTCCGAAGTATATAAAGCGCCGGAAACATGCCCCGTGTGCGGTGGCGTGCTTGTAAGAGAGGAAGATACCGCAGATATCAGGTGTATAAATCCTATCTGCCCTGCGCAGGTTACAAGAACAATCGCGTATTTCACTTCAAGAGATGCCATGAACATTATGGGACTTGGTGATACTCTTGTAGATGCACTTGTTTCAGAAGGTTATCTTAAGAGCTATGCGGATATTTACAGCCTTAACGAGCACAGAGACGAGCTGATCGAAAAGGGAATCATAGGAAAAGAGAAAAATACCGATAAACTTCTCGGCGAGATTGAGAAGTCAAAGTCAAATGACGCTGTAAGGCTTCTTACGGGACTTGCGATAAGGAATGTTGGAAAGTCAACAGCCCGTGAAATCATGAAGCACTTTGACAATGTCATGGATCTTTCAAAGGTCACAAAGGATGGATTTCTTCATATCCCTGATATCGGAGAGACTACAGCCGGCGATCTTTACGAGTTTTTCCATGATGAGAAGAACCTTGAGGTTTTATCCAAGATGCAGGCACTTGGTGTAAATATGACTGCTGCAAAAGATGAGGACGCATCAGATATTTTTGCCGGTAAGACCATTGTTGTAACGGGAACACTTCCTACGCTCGGAAGAAAAGAAGCTGAAGAGCTCATTGTTAAAAACGGCGGAAAAGCCTCGGGAAGCGTTTCTAAGAAGACAAGTTTTGTCCTTGCAGGCGAAGCAGCGGGCAGTAAACTTACCAAAGCAAACGATCTTGGTATTAAAATTATAGACGAAGCTGAATTTATGGAGATGATTAAAAATGCCAATTAAAATACAGAACGATTTACCTGCCAGAGAGATTCTTGAAAAGGAAAATATATTTGTTGTTGATGAGAACAGAGCTTGTCATCAGGACATCAGATCGCTTCAAATCTGTATTCTTAACCTGATGCCTCTTAAAGAAGACACCGAGCTTCAGCTCCTTAGATCAATGTCAAATACACCGCTTCAGATTGATGTTGCGTTTATGCAGATGAGTTCTCACCATTCTACGAATACATCGCCGAACCATCTTAACAGGTTCTATCATACCTTTGATGAGCTCAAAGACAGGACGTTTGACGGAATGATCATCACGGGAGCTCCTGTTGAGCAGATGCCTTTCGAAGAGGTTGATTACTGGCAGGAACTCTGTAAAGTTTTCGAGTGGACAAAGACAAATGTCACATCGACATTCCACATCTGCTGGGGGGCTCAGGCCGGAATCTATTACCATTTCGGAATTGACAAGAAGCCTCTTTCGGAAAAGAGATTTGGAATATATGAGCACAAAGTCATGAACAGAAAGGTTCCGCTTGTGAGAGGATTTGATGATGTATTCAAACTTCCTCATTCAAGACATACCGAGACACCTTCCGATGCAATCCATGCCTGCGAAGACCTCATTGTTCTTGCGGAATCTGAGATTGCAGGAGTGTTCCTTTGCATGAACAGATCCGGCAGCCAGATCTTTGTTATGGGACATGCCGAATATGACAGACTTACACTTGATTCCGAGTACAAGCGCGACCTGTCAAAGGGACTCGATATCAAGATGCCCATAAATTATTATCCTGATGACAATCCCGATAATAAGCCCACACTTCAGTGGAGGAGCCACGCAAACATCCTCTACACTAACTGGCTCAACTATTATGTTTACCAGAATACGCCATACCAGTGGGGCCAAATCCTTGACGAGGAGAAGCGTAAGCTCGCTTCGAAGGGACTTACGCAGAAAATATAAGCGCCTCCTTTTGGTTGTAATATGAATCTAAATAAGTTAAAATATATATGTTAACTCGTTTATCTTGTGATAATAATGTGCATCGAAAAGCGTTGAACGAAAAGGAGAATGCTTTATGGGTCTTGAGCTTGAAAATAATGAAGTTGAAACAAAGAACGAACTTAAAAAGAAACCTACTAAGAAGACCAAAGAGATGCTTGAAGAGAACGCAAGGCAGATAGAAGAGCTCAAGAGCGAAAAAGTTGAGCTCAATTCTGTGCTGTCAGATCTTGAAAAAGAAGCAGCGGACCTCGGAGAGAAGTCTGCTCTTAAGATGAAGGTTACACATAGAAAATTCGGTGAAGGAAAGGTTATTTCACAGGATGGAAAGTATATCGAAGTGAAATTCAAGGATGTAGTTAAGAAGTTTGTCCTTCCGGGATGCATCGCCGATAAATACCTCGAAGTTGAGGATGAAGAAGTTTACGAGTACTATGTAAAGTGTAACGAAACTCACAAAAAACGCATGGATACTGAATTAAAGATTAAGTCAGCTACGTACGCTATTCAGAGACATGAGGATGCGATAGAGAAGCTAAATGCAAAGTATAAATAATAATTGATGTTTGAGCCTGATCGGTAACGGTCAGGCTCTTTTTGATTTTCTCTTATATTAACTTGTCTTTCTGACTTTTTCTTCGACTTTTTTCTGGGCGGTGGAGAGCATCAGCTTGATACGATTGAGCTGATTTACTTCCGAAGCACCGGGATCATAGTCTATCGCAACAATGTTGCAGCCGGGATAGAGGTGTCGCATCTGCTTGATTACACCCTTACCGACAACGTGGTTTGGAAGACATCCGAAGGGCTGTGTGCAGACAATGTTGCTTGCACCGTTCTTGATAAGTTCAACCATTTCACCTGTAAGAAACCATCCCTCACCTGTCTGATTTCCGATATCTACGATGGGTTTAGCGTACTCGACAGTCTCATAGATGTCTGTAGGCGGATCGAAGTGAACACTCTTTTCAAATGCCTTAGAAGCGCTGCTTCGAAGTTTCTCTAATCCCCATATTCCCAATCTGCAGAAGAGTGCGGTCTTCTTAGAAGTTCCGATGTTTTCTGCCTTGTATATCTGGTTGTAGAAGCAGTAGAGCATGAAGTCCATAAGATCCGGAACAACGGCTTCTGCGCCTTCATCCTCAAGTAGTTTAACAAGGTGGTTATTTGCTGCGGGAGCAAACTTAACCAGGATTTCTCCGACAATACCTACGCGAGGTTTAACTTCATCTTTTATCTCGATTCTGTCAAAGTCCTCGATGATAGCCTTGCACATCTTTTCGAATTTGAAAAGACTTGGATGCTTTGAAGTTACGAACTTCTTGCACTTTTCAAGCCATTTCTCGTGGCATGCGTTTACAGAACCCGGAATTCTCTCATAAGGCCTCATTCTGTAGACACATCTCATGAATATATCGCCGAAAATAACCGCATAAGCAGCCTTGATAAACATATTTGCATCTAAATGGAAGCCGGGGTTTGCTTCAAGCTTACTTAAGTTAAGTGAAACAACGGGAATCTGTTCCATTCCGGCTTTCTTAAGGGCACGTCTGATAAAGCTTACATAGTTTGTGGCTCTGCATCCGCCACCTGTCTGTGACATCATGACTGCAACTTTGTTGAGGTCATATTTGCCCGATAAGAGTTCATCCATTATCTGACCGACAACCCAGAGTGAAGGGTAGCAGGCATCGTTATTTACATATTTAAGTCCGACTTCAACTGCGTGTCTGTTATCGTTTTGCATTACGACAAAATTGTAACCGCAGGATGCGAAGGCGGGTTCAAGGATGTCAAAGTGGATGGGAGACATCTGAGGAACAAGAATTGTATAATTCTTTCTCATGTTCTCATCAAAGATCACCCTGTTGTGTGCACTTGACCTGATTGTTCTTTCTTTATTATGTTGCTTACGAACTCTGATAGCTGCAAGAAGAGATCGAACTCTAATCCTTGCACTTCCGAGGTTATTTACTTCATCGATCTTAAGGCATGTATAGATCTTGTCTGAGCCTGCGAGAATGTCATTTACCTGATCCGTTGTAACGGCGTCAAGTCCGCATCCGAAGGAGTTGAGCTGAATAAGATCTATGTCATCTCTTGTCTTTACAAAGCTTGCAGCGGCGTAAAGTCTTGAGTGGTACATCCACTGGTCGGAAACGATAAGAGGTCTCTCAGGCTTTCCTAGGTGCGATACACTGTCTTCTGTAAGAACTGCAACACCGTAAGAGCAGATCATATCAGGGATTCCATGATTGATCTCGGGATCCACGTGGTAAGGTCTTCCGGCAAGAACGATACCGTGCTTGTTGTTTTCCTCCATCCACTTAAGGGTCTCTTCACCTTTTTTGCGGATGTCATTTCTTGCATTTTCCATTTCATCCCAGCCGAGTTTAGCGGCTTTGATAATCTCGCCTGCAGGAATCTCAGAAAACTCTTTTACAAGAGCGTCGGTAGCAATTTCAAGGCTTGTGAATGCCATGAAAGGATTTCTTATTTTAACTTCGCCGTTTGTAATTGCCTCAACGTTATTCTTTATGTTCTCCGAATACGAAGTGACAATAGGGCAGTTGTAGTGGTTGGTTGCACCCTCAACCTCTTTTCTCTCATAGAAAAGACCGGGATAGAAGATAAAGTCAACCTTCTGCTTAATAAGCCACTCGATATGTCCGTGCGAGAGCTTTGCAGGATAGCATTCCGATTCACTCGGGATTGATTCGATTCCGAGCTCGTAAATCTGGTGAGTCGATCTTGGTGAAAGAACAACTCTGTACCCGAGATTTGTAAAGAACGTAAACCAGAAAGGATAGTTCTCGTAGAAATTAAGGACTCTCGGAATACCTACGGTTCCTCGTGTTGCCTTGTCGGCGGTAAGAGGCTCGTATCTGAAAATTCTCTTATATTTATAGTCAAAAAGGTTAGGGATATTGTCGGCATTTTTCACCTTGCCGATTCCGCGCTCACATCTGTTTCCTGAGATGTGCTGGCGACCGCCTGTAAACTTGTTGATAGTAAGTCTGCAGTGGTTGGTGCATCCCTGACATGTTGTCATGCTCGTTGTGTACTCGAGTTTGTTGATCTGATCGATCGTGAGCATGGTTGTCTTGTAATCATTTGTTTCAAAGAATCTGTCTCTTGCGATAAGAGCAGCGCCGAAAGCACCCATGATTCCTGCAATGTCGGGACGGATTGCTTCTGCGCCTGAAATGATCTCAAATGCGCGAAGAACCGCATCGTTGTAGAAAGTTCCACCCTGAACAACGATGTGTGAGCCAAGATCCTTGGCATCAGATACCTTGATAACCTTAAACAAGGCGTTCTTAATAACAGAGTATGCAAGACCTGAAGAAATATCGGCAACATCGGCGCCTTCCTTCTGAGCCTGCTTAACTCTTGAATTCATAAATACAGTACATCTTGTTCCGAGATCTACGGGAGACTTCGCAAACAAAGCTACCTTAGCAAAGTCCTGAACGCTGTATGACAGAGATTTTGCAAAAGTTTCAATGAAAGAGCCGCATCCTGATGAGCAAGCTTCATTGAGCTGTACCGAATCAACGGACTGGTTCTTTATATGAATGCACTTCATGTCCTGACCGCCGATATCAAGGATACAGTCAACCTTAGGGTCAAAGAAAGCAGCGGCGTTGTAGTGAGCGATTGTCTCAACTTCGCCGTCATCAAGAAGGAGCGCAGATTTAAGAAGCGCCTCGCCGTAACCTGTTGAACATGCTCTTGAGATCTTAACGCCTTCGGGCATGAGCTTATATATTTCCTGAATAGAAGATATCGCTGTTTTAAGCGGACTTCCGTTATTACTTGAATAGAAAGAATAAAGAAGATCGCCGTCTTCACTTATAAGAGCACACTTAGTAGTAGTAGAACCCGCGTCGATTCCAAGGAAAGCATTTCCCTTATAATCATCGAGCTTTCTTGTCTTTACCTTGTACTGATCCTGACGTGCTCTGAATTTCTTATAATCGTCTTCATTCTCGAAAAGAGGATCGAGACGTGATACTTCAGCATCCATAACAATCTTATGAGAGAGTTTTTTTACCATCTCATCCATCTCGTAGCAAACGTTCTCGTCAGCGTTAAGGGCAGAACCGATTGCTGCAAAAAGATGAGAGTTGTCGGTCTCAATTGTATGCTCCTCATCGAGATTGAGAGTCCTTATAAATGCAGCCTTGAGCTGATCAAGGAAGTGCAGAGGACCACCGAGGAAAGCAACATGTCCACGAATGGGCTTTCCACATGCAAGACCTGAGATAGTCTGGTTGACAACGGCCTGGAAAATAGAAGCTGCAAGGTCTTCTTTGGTTGCACCTTCATTAATTAATGGCTGAATGTCGGACTTTGCGAAAACGCCACATCTGGCTGCAATTGTATACAGTGAATTGTAATTTTTGGCATACTTATTAAGCCCTGAGGCATCTGTCTGTAAAAGCGACGCCATCTGGTCGATAAAAGAACCTGTACCACCGGCACAGATTCCATTCATACGCTGTTCTACATTTCCGTCTTCGAAATAAATAATCTTTGCATCTTCACCGCCAAGCTCGATCGCTACGTCAGTCTTGGGAGCGAGAGTCTTGAGCGAAGTTGATACTGCAATAACTTCCTGAACAAAAGGAACATCAAGGTGTTTGGCAAGTGTAAGTCCGCCCGAACCTGTGATAACAGGGTGAAGCAGGACATTACCCGACTTCTTACTTGCTTCTACAAGAAGTTCAGCCAAAGTTTCCTGAATGTTTGCAAAGTGCCTTTTATAGTCGGAAAAGATTATATTTCTTTCTTTATCCAAGAGAGCCACCTTTACTGTGGTGGATCCGATGTCAATACCTAAAGTATAGTCTTTAGAAATCATTGTTAACCTCTTCTTATTAATATGCATAATTATATTGATTATAATGCACGAGTGATTAAAAATCAATTTACTGAATACGATATACGCTGTCAAACTCTGTTTAAGGTAAAACACTTTATGGTATACTTAAGCATCAGTTTTGGAGATGTTATATGGAAACAGAAATAGATAAGATATTAAAGAAAGAACAAATAAAACAAAGAAAAGAGCAGGAAAAAAATCTCGAAAAAGAAAAAGATCGTGCAAGAGAGTGGTGGGATGATGTGACCAAACTTTTCTACGAACTTTCAATAGATTCAAACAATAAAAATTACAAAGTATCGCTCGGAACGGTGATAGTAACGGAGGAGATTAAGACACAGGCTATTGAGAAATATGAATCGGATAAAAAGAAAAAGACAATAATGTACTTCATATATCTTGTGGCATGCATGATCTTTTTGCTGCTTCTGACATTATCAGTTTACTTTGGAAGTGTTGCAGGAATATTCTGGGCGCCGCTTTCAATGATCGCAGTTTTTTTCATTATAAAAGCATTTGAAAACAAGCATAAACTGGGGCTTAGAAAATATTTCGACGATAAAGATTCAAATAAGGAAAAACTATATAAGGCAATAGCTCTTTTGGCCAAGGCAAAAGGGTGTACAAAAGATGACCTAAACATCTATTTTCTTGGCGGTTTTTTTAAGAAAAGACACAGTATTTTGAGTCTTCATCACGAACAGATAATAGGAATAATATTTGCGGCGATGCTTATTCCGAGCGTGGCACAGCTTGTCGATTCAAAGTTTGAGCAGATGATGATTGCGCTTTTTTCGCTCCCCGGACTTTCTGATAAGGGAATGATACTTGCAAATAATGTACCGCTTCTTGGAATTTCATTGTACGGAGTTGTGTTCTGGTTTACGACGCTTACGATATGCGTTTTGATCCAGATTCCGGCAAATATTCTTATTAATGAAATAACTAAGATGCGCACGACCGATCAACTTTTTTATTTCTTTAAAGACTGCATTTTTGAAGACAGACTGAAAAAAGCAAACAAACTTGAAAATGGACAATAAATATAACTCATATATAAGTAAGTGGCTTGTTTACAATAAATTCTCACAATGATAAAATCAAAAAATATCAAATAAAAAAACAGAGGCTTAGTGAATGAACAAATTTTTGAATGATCTTGAGAGAAAAATCGGTAAATACGCGATCGTAAATCTTACAAAGTACATTGTTATGCTGTATGCCGTGGGTTATGTGCTGCAGCTTGCGCCGCAGAGCGTGAATATAACACGTTTTCTTACGCTCGATCCGTATCTGATATTGCATGGGCAGATCTGGAGACTTGTTTCATGGGTTCTGATACCGCCCGGAAGCTTTAGTCTTCTTATTATCATAACTTTGATGTTCTATTATTTTGTCGGAACCGGAATGGAGAGGACACTTGGAACATTCAGATATAATGTGTTTATTTTCGGCGGAATGATCCTTATGATCCTTGCTTCTTTTGCGACAATGCTTGTGTATCACGTATTTTTCGGTATTACAGGTGATGCGCTCGGAATGGTGATGTTCAGGGCTTCCGGTTCGTTTAGCACATATTTTATCCAGATGATGGTATTTCTTGCTTTTGCTGTTATGTACCCGGATATTCAGGTGCTTTTGATGTTCCTCATTCCTATCAAGGTTAGATGGATCGCAATCGCATACGGACTTATCCTTGGATATCAGTGCATCGGTGCGCTTATTAACAAGGATTTTGCGACTTTTTTTGCGATAGCGTTCCAGTTTATCAACTTGTTACTTTTTTATATTAGTACGGGTAAGCTCAACCAGTTCAGACCGGGTGAGATTAAGAGAAAAAGAGAATTCAAATCAAGCGTTAAGATGCAGCCTAAGGGAATAACAAGGCATAAATGCGCGGTTTGCGGAAGAACGGAACTTGACGATCCCAATCTCGAATTCAGATTCTGCTCAAAATGTAACGGAAACTACGAGTATTGTCAGGATCATTTGTTTAATCATGTACATGTAAAGTGAGGCTTAAATGGGAAATATAGACAACAAGGAAAAAGAATTTGCAGAGACACTTAAACTCGTCACAAGAACAGCGAGAGAGAACAGAAATATCATTTCCAAGGAAGAGGTAAAAGAGGCATTTGCAGACCTTGACCTTTCTTCCGAGCAGTTCGAGATGGTATTTGAATATCTCAGAAATCACAAGATTGGCGTAGATGAGCCGGCTCCCGAGACCGAAGAGGAGTTTACCGAGGAGGAAAAGAACTATCTCGATGATTATATCAGCAGCTTAGAGCAGCTTCCCAAATTCTCCGATGGGGAAAAAGAAGCTATCAAGATCGGTGCGCTTGCAGGCGAGAGCGATGCAAAGCTTAAACTTATAGATATGTATCTTCCTCTCGTAGTCGACGTTGCCAAGATGTATGCCGATCAGGGCGTATATATTGAGGATCTTATCGGTGAAGGAAACTATGCGCTTACAAGAGGCGTAAATATGCTTGATGCCGTCGGTGAACCTCAGGAGATCGAGAGCTTTTTGTACAAACTCATGCTTGATGCGATGGAGAACATCATCGAACAGGATCTCGAAGAAGCCGCAGGCGGCCAGAAGGTAGTTAAACTCGTTCAGGAAGTTGCTGATAAGGCAAAAGAGCTTGCTGACGACCTCAGAAGAAAAGTAACCGTAAAAGAACTTATGGACGAGACCGGATGGGATGAAGATAAGATCAGAACAGCCATCAAGTTCAGCGGTGATAATATCGAAGATCTCGACAGCGGAGAGAGAAAAGAGTCATGAATAACATTGTAAACGATGATGATTTTAAATACTGCATGCAAGATCTTGAGAGGAACTATTTCGGCGCAAGATACAGCTATGATGAGCTTCTTAAGAACGAGATGGTTCCGTTTAAATTCAAAACCATCATCACGAAATATATAAAAGATGATGTGGATCTTGATGTGACTTTGGAAAGTCACTTTTATCACATGACCAAAGAGACTTATGACTATAGAATTTACAAGCAGCTCCGCAGCAGGATAAGAGTTTCGCAGTACAAGGATATAAATAAACCGGAAAAAGGTTTTAAGGAGAAGGTTTATACGATAGAGAGCCTTGTGAAGATTCCCGCGGATGAAAAAGAGAAGATGGGGATTATTGTGAGAGAGCTTATTTTGTCGAAGTTGGCGCTTTTTGGTTTTAGCGTATAAAAAAATTAATTATCAAAAAAATCTAAATACAAAAAACCACCCATCAGGGTGGTTTAATTTTTTGATCTTATTAAGCTCTTTCAACCTTGTTAGATCTAAGGCAGCTAGCGCATACGTGGATTCTCTTTGTGCCGCCGTTAACTTTAACAGCAACGCGGTGAACATTTGAATTCCAAACTCTGTTAGATCTTCTATGAGAATGGCTTACATTGTTACCGAAATGAACGCCTTTGCCACAAATATCACATTTAGCCATTTTGACACCTCCTTATAAGCCATGTTCGTTCAATAGCATATTATTGCAAATATCCGCAACATTGATATATTAGCAGAAGAAAAACAGAATTGCAAGCAAAATATACGAAAAAATATGTCGCTAAAAATTATATGGTTTATTTTTCGATAAATTGCTATTATAATACATGTGTATGCTAAAACGGAGCTCCATGAGAAACTATGAGCTTCGGGTATTAAGGAGGGTAAATATGAAGGCTTCTTCTATGAATACTCACATGGGTAGTATATCTATTGACAACGAAGTAATCGCTCAGTACGCAGGAGCTGTAGCAATGGAGTGCTTCGGTATTGTTGGGATGGCAAATGTTAATGTAAAAGACGGACTTGTGAGTCTTCTTAAGATTGATTCGATGACAAGAGGAATCAACGTTTCTCTTGATGCAAATAACAAACTGATACTTGACTTCCATGTAATTGTTGCTTATGGAGTTAGCATTTCAGCTGTTTCAGACAATTTGATCGACAATGTAAAATATAAAGTAGAGGAATTTACGGGGCTTGAAATCGAGAAGATCAACATCTACATCGAAGGTGTCCGCGTGATTGATTAAGCCAAGAGATCAAGTTCTAGGAGGAATTTTGTTTTGAGTAATAATATAATTGACGCTAAACTGCTGGCTAAGATGTTTTTAAGCGGCGCCAAGAATCTGGAAGCGAAAAAAGAATGGATAAATGAACTCAATGTTTTCCCCGTTCCGGATGGTGATACAGGAACCAACATGACGATGACAATCATGTCTGCGGCAAAAGAAGTATCAAATCTGGGCGACAATGCTTCAATGGAAGCTATTTGTAAAGCTATTTCTTCGGGTTCTTTGAGAGGAGCAAGAGGTAACTCGGGTGTTATCCTTTCACAGCTCCTTAGAGGATTTACCAAAGTTGTTAAGCAGCATGATGAGGTTGATGTAGCAATTCTTGCAGAAGCTTTTGACAAGGCTGTTGAGACTGCATATAAGGCAGTTATGAAGCCCAAGGAAGGAACAATCCTTACGGTTGCCAAGGGAGCCGGAGAGAAGGCTCACGAACTCGCTGTAGAAGGCACAACAGATATCGCTTATTTCTGCGATGAAGTTATTAAATATGCCGAGGAAGTTCTTGCTAAGACTCCTGAGATGCTTCCTGTTCTCAAACAGGCCGGCGTTGTAGATTCAGGCGGACAGGGACTTGTTCAGGTGCTCAAGGGAGCATTTGACGGATTCCTTGGAAAAGAGATAGATCTTTCTATCACTGAAGAGCAGGTTACACCAGGTGCAAGGGCAAAAGAGTCTGCTCAGGAAGAGGTTGATATCAAGTTCGGTTACTGTACCGAGTTTATAGTTCTTTTGAACAAGCCTCTTAATGTAAAACAGGAAATTGACTTCAAGGGATTCCTTGAGTCTATCGGTGACAGTATCGTTCTTGTTGCCGATGATGAGATCTGCAAAGTTCACGTTCATTCAAACGATCCCGGACTTGCGATCCAGAGAGCTCTCATGTACGGTCAGCTTTCCAATATGAAGATCGACAACATGAGAATGGAACACAGAGAGAAGCTCTTCCATGAAAACAAAGACGGTTCATGGGCAGAGATTGAGACAGAGATAAACGGAGCAGCTGAGCTCACTCCTACATATGAGCCTACAGATGAGAATATTCCTCTTGCAGGAAAAGTAGATGCATCGGCTGTTTCTGAGAATAAATCCGAAGCTAAGGCTGAGACTGTAGCAGAGAAAAAAGAAGATGCGAAGGTTGATACTGCGGCCGCAAAAGAGCCTGAACCCAAAGCCGAGGAACCGGCTCCTGCAGTTGAAGAGCCAAAGATGCCTCGTAAAGATGTAGGCTTTGTTACCGTATGCGCAGGTGCAGGTCTTGCTGAGATCTTCAGAGGTCTTGGTGTTGACTATGTTATCGAGGGCGGACAGACAATGAATCCCAGTACCGCAGATATTCTTGATGCGGTTGAGAAGGTTAATGCAGATACAGTAATCGTTCTTCCCAACAATAAGAACATTATCCTTGCTGCAAATCAGGCTGCAATTATGTCTGAGGATGATGATACAGACAAGAAAATTATCGTTGTTCCTTCAAAGACTGTACCTCAGGGTGTTACAGCGATCATCAACTATGTTCCTGACATTCCGGTTGATGACAATGTAGCTGCAATGACAGAAGCTATCACAACAGTTAAGACAGGCGAAGTTACTTACGCCGTAAGAGATACTGTTATTGATGATGTTCAGATCAGACAGGGCGATTTCATGGGAATCGGCGATTCGGGAATTCTTTCCGTAGGCGTTGATATGTCTGATGTTACATTTGATATGCTCAACAAGATGATGAATGACGATCTTGAACTTATCAGCATTTACTATGGTGATGAGGTAAAAGAGAGCGATGCCGAGGATCTTAAGAACAGAATTTCCGAGAAATATCCTCAGTGCGACGTTGAGCTTCAAAACGGCGGACAGCCTATTTATTACTACGTTATTTCAGCTGAGTAATTATTGTATATACCGGCCGGGCAATAAAGCCCGGCTTTTTCATTATATTTACCTTACATAAGACATAATTTTTATCAAAAAACGAGGACCGTTATGGGAGAAAGAGAACTTACAGAATCTGTTGAAAATCTAAAAGGAATCGGAGAAAAGACGGCGAAACTCTTTAATAAGTGTGGCGTCTTCACGTGCAGAGACCTTATATACTATTTCCCCAGAACTTATGATGAGTTCAAAGCTCCCGTTCGCGCATCGGAACTTGTAGAAGGCGAAGTCTGCGCCGTTTCCCTCACAATTCTCGGAAGTATTATGAAGAGAAGGATAAGAAATCTTTCTATCATTTCTTTTGAAGGCGGCGACCAGACGGGCAGAGTTAAGATGACCTATTTTAATGCGCCTTACCTTGTGAGTTCATTAAAATCCGGAACGACTCATATTTTCAGAGGAGTTGTTAGGAAAAAGGGTAATTTCTTTACCATAGACCAGCCCAAGATGTATAAACCTGAAGAATATGCGGCTCTTTGTGGTAAACTGATGCCAAGATATCCGCTTGTAAAGAGCCTTAGCAACAATACCGTGACAAAGGCTGTTCAGAAGGCGTTTAATAATGCAGGAAGATTCGAAGAATTTGTTCCTGAAGATATCATCAAAAGACTTGGACTTATGAGCTTTTTTGATGCCATCTACGGTATCCACTTTCCAAAAGACAAAGCTTCTTTGGAACAGGCAAGAAGAAGGCTTGCCTATAATGAATTTTTCATATTTGTATTAAAACTTCGCCTTTTAAAAAAGCTTCAGGAAGAAAACAAAAATACATTTCCCATGATGGAAGTTGCAGAGGCAAAGCGTTTTCTTGAAAAACTTCCGTATAAGCTTACAAATGCGCAGCTTAATGCATACAACGATATCATAAACGACATCTCAGGCCCGTATGTCATGAACAGGCTTATTCAGGGCGATGTGGGATCGGGAAAAACCGTTGTTGCTTTTCTTACTCTTTTAACTGCTGCCGCAAACGGCTATCAGGGAGCAATAATGGCGCCTACGGAAGTACTTGCTGCCCAGCATTTTGAGAGTTTCAAGGAAATGATTGAGAAATACGGACTTACTAGCCTTAAACCTGTTCTTTTGACCGGAACTCTTTCTGCAAAAGATAAGAGAGAAGCGCAGAGAATGATAAAAGAAGGCGAAGTAAACTGCATCATCGGAACAAATGCGCTTATACAGGATAAAGTCGAGTACAAGAACCTTGCTCTTGTCGTAACCGATGAGCAGCACAGATTCGGCGTTCGCCAAAGAGAAGCTCTTGCAGGCAAAGGAGAAAATGTCCATGTTCTGGCAATGAGCGCGACGCCTATACCGAGGACGCTTGCCATTATTTTATACGGAGATCTTCATATTTCCATAATCGATGAGCTTCCGGGTGGCCGAATTCCGATCAAGAACTGCGTTGTCGGAACGGATTACAGAAATACCGCGTATAAATTTATCTGCGACCAGGTAAAAGCGGGACATCAGGCGTATGTAATATGTCCAATGGTCGAAGAAGGCGAACTTGACGGTGTTGAGAATGTTACGGATTATACGGATAAGCTTAAATCCGTGCTTCCGACAGATATTTCCGTTGCGATGCTTCACGGCAAGATGAAACCTTCGATGAAGGATGATATAATGGAAGCCTTCGCGCGTAAGGATATAGATGTTCTTGTATCAACGACGGTAATCGAGGTCGGAATCAATGTTCCTAACGCGACGGTTATGATGATAGAAAATGCCGAGAGATTTGGGCTTTCGCAGCTTCATCAGCTCAGAGGGCGCGTGGGAAGAGGAAATGCACAGTCATATTGCATCTTTTTGAACACATCAAAGTCTGATGATGCCAAAAATCGCCTTGATATAATGAACAAGTCAAATGACGGATTTAAAATCGCGGAGGAAGATTTAAGGCAGAGAGGTCCCGGCGAATTGTTCGGACTACGGCAGAGCGGTGAGCTTAATTTCAGGATCGGCGATATTTACCATGACAGCGACCTTTTGAAAGGAGCTTCGATGGATGCTGACAGAATTTTATCCGAAGATCCCGAACTAAATAATACACAATATAGTGTACTTAGAAGTACGTTAAGTACTAAATCGGCAAATTTTGTTGACTTTACTACTTTATAAAAGTAATATTATTTTAGTTGATTAGGTTGAAAATAGGAGGAATATCGGCTTTTTACCGATGAATATTTATGGCAAAAATAGCGATATTAACAGACAGTAACAGCGGAATAACGCAGGCACAGGCAAAGGAACTTGGCATACATGTAGTTCCCATGCCTTTTATGATCGACGAAGAAGAGTTCTTTGAAGATATAAATCTTACTCAGGAGCAGTTCTATGAGAAGCTTGGCGACAATGCCAACGTTTCTACAAGTCAGCCTACTCCTGATTCTCTTATGAAAATATGGGACGAGCTTTTGAAAGATCATGAGAGCATCGTTTATATTCCCATGAGTTCGGGACTTTCGGGCTCTTGTCAGAGTGCATATATGTTCGCACAGGAAGAGTATGAGGGCAAGGTATTCGTGGTTGATAACCAGAGAATATCCGTAACACAGAGACAGTCTGCAATTGACGCAAGAGATATGGCAAATGCCGGCTATTCTGCGGAAGAAATTGTTCAGAAACTCATGGACACCAAGTTCGAGTCAAGTATCTATATTATGCTCGATACGCTTTATTATCTCAAAAAAGGCGGAAGGATCACACCTGCTGCCGCAGCACTCGGAACACTCCTTAGACTTAAACCCGTCCTTCAGATTCAGGGCGAGAAACTTGATGCTTTTGCCAAAGCAAGAACAAGCAGTCAGGGCAAGAGCATAATGATAAATGCGATAAAGAACGATATCGAGACGCGTTTTGGCGGCGAGGAAGCCAAGGACTACTGGATAGCTGCTGCCTATACAAAGGATATCGACACAGCAAACGAGTGGAAGAAAGAGCTCGAAAAAGAATTCCCCGGAATGGACATCCACATGGATCCGCTTTCTCTTTCCGTCGCTTGCCACATCGGTCCCGGCGCGCTCGCTGTAACGGTAACGAGAAAATTACATTTTTAATAAAAAGAAAAGTTTTGAAAAGGGGTTTATAATTTATGGCTTCGTATGATTCATATGATGCTTCTAGTATTACTGTCCTTGAAGGTCTTGAGGCGGTAAGAAAACGTCCCGGAATGTACATCGGAAGCGTAACCACAAGAGGCCTTAATCACCTTGTGTATGAAATCGTGGACAATGCGGTAGATGAGCATTTGGCAGGATTTTGTACTTTGATAAAGGTAACTTTGGAAGCGGACGGTTCCGCAACGGTTTCCGATAACGGAAGGGGTATTCCCGTCGGTATGCATGCAAAGGGAGTGACTGCTGAACGTATCGTTCTGACAACACTTCACGCCGGCGGTAAATTTGATAATAATTCATATAAGACAAGCGGTGGACTTCATGGTGTAGGTTCATCGGTTGTTAATGCGCTTTCTTCAAGAATGAGCGTTAAAGTCTTTAAAGATGGATATATCTATCAGGATACCTATGAGAGAGGTATTCCCACAACACAGCTTAAGAACGGCCTTTTAGAGCCAATCGGCACAACAAAGGAGACGGGAACCACGATCAATTTCCTTCCCGACAATACCATCTTTGAAAAGACAAGATTCAAGGAAGACGATATCAAATCAAGGCTTCACGAGACGTCTTATCTCAATCCTTCACTGACAATAATATTCGAGGATAAAAGGCCCGGTGTCGAGGAATATACACAGTTCCATGAACCGGACGGTATTACAGGTTTTATTCGCGATATGAATAAGTCAAAAGAGGCTGTTCACGATGTTATCGCTTTCAGAGGCGAGAGCGAAGGCGTGGAAGTTGAGGTTGCGTTCCAGTATGTAAATGAGTTCCATGAGGATGTACTCGGATTTTGTAACAATATCTATAATGCCGAGGGTGGTACGCACCTTACCGGCTTTAAGACTATGTTTACCAACATAATCAATCAGTACGCGCGTGAACTTAATATATTAAAAGAAAAAGACGTAAACTTTACGGGAACAGATGTTAGAAACGGTATGACTGCCGTTGTTTCCATAAAGCATCCCGATCCGAGATTTGAAGGCCAGACAAAGACTAAGCTTGATAATCAGGATGCGGCAAAGATTGTTTCAAAGATAACGGGCGATGAGATGACAAGATTTTTTGACCGAAATCTTGAGACGCTTAAGTCTATCATCGGCTGCGCGGAAAAGGCCGCAAAGATCAGGAAGACGGAAGAAAAAGCCAAGACAAACATGCTTACAAAGCAGAAGTATTCCTTTGATTCAAACGGAAAACTTGCAAACTGCATAAGTAAGGATGCGTCTAAATGCGAGATCTTCATCGTAGAGGGAGATTCCGCGGGCGGTAGTGCGAAGATGGCAAGAGACAGAAATTATCAGGCCATCCTTCCGATCAGAGGTAAGATCCTTAACGTTGAGAAAGCAAGTATCGACAAGGTTCTTGCAAACGCTGAGATAAAGACAATGATCAATGCTTTCGGATGCGGATTTTCCGAAGGATACGGCAATGACTTTGATATAAATAAGCTTAAATATGACAAGATAATAATCATGGCGGATGCCGACGTAGACGGTGAGCATATTGCGACACTGCTTCTTACTCTTTTCTACAGATTCATGCCCGAGCTAATATATCAGGGACATGTTTATATTGCTATGCCTCCGCTTTATAAGGCTATGCCTGCAAGAGGCAAGGAAGAGTATCTCTACGATGACAATGCTCTTGTAAAATACAGAAATACACACAAAGGAAACTTCACCCTTCAGAGATACAAGGGTCTTGGTGAGATGGATCCCGAGCAGCTTTGGGAAACAACGCTTGATCCGGAGAGAAGACTTCTTAAAGCGGTCGAGATTGAGGATGCCAAGATGGCTTCTCAGATGACCGAGCTTTTGATGGGAGTGGATGTTCCTCCGAGACGTGAATTTATTCATCAGCACGCAACAGATGCTGAGTTAGATATTTAAAGGGGAAAATATGGAAGACAGAATTATAAGAACCGAGTATTCGGATATTATGCAAAAGTCGTTCATAGACTATGCCATGAGCGTAATCGTTGCTCGTGCGCTTCCTGATATAAGAGACGGATTAAAACCTGTTCAGAGAAGAACTTTATACGATATGTATGAACTCGGTATCAGATATGACAGACCGTACAGAAAGAGTGCGAGAATTGTCGGCGATACCATGGGTAAATATCACCCGCACGGCGACAGCTCAATTTACGACTGCCTAGTCGTTATGACTCAGGATTTTAAAAAGATCGTTCCTCTTGTTGACGGTCACGGTAACTTTGGAAATATTGAAGGTGACGGCGCAGCTGCAATGCGTTACACCGAGGCAAGACTTTCAAAGCTTACTCAAGAGAATTTCCTTGAAGATCTCGATAAGAACGTGGTTGATTTTGTTCCGAACTTTGATGAGACCGAGAGAGAACCTTCGGTTCTTCCCGTTAAGATACCGAACTTTCTTATAAACGGTTCAGAAGGTATCGCGGTAGGTATGGCAACAAGCACGCCTCCGCACAATCTCGCTGAAGTTATCGACGCCGAGATTGCATATATACAGAATGACTCTCTTACGACAAAAGAGCTCATGAAGTATATTAAGGGACCTGATTTCCCGACAGGCGGCGTTGTTATCAACAAGGACGAGCTTCTTAATATCTACGAGACAGGTACCGGTAAGATCAGGTTAAGAGGTAAGGTTGAGACTGAAAAGGGCAAGAACGGACATATCAATCTTGTCATCACAGAGATTCCTTACACTATGATCGGTATGGGAATCGGTAAGTTTATGGCTGATGTTGCCGAGCTTGCCGAAAAGAAGATTACCAATGACATCATCGATATCTCAAACCAGTCTTCAAAAGAAGGTGTGAGAATCGTTATTGAACTTAAGAAAGATACAGACGTCGAGAACTTCACAAATCTTCTTTACAAGAAGACTAAGCTCGAAGATACATTCGGCGTTAATATGCTTGCTATCGACAACGGACGTCCCGAGACAATGTCTCTTAGGGATATCATGAGGGCATGCGCAGACTTCCAGTTTGAGATAGCAACAAGAAAGTACACAACCCTTCTTAAGAAGGAGCAGGAGAAAAAAGAGATTCAGGAAGGTCTTATCAAGGCTTGCAATGTAATCGATCTCGTAATTGAGGTTCTCCGCGGTTCAAAAGACAGGGCTATGGCTAAGAACTGCCTTGTAAACGGTGTTACCGAAGGCATTAACTTTAAATCAAGAGAATCAAAAGCAATGGCTGCGCAGCTTCTTTTTACCGAAAGACAGGCTGATGCCATTCTTGAGATGCGTTTATACAAGCTCATAGGACTTGAGCTCGAGGCTCTTATCAAGGAACACGAGCAAACGGTCGCAAACATATACAGATACGAGGATATTCTTGAAAGTCACGAGTCAATGTCCATGGTTATCCAGGATGAACTCGGCAAGATCAAGAAAGAGTATCAGGCAAAGAGAAAGACTGTTATCGATAACAGGGAAAATGCCGTATATGAAGAAAAGCCCATTGAGGAGATTGATGTTGCATTTATCATGGACAGATTCGGATATGCAAAGACAATCGATGCTTCAACATATGAGAGAAACAAAGAGACTATCGAAGCCGAGTTCAAATATTCGTTTGTGATGAAGAACACGGGAAAAGTATGTCTTTTCACAAGTGCAGGTAACCTGCATACCATAAAGGCCATGGATCTTCCTCAGGGAAAAATGAGGGATAAGGGCGTTCCGATCGATAACGTAAGCAATTACAACGCTTCCGAAGAAAGTGTCGTTCTTGTCGCAAGCCAGTCTGAGCTTAATCTCTACAGACTTATCTTTACCACAAAGTCATCTATGATGAAGACGGTAAACGGCGGCGAATTTGATGTTTCCAAGAGAACCGTTGCAGCGACCAAACTTACGGACGGCGACGAACTTGTAAGTGTAGAAGTGCTTAAAGAGCAAAAGACTGTTATACTTAGAACAGAGGATGGTTATTTCTTAAGGTTCCCGGTTGATACGATTCCCGAGAAAAAGAAGACGGCTGTCGGCGTTCGCGGAATGAGACTTGGAAAAAATGATTTTGTAAGAGATGTTTATTATCTGAATGACCTTGAAGAAATGACTGTTGAACACAACAGTAAGAAGCTGGAGCTTGCCCATCTTAAGATAACAAGCAGAGATACTAAGGGAACAAAGGTAAGGATATGAGAGTAATTGCGGGAACTGCAAGAAGGCTGAGGCTCGTTACCCCTGAAGGAAACGATACCAGGCCGACTCAGGACAGGATAAAAGAAACACTTTTTAATATGATCCAGAACGAAGTACCGGGCGCTGTTTTTCTCGATCTTTTTGCGGGAAGCGGCGGAATTGGTATCGAGGCACTTTCAAGAGGCGCGTCCAAAGCGTATTTTATTGAAAACGCTGCAGCGGCTTATAAGTGCATTTTGCAGAATTTAAAGACGACGCATTTTGAAGAAGATGCCACAGTCCTTAAGCAGGACGTTGTTATCGGGCTTAGGAATATCCACGAGGAAGAAGTTGATATTATTTTCCTCGATCCGCCTTATCATGAAGGGCTCTACGAGAGAACGCTTGCCCAGCTTGGCACAATGAAATACGTGACCGAACATACAATGATAATTGTCGAGAGTTCGGCTGATATGGATTTTTCATTCGCTGAAGATTACGGTTTTGAAGTCAGACGCGAAAAAGAATATAAAACAAATAAGCATGTCTTTTTGTATAGAAAGGAAGCGCTATGAAAACAGCGGTTTATCCGGGCAGTTTCGATCCCATAACATACGGACATTTGGACATTATAAAACGTGCGGCTTCAATGTTTGACAAAGTTATTGTTGCCGTAATGTGTAATTCAGCGAAAACTCCATTGTTCACACTGGATGAACGTGTTAAAATGATTAAAGAATCCGTAATCGGAATTGATAATGTAGTTGTCGAATCATTCAGCGGACTTTTGATCGATTATTGCAAAAAAGAAGACATTCATATTGTTATAAGAGGATTAAGAGCGATAACCGATTTCGAATATGAACTCCAGATCGCGCAGACCAATAAGGAACTGTCGCACGATGAGGTCGATACGGTTTTCCTCACAACTAATATCAAATACTCATATCTTAGCAGCTCTGTGGTAAAAGAGGTCGCAAGTTATAAAGGTGATATATCACCTTGTGTTTCAGATTTTGTCGCAAAAGCTCTATACCAAAAGTTTGAAAAACAGAAAGATCAGGGGGATGTATAAATGACCAGCAAAATCGAGCAGTTAATTGATGAGATAGAGACTTATATCGATAATTGTAAGCCTCAGCCTTTGTCACAGACAAAGATTATTGTCAATAAAGAGGAGATTGACGAGCTTTTACGTGAGCTTCGCTCCAAAACTCCCGAAGAGATAAAGAAATATCAGAAAATCATCAGTAACAAAGAAGCCATCTTAAACGATGCGCGCAGAAAAGCCGAAGATATCGTAAATCAGGCCACAATAAAAACAAATGAACTTATAAATGAGCATGAGATCATGCAGCAAGCTTATGCTCAGGCCAATGAAGTCGTTTCACAGGCCGCTGTTCAGGCAAAAGAAATTCTGGACAACGCTATGACTGAAGCTAACAGCATGAAATCGGCAGCTGTACAGTATACAGACCAGCTCCTTGCAGGAGTTGAGGACATCATCACTCAGTCGATCGATGTCACAAGTAAGAGCACCGATGATATTGTTGAGACTATAAAGCAGAACAGCATCAATATGGTAAAAGAGATCTCACAGAGTACAGACAGCGTATTGTCAGCTCTTACCCAGTACGGTGAGGTCATAAAATCCAACAGGGCCGATCTCAGACCGCCCGAGGCTGTTCCGGCAAGCACAGCTCCCGCAGACGGAGCTACAGCCGAAGAGCAACAGGCTCAGGGAATAACCGAACAGGAAGCCCTTAACCTTGATATGCTAAACGGATAAACGGAATATCTAAGCTGCCGCTTATTTGCGACAGCTTTTTACATTTTCAGTAGGAACCACAGATAGTTTTAGAAAGAAAGAGGAGAGTAGTATGAGAAGATGTATCGCAACAATTGCTACAGCTGTTTTATTGTCGGTTAGCGGCATATTGCCGACAACCACAGTTACTTCAAACGCAGCTGACAAGCCGGTAGTTATCGTTATCGATCCCGGTCACGGCGCTGACAACCGTGGTGCGGAGTATAACGGTCTTATTGAAAAAAATATCAACCTTACGGTTGCAAATTCCATGAAGGCAGAACTTGAGAAGTACGACAATGTAACTGTTTATTTGACAAGAAGTGCGGATCAGGGTCTTTCTCTTGAGGATAGAGCAGCTTTTGCACAGAGTGTAAATGCTGATTTCTTGTTCAGTCTTCATTTCAACGCATCCAAGGATCATAATTTCTACGGATGTGAGGTTTGGACTTCGGCATTCGGTAATCAGTACCAGAAGGGGCAGGATTTTGGTAAGATCGAGCTTGCAGAACTCGGAAGCCTCGGAGTATATCAGAAGGGCGTTAAGACCAAGATCGGTTCTAAGGGCGTAGATTACTATGGCGTTATCAGAGCATGTACAGCAAGAAATATTCCCGGTGTAATCATCGAGCATGCTTACATCGATCACGGTTATGATGTTCAGAAGGTTAAGTCACCTAACTTCTATGCTCAGCTCGGTGTAAAGGACGCAACAGCTGTTGCAAAGTATTTCAAGCTTAAGTCTTCAAAGACAGGTGCTGATTTCTCAGGATTTAAGTATGATCCCACACCCGCACCCGCAGGCCCTGTTCGTCAGGATGAGACAGGTCCCGATGTTTGTGAGATAAAGGTTCTTGCATCCAGCAAGAAGGACGGAAACGTTCTTGTTCAGATGACTACAAAGGATAACCAGAGTCCTGTTGCTTATTTTGCATATAGTTATGACGGTGGTAAGACTTTCAGTCCTTTCCAGATGTGGGACAGATCAAAGGAGACACAGTCCTATAACGTAAAGGTTCCCGCAGGTTATGAGAATCCCGTTATCGTATGCCGTTCATACAATATCTATGAACTCGGTAAGGAAAGTAACGCTGTTCCTGTAAAGGATTATTGATCTTGAGACTCGATAAATATCTGGGTGACCACAATTTAGGAACCCGTAAACAGATAAAAGAATATTTGAAAAACGGTCGTTGTACGGTTAACGGTGTTGTTGCCGTTAAACCTGACGTACACATTGATGAAAATTCCGATGAGATTGCTTTCGACGGTAAAGTGCTTTCTTATGCACGCTTTCACTACTTCATGCTGTATAAACCGGCAGGAGTAGTGTCTGCGACAAATGATAAGAGAAACACAACGGTACTTGACCTTCTGAAGGAAGAAAATATAAGGGATCTTAGTCACTGCGGAAGACTCGATATCGACACCGAAGGGCTTCTTTTGATAACAGATGACGGCGTTTTGATACATAAGCTGTTATCTCCTAAAAAGCACGTAGATAAGGTCTATGAAGTTCATATTGACCATGAGCTTTCTGAGAATGATATCAAAAGACTTACTGACGGAGTTGATATCGGTGATAAAAACGATGACGGTTCCGTTAAGGCTACGCTTCCTGCGCGCGTTTGCGCAAAGGAAGCCGACCCTGACGGGCATCCCGTTATCGAGCTGACTATTCATGAAGGCCGTTTTCATCAGGTTAAAAGAATGCTTGAAGCGGTCGGAAATGAAGTTCTTTTTCTTAAAAGACTTTCAATGGGGCCGCTTTTTCTTGATGAAAAACTTGAGCCCGGAGAATACAGAGCTCTTACGTATGAAGAGCTGAAGAAATTAGGGCTTTAAAATAAGAGGGTGAATAAATTGAATCTGCACAGAGTATATAAGGGAGAATTTGGTTATATCAAATACAGAAAAAATGCTGCGATTATCAGGACGGTGATAAGCCTTGCAATCACTGTCGGAATATACGTGGCTGGTCTCTGGAAATACGGCTCTCAAAAGAATGTAATGAGTATTATCGCGGCTCTCGGCTGTCTTCCTACGGGCTGGAGCGCAGTAAATATGATCATGTTCATTAAAGCAAAGGGCTGCATAGAGAACGACAAAGATAAGATTGAAGCCTGCAGAGGCGGCCTTCTTATACACTACGATCATGTCATAACTTCTTATGACAAAAACTTCTATGTATCGGCATCAACTGTTCTTGATAAGAATATTTGCTGCTATTCATCTGATGAAGACATTGATGAGATTGACTGCGAGAAGCACATCAAGAAGATGATTGCTCAGAGTGGTTATTCAAACCACAGTATAAAGATATTTACAGATATTGATAAATTCTGCGACAGACTTACTCAGCTTGAGAAACTGCGTGCAGATAAGGGCATCGATCCTGTAGCTATTGAAGAAAGCTGGATTCCCGGAACAACACAGACTCCGGCATCAATTCTTTTGTCCATTTCATTATAAGGATAATCATGAAAGAAATTAAAATCGGAAATAACGCGGCAGGAAAGCGCCTGGACAGCTTCTTAAAAGGGTATTTGCCAGGAGCTGGCAGCGGATTTATCTATAAGATGCTGCGTAAAAAGAATATAACTCTCAACGGCAAGAAAGCCGACGGAACAGAGAAACTCAGAGAAAACGATCTTATTAAGATCTTTTTTTCTGATGAAACGTTCGCGAAATTTAAAGGAAATTCTGACGCTATTAAGAACGACAAAAACTCCGGAAAAGAGATAGATCTTTCTAAATACGGGGATGTGAAGGTTGTCTATGAAGATGACAATATTCTCCTTGCTTCAAAGCCTGTAGGACTCCTTTCGCAAAAGAGTTCTCCTAAGGATATCAGTTTGAATGACTGGCTTATTGATTATCTTTTGTCCAAGGATAGCGAAGCGACAAAAGAGCTTGATATCTACAAGCCGTCCATATGCAACAGACTTGACAGAAATACAGGCGGGATTGTTATTTGCGCAAAGTCGCTTTCGGGCGCAAGGATAATGAATGCGCTTCTAAAGACCAGAAACCTTGATAAGTATTACAGGACTATTGTTTCGGGCAATCTGTCTGAGAACATTTATCTGAAGGGATTTCTTTATAAAGACGAGAAGAAAAACAAGGTCTTTGTAAAAAAGGATGATCCTCATGATGACAGATATTCTTATATAGAGACGGAGATTGTTCCGGTTAAATATAACAAAGATGCGGATCTTACAATGCTTGAAGTTAAGCTTGTAACGGGAAAGCCGCATCAGATAAGGGCGCATTTATCAAGTATAGGACATCCGCTAATAGGCGATGTGAAATACGGAGGAAAGACGTACAAAGGAGTTAATCATCAGCTTCTTTTTTGTTACAGAGTATGCTTTCCGGATGATATGCCCGATGAATTTGAAAATATCAGGGGAAGAGAGTTTCAAACCAAGCTTCCCGGTGTTTATGATAAATTTTTTTGATTAATATAAGGTTCTGCTGCACAGACCGTATGAATAAAAGGGGAAAAATATGCCTACATGGAAATCGAGGGGACTTCGAGGCTCGACTTTGGAAGAGCTTATAAACAGGACTAACGAAAGATACAATGAGCTTTCGCTTGCGCTTATCCAGAAGATTCCGACTCCAATCACGCCTATAAAGATTGATAAGAGTACGAGGCATATCACGCTTGCTTATTTTGAGCAAAAAAGTACCGTCGATTACATCGGCGTCGTACAGGGGATTCCTGTTTGTTTTGATGCAAAAGAGTGCGCGGCTGAGACGTTTGCTCTTGAAAATATCCATCCTCATCAGGTTGAATTTATGAAAACCTTTGAAAAGCAGGAGGGTGTAGCGTTTTTTCTCATATATTACACAGGACTTAATGAGTTTTATTATCTCCCGTTCAGAAAGCTGTATGAATTCTGGGAGAGAGCGGAGAACGGCGGAAGAAAAAGTTTCAGGCATGAGGAACTTGACGAAGATTTTGTAATCAGATCTCCGGGTGAAAATGGTCTCCTTATTCCTTATCTCGAAGCACTCCAAAAAGACTTGGATGCCAGATAACAAAAGTGATTGACAGCTTTATAAAATTGATGTTAAACTCTGTAGTATAGTAATTAATTAGCACTGCGCAATGCTAAAGTGAAAATATTTTTTACTGCGCGTCGCTAAAGTGAATATAAAGATTTTTATTTTTACGACATTTAAATTAAGCGAGGTTTTTATGAATAAAGTTCTTTTACATACTCCGGACGGAGTACGTGATATTTACGGAAGTGAATATAGCGACAGACTTATTGTTGAAAATAAGATCCATAACGTTATAAAAAGCTATGGTTACAGTGATATCGACACACCTACATTTGAGTTTTTCGATGTTTTCGCAGAGGAGATAAATGCTTCGGATGCGCGCGAACTCTACAAATTTTTTGATAAAGACGGAAATACGCTGGTACTTCGGCCTGACTTTACACCGGCAATCGCACGCTGCGCATCAAAGGTGATGCTTGAAGATTCAAAGCCTGTCAGAGTTTGCTACAACGGCAAGACTTTCCTTAATACATCAAGTCTTCAGGGTAAGCTTAAAGAGAATAACAATATCGGTGTAGAGCTTATGAATGATTCATCTGTTTATGCCGATGCCGAGAATATAGCTCTTTTGATCGAGGCCCTTAAGAGCACGGGACTTGAAAATTTTCAGATCAGTATCGGTGATGCGGATTATTACAAGGGAATCTGTGAGGAAGCCGGAATAGACGCCGAGACTGAGGAAGAGATCAGAGAGCAGATTATTGACAAGAATATTTTTGCTGTTGAAGGAATTTTGAGCGAGAGAAACGTTCCCGAGAAATATCGCGGCCTTATCGGTAAGGTTGCTGAGTTTATCGGAACAGACAAGGCTCTTGATAAGGCACAGAACGAAGTGAGCAATAAGCGTTCACTTGATGCGATAAAGAGACTTAAGGATCTCTACAGAGTTCTTACCAATTACGGTGTTGAGAAATATGTCTCTTTTGACCTTGGAATCCTCAGCAGATTCAATTATTACACAGGCGTGATCTTCCTTGCGTATACATACGGCGTGGGAGATGCCATCGCAAAAGGCGGAAGATACGACAATCTTCTCGGAAAGTACGGAACAGATGCTCCTTCAATTGGATTCTCGATCATAATCGACGATCTTATGTCTGCGCTTTACAGACAGAATGCTACAGTTGAGCATGAATCTGAGCGCGTTGTCATTACATATAACGAGAATAATTTTGAGGAGATGCTTAGCAAAGCAAAAGAACTTAGACAGAATGGCACAAACGTTGCTTTGGAGGCAGAATGATCGGAGGAGACATGAGATACTTAACTTTTGCACTTGGAAAAGGCAGACTTGTTAAAGACACAATGGAACTTTTAAATAAATGCGGGATTGAATGCGAAGAAGTACTTGATAAAAAGACGAGAAAACTTATTTTTACCAATGAGGAACTCGGACTCAAGTTCTTCCTTGCAAAAGGCCCCGATGTACCGACTTATGTTGAGTACGGAGCCGCAGACATTGGAATTGTCGGTGCGGACACTATCTTGGAAGAAAACAGACGCGTTTACGAGGTTTTGGACCTCGGATTCGGAAAGTGCAGAATGTGTGTCTGCGGACCGCATGATGCGAAACGCCTTTTGGAACATCGTGAGATGATCCGTGTTGCGAGCAAATATCCCAATATCGCAAAAGATTACTTTTTTAACAAAAAGCATCAGACTGTAGATATCATCAAGCTTAACGGCTCTGTTGAGCTTGGACCTATCGTTAATCTGTCGGATGTTATCGTGGATATAGTTGAGACAGGCTCTACGCTTAAAGAGAACGGACTTGAGGTTCTTGAAGAAATCTGTCCGTTGTCTGCAAGAGTGATCGTAAATCAGGTTAGCATGCAGATGGAAACAGAGAGAATCAGAAAGCTCATCAATGCTATGAAGGAGAATTTATAAGATATGCGTACATTAAAGCTTACAGAAGAAACACAAAGCGAACTCCTTGGAAATCTTTTGAACAGAAATCCCGGAAGCTACACAGAATATGAGAATACTGTTAATGATATAATTGATAACGTAAGAAAAAACGGCGATAAGGCTGTTTTCGAATATACTCTTAAGTTTGATAAGAGTGAACTCAACGCTTCAAATATCAGGGTTACTGAGGATGAGATCAAGGCAGCTTACAAGGAACTTGATCCTAAGTTTGTTGAAGTAATGAAAAAGAGTGCCGAGAACATCCGCGTATTCCACGAGAAGCAGAAGAGAAATTCATGGATTGACACAAGAGAAGACGGAAGTATCCTCGGTCAGAGAATTCTTCCCATCGAGATCTCAGGCGTTTATGTACCCGGCGGAAAGGCTGCTTATCCTTCAAGCGTTCTTATGAATGTTGTTCCGGCCAAGGTTGCAGGCGTTGAGAGAATTGTTATGTGCACACCTCCCGGTAAAGACGGCAAGGTAAATGCGGGAACTTTGGTTGCTGCAGATATCGCAGGTGTTACAGAAGTTTACAAAGTTGGCGGAGCTCAGGCTATCGCCGCTATGGCATTTGGAACAGAGAGTATTCCCAAGGTTGATAAGATAACAGGTCCCGGAAATATCTTTGTAGCTCTTGCAAAGAAGGCATGTTTCGGACATGTTTCTATTGATTCTATCGCAGGTCCAAGTGAAATCCTTGTTGTTGCAGATGAGACCGCAAATGCAAGATACGTTGCCGCAGATCTTCTTTCACAGGCTGAGCATGATGAACTTGCAAGTGCAATACTTGTTACTACTTCAGAGAAGCTTGCAAATGATGTTTCTGCAGAGATAGAAGGCTTTTTGAAGGAACTTTCAAGAACAGATATTATCAAGAAATCTCTTGATAATTACGGATATATTTTCATAGCGGATGATATGGATGCCGCTGTAGATGCCGCAAACGCGATCGCATCTGAACACCTTGAGATCATTACAAAAGATCCGTATGAAGTTATGACAAAAATAAAGAATGCGGGAGCTATTTTCCTTGGAGCTTATTCTTCTGAGCCTCTCGGAGACTATTTTGCAGGCCCGAATCACATTCTTCCCACAAACAGGACAGCAAGATTCTTCTCGCCTTTAAATGTTGACGATTTTATGAAGAAAACAAGCATCATTTCTTATTCGAGAGATGCTCTTAGAAAAGTTCACGAAGATATCGAACTCTTTGCAAAAGAAGAAGGACTTACAGCACACGCGAACTCGATAGCTGTCAGATTTGAATGATTTATTGCGGCTGTTATTATATTGTTTGATATCGTAAATACCGATAATACATATTTGCAATTGTATATAATTGTTTTAAAATTGCAAGTGTACTTTCTAAAAAGTCCATAAAATGCAAGTTTGCGGTTTTACGTATTTGAAAAACAACAACATTTTGTACTTAACTATAAGGAGACACAAGCTATGGATAACAGAATTGCAAGTGTTACCCGAAACACAAAAGAGACTCAGATTACTGTTACCATCAATATTGACGGAACAGGTACGAGTGATATCTCAACAGGCATCGGATTTTTTGACCACATGCTTGAAGGATTCGCAAGACACGGTCTGTTTGATCTTACAGTAAAGGTTACAGGAGACCTTAATGTCGACGGACACCACACTGTTGAAGATACGGGAATTGTGCTTGGACAGGCTATTCTCGAAGCTATCGGTGATAAAAAAGGCATAAAGAGATACGGAAGCAAGATCCTTCCTATGGACGAGACACTTGTCATGAGTGCGGTAGATCTTTGCGGAAGACCGTATTTTGTTATGGATGCTGAGTTTAACGCACCGATGGTCGGAGATTTTGACACACAGCTTGTGAGTGAATTTTTCTATGCTGTATCTTATGCCGCAATGATGAACATTCACCTCAGAGTGATAACAGGATATAACGAACACCACAAGATTGAAGCAATATTTAAGGCTTTTGCCAAGTCTCTTGATGAAGCCACATGTTTCGATCCCAGAATAAAAGATGTACTTAGTACAAAAGGAGCCCTCTAATATTATGAACGACAACAAGAAATTTATTCCCTGTATTTATCTGTGTGAAGATAAGGCATGGTCGGATTTTAAAAAATCAAATGTTATCAGTGAAGACCCTGCAGCCCTTGCTGAGACTTATTCAGACGCGGGTGCGGATGAGATCATAGTCTTTGATCTTTCACCTGAGGGAAACGATAAACTCCATGAAGATTCACTTCATATGCTTCAGAAAATTTGCAAAGCTGTAGACGTAGAAGTAATGGGTGCCGGAAACGTTAAGCGCATGGAGGATATCAAAAAGCTCATATACGCCGGATGTAAGAAAGCATTTCTTAATTATTCAAAAGAGGGCAACAGAGAAATCCTTAAAGAGGTTTCAAGTAAATTTGGAAAAGATAAGATAGGCATCTGCTACAGCAATCCTCAGGACATTACAGATGATATCGAAAATGTGGACGAGCTTGCTTCAGAACTTATATTTATCGGAGATGGCAGTAAGTTTAAGACGAATTCTCTTTTACCCGTTGTATTATTCCTTGAAATCAGCGATGACAACGGCCTTGTAGAAAGCCTTAAGAATGAAAAAGTTCAGGGCGTTACAGGAACTTATGTAAATGAGAATTATGCGAAGATAAATGACTGGAAGGATGTCTGCAAGAGCGAAGGAATTCCTGTATTCAGGCTTGAAGCAGCTTTTTCATGGGATCAGCTCAAGAAGAACTCGGACGGAATGGTTCCTGTTGTCGTTCAGGACTACCGCACCGATCAGGTGCTTATGGTTGCCTATATGAACGAGGAAGCGTACAACACAACGATTAAAACAGGCAAGATGACATATTATAGCCGCAGCCGCAATGAGCTTTGGATAAAGGGCGAGACGAGCTCACATTATCAGTATGTAAAGTCTCTTTATACAGATTGTGACTACGATACAATCCTTGCAAAGGTTAAGCAGATCGGCGCTGCATGTCATACAGGAAAGTATTCATGCTTCTTTAATGAGATTGCAAGCAAGAACTATACGGAGAAGAATCCTCAGAAGGTTCTCGACAGCGTATATGATGTTATTAAAGACAGAAAAGTCAATCCAAGAGAGGGCTCTTATACAAATTACCTGTTTAACAAGGGCGTGGACAAGATTCTTAAGAAGCTCGGAGAAGAGGCGACAGAGATTGTTATTGCTTCAAAGAATCCCGAGGAAAAAGAAATAGTTTACGAAATTTCTGATTTCCTGTATCATATGATGGTCCTTATGGCTGAAAAAAATGTCAGCTGGGAGGATATTACAGACGAACTGTCAAGACGATAAGGGAAAAATATGAATTACAATTTAGCACTGTCAGATGACATACTTTTAAGTATCGAAAAACCTGAGAGATACATAGGAAACGAGGTCAACAGCATTACAAAGGATAAAAAAGCGGTTGATATTCGTTTCGCCATGTGTTTTCCTGATGTTTACGAGATTGGTATGTCACATCTGGGAATACAGATTTTATACGGAATGTTCAATTCTTTTGAGGACGTCTGGTGTGAGCGCGTTTATTCGCCGTGGCTCGACATGGATGAGGTCCTCAGAAAAGAGGACATTCCTCTTTTTGCGTTGGAATCTCAGGATCCTATCAAGGATTTTGACTTCCTCGGATTTACTTTGCAATATGAGATGTGTTACACAAATATTCTGCAGATTCTGGATCTTTCCAAGATTCCGCTCCTTTCAAAGGACAGAACATGGGACGATCCGATTGTCATAGGCGGAGGTCCTTGCACATACAATCCCGAGCCTATCGCAGACTTTTTTGACATATTCTATATAGGCGAAGGCGAGACAAGATACAGAGAGATCTTTGATTTTTATAAAAAGTGTAGGGCAGACGGAACTTCAAGGGAAGATTTCCTTCATGCGTGCGCAAAGAAGCCCGGTATCTATGTTCCCGGACTCTATAATGTTGAATATAAGGAAGATGGCACGATAAAGTCCATGCTTCCGATATACGATGATGTTCCAAAAACCATTAAAAAAGAAATGTGTTTAAAAATATCAAATGTTTTTTATCCAACAAAACCCGTTGTTCCTTATATCAAGATAACTCAGGACAGAGTTGTGCTTGAGATTATGAGAGGCTGTATCAGAGGCTGCAGATTCTGTCAGGCGGGACAGCTTTATAAGCCCCTTAGGGAAAAAGATGTTGAGCACCTCAAGGAACTTGCGATAGAGTCATTAAAAAACACCGGTTATGAAGAAATTTCACTTAGTTCATTAAGTTCAAGTGATTATACCAAGCTCCCGGAGCTCATTGATTTCCTGATAAAGAGCTGTAATGAGAGGAAGGTAAACATTTCACTTCCGTCTCTTCGAATCGACGCGTTTTCTCTTGATGTAATGAGTAAGGTTCAGGATGTAAAAAAGAGCAGTCTTACATTTGCGCCCGAGGCCGGAACTCAGAGAATGAGAGACGTTATCAATAAGGGACTTACAGAAGAAGATATCTTAAGAGGCTCACATGAAGCGTTCCTTGGAGGTTGGAACAAGGTTAAGCTCTATTTCATGCTGGGACTTCCGACAGAGACCGATGAAGATATACTCGGAATTGGCGAGATAGCCAATAAAGTTGCCGCCGAGTATTTTGATACCGTTCCGAAGGAAAAGAGAAACGGAAGGACCATTGATATTGTTGCAAGTACATCTTTCTTTGTTCCCAAGCCGTTTACTCCGTTCCAGTGGGCACCTATGAATACCAAGGAAGAATTCCTTGAAAAGGCAAATAAGACAAGAAAAGGCATAATGTCTCAGCTTAACCAGAAGCATATTAAGTACAACTGGCACGAAGCTGATGCGAGTATGATGGAAGGTGTTCTTGCAAGAGGAGACAGAAAGCTTTGCGACGTTATTCTTAAAGCTTATCAAAAAGGCTGTATCTTTGATGCATGGGGCGAGTATTTCAAATTCGATGTATGGATGGATATCTTTAAGGAATGCGGAGTTGATCCTATGTTCTATACAGTTAGGGAAAGAAGCGACGACGAGATTTTCCCTTGGGATATATTAAACTGCGGAGTCACAAAAGATTTCCTTCTGCGCGAATGGAAGAATGCGCTTGCCGGCAATAAATCAAGCAATTGCAGAAACGGCTGTCTTGGCTGCGGTGCTGCATCATACGGTGTCGGAGTCTGCTTTGAGAACAAAAAGGGATAATAAGTTTAAATGAATAAATTACGTCTTAAATTTTCCAAAAACGGCCCGATCAAATTTATCGGCCATCTCGATGTTATGAGGTACTTTCAGAAGGCTATCAGAAGAGCTGAGGTTGACATCAAGTATTCTGAAGGATTCAGCCCGCATCAGATCATATCTTTTGCCCAGCCTCTCAGTGTAGGCGCGACAAGCGACGGTGAATACATGGATATTTCCGTAAATAGCATGGTAAGTGCCGAAGATGTCATGAACAGATTAAACTCTGTCATGAACGAGGGAATCGAGATCATCGCTATAAGAGAGCTCTCGGATAACGATGAGAAGGCGATGACCGCTGCATATGCCGCAAAATACAGAATCTCATTCAGAGAGAAATTCATGCCTACATATGACTGGATTGAGAAATTCAGGGAATATCTGGCACTTGATAAACTTCCTGCCATGAAGAAGACCAAAAAGGGCGAAAAAGAAATTGATATGAAGCCTTTGATATTTGATTTTTCTTTTAACAAGGAAGAAGGATACATTGAGCTCTTGCTCAGCATGAGCAGTAGCGCAACTTTAAAACCTGCGCTTTTGTTACAGGGCTTTTTTGACCATATCAAAGAGGAACTTGCTCCTCACGCCATGGCTATACACAGGCTCGATATCTACAGATATGTTGAGAATGACGGAAAATCTTATATTGAGCCATTTATAACAGATGATATCCAAAAGAGGTTTTATTTAAATGTCTGAGATCATAGTTTCCGAATATTTAAATACGCCGGTCGTTACTGCGTTTATAGGTAACAAGATGGAGTTTCTTTCTTTTGTAAGAGAGAACGAACTTGGAAACATATATGTCGCAAAAGTCGATCATATAGTTAAAAATATCGGCGCAGCTTTTGTGAGGTACGATAAGGACAAGACCGGATATCTGCCGCTCAAAAACATAACAGGCGCTTGCGTTATAGGCCGCACATTTGGAAGCGATGATACCCTGAAAAACGGCGACGACGTTATTGTTCAGGTTGAATCTGAGGCTATAAAGACCAAGAAGACCAAACTTACGACAAATCTTTCCGTTTCGGATGATTATGTTGCCGTTACCCTCGGAAAATACGGCGTCGGTTCATCAATAAAGTTATCCGACAATATCAGGGCACTTCTTTCCGATAAGATAAAGGCTGATTATGAAACCATAATGGATGAGTACCGCGAGAAGCTTTCGGATATGACGGCCGGAATCATCATAAGAACGAAGTCTTCCGAAATAGCTGAGGAAGAAGCATGTGATGTGATTGAAGCTTCGTTTAGGGCTTGCCTTGATAAACTTGCGGATATTCTTTCAGAAGGAAGAAACAGAACGCTTTACAGCTGCATCCACAGATCCGATAGCGGAAGTACCGAGCAGCTCATAGAAAATGCCGGAGCATTTCTTAAAATCAGAGGCGAAACCGAATTCTCTGTTATAGAAGATACGGGCATTCATGGGATAAAGTCGGCGATTGAAGATCTGAAACACCGCAAAGTCTGGCTTAAGAGCGGTGCATATATCATAATCGAGCAGCTTGAAAGCTTTAATGCAATCGATGTAAATACAGGTAAGGCCATTAAAGGAAAAGATGACATTGCCTTTAAGGTAAACCTTGAAGCGGTAAATGAAATATTCAGGCAGATTCGCCTTAGGAATCTCACAGGTATGATCCTTATCGATTTCATCAATATGGACGATGAGGAAAAATACGAAGAATTGATACATAAAGTTAAAGCCTTTTGCAAATATGAGCAGGTACATACTGTTTTCATAGATGTGACAGGGCTTGGCATTATGGAGCTCACCCGAAACAAAAACGATAAAACGTTAAAAGAAATATTGAAGGATGTCGAAAAAGCTGTTGACAACAGTATTTATCAGTGATATTATATCTTAGTATGCCGCATAACTAGGCTTAAGTGGTTTTATCCCGCCAAAGTTAGCGAGTTTTTTGAAGAAGGAGGTAACTTATGTACGCAATTATTGTAACTGGTGGAAAGCAGTACAAAGTTTCCGAGGGTGATGAGATCAAGGTAGAGAAGCTTGATGTAGAGCCCGGAAAAGAAGTAACATTTGACAATGTTATTGCAGTAAATGATGACAAGGCACTTAAGGTTGCCGGCGATGTTAGCGGAGCTAAGGTTAGCGGAACAGTTGTTGAGCAGGGCCGTGCTAAGAAGGTTGTTGTTTACAAGTACAAGAGAAAGACTGGCTATCACAAGAAGAATGGTCACAGACAGCCTTTCACACTTGTTAAGATTAACAAGATCACTATGTAATTTATTTACAAAGCGGAATAATGACTACTATTACGATTACCAAATCTTTGGCAGATTCATATAAGAGAATTGAGTGTAGCGGGCATGCAGGTTTTGCCGACAGCGGTGAAGATATTGTGTGTGCTGCGATATCTGTTCTTACGATAAATCTTATCAATTCACTTGAGAGATTTACCGGGGATAGATTTACTTGTGATCAGAACGAGGATGATGGGTACATTTCAATCTCATTTGAACAAGAACCTTCAAGGGACGCGGATTTACTTCTCAAATCCTTTGAGCTTGGCGTTAATAGTATATTCCGAGAGTACGGTAAGAGATTTTTGAACATTAAATTTAGGAGGGAATAAGTCATGTTGAATATGAACCTTCAATTTTTTGCTCATAAGAAGGGTGTTGGATCAACCAAGAACGGTAGAGATTCAGAATCCAAGAGACTTGGAGCAAAAAGAGCTGACGGACAGTTCGTTAAGGCCGGTAATATTTTATACAGACAGCGTGGAACACACATTCATCCCGGTGTAAATGTTGGAATCGGTAGCGATGACACATTATACGCACTTGTTGATGGTGTTCTTAGATTTGAGCGCAAGGGCAGAGATAAAAAGCAGGCTAGCGTTCATCCTGTAGAGAATAAGTAATTTAACTAAACGGGCTTCAAACTAAAATGTTTGAAGCCCATATTTTTAATCTATGGAATTTTATCCGAAAGGAATTTGATTATGCCGGTATTTGTAGATAAAGCAAAAATCTTTATACAAAGCGGAAAAGGCGGAGACGGACACGTTTCGTTTCGAAGAGAGAAATATGTGCCTAACGGCGGTCCCGATGGCGGTGACGGCGGAAAAGGCGGAGATATAATTTTTGTCGTTGATGAAGGAATCAATACGCTTGCAGACTTTCATTACGGCGGTAAATATAAAGCACAAAACGGTCAGGACGGAAACAAGAGACGTTGCCACGGTAAAAATGGCGAGGATTTATATATAAAAGTTCCCGAAGGAACAGTTATTAAAGAGGCAAATACAGGAAAAGTAATTGCCGATATGAGCGGCGAAAACAAGAAAGTTGTCGTATTAAAAGGCGGTAGAGGCGGAAACGGTAACATGCACTATGCAACTTCCACCATGCAGGCTCCAAAATACGCTCAGCCAGGTCAGCCGGCACTTATGCTTGAAGTAATGCTTGAGCTTAAGGTTATTGCTGACGTAGGACTTGTAGGATTCCCTAACGTCGGTAAATCAACTTTTTTGTCTAAGGTATCAAATGCAAAGCCCAAGATAGCGAATTATCATTTCACCACATTGTCACCGATGCTCGGTGTTGTCGATCTTTCTGATGCAAGAGGCTTTGTTGTTGCAGATATTCCCGGACTTATTGAGGGAGCTTCGGAAGGACTGGGACTAGGACACGAGTTTTTGAGACATATCGAACGTACAAGGATGATGATTCATGTTGTAGATGCTGCTTCAACTGAAGGCCGTGATCCAATGGAAGATATTGAAGCGATAAATGCTGAGCTTAAGAACTACAACGCCGATATATCAAGCAAGCCTCAGGTAATTGCCGCAAACAAAATCGATATGCTTCCCGATGGAGAAGATTCTGACATTATTAAGAAGATAAGGGATAAGTACGAGCCTCTCGGAGTTAAGGTTTTTGCCACATCGACCCTAACTGGAAAAGGCATTAAGGAACTGCTATACTATGTAAGTAGGACCCTTGATGAACTTCCAAAAGATGCTGTTGTATTCGAGCAGGAATTTTTCCCTGAGACTATGGCCCGTGATACGGATGAAGCATTTACGGTAACATATGATAGCGATGAAAAAGAATTTGTCATTGAAGGACCTAAGATTGAGAAGATGCTTGGTTACACCAACCTTGAATCCGAAAAGGGATTTGCATTCTTCCAGAACTTCCTCAAGGACAACGGAATTCTTGATGAGCTCGAGAAACTCCATATTAACGAAGGTGATACCGTCAGAATGTACGGATACAGCTTTGAATACTATCGCAATGCAGATACTGTTCCTGCGAACGATACAGATGAATATGATGATGAAGAGGATGAAACATAATGACTTTGACAAGTAAACAAAGAGCATATTTAAAGAGCCTTGCGGCTGACCTTGATCCTGTTTTTCAGATAGGAAAGTCAACCGTGACTCCCGAAATAATAGATGCTATTGCTGAAACATTCAATACACACGAGCTTGTAAAGATTACAGTTTTGAAGAACTGCATGGATGACGTGTCAAATGTTGCGATAATGGTTTCAGAAAGAACACGTTCGGATCTTGTACAGGTTATCGGAAGAAAATTTGTTTTATACAAGCCTTTCAAGGATGAACCAAAGATTGTTTTACCTAGAACCAAGAAGGCTGTAAATTGATATTTTTTATCATTACGGAGGCACTCTTATGGCTAGCAGAAAGATCGGTATTCTTATTGGAAATTTTGATCCCATTCACTACGGACATCTTCTTTTGGGAGAAGCCGCGAGGGAGCAATATGGTTTGGACAGAGTAATTTTTATTCCCGAAAAACTTGCTCATCTTATGAAGGGCAATAATTTATCATCAGGCGATATCAGATATAACATGGTCAAGATGGCAATCAAAGACAATCCGTATTTTACATGTTCAAGAATTGAGATTGATAAGCCCAAAGGAACCTACACATATGATGTGATCAAGGAATTAAAAGGAATGTATCCCGGCGATGAATTGTATCTGATACTGGGCGGAGACGCCGTCGTCGATATAGAGACCTGGTATAATTCAAAAGAACTTTTGCAGTCATGCACCATTTTAGCTGCCGTAAGAGACAATCACGATGTGGCTGCACTTGATAATGTGAGAAGAAAGCTGCTTAAACAATACGATGTTGATATTCAGCTTCTTACTTTTAACAGAGTGGACATTTCGTCTCAGGAGATCAGAAAAAGAGTGCGAACGGGCAGAAGCATTAAATATATGGTTCCAAAAGAGTGTATAGAGTTTATTTGTTTAAAAGGATTATATAAATGAAGACCTTGGAAATTACTCAGAAGCTTAGAAAAGAACTCGAAAAGGAATTAAAGCCCGACAGATACGACCACACATTGGGAGTTGCCTATACAAGCGCATCTCTTGCGATGGTACACGGTGCAAATGTTGAGAAGGCACTTATAGCAGGATTTTTGCATGATTGCGCCAAATGCCTGTCTCACGAGGAACAGCTTAGTATATGTGAAAAAAACAATATAGAAGTCACCGATGTTGAAAGAAGGAATCATTCACTTCTTCATGCAAAGGCTGGAATCTATATAGCAAGCACCAAATATGAAGTTCGCGATCCCGAGATATTAAATGCAATAAGATATCATACAACAGGAAGGGAAAATATGTCTCTTCTTGAAAAAATCGTATATATCGCGGATTTCATAGAGCCAAACAGAAAGCCTTTAGATGATATGAATATAATCAGAAAAGAAGCTTTTGAATACTTAGACAAGTGTCTTGCGCATATATTGCATAATTCGATCATTTATTTAAGGACCATAGGTAAAGAGTGCGATGATACCACCATGAAAGCTTATGAGTTCTATAAGAAATACTATAATTAAGAACGAGGTGAATATGTCAGATATTGAGAACTCAAAGAAAATGGCTTTGATGGCGATGGAAGCATTGGAAGACAGAAAAGGAATTGATGTTCACGCCATTGATATAAGCGAAATTTCTACACTTGCAGATTACTTTATCATTGCAAACGGAACCAACTCAAGCCAGGTTCAGGCAATGGCAGACAGCGTTCAGGATGCTCTCGGAAGAGCAGGATTCCTCACAAAGAACGTTGAGGGCTATGAATCAGCCAATTGGATCCTTCTTGATTTCGGCGATATTATTGTTCATGTTTTTGACAGCGAGAACAGAGTATTCTACGATCTTGAGAGAATATGGCGCGATGGAAAGCCGATAGAGAAAGACAGTCTTAACTGATCATTCTAATTTAACAGCGAAATAAAACGGTCGGACTGATTCTGATATGAATCAAACCGACCGTTATTTATATACTTTTTTATTATTTTATCTGTAAAATCTCATTACACCGAATACTTTTCCAAGAATCTTGCAGTCATCAACGATTATAGGATCCATAGTATCGTTTTCAGGCTGAAGTCTGATGTGATTGTTCTCTTTATAAAAAGTCTTAACGGTAGCGGAATCATCGATAAGAGCTACAACCTGGTCGCCGTTCTTGGCAGTATTGCATACCTCAACAAAGATCTGATCTCCATTATATATTCCGGCATTGATCATTGAATCGCCTTTTACATTCAGTATAAATGCATCAGAGCCCTTAGGGCACATTGATGCAGGAATCGGAATATAAGAATCGATATTTTCTTCCGCGAGGATAGGAGTACCTGCAGCAACCTGGCCTACGACAGGAATACTGACAATTTCCGTCCTTATCATATTGAAACTGTCATCACAGATAGTGATAGCACGCGGCTTGGTGGGGTCGCGCTTTATATATCCCTTTTTCTCCAGATTACCCAGATGTGTGAAAACAGAAGATGTTGATTTAAGATTGACCGCAGCGCAGATATCGCGCACTGACGGAGGAAAGCCTTTTGTTAATGTCTCTTCCTTGATATAATCGAGGATCTTTTCCTGAATTGGTGTAAGTTTGCTCTTGTCCATAATAACCTCCTAATCTAATCCAAGTATATCATAGGGAAATTCAAAACACAAATATTTGTTCGCGAAAATATGTTCTGTTTTTTCTTGACAAGCGAATGTTTGTTCGATATTATGATAACAGAACGGTTGTTCGCAAATATTTGTTCGTATTATACTGAGAGGTGAAGATTATGAGCGAAGCAATGAGGATAGCAGCAAGTTTATACAATGATCCGAGATATTTCAGTAAGAGTGAGATCAGAATTAGAAATAATAAGATAAGACGTAGGAATATTGTCAGAAGACAGTTTGTTATGCTTATGGCTGTCGTATCTGTATTGATTTTCATCATAATGTTTAATTTGTCAACTTTTAATTCAGATGCACAATCTGATACTTATACACCCGAATATAAATATTACAAGTCAATAACCGTAAATTACGGAGACAGCCTTTGGACAATAGCCGGAGACATGTATTCATCCGAGCATTACTATGATATGAATGATTATATTGATGAAGTTTGCAATATTAACAATCTTGCGGATGCATCGGAATTAATTGCCGGAGATTCATTGATAGTTCCGTATTATTCAACAGAATTTAAGTAAAATTTACCAAATTTACAGAAAAATAGTTCAAAAAATTCAAGTTTTATCTGCATGTAAGTTTTTTTTGCATTATTTTGTAGCTTTTTCCACTTGAACAAATAGATAAAAAAATGATAACATTTAGTTGTTGTATTTTTTTATAGGGTGGAATTAATAATTTGAGAAATAGCAGAAAAAGAAGACGTTCTTTAGGGAGAAGAACTTACAGGAAAAGAAACGGTCAAAGACTGTCCGTTAGAGAATATAAATTAAGAAGAAGAAAAGAAATACTTGTACATACAGCTTCACTGGCAGCCGGAGTTGCATTACTTGTAGCAGGTTTTGTATTTATCATGAGCAAAGTCCATATAACCTTACCAAAGGACGGACCGTTTGATGCTTTCACCGAGCAAGGGGACGATGATGAGGCATCACATGATATTGTTGATACAGAAATAAAAGAAGTCGAGTTAAATCCTTTCTTGGAAAAATCCGAGGATGCACGAGCTTTCTTTAAGGGCTATAAAGTTGATTATATGGAGACTAATGTTGCCCATCTAAACAGTAATAACAAAGATAAAGAAGATTATGTAGACAGTTCGTATGCCGTTCTTCTTGATCTTGATACAGGAAAAGTTATTGCGGGAAGAGGTGCCAAGACAAGAATGTTCCCGGCATCGATGACCAAGATATTAACTCTTTTGGTTGCTGCCGAACATATAAAAAGTCTTGATGACGAGTATGAAATAAATGAAGGCATAGTGCAATATGTTTTAGAAAACGACTGTAGTAACGTTGGTCTTGAAGCCGGTGACAAACAGACAGTTCGCGATCTTATGTACGGTACGATTCTTAAATCAGGTGCTGATGCAGCGATTGGACTTGCTGAATATGTTGCAGGTTCTCAGGAGGCTTTCGTAGAGCTTATGAACCAGAAAGTTGCAGAGCTCGGACTTGCCGGTTCTGCGCATTTCACAAACTGTGTCGGAATTTTTGACGAGGATCTTTATTGTACGCCTCTGGATATAGCAATTATTCTAAAGGCTGCTGAAGAGAACAAGCTTTGTAATGAAGTTTTACATACAAAAATGTATACCACTTCGCCTACAAAGGCTGCTCCGAACGGAATAAGCATTAGTAACTTGTTCATCAGAAGAATAGAAGATAAAGACACCTTGGGTACAGTACTTGGTGCCAAGACCGGATATGTACACCAGGCCGGATCATGTGCGGCCAGCTATGAAGTATCTGCGCAGGGAAAACACTATATATGTGTAACCGCGAAAGCTTACAGTTCATGGAGATGTATATATGATCATGTAGCTATTTACAGTACTTTTGTAGATAAAACTCCCGAACAAATCGCCGAAGAAAACAAAGATAATATTGCTGCAAGTAATGAAGCATCAAAATAATTAAAAGAAAACTGCTTGGGAAAATAATTCTCAAGCAGTTTTCTTATATCAATCCATAATTATTTAAGCAACCATACAAAATATCATCTTAATCCCTGTAGCAATGACCGTGATTCTTTCATGGCTGTATCAGAGGCTTTTGCATATATATTTGTCGTCTGAATGCTTTTATGATTCATTTTTTTCTTAAGAAGCAGAATATCATTGTCACTTGCGGCATAAAAGCTCATTGCAAAGCTGGATCTTAATTTGTGCGGAGATATAATCCTTGCTTTTTCAGGGAGACACACAGAAACATATTTCTTTACAAGAATCTCAACCGCACGTACTCCCAGTCTGTTGCCGGAAGTAGTAGTGAAAGCGGGAAATTTAAGATTCTTGGAGGTCAATCCAAATTTAGCCTTTTGGGAAGTAAAGTAAATCTCCAGATAATCGCGACATTCATCGGAATAGTAGATTACCTGCGTATCGCCGCCTTTTCTTGTCACAACAACACTACATTCTTCGAGATTATAATCTATAATATCCGTATCAAGCATCTCGGAAACACGAAGGCCGGTATCCAGAAGTAATATGAACATGGCTGAATCTCTGTCAGCGTATATATAATGGACCTTTGCGACAGAATCATGAAGATTTGTTCCATGCCTTACGGTATCAAGAAGAACGCGCTGTTCATCGTTTGTTAAATAAATAACATCTTTACTTGGAATTTTGATTGTCTTTGTAGCGGCAATCGGATTACGGGACATTTTACCCGTAGCTACAAAGAAGCCATACATGCTGGATAATGAAGCGCGTTTTCTTTTTACGGTTGATTCCTTATGATTTCCGGAAAGCGTTGTCAGGAATCTGTTTATATCAAGAATTTCTATGTTGGCCACGTCATCTATGGACAGATCTTTAATGTTTTTATCACAATGCTTTGGAAGGTAACTTACGATGAATTCAAGATAGACCTTTATGTCGCGACAATATTCGAGTTTGGTCGCATAATTTTCGACACGTCCGAAGTTGTATATGAAATCAGAAACAAACTCAGGCATTTCACTTAGAAGCTCATTGATCTTATCAGAGTATTGTTTTTTGTTATCTGGCATATTATATTTCCCCCAAAAAGGACTTTCATTCGCATAAAAATAGATATATAGGCATAGAATACCCATATATCTATTATAACACGCTATATGTTTTTCGTAAAACTAGAATTTTGCGAAAAAGTATATTTACATCCCTATCAGAGAAAATCATGCCGAGAAAATCATGGAAAATCTATCCAAATTAATGCCAAATAACTTCCAAAGTCGGTCCCTGTGTAGGTATTGTAAGTGCTTTATCATTCTTAACTTCTTTAAATTCTTTATTATTTTCAATGTCACGGATAAATACAGGTGTACCTTCATTGTTCATAAAAGCTTTTATGTATTCATCAATGGAATTTATCTTATGATCAAACATCATGCCGCCCATATCGGGTTGTCCGGGATTATGGATATCGGAACCTGCAGACATTCTGAAGTTCTTGCTTACGGCATATTCGTATCCGAGGCTGTTCTGATAATCGGGATTACATGCGTTATATACTTCAGCACCGTCACTTACGTCAGGTGTCAGATTTATCTCGCTAAGATAGCCTCTTTCCCTGTAAGGATGAGCCTGGACCATGATTCCACCATATTCATGAACGCATTTGTATACTTCATATCTGTCTTTTTCAAGAATGTCCGGATTATCAAGAAGCCACTTTTTATCCACTCCGTAAAGAAGAAATTCGTCTCCGTGAAAATTATATTCTATACCGAACATAACAGTCAGATCCGAGCCTGTTCTCTGAGCCTCTTCCAGTGCATGTTCATAGCCGCTGCAGTACATCTCTACCCTCTTCTCCCAGGGCAGGTCTTTCGGAACACAGCTGTTTCCGTTAAAAAAGTGATCTGTAATAATAATTCCGCTGTAGCCAAGCTCCGACATATATTTAATGAACTCGCGGGCCTCTGTTCCTGAGCAGGCGCTCGCTTCCTTGGTGTGCATGTGAGTTTCATAAATGTACTTCATAATGTTGTCTTTTTGTGCTCCTTTAGTCAGTCGTATATGCTATCAATAAGCGCAGCGTATTTTCTGCGCCATCTTTATGGCTTCTCTCATATCCGTGAGAAGCATAAACACCGGCACCTATAAGCCCGTGTCTAAGATCGTTTCCTGCGCGGAGTGAAGCTTCGGCGTCACTTCCGTAGAATGGATATACATCAACGGCATAATCTATGTCATTATCCATAGCAGCCTTGATAAGAGATTTTACAACGTTGTAGTTGTAAGGCCCCGCGCTGTCTTTTGCGCAAATGGAAACCTGTTTTTCGCTACAATCAAGATTTTCACCGACACATCCCATATCAACAGATATTACCTCTGTACAGCCTTTTGGAACGCTTCCGCATCCACCGTGGCCAACTTCTTCAAAAACTGTTATATGGGCATATATTGCTCTTTCAGGGGTGATATTATTATCTTTAAGATATTTTGCATAAGCAAATAAAATTCCGACGCTAAGCTTATCATCCAGGAATCTGGATTTGATATAGCCGCTCTTTGTCACTCTGAAATTCGGATCAAAACATACTATATCACCGATAGATATACCCAGCTTCTTTACATCGTCTGCATCTTTTACATCTTCATCAAGAACAACTTCGCAGCTGCTCCATTCTCTTTTCTGCTCGTTGTACTTTCCGTTTACGTGAATTGAAGCATCATTTAACTGGAAAGTGCCTTCGTATTCACCGTTAAATTTGGTTATGACCTTTACATTTTCAGTCTCGGCATTGTTTGGATTCATACCACCTAAATTGGTAAGCTCCAGTCTTCCGTTTGGCTTGATCCTTGAGACCATTCCGCCAAGCGTATCTACATGAGCTTCAAGAAGGAGCCCGTTATCTTTATCTTTGCCGCCAAACTCAACGATAATACCGCCTTTAACCGTGTAGTAAGCGTTAAAACCAAGCGCTTCAAACTCTTTTTTTACAAAAGAAGCTGCTTCTTCGGTGTAACCTGTAGGAGAATCGATATTTACGATTTCTTCAGTTTTCTTTACAAGATAATCGACATATTTTTTTTCAATTTTTTTCTTCATATTAACTTCGCTCCTCAACAAAACATTCTACTCTTGGAAAATGCAATATTCCAGCAAAAAAGGATAAAATCTTTATTTAAAAACTTTGAATAACCCTGGAAATGTAGAAAAAAGCCTGTATCCTGCGATACAGACCTAATTGATAAAGTTTATTACAGCAAAGATTTGACTGCATTATCCATTGCAGACTTAACCTTTGTATTCATTTCATCGGAAATCTGAACGTGAAGCATATTGATGACCCTGTTATCAATAGAATACCCCAATCTTGATGCGTGCTCGTTCAGATCGTCGGAATGAGTATTCTCGTAGCTTGAACGAAGATTCGCACTCAAGAGTTTCATTGATGTCATTGACTCATATACTTCGGCAAAATCAGCTCCAAACTTCTTCTTATCCTCTTCACTCAAAGATGAAATTGCAGTCTGATTAAGATATTTGTTTGTAATACTGTCAACCGATGCCAAAAAATTAAAATCCATAAATGAATTATCTCCCTGGAATTATTCAGATACAAATTATATATCGGAAGACACGAATTTTAGTTAAGCCATTTTACGAAAAATTCAAAATATACCATATTTTGTTTAATAACATAAAAGAGCAAGATGAACTGCCATCTTGCTCATAATATCATATTATATCAGCCTTTTTTGCCGGCTTCGTAATCTTCGACATATTGAATTATCAGTTTTACAGTGCCCTCAATTCCAAGAATGCTCGAATTGATGCAAAGATCATAGCTGTCGGCTCTTCCCCATTTCTTGGAAGAATAATAGTTGTAATAACTCTGACGCTGTTTATCTTTCTTTATCATCATCTCACGTGCTTTTTCGTTTGATGTGATATCTGAAAATCTCTCACGTATCCTCTTGATCTTACATTCTTCATCACCGTAAATAAAAAGATTAAGTACATTCGGAAGGTCGCTCAATGCATAATCTGCGCATCTTCCAACAATGATACAGGGTTCTTCCTTAGCGATCTTCTTGATCGTATCAAACTGTGCAAGGAAAACCTTGTGACTGATCGGCATATCTACAAAACTAGAGGAATTATATCCAAAAGAATATGTATCCATTACAAGATTATACAAAAAAGAATTTGTAGGCCTTTCATCGTGATTCTGGATCATTTCCTCACAGAATCCGCTTTCTTTTGCAGCTCTTGATAAAAGTTCCTTGTCATAACATTTTATTCCAAAATGATCGGCAACCATCTCTCCGATTTCTCTTCCGCCCGATCCAAACTGTCTACCGATAGTGATTATCGTATTCATACAGATCACCCCTTTTTATAAAAAAGCTTTACTCTCACTTATATCTTACCTTATTTGAGAACATCAAGCAAATGCTGAAAGTATGCAGGTAAAGGGGCATCTGTCTCGATATATTCAGAGCTTTTCGGATGAACAAAAGAAAGAGTTTTTGCGTGAAGACACTGACCTTCTGTCTTAAATTTACTCTTTCTTCCGGGAGCATATACCTCATCTCCCAAAAGAGGATGGCCGATATGCGCCATATGAACCCTAATCTGGTGCGTTCTTCCTGTTTTTAACTTACACTCTATATAAGTCATATTATCCTGCTCAAAACGCTTCAAAACGCGATAATGGGTAAACGCCTCTTTTCCGCCTTTTGAAACGACAGCCATTTTCTTTCTGTCCGAAGGACTTCTTCCGATCGGCGCATCGATATCGCCTTCATCTTCCTTGATTATTCCATAGCAAATGGCATGATAGATGCGGTCTATAGAATGTTCCTTGAGCTGAGCCGCTATTTCCCTGTGAGATGCGTCATTTTTGCAGATGATAACGGAGCCTGTCGTATCCTTGTCGATTCTGTGTACGATTCCGGGTCTTAAAACGCCATTGATACCTGATAGATTCTTGCAATGAAACATAACGGCATTTACGAGCGTATCGGAATAATGACCGGGAGCCGGATGTACCACCATGTTTTTGGGCTTATTTACAACAAGCACATCCTCATCCTCATAAATAATATCAAGAGGAATATCCTGCGGTACAATTTCCGGAACTTCAAGCGGCGGAATCTCCATCTTTATCACATCATTTTCAGATACGACATAACTTGCCTTTACATTCTTATCATTGCAAAAAACCTTTTTATCATCGATAAGTTTTTTTATATAAGAACGCGAAAAAGAATCGATAAGTTCACTTATAAGCTTATCGATTCTGTATCCTTCATATTCATCGGTAACTACACATTCAAAGAGATTTGTTTCATCCATTCTCGAAATACCTTATTTGAACTCCTTGAATTTCTTCTGCTGCTTGAAGCTCAAAAATTCAAAGTCGTTATCCTTGTAGTAAAAAAGAAGCAGTCCCGCAAAGATAAATGTTGCAACCGTAACATAAATATCGGCCACATTAAAGATAGGGAAATTGATTATAACAAAATAAATGAAATCAATAACATAATCATTATGTATTCTGTCGATCATGTTTCCTGCGGCACCGCTTGCAACAAGTGCCAAAACAATATGCAAAATATTATATTTCTTGTCATCGGGCATTCTGAAAAGAACGTATGCGATAACCACAAGCATAATTGCGGCAATAAGTACGAAAAAAACCTTCTGATTCTGAAGCATTCCAAACGCAGCTCCGCTGTTTTTCAAAAAATTAAGCTCAAGAACCCCGTTGATTATCTTGATTGCGGGCTTATCCTGAAGATGTACAAGTGCAAGGTGCTTTGTGAGCTGATCGAAAAATATCAGCAAGACAATAAGTACAAGATCGGAAAGTAAAAAAAGTTTTTTCTTTTTAGATAAATTTGTGTTCATAATAAATCCTCTGTAAAACCTCTATTTATTCATTGGCCTTTTTTGACCAATCAATTTCTTCGAGAGCGGCTCTCATCTCGTCATCCGTAACCGTAGTATCGATAACGGCTCTGCCTATCTTCTTGATAAGGATAAACTTGATCTTATCAGCATCAGCTTTCTTGTCGGATTTTGTAAGTTTTATGACCTCATCCGCGTCAATACTGTCAAGAGAAATAGGAAGATTAAACGGAACAAGCATATCTCTTACTTCATAATATTCCTCCATTGAAAGAAGTCCCTTCTTCCAAGAGATAAATGCTGCCGCAACAAAACCGAGCGAAATACACTCTCCGTGCATAAGCTCAAAGTTTTTGTACTTCTCAATTGCATGTCCGAGTGTATGACCAAAGTTAAGAAGTGCTCTTTCGCCCTTCTCTGTGGGGTCCTTCTCAACAACTGCTTTCTTCACAAGACAGCTTCTGTATACCATCTCCAAAAGAGTATCAATATCCCTGTCATCAATCTCATACATATTGTCTATGAGCCAGGTGTAGAATTCGCTGTCCTTAATGATTCCATGCTTCATAACCTCGGCAAAACCCGAAGCAAACTGTCTTTCGTCAAGTGTCTTAAGAGTTGATATATTCATATAAACAAGTTTCGGCATATAAAATGCTCCGACCATGTTCTTATATCCCTTGTAATCAACGCCTGTCTTTCCGCCGATACTGCTGTCCGACTGAGCCAGAAGCGTTGTGGGAATCTGGATAAAAGCAATTCCTCTTAAATAAGTTGCAGCCGTAAAACCTGACATATCGCCTACAACTCCGCCGCCGAGAGCAACGATTAGATCATGCCTGTCAAAATGATTCAAAATAAGCTGTTCATATATCTTATTTATCTCATCGAGGTTCTTATTTGCCTCTCCTGCGGGTATTACACACTTTATAACAGTTTTTGCAACTTTATTTAGTATATCACATACTTCATTTGAGTAAAGTCCATCTACATTAGAATCTGTGATAAGGCAGATTTTTCTGTTCTCAAAACCGATTTTCTTTATTTCATCAGCAAGGTCTGAAAAGTCTTTGCTATATACAATGTCATAGCAAGGTTTCTCCTGATAGCATACGTTTAATGTCTTTTCCATAACATTCTCCTCAAAAAAAGACTGTTGACCTTATTATCTGTGTCAACAGCCTCGATCTTTTTAATCTATCTGCTGTGGTCCTTCTGTAATTCCACCACCGAATGTCCCGCTCAAAATACTCTGGAAATCACCTGAAATATCTACAGATGCAGGTGTAATAATAAATATATATCTGGAAATTTTCTGAAGATTACCTGATATTGCAAATGTCGAACCCGAAGTAAAATCAATGATTCTCTGTGCGATATCAACATCAAGACCTTCCAGATTAAGTACAACAGTCCTGTTAGCCAAAAGTGTTTCCGTTATCTCCCTTGCATCCTCGACAGAAGTAGGTTTAATCACGCAAACCTCCATGCCTGCCGCAGATAAAGCCTTCCTTGATCTGGTAGGAACAACTTTTGGAGTTGTCTTCTTTTTTTCCTCGGAAAGATCTATTGCAGGAACATCCTTTCCAATAGGAGTCGTATTGCTAAATATATCGTTTTTGGAACTGCTATCATAGTAGACATCATCAGAATCGTAATATCCGCTTTCATCATCTCCCGTAAGCTGTATTGCTTTTAAAAACTTATCCATTACGCTCATTATCTATATGCTCCTCATAATAATAATCCCAACAAAAATCTACCTTAATATTATCGTAGATTTGTACCGTATGTCAAATCGCTGTTGTGACAAACGGGCTCCTTGCTTGGGTTTTGGTCAAGGATTTGCGGTTGAACCGCCATCTGCCGATTCATCAATTGTCGCTTGAGAATCTTCTGAATCCTGTGAATCACCTGAAGATGCACTCTCCGCCTCATCTGCCGATCCTTGTGAAGCCGAAGTTTCTTCATTGTCCTGTGAATCCTGAGGTTCGTCCTTGGATCTGAGATTTTTATCATATGATTCGGCATCCAGAATAATATAGTCATAAACTCTAAGGCCGTATCTGGTTTTAGACTTAACTATAGAGTATTCCTCGTTATTGTATAGTACTTCAATCTGCTTGAAGTCGGCATAGCCTTTATTATAATTATATACGCCTTTAAGCGTACCCGTTTTGCCTACTGTAAACGTTGCAGTCGAATCCGGCTTTATAAGCACATCTCCGGCTCTTAGCGAATCTGTATCTATATAGCAGTCGGAATCATCCTCATTATAAATTGATATATTGACCGATTCAACAGTCTTATTTCCCTGCTCATCGTATTTATCCCTAAGAACGCTCGTTGTATCATCATTGTTCTCGGAAATGAAGTCATGAGGAATGGTAAAAAAGCTCTTTTCTACAATTGCGGAATTAGGTATCTTAAGACCGTTATTACTGTCTGTCAGAATCTCCACGCTTAAGAATCTGTCCCTGCAGAAAGTAATCATGGAATTGGTAAAAGACAACATGAAAAATTTATCACCGTTTCCGTTAGTGAACGAAGACACCTTTGCCGAGGAAATATCCTGATTCTTGATGAATTTAACATCAACATACTGATGACTTTCAAGCTCTTTGGCCTGCTCTTCATCTTTTACATTTATTATAATGGACCAGTCTTCGCTGTCGCAGATCTTATAAACCGGATCACCCTTTTTTACAAGTGAATTATTTATAAGCTGATGCTTTTCATATTTTGACTGATCAAAATTTTCAAGAGTTATACTATCGGGAGTAAGATTTTCATAACCGTCGGTTGAATAAATTACTATGCCCGGGTCCTGCGCACTTACTCTGGCGATTGAATTATTCAGATTAAGAGATTGAATGTCATTAAGAAGACTACTGTTTGAGAGCTTCTGCACCGTGCCGTCAAGTCCGCTCTTAAAATCATAAACAGTATAAAAATTTTTCTCATCAAAAGATGAAGTGAACGACATGATCTGAGAACGAAGTTCCGACATGCTCTCATCATTCAGCTCCACTTCTTCCGAACCCTGTGATTTTAAATATTCAATAAGTTTTCCCGATTCATCGATAGTATAGACAAGATCTCCGACCGCTGCCCTTGTACCTTCGGATGCAATATAATACACATAGCCCGCACGGTCAGCCGGAACGATCTTTTCGCTTCTGATAGCGATGGCCTCATAAATGTTATTGGTCGAAAGAGATCCGTCCATAACCTGATAAGGAATAACGCGGTCTTTGCCAAGGTAAATAACAACACTGATGATTATGTATATTGCCACGGCAACAAAGAAAACCACTCCGATATTTAGATTATTTATGTTTTTGGGATACTTTGTAATTTTACGGCTATTCTGGCCGGCCATATTATTAACCTTCTTCATACATTGAGCCGCGGTGAACCGCGGCTCAAATATCTCATACTTAAAATTTAAAGTGAAATAACAACCTTTGATTTTACGCTTTCGGGGAGTTCTGACTCATCCATTGAAAGACTGAGAACAAAATCAATATTAAACTTTTCGCCAAGCTTTTCGAGCTTGTCGATAGTTCCGGAAATATCTTTTCCTTCAAGACAGGATATTTTCAAAAAACTGTCAAAATACATTTGCTGGAGATCATGGTCCTGAGAAATAATACCACTGACGAAACCAATGAATTCATCGGAATTTTCTATCATAAACTCCGAGACGACTATCAGACGAATCTTATTGTTAAGTTCATACATGTGCTTGGTACTCTTATCGAGAAAGGCTACGGAACCGAGAACATTTTTTACCTCGGTGTTCACCTTGTCCAATAAGCATTTGGTCTTTCCTTTTCCTTTTTTCCCAACAATTAACTGAACCATCGGCATACCCTCCCGCAAGTAAGTATTTTATCGATATATTAATTATAGGATATTAGGTGCTAAAAGACAACATCATTTAACGATTTCATTAAGCATATTAGTCATGTCTGAATACAATGTATCACCGTCTGTATCGCGCATAATTACTGCGATGTACGGATTGCCGTCCCCATCTTTTGCAAGCAGGATAAGGCAATGTCCGGCAGCATTTGTGGTACCCGTTTTGCCACCGATAACGGTAACTCCGCTCGGTGCTGCCACATCTCCTCTGAGATATCCGTTTGTATTATCTATAGTTCTGGACTGACCTTCGCCGTTTTCATCGGTCCACTTTACATCATATGAATTCATGCTGATAATCTCAGAAAATGTATCATATTTCATAGCTGCACTGAATATAAGATACATATCATATGCAGTGACCAGATGATCTTCAACGTTAAGGCCGTTTGGATTCTTAAAATTAGACTGTGTCGCGCCAAGTTTCATTGCCTCGGCGTTCATCATATCGGCAAAGCCCTCTATTGAACCTGCAAGATTGGTTGCAATAAGATTCGCGACGTCATTTGCGGAATAAATAAGCAAAGCATGAAGCGCTTCGTTAAGCGTCATGGAACAGCCTTCTTTAAGTCCGAGTGCCTGGGCTCCGCTCTCATTTGCATATACGGATGAATCCGCAACAAGCACCTTATCGAGCTGATCTCCATAATATTTAAGCGCAATATAAGCAGTCATGACTTTCGTCAGACTGGCGGGTTTAAGTCTTTCATGTACATTTTTGGCATAAAGTGTTCTTCTTCTGTTAATGTCAAACAAACCGGCACTTACTTTGTCATTGACCTGCATGTCCTGGCTCGTAATATCCTCTACATCAGCAACACACTTATCTGCCGCAAAAGGTTCACATCTATTACTTGATGTTGCTTTATCAATAGAATACTTTGCTTCGTATGGAATTGAAGAACATCCGCTCAGATAAACGGATGAAAGCATCAACATTATAACAAAAAAGGAACAAGGCTTACTTATACATTTCACGCCACTCAAGATCTCCTCTATCCAAAGATTTAATAAGCAGTTCAGCTGAAGCTAGATTAGTTGCAACCGGGATGTTGTGCATATCGCAAAGTGTCATGACATTACTGATGTCAGGCTCATGTGATTTAACAGTAAGCGGATCTCTCAAAAAAATAACAAGATCAATCTCGTTATGCTCGATAGCCGCTCCAAGTTGCTGCGCACCACCCAAGTGTCCCGCAAGATACTTGTGGATGCTGAGATTTGTAACTTCTTCTATAAGTCTGCCCGTTGTACCCGTGGCGAAAAGATCATTTTTACTTAATATACCCCTATAAGCTATACAAAAATTCTGCATAAGCTTCTTTTTTGCATCATGTGCAATAAGCGCAATATTCATTTCTATCTATAACCCTCCCTAGATATACTTGTTGCTTTGCAATCTGACATTCAGGACAACCCCCATGCCTGCATACATACTTAAAATTGCAGATGTTCCTGCACTGATAAATGGAAGCGGAAGTCCCGTATTTGGGAAAAGACCTGTAACAACGGATATATTGATGAATCCCTGAAATCCGATCCAGGCTCCGATTCCTGCCGCAAGAAGCTGTCCCGCTTTGTCTTTTGCCCTAAAAGAGATCATTAAGCATCTGACCGCAATTATTAAGATAAGAAAAATAACCGCGCATCCCCCAATGAAACCAAATTCTTCTCCTATTACCGCAAAAACAAAGTCTGACTGAGGCTCTGAAATAAATCCGGCGTTAAGTACGGTAACATCATCTGTGTTATATCCTTTTCCACGGATTCCACCCGAACCTATTGCCATAAGCGAATGTAATGTCTGATAAGCTTTGTTAGTTGTAAAATCTTCGGGATGTAACCATGCAAGTATTCGTTCACCTTGATATACTTTTAGAACCTTACCAAAAACAATGCCCCAGCCGTTTACAGCATCTCCGATAACGAATAGTACAAGCGGAACTGACACAGCAAGCGCAATTGCAACAAGTCTCCAGTCCATTCCGGCAACAAACAACATGCATGCAAAAGTAACGAATATCATGATACATGTTGAAAGATCGGGCTGCGCTATAATAAGCAAAATAGGAACAGCCAGCAAAGCAAAACAAACAAAGATAAAGCGTATATCTTTGATTTTATCTTTATATTTCATAATAAACTGCGCAAAAAATAAAATCAATAAAATTTTGGCCGCTTCACAAGGCTGAAAACTAACACCAAGTTTCAACCACCTTCTTGCACCGTTAATCGTTCTTCCCATAGGGGTAAAAATAAGTGCTAAAAGGACAAGATTTGCAATATAAAAGAGCCAATTAAATTTCAGCAAAAATGTATAATCCACAAGTGACAAAAATATCATTAACAAAAAACTGAATATCGAGCCGCCAATCACCATTTTTTTTAATTCGGGAAAAGAGGAAGTGACGGCAAGAATACCAAAGATATTTGTTATTAAAATCATTGCCACAAGGAAAAAATCATATTCAGTTATCTTATATTTTTTCAGCATTTCACGCATTTAATTTCTCCAAACTTTAGTCCTCGCGTCCGCCTCCGATAAGAGCTTCTCCTCCACCCAGAATTTCATCAAGTGTCTTATATTCAAAATAGTATTCAAGAACCTTTTCAGTTATCTGAGCCGCATAACTTGATGTATATCCGTTTGCAACTCTGGTAGCAACCGCAATTTTAGGCTGCTCGTTCTTATCACTGTACGGCGCATAACAGACAAAGAGTGAATGGTTGGGATTCCATCCTTCTTCCGCCGTTCCGGTCTTACCCGCAACAGGGCATCCTTTATTTGAAAGCTCGTTGTAATAAGGCTTATCCATTACTACTTCTCTCATTCCATGATGAATGAAATCCCAGTAAGCCTGCGGCATATTTATCTGATTTCTGACCTTAGCACTGTTATCTTTCATTTTGCCGTAAGAATCAAGTGCAATCTTATCTACCAATGTAAGATCAAAACATTTTCCACGGTTTGCAACAGTTGTAATATATCTTGCAAGACCAACAGTTGAATAGTTATTTGTATCCTGTCCGATAGCACCACGGACAGCATCATTTTTTGCAACTTTTGGTTCCGCTTCGGCAATCTCTATTCCGGATTTATCTGTAAGTCCGTATTCTCCCGCATATTTAGCAAGCTTAGCACAACCAAGATCACTATCATATTTATTGCCACTTGTTCCCAATCGATAACCGACTTCATAGAAAAAGCAGTTACATGAATTTCTGATACCACCGACAACATTAAGTGAACCGTGTCCGCCGGCTTTCCAACATTTTGCGGGATGCTGAGGATCCGATTTACTGAAAATTCCGCTACAGCCAATGGTTGAAGTTGTAGTTATTGCATTTTCCATAAGTCCCGCGGTAGCTGTTACCATCTTAAATGTAGATCCGGGCGCTGTCATTTCAAGAGTGGCATGATTGTACATAGGTTTTGCATTTGATTTATCCGTCAAAAGACTGGTCAGATAATCAGGATCACCTTCACTCAGACGATTGTTGTCATAACCGGGGTACGATACAAGTGCCAGAATATCACCGGTCTGTACGTCGGTAATTACCATGGAACCGGTACAAGGATACAAGCCAAGCTGTGCAGGTGTAATATCAAGCTTTTCCAACCTGTTACGCAAAAATACGTAAGGTGAAATTCCACCATTTTTCCAGACTGTAAGTTCATCGGGATCAATATTTTCTGCTTTTATGATTCCCTGCTCCAAGAGAACATTGCATACCTGCCTCGGAGATATTGTATCGGAATAAAGCATGTGCTTATAAAGGTATGTATCAAACACATGATCGTTATTAAGGCCGTATTGCTTTGTAGCACCCTTACCTTCTTTTCCCGCTACAATATAATTGACAATCTCGCCGTAAGTCTCATCCGAATCAGCATAGAGATTTTCAATATCAAGCTTAGATGCATCAACCCATTCGTTTATTATCGCTCTGTCAATATACTGGGAAAGAGAAATAGTTCCGGCTTTCCATTCCTTATTGATTTTAACGAAATCTTCATCATCCTTATCAGCTGAAATTATCGGAAAATTCTTATCCCTTAAGATATCCAGAATATGATCCATATATTCCTGATACTCTTCAGGAAGCTGATTTTTAGGAGTTTTCTTATTCAAAAGTTCATCCTTGATCGCAGCGATTGTTTCCTTTTTCTTAGGAACAAATGCTGCATACAAAGCTTTTTCGTTTTCCTGTGCATCCGCATTCTTAAATTTAGAAATATCTATAATATCATTCACAAAAAGATTTATATATGCGTCATATATGGGAAGCCACATCTGGTTCGCACTGGGCTTCTCGTCAAAAACAGGACCGCGTTTTGAATCTTTAAGTTTATCCAGAAGAATGGTCGCAAGATTTTTCTCAAGAATCTTATAACATCCCTTGGTAAGTTCTTTATCAATAGTAAGATACACATCATGACCGGCAACAGGCGCCACACTGTCACTGATTTCAAGAATATGTCCTGTTTTGTCAACGTGAATTGTATCTTTTCCTTTTGTTCCCTGAAGTTCACTTTCAAGCGACTTTTCAATGCCGGATTTTCCGACTATATCATTCAAGTCATATTTTTGTTCTTCATCATCATCGGAACCGGCTTTTGCAAATAAGCCTTTTTTATTATCTTCCGTTTCTTCGCCTGCTTCTTTATTAAATTCATCAAGCTCAGAAACTGATATTTTTCCCGTATAACCAAGAATGGGTGAAAAACAGAAGAAATCATCATCATACATTCTCACATAGCTGCTTGTAATATCAACGCCATCAAGTTGATCCTTGCACTCCAAAATTGCCGCAGCAGTTTCTTCCGAAACTCTCGAAGAAATAGTGGTCGCAAGATAATTCTGATATCCCTGTTTAGCCATCTTGTATCTGATAACCAGTATCTTAAATCCCATTTCTGGCGAATAACCCTTCATGGCTTCAAATGTTTCTCGGGTTTGATTTTGAGGGTCAGAATAATCCCCGATACTGAAGCTATAACAAAGATCTTCAACAACCTGTTTGGCTGTCTTTACTTTTTCTTCAGGTTTTAGATCCTTTACAGAAGTTCTTCCGTAAGCATCCCTTAGGAACTTAAGAATATCCGATTCAGTTTCCGGCTTAAAAATATATTTTCCCGAAACATCCCTCATGATATCAAAATCAAAATCTATTTCATCATTGTTAGCTTCGATAATCTCAATGGTTTTCTCGAGCGTTTCATTAATCTTACGATTCTTTTCCTTCAGCTTCAGATTGGGATATACATCTTCTATCGTTACGGAATCCGCACGCTCATCATGAGCAAGAAGATTCTTGTTTCTGTCATAGATGCATCCGCGAGGTGCAGGGATATACTTATCCTTGATTGTTTCGTTTATAGCTGTTTCTTTGTAATAATCTCCCATTATTATCTGTAAATAAAACAAACGGGCAAGCAAAACACATGCAAATGCAACAATTACACCTGCAAGCATTACGGATCTTGAAGTTATGAACTTTATGAATTTCTCTTTAATCTCGTCAAACAAATTTTTTCTCGCTCCTTTGTTCCTTCTCAAGGATCCATTCATGTATCTTCAAGATAACCGGATAATAGAAAATTGCAACAAGCGCCGTATAGACAACTCCCGGTATTATCGTGTTCATCATATAATAACCGATGTCAAATTGCTTTCTGAACAAGAGCAGCAAAACATAACAAACAAAATTATAGATAAAATCAGAAACAGATATTATCGTGATGGGAATTGCAATATTCTGAGAATAAAAGACCTCGTTCAGTTTTCCCACAAGGAATCCGAGATACATATAGATAAGTGCATAAAACCCGAGGTGACCGAAAAATATATCAATCAATAAACCACCAAAAAAACCGGTCATAAGTCCCGGTTTTTCTCCTCGCAAAAAAGCAACAGAGGTCACAAAAACAAGCATAAGATCCGGAGTGACACCTCCGAAATCCAATACTCTGTTAAAAACTGAAATCTGCACTGCAAACGTCAATATCGCCAATAAAAAATTTACTAATAATCTTCTTATACTCATCTGTTTTTATTTTTGTTTAAATGGTTTAGGATTCTTGACAACAAGCACTATATCCAAATGCTCAAAATCAACAGCGGGCGTAATTGTTCCTTTTTTGGTATTATCTGGCTCATTCTCTATACCCGAAATATTACCGATCAAAACACCCGGAATATATTTTTCACTGATGCTTGATGTAACTACAGAATCTCCAAGCGCAATTTTATCGTCTTTAAATCTTGAAAAAGTAATATTTCCACTGTAGTCGTACTCTTTAAGGTTACCTGAAACATTAAGATTTTTCTTAAGGCTCAATACTGTTCCGGTTACATTATTGTCATCCTGAATGATCGTACGAACCTGAGCCCAGTCGGGACCCAATTTGATAATACGTCCGACAAGTCCACCGTCGGCAAGAATATTCATATCAACTTCAAGTCCGTCATCTTCTCCCTTGTTGATAATAAAGGAGTCATACCATTTACATTTACCGGGCTCTTTAGCTACAACCTTAGCAGCAACCGTATCAAAATTATACTGATCATCGAGTTCTTTAAGCTCACGAAACTCAATAAGCTCGTATTTATCCTGCTGCAACTTGCTGTTTTCAATTGTAAGCTCATCTACTTTTGCTTTAAGTCTCTCGTTCTCGTCAAGAAGTCTTGAGATCTCAGACAATCTGTCGGCTGTATTTTTGATCTTGGTTCCGACAGTCGTGATGCCTCTTTGAAGCGGCATCATAAAGACACTTGCAAAAGCATTTATCGGTCCTTCAAGCGGACCTGCATTGATCTTGTCTGCGTTAAACGTTATCAGCATAAGAACAATACATAATGCAGTTAAAATAGAGAGAAGATATTTACTGGGAACAGTAAACTCTTCTCCGTTTCTCCTAATAACAGGGCTCATTATTTATCCTCTTCGATTCCATAAGCAAGAACCTTGTACTGGTCATCTTTGATAATCTTAGAAAGACCAAGGGCAACAGAACCAATCGGGTTCTCGGCAAGATTAACATTAAGGCCTACACCGTTCGAAAGTCTCTGTGCGAGATGGCAGATCTGAGATGCACCACCTGTAAGATAAAGTCCGTGCTTGAAGATATCTGCAGCAAGCTCCGGAGGAGTTCTCTCAAGTGTAGCTTTAATATTATCAAGGATTGCATCAAAGCTTTCGATAAGAGCCTGATTGAGAAGATCTGTAGGGATCATTCTCTCTACTGGAAGACCTGTTACGATATCTCTTCCGTAAACAACGGCATCCTTACCCTCTTTTTCAAGGTCCTTAAGTGACATTTTTACAGTTTCAGATGTTTTTTCACCGATAAGAAGACCGAATTCCTTACGGATAACGGTTCTGATAGCCTCGTCAAATTTCTTTCCGCCGACTTTGATAAGCTTGCTGACAACGATTCCTCTGAGTGAAAGAATTGAAATCTCAGTTGTATCATATCCAACGTCAACAACAAGAACACCCTGTGAATTCATAACGTCAACATTCATTCCGAGTCCGTCAGCCAGAGGCTTCTTAACCATCATGATCTTCTTGGCTTTAATTCCGGCATCATTTATAAGATCGTGGAAAGCACGTCTTTCTACTTCCGTAACATCCTTAGGAACTGCAATATAAACTTCGCAAGGCTTAACTGAGCCCTTCATCTGATCTGTCAAAAACAGCTTTACAAGAGCTTCCATATGCTCGATATCAGCGATAACACCACTGCTGAGAGGATATGTTATCTGAATCTTATCGGGAGCTTTCTCGTACATTTCGTATGCAGAATTACCATACGCAAAAACTCTTGTCTTATTTTCGATGGCAATCATGTTCTTTTCAACGAAAAGTCCATCCTCATCTCTGTTATAAATCTTAATGTTGCTGGTTCCAAGATCGATTCCAAATATGTTACTCAAAACGTCCTCCTTATTGCCATAACAGCCCTTTTTCTTCAAAGCTGTAATATGAGCGATCTCCTATAATAATATGATCCCTTAAAATGATATCAAGCATTGCCCCTGATTCCCTGATCTTATTGGTAATAAGAACATCCGACTTACTGGGAGACGGATCTCCGCCGGGATGATTGTGCACCAATATCAGATTTGAAGCTCCCGTTCTAAGAGCGTGAATAAAAACATCTCTCGGTGATAATGAGGCTGAATTGACAGTCCCCATGGACAAAAGAACTTCCTGGACAAGCTTTAATCTGTTGTTAAGACAAAGCAAAAAGACCCTTTCGGATTCTTCATGCCTTAGCTTTTCCATAAAATAATTTGCAACCATAGACGGATCGTTGCACAAAAGTCCAATATCCGCTTTCTGGCAAGACATTCTCTTTGCGAGCTCAGCGATACACTTAAGTTTGACCGCTTTAACTTCACCTATGCCATGAACTTTCATAAGTTCTTCAACAGAAACACAGAAAAGACTGTTAAGTCCTTTCTCTTTTCCTCTACCCATTGCCATAACTTTCTTTGCTATATCAACCGGAGATGCACTGCTGCTTCCTGTTCGAATTATAATCGCAAGAAGTTCGGCATCGGTCAGACTTTCCGGACCTGACTTTAAAAAGCGCTCATAGGGAAGCTGGTCCTCATATGTTCTGTGCTCTTTAAAAGAGATATCTGATTGCTTCATGTGATTCCTCCTGATATAAGCTTTCCGGGCGATCAGAATGAATCAAAATCATACAGCTATTAGTTTAGCACAAGATAAGGCCTGCATCTACAAGATTTTGCAAAGTCTTTAGTATGCCAATCTTGGCGTGCGGCCATGTAAGTCCTCCCTGGAAGAATACAGAGTAAGGTTCCTTGATGGGGCCGTCAGCCGAAAGCTCTATTGAAGAGCCCGAAACAAAGGCACCTGCAGCCATTATTACCTGTGAATCATATCCCGGCATATCCCATGGTTCGGGAGTTACAAATGAATCAACGGGAGCCGCAGCCTGAACACCTTTACAAAATTCTATAACACCCTCAGGCTTTCCGAATGTGACAGCCTGTATAATGTCATGTCTCTCTTCCTTGCTGTCGGGACAAACGGAAAATCCGAATTTCTCATAAATATTGGCAGCAAATATTGCACCTTTAAGTGCACTTGCAGTTACTGTAGGTGCAAGGAAAAGTCCCTGATAAAAAGAAGGAAGTATTCCGAGTGATGCACCCACCTCTTTTCCAAGTCCCGGTGAAGTGAGCCTGAAAGCAGCATTCTCGACGCATTCTTTTTTACCTGCGATATAACCACCGATCGGAGCAAGTCCGCCTCCGGGATTCTTAATCAGCGATCCGACAACCATATCGGCACCTACATCTGTAGGTTCGATTCTCTCGACGAATTCTCCGTAGCAGTTATCAACCATGCATATAACATTGCTCTTTATACCCTTGATAAATGCTATAAGCTCTCCTATTCTCGAAACAGAAAGAGTCGGTCTTGTCTGATATCCCTTTGACCTCTGTATGGTAACAAGCTTTATGTTCTCGTTCTCTACAAGAACCTTCTTGATATTGTCATAATCAAAACTTCCGTCTGAAAGAAGATCCACCTGTGAATATGTGATTCCATACTCTGCAAGAGAGCCCTTTGATTCTCTTATTCCGATAACTTCTTCAAGCGTATCGTAAGGCTTTCCTACAGGAGAAAAAAGCATGTCTCCGGGTCTTAAATTACTCATAAGAGCAAGTGCAAGCGCATGAGTTCCGCATGTTATCTGCGGACGAACAAGCGCATCCTCGGTGTGAAACACTGATGCATAGACCGCTTCAAGTTTCTCTCTTCCGATATCATTGTATCCGTAGCCCGTTGTTCCCATAAGGCAGGCTTCGCTTACCTTATTGTCCTGCATAGCTTTAAGAACCTTGAGCTGATTATACTCAGCGGTCTCGTCGATCTTCTTAAATCTCTCCGATAGCTCCTCAATAATAATTTCTCCGAATCTGTGCACCTTCTCTGAGATGCCAAACTCATCATATAACTTGTCTATTGTCTGATTTAATTCACTCATTTTCATATATCCTTAGTATTTCTTCCAAAACGAGATTGTCATCTCTGTTAAACGCCGATTTATCTATCCAGCGAACTTCCTTTTCCCTTCGAAACCACGTAAGCTGCCTCTTTGCAAAATGCCTCGTGTTTCTCTTTATCAGATATATCGCTCTTTCAAGGTCGTATTCGCCATCAAGATAGCCGAATATCTCCCTGTATCCAAGGCTCTGCATCGAAGTTGCGGTCTTTGGAATGTCTAGCTTACGAAGTTCCTTAACTTCATCGACAAGTCCGTCCTCTATCATGGCATCTACTCTTTTATCAATTCTTGAATAAAGAACTTCCCTGTCATCCGTTAGCACAAAATAGTAAAAATCATAAGGCGAAACTTTTTCGCTCTGCTCCTTGTTGTGCTCGGATATTTTCCTGCCGGTCTTTTTATAATATTCTAGAGCTCTTATAACCCTCTTTGAATTATTTTCATGTATCAAAAGAGCCGACTCGGGATCGACACTTTTTAGTTCCTCATAAATACCGGAAGTGCCTTCTTTTCTGACTCTTTCTTCAAGCTCATGTCTTATGGTATTATCTTCATCCGTCTCGGTAAAATCAATATCATAAAGAACAGCCTGAATATAAAAGCCTGTTCCGCCGACAAGTATCGGTACTTTTCCTCTTGATGAAATATCCGTAATGGCATCTTTCACAAGTTTCTGGAACATAAAGACGTTAAAGTCCTCTTTCGGGTCAAGAAAGTCGATAAGATGATGAGGGATACCCCCCATTTTCTCTTTGGAAATCTTGTCCGTGCCGATATTCATATATTTATAGACCTGCATAGAATCAGCGGAGATTATCTCTCCGCCAATCTTTCCGGCAAGCTCTATTGATAATTTGGATTTTCCCACAGCAGTGGGCCCCGTTAAAACAATCAGCTTTTGTTTATTCATTCCACAACTCGTTTAAACTTTTTATCAATTTCATACTTTGTCATCGATATGATCGTAGGTCTTCCGTGAGGACAATTATAAGGATTATCAAGAGTAAGAAGTTCATCCAAAAGAGCTTCCATCTCTTCCTTTGTCATCTTTGTATTCCCCTTAACAGAAGCCTTGCAGGCCATGCTCGCGATCTTATAATTTATCACATCAGGTGTTCTGTCAAGATTTGTTTCATGTGACAGTTCATCAAGGATTTTGATAAAAAGATCCTTCTCATCATCACATCCAAAAAGATCAACGGGAATAGCTCTCATCGCATATTCATGTCCGCCAAAATTCTCGATGTTAAAGCCTATCTTTTCAAAGTACTTCCTATAGCGAAGGAAAAGTTCCTCCTCAGCAGAAGCCAGAGTTACGATAACAGGCGGATTTACCATCTGTGAAAGCATTTCGCCCGATTTATATCTCTTTATCATTCGCTCGTAGTTAACTTTTTCATGCGCAGCATGCTGGTCCACAAGAAGCATCTTATCTTTGTAACCGATGATCCAGTATGTTCCGAATATCTGACCGAGAATCTCATACTCTTTGACATTCTCTTTACTCAGAACTTTCTCTTCAAAAAGATCCAGCTGAACGGGCTTTTCAACTATAATAGCTTCCGAAGGCTTAATTATAGGCGAAGGATGTTCTGTTTTTTCAGCCTGTTTTCCTTCAAGATCCCCGAAAATCCTTGTCCATACGGCAGACTTATTGTTATCGCTTATTCTTACCGTATCGCCGTTTGCATCTTTTGAATAAACCGGAGTATCTTCTTTTACAAGATTCTCCTCAAATCTCTGCTTTTCAAAAGGCTCGGGAGCAGTCTTCTTTTTTGGAGCTTCTTCTTTATCTCCGGCTGCCTCCGCATTCTTTGAATCATCGTCAAAAAAGACATCAACAGATGTCGGAACAGGATCTGCATCTTTATGCGAAATCTCTTTATTCAAAATCTCTTTATTATTTGAAACTTCTTTATTTGAAATCTCTTTATTTTGAGCCAAAGATTCCGTTGATGCAGCTTTCGGCTTGAGTGCGGCCACCTCATTGTCAGCCCTTATAATATTAAGAGCATCTGTCTTTTTAGGCGCCGTCTTTTTGTCATCAAGAACAGCATCGGGAATCATCTCGCGATTTCTAAGCGTATTCTCTACATTTGAACGTATAAGCTCATAAAGTGCGGTCTGATTGTCGAATCTGACTTCAAGCTTAGCGGGATGCACGTTTACATCCACCATCGCGGGATTCATTCTGATATGAAGGACCGCAAACGGGAACTTATGCATCATAAGATACTGCTTATAGCCCTCTTCAAGAGCCTTGGAAATAATCTTATCTTTTACATATCTTCCGTTTACGAAAAATATCTCAAAATTCCTATTTGACCTGTTTATCGAAGGCTCACCGAGATACCCCTCAATAGTCACGCCTTTTTCCGTGATATTTATGGGAACGAGGTTAAGCGAAACATCTCTTCCATAGATTCTGTAAATAATCTCTTTGAGATCTCCGTTTCCGGAAGTGTTGAACTTATCATCCCTGTTGTTTATGTAGTGGAATGATATTGTAGGGTTATCAAGAGCAAGATGCTCCATGACATCACCGATATAGCTTGCCTCAGTCTGAGGAGTCTTAAGAAACTTCTTTCTCGCAGGAGTATTGAAAAAGAGATTTCTTACGATAAGAGAAGTTCCGTCAGGAGCTCCAATCTCTTCAAAGCATACTTCCTCTCCGCCGCTTATACTGTATCTGATTCCGACAAGATCGTCTCTTGTCTTTGTGATCAGATCAACCTGGGCAACGGAAGAAATACTTGATAAAGCCTCTCCTCTGAATCCAAGCGAATGAATCGTAAAAAGATCCTCGATAGACTTAAGCTTACTTGTAGCATGTCTTTTAAACGCTTTTCTTATCTCGGTCTTTTCAATTCCTGATCCGTTATCCGTGACACGAATCATATCGATACCGCCGCCTTTTATCTCAACGGTGATCGCGGTAGCGCCTGAATCAATCGCGTTTTCAACAAGTTCTTTTACGACACTCGCAGGCCTCTCAACAACTTCTCCTGCAGCAATCTGGTCTATGGTATTTTTGTCGAGTTCGTTAATGAATGCCATTTAGTTTTTCCACCTGTTTTTCAAATCACTCTGAAGCTTGTACAAAGTATTCAGAGCGTCCATGGGCGTAAGAGTTGTAATATCGATTTCCTGCAATCTCTTAAGCACATCTTCATCGGTTACAGTATCAAACAGTGACATCTGATCCATATCAACGTCGTCATAATGCTTAACTTTGACTTTTTTATCACTCTTATTGTCCTTTGCAATACTCTGGACTTTATCGGTAATATCATTGTCGGTAAGTTCAGCAACAATCTCCTTGGCCCTGTCGATGACCATATCAGGAACACCTGCAAGCTTAGCAACCTGAATACCGTAGCTCTTGTCAGCGCCACCCTTTACGATTTTCCTTAGAAAAACAATATCATCACCGTTTTCTTTAACGGCAATACAGTAGTTATTTACATTGTCCATCTTACCCTCAAGCTCTGTAAGCTCGTGATAATGCGTAGCAAACAAAGTCTTGGCGCCAAGTATCTTTCTGTTACTGATATGCTCCGTAACAGCCCAGGCAATGGCAAGACCGTCATATGTCGATGTTCCTCTTCCTATCTCATCCAGTATCAAAAGAGAATTTGAAGTCGCATTACGTAATATGTTTGCAACCTCATTCATCTCAACCATGAATGTAGACTGACCGCTGCCAAGGTCATCGGAAGCACCGACTCTTGTAAATATCCTGTCAACGACACATATATCGGCTTTCTCTGCAGGTACAAAACTTCCTATCTGCATCATCAGTGAAATAAGTGCCGTCTGTCTCATATATGTCGATTTACCCGCCATATTGGGACCTGTGATAATTGAGATGCAGTGCTTTTTGTTATCAAGAAATGTATCGTTTGAGATAAACATATCGGAAGAATCAAGCATAAGCTCAACAACCGGATGTCTTCCGTTCTTTATGTTGAATACACCCTTTTCGTTTATTGAAGGCTTAACATAATGATTCTTTTCCGCAACATAAGCAAGCGAAGCATATACATCAAGGAGTGCAAGCGCTTTAGCCGTGCCCTGTATTCTGTCTATCTCAAGAGCGATGGAATCTCTTATCTTGCAAAACATCTCATACTCAAGATTATTTAGCTTATCCTGAGCATTTAAAATTGTATCTTCAAGCTCTTTTAACTTGGGAGTTGTATATCTCTCGCAGTTTGTAAGAGTCTGTTTTCTGATGAAGTAATCGGGGACTTTGTCTTTGAATGAATTGGTAACTTCAAAGGAGTAACCAAACACATTGCTGTATTTGATCTTAAGATTTTTTATCCCCGTCTTTTCCTTTTCTTCATCCTCAAGCTGTGCAAGCCAGCTTTTTCCGTTGGTTCCGGCTTCTCTGAATGTATCGATATCTTTGTCGAAACCATCCTTTATGATTCCGCTTTCTTTTATTGTAAGCGGAGGCTCCTCAACGATAGCCATATCTATAAGGTCATAAATATCTCTCAAAGGATCGAGTCTCTCCTCAAGTGAAGAAAGCTCCGGATCATCCTTAACATCAATAAGAGATGTCTTGATTGCCGGAATCATCCTGATTGAATTTCTGAAAGCAAGAAGATCTCTTGGGTTGGCAGTCTTAAACACGATCTTTGACATAAGTCTTTCAAGATCGTATACGGGATTAAGATACTCACGTATTTCTTCCCTTGTGACTACATTCTTTACAAGCTTTTCAACCGCACCCTGTCTTAAAAGAATGTCGTCCTTTTCAATTAGAGGCTGTTCTATAAAGCTTCGAAGCGTTCTCGCACCCATAGCTGTTTTGGTCTTATCGAGAACCCAAAGGAGCGTTCCTCTCTTCTGCTTATCCCTCATCGTCTCAACAAGCTCAAGATTTCGCCTTGTAGATGAATCAAGAAGCATGAACTTACTTGTAAGATAAGGGTAAATATGAGTGATATTCGCTATCTCAGTCTTCTGCATATCAATGAGATACTGCAAAAGAGCTCCCGCAGCCACGATTCCGTTTCCGAAATCATCAAGTCCGAGACCTATTAGCGACTTAACTTTAAAGTGCGTTATCAGTGTCTTTTTACAATTTTCCTCATCGTAATATCTTGCATCAAGAGGATTTATATATACTCCGAGCCTGTTCTTAAGATCGTCGGTTGAAACCCCCGAAAAAGTGAAAGCTTCATTGCAGATAAGCTCGGAAGGCATGTACTTTCCAATCTCGTCACAAGCTTCCTTGATGCTTGAAACTTCCGTAAGGTAATAGTCACCCGTCGTAACATCCGCAACAGATATTCCGATGCATTCCGAATCATAAAATACGCACATGAGATAGTTGTTCTTGGTCTCCTCAAGAGCCTGCATATTAAGATTCGTTCCCGGCGTGACGATTCTTGTCACATCTCTTTTTACGATGCCTTTTGCCTGCTTTGGATCCTCGGTCTGCTCACATATCGCAACCTTATATCCCTTTGAAACAAGTCTTGTAAGATAAGTATCAACCGCATGAAAAGGAACTCCGCACATAGGCGCTCTCTCTTCAAGTCCACACGCCTTTCCCGTAAGGGTAAGCTCAAGCTCTTTTGAAACAGTCTTCGCATCATCAAAAAACAGTTCGTAAAAATCCCCAAGTCTGTAAAACAAGACGCAGTCTTTATACTCGTTCTTTGTCTGAAGATAGTGCTGCATCATGGGTGATACTTTTTCTATGTCTACATTCTCATACGTCGTGGTACTCTCCACGTATAATTCCTCCGTTATTATGCTTTCTCCCCAAAGAAATAAAAGCCGTGACAATCAGTAATCTTTACTTTGACCATCTTTCCGATAAGCTCCTCGCTGCCGGGGAAATGTACAAGTGTATTGTTTGACATTCTTCCCGTCATAAGAGAATCATCATGATCGTTTACGCTTTCAACAAGCACTTCCTGAACCTGTCCCTTGTATTTAAGAGACTGCTCTTTTGCCGTATCCTGAACGACTTTAAGAAGCCTGTCGAAATTTTCTTTAACAACGTCTTCAGGCACCTGATCTTCAAAAGTAGCGGCAGGTGTGCCCGACCTCTTTGAATAAATAAAGGTAAATGCGTTGTCAAAGGCTGATTTCTTCACAACATCGATAGTATCGTCAACGTCCTCTTTGGTCTCGCCGGGGAAACCTACGATAATATCCGTTGTGATTGCAACATCGGGAAGCTTAGTCCTTATCCTATTTACAAGATTAAGGAAATCTTCCTTGGTATATTTTCTGTTCATTCTCCTCAAGATTTCGGTATTTCCCGACTGAAGAGGAAGATGAATATGTCTTGCTATTTTCTTGTTATTTGCAATAACATCTATAAGCTCATCTGAAAAGTCCTTAGGATGAGGAGTCATAAACCTTACTCTCTCTATACCTTCAACCTTAGTGACTTCGTCAATCAGCTCCGCAAAAGAAATCTTATCCGGATTTCCGTCCTCAAAATCATTTCCGTATGAGTTGACGTTCTGTCCGAGAAGCATGATCTCTTTAACGCCATCATTTGCAAGCTTTTCACACTCTCTGATGATATCCTTGGGGCTTCTGCTTCTCTCGCGTCCTCTGACATAAGGAACAATACAATAAGTGCAGAAATTATTGCAGCCAAACATGATATTTACGCCCGACTTAAATGAATACTTACGAAGAACCGGAAGATCCTCGACAATCTTGTCAGTTTCTTTCCAGATATCGATTATCATCTTGTCGGAGTTAAGTGATTGGTACAAAAGCTCCGCAAATTTATAAATGTTATGTGTTCCGAAAATAAGATCAACGAATCTGTAGCTCTTTTTGATCTTATCAACGGCCGTTTTCTCCTGCATCATACATCCGCAGATCGCAATCTTCATATAAGGATTGCTCTTCTTGAAATTACTGCACTGACCAAGCCTTCCAAGAACTCTCTGATCGGCGTTATCGCGAACGGTACATGTGTTATAGATTACAAAATCGGCATCTTCCGATTCAGTTTCTTCATATCCGACAAGCTTAAGTGTCGCAAGAAGTTTCTCGGAATCCCTTGCGTTCATCTGACATCCGAAAGTAACAACACATGCCTTAAGCTTTCTTCCAAGCTCTTTTTCCATAAAAGAAACCTGAGCCTTGGCTTTTTCAATATATTCAAGCTGTCTGACGCTCTCCTCATCGGCAACGTCCTGCCTGTTAGCGTTTAATATACTGATATTATTTGCTTTTTCACTAGCCATTAAAAATCTTCTCCGTATACTTTTACAATTCCCAAAAGGATATCTACAACCTTGCGCATCTCCTGTATAGAAGCATACTCATACTTGCCATGATAGTTGTAGCCACCCGTGCAAAGGTTCGGGCAGGGAAGTCCCTTATATGAAAGCGAAGCACCGTCTGTACCGCCTCTTATAGGTGAGTCTATCGGTGTGATCGCAAGTCCGATCATTACCTTCTTCGCATTTTCGACAAGATGCATGTGTGGACGGATCTTCTCGAGCATATTGAAGTACTGGTCTCTTATATTAACTTCAACCGTTCCAATGCCATACTTCTTGTTAAGATACTCCGCAGCATCGTAAAAGAGCTTTTTCTTGCTGTTAAAAAGCTTCTCGTTGTGATCTCTTATGATATATGTTGCCTCAGCGTTCTCTGTTCCGCCGTTCACGTTTGTGAGGTGGAAAAATCCCTCTCTTTTCTCCGTATACATGGGATTCTGGAATACTGGAAGCATTGAATGGAACTCATAGCAGATAAGAGCCGCATTTATCATCTTATTCTTGGCATCACCCGGATGAACGCTTCTTCCGTGAACCTTTATAGTTCCTTCCGCAGCATTAAAATTCTCGTATTCGAGCTCTCCGAGTTTTCCGCCGTCAACGGTATATGCAAAGTCTGCGCCAAATCTCTTCAAATCAAAATGAGCGGTTCCTTCGCCGATCTCTTCATCCGGAGTAAACGCGATTTTTATATCACCGTGCTTAATTTCGGGATTGGACAAAAGAGTTTCCGCCATTGTCATAATTTCTGAAACACCGGCCTTATCATCTGCTCCGAGAAGTGTCGTTCCGTCTGTAACGATAAGATCTTCACCGACATGATTTAAAAGCTCGGGGAAATCTTTGGGTGAAAGAACAACCTTTCCGTCCTTTGAAAGGCAGATGTCCGTTCCCTCGTAATTATCTATTATTCTGGGCTTTACATCTTTTCCGCTAACTTCATCTGAAGTATCCATGTGAGCGACAAAGCCCATCTTGTATCTCTTTTTGCCATCATCGATATTCGAAGGAATAGACGCATAAACATAACAATGATCTTCATCATAATATACGTCGGAAGCTCCGATCTCGATAAGTTCATCTCTTAAGATTTTTGCAAGGTCATGCTGCTTCATGGTAGAAGGAGACGTGCCCGAATCAGGATCTGACTGGGTATCAACCTTTACATATCTTAAAAATTTTTCAATAACATCCGGTTTGTTCATTTCTTTTTACTACTTTTCCTTTTATTATCTTTTTTATCTTTAAAGCTCTGATATATTCTGACAGAACGTTCTGTGAGCGTTACTTTGTCATTATCCAAAGCTTTTTTATCTGAATCACTTTTATTTTTTACGGCATGATCGTCATCGGAATCAGTGTTCACTTCCGTACATGCGGTATCGGATATAAGTTTCCAAGAATTTCCGTCAGGAAGTTTAGGAAGAGCTATTTCCGATTTATTCCAGCACATATTGTAACACACATATACAAATGGCTTATCTTCCGATTTTTTATCATAAAGACCGCAATAAAGAAGTCCCAAAACATGACTCTGCGCCGTAAAATCAGGTCTCCATGCATCTCTTCCGTGACAAGAAAAATCAGGATAGCCGCATGAAATATAATCCATCAGCTTAAACGGAGCCGGCTCTCTGAACATAATATGCGTTCTTCTCATATTTATGAGAAATTTTACATATTGAAGAAGATCCTCGTTCTTATCAAGCGCCTTCCAGTCAACCCATCCGATATCATTATCCTGACAATACGGATTGTTGTTGCCGCCCTGAGAGTTACCGAACTCATCTCCGCTGAATATCATGGGAGTTCCCTGTGCCAAAAAGAGCATGGACAGAATATTCTTTATCTGCCTGTTTCTAAGATCAAGAATGCCTTTTTTCCTGGTTCTTCCCTCGATTCCACAGTTCCAGCTGTAGTTCTCGTCTGTACCGTCTTTATTATTTTCTCCGTTTTCCTCATTTCTTTTATGTTCAAAAGAAACAAGATCGGCGAGCCTGAATCCTTCGTAGTTGCAAATATAATTGATCACGCCGTGGTCGCATCCGTTGGCGATCATTACCTTGAGGAAATCTCCCGCGGTATTGTCATCACTTTTTAAGAATTTTCTCGAAGAATTCAAAAATGTATTGTTATATTCGGCAAGAAAACGCTTTTTAACAGGTTTTCCTCCGTATATATCACCATAGTCAAACCACTCATGCCAGATCTTAACATCGGCAAAAAGCGGATCTTTTGTGATGTTCCGCATAGGAAGACGGGCTCCTTTGACATGAAAACCATCCACTCTGTACGTACATCTCCAGTACCTGAGCGCATCGATTATTATACTCTCGCTCTCATCATCTTCAAAATAAAACTGAAGGACTACTTCAATGCCGTTCTCATGCATTGTCTTGATAAAGTTCTTCACTTCATCCTCGGCATTTGCGGGATCCACACAATAAGAAGTTCTTGGAGCAAAGTAATAACCTTTTTTGTATCCCCAGAAATTCACCTTATGATCAAGACTTCCCTTGTTTGTAATACTTCCGTTTCTGGAAAAGATAACATCGCTTCCCTTAAGTGCTTTCGAGCCCTTGATGGCGCTACGAACTTTGCCTCTCTTCTCGGAATCCTGAAGTTCATTCATCTCATAAATCGGCATAAGCTCTATGCAGGTTACGCCAAGCGATTTAAGATAATCGAGTTTAGCGATTATTCCGGAAAACGTACCTCTGATATCAGCCGAAAGCCCACTCGACGAACTCTTCGTAAAGCCTCGTACATGCATCAGATAAACGAAGCTGTCCTCATACGGGGTCTGGGGCGATGTGCTTCCTTCCCAGTCAAAGCAAGTGGATGAGTCGGATCTGAGCGACTTATTATCAAGTTTGGCTCTGATATCCGAGTCCTCAACTTCAGCTCCAAATTTATCAAGTCCTATGACAAGCTTTGCATACGGGTCGCAGAAATAATCCTCATCTTCAAAAAGATTGTACTGCGTATATCCGTCCACATCCTTTATTCCGGAAATTCTCGCAGAATAAATATTCCCGCGCTTACATTCCGTAGGGAGTTCAATGACAAAACCGTCGTCTTCGCCTCTTTCGCCCCGGTAAAGCGTGATACCACGCTTAGAACCACCGTCAAATACAGCTCTGACAACCAGGCTCTTATCATAGTCAATATAGCAGCCCAATGGATAAGGCTTTTCATCAGTAATCTTGTACGCTGAAGTCATAATCTCTCCGAAATTTGTGCTCAAAGTTACTGTTTATTGTATCAAACAACATAAGCCCTAATATTTTAACACATAATGTCTTTATGTGCACGAAGTATGCTATAATCATGATAACCATTGAAAAAGATTTTCAGGAGGATTTTTATGGAATTTTCCAAAGTAGCAACAGAAATGAATACCAGAATTGAAAATGACGAGCAGATGACCGTTGACATCGAACTTGATGACAACAAAGTTGTTACCTGTGCGATCATCATAGTTCTTACAGTTAATTCAAAAGATTACATTGTTCTTCTTCCGCTTGATAAAAACGGTCAGAACAACGACGGAAACGTATGGTTCTACGAATTCATCTATAAAGGTGAAGATGAAGAGCCGGAACTTGGCTATATCGAAGACGACGCCGAGTACGATGCCGTTGCCGAGGCTTTCAACCTCTATCTCGACGATGTTGAATTCGATGAAATTGTTGAGATTCCCGAGGAAGACGCCGAAGATCTGTAAGAAATAATATTCACCATTTAAAAACCAGCGGATTTTAATCTGCTGGTTTTTTGTTTTCCTTTTCCCAGAGTTTTCTTATCGGGCGCAGGAACCTCGAAGGAAGCATGGCATTTTCTTTTGTGCCGCAGACGTAAGACATTACCAAAGCTTCTTTAGCTCTGGTCATTCCTACATAGAGCATGCGTCGTTCTTCCTCTTTCCCCGATTCAGACACAGCACTTCGCGATGGGATTATTCCTTCGTTAAGATCAGGAATCCATACGCATTTATACTCAAGACCTTTTGAACCATGGAGTGTAATTATATTTACCGTGTCTCCTGTTTTACTATGCTTTGGATTCCTTTTATTTTGAGTGGTATATTCTTCTTTTTCCTCGTTAAAAGAATTTATAAAAGACTTAGTATTGGAATATGATTTTGCTTTTTCTTCGAACAAATCCAATTTCTTTTTGCTGTTTGGATAAAGCTTATCTATCCCGATCTCTTTCCTGATAAACCTGACAGACAACGCCGGTCGCATCTTTGATATCATCGAAATCTCATGAAACAGCTTATTTACAACCTTACTTCTGTCCCTGTTTCCTTGATAAAAAGCCAAAACATCCTCTTTCCTGACTATCTCCTTCATTGCACTTTCTCTTGAAATATAGCGAAGAGGCTTGTTCATAATCTTATAAAAGAGCGCCCTCGAGCTTTCGATGCACGCAAAAGAAAGATAATAGACACAAAGCATAACTCCCTCATCGTCATAAAGCGCCGTATCATCTGTGTTTTCGATGTTGCTCTTTATGCCTTTTTGTTTTAAGAATGACGCAATTGTCTTACACTCCGAATTGGTCCTGCATAATATACCGATGTCATTTAATTTATTCTGTCCGCTAAGAAACACGCTCATCGCTTCATATTGTTCTTCTTTTGTCCTGTATCTTCTTGCTATGACATATCCGTTTGTTCCTGTTCCGGATACAATTTTCTTCTTAAATCGCATCTTATTTTCGGCTATGACCAAGCTCGCATTATCCAAAATAGACTTGCCACACCTGTAATTTACAGAAAGATTTACTATATGAACCTCTCTTTTCATGCGCTTTTCAAACTCCATCATTATTCCGGGTTTTGCACCACGAAATCCGTATATTGCCTGATCGTCATCACCTACAACAAAAAGATTCTGATCATCATTTAAGATTGACTCGATATTTTTTTGCTGCATCTCATTAATATCCTGATATTCATCAATCAGGATGTACTTATATCTTTCTTTGTACAGTTGTGCAATTTCTTTTTTGCTCTCAAAGAGCTGCGCACATATAAGAGACATATCGTCGAAATCGATTTTCCCAAAGGATTTTAGGCTGCTATTATATTTTTCAAATATCACCTTGAAATAATCTTTATACGGAACAGAATCCGAGACGAAATCAGGCGAAAGTCCCGCGTTTTTTATCCTTGAAATCTCAGACGTAATATCTTTTACAATCTCATTTTCATCAAGAAGAGAAAGCTTATTCATATTCTCCCTGCTGCTTTTGAGCGCATTAATGAGAATATCTTTAACCAGCTTGCACTTAAAAAGCTCGTCCGCTATCTCAATTTTGTTGTAGAAACCGGCCGCTTTACTGTTTTCTCTTAGTATGTTGTAAAAAAGTGAATGGAAGGTTCCGAACGAAACCTCAGGATATGAACTATCCGTGACCTTTAAAAATCTTTGCTGCATCTCAATGGCAGCAGCTTTGGTAAACGTTATAACAAGAATCGAAGAAGGAGGAACTTCATATTCTTCAATCAAAAACTTAAGTCTTTGAACTATTACAAAAGTTTTGCCGCTCCCCGGCCCCGCAAGTACCATTGCAGGGCCGTCTTTATGAGTTATCGCTTCCTCTTGAGCGGCATTTACTTTAACGTCAACCAAAGATGGGTAAACGTTATTATTTCTCAAGTAATTCAATTCCTTTTTTAATTCTGCTTATTGTCTCTTCTTTGCCGATGACTTCCATAAGTTCGGTAGCTCCGCAAGGAGTCATCTCTTTTCCTGAAACAGCAATTCTTACAGGCCAGAGAACAAATCCGTTCTTGTACTCATTGGTCTTGATGTAATCAGAAAGAAGTGCATAAAGAGCATCATTTGTGTAATCATCGTGAGCTTCAAGAATAGGAAGAACCTCTTTTAACACCTTAAGAGATGTCTCTTCGTTGGTCTTCATCTTCTTGTGAGTGTAGATAGCTGTATCATACTCGGGAAGCTTTGCAAAGAACTTAACCATGTCAGCAATATCGGGCCAGATCTCGATACGAGTCTTTACCATATTTGCAATCTGCTTAAGCTTGGCATCGTCAGCAGAAAGTACGCTGTCGCCTTCTTCCTTAAGAGCATCTACGATATAACCCTTAGCCATCTTAAAGAACTCATCCTCATCCATCTTCTTAAGATACTCGCCGTTCATCCACTTAAGCTTAGTGTAATCAAATACGGCAGGTGACTTATTGATGCGCTTGTAATCAAACTTCTCGATAAGCTCCTGAAGGCTCATGATCTCATTGTTATCATCGGGAGACCATCCAAGAAGAGCAACAAAGTTAACAACTGCCTCAGGCAGGAATCCCTGCTCAATAAGATCTTCGAATGAAGAATGTCCGCTTCTCTTTGAAAGCTTCTTGTGCTCCTCGTCAGTGATAAGAGGACAATGTATGTACTTGGGAATCTCCCAGCCAAATGCATCATAAAGTCTGTTGTACTTAGGTGATGATGAAATATACTCATTACCTCTTACAACATGTGTGATTCCCATGAGATGGTCATCAACAACGTTTGCAAAATTGTAAGTCGGATATCCGTCAGACTTAATGAGAATCATGTCATCAAGTTCTTTATTCTCAACGGTTACATCACCGTAAAGCTCGTCGTGGAATGTTGTTGTTCCTTCTGTGGGATTGTTCTGTCTGATAACAAAAGGCTTTCCCTCAGCAAGGTTCTTTTCAACTTCTTCCTTTGAAAGAGAAAGACAATGCTTATCATAAACACTGATTTCTTTTCCCTCAACTACCTGAACAAGTGAAGCAAGTCTCTCCTGGTCACAGAAGCAATAATATGCCTCGCCCTTCTCTACAAGCTCTTTTGCATAAGTCATGTAGATACCGGCCTTCTGTCTCTCACTCTGAACATAAGGGCCAACCTCGCCTCCAACATCGGGACCTTCATCGTGAATAAGTCCTGTGTCTTTGAGTGTCTTATAGATAATCTCGGTAGCGCCTTCAACAAAACGCTCCTGATCTGTATCTTCTATTCTGAGAATATAATCGCCACCCTCATGCTTTGTAATAAGATAAGCATAAAGAGCTGTTCTTAAATTTCCGACGTGCATACGGCCTGTTGGGCTCGGTGCATATCTTGTACGAATCTTTGCCATTTTTAACCTCGATTATTATAGTTTATTTACATTTCCAAACGATTTATTATTGTAGCATACAATATCTTTTTTTCAATAGTCTGCGCAAACGGCTGTATCATTTCTTGCCTGTTGATCCAAATCCGCCTCTGTCGGCACCTTCAAGATGCTCACATTCATCAAATACAATCGCAGGCTGATTCTCCATGATCCTAAACTGACAGATTCTGTCATTAAATCCGATATGTGTATCTCTCATTGCGATCACAGGCATAAACCACTGATCGTTGTCTCCGCAATAAGAATGGTCTACAACGCCCATGTGATTGGTCTGCACAACACCGAAGTTCTTAAATGTAGAACTTCTCGGAACAATGTGAGCTTCATATCCTTCAGGAATTTCCATCGCAACTCCAAGAGGAACAAGATGGAACTCACCTTCCTTAAGATCCACATCTTCTGCGCTTCTAAGATCGATCCAGTCTGACTTTCCGTCAATATATGTAAGTTTTTCAAGCTTATCGTTAAAATATTTTATCTTAATATTTTTTCCCATTTTTCTCATCCTCCAATTATTTGTTCAACGGATTTTATTATAATTGATTTTGATTCTTTTTTCTAATACAAAAGAGGTTCTCACGAATTATTTTCGCAAGAACCTCTGCAATACAATCACTTTATATCAATAACCTTATAGTCCTTCTCTTCGACTGCCTTCTTGAGTATGTCATCCGAAACCTCAAGATTAAGTGTCACAACCGCGTTGTTTTTCTCGTGGCTTACAACCGCTTCGGTAACACCTTCAACCGCTTCAAGAGCAGCCTTAACAGTATTCTCGCAGTGACCACACATCATACCTTCAATACTAAGTGTCTTTGTCATATTGATTTCCTCCGTTTTTGAAAGTGACGAAACAATTATCTCATTATCAGGATCATCATCCTCATCATCAGTTTTATGTTTTTTACTCTTGTTGTACATTTTCTTATCCTTTGACGCATCGCGGATATCAAAAAGATTAAGTCCTAGAGCATTTGTAACAACAAAGAAGCTTGATAAGCTCATTGCGGCAGCGCCGAACATGGGACTTAATGTAAGTCCAAAGAGCTTTATAAAGCAGCCTGCGGCAATCGGAATACCAATTACATTGTAAATAAATGCCCAGAAAAGATTCTGGCGGATATTTGTAAGAGTACCCTTTGACAATCTTATAGCACCCGAAACATCGAGCAGACTGTTTCTCATAAGTACGATATCAGCCGCATCAACAGCAATATCTGTTCCAGCGCCGATCGCAATTCCTACATCGGCGGCCGTAAGCGCGGGAGCATCATTGATTCCGTCGCCGACCATCGCAACCTTGCCCTCTTTCATGAGCTCATCTGCAATGTCTTTTTTGCCTCCGGGAAGCACTCCGGCATAAACCTCATTAACTCCGGCTTTTGCAGCGATTGCTCTTGCCGTATTTTCATTGTCACCCGTGATCATAACAACACGGATGCCCATATTCTTAAGTTCTTCGATTGCCTGAGCAGAATCATCTTTAATAGTATCCGCAACAGCAATGATACCGATAAAGATATTGTCCTTTGCAAAGAACAATGGAGTCTTACCTCTTATTGATAAGCCGTAAGCCCTCTTTGAAACTTCCTCAGGTATATTGGCATATTTGGAGATGAAATCAAGATTACCGCATCTGATCACAGCTCCTTCTATGGTTCCTTCAAGTCCGTTTCCTGAAATCTCGTTAAAATCATCTACCGGAACATCCATATTTGCACAGATATTGGTTGCATGTGTTGCAACAGCTTTTGCAAGAGGATGCGCGCTCTTTGATTCAAGAATTCCCGCAAGTCTTACAAATTCAAGTTCTTCGCCGGCACTCTTTTCTGCCGAATATCCGCTGTCTGTGATCGCTTCAGCCAAAAATACATCGGTAACAACAGGTTCACCCTTCGTGATAGTTCCTGTTTTATCAAGGATCACAATATTGCACTTACCGGCATTTTCAAGCGTTGCAGCAGTCTTAAAAAGAATACCGTTCTTTGCTCCGACACCGTTTCCGACCATTACTGCAACAGGAGTTGCAAGACCAAGCGCACAAGGGCAGCTTATTACAAGTACGGCGATTCCTCTTGCAAGGGCATATCCAAAACTTGTGCCCACAATAAGCCATGACATAATGGTAACCAGAGAAATGCACATAACTATCGGAACAAAAACGCCGGATACTTTATCTGCAAGCTTCGCAATAGGAGCCTTTGTAGCGGCCGCATCACTTACCATTGTAATAATCTGTGAAAGAGTTGTATCTTTTCCGACTCTTGTAGCCTTACATTTAAGATAACCCGAAGAATTGATAGTTGCCGCAAATACATCTTCTCCGGCGCTCTTATCAACAGGAATACTTTCACCTGTAAGTGAAGATTCATCTATTGCGCTGCTTCCTTCAACGATAACTCCGTCAACAGGAATTCTCTCACCTGCTTTAACAACAAATAAATCGTCGACTTTTACCTGCTCAATCGGAACCTCTTTTTCTGCCCCGTTCTCGTCAATGACATTTGCTGTCTTTGAAGCAAGCTTCATAAGGCTCTTTATCGCAGTTGTGGTCTTGCCCTTACTTCTTGCTTCGAGCATCTTGCCAACCGTTATAAGAGTAAGTATCATAGCTGCCGATTCAAAATACAGCTCATCATAGAAAAGATTGGTTTTTTCGGGAGTTCCGTTGGCATTTGAGATCATCATTATAGCCAACGCAAATGCACTGTACACAAAAGAAGCAGAACTTCCGAGGGCCACAAGACTGTCCATATTTGGTGCCTTGTGCATAAGCCCTCTAAATCCGCTTATAAAAAAATTTCTATTAATGATCATTATGACAATGCATAAGACCATCTGAATAATTCCGATTGCTATATAGTTTCCGTCCAAAAATGCAGGAAGCGGGAACCCAAAAATCTTATGTCCCATGGAGAAATATATAAGAACGAGCAAAAATCCTATCGAATAAAGGAGTCGTTTTTTAAGAATCGGAGTCTCTTTATCTTTAAGAGCTTCTTCCTCCTCGTTATTCTGTCCTTCTTCATCAAGTAAAGTTGCCCCATATCCGGCATCCTCGACCGCTTTAATAATATCCGAAGTAAGAACATTTCCATCAACCGTCATTGAATTGGTAAGAAGGTTAACATTACACTCCGACACTCCTTTAAGTGAATTAACTGCTTTCTCCACACGCACCTGACATGCAGCACAACTCATTCCGGTAATTACATACTTTTCCATAACATATCCTTTTTATGCCTTGCGTCATCGAATACACTCCGAATTCACGCCTTAATTAAGTAAGTGCCGAAAAATCGGCATCTTTTTTTGCATCATGATTGATTCTGACGTTCAACAAGATGCTCTCCGCAGTATATTTCACGGAGCTTTGGTTTGTCAATTTTTCCCGTAGGATTCCTAAGTACATTGGCAAAAATAATCTTTCTCGGCCTCTTGTATCTTGGAAGATCCATACAGAAACGATCCACATCATCCTCAGTTAAAGTCATTCCCTCTTTTACCTGAATAATGGCAGCGGCAATCTCGCCAAGTCTGTCATCCTGAAGGCCGATAACTGCGGCATCATGTATCTTATCGTTTTTCATTAAGAAACTCTCTATCTGAACCGGATAAAGATTTTCTCCACCTGAAATTATAACATCTTTTTTTCTATCTACAAGGAATATGAATCCATCTTCGTCCTGACGAGCCATATCACCTGTGAAAAGCCAGCCGTTTTTAAGTATCTCGGCGGTTGCTTCGGGATTTTTGTAATACTCGACCATGACACCGGGACCTTTTACGCAAAGTTCACCGATCTCGCCCTTATTAACTTCTTTTCCGTCTTCATCAACAATCTTGGTCTTCCATCCATATCCGGGAATTCCGATAGCGCCGACCTTCTCGACATTCTCAAGTCCGAGATGAACGCAACCGGGGCCCGTTGACTCAGAAAGTCCGTAGTTTGTATCGTACTTGTGATGAGGGAAATATTTAAGCCATCTCTTAATAAGACTCGGCGGAATTGGCTGTGCACCGATATGCATAAGCCTCCACTGCTTGAGATGATAATCCTCTATCTTGATCTTGCCCGAATCAAGCGCTGCAAGAATATCCTGCGCCCACGGAACAAGAAGCCATACGATGGTACATCTTTCTTCCGAAACGGCTCTGAAGATCGATTCAGGTGAATTTCCTTTCAAAAGAACCGCTCTGCTACCTGTATAAAGAGATCCAAACCAGTGCATCTTAGCTCCCGTATGATACAAAGGAGGAATGCAAAGGAAATTGTCCTCGTGCGTAGTCTCGTGATGAATAGCCTCCATCTTGGCTGACTGCATAAGCGCAGTATGAATATGTAAAATAGCTTTGGGAAATCCGGTTGTTCCCGATGAAAAATAGATTGCCGCATCATCCTTATCCTCGATAAGAACTCTCGGCGCAACCGAAGAACTGTTGGAAACCTGTCTGTAATAGTCCTCTGCATAAGAAGGACACTGATCTCCGACGAAGAAAAGAAGCGTCTCTTTCTTTATCTTCTGCGCGATATCCTCGATGCGTCCGATAAACTCAGGTCCGTAGAAAAGAACATCAGAATCCGATGAGCCAAGGCAATAATCAATTTCCTCCGCATCGAATCTAAAGTTAAGAGGAACCGCAATTGCTCCCGATTTAAGAATTCCAAAATAAATCGGAAGCCATTCAAGACAATTCATAAGAAGAATCGCACACTTCTGGCCTTTTTTTATGCCCCTTTCGATGAGCATGTTTGCAACTCTGTTTGCTTTCTCATCAAAAACCGACCATGTGATCTGTCTTCTGTAATATGCTGTGGAAGTCGGCTGAATAAGCTCATATTCTCTCCACGTAACCCTCTGCTCTTCTTTAATCTCCGGATTGATCTCAACAAGAGCAACTTCATCCCCATACAATTTGCTGTTTCGTTCCAATAAATCCGTAATTGGCATAAGAAATCCTCCGCTTTAAAGTGCTAAAGTAAAGTATAAACGTATTCTATTTAAAGGTCAAATATGATATATTAACTTTATCGCGCTAAATTGCCATATAAAATTCTGTAGGAGGTTTTTTACCATGGATCAAAAAAACAATGGGCAGCTCATGCTGGGCAACAAGGCTGTTGCTCGTGGTCTTTATGAGGCCGGAGTTTGCTTTATTTCCAGCTATCCCGGAACTCCCAGTACGGAAGTAACCGAAGAAGCTGCCAAATATGATGAAATATATTGCGAATGGGCTCCAAATGAGAAGGTTGCTATGGAATCCGCTTTTGGTGCATCACTCGCAGGTCGCAGATCGTTTTGTGCTCAGAAACACGTTGGACTTAATGTAGCTGCTGACCCTCTTTATACAATGTCTTATACCGGAGTTAACGCCGGTCTTGTTATAGTTGTTGCCGATGATGCAGGAATGCACTCTTCACAGAACGAGCAGGATTCACGTCATCATGCTATCGCAGCTAAGGTTCCCATGCTCGAGCCTTCAGATTCTAAGGAAGCTCTTGAATACACAAAGCTTGCTTACGAAATTTCTGAGAAATTCGACACTCCCGTGCTTCTTAAGATGTGCACAAGAGTAGCTCACTCTCAGTCAATCGTTGAGACCGGCGAGCGTGTTGTTCCCGATAAGCCTTATGAAAAAAATATCGCTAAGTACGTTATGATGCCGGGCAATGCCAAAAAGCGTCACCCCATCGTTGAGCAGCGTACTCAGGATCTTATCAAATTCGCCGAAGAGAATCCCATCAACAGAGTTGAAATGGGCGGCACAGAGATCGGTATCATCACATGCTCAACTTCTTATCAGTATGTAAAAGAAGTATTCGGTGACTCCGTAAGCGTTCTCAAGCTTGGAATGACCAATCCTCTTCCATGCGATCTTATAAAGAACTTTGCGGCAAAGGTTGATAAACTCTTTGTTGTCGAAGAACTTGACCCCATCATCGAAAATCACGTTAAGGCTCTTGGAATCGAAGTTACAGGAAAAGAGCTTCTTCCTATTATTGATGAATTTTCTCAGAATCTTCTCGCAAAAGCTTTCGGAAAAGATGTAAATGAAGGCTTTGCCATCGATGAGCAGATTCCCGCAAGACCACCCGTTATGTGTGCAGGTTGCCCTCACAGAGGACTCTTTTACACTCTTAAAAAGAATAACTGCACGGTTCTTGGTGATATCGGATGCTATACACTCGGTGCGGTTCCGCCCCTTGGTGCAATCGAGATGACACTTTGCATGGGTGCTTCAATCGGTGCCGTTCACGGATTTAATAAAGTTCGCGGCGCTGAGAGTGAGAAAAAGACTGTTGCCGTAATCGGTGATTCAACATTCATGCATTCAGGTATGACAGGACTTGCAAACGTTGCTTACAACCAGTCAAACTCAACTATCGTTATCGTTGATAACTCAATCACGGGAATGACAGGTCACCAGCAGAATCCCACAACAGGTTACAACATCAAGGGAGACCCTGCTGGAAAGATCGACCTAGAAGCACTTTGCAAAGCTATGGGCTTTGAACGCGTAAGAGTCGTAGATCCTTATAACTTAAAGCAGTGCGACGAAGTCCTCAAGGAAGAGCTAAGCATAGAAGCTCCTTCTGTAATCATCTCAAGAAGACCTTGCGCACTTCTTAAATATGTAAAGCATAACGCACCTCTTAAGGTTAATACCGATAAGTGCGTAGGCTGTAAATCATGTATGAAGATCGGATGTCCTGCCATCTCAATGAAGAACGGCAAGGCAACTATTGATAACACATTATGTGTAGGCTGCAATGTATGTTCACAGATGTGCCCTGTTGGTGCATTTGAAAGCACAGCAGAAAGTGAGGCATGATAATGGAAACTAAGAATATTATGATTGTCGGAGTTGGCGGACAGGGATCACTTCTTGCCAGCAAATTATTGGGACACCTCCTCCTTTCACAGGGCTATGATGTAAAAGTGTCCGAAGTACACGGAATGTCTCAGAGAGGCGGTAGCGTTGTTACTTACGTAAGATACGGTGATAAGGTTTACTCCCCCGTTATCGATAAGGGCGAAGCTGATTACATCGTTTCTTTCGAGATTCTCGAAGCTGCAAGATGGCTTCCTTTCCTTAAAAAAGACGGACAGATCGTTACGAATACACAGCAGATTGATCCTATGCCTGTAATTACAGGTGCTGCCGAGTATCCCGAAGATCTTGTTTCAAAGTTAAAAGAAACAGGTGCTAAAGTTGATGCTCTTGATTGCCTCTCACTCGCTGAGCAGGCAGGATCTGCAAAAGCCGTTAACATCGTTCTTCTCGGAAGACTCTCACACTACTTCGATCTTCCCGAAGAAGCATGGATGAAGTCACTTGAAGCAAATGTGCCCACTAAGTTCCTTGAAATGAACAAGAAGGCGTTTGAGCTTGGAAAAAACATGAAGTGATATTGCTATCATAAGCATTTTTTATCATCTATCTACAAACACACGGAGGAATTATACATGGAGCGATATTATCAGAAGGACATTGAGTGTGCGCCCTATGAGGAAATTCGCAAGATTCAATCAGAAAAACTAGTTAAGCAAGTAAAACACGTATGGGACAATGTTCCTTACTACCGCAAAAAAATGGAAGAAAAAGGTGTTACACCTGATGATATCAAGTCGGTTGACGACCTCCATAAACTTCCTTTTTTATCAAAAAAAGACTTAAGAGATGCTTATCCTTACGGACTTCTCGGAAAACCGTTAAAGGAATGTGTTCGTATCCACTCCACATCCGGAACAACAGGAAAAAGAGTCGTTGCCTACTATACACAGCATGACATCGACCTCTGGGAAGACTGCTGCGCACGTGCCATCATGGCTGCCGGCGGAACAAATGAAGACGTCGTTCATGTTGCATACGGCTACGGTCTCTTCACAGGCGGAGCCGGAATTCACGGCGGTTCACACAAAGTAGGATCTCTTACTGTTCCTATCAGCTCAGGAAATACAGACAGACAGATCATGTTCATCAACGATCTTGGTGCTACTATCCTCTGCTGTACTCCCAGCTATGCCGCTTACCTCGGTGAGCGTTTCAAAGAGATGGGCTACGGCCCCGATGACATTCCGCTTAAAGCCGGTATCTTCGGAGCAGAGGCCTGGAGTGAAGAAATGCGTGCAGATATCGAGAAGACTCTCGGAATCAAAGCATATGATATCTACGGACTTACAGAGCTCTCAGGCCCCGGTGTAGCATTTGAATGTTCTGCTCAGGACGGAATGCACATCAACGAGGATCACTTCATCGCCGAGATCATCGATCCCGACACAGAAGAAGTTCTTCCTGAAGGTTCACAGGGTGAGCTCGTGTTTACAGCCGTAGATAAAGAAGCTTTCCCGATGATCCGCTATCGTACAAGAGACATCTGCAAGCTCACAAGAGAAAAATGCTCTTGTGGAAGAACTCATGTCCGCATGGCTAAGCCTATGGGACGTTCAGATGACATGCTTATCATTCGCGGCGTAAATGTATTCCCGAGCCAGATTGAGACTGTTCTTATGAACAACGGCTATGCAGCAAACTACCAGATTGTCGTAGACAGAGTAAACAACACAGATACTCTCGATGTTCAGGTTGAAATGACTCCCGAGATGTTCACGGATAACGTCGGTGAAGTTGAAGAACGACAGAAAAAACTTGTTGAAGGCCTTAAGTCCATGCTTGGAATCAAGGCTAAGGTTTCTCTCCTTGCTCCCAAGTCTATCGCAAGAAGCGAAGGAAAAGCCGTTCGTGTAATCGACAAGAGAAAAATCTAATCATATAATGAAAATATAAGATGCAAAGGGGGATACAGCTATGAGCGTAATGCAGATTTCAGTATTTCTTGAGAATAAACCCGGTACCTTGAAGAAAATGACAAGTGTACTTGCAGCGAACAAGATTGACATGCGCGCTACTTCTCTTGCCGAAACCAAAGACTTCGGTATTGCAAGACTTGTAGTTGACGATGCTCTCGCAGCTGTTAACACTCTTAAAGAAAATAATTTTGTAGCAAGCCTCACTCCGGTTCTTGCCATCGAGATTCCGGATGAGATGGGCGGACTCGATAACCTGCTCACCGTTTTCGATGAAGCAAAAGTCAATATCGAGTACATGTACGCTTTTTCCGGCGGCTCAAACAAAGATCACGCTTACATGATCTTCAGAGTTTCAGATACAAAGAACGCCGAAGCAAGACTTGCCGCAAACAAATCTCTCAAGATGCTTACTCAGGAAGATCTTGCACAGATCTGATGTAAAAAATAAAGCTGTGAACCGATGAATTTCATTGGTTCACAGCTTTTATTTTATCTTTTTATCCAAATATATCTGACAAGTTTATGTTCACCATTGTCATAAGTATCTTTACTTTCCAAATTGCATTTTTCAAGCTCTGAAAAATCATCATCAGCAATCAAATCTCTGACCGTAATATTCGGATTATTTCCGGGGATTTCGCGAAAGCCATTAACCCAAAGAACGCCATTATCTTTAAGATGCTTTGACAGCTTAGGAAATAAGCTCTTATCGAGCCTGAAATGATTTATGATGATCAGATCATATTCATCCAACCTATCAAATACCGCGTTATCAGAAAGGTCTACCTGTGTTGTTCTAATTCTTTGTCCTTCTATATTTGCAAAATTATTAAGTCTATCCAAAGCAACTTTACTAAAATCAATCGCATCAACGACATATCCCTGCTTACTTAAAAAGATTGAATTTCTCCCATCTCCGCAAGCAGCATCCAGAACATTCCCTTTTACAGGAAAGTACTTCATATCTTCTTCCAACTTAGAATCATGCATCATTAGCTTTGCACCACGTGCATCAAATCTGTTATCCCACCAGTCGGCATCTCCCATATATATCATATAAAACTCCTAATCTAACAAAAATCTAACTTTAGATTAGCCATAACCCTGAAACAAGTCAATAAAATTGCGTCTAATCTAAAGTCGGACTTTAGATTAGACGCATAAAATAATTCTTTTATTTCTTATGCTGCTTCCTGTTCGAATTTTTGCTCTTCTTTTTTACCGTTGTAAATCGGAGCAAAAATGAAAGCTGCAAAGATAAGTGAAGCAATTAGATTAACCGGAAGCTGCAAGAGTGTAATTTGTTGATTCTGTAATACACTTGTATCTCCTCCTGCCAACAACACAAGATAATTGTCATTTATTAAATGTATCAATGATAATGCCCATATATTACGAGTCTTCATATATGCATATCCAAAAAAGATTCCCAAAGAAATGCATGTAATAATTTGCAGAATCATGTAAATAGGTCCTGCTTCTACCGACGTATAAAACATAAAGTCTAAACCGAGGTGCCAAATTCCCCAAGCAACACCTAGAATCAAAACGCCACGTCGTAAGCCAAATTTATTCTGCAAAATCGGTTGAAGATAATATCTCCATCCATACTCTTCCCCCCAATACATCAACAAGAAAGTAAAGATATAAAAGAGCATTACAACAGCTGAATATCCATTCTCAGGCGTAAATAATTTTTTTGCAAATTCACTAATATAATTTACTCCATCATTAGTTAAAATTTGTGCTATAGCAACTAAAGAAAATGACCTTGCCACAAACAAAAAAATAAACAAAGCAACCATAAATATGCTCATCTTAATTGCAGGTCTGTCAAGTCCGACATTTTTTCTTTTTTCTTTACCACATATCCAAAAGAGTACATAACAGATAACACTTCCAACCATTGTTACATACTGACCATATACAAAGAACTTTGAAACACTCCATGCATCGTCCTGTGGTGCAAATACAGAAACTATGCTCAAAGCCATCATTACCAATGCAGAAATAAGCGCCACAATAAATCCTGCTTTTGGAATCTTCGTATTCTTATCTCCAAACAGAAGAAATCCCAACATTACACCACACGCAGGAAAATACATCTGCGTAGATGCAAATATTGTAAGATCTTTTCCGGCCTTTAAACCGACATACATAAAAATCCACATTAGAGCTGCAGCACCGTACGCGACGGCAATAAAGGTTATAAATCGTTTCTTGTTAGTACTTTCCATTTCAAGTCTCCTTTTTATTTTATTTTTGTACTACATAACAAGCTTCTTTATTACCCTTTCCTTATTGTTACAATTTCCCCATATAACTTTAAATCAAATCCAAATCAGTAAATTCCGTCGCCGACTTCTTCGCCACGTTCAGGCACCTCAAGCGAGAAAATCCTAAGCTTAAATAACATAGGATATACTGCAAGCGAAACAAAAATTGCGATCATATATCTTCCGCTTCTTACAAGATGGGCAACCATAGTTCCCGAATTTAGGAACTCCTTGCCAAAAGGAATTTTTAAAATCTCATCAAGTGCAAAAAATACTACCGCACCACCTACAAGTCTTATAATGCTTGAAATAGGATTTCTTGTAGATTCAAAATTTACAAACTTCTTCTCGAAAGGTATTGAGAGCCACAAACCTATAAGTATACCGTATGCGCTGAAAAAATCGCTTGTCTTGCAATAAAAGATTCCGATAGTTCCAATAGCTGCAGCTATCGCAAATATAACATTTTGGTTCTTTATCTTTTTATCCAAAAAAGAAATGATAAAGACCATAAAAATTCCGAGTGTCCATCCGCAGAGCACGTCTGTGGGATAATGACATCCGACTACAACTCGAGAAAATCCCACAAGAATCATCAAAGCAATTGAGATTACCCATTTAATCTTCTTTTTACCCTTACTGAAAACAGTAATTCCGGGATAAAGCGTTGCGACGTTAGTCGAATGACCGCTTGGGAACGAATAGCCCTGTGCATCCACATTCATCAGATCCGCATCGGGTTCTACAGGACGCAAGCACTTTATACTGCTATGCTCCATATAAGGACGCAGCCTGAAAACTACGTTTTTTATCATCGGAAATAAGATTAACGAAGAACATACAAGTAGTCCCAATTTCCGCCCAAATTCTTTATCATGGCACCAATAAACAAAGCCCATGACAGCCACAAGCGCAAGCTCTTCTCCAAAAGCAGAAAACTGCGAAATAAACGCAATAATCGCTCCGGAAATATTGGCCTGAAGCCATTCCATCAATGATACTTCAAAGCTCATTTTTATGTCTCCTCCATGTTGCAAGTAATATCTTTATGAGTTTCTCATCTCCATCAAAGTGTAATTTCCATAGTTGTCTTCTGAACCTTCATTCCAAGGCTCTCATAGAAAGCTCTGGCACTGTCATTACCTTCCCAAACATTCAACGTAATATCTCTGCAGCCGAGCGCCTTTGCTTCTTCGCAAACATGCGCAAAAAGCTTCTTGCCGATTCCCTTTCCTCTGCACGCAGAATCAACGCAGATATCATCAATATACATATATTTAAAAGAAACAACAAAAGGCTTGCGTAAAGTCTCTTGCAGCATACAAAACGCATAACCAAGGACTTTCCCGCCATCATCCGCAACATATACTTTCACATCCTCAGCCTTAAGAATAGCCTCAAGCTCAGCTTCACTATACTTCGTATAACCGGATACAAAGTAATCCGGCTTTATCTTTGCATGAATCTCAAGCACCTCAGAAAGCAACTTAAGAAGCTGCGGAATATCTTTATTCTGTGCATCTCTTATTATCATATTTCACCTCCCGAGTAGCTTACATGCGTTTCCGCCAAGAATCTTGGTAGCATCATTCTCATCAATCGGTAATCCCTTGATGAACTCAGCCGCCTCTTTCTGATCTGACCAAGGTGAATCGCTTGCAAACAAAAGTCTGTCACTACCAAAAGCCTTTACAAGCTTCATAAATCCATCTGCATCAAGCATTCCCTTGTCCTTATCATCCCAATATCCATCAGAAAGAGCCTGTATCCTCCCCGAGGAAAAGGACGTATCAAGGAAAGCCTCTGTATCCTCAAGATATAACGGAACTTCATCCCAGTTTCTCCAGCCGCCCATGTGTGCCAGTACAAACTTAAACTCACCGATTGCGTTAATTACATTTCTGCACATCTTCGGCGAACATCTGACAACACCCGGAAAGCCGATATCAAGCCCGGCGTGTGTAATGACGATAAGGTCATTCTCGCAAGCCGCATAGATGATATCAAGAAAAGTCTTTGAATCAATATCCTCGTTCTGATAAACAGGATGAATCTTGATTCCCTTGATGCCGTTATTTTTGAGCCTTCTAAGCTCCTCTTTGAAACGTGAATATTCAGGATGAATACATCCAAAAGAACATAACCTGTCCCCGTACTTCTCATTATTTCTAAGAGCCTTATCATTGATGCTCTCTACCTGAGAAGAAGCCGTTGCAACAGGCAAAAGGACGGACATATCAATGCCGCCCTTATCCATTGAATTCAAAAGTCCTGACACCGTGCCGTCAGTATACGGAACGATATGAGCCTCTTTGCTGAGGCTGTCAACCGCCCTTGCAGCGATTGAATCAGGAAATGTATGCGTGTGAAAATCAATTATCATAAAACGATCCGCCAAGTAACTTCATTACAGAATCTCAATCTCAAATGAAGTATCAAAGCTCTCTCCCGCCGCTAATTTGTTGCCGTACTCTCTGTCTTCAAGACTTCCGTCAAAGCCGGCTCTGTCACATCTTCCGTTCCAAGGCTCGATGCAGACAAAAGGCGCATTCTTTTTAACAGGTGACCATACTCCAAACAGCGGAACATCACAAGTAACGCGAAGCTTATCTCCATCCGCCTCACTTACAAGTGTAACCGCATCGGCCTGTCTGTCTTCGAATATAAGCGCATCCCCGTCAAAGAGCTCGGGACTTAAGTTTACTATTCCTTCCGCAGTCTCTACATCAATCTGCTTATCGGAAAGACATCCGCAAGACATATCAATCACATTTGACTTAAGCGCGCCGGAAACCGCAGCGCCGTCTTTTTCAAACAGGAGCTTATCCTTATTAAGATCGCAGTTAAACGCAGGATGCGCACCGATTGAAAAATACATCTCTTTATCATTCGTATTTGTGACCGTATAAGAAACAACCACTTTGCTTCCAACAAGCTTATAGCCAATCTTCAAAGAAAAATTAAAAGGATATTTTTTTAGCGTCTCTTCATTTTGAACAAGTTCAAACACAAGCTCATCATCAGCTTTTTTTACAAGAGAAAAATCATTATCCCTTGCAAATCCGTGTTGTGAAAGCTTATAAGAAACGCCTTCATACTTATACTCACCGTTCCAAACCGAACCTACAATAGGAAAAAGAACAGGCGCAGTCCTTCCCCAGTACTTGGCATCTGCCTGCCACATATATTCTTTTCCTGTTTTAGCTCCTATAAGCGACTTAAGCTCAGCTCCGTGCTCCGATACCTTGATCGCCATATGATCATTCTTCAAAACATGTTCTGCCATAAACAACCTCTTTAATCAAAAAATTTACTCTGAATCATCAGAAAGTGATGTGCTCTGATGAACAAGTACTTCCTTGTTATAGCATGCAAACGCGCTGTCCACAAGTTCCTTCGGAGGCTTCTTTGTGAAAAGAGATATTACAGGCACAATGATAAGTCCCGCGATCATGCAGAACGCACCTGCATTTATAGGTGACTGAAGAAGCTGAGGGAACTTGGGTCTTATGAGCATATTTGCAAGCATAACTACTGTAGAAAATATGAAATTCACCCATACAGCAGCTTTTGTAATGAACTTAAAATACAATCCGTAAAAGAAAGGCGCAAGAAATGCTCCCGCAAGCGCTCCCCACGAAACACCCATGAGCTGCGCGATAAATGTCACATTCTGCTTGTACTGAACAATCGCAATAACAACAGAGATGCCGACAAATACAACGATAAGAATTCTCATGATAAGGAGCTGCTTCTTTTCATCCATATTCTTGATAACATGACCCTTTAAGAGGTCAAGCGTAAGAGTCGAACTACTTGTAAGAACAAGTGATGAAAGTGTAGACATTGAAGCTGAAAGAACAAGAACAACAACCACAGCAATAAGGAAATCCGGAAGTCCCGAAAGCATCGTAGGAACGATACTGTCAAAGCCATCCGCCGCAATATCTATCTTATCGGAAAAGAGTCTTCCGAAACCGCCGAGGAAGTAACATCCGCCGGCAACAATAAATGCAAAAAATGTAGAAACAATGGTACCTTTTGAAATCGATTTCTCACTCTTTATCGCATAAAACTTCTGAACCATCTGAGGAAGTCCCCATGTTCCGAGCGATGTAAGGATAACAACTCCGAGAAGATTAAGCGGATCCGGTCCAAAGAATGAAGCGAACACGCCCGGTGTTGTCGATACGCTCTCATCTGAGATTCTTGCAAGTCCATCAAGAGCTGCAAGGAAACCGCCCTGCGAATTAAGAACAGAAAAAACAACCGCGCAGATACCGATAAGCATGATTATTCCCTGAATAAAATCGTTTATCGCAGTTGCCATGTAACCTCCCGCGATTACGTAAATACCTGTAAGTACGGCCATAACAATAACGCAGATTGAATAATCGATGTTAAAAGCCATACCAAAAAGTCTTGAGAGTCCGTTATACAATGAAGCTGTATAAGGAATAAGGAAAATAAATGTGATAACGGAGGCTGCTATCTTAAGAGATCTTCCTCCGAATCTTGCAGCAAAGAACTGCGGCATCGTGGCTGAATCAAGATGCTGGCTCATGATCCTTGTCCTTCTTCCGAGGATTGCCCATGCAAGAAGTGAACCTATGAGTGCATTGCCGATTCCAACCCATGTTGCGGCTATACCGTATTTCCATCCGAACTGTCCCGCATACCCCACAAAAATAACCGCGGAAAAATAGGATGTTCCATAAGCAAAGGCTGTAACCCATGGGCCTACTGCTCTTCCACCAAGTACAAAACCGCTTACGTCAGTCGAGTTCTTCCTGCACATCAGACCGATGTAGATCATTACAGAAAAGAACACAAGTAACATTAACACTTTAATAATCATACCTTCTCTCCTTAAAGTAAATAATCTTTCTTCACTTTAACACTTTCAATCGCTAAAGGCAATCAAATAGTACAAAAAAGTCAAAGTAAAATATACAAGAAATTCATATTGAAAAAAAACAAGATAGTGCTATAGTCTAGTGGTAACGTTTATTTAACAGAAATAAGGAGTATAGCAAAAATGAAATTCTTTTTAGACACAGCCAATGTCGATGAAATCAGAAAAGCTAACGACATGGGAGTAATTTGCGGAGTTACAACAAACCCTTCTCTTATCGCAAAAGAAGGTCGTGATTTCACACAGGTAGTTGCTGAGATCGCATCAATCGTTGACGGCCCTATCAGCGGCGAAGTAAAAGCTACAACAACAGATGCTGAAGGAATGATCAAGGAAGGCCGCGAGATCGCTAAAATACATAAAAATATGGTAGTTAAAATCCCTATGACTGTCGAAGGTCTTAAGGCTTGCCATACACTCGCAGCTGAAGGCATCAAAGTTAATGTAACTCTTATCTTTACAGCTAACCAGGCTCTTCTTGCAGCAAGAGCAGGCGCTGCATTCGTAAGTCCTTTCCTTGGAAGACTTGACGACATCAGCGTTCGCGGAACAGATCTTATCTCTGAAGTTGCCGAGATTTTTAACATCCACGGAATTGAGACAGAAATTATTGCAGCAAGCGTACGTCATCCTATGCACGTTACCGACTGCGCACTTGCAGGAGCAGACATTGCTACAGTACCTTACAAGGTAATCGAGCAGATGACACACCACCCTCTTACAGATCAGGGAATTGAGAAATTCGTAAAAGATTACGAAGCAGTATTCGGCAAATAATAAAGCGTTACACGCAAAAATATAGGCATATCACTTTAGTAAGTTCTAAGGTGATATGCCTTTTCTTTTTCTTTAAATTCCGCCAAGACTATCCGACAATTTGATCCACTCTGACAACGTCAGCGGTTCATAATCGGATCTCATGCAGAAACAGTTTATCATATTACATGGAATGGTCTTCTCATGCTCCGCAGCAATCGGCACATAAGGCGTCGATCCTATCATCTCAATTATCTTCTTCATGAGGACTTCATCTCTTGTTTCATGCACATGCCCGTATAACATATATGTCTTAGGTTCTCCGCTGTGTTTCAGCCTGTACTGCCCATCATAGAAAGGCATCGGATAATGGCAACAGACAACCTTCTTCTGGGAATCCGTGATCACTCTGTAATTGTCGATCCACTCAAATCTGTCCTTATCAAAATTTATAGATTTGACATATTTATCATGATTTCCTGTTATAAGGCAGAGCTTTCCTTTCAGCCTGTGAATAAGTTCATTGGTCTCTTCAACCGTGCCAAAAGATAAATCCCCAAGAATAACAACGGTATCGGCGCGCGTAACCTTGTCATTCCACTTTTTTATCATGTACTCATTCATCTCTTCGCAACTTGAAAAGCCGCGCTTATCCATCTTATCATTGAGTGCGTTATGAAAAAAATGGCAATCGGCAATATAATATATCATCGAAGGTCACCGCCGTCATCGTGAAGTAGTGTGGACGGATCGTCATCGGCAGCAGTTGTCGCAAGCTCGTCGCACCTCTCATTCTCAGGATGTCCCGCATGGCCCTTGACCCAGTTCCACTTTATCGCATGTCCCTTTGTTGCCTCAAGAAGTCTTTTCCAGAGCTCTACGTTTTTTACAGGTTGCTTTCCCGCTGTCTTCCAGCCTCTTTTTATCCATCCGTCTATCCACTTGTCGTTAAATGCCTTGATAACATATTGCGAATCGGAAAACATCTCGACTTCGCACGGTCTGTTAAGGCACTCTAGACCGACTATCGCGCCCATAAGCTCCATTCGATTATTGGTTGTCTTATCATAGCCGGCGCTCAGTTCTTTTTCATGAACCTCGCCCTTTGAATCAACATATCTAAGCACAGTGCCGTATCCACCCGGTCCATCCGGATTTCCTCTTGCAGCGCCGTCTGAATATATTTCAACTTTCATATTTATTCCCAAACTCCCGTATTTAAAAATTTCTCCGCAAGATTCTGCGCGTTGTCTACAAGACTGCTGTCATATCCAAGAACGCTCAAAAGCTTGATCGCATTCCTGTTCGTCGCAGGACCTTTTTTAAGCATATAATCAAAATGTACATCGTTGTCGGAGACATTTCCCTCAAAGTGATAAAGGTCGTACTTATCCTTAAGAAGCTGAGTGAGCTCGATGTCATGCGTAGCGGCAAAACAATTAACTCCGGAATCTGTAAGGAACTTAAGTATCTCTGTCGACGCAGCGATTCTCTCAACCGTATTTGTTCCGCGAAGGACCTCATCAACAAAGCAAAGAACAGGATTTCCCTCTTCCTTTGCCGCATCAATTATTCTCTTCATGGACTTGATCTCAACAATATAATAACTGTCGCCCTCATAGATATCATCCTTAAGCGCCATTGAAGAATAAATTCTAAGAAGAGGTGCCTTGAAACTCTTTGCAAGAACGGTATGCACAGACTGCGCAAGTAAAACATTGATACCTATGGTCTTAAGGAATGTCGATTTACCCGAAGCATTCGATCCGGTCAAAAGAACTCCTTTCTTAGTATCGATACTGTTAGAAACCGCGTTCTCAATAAGAGGATGTATCACATTTTCAAAGTTCATCTCGCCATTTTCAAAAACAGGAATACAATACTGCCCCTTTACAGACTCTCTGTAACAAGCAATCGAAATATATGCATCCAGTCTTCCGATCACGGTGATTATCACATCAAGATCGTCTTTCTTTTCCATGAGCTGACGATACATCTTGTTAAACTTGATAAGATCGATATGCGTGATCATACGAACATAATCCATGATAATATCAGCAGGACCACCGCCACCCGACGGCTTCATAAGAACACTTGAACCGCTGACAAATCCTTTAAGGCTGTCATAAGACTTATTCAAAAGCTCAATATCATCACTAAGCTCAGGATAACTTGCTCCTTTAAAAAGTTTCGCAGACGAAAGAGCCTTGAGAATATAAGAATATGTCGAAAGATACGGATCAATCTTACCTTTGATATTAAAATACATGATCACATTTGCAACTACGGCAACAAGAAAAAGAAATGCTCCAAGCTCAAACTTAATGCATGTAATAACAATCGTCAAAACAATAAGAGTAAGCATCAGATAGTGCTTTGTATTGCTAAAATCACCTATATCACTGAGAACTTTGAGATAATCATAGATTGAATATCTGTTGCTTCTTCCGATCGTGGCAAAGATCTGCTGATACTTAAGCCTTGCCTCGTCATTTTCGGAAAAGAACTTTATTTTTTTCTCCTCGTTCTCAAAATCGTCAGTCTGCTTGGGTGTTCTGAGCATATGATAAAGATACTCTTCACCCGAAGCACTGAGGCAATAGTTCATTCTCGTAAATACGCCGTCCATGTTAAGGTCGTTCCAGGTCGTGTCATCCACCTGAAATCCCTCTCTATGGTTATCGTAGAAACCGGTAATATGATCAAAATCATCTTCCTTATATTTTCTCTTTGGCGAATCGCCCCAGTTTTTCTTAAGTTTATAAATAAGATTTTTCTTTGCAAGCGCAGCATCCCTCACGCCCAGAACGTAAGCAATGATCACGAACGCAAAAAGAACTCCCAAAACATATACAAGTCCCGAATTATCCATATACTGCCATCATCCTTTGCTGAATTTTTTGATTGATTCCGTCACAAGCTTTGTAAATAACGGAGCCGCTTTATCCGCAGCTTCCTGCACTTCCTCGTGAGACAAAGGATTCTCCGAAAGTCCCGAAGCAAGATTACAGATACATGAAACTCCGCAGATTTTAAGTCCCATGTGATTTGCAGCGATTGCTTCGTTTACCGTACTCATTCCGACTGCAGAAACACCGAGCTTTGCAAGCATCTGAATCTCAGCGGGTGACTCAAACGAAGGTCCGGTAAGCTGACAATATACGCCCTCTTTAAGCTCGATACCGTTTTCCTTCGCAGTTTCCTTAATAATATCCTGAAGATCTTTTTTGTAGACCTCACTCATATCGGGAAATCTGGGTCCGAGTTCATCGATATTCGCACCGATAAGCGGATTGGGCGCAAAGCATGAAATGTGATCCGTTATAAGCATAAGGTCACCTGCCGCAAAGCCCTTTCCAAGTCCTCCGGACGCATTTGTCAAAAAGAGAATCTTAGCGCCAAGCATTCCCATAAGTCTTACAGGAAGAACAACATCGCTGATATCATATCCTTCGTAGAAATGAACTCTTCCCTTCATGCATACGACTTTAGTATCGCCCACATATCCGAATATGAATTTACCTGCATGTCCGGGAACTGTAGAAACAGGAAATCCCGGTATATCCTTATATTCAATCTCAGCACAGACCTTGATATTCTCCGCATAATTTCCAAGTCCCGAACCAAGAACCAATGCCACATCCGGAACGAAATCAGTCTTACTTCTAACCGCATCAACGCAGCCTGTAAGTTTTTCATATAATTTATTAGCCATTTTGCCACCTCTCTCATCTGAAATTACATTATTTTCCAAAAAAACACTTTAAATAATATTAAAATCAATCAGTGTTTCCTTAGACATTCTATCATAATTACCACTGCGACAATACTCCACGAACTTTCGGTTCGAGCATATTCTTTATCGCATCCTCAAAAAGACCTTTGACACCGCCTTTTATGATCTTTCCAAAGATAATACCCTGAAGTCCTCCAAGTCCTTCGGGAGAAACATTCTTCATTGCATCTATCAGCATTTCCCCGCCCGGTGTTTCAAAGAATCTAACCTCAATACCGCTTGGAACCGACGGATAAATAAACGTTCCCTTCCTGTCTTCTCTGTCGGAAGCATCATCATCAAAATAGATATTTATCGTTCTGCTGCAGGCTTCCTCAAGGAACACGATCTCATTTCTAAGTACAAATCTGTTATATTCGTCGGTCTTACAATACGACTCGAGGCTTACCTGATACATCTCGCCGTGCATATTGATATTTGTGACATATCTTTTCCCTCCAAAGCCGCATTTAAGCGCATAGAGAGCATCCCCTTCATAGATATCTATGAAAAAGAATCCGTTATCATCAATCCTGAATCCGATTTTCTTGATGCCGTCGGTAAAGTTATTGTGCACAACCTGCATCATAATAGGAAATACACCTATATTATTATTTTCAATATCATAAATCTTTCCGTCGATCTTGCGAAGCCATTTTGCAGCAAGAAGACTTTCATTTCTCATATTGAAATAATTAAGGGATTTCTTAAAGTCACCTCTCCTACTCTTATAAGAAGCCGTCCTTCCTCTTGTACTTCCGACAGATTCTTTAATCGCCCTGTTTTTCCAGCCTCCGCTGACAATCGCAGGGTAACTCACCGTTTCTCCGCTTATCGATTTACATAATGCCTTAAGCTCTGAATACGCCGAGAAATTCTCATCCAAAGGCTTATTTCCTATTTCAAGATTCTTAATAGCCTCACGAATCTTAACTGCCATCAATGACGTCTGGAAAATATCGCTGTTTCCGGCATTCGTAACAACAACCATATTAATATCGGGATAGATAAAAACATTCTGACCCAGCATTCCGTTAAACGCATAAGAGTCCTGTCTGTCTCCATTTATCCATAACTGATAGCCATAGTGCGTGCTGTCTTCACGTCCCGTAAGAATCTGCGGAGTGATAGATTCTTCCACCCATTTCTCAGGTACAACCTGAACACCGTTCCACTTTCCCTTATTAAGATAAAGCTGTCCGAGCTTTGCCATATCCTCAGTACGGATAAAGAGCCCCCAGCCACCTTTGGTTATCTTCTTTGGGCAACTCTCCCAGAACACTCTTTTTATTCCCATCGGATCAAAGATACGTTCTTTGCAAAATTCAAATAAAGACTTGCCCGTTATCTGTGTCACGATAGCCGACAGCATATAAGTATTCATGCTGTTATATTCAAACTGCGAGCCCGGTTCAAATTTGGTTCCCGCTTCGAGAAACGCAGATACCCAGTCATTTCCGCTTATGGCACCTGCTTCGTTGAATTCAGAGCCGCTTGTCATATCAAGAAGATTTTTTACCGTTATTGTCTTTCTGTGGAATTTAAGAAGACCTATCTGCTCACTGAAGATATCATCGATCTTATCTACAATAGTGAGTTTCCCATCGTTTATGAGTATGCCTATTGCCATAGCGACAATACTCTTACACATAGAATAAGAAACATGCCAATAATCAATGGAATACGGCTCAAATCCACACTCACAGATAACATTTCCGTTTCTTAGAGCCATGAATTTGTGCATCTTACATTCTTTGTTCTCGGCAAGTTCCCTTAATAAAGACGTAAAAAAAGCAGAACTGACACCCTGCGATTCAGGCGAACATCTTTTTAGCTTTTGTTCATCATTTACACTGATGGTGCTGAATTTCGGTTTTTGTGCAACATAATCAACCTTGCTGATCTCGCCGGTTTCGCCGGTAGCAATCTTTAAAAGAAGCTCTCCTATGTCAAGTCCTGCTTTTGCCATTATTCTGTTTCCTCCGTCAGAGCCCGGATCTTTTTTATGAAAAAAATATTATATCTTCTCTGTCTTAAGCGCTCTCATGGAATTCAAAATAGCTATTACGGCCACTCCGACATCTCCGAACACCGCAAGCCACATCGTTGTAAGTCCCAGTGCTCCCAAGATCAAAATGATGACCTTTACGGAAAGCGCAAATACAATATTTTCTTTCACGATCCTGATAGTCTTGCGGGCAATAGCAATAACCGAAGGTATCTTGTTGATATCATCATCCATGATAACAATATCCGCAGCCTCAATGGCCGCATCACTTCCAAGTGAACCCATAGCTATTCCGACATCCGCTCTCATAAGAACCGGAGCGTCGTTAATTCCATCGCCAACAAACGCAAGCTTACTATCATTATCCTCTGATGAAAGCATTTTTTCAACCCGTTCAACCTTATCTGCGGGCAGAAGCTGTGAAATAACCTCATCTATACCAAGCTTTCTTCCGACATCTTCGGCAACATCTTTCCTGTCACCCGTAAGCATGACCGTCTTTGCAACGCCAACCTTCTTGATGCCTACGATTGCAGCTTTGGCTGTGTCCTTTATAACATCAGAGATAACAACATATCCCTTGTATTCTCCGTCGTATCCTACATAGACAATTGTACCCGATACAGAGTCCGCTTCCGCAAAAGAACTTATGGCATTTTCATTCATAAGCTTTGAATTGCCGAGAAGAAGCTTTTTACCTTTATAAAGAGTCTCTATTCCTCTTCCTGAGATTTCCTTAGTATCAGCTTCGCTTATGCTGCTTCTGTCTATGTCCTTTTTGCCAGACTCATTAAGATAAGCTGTAAGTACAGACCTTGCGATCGGATGATTTGAGAAAGCTTCACCTGTAGCCGCCATCTCAAGAAGTTCATCTCTCGAAATCTTAGCGCCGTTCGAAGATACAACATCTGTAACTTTGAATTCGCCCTTGGTAAGTGTACCCGTTTTATCAAAAACGACCGTCTTTATACCTGACGCAGCTTCAAGGAAATTGCTTCCCTTAACCAAAACACCGATCTTGGAAGAAGCTCCGATTCCGCCAAAGAATCCAAGCGGAACTGATATTACAAGCGCACATGGACAAGAAACAATAAGAAAGATACAAGCTCTTTTTATACTGTCAGATAAAGCCAGTTGTCCGAGAATCGGCGGTATGATTGCAAGAAGGAGTGCTCCTACCGTAACTACGGGAGTGTAATATCTTGCAAATCTCGTAATGAAGTTCTCCATACGGGACTTCTTATCGCTCGCATTCTCAACAAGCTCCAAAATCCTTGAAACGGTTGAATCTTCATATGCCTTAACGGCTCTGATCTTGAGGATTCCTTCGCCGTTTACGCATCCGCTAATAACATCAGAATCTTTTACAACTCGTCTCGGAACAGATTCGCCTGTAAGAGCAGCCGTATCAATAAAGGACTCACCCTCGATAACAACTCCGTCTACAGGAATCTTCTCGCCTGCCCTTACAAGTAATGTGTCACCGATCTTTACTTCGGAAGGGTCGACTTCATTAACTTCACCGTTCTCGCCGACAATATTGGCAATCTCAGGTGCAATGCTCATCATCTCAGTAATGGACTGACGCGACTTTCCTACAGCATAGCTCTGGAACAATTCTCCGATCTGGTAAAAGAGCATTACCGCAACCGCTTCGGGATACTCTCCGATACCAAAAGCACCGAACGTAGCGATCATCATAAGGAAGTTCTCATCAAAAACCTGTCCATGACTGATATTTACTGCCGCCTTTTTAATTACGTCGTAGCCGATCATCACATACGGAACGAGGAATATGAGGAATCTCACGATAAGCGGAACATTTTCCAGCAAGCCCGTCTTTTCAAGAATAAGTAATACCGTAAATATTCCTAGTACAATAAGTATTCTGTTTCTTGTTTTCTTTTGTTTCTTAGTCATAGCACCACATCTTTCTATGATATGTTAGTAAGCTAATTTATTATCATCGATCTATTGACGAATCAGCTTACCTGATAAATCATGCTCCCTCTATCTCACAATCGGGCTCAACCTTCTTACATGCCTTAACAGCCTTGTCAAAAACATCATCAAATACATCATCTGCTGCTTCAAGAACAAACTTCTGAGTCATAAAATTAACTCTGGCATTTACAACGCCCTCGATTTTCTTAACAGCTTCCTCCATCTTTGCCGCACAGTTTGCGCAATCAACTTCACACTTAAATGTCTTCTTCATAATAAATATCCTTTCTCCTCTTGGGATGAATTTTATAAATTTATGTATGCATACGCATACCAAATTACAGTTTCCGATTACTCATTTATATGGCTCATTCCCTGAGCAATAATCGTTCTCACATGGTCGTCAGCCAGATAATAAATGATTGACTTACCTTCGCGTCTGTTTCCTACAAGCTTACTCTGCTTCAAAATCTTAAGCTGATGCGATATCGCCGACTGTGTCATGTTGAGTGTCTCAGCTATATCACATACGCACATTTCAGATTCAAACAAAGCAAACAAAATCTTGATTCTCGTTGAATCGCCAAATACCTTAAAGAGTTCTGCCAGATCATAGAGTTCGTCCTCTGAAGGCATCTCTTTACCGATTCTGTCTACAAGTTCTCTGTGAACATTATGAACTTCGCAGTGTTCTACATCATTTATAGCCATTCGCTTTTCCTTTCATTTAAACATATGAATAACTGTTCATATGTTTAATATAAAACTACCGTATCGGTTTGTCAATACCGATACGGTAAAATATTAATCGTAATTAAATTAAATAGGACATTGCACTAATGGCCATAGCGCAACGTCCTATTTTCGTAAGTTATCAATTTATTTTAGAGCTGAAAAGCTTTGCCCGCTGCATAAGCCAAAAGGAAAGATACAACAGATATACCAAGGTAAAGCAATACGCAGAACAATACCTTAGTTAATGTATTTCTCTTATCATCAGCAGAAATATTTGCTGATGCATATGCTCCGATTGCTGAAGTAGCACCACCAAGTGCACCTCCAAGAATCACAAAGAAATTTACAATATATAAAACTACAAAGACATAAACCCACTTCGGAAGTTGAATAGTTTTGTACTCTTCACCTGTTTCTACGTTTCTTCCGTTATATACAAGTACCTGTTTATTTCTGACGCAAAGTTTTGCAATTTCCCCATTGCCTAAAGGAATATCAAATACTCTCTCAGCAAAATTGCTCTCAGGTGATTTAAGTGCCATCACCTTTGTCTCAGGACTTCCGTTAACAGACACCAGTTTGTTTTTATTTAACGTAACTCTGACCGGCATACCGGTAGATGTATTAAATAACCACTCTCTTGTCTTTGCCATTTACAAACTCCTCCCTTTTAATAACAATAATCTCTCTTTCTTCGCTTTTCTTATTACATTAAATTTAATTTTTTAACAACAAAGTAATAACATATTATCACACACTTTATCTCAAATCAACAATAAATTGTTTAAACGCTAAATATTTTTCCGCAAAAACAAGGCTGCTGCGCAATATTTGCGCAACAGCCCGTAGCTAAAACTTTTATACATTTTTATTAATAATTATACAGTAACTTTCTTAAATGACTTCTTGCCCTTCTTAACCATAACTCCGTCAGCAAAGAAGTCCTTATTGTAAGTTGTCTTTACGTCTGTAACCTTAGCATCCGCTACAGTTACGCCGCCCTGTTCAACGGCACGTCTTGCTTCACTTCTTGTATTGCAAAGTCCTGCTGATACAAGAACCTGAAGAATATCAACAACACCGTCTCTGAAGTCTTCTTCCTTAAGTGCAACGGAAGGAACATTTGACATGTCTCCGCCGCCTGCGAAAAGAGCTTTTGCGGCGTCCTGAGCCTTCTGAGCTTCCTCTTTACCGTGAACGAGTGAAGTAAGCTCAAATGCAAGGATTTCTTTCTTCTCATTAACTCTTGAAGGATCCCATTTCTCCATCTCGAGAATCTCTTCGATAGGAATAAATGTAAGCATCTTAATGCACTTATCAACGTCCGCATCAGATACATTTCTCCAGTACTGGTAGAACTCATAAGGTGATGTCTTCTTGGGATCAAGCCATACTGCGTTTCCTGCTGTCTTACCCATCTTCTTGCCCTGAGAATCTGTAAGAAGTGTAATTGTCATAGCATGAGCATCTTCACCGAGCTTTCTTCTGATAAGCTCTGTTCCGCCAAGCATGTTGCTCCACTGATCGTCTCCACCAAACTCAAGATTACAGTTGTACTTCTGGAACATGTAGTAGAAGTCATATGACTGCATGATCATGTAGTTGAACTCAAGGAATGAAAGACCTTTTTCCATTCTCTGTTTGTAGCACTCGGCTCTGAGCATGTTGTTAACTGAGAAGCAAGCACCAACTTCACGAAGAAGCTCAACATAGTTAAGGTTAAGAAGCCAATCTGCGTTGTTGACCATCATAGCCTTTCCTTCGCCAAACTCAATGAAGTTCTCCATCTGTTTCTTGAAGCAGGCTGCGTTGTGATCGATATCTTCTCTTGTAAGCATCTTACGCATATCGGTTCTTCCCGAAGGATCGCCGATCATTGTTGTACCGCCTCCGATAAGAGCGATAGGCTTGTTTCCTGCCATCTGAAGTCTCTTCATAAGTGTAAGTGCCATGAAGTGACCTGCAGTAAGTGAATCAGCAGTACAGTCAAAGCCGATATAGAAAGTTGCCTTTCCTGCATTTACAAGATCTCTGATCTTTTCTTCGTCAGTAGTCTGAGCAATGAGGCCTCTCGCCTGTAATTCTTCATAAATCTTCATCTCTTTTCCTCCTGTGTTTTCCGATTGCGAAGTGCTCTGCTCAAAAAAAACGCCCCTCACAATCAAATCTGATTGCGAAGGACGAAATAATCGTGTTACCACCTTCATTCGCATGTAGCTCACACTACACGCCTCAGCAAGTACGATCCGAAAATAATTTACGAACGATACTCTTCCGATATAACGGTCAGTCCCGTCAGAGCCTACTCTTTTAATAATTTTCCGCTCTGCAGCTCACGGAGGTATTCATCATCGCCCTTAACATACGCCTCTCACCACCCGGCAATTCTCTGTTGTCAGCTTGCGATTCTTACTTATTCCGGTCACAGCCTTTTCATTTAATCTATTAACAGATTCTAATTAAAAAACGCTTTTATGTCAAGCATACCGCTGTAATATAAGATTACCACTCAAGCATGCTGTTCTCAGTCTTCTTATCTCTTTGCATAAGATCATTAACAGCTTCCTGAAGCGATTTGCCTTCAAATAATATATCATTTACCGCAGTAATGATAGGCATCTCAACCTCATACTTCTCTGCAAGTTTAAGTGCGGCTCTTGCGCTGTAAACACCCTCAACAACCATGTTTACTTCATCCATGGCTTCCTGATAAGACTTTCCCTGTCCGATAAGGATACCGGCGCGTCTGTTACGTGAGTGCATAGAAGCACAGGTTACGATAAGATCACCGATTCCCGAAAGTCCTGCAAAAGTCTCAAACTTACCGCCCATCGCCATACCAAGTCTTGATATCTCGGCAATTCCTCTTGTAATAAGTGCAGCCTTTGCGTTATCGCCGCATCCGTAACCATCAGCAATACCTGCAGCAAGCGCAACGACGTTCTTAAGTGCCGCACCGATCTCGATACCGAGCATATCGGGACTGATATATACTCTGAGGAAGTTATTCATAAATATATTCTGTATATATTTAGCAATCTCTTTTTCAAAAGCACCGACTACAAGTGTCGTAGGCATGCTCTTTCCGACTTCTTCCGCGTGAGAAGGGCCTGAAAGAACGCATACATTGCATCCGGGGATCTCATCAAGAATAACGTCGGACATAACCATAAGTGTGTCCTCTTCGATTCCCTTGCTGCAATTAACTATTATCTGTCTGTGCTCTTCACTCTCGTTAATGAAAGGCTTCATGAGCCTAATTGTTTCACGCATGTGAGCCGAAGGAACAACAACAACGATAATATCTTTATCCTTCACGGCATCTTCCATGCTTGATGTGTATTTTACCGATTCCGGAAGCTTTACACCGGGGAGTTTCTCCTCGTTTCCGTGATATTGCTTAAGTTTCTCAACTGACGAATCGCTTCTGGACCAGACCGTAACATCGTGTCCATTTCCTGCCAGTACGTAAGAAAGCGCAATACCCCAGCTTCCCGCACCAATTACACCTACTTGTATACCCAAAAAATTAATCCTCCTGATCAGTCGACTTTATTTTTCTTTGAAATATAAGTCTTTCTCTCTGTTCCTGAAATAAGCTTTTTAATATTTGCTCTGTGCTGATAAAAAGCAAGAGCTGTAAGAAGCGCAACGATCACATACATCTCATTGAGCGCACTCTGCGGAAGGTTTCCCAAAAGCCCCATCTGTCCGAATATTACATACTGGGCAAAAAAGCATGTGTACAGGCAAAGGCTGCTTAGTGACACAAAATGTGTGATGTTGAAAGGTCCGAAAAATGCGATAAGTCCGACAAGGACAAACTTCCATCCCATTGAGATGATGTATCCTGCTGTGCAAGCGATACCTTTTCCGCCCTTAAACTTTAAGAAGAACGGGAAATCATGTCCGAGTACGGCTCCTGCCGCTGTATAAATCATATAAAAATATCTGTAATCCGGATTGCTTCTTCCAAAAATGAAATAAGTAACGATTATGGCAAATATACATTTGAACATATCTCCAAGCAAAACAACAAGTCCTGCCTTGGCTCCCATAACTCTGAGTGTGTTTGTTGTTCCGGCGTTCTTACTTCCAACGCTTCTGATGTCAACGCCCTTCATTTTTCCGTACAATACAGCTGTCTGAAACAGGCCAAATACATATCCTATGATCAAACAAACTACTCTCTCCATGTTACTTATCCTCTTTTCTCTCTCTTATTATAAATCTAAGGGGGGTACCCTTAAATCCGAATGCTTCTCGAATCTGATTCTCTATATATCTCGTATAACTAAAGTGCATAAGCTTCTTGTCGTTTACGAAGATAACGAAAGTCGGCGGCTTAACAGAAGCCTGAGTGATGTAGTAAAGCTTTAATATCTTACCCTTGTCACTCGGTGGCTGCTGCATAACAACTGCCTGAGTCATAATCTCATTAAGAACACCCGTTGAAACTCTGAGCGCATGATTCTCACTTACGATATCAATCATGTCATAGAGTTTTACAAGTCTCTGACCTGTCTGGGCAGAAATAAAGATAATCTCTGCATAGTTCATAAACGCCAGTGTATTCCTGATGTTCTTGGTAAATTCCTTAACGGAATGATTATCTTTTTCAATAAGATCCCACTTATTAACAGCAATGATCACGGCTTTTCCGCTCTCATGCGCAATTCCGGCGATTTTGGCATCCTGATCGGTAACGCCGTCCTCTGCATTGATAACAAGAATGGCAACGTCGGCTCTCTCAACGGCTCCAACTGTACGAAGAATCATGTAATGCTCAAGTTCATCTTTAACCTTACTTTTTCTTCGAAGTCCGGCCGTATCGATAAATGTATACTTCTTGCCGTTGTATTTAACATCGGTATCGATGGCATCTCTTGTAGTTCCCGCAATATCGGAAACAATAAGTCTGTTCTCACCGATAAGCTTATTGATAATAGATGACTTACCTACATTGGGCTTACCTATAATGGCAATCTTTGTAGTGTCATCTTCCTCGTCATTTGTTGAATCCTTGCTGAAGTGACTTACAACCTCTTCAAGAAGGTCACCGATACCAAGCTTATTAACCGCAGAAATAGGGAAAGGCTCGCCTATTCCAAGGTTATAGAACTCGTATACATCAAGCGAATCCCTGCTGTAACTGTCAACCTTATTTACGCACAAAACAACAGGCTTTCCCGATCTTCTGAGCATATCAGCCACTTTGGAATCAGAATCGGTAAGTCCCTGCTTTACATCAACCATAAATAAGATAACATCTGCCGTATCTATGGCAATCTGTGCCTGCTCTCTCATCTGAGAAAGAATAATATCTTTTGAATCAGGCTCGATACCACCGGTATCAATAAGAGTGAAGCTGTGATTAAGCCACTCAACGTCCTGATAAATTCTGTCTCTTGTAACACCGGGAGTATCCTGCACTATGGCAATCCTGCTTCCCGCAAGAGCATTAAAGAGTGTTGATTTTCCGACATTTGGTCTTCCGACCACCGCTACTATATTTTTTCTGCTCATGTGTTTTCCTTTTTTATATGTTTAATTCAAAAATGTATGCTCAACCGGAACACCGAATAATACTGCGGCAAGCTCATGCCCATCGCATTTTGATATTCCGACCTCGATATCAAGCTCTTTTTCTATATCTCCTATCTTAACATCATCAAGAAGATAATCCTCGCCGCTTCTAAGCAGATTCTCGGGAAGATACAGTGTTGTTCCAAGTTCTCTGCCTTTAAGCTGCTTTATTATATCCTGTCCGGTAAGAAGTCCCGAAACGGTAATCCTCTCACCAAAGAACTCATTGACTATCTCATAAGTATGAACCGTAAGCCCCTTGCATACTCCCATAGCTCTCTCAGCCATCTGCTTTATACACGGATAAACAAGTCTTCCCGTCGCAAGTGAGATCTCTCTTTTCACAGAATCAATTTCATCTGCATAATTATTAGTAAGCGCCTCCAGAGATTCTCCGAACTCGTCAAGAAGAAGTCTCATCATTCCGACGCCGTTCTCATACTGAATATATCCATCATAGCGCTCAGCCTCGGGAAAATCTCTTTTCGCAAGGAAATACCACTCATCACTTGCATGGATGAAATGAATGCCGTGCTCATCATACACTTTTTTCTGCCATTTTTCTATCATATCAATGACAGCGCACGCATCCTCATACTCAAACGGCTCAAGCGGATACAATCCGTCCCTGTACTTTGAAAGCCCAACGGGAACAACAGATACGCTCTGAAGATTCGGAATATACTTGGTAAGATCCGATATAGATCTCTCAAGCTCAGCTCCGTCATTTACGCCCTTGCACAAAACAATCTGTCCGTTAAGCTCAATACCCGTTCCGGGCGCGCATAGTTTGTCCACCTTCTTAAGTGCCTCACCGGCGAATCTGTTTCCAAGCATTTTGCATCTGAGTTCAGGATTGGTTGTCTGAAATGAAACATTGATAGGCGAAAGATGATACTTCAGGATTCTGTCGATATCCGCATCGGACATATTAGTCAGTGTGACATAATTACCCTGCAAAAAAGAAAGTCTGGAATCATCATCTTTAAAGTACAAAGTATCGCGCATGCCCTTCGGCATCTGATCTATGAAGCAAAAGATACACTTATTGCTGCAAGATCTGTAGTTATCCATGAGCCCGTTATCAAATTCTATTCCAAGGTCCTCATCAAATTCTTTGTCGATATCAAGGATCCACTCCTCACCATCGCTCTTTCTGATAAGAACCTCCAAATGCTCATCCTGCACAAGATACTGGTAATCAAATATATCCTGGATATCCTGATCGTTTATCTTAAGCAGTGTGTCACCCGGCTCAATATTCAGTTCTTCGGCAATACTGCCCTCATCGACTCTGCCGATAAGGTGCCCTTTCTTTGAAACCATTTAAAAAATAACCTCATATTCTGCAGGATTACCCCAATAATGTATTATATATGAAATTCCTTGACTTGTCAGTAATCATAATGATAAAACAATATAGGAAGTTAAATGCTTCATAAAAATATAAACTTCATATTCCGAAGAAAGGAACAAATATGCCAGATTTTTCTAAACTGGAAACCTCTATTCCGGTAGCTCCGCTTAATTTAATTGTTATGGACTCAGCAAAAGAGCTGGGTGACAGCGTAGATCATTATATCGCGGAGTTTCGCCACAATCTTTACAAAATGCCTGAAAACGATCCCGCTTTTCACGGCTATGTCAAGGACAGCTACAAGATAAAATACTGTCTTGACCGTTTCGGAAGCGGCGAAGCAAAAGCTGCTATCAATGAAAGCGTCCGCGGAAACGACGTCTATATTCTTACCGATGTCTGCAATTACAGCATTACTTATAAAATGTATAACTACATAAATCACAAATCTCCCGACGATCACTATCAGGATCTTAAGAGAGTAATCGGCGCCCTTACAGGCAAAGCCAAGAGAATCAATGTCATCATGCCCTTCCTATATGAAGGAAGACAGCATAAGAGAAACGGCATGGAGTCTCTCGACGCAGCTCAGATGTTCAAAGAGCTGTATGACATGGGCATTTCAAACTTCATCACTTTTGATGCTCACGATCCGAGAATTTCCAATTCAAAGCCCCTTGGTGGTTTTGATAACTTCCTTGCTTCATACCAGTTTATGAAGGCGCTTCTCTCACACATTGATGACCTTATCGTAGACAAAGATCATCTTACCGTTATCAGCCCTGATGAAGGAGCTCTTGACAGAGCCGTATATTTTGCCAACGTAATCGGCGCAGATACAGGTATGTTCTATAAGAGACGTGACTATGCTCACGTTGTAAACGGAAGCAATCCTATAGTTGCACACGAATTCCTTGGTTCCGATATTTCAGGAAGAGACGTTATCATCATCGACGATATGATCTCATCCGGTTCAAGTATGATCGATACAGCGAAGCAGCTTAAGAGCATGGGTGCTAAGCGTGTGTTTATCTGCACTACATTCGGTCTTTTCACAAACGGTATGGATAAGTTTGATGAGGGATATGAAAAGAAATACTTCGATGCGGTAATTACTACAAACCTTACATATATGGATCCCGAGATAACAACAAGACCATATATATTCATTGCCGATATGGGTAAGTTCCTTGCAACCATCATCGACTTCTTGAATCACGATGCCACAATGCAGAGCGTTAACATGCCCACAGAAAAGATCCGTGAGATCGTCGGAAAGTACAATTCAGGATGCAAGACTCCGGGCGAATTGTTCGACTGAAGATAAGCAAAACCTCCGGCCTTTCAAGTAAAAATTGAAAAACCGGAGGTTCTTTTGTTCTTATTGTTCTACACAATCAAACACTATCACTACTTTAAAGAGATCGCCGTCAAGTCTAATATCAAACTCTCCGCCCTGTGCTATTGTGAGGTTCTTTGCAATGGAAAGTCCAAGACCGCTTCCTTCGGTTGTTCTGGACTCATCTCCTCTTATAAATCTTTCGGTAAGTTCGTCCGCACCGATATCAAGCTCGGATTCCGAAATATTCTTGATAGAAAACTCAACCTTCTTATTCTTACTATCTTCTGTGATATAGACCATATCCATATATACTCTGGTTCCCGGAAGAGCATATTTACACACGTTATTCAAAAGATTTTCGATGACTCTCCATAGATGTCTTGCATCTGCGCTTATACACATGCTCTGAGCTTCATGTTTAAATATCGGAGTAAGAGTATGCGTCTCAAACTTCTCGTAAAATTCACCTATTGTCTGATTTATGAATTCGACGAAATCAATGGTTCCAAGCTGAATGCTTATATTTCCCGAGCTTATCTTGGAAGCTTCGACAAGGTCTTCTGTCAGCTGTTTAAGTTTCTGAGACTTTGTCTCAAGAACCTCGACATACTCTTTTACCTTTTTATTATCGATATTCTCGCGTTTGATAAGATCGACATAATTGATGATCGAAGTAAGCGGCGTCTTGATATCATGAGATACATTCGTGATAAGATCAGCCTTTAGCTTCTCATCCTTCATACTTGTATTTACCGCAATCTTAATTCCTTCACCGATTGAATTTACAGCTTCAGCAAGATTTACATTATCGGAATGAAGGTCCGTCACATCAACTTTGGCGCTGACATCACCTTTTTTAATATTCTCGATGACATGAATTATCCCCTGCCTGTCAGAATTCTGCCTGTATAAATAAAGACCTACAAGCACATCAAAAAAACCGGCAATAACAATTCCAAGAATTCCTATCCTAAAAAGCAGGAAATTCAGCGCAATAAACATTGCGTACGGAACCCAAGTCCTTATGATCACGCTTCCGTTGTTCGTGGTATTTAGGATCATCTCCCTAAAGATTTCCACGATTTTTTTCAAAAAGCTGTCTTCCCAGAGAACCTTTTCTTTTCCCTTTTGTACAAGTCCGTAGACCAGTGAAAGAAGACCTATATCAATAAAGATAGATGACACCATGCCGTAATACGGGAACAGCACATGTCTGAATATTTTATCGAAAGTCACATCCCACGCGGTCATAACCGCACCGACCAAAATAAACGGTATCGCCATTAAAAGTGCGCACACGAGCATAAGCAATTCCGTCGGAATTCTCTTTTTGCCATAGGAAAGTTCCTCTCTTACAGGAATCTTTACGATATACACCGTAAAGATGATCAGATAAGAAAGAATTGCAAGACCGCAGACAATGTAGATCTGGCTTCGATAAGGCATGTATTTTGAAAAGCTTGCCTTTCCCTTTGTAAAATCATCGGATGCCGGATATTCTTTTGTATCCACTCCAAGATATACCTTGATCTGGTCGGGATATGCATAGCCGTATGTGTTGATAACGGATCTTACCGTGTTCTCATTTATAAGAGTGTCGGTTTCATATTGGAATTCGTAAGGACAATAGTAAATATATCTTCCGTATCTCTTAAACTTTTCAAGGATATCAACACCTATTGTCTCGTTCTTGAGCTCTTCAACATTGGTATAGACTTCTGTTTTACCGTTGATCATTCTGGTAATGTAATATCTTAAATTGGAATTCTGGTAGCTGTAGTAATTGATAAGCTTTCCGTATTCCGCAAAATTAAGCGCAAGATTGTTCGCCGACTCTTCGACATACGAAGCCAAAAGATTGTAATCTTCCCATGTCGAAACGATATTCTCAATATTTTTTCCGTCGACAGTCTTGTATCTCTGCGTAAGTATATTGTATGTTCCGCCTTCAGGCGCAGAATTCCCCGATATGGTAAAAATAAAGCTGTTATCATCAAGCTGCGAACTAAGATATGAGTTCATACCGCCTGAAACCACGTTGTTCTTAAGGTGTGTATACGTTGTTACGGGATTTAAGAACTTACTGCTGTCTTCATCTGTGAATTTGAGAGTTTTATATTCAAATCCGCTCTTTCCCCAGGTTAAAAGATCTGCAAGATAGTAATTTGCGGTAATGTAATCTCCCGGCAAAACGCTTCCCTTACTGGCATATGCAGTGACATCGATAACCTTCTTGCCGTTATACTGTCCCTTAGTCTCAAGCTGGGTTCTTTCCGCAACAAGCCTGAATACATTCGACATATTGTTTCCAAGGATGTTGTTAAAAAGATATGACTCCTCATAGCTTCTGCTTTTATCGGACTCATATAGGTTGTAGGAAACATCTTTTCCCGCACTGTTAATAACAACGCTGGTTCCGACAACCGAGTAAATAATGATAAATACAACAAAAGCAGCCAGAATATGCTGTATTATGCGCATTGTCACGCTATATCTAAAGCCTTTTTTCCTCATACAACCTCATCCTCAACCTTGTATCCTACTCCCCATACAACCTTAAGGAATTTGGGATCTTTGGGATTTATCTCAATCTTTTCACGAATATGTCTGATATGTACCGCGATCGTATTGTCTACGCGAACCGCGGAATCATGCCATATCTGCTCATAGATCTGGTTAATTGAATAAACCTTTCCCTTATTTTTTACGAGAAAAGCAAGGATATTGTATTCAATAGGTGTAAGTCTGATGCTCTCACCGTAAACAAAACATTCCTTGGAATTATCGTCAATCACAAGTCCGCCAGCCGAATATACATTTTCCTTTTCCACCATGCGTCCGAGAGATACATATCTTCTGAGATTGGACTTAACTCTTGCAACGAGCTCAAGAGGATTGAAAGGCTTGGACACATAGTCATCGGCACCGATGTTAAGCCCGAGTATCTTATCGGAATCTTCGCTCTTTGCGGAAAGAAAGATAACGGGAACGGTGCTGAATTTCCTGAGCTCTTTTACAAAATGGATTCCGTCCATTCTAGGCATCATGATATCAACTATCGCAAGCTGAATCTCAGCTTTCTTCATAACTTCGATAGCTTCTATGCCGTCATATGCCTTGTATACCCTAAATCCCTCCTGTTCAAGATAAATCTCAATGGCATCAACTATTTCTTTATCATCATCACATACTAAAATGTTTTCCATATCAACCTCACAACAAATTATTCTGTTTCATCCTTAAGTGACAAAAATGCGCACAGATTGCCCCTGTTATCCTTGTGAACTCTGTGTGAGAACAAAAGATCCGGATTGCATCTGGTGCATATATCGGTAATAAGTATATTTTCAGCTTTAACACCGCTCTTTATAAGCGTATATCTGATGGCATTCCACAGATAAAGCCTGAATTTCCCGTTCGGATACGGAACGAGAATTTTTTCTCTCTCAAGTTCTTCCTCAGTATAATTCTCGGCAAACTCATCCGCAACATCGCCGCCGATCTCATAGCATTCGCCGCAGATAGAAGGTCCGACGGCGCAGATAAGGTTAGCGGGATTCGTTCCGTATTCCCTTATCATTGCTTCTATCGTTCTTGCGGAAATCTCGCCCTTTGTTCCCTTCCATCCGGAATGCGAAAGACCTATAGCCTTTTTGACGGGATCGATAAAGAATACCGGAGGGCAATCCGCATGGAACGTTGATAAAATAATCCCCGGAATGTTTGTGATAAGACCGTCTATGTCCGTATAATCGCGAAGTTTTGCGGGGCCTTTACCCCTGTCTTCTTCCGTAACTTTCATTACATTAACGGTATGCGTCTGGAAAGTGCACACAAAATCATCGAGCTTTTTCCCGTGCCCCAAGACTTCTGAAATTCTCCTGTAATTCTCATCTACAGCTTCTTTTTCATCTCCGCGTGTATAGCTTAGATTCATCTCGGAAAAACATCCCTTTGAAACTCCTCCGAGCCTTGTACTAAACAGATGATCTACAATTCCAAGTTCTTCTATTTTAGGAAAAACAAGATAATGAACACCTTTCTTTTCCCTAAGCTCCATAGTCTTCTCGCCGCCGCATCTCTTTATGTCAATATATCTAATCATTCAGTTCTCCGTTTTCTAATTTCATAATACATATTCAAAGGCATTTTTAAGCCAGTTTACATTAAGCGTTCCGTTTCCGTAATCATTAACCGCAATTACATCATACCTTATCGGCACATCAAAATCCGCCCCGTTCATGTTAATATAAACTCTCGAAACTTTGCATATGGTTCTCTGTTTAGTATAACCCACACAATCAAGCGGATTGCCGTAATCGTCTTTTTTCCTGTATTTCACTTCTACAAAGCATAGATATTCGCCGTCTCTTGCAATAATATCAATTTCGCCCTGCCTTGTCCTGAAGTTTCTCTTTATGACCTTTCCACCTTTGTTTTTAATATACCCGGCAGCAATATCCTCATAAAAAGTACCCAAATCTCTTTTATTCATAATAACTTATTTCTAACTTATTTCTATCTTCGAGACTTATCTTTTGCCTTAATTTTATCCATTGCATCTACAAAGACAAGAATCTCCGCCACAACTTCGTATAACTCGGGAGGAATCATCTCTCCGATTTCCAGCTTTGAAAGCGTATCTGCGAGCTTACTGTCCTCATGAACCGGGATTTTGTTCTCCTGAGCCTGCTCAATGATCTTCTCGGCAAGTGCGCCCTTTCCCGAAGCAAGTACTACGGGCGCCCCGTTTTCATTGGGATCGTATCCCAGAGCGACGGCGGTTTTTACTTTTTTGTTTTCATCTTTATCTGCCATAGTTACGCCCTCGCATCAAACGAAGCTGTGGAGATCACAGACATCTTATTAACATCAAACATCTCATTCACAGCCATGTCACCTTCATCCTTATCATCATGGAGCATCATCTTGACCTGCATGGTATATCCGCGTTTTTCAAGCCTTTCGTTGAGGATATGGATATTGTCATTTATAAGATCAAGAACGCTTTCATCCATGACATAGAAGTTTGTGGAAACCTTATTTTCCTTCATCTTAACAAACACGTCAACAGGCCCGAGATTATCCATATCAAGATGCAGAACCGCGCTGACCGAACCGTCCTCACTGACTCTTTTATTCTTATTCCTATAGACGTAAAGGTCGCCGTGCGCTTCCTGTCCGCTCATCTGAAGCGGAAGCTGAACATACTGAAAGATCTGATTAAGCTGATTCATAAAATCAAGGTTGTTCTGCATATTGGTCACAGTGCTTCCAAGCTTTGACTCAGCGCCCAGTGTGTTCGTGATCGTATCAGACATGCTCTTTAGCTGACTTCCAAGCTTTTGATAAAGCGAAGTCACATTGTCCTTTTTCTCAACATCAAACGGCTTAAGAAGCCAATCATCAGCTATGGCATTCTTCAATATCTTTCCGAATTCTTTATGTGAAAAGAGATCCTTAAAAAGAGCCTTAGTTTCATCAGACATGTTCTCTGTATCCGAAAGCATGGATGACAGTTCTTTTAACAACTCTTTTCCGTCAAACTTGACATCCGTATTTTCGTTAAGGGAAGCCGCCAAATATCTCTCTGTTATCTTTGGGGAAATATTTAAATTGTTAAGTTTTTGTACGAAATCTTCCCTCGAAATGTCCTCAAAAGGCATTTTTTCAGAATTTTTTGTAAACTCGTCAGCCCTTGCCACATCTAAAGAAATGACACCCCTATCATTTTTATCAACAAACTTATCTACATTATCCACAGATGAATTAGCGGTAACACTTGTCTGTTCTCCCGACATCTTTTCGCTGCTTTCAATGTTCGGTGAAACAATAACCGCACTTTCTTCTGCTTCGTTTTGTAAAGAAGATGATGATCCGGTTGAAGCAAATTCATCTATGATTCCTTTATAAAGATTAAGAGCCTGATCAATCTTTCCTTCCGATGCAAGCGCATTAAAAGCCTGCGGAAGTTCGTCTGCAAATTCCTGCATCTCATTTATTACCTGATGCTCATAATTCTTGTAGTTTTGGTACTGTGAAATGTTGTTTTCGGTAATTGGAATATCAAGACTCTTCATCTCAACAAGTGTTGAAATAGAAGCATTCTGAAAAGAAGAAACCACATTGTTCATATCACGGAGCGCATCCTTATTTATCGGAAGGCCTGATTTCATCATACTCTCGACCATAGCAACGCTGTCACGTGTAATCGCTATGCCCGCAGCATTTAATGCTTTCTCCGTGCTTAAAGAAACTGCCGTGTTTTCAAAAAGAGGGGTAAGAGAAACTCCGTTTTTAGACAAGGACTTAACAGCAAAATTCAATGTCTGCCCCTGCCTAAGCCCCATATCCTCAGAGAGTTTGGCGCGTATAACATTATCGCCCAGACTTATATCGGCGTATTTCTCGCCGTTTTCCTCAGCTACGGATACAACCGTTCCCTGAATACTGTCGCCTGCCTTAAGCTCGACCGGCTTTCCTTCGGCAGGCTGTAATTTAGTCTGAACGCCCTCGACGGTAATCGTAGTATTTTGTTGTGATACATTTAAAATACCGCTCATATAAAATTCCCTATAAAAGATCTGCGATGAATGGGACAAGGGCCGTATTTCTTTATGGCGTCGATATGCTCTTTACTTCCGTAGCCTTTATTCGAATCAAATCCATACTCGGGATATTCTTCCGCGTACTTTTTCATGACTCTGTCTCTCGTAACCTTGGCAATAATACTTGCCGCAGCTATCGACGCACTCTTTGCATCTCCCTTTATTATAGAAATCTGCTTGTACTCTTCAAGCTGGGGAATATGCACCGCATCGATCAAAAGAGCTCCGGGGTTAACGGAAAGCTCAGAGACCGCCATAGTCATCGCTTCAAAAGTTGCCTGCAAAATGTTTATCTCATCTATCCTTTTTTCGGATGCATGTCCTATGCCCACCGCTACAGCTTTTTCCATTATTTCAGAGTATAACTCTTCTCTCTTTTTTTCGGATAATTTCTTGGAATCGTTAATATATAAAATATCAACATCCTCGGGAAGAATTACAGCCGCAGCATATACGGGTCCCGCCAAAGGGCCCCTTCCTACTTCGTCAATTCCGCAAAGAAGACCGAACTGCCTGTTCTCATTTTCAAACTTTCTCATTTCCTTGAGTCTGGCAAGTTCTTTTTCTATAGAATCAATGCGCTTTTTTGCCGTATCAATAAGTTTGCGTACACCAGCTCTCTCATCGCTTTCACACGTCACAATAAAGCTCTTAAGCGCATCGACGGTAACAGATTCATTTAGAACGCTCTTGATGTCATTAAGAGATTGCATTACTTCACTCCCCCGATTTTATCAAAGGGGAATATCCTGCACACAACTCTTCCAAGGAACTTATCCTTGCTGATATTTCCGACATTTTCAAATCGGCTGTCCATACTTCTGTTTCGGTTATCTCCCATTACAAAGTATTCATCATCTCCAAGAACAACGTCGTTTATCGCCACTCCCGGATCCTCGATTACTTCATTTCCGTAGTTTTCCTCAAGCTTCTGACCGTTTACGAAGATATTTCCCTCTTCGTCAATCTTTATAGTCTCTCCGGGAAGTCCGATTATTCTCTTTACAAAGAATTCCTTCCCCTGGTTGCCATGCTCATAAGGAAAAACAATTATATCAAATCTCTTTGGTGCACTGAATCTGTAAGAAACCTTCTCAATGATAAGACTGTCAGCATCCTGCAGCGTAGGCTCCATTGAATGTCCGACTACACGCGTCCTCTGTGCAACAAAAGTTATAAACAAAAAAGTAAGTACAAATACAACTGCAAGATACAATGCTGTACTCAGTATTTCTTTTAATACATTTTTCATTTCCCCGGTCCCACTCCTTATATTAGTTTTTTACTGCGGTCTTTCAAGTGATATCCTGCCAAGCTTGCCGTTTCTGAAATCATCAAGAAGAAGCGCCGCAGCTCTGTCGATGTCAGGTTCAGCTCCCTGCTTAAAGCATTTTCTGTTCTCGGCTATGGCAGATAAAATTGCACTGTAATGAGTAGCATACTGCCTATTCTCAAGTTCTTCAACCTGTTCGTCAGTAATGCCGTACTTGTCGGGAATAGCATTCTTGTAATTAACTTCAAGAATCTTGATAAGCTCACATGCAAGCTCGCACACATCAAGATTCTCGTCATTCATGGATCCGATAAGTGCAAGGTGAAGACCAACAGTCTCATCCTCAAACTTAGGCCACAAAATTCCCGGTGTATCGAGAAGCTGCATATTCTTTCCAAGAGAGATCCACTGCTTTCCCTTAGTAACGCCGGGCTTATTACCTGTCTTGGCAGAAGCCCTTCCTGCAAGTTTATTTATAAAAGTCGACTTTCCGACATTGGGAATTCCGGCAACCATTGCTCTGATAGGTCTTCCGACAATTCCGCGCTTTTTATCTCTCTCTATCTTCTCGGCACAGGCTTTCTGAACCAGATCTTTTACCTTGGCTGCCTCATTTCCGGTCTTGGAATTCATCTCCATTACCAAGGTCTTACCATCACTAAAAGCTTCCTGCCACTTCTTCGTCACGGAAGGATCGGCAAGATCTGCTTTATTCAGTATAACAAGCCTGTACTTGTTTTTTCCAAGTTCATCTATATCGGGGTTTCTTCCTGCTGCAGGTATTCTGGCATCAGTCAGTTCTATGATAATATCAATAAGTTTGATGTTCTCCTGCATCATCCTTATTGCCTTTGTCATATGCCCCGGGTACCACTGATAATTCATATAACCACCATTTTCTTATATGTTTTCTGTCAATTGATAAATCCGCCGGATCTGCTACCGAATCTAAGCTTAAACCACGCTTTACCGACGATCATATTATCTTTTACAATTCCGATATTAGGACTTCTGGAATCCTCACTGCCGTTTCTGTTATCACCAAGAACAAAATATTCTCCGCTACCGAGCGTGATCTCATTATTGGCAATGCCTCCATTTTCCATTTTATCATAATTATCTTTCTGAATGTTTCCGTTCACATAAAGTTCTCCGTCAATTATCTGAACTCTGTCTCCGGAAGTAGCCACAACTCGCTTAACATAGTAATGAGAATTCACATTTCCGTTTGGTAAAAAAACTATTACATCATTCTTCTTTGGTCTAAAAACCTTATATGCGGTTCTGTTCACGAGTATTCCCTGTCCGTTTGCGATCGTATCTTCCATCGAATCTCCGACGTTTCCGATTCGTGTACCGTAAAAATGAACAATCACAAATGCAAGCATAATAGCAATACAGGTTATAATGATCCAGGAAAGGATCTCTTTTAGCAGCTTGGGTGTAATAACTCTTTTTTTCTGATAAAAAGAAAGTGTTCGCTTTCTTCGAAACTTAAACATATATGATCCCCTATTATAGAAAAAAGGCAATTACTACTAAAAGTAACTGCCTTTCCTAACCAATTATCTGGTAACAAGTTCCTTAACCTTAGCCTTCTTACCTGTAAGACCCTTAAGGTAGTTAAGCTTAGCTCTTCTAACCTTACCTCTTCTAACAACCTCTACCTTCTCAACGATAGGTGAGTGAAGGGGCCATGTCTTCTCAACGCCAACACCATAAGATTCTTTTCTTACTGTAAATGTTGTACGGTTGCTTCCACCCTGGATCTTCTTAACAGTTCCTTCGAAAACCTGAACTCTTTCACGGTTTCCTTCCTTGATCTTAGCGTGTACTCTTACAGTATCACCAGTGTTGAACTGAGGCGCATTAGCGTTCAGCTGCTCTTTCTCGAGCTCTTCGATAATTGTACTCATATCTTTTCTCCTATTAAATGGACGTTCTTAATACAAAAACTTAGTAACAGAGGACCGTCTGATTTTTACAACGCAAAATATAATAACACGAAATCATAGTAAAAGTCAACCCAAAACATCCTTAGGGCCGAATCTTTCGGGCAACATCTGAGGCAAAGTATAAACTTTGTACTCATCTTCCGACTTTGCGATTATTATTATAAAATCATCATCGCAAAATTCGCTCATAACCTGTCTGCAAACGCCGCAAGGGAAACAATACTCAAGTTCCTCTGCATCTGAGGCGCCTCCGATAATAGCTATAGCTGTAAATTCCCTGACATTTTCGCTGATAGCCTTGAAAAAAGCTGTTCTCTCAGCACATATTGTAGGCGTATACGAGGCGTTCTCTATATTGCACCCCGTATATACCTGTCCGTTCTTTGCAAGAAGAGCCGCTCCGACATTAAACTTTGAATAAGGAGTATATGAAATCTTCCTCATTCCGGCAGCTTTGGAAATAAGCTCTTTTATAATCTTCTCATCCATAACAACGCTTCCTTTTATCTGGATCCCTTATCGTAAGGAATACCCTCAGCCTTAGGCGCACGTGAATTTGCAGATGTAAATGCAAGCACGATAAGTGAGATGATATATGGCATCATGTTGTATACAGAACCCGGAATATTCAGTGCCGCAAGGAAATCAAAGCCTGAATATACATTTGAAAGAGCTCTGAAGAATCCGAACAACAACGCTGCAAGTCCGATATTTACAGGTTTCCACTGACCAAAGATCATAACCGCAAGTGCAAGGAAACCAAATCCCGCAACACCGTTCTCAAACTTCCACTCACTAACACCCGCAGTGATGTAAACAATTCCGCCTACACCCGCAAGCATTCCTGAAATAAGAACACCTGCCCAGCGCATTGTATAAACATTGATACCTACGCTGTCTGCAGCCTGAGGATGCTCACCGCAGGCCATAAGTCTCAAGCCGAATCTGGTCTTGTAGAGAATTACATATGCACAAACAAGTGCTATAAAAGCAACAAGCATGAACCAGTTAAACTGGAACTTACCGATGTTTACAACAAGTGCTTTCTTTGCTTCAACATACTGTACTGTTGAAGATACGTTATTGGGGTCTTCAATAATATTGATAGACTTTGCAATAACAGTTGCAGCTGCAGCAGCAAGCAAGTTAAGCGCTGTTCCTACAAGTGTCTGATCAGCCTTAAAGTTGATGCAGGCAAAAGCAAGAAGCATTGAATAAACAGCACCGCACAATACAGATATAACAAGTACCGCAAGTACAATAAGGATCTTAGGAAGTGAAGGATCGATATACTTAAGAGTAAGCGCTCCTCCGAGAGCTCCCATAACCATTATTCCTTCAAGTCCGAGGTTGATAACACCTGAATGCTCAGAGAAGCATCCGCCAAGAGCAACGAGTATCAAAACCGAGGCAAACAAAAGTGTATATTGAAGAAGTAATACCATTATTTGTTACCTCCTTCTGCATTATTCTTTTTATTTCTGATCCTGCTGTTTAAGAAGAACTTAAAGAAAAGTACAAAACCGCAGAGATAGATGATGATCGCTGATATAAAGTCAGAGATCTGTGAAGGATATGCGTTCTTATCAAGATATGATCCTCCACTTGTAATGTGCTGTATAAAGTATGAAGCAAATATTGTTCCGATAGGATCAAGTCCTCCAAGGAACGTAGCTGCGATACCGTTAAAGCCCATTCCCGGAACAGATGACTGTGTCACAGACCACTGCTCGTATCCTGTAAGGAAAAGGAAAGCTGCTCCGATTCCAGCAAGCGCACCGCCGATAAAGAGTGTCAAAATAACATTTCTCTTCTCTTTCATACCGCTGTACTTTGCTGCATCCTTTGCAATTCCGGTAGCCTTGATCTCATAACCGAAAACAGTCATTGAAAGAACAACCTTAAGAAGGATTGCAATGATAACGGCAAGAGGAATTGCTATAGTAACGTATTTATTGTTTGAAAAGAGCTTCTCAAGTCCAAGTGAAGGCAAAACAGCTGAAGCGTTTGTCTTCTCAATCGAAACCGTATATGGGCTGGCTGTCTCTTTTACACAATTAAGCATCATATTAACCGTATAAAGTCCGATCCAGTTAAGCATGATACCTGAAATTACTTCATTAACATTAAGATATGCCTTGAGCACACCTACGAAAACTCCGTAAACTCCGCCTGCAATAAGAGCTGCAAAAAGGCACACATGCCAGGGAAGTCCGAGCTTAAGTGCACAATAAAGTGATGCTCCCGCTCCGACTACATACTGTCCGGCTGCTCCGATATTGAAAAGGCCTGCCTGATAACAGAACTGAATTGAAAGTGCACACATAAGAAGCGGAGCCGCCTTTACAAGTGTATTTCCGCAATACTTAAGCGCAGCTGCCTTTGTAGGATAAGTAAAATAGTTCTTTATAATAGTTATAATGGCATCTGTAGCACCCTGTGCATTTATAAAAAGAAGTGCTATATAGCCGATAAAAAGACCTACAATAATACAAAGAAGTGATGCAATTATTGACTGAACAGCGGGCTTAGACAAAAAGCTCTCTTTTTCAGCCGTTTTCTTAATCTCTGCTGACATTATGCACCTACCTCCTTTCTCTTAGCTCCTGCCATGTAAAGTCCGAGTTCTTCGGGAGTTGTCTTCTTGGGATCAAACTCTCCGACTATCTCTCCTTCATACATAACAAGTATTCTGTCTGAAATGCTCATAACTTCTTCAAGTTCAAGTGAAACAAGAAGAACCGCATGACCTTCATCTCTGCGTGCAATAAGCTGTCTGTGAATATATTCGATAGCACCTACATCAAGTCCTCTTGTAGGCTGAACGGCAATAAGAAGGTTGGGATCTTTGTCGATCTCTCTTGCAATAATAGCCTTCTGCTGGTTACCGCCGGACATACTTCTTGCTATCGTCTCAGCGCCCTGGCTTGAACGGATATCATACTGCTCGATAAGCTTATCGGCGTATTTATTGATCTCGTTCTTTTTGAGGAATCCGCTCTTTGAACTAAACTCAGGCTCAAAGTATCTCTGAAGCACAAGGTTATATGCAAGCGAATAATCAAGAACAAGGCCGTGTTTGTGTCTGTCCTCGGGAATATGGCTCATTCCGCTTGTGGAACGCTCTCTGATAGAAGCATGAGTAATATCTTTTCCTGAAAGTTCGATCTTACCGGAAGTAATGTTCTCAAGTCCCGAAAGTCCGTAAACAAGCTCTGTCTGACCGTTTCCGTCGATACCTGCGATACATACGATTTCGCCTTCTCTGACATCAAAAGAAACGTTCTTAACGGCATTGTTGTGATGGAGCTTTGAAGGAACCGTCATATTCTCAACATGAAGAATAACTTCGCCCGGAGTCTTGTCTTCCTTTGTTGCGACAAGCTGTACATCACGGCCGATCATCATTCTTGAAAGTTCTTCCTGATTGGTCTCCGAAATATTTACGGTACCGATATACTTACCTCTTCTCAAAACGCTGCATCTGTCCGCAACAGACATGATCTCAGCAAGCTTATGGGAAATAAAGAGAATTGACTTGCCTTCTTTTGCAAGATTCTTCATAATCTGCATAAGCTCATCTATTTCTGCGGGAGTAAGAACCGCTGTAGGCTCATCAAAGATAAGGATCTCATTATCTCTGTAAAGCATCTTAAGAATCTCGGTTCTCTGCTGCATACCGACAGTAATATCCTCGATCTTGGCATCGGGATCGACTTTAAGTCCGTATTTCTCAGAAAGCTCCAATATCTTCTTTCTTGCTACGTCCTTCTGCAAAAAGCCGTTCTTAACCGTCTCTACACCGAGAATAATATTATCAAGAACCGAAAAGCACTGCACAAGCTTAAAGTGCTGATGAACCATTCCGATACCTAGGTCGTTGGCATCATTGGGATTGTTTATCTGCACTTCCTTTCCATCCTTTTTTATCACGCCTTCTTCAGCCTGATACAAACCAAAAAGCACACTCATAAGTGTGGATTTACCGGCTCCGTTTTCACCCAAAAGAGCATGTATCTCGCCTTTTTTCAGCTGAATAGTAACGTTGTCATTAGCGATAATACCCGGGAAACGTTTTGTTATGCCAAGCATCTCAATAGCATATTCGCTGTTTTCTGCCACTTTTGTCTCCTCCATTAAATTTTGAATCTTCTTAAAATAAAACCATAAATTGGTAAAAAGGACCGGAAGACTATGAATCTGCCGGTCCCTGTCAGCCTATAAGCTGTAATAAGTAAAATTACTTGATGTTACCCTGATAGTTGATCTTAATGTTCTCAGCAGAAGGCTTCTCAGCATTTGTATCGTTGGAAACTTTAATTGCTCCGTTTGCCATGTCAGCAACAAGCTTGAGATAATCCTCTTTCTTGAATGTGTCGTTCCATACAGTTGTTTCCTCAGGAAGTCCTACATAGTTAAGAGAAGTATCATCACCGGATACAAGACCGAGATTTGAGATCTTTCCGGCATATTCATCCCACTTACCATCAACGATTGCTGAAAGAAGTGTGTTAACTGTTGCCTTAAGTCCCTTCATAGCTGAAGTAACAGTCATGCCCTTGCCGAACTTTCCGTCGATTGTTGCAGCCTGGTCAACGTCAACACCGATAACCTTGCCGTTAGCCTTTGCAGCTGCCTCACCTGCAGAGTTGAAGATACCACCACCGCAAGCAAATACGACTTCTGTTCCGCCCTGGTACCATGTATCCATAGCAGCTGTGATATCAGCATCACCATAGAACTGGTTACCGTAAGCATAGTTAAGAGTTACATCTGCGCCGATTTCCTTAGCAGCTGCGTCAGCACCCTGAACAAATCCGTAACCGTAACGGATAACTGCGGGAACTGCCATTCCACCGAGGAATCCAAGCTTTGTGAATCCCATCTTTACTGCAGCGTATCCTGCCATGTATCCGGGAAGCTCTTCCTGGTATACTGCAGAGAATACATTGGGATATGTCTCGCTGTTGAAGTCTGAACCGTCACCCTCAAGGTCGAACTCAGAAACGTCAAGAGCTACAAATTTAACATCGGGATACATTTCAGCTGTCTCTACAATAGCTTCAGCGAAAGCATATCCGGGCATAACGATTACATTATAACCATCGGCTACTGCCTTATCGATCTGAGCTACTCTCTCAGCTGTTGAATCGCCTTCAGGCTTGTAATATGTGAATCCAAGTTTGTTCTCGTCACAAAATGCCTGACAAGCTTCATATGTTGACTGATTGAATGACTGGTCTGTGATGTCGCCGTAATCTGTTACCATAGCAACTTTGATGTCGCTGGCAGGTTCACTTGCATCAGCTGCATCTGCGCCGTCTGCCTTAGCTTCAGTTGCTGAAGTCTCGGTTGTTGCGCTTGCATCGGGTGCCTTAGAACCACATCCTGCAAGAGAAAATACCATTGTTGCAGCCATAACTACTGCAAAAATTCTTTTTTTCATAATTATCCTCCATTGTTTATAATGAAAAAAAATTTATATAAAACCTTATTTGGTTTTATCCATAGCAATCAGGCTCTTAATAGCCTCTATCGTTGTCTTATAGACAATTTCCATATCATGAGCCTGTGGATTGGAAAGACCTTTTTTTGCTCTTTCCTGATTCGCTACAACCAGAAGAACAGCTCCTGTTCTGGCTCTTAAATAACTACCCACAATAAACAATGTTGAAGATTCCATCTCAGAACAAAGTGCACCGCACTTGATCCAAGCATCCCATTTATACATGAGTTCCGGTCCTACGGGCTTTGTCTCGGGTTCATGCTGTCCAAAGAAAGAATCCTTGCACTGGGCAACACCGACATGATACTTCGCTCCTGCTTTTTTAGCTCCGTCAACAAGCGCAGAAACAACATCAAAATCAGCCACGGCAGGATATTCTATAGGAGCATATTCCTTAGATGTTCCTTCCGCTCTGATGGCTCCGTTTGCAATAACAATGTCACCACCTATTACATCTTCCTGCATTCCGCCGGAAGTGCCCATTCTTATAAAGGTATCAGCTCCACAATTAGCAAGCTCTTCAATAGCAATAGCCGTTGAAGCGCCTCCGATACCATGAGACATAACCGTAACCTTCTCACCGCACAATGTGCCTGTATATGTATTATATTCTCTGTTATATGCTATAAATTTAGGATTGTCAAAAAGTTTAGAAATAGATTCACATCTTCCGGGGTCGCCGGTAAGGATCACATACCTGCCGACATCGCCTTTCTTGACGTGCGTATGATACTGATAACCTGCACCTTCAGTATAATCAACCATAAAAAAATCCTCACACAATATATAGTGCCAGATAAAAAATTAAATCACAAAATAATTATAGAGCATTATTTGTAAAAAGTCATCAACTATAAATTAGTTAAAATAATCCTTCCATTACGTGAATTACGATCTTGTTATTCTTGGTGTCAATCTCTTTAACACAGTCCTTGATTGCGGGAATATAGACCTTTTCCTCGCCGTTCTCTGGTGTCATTTCATACACATCATTTGCACCTGTCTGAATAACATCAGAAAGAACTCCAAGTTTTTTCCCATCCTCATCAACTATATCAAGTCCGACAAGATCTGCGACATAATATTCTCCGGGAGCAAGCTTTATCGCATCCTTTCTTGAGATCGTAAGCTCACATCCACGAAACTTCTCAACATCATTTATATTGTCAAACTGTTTGAACTTAACAATAACGAATTTCTTAAAAAATCTGGCGCTCTGAACATCGAGTTCAAGCTGCTCGCCTCTATTTGTATGAAGTGTCACTTTCTTAAGTTTTTTAAATCTATTTGGATCTTCGGTCGTGGGAAAAACATTTACCTCACCGCCTAAACCGTGTGTTGAAGCTATTACTCCTACCTGGAATCTGTCTGTCATAAATTATCTCCATCATTCTCAGAATCTTTGACCACTTCAGCATTTGTCTGAGCTTCTGCGCTCTTTCTGCGTCTTTTCTTTTTCTTTTCAACGGGTGGATTCTCGGAAAGCCACTTCTCATAGAGATCGGGACGTCTTTCCTTTGTCCTTAATATAGACTGCTCAAGTCTCCACTCATCCACTTTCTTATGATCTCCCGAAAGAAGGATCGGCGGAACTTTTTTGCCCATCCACTCCTCAGGTCTTGAATACTGAGGATATTCCAAAAGATTGTTGTTAAAGCTGTCTGTCATAGCAGACTCATCATTATTAAGGACTCCCGGAACAAATCGTGATATTGCATCTATCATTACCATTGCCGGAAGTTCTCCGCCTGTAAGAACGTAATCCCCGATAGAGATATAATCCGTCACTATCTCTTCAAGGACTCTCTCATCGACTCCCTCGTAATGTCCGCACAAAAATACGAGATTTTCTTCCTGCGCAAGCTCTGTCACAATGTTCTGATTAAAAACCTTGCCCTGCGGAGTGACATAGATGACTCTCGGAGCCTTACCGTTTTCTTTTTCAATCTTGTTTTTGATATCTATATAGCAATCATATATCGGCTGTGCCTGCATAAGCATACCGGCGCCGCCTCCGTATGTATAATCGTCAACTTTATGGTGTTTGGTATCATTTGAATAATCCCTGATATTAACAGCATTTAAGCTTATAAGCCCTTTTCCCATGGCTCTTCCGATAATACTGGAAGAAAGGCAATCTGTTACCATCTCAGGAAATAACGTCATTATATGAAAATTCATACTCGTCCCAATAATTAGAAAATAGAATAATTGTTTTGATTAAAAAAGAGCCGAATAAGATTTTCCTATTCGGCTCAATATTTCCGGCAGCCTTAGACGATCTCAACGTCAACCTTAAGGTTTTCTCTGGTTGAAGCCGCCTTAACTACAGAACGTATAGCTTTGGCTATACGACCCTGTTTGCCAATTACCTTGCCCATGTCTGAAGGTGCAACATGAAGCTCGATCATAATATTGCGCCCGTCTTTTTTCTCGGAGACTACAACTTCACTCGGATTGTCAACAAGCGCTTTTGCGATTACTTCGACTAACTCTTTCATTGTTTATCCTCCGGCATAAGTAATTACATGTACAAAAGTGTGATTACTTGCTAATTCCTGCCTGTCTAAACAACTTAGCAACTGACTCTGTAGGCTGTGCACCGTTAGCGATCCACTTCTTTGCAAGCTCCTCGTTAACCTTTACTGTGCTGGGATCTGTATTGGGATCATAAGTTCCGATCTCCTCGATGAACTTACCCTGTACAGGGAACTTTGAATCAGAAACGATAATTCTGTAGAAAGGAACCTTCTTCTTACCAATTCTCTTTAATCTGATCTTTACTGCCATTTTAAACTTCCTCCGTAAAATAATGAAATTTATTGTTTTTTATATGTATAAAGCAGCACCGGCTGCATGACATATCAAAAGAATCTGTTCTTACCGAATCCGCCGAGACCACCGAATTTGCCAAAGCCGCCTCTCTTGCCTCCCATGAGACCGGGCATCTGCTTCATCATCTTCTGCATCTGCTCAAACTGCTTGATAAACCTGTTTACATCGGCAATATCATTTCCCGAGCCCTTAGCGATTCTGAATTTTCTCTGGGGATTCATAAGCTTGGGATTTCTTCTCTCCTCAGGTGTCATGGAAAGAACGATTGCTTCCATCTTTGCAAGTTTCTTCTCATCGGGAAGCTGATCATCGCTTATCTTGCCCATACCTGGTAGCATTCCCATTATTGAAGAAAGACCGCCCATATTGCGCATCTGCTTCATGCTCTCGAGATACATCTCGAAATCAATCTTGCCTTTCTTCATCTTGGATGCCATCTCTTTGTCTTTTTCGATATCACGTTCAGCGTTTGCCTCAACCGCCTTATCGATAAGACTGAGCACATCACCCATGCCGAGGATTCGACTCGCCATTCTGTCAGGATAGAACTGCTCAAGATCTGAAAGCTTCTCGCCCATACCCACGTACAAAATAGGCTTTCCGGTAACAGCCTTTGTTGAAAGAGCCGCACCACCTCGTGAATCACCGTCCATCTTTGATAAGATGATACCGTCGATTCCGACTTTCTCATTAAACTCTGATGCAACATTGACGGCATCCTGACCTGTCATGGCATCAACTACAAGAAGTGACTGATGAACTTCGATTGCTTCCTTGATGTCGCAAAGCTCCTTCATCATTCCTTCATCTATCTGCAAACGACCGGCTGTATCGACGATGACAACGTTATTGCCATTCTTCTTAGCCTGATCGACAGATGCTTTCGCAATCTCCACAGGACTTACATCAGTACCCATGGAAAAGAAATCTACCTGCTGTTTCTCAGCATTTATCTTGAGCTGATCTATAGCCGCAGGTCTGTATATATCACATGCTGCAAGAAGCGGCTTTCTGCCTTTCATCTTGAGCTTTCCTGCAATCTTGGCTGCAGTTGTTGTCTTACCTGCACCCTGAAGACCGCACATCATGATGACTGTAATCTTATCAATCGGAAGGAGTTTGAGCTCTGTTGTCTCAGATCCCATAAGTGCGGTCATCTCTTCGTTAACTATCTTGATAACCATCTGTCCGGGATTGAGGCCGTTCAAAACATCCTCGCCCACAGCTCTTTCCTGTACGGAAGCAACAAACTGCTTAACTACCTTAAAGTTTACATCCGCCTCAAGGAGAGCCATCTTTACTTCTTTAAGGGCAGCCTTAACGTCTTCTTCGGAAAGACGTCCCTTACCTCTTAAATTCTTAAATACGTTTTGTAATTTATCTGTAAGACTTTCAAAAGCCATTAATTACGTAAGCTCCTCTATAATTTTGCCCGATAAGATTCTGAGATTCTTCTTAAGTTCATCGCTTGATATCTCATCGGCTTTATCCGAAAGTTCCTTGAGAAATTCAGCATCCTGCTTGATTGCTTCAAACCTCTTTATCATGTGAAGCCTGTTCTCATATCCCTGCAATGTCTTGGTGCATCTCTTTATGAGATCGTGCACTCCCTGCTTACTGATACCGTGTTCATCGGCAATCTCTGTAAGAGACATATCTTCGTAAACCGCGGCCTCGTATATACTTTTCTGATGATCGGTAAGAAGCTCGCCGTAAAAATCATACAACAAGCCCTGCTCTACGATTTTTTCCATAGAATTCCTCTTCTCTACCAGTTGCACAAATGTTATATTATATCAAACAAAAATAGGTGTCAAGTATTTTTTCTTGACACCTATATCTTCACCTCAGAAGGCAGGATTCCCAATTGATTCTTAAATGCACGGCTAAAAGAGGAATAATCCTTAAATCCGCACTCGAGACATGCCGTCGTTGACGGAACTCCCGACATTATAAGATTCCTTGCAAGAAGAATTCTTTTTTCGGAAATATAACGGTGAACCGAATATCCGGTCTCACTCTTAAATATCCTCATCATATGGTATTTACTTAGATAAAACTTATCAGCGATTGAATCTATCGACAGATCTTTTTGCAGGTTCTCATTAATATACTCGATTATCTCAATAACCTTTCTGTTGAACCTTGCTTCGGGCCTGAAGCCAAAATCCTCGGAGATGCACGCCTTATTAAACTCTATAAGTGTTGTGATCACATCAATCTTTGCCGTAAGTTCACCCGCATATTCGGTATCTTTTATCTTGATATCTTCTTCTGCCTTAAGAAGCATATCGTAGATGTGGGCACTTGTTCCCGAATTAAAACGGACAACATAGCTCTCAAGCTCTTTTGCTTTCATAAAAGCATCAAGAAGCCCCAGCTTTTCAAGAAACTCAGGTTTAAGATACAAAATGATCCTGTCGTAATCGTCCTTGCTCTCAACAACCGGCTTATGAATATCAAACCGGTTTACAAGCACAAAATCGAAGGGCAAGAGCTCATACTCTCGTCCTTCGATCAAATACCTGACATTACCTTTCAGGATCAGGATTATCTTGTAGAAATCATGATAGTGAAAGTCAATATCTGAAGTTACCTTATCGGAAATATGAAAATACTTAAAATCGCTGTCCAAGTATCCTCTCTGCTCATATTCCGTTATATTATCTGTCTTTTTCATCATCAATACTCGGTAATACAAATGTTAAGGTCAACGTTTTTCTCAATTCCGGGGACTTTGCCCGACGCTGTATACTGCCAGATGTTAAAGTGATACGGATAATAAAGAGATGAGTTGTATTGTGCAAACCATATATCTCTGTTATCAACGTTCTCCGCGTTCATAAGAACAGTGAACGACAAAAGATTGCCGTATACCATGGACTTATATCCCGCTTCTTCAACTCTGTTGCAAAAAACATTTGCAACCTCTTCATATTCTTTTGCCGAAAGATTAAGTGTTCTGGCATTGTCTGAATCAGCCGATTCAATATCTATAACAACCGGATATGTTATCTTATAGGGCTCGATCATCTCGATAACATGATTGGCCTCTTCAAGCGCTTCTTCCTTGTTGATTGCCTGGGAATAAACATACACTCCGACATCAATTCCGTTCTCCGTCGCACCCTTGATATTATCCTCAAAAGTCTCATCATCAATGATAAGTCCTTCGGTTATTCCTCTGTAGCATGCCCTTATAATGGCAAACTCAATCCCTGCGTTTTTAACCTTGGCCCAGTCAATCTTACCCTGAAACCTCGATACGTCAATTCCGTGCTTGTATTTAAAATCTTTCTTCTCGCCTTTGTACTGAAGAAAGCCCTTGTCATCAAACTCAAAATCATCGGGTTTAAAATCATGGTGCGCGATCTTGTCACTTATGGGAAAGAAATAATATCTGTTGTTTCTTGCAACAACAAGCTCATCAGGGAAAAGAGACTTGAAAATAGAATTCGGTCCTTCTCCTTCTTCGAGTCTTTTCTTGATATCTTCTTTGAGAGCCCTGTCCGCATTTTCCGCAGCCTCGATCCTGGCTTCTTCGATACGACTACCCATCTCACCTTCAGTGAAAAAGTGCTCCTTGTCCATAGTATCAAGCTCGCTTTTCACAGCATCAGTCTCTCTCTGAAGAGATGCGTTCTTTATAAGAAGAACGATGCTGAAAGAAAGCGTCATGATAGCGACAAGGCTCATAAAAATAATAGACAACGTATTACGGGCGCCGCTTGCTCCCTTTTTTTCTCTTGAATCCGGAAGGTTATTACTCATAATCTCTACATTCTCTCATCAAAATAGCTCTTATAGCCTTCTCCGAAAATCTCGCTAGCACTCGTAACGATCATGAATGCATTTGGATCTTCATCTCTGACAACATCTTCCGCCATAGGTGAAAGCCTTTTTTTAACTGCACACATAATAACTTTTTTCTTTTCTCCGCTATATGCTCCCTGTCCGAAAACGTGAGTCGCACCTATATCAAGTTCCTCCAGAAGTCTTGCCGTTATGGCATCCGGATTATCTGAAATAATATAGATAAGCTTTGCTCCGTCTCTTCCGTAAAGCACAATATCAAGAATAAAGGACGTGATCATTACAGAAAGGAAGGAGTACATAGCAGCGGCTACATCATTAAATACAATCGCCGCAACAAACAATACTCCGATATCTGTAAGAATATACAAAACGCCCGTTTTTACATGCGGATACTTAAGTCTGAGAATCTTTATAATTACATCTGTGCCTCCGCTTGTTGCATGGCATTTAAAAATAAGGCCTATTGCAATTGCAGTCAAAGCACTTCCGAATGTAACACCAAGAATCTTATCTCGGATTACATAATCAGAAAAAAACTTCGTGCAAAAATCGGTGAAGATCGAGATCATCGACGTTGCATAGATTGTTGAAATCGTAAACCTCATTCCAAATTTCCAAATAGCAAGAATAAGGATCGGAATATTCATCAGCCAGAACCAAAGACCTGTTCCGATTCCCACAACTCGGTTAAGAACAATGGCAAGTCCCGTAAGACCGCCCGGTGCTATATCGTTTGGATCGATAAGCATACTTGTTCCAACTCCGTAAAGCAAAGCCCCAAAGGTTATTATCAGATACTCAATGCACCTTCTTTTTGCACTAATTGTTTTACTCATTTCTTTATATATTTGTCCTTACAATTTTTGGTTTGAAGCCTTTCTCGGTAAGAGCATTAAGAATCTGCTCCTTATGCTCGCTTCCGAACGCTTCAAGTGTTATACGAAGCTCAACCGCAGCATTTCTGTTGATTGAAACAAACTGGTTGTGCTCGAGTTTGATAACGTTTCCGTTCACCTCAGCGATAATACCGGATACTCTTGAAAGCTCACCCGGCTTGTCGGGAAGAAGTACAGAAACGGTAAAGATTCTGTCTCTCATGATAAGACCCTGCTGTACGACTGAAGACATTGTGATAATGTCCATATTTCCGCCGGAAAGAACGCAGGCAATCTTCTTATCCTTACAATCAAGCTGCTTAAGCGCAGCAACAGACAAAAGTCCGGAGTTCTCAACAACCATCTTGTGATTCTCGACCATATCAAGGAAAGAAACAACAAGATCTTCATCGGGAACAGCGATGATATCATCGATATTCTTGGTAAGATAAGGGAATATCTTTTCTCCGGGTGTCTTAACAGCAGTACCGTCGGCAATTGTGTTTACACCGGGAAGTGTAACAACATGTCCTGCCTTTATCGATTCCTGCATACAATTTGCTCCCGCAGGCTCAACACCGATTACTTTAACCTTGGGATTAAGAAGCTTTGCAAGTGTTGAAACACCTGTCGCAAGTCCGCCTCCGCCGATGGGAACAAGAATATAATCTACTGTGGGAAGTTCTTTGATGATCTCCATTGCAATGGTTCCCTGACCTGTCGCAACATCAAGATCGTCAAACGGATGCACCATTGTGTATCCATGTTCTTCCGCGAGCTTACAAGCGTGCTCATAAGCTTCGTCATATACATTTCCATGAAGAACAACTTCAGCGCCAAGCGCCTTTGTTCTGTTAACTTTGATAAGAGGAGTCGAAGTCGGCATCACAATAGTAGCTTTTACACCATAGCACTTTGCAGCATAAGCAACTCCCTGCGCATGATTTCCGGCAGAAGCCGTTATAAGTCCCTTCTTTCTCTCTTCATCAGAAAGCGTCGTGATCTTATAATAAGCACCTCTTACCTTATATGCTCCGGTTCTCTGGAGGTTTTCGGGTTTTAAATAAACCTTGTTGCCTGTACTGTTGCTCCAGTAATCACTGTAAATAAGCTTGGTTTCAAGTGTAACTTTTTTTACAGCGTCATAAGCTTCTTCAAATTTTTCAAGTGTCATTTTAGATTCTTCAGCCATTTCTTCTATCTCCCAACTTATATTTATGAAAATAATGCATCTACAAACTGATCGGAGTCAAATCTTTCCAAGTCGTCTATAGCTTCACCTACGCCGATATACTTGACCGGAATGTTAAGCTCTGAAACTATAGCAACAGCAATTCCTCCCTTTGCAGTGCCATCAAGCTTGGTAAGTATAATACCCGTAAGGTCTGCGGCTTCGCCGAATTCCCTTGCCTGCATTATAGCGTTCTGACCTGTGGTTCCGTCAAGAACAATAAAGTTCTCCCTGCAAACATCACCTAGTTCCTTATCAAGGATCCTGTTCATCTTGGACAATTCATCCATAAGATTCTTCTTATTGTGAAGTCTGCCGGCAGTATCAACTATCAGAATATCGCAATCCCTTGACTTAAAAGCGAAAGCGGCATCATAAATAACACTTCCCGGATCTCCGCCTTCTTTTCCGCAGATAATCGGAGTTCCGGCTCTGTCTGCCCACTCCTTCAACTGCTCTGTAGCGGCCGCCCTGTATGTATCAGCAGCTGCGATAAGAACTTTTTTGCCCTTATTCTTATAAATAGCCGCAAGTTTTCCTACAGATGTAGTCTTTCCGACACCGTTTACGCCGATAACAAAGATAACTGTCTTCTTATCTTCAAAATCATAGGCATCTTCGCCGGTTCTCATCTGTTCTCTGATATTTTCCACAAGAAGTTTCTTACACTCCGCAGGGTCTGAGACATGCTTTTCCTTGACCTGCTTGCGGAGGCTGTCAATGATCTTACTGGTTGCATCGATGCCGATGTCACCCATGATAAGCGTCTCTTCAAGCTCCTCGTAGAAGTCATCGTCTATATTTGAAAATCCGTTAAAGACATTGTCTATGCCCTTAGCGATATTTTCTCTTGTTTTGGACAATCCTTGCTGTAATTTTGCAAAAAAACCATTAGCCATCAGTTGCTGAGCTCCTTATCGATAAGATTTACGCTTACAAGTGTTGATACGCCTTTTTCCTGCATCGTAATACCGTAAAGTCTGTCGGCACTTTCCATTGTACCACGACGGTGCGTAATTACAATGAACTGTGTATTGGAAAGCTTGTGCAAATATTTTGCAAAACGTACAACGTTGTTTTCATCAAGTGCCGCTTCAATCTCATCAAGAAGACAGAATGGCGAAGGTTTGAGGTTCTGAATGGCAAAAAGAAGCGCAATAGCGGTAAGTGCTTTCTCTCCACCGGACATCTGCATCATATTTACAAGCTTCTTTCCGGGCGGCTGAGCATTGATCTTGATTCCCGCTTCAAGGATATCTTCATCCTCCGCAAGTTCAAGCGTTCCCTTTCCTCCACCGAACATTTCCTTAAATACCTGGTCGAACTCAGTATTTATGAGCTTAAACTGCTCCATAAACTGCTTTCTCATAGACTCATCAAGATCGTTGATGATCTCTTTGAGCTGTCTCTCAGCTTCGATAAGGTCATCGTGCTGAGTCTTCATAAATGTATATCTCTCCATGAGGTTCTTGTAGTCCTCAATGGCATTTACATTGACATCGCCAAGTTTTCTGATCGAATCCTTCAAAGAGTGTATCTCTCGTCTCATAGAAGGAACATCATTCATTTCCTCATCGCGAAGTTCTGCGGCATCAGACAATGTGATCTCATACTCATTCCACATGTAATTGATCTGTGACTCGATTGCCTCTTCGCATTTTTCCTTCTTGGAAGTAAGTCTTATAACTTCTTTATCAAGGTCGGACATCTGCTTATTCAGATCTTCCGTCTTTCCAAAGAACTCCTTCTGGGCCTCGGAAAGATTATTCTTAATCTCTTTCTTCTCTTCAAGTTCCTTGGTGGCATCCGACTGAACATCCAAAGATGCCTCGATCGTCAGCCTGATTTCTTCAATGTCTTTCTTATTCTGCTCAAGAAGTCTTGCGTTCTCATTCATCGATTCAATGATCTCAGCAAGAGCTTTCTCTTCGGTCTCGATATCTTCATTTACACGATCGACATTCTGCTGATAGAATTCCTGCTTCTGATGACTCTTCTCGTATTCGATCTCTTTTACGGAGACAGCGTCATTTTCACGTTCTTCAACAGCGTGCAGCTCTTCAAGCATAGCCTTGAACTTCTCAACCTGCTCGGTACAGATCTTCTCTGTATTCTCAGACTCTGTGAGAGCAGAGAGAGCTTCCTCTTTCTCAGCTTCAATCTCTGCAACCTTTGTCTCTATCTCATCGTTTTCAGCCTTAAGGTCGCTGTAGTTACCCTTTTGCTCTTCCTGTCTGGCTTCCTCGTTTTCAACGTTAAGTCTTGCCGTATTCTGAGCAATAAACTTACCCTGAAGTTCTGTGCGAAGTTCCTCGGAAAGAGTACGAAGTTCATTTCGCTTTTCCTTGGCCTCAGCGATCTCAGCCTGAAGTCTGTCGATCTGTTCCTTATAATTCTTAACATTAAGCTCCATATCGTCCATCTCACGACGTCTTCCAAGGAGATTACTGTTATTCTTAAAAGCACCACCACTGATAGCTCCGCCGGGAACAAGAAGTTCACCCTCGAGAGTTACCATTCTGACGGTATATCTGTATTTTCTGGCTATCTTTACGGCATTGTCGATATTATCAACTGCGACGATTCTTCCAAGCATAGCCTTTGCCACACTCTTGTACTTGGGATCAGTGTTTACAAGTTCATCCGCCATGCCAAGTACACCCTCTTCGTTAAGAGCTTCCTTAGCCTTTAATTCAGGGGGATTATCAAGAGATGTAAGAGGTAAAAATGTCGCTCTACCTGCCCTTGATTCCTTGAGGTACGCGATCATCTTCTTCGCGGTCTCTTCATCGTCGGTAACAATATTCTGAATATTACCTCCAAGAGCAACCTCAATAGCAGTCTCATATTTTGGTTCGGTTTTAATAATGTCGGCTACAACACCGATAATTCCGGGTACGGTGTCCTTCCTCTCCATTACCTTCTTAACGCTTCCGCCATATCCTTCATATCTCTCGGTAATATTGGCAAGAGCATCAAGTCTTGATTTTTCCTGCTGATAAAGTCCTTGAGTTTTTCTAAGCTCAGCATCCTTGCGGGACATTTCTTCTCTGATAGCCACGATTTCCTGATCCGTAGCTTTCTGTTTCTTGTTCATCTCAGAGATCTCAGCGGTTATCGCATCGAACTCATCCCTTAATTTCTTGATCGTTTCTTCCTGTCTGGATTCATCGGACTGCGCACGAACAAGCTTACCGGTAAGTTCAGCCTTTCTGATGTTCACCTGTTCCTTCATTGTATCAAGGGAACTAAGCTTGGACTTAATGGTAGCTCTTGTATTAAGGGTCTCTATGATAGTGCTCTTGCACTCTTCAATCTGTTCGTTGATCTCGCCGATCTGATTAAGGACTTTATCAAGCTCTTTTCTCGCTTCATCCTTACTTTCAAGGAGTCTTGCAACTTCTGCGTCAATCTCCTCTTTTTCCTGCAAATACTTCTCTTTTTCTTTATTCTTATCGGCAATCTTAGTCTGCTCATCATTAATTCTTGTCTTGAAATGAGCATCGTTTGAGGATGCGGAATTGATCTTCTCATTAAGGATTCCGATCTGACCCTCAAGCTTTTCTTTTTTAACAGAAGAATCCGTGATCTTTGCCCTTGCTTCGTCTATCTCCGCATCAATCTGTTCAAGCTTCTTCTGGATATTTTCATATTCTTCCTTGGCCTTCTCATAATTATTCTTTGACTCGCTCAAAGACTCCGTTGCTATAAGAAGGTTCTTTCCTGCTTCTTCAAGCTGTTCCTTCTGATTCTTATTCTCAACAAGGAACATATTCACATCGAGAGTCTTAAGTCTCTCTCTGTATTTCAAATACTCTTTGGCCTTCTCGGACTGTTTCTCCAAAGGCCCTGTCTGTTTCTCCAGCTCAGCGAGAATATCGCTTATTCTGGTAAGATTTATCTTTTCTTCAGCGAGCTTTTTAACCGCAGTTTCTTTTCTGGATTTAAACTTAACGATACCTGCAGCCTCGTCAAAAAGATTTCTTCTGTCCTCAGGCTTACTTGAGAGGATCTGATCGATCTGACCCTGTCCGATAATGGAATATCCCTCTTTACCGATACCGGTATCCATAAACAGCTCGTTTACGTCCTTAAGACGACATACAGAGCCGTTGATCATATATTCACTCTCTCCCGAACGGTATAAGCGTCTGGAAACAGTAACTTCATCATAATCTATTGCAAGTGAATGGTCGGAATTATCAAGTGTGATGGCAACAAAAGCATAGCCCAGCGGTTTTCTGAGCTCTGTTCCCGAGAAAATAACGTCCTGCATGGATCCGCCTCGGAGCTGCTTGATACGCTGCTCACCGAGAACCCACCTTACGGCGTCCGCGACATTACTCTTTCCTGAGCCGTTAGGTCCGACGATTCCGGTAATGCCGTTGTGAAAATCGAATTTTATTTTATTGGCAAATGATTTAAAACCATGAATCTCAATACTTTTTAAATACATTATTTCTTTTTGTTCAAAGTAAGAACCGCCTGATATGCCGCCTGTTGTTCAGCACTTTTCTTGGTTCTACCAGTCCCTTCTCCCATATTCTTATCTGCTACAAAAACACGAACCTTGAACATTTTATCATGTTCAGGGCCACTTTCGCCACAAGTTTCATATCTCACAGTGCCAAGCTTCTGACTCTGCACAAGCTCCTGCAAAGTAGACTTGTTGTCATTGTACATCTGATAGGATTCAGCATTGCTAAGAACATACTTATCAATGAACTTCTTTGACTCATCAAAACCGCCGTCCAGATAAAGAGCTCCGATAACAGCCTCCATAACATCGGCAATAATGGACTCCTTATTTCTTCCACCGGTCGCCTCTTCGCCTTTTCCAAACTGAATATAATTTTTAAGATCAATCTGAAGAGAATCATGATAAAGAGCAGGCTCGCAAACAAGTGCAGCCCTTATCTTAGACATCTCGCCCTCTTTCTTTTCCGGAAATGTCTTAAAAAGATATTCACTGGAGATCATCTCCAAAATGGCATCTCCCAAAAATTCAAGGCGTTCATAATCATGCTTCTTATTGATCTTGTGCTCATTCACATAAGAGCTGTGTGTAAGAGCCTCGATAATAAGAGCTTTGTTGTTGAATTTATAACCGATAGTCTGTTCCAGTCTGCTGATGTCATTTTCCGTTAACATAGTCACCTCGAAAAGTGTTTAGAATAAAATAGAAAAGAGGCAGTTATAATGCTGCCTCAGATAATACAAACAAAAATCAATTGAGAATTACTTAGTTTCTATTGCAGCCTTCAAAAGCTCAACAGCTTCCCCAACAGTTTTGATATTTTCAGTCTTCTCAGGCTCTATCTGAACATCAAATTCGTCCTCAAGGCCCATAATAATCTGAAAAAGATCGAGAGAATCAGCTCCGAGATCCTCTGTGAATGTTGTCTCCATCTTGATTTCCTCAGGATCAACATTGAGTACGCTGGCAATAACTTCTTTCATTTTCTCAAATTCCATAAAACTTTTCCTCCACTGCATGGCAGCTTTTTTATTTCTTTTTTAAGCGACTTCACAACAATCTAAGCAGAAAACATTATTCCTGTGAGATCTTAGCGCTGATCTTCTCGCTTATTTTTTGCTCTGTGAAAGTTACACACTGTAATATTGAATTCTTGATCTCAATATCACTTGAACTTCCGTGAGTCTTAACGACAAGCCCCTTTAATCCAAGCATGGGTGCTCCGCCGTGCTTCTCAAGGCTGTAATTGCCAAGAGTCTTCTTAAGGTCGTCTTTGATAAGAAGCGCTCCTATCTTGCTCTTAAGACTTGACATAAGTCCCTTCTTAATAACGTTGACGAGAGATTTTGCAACACCCTCGTACATCTTAAGAATAACATTTCCTGTAAAAGCTTCGCAGACAATAATATCGGCATAGCCCGCAGGAATGTCCCTTGCCTCGATACTTCCGATAAAGTTGATATCGGGACAGTTTTTCAAAAGAGGGAATGTCTCCTTAACAAGCGCATTTCCCTTCTCCTCTTCAGCTCCGATATTGACAATCGCAACCGTGGGATTCTTGATTCCCATGATGTTCTCCATATAAACGGTTCCCATCTTAGCAAACTGAACAAGATGATTTGCTCTTGCATCAACATTTGCTCCGCAATCGATCAAAAGAGAATTACCCTTCTCTGTAGGAATAAGAGGAGCAAGTGGTGCTCTGTCTACTCCCTTAAGTCTTCCGACAATTATCTGGCCGCCAACTAGTGTGGCTCCGGTGCTTCCCGCAGATACATAAGCATCCGCTTCACCGTGATTCACCATATACATAGCCTTAACTATTGATGAATCTTTTTTGGTCCTGATAGCCAAAACCGGCGGTTCCGCCATCTCTATGACTTCTGTTGCATCAACGATTTCAATTCTGTTTTTATCGTAGCTGTATGCAGAAAGTTCTTTCTCCAGAACCTCTTTCTTACCGACAAGAAACACTTTGAGAGCATTTGATTCGGCTACTGCCTCAACCGCTCCCTTGACCGTTGCAACAGGTGCATTGTCTCCACCCATAGCATCAACGGCAACACGTACAAGTTCCGACATATTCGGGACCTCCTATTAAATTGAACTTATTTTAATATACTAGAGTGAATGACAAAAATCAAGGCTTTCCGACATAGCCGGAAAGCCTTTAAATTCTGACTTTATGAGGTCATACCAAAAGTATATCAAGCCTCAGTCTCAACAATACTCTTCTTATTGTAGTAGCCACACTTCTTGCAAACCTGATGAGGCTGCATAAGAGCTCCACAATGACTGCACTTTACCAAAGTGGGAGCTGTCATTTTCCAGTTAGCTCTTCTCTGATCTCTATGGCCTTTTGATGACTTGTTCTTAGGGCAGATTGACATTTGAGTAACACCTCCTTACAGTAACCGTATAAGAAACTGCCTGTTTACAAAGGCAATTGTTTACGTTTATTCATTAGCATACCTATGTAGTATACTCATAGGTTTTTTATTTGTCAACAGTTTTTTATATGCTATCTATAGCAGTTTTGTGAGTATTTCTTCGGTGAAATTCCCACTGATTTTGTAAATGCCTTTAAGAAGTTGCTGTAATCCGAGAAACCGCACTCCTCGCAGACTTCGCTGACACCTTTCCCCTCCGCCAAAAGCGACTTTGCGATAGAAATCCTTCTGGCTGTCATATATTTGTTTATAGTTGTTCCCGTAGCAGATTTAAAAATTCTGCAGATATAGGACTCACTTATATAGAAATGCTTAGCAAGATCGCCTATGCTCACGGGATTCTGAATATTATTGTTAAGATACGAAAGAATTGCATCCACCTGCTCGTTATATGTGGCAATTTCCTCTTCCTGCTTATCGCTGTCTCTGTCGATAACAATCTTATTGATCATCAAAAAGAGCTCGACAAACGTTGATTTTTCAAGAAGATCGTGGCCATATCCATTGCTTGTAAGTATCTTATTTACGAAATAAAGAAATCTCTTCTGCTGTTCCTGATTGAGGCTGATCTTATGTGAAAATTCCTCTCCCTGATGCTCAAAACAAGCATTGAGGTTAGTTTCTTCACTCGAAACACTCTTCATAAACTCAGGATCTATCATTATAACAATTCTTTCATGAAGCTCTTTGTCTATCTGTGTAAGATAATGCGAATCATACTGGCTTATAAGGAAAATATCGCCCGGTGCAACATCGTAAAGCTTGTTATCTATAAGAAATTGCTTTCCACCCGAAATCGAATAATACAGTTCATAACAATCATGGATATGCATATCCATTGCCTTTTCATCCTTGTAAAGATGCGCGACGGAGAAGTATTTTTTCTCCATGCTTTCAGCCATAGCCTCTTTGCAAGAGTTTAGTTCTTTCATAGCAAGTTCCCTCTCATTTAGAAAATCTCCAAACGGGCGCTTCATAAACCTCATCAACCATTTCCATATTGATTCCCGGCCCGTATTTTTCATTCAAATAAACATATATATATCCGGCTTTTTCGCCCCCGCCGATAAAAAACACATCGTCTCTCTCAACAAGAGCTCTTGCAGGATTGGCAATTCCAACCAGATTGGCGTGATACAGTCCTATGGGTGAAGGCATTATCCAACCACCGAACTGACAAACATTGGCATAAAAATCGCGATATTTCGCATCAATATCAAAGATATTTTTCGCACCGCACAGATCGCTGTACAAAGTATCAACATCCGTGAGATAAAATCCCTCTCGCTCCGTTATCGCTTTTGCTTTGCCGTACATCCAGTCATCTTCAGGAATAACACGACAATGCTTTTGATTTACAAACGTATCGACTTTCCCCGCTCCAAAAATTATTGTAATAACAGCCGATAAACCGATTGCGCATATGCCAAGTGTTTTTTTCACTTTATCTGAGGTTACTTTGGCATAAATCTTATCAAAGCATCCCTCATATATTAAAAACATCAGTGTGAAGAATAAAGCTGAAACCCAAATGCCGCATTCTACCCTCCACATTATTCGTCTGAAACACGTCAAACCATAATACTCAGAAATCACAAAAAATGTCTGCAAAATTACGAAAAATTTGTATCTTTTCTCGAAAAAAATCAGCGCAAATACTACGATCAGCAAAAATGCAGCGGAATAAGCCCCGTGTTTCCAAGACTCTCCCATCTTTTCAAGTGAATCCGCAAGCACCCCGGCGTCCAGTTTAAAACCATCAACTCTGGTGTCCTTGCCAATCTCTTTCATCGTCTTAAGCCTGTCCAGAGTGAAATATTCGGTATCGTTCCAAAGCCACATATCCATCAGCTTAAAATCAATCTCGGTAAAGCCCGCGGCAAGATACTCATCTTTATTCCATGAAAAATTGAAATTTCCAAAGTCTCGTTTTTCCGACATTATATTGTTCCAGTCAGTGAAATATCTCCACTCCGGATTCATATAATATGCGTAAAAATTGGCCGCTAACATCAGCACAGAGACAATTATAGGCATAAGGAAAAAGATTGCAACCTTTTTTATCTTATTTTTAAGATCACCTTTGTAAAAGAGAAGCATGGCTAAAACAAACGGTGCGACCATGCCTACGCCTACCACTCTCGCGCCGACACCCATGGCAATTATCGCGGTTGCAATAACCATGAGGATCACTGACTTCTTTTCATAAAAAAGCTGTGCCAGAATAAGTGCTACGCCTGCAACTCCATATAAAGTCGAGCTCTGTGTAAATTGAATATTCGAGTAAAAATCATAAGCCAAAAGGAGATTAATAAGCACCGTAACAAGAATAGATGCTTTCATCGGAAGTCTGTCTGTGATAACGACACAGATAACGATAATGCTTAAAAGATTAAAAAACAGATAAAGCCAGAGATACCAGTTCACAAACGGTATCACGGCATACATGAATTTCAGAAAATATCCGATGACAATATTATTAAAAATAAGGTACTGTGAAGGACTGCCAAAAGCTCCGGCAGCTATCAGATTCATGATAGCGTCATCGCTTGTAACATATTTTAAACAGCCAAATACTATGCACAGGATAAAGTACAGTAAACTTATCCCGGACAGTACCGCCCATTTTTTTCTACTATACATAACCTCTCTCCATAAAATCGATCGCAGCGCCAAGTATAAAAAACAGAAAAAGCCGACTAAAAAGCCGGCTTTAAAAGTCATTTGCAAAGAGCGTATGTGTCGCGAGCGATCGCAAGCTCTTCATTTGTAGGAACAACCATAAGTGTTACCTTGCTATCAGGATTAGAAATAATCTCTTCCTTACCACGTACAGTATTAGCCTCTTCATTCAATGATGCGCCGATAAATCCGAGGCCGTCAATTATGATTTTACGAGTAAAGCCACTATTCTCGCCCACACCGGCTGTGAAGCAGATTGCATCAACTCCGCCCATAGCTGCAGTATAAGCGCCAATGTATTTTACAACTCTATAGGCGAATGTGTCAACTGCACGTTTAGCACCTTCATTTCCGCTTAAGTATCCGTCTTCAAGATCTCTGAAGTCAGATGAGAGCTCGTTTGAAAGGCCGAATACACCGGACTTCTTATTAAGAATATTGTTTACTTCCGCAACGGAAAGATTCTCTTTTTTCATAATAAATTCTACGACAGAAGGATCAATGTCACCTGTTCTGGTTCCCATGATAAGTCCCTCAAGAGGTGTAAGTCCCATTGAAGTGTCGATGCACTTACCGCCCTTTACGGCAGATACTGATGCACCGTTTCCAAGGTGACAAACGATAAGCTTAAGGTCCTTGATGTCCTTACCGAGGATCTCTGCAGCTCTCTTACTTACATAAGAATGGCTTGTTCCGTGGAATCCGTATCTTCTGATTCCGTACTTCTCGTAGTATGAATAATGAAGTCCGTAGAGATAAGCATTCTCAGGCATTGTCTGATGGAAAGCTGTATCGAATACCGCAACCATAGGTACGCCGGGCATTGCATTCATACAAGCCTTGATTCCGATAAGGTTTGCAGGATTATGCAAAGGAGCAAGGTCGCTCACATCCTCAATTGCCTTGATTACTTCATCATTTATTACTACAGATTCTGTAAACTTCTCTCCGCCGTGAACAATACGATGTCCTACAGCTCCGATCTCATCAAGTGAAGCAACAACACCATTCTCCTTATTGGTAAGAGCTTCGATCACAAGCTCGATTGCCTTGTTGTGATCGGGCATAGGAGTTTCAACAGTGATCTTATCCTTTCCTTCGGGAGTGTATACTATTCTGCTTCCGTCAATACCGATTCTCTCGCAGAGACCTTTGCAGATAACCTGCTCGCTCTCTGAATCGATAAGCTGAAATTTAAGTGAAGAGCTTCCACAGTTAATAACTAAAATTTTCATATCAAATTGCCTCTTTTCAAATGTAATATAATATATCATGATACTTATAATACTATTTCATAACAATAGAAAAAGTGTACAAAATTTTTAAATTTTTGAAAGCGTTTACAACAAGATGAAAACTGTAGGAATCATTGCTGAGTTTAATCCGTTCCATAACGGCCATAAATTTCTCATCGAAGAGAGCAAAAAAAGAACCGGTGCAGACTACTGTATAGTAGTTATGAGCGGTGATTTTGTGCAGCGCGGAGCACCCGCAATAACAGACAAATTCACAAGAGCCAAATCTGCCCTTGATTCAGGCGCTGACCTCGTTTTGGAACTTCCGTCCTACTACGCTTTGGGAAGTGCCGAGTACTTTGCATCAGGCGCCGTTTCACTTTTAAACAAATTAAATTTCGTGGATTATCTTTGCTTTGGAAGTGAATCGGAAAACATAGATTTATTGTTCAATATTGCAGACATTTTAAACGAGGAATCAGATTCATTTAAACGCAATATAAAAGAGAATGTAAAAAGCGGGAAAAGCTATGCCTCTTCCCGTGAAAGTGCAGTATTTTCGGAGCTTTGCGCGATTAATTCATCGATATGTGAATGTGACAAAGAAGCTGATATCAAAAAAGCGCTTACATTACCGAACAGCATTCTTGCAACCGAGTATCTGCGCGCATTAAGAAAAGCAAACAGCCATATCACACCCGTAATGATAAAAAGAATCGGCGAATCCTACCATTCAACAGATCTTACCGAATACTCTTCTGCAACCGCGATAAGAAACAGCATCAAAAAAACTTCGGACGGCAAGCTAACCCTCGAAGACTCTGTTAAAAATGCCATGCCCGAAACATCTTTTAAATTACTAAATGATAAGCTGCTCCGCGAAGAATTTGTAAAAGAAGACATCCTTGATAACCTTCTATATTACAAGCTCCTGCAGAACAAAGGCGATTTCACGGCTTTCCTTGATATAAACGAAAGCCTTTCAAATAAGATAGATAAAGCAACAGATAAATACAAGACTTTTGACGGATTCTGCAACATCCTTAAATCAAAAGACCTCTCCTACACCCGCATAAGCAGATGCCTTATGCATATCCTTCTTGATATCAAAGCCTGCAATATGCAAGAATACAAGGCCGACAACTTCACCTCATTTATCAGGATCCTCGGGCAAAAAAAGAGTTCTTTTCCCTTACTGGCTGAAATAGGCGAAGACTCTGAAATCCCCGTGATCAACAGACTAAAAGATGCCGAGAAGATACTTGATCCACTACCCTTGCAGCTTTTAAACGAGACCCTTGCTGCATCAAAAGTATATAATCTTTTATGTGGTCAAAAAAATGTCAGTGAATTCAGCCTTCCGCCGATCATACTCTAGGGAAAAAGCCTAAAAACGGCGTTTTTCGGATTGCAGATGCTATTTTATCGTGCTAACATATACATGTAGAATTTCATAGTTATATAGTTTTAATGTTTTTCATGCTTTTCTTTAAAAATATTTTTCAGACCGGCTTTGAGGAGATTTTTAATGGGACTTGTTACATTAACCAAAGGACAGATCGTGCATAAAGCGATGTCCGACACTGTAGGTACTTTAGAAATTCTTGTAAAAGGAAAAATCAGGGCAACCGATCAATTCACTTCATTTGTAATAAATGTTGGAGGAATCATCGGTCTTGTTGAATCCCCTTCAAAAGAATACCAATACACATACGAAGCTTTGGAAGACGCTTCCGTCTACACTTATCCTTACGAAGGCACAGATGATATTCTCGCAATGCTTAGATGCAACGAAAAGATCACATCAGTTCTCGCCTCACAATCCGTTTTTATAACTCACGAACTATTTTCAGAATATGAAAGGCTTTTCGAATCGGCCCTTTTTGAATTCAAAAAAGTTAAATCGGACTACGCAGACTATCCCGAACTTTGCATAAGGGCAGGCGAAGTCCCGACAAAATTCGAAATGCTCGATCTCATAGTTCCTCCCGTAAAAAATAATATGCTTTCAAGTTGGGAATATGGCTATTACAAGAGTCTTAAGGAGCATGAAGCAGCTCTTGGAAAGTCCTATTACGCGCTTAGTCAGGACATAGCGATCGGAACGATCATGATCGCGGAAAAGAACCAGAAACTAATTTCCGTTTCAACCAAATTCCTTACCGCGTACAAGAAGCAGCTGAGCAGAAATACATCTGATTTCACCACCACCTTGAAGATGATACATGCAAAGATTGAAAACAACGAAAAAGCTACGGAAGGAAATGAAAACGATCCGGTAATCACCAACGCTCTCGCCGTTATTCTCACATACTCAGGCGTAGATTCGGAACTATCCGCCAAATTTCAGGATGAGATTGCCGCATTTAAAGCAAGCGAAACCCGCTATGATACAGCTGACGAAGCGCGTCTCCTTCGAAAAAACATCTCATCGTCTTTTTATAAAATATACAAAAAAGTATTCTTAAAGAGCCTGTCAGACAAAGACATACCGATAGAAGTCAAGATGTTCCTTATGTTTGGCTTTGTCGATGAAGAACTCGCAGGTGAAAAGAATACTTCCATCCTTTGTAACATCGCAAGATCCTATGTTCCCGATCCCGAAGGCAATATTCTCCTTCTATCGGAGTGGCTCAAAAAAGTCTACAAACTTCAGGCCGATCCTTCAAGAAACGAATTTGACCAGGACTGGGAAACATATCTTCGCGAGCAAAAGGCCACGGGCGTTCTTAAACAGGAACAGATCGACGCCATGATAAACAATCCCGATAGCCGACTCGACTTCGAGATTAACAATCTCTTTTCACTCGGAAACAGGATGACGTTCGGCAGAATCTCCGTATTCGTTCCCGTGTTCGATTCAATGAACGTGCTAAAGCCGCTCAATCTCGCATATATGACTTCGTCAAAAATAAAGGAGCACATCTCTAAGATTAAAAGCATCGACTTTGGAGTATTCTGCAGGCAGGCCGTGTATTCCAACACCGACATCGGGATCACGCAGGTTTATTACGCTGAGGAAGTCGAGCCCTATATCATACTTATGCCAAATGCGGGTACCAGAGCCACTTTGTGGCAGGAAATCGAGGGTAAAAAAAGAAATACAAAAGGCAGAATGCTCATCTCAATCTTCAACCTTGAAAATACCGAAGACTGCATGATAAAGCTGCTTGGCGAGTTCAGATGGGAAATGTGCAAGACGGAACAAGGCGTACACTGGAACGATGTCACAGATCCTTCGTTAACTTCCATGTACTGCGACTATCTTCAGTTCTTTAAGAAAAACCAGACTCTTTCTTCCGAACAAAAAGATAAGCTTCGCCTTGATCTAAAAAAATATAACAATAATTACAAGAGCATTTTCATAAGCGACTACCTCGCATACCTGAAATTTGAGGCTACAGGGTCACTGAGACTAAACAAGGTCGCAAGAGAGATTCTGTTTAACTCATGTCCTTTTTCAAGACAATATCGCGAAGTGGTTTATGACAATCCGCAGTACAAGGAGCTCATAAATCATTACACTGCGCACAATGCCAATGTCTCAAAGCCTCTTCAGAACCTTGAATTCAGGCTAAAAAAAGAAGGTCTGGAAGTTCCTCATGAACTCACAGACCAAATTGAATATCTTGCCAAATAAATACAGCAATTACAATGTAACGCCGCGCTTCCATATTGCCATATCATGGAAGCCGGCTATTTCACTTTTAAGTTTCTCGCCGGATGCCGCATTGAGTATCATATCAAAGAGCTCCTCGGCAAGCTCATCAAAGCTCTTTCCCTCAAGAACATCTCCCGCAGAATAATCTATCCAGTTATTCTTCTTGTCTCTGATCCTATTGTTACTTGAAATCTTAAGCGTAGGTACAGGGCATGCAAACGGAGTTCCTCTTCCTGTTGTAAAAAGAACTATCTGAGCGCCCGATGCTGCAAGTGCCGTAGCTGCGCAAAGATCGTTTCCTGGTGCACAAAGAAGGTTAAGCCCTGTGGTATCGGTGGTCTCACCGTAGTCAAGAACGTTCATAACAGGAAAACTTCCTGACTTCTGGGTACAGCCAAGTGATTTATCCTCGAGCGTCGTAATGCCGCCGGCCTTATTTCCGGGCGAAGGATTCTCATATATAGGCTCTCCGAGCTTGGTAAAATACTCTTTGAAATTATTGATCATATCAACGGTGTCATGAAAAGTATTTTTATCCTTGCATCTGTTCATAAGGAGCGTCTCCGCACCGAACATCTCAGGTACTTCGGTAAGGATCGATGTTCCGCCGCGTTTTATTATCATATCAGAGATTCGTCCGACAAGAGGATTTGCCGTAATTCCCGAAAATCCATCGCTTCCCCCGCACTTAAGCCCGATAACAAGCTTTGACGCGCTAACTTTCTCTCTTCTGTCTCCGGCTGTCGCATCGATTATTTCCTGCAAAAGCCTGATACCGTCTTCCATCTCATCATCCGATTCCTGACAAACAAGGAACTTGATCCTGTTCTCGTCATAATCACCAAGATAAGGCTTTAATACATCTATATTGCTGTTCTCGCAGCCAAGGCCAACTACAAGCACACCTCCCGCGTTGGGGTGTCTTATAAGATCTGACAAGATAGTCCTTGTATACTCCTGATCGTCACCCGTCTGCGAACAGCCGTAATTATGCGTGAAAGCAACAACTTCGTCGATGCTTCCCTTTATCATATGATTTCCCTCTTTTGCCAAAGCTGTCGCAATGTTATTTACGCAGCCAACTGTAGGGATTATCCATATTTCGTTTCTGATTCCGACTCTTCCGTCGTCTCTTACATATCCGTGAAAAAAGCTCTTTTCTTTCCCCATCATCTTGAGCTTCTCAGATATATCCTCAGCGTCCGGCATATACTCATATTGAAGAATACCGTTAAGCTTAGTCTTTGTATTATGGGTATGAATCCATGTTCCGGGCTCAGCATTCTCCGTAACACGACCTATCGGAAAGCCGTATTTGATAACTTCCTGATCGTGTCCTATAGCTTTGACGGACATCTTGTGCCCCGAAGGAATGTCTTCTCTTGCCTTGATTACAGATCCGTCGGAAAGCGTGATCTCATCCCCCGCCTTTACAGGCTCAAGGCAAACAACAACATTGTCCTTCTCATTGATTTTAAGAATTTTATTCATTTACTACCTCTTTTTACCCTCATCCTGATGTAAGCATTTACAACCTCATCATATATTCAATATGACCACTCGTCAACGAATTTTTGCTATTGTATTTAATATACGGCTCTTGTATAATACTTTTGAAAAATATGAAAATGCTTACATATTTAGAAATAAAAAATTTACGTTTATAAACGGAGGGTATTTTTTAATGAAGAAATTTATGGACAAGGATTTCCTCTTACAGAGCGAAACCGCCAAGACACTTTACCACGACTACGCAGCGAAAGTACCTGTACTTGATTATCACTGCCACATCAATCCCAGAGAAATCGCTGAGGACAAGCACTTTGAGAACATTACACAGGTTTGGCTCGGCGGAGACCACTATAAATGGCGTCTCATGAGATCTTTCGGTATTGAAGAGAAATACATCACAGGTGATGCTTCCGACAAAGAGAAGTTCCTTGCTTTTGCAAAGTGCCTCGGAAAATCAGTCGGACACCCTATCTTCCACTGGGCACACCTTGAGCTCAAAAAATACTTCGGCTATGACGGAGTTCTCAATGAGAGCACAGCTGAGGAAGTTTACGACATCTGCAACAAAGTACTTCAGGCTCCCGATATGGGCGCAAGAAAGCTCATCAAGATGTCAAATGTAACACTCATCTGTACAACAGACGATCCTGTTGATACACTTGAATGGCATGATATGATAAAGAATGACGAGACATTCGATGTTAAGGTTCTTCCCGCTTGGCGTCCCGACAAAGCTAAGAACATCATCAAGCCCGAATTTGCTTCATATATCAATCAGTTATCTGAAGTAAGCGGCGTTAAGATTGATTCATTCAAGGCTTTGAAAGAAGCTCTTAAGGTTAGACACGATTACTTCGAGCAGAAGGGATGCAACGTTGCAGACTTCGCTCTTGAGTACGTTATGTACAAGCCTGTTTCTGAAGAAAAAATCGAGGAAATCTTCGCTAAGAAGATGAACGGCGGAGAAGTTACTTACGAAGAGTACCTTCAGTACCAGACAGCATTCATGCTCTTTGAGGGTGAGGAATGTGCTAAGAGAGATTGGGTTATCCAGCTCCACTTCGGATGCAAGCGTGACAACAACACAGCTATGTTTAATAAGATCGGTCCCGACACAGGATTTGATGCTATTGATGCTTACTATCCTATGGGCGAACTTGCAGACTTCCTTGATGCACTTAATTCAAAGGATGCTCTTCCCAAGACGATCATTTATAGCCTTAACCCCAACGATCTTATGATCATCAACACTATGCTCAACTGCTTCAATCAGGCTCCTACAGTTGCCAAGATTCAGCAGGGAAGCGCATGGTGGTTCAATGATACTAAGCTCGGCATGGAGCAGCACTTAAAGGCAGTTGCAGAATCAAGTAACCTTTCAGGTTTCGTAGGAATGCTCACAGATTCAAGAAGCTTTACTTCTTACACAAGACACGAGTACTTCCGCAGAATCCTTTGCAACTTCCTTGGATCACTTGTTGAAAACGGCGAATATCCTGCAGAGTGCATCGATACACTCGGACAGATTGCCGCTGATATTTCATATAACAATGCAGTTAGATACTTCAAATTTCCTTTAGAAACGAGATAAGTATGAGCAACCAAATGACTATTTACGACATATCCAAAAAAGCCGGAGTTTCAATCGCTACAGTTTCCCGTGTACTCAACGGAAGCTCTAACGTTAAGCCCCGCACCCGAAAAAAGGTACTGGATATAATTGAACAATGCGGATACAAGCCAAATGCGTTCGCAAGAGGACTCGGTCTCAATTCAATGAAGACCGTTGGTATTCTTTGCGCCGATGCATCCGATCTGTATCTTGCAAAGGCAATTTACTACATTGAGCAGAACCTTAGAGAAAATGGTTACAATTCAGTATTATGCTGTACCGGTTACGAGATTCCATCTCGTAAGAAATGCCTTAATCTCCTACTCTCTCAGCATGTAGACAGCGTAATAATGGTCGGTTCTAACTTTATCATGAACAATGCTGAAGATAACCAGTATGTTATTGAGGGAGCTGCTTCAGTACCTATCATGCTTCTCAATGCAGACTTTGATTGCCCCAATGTATATTGCACACTCTGCGATGACTACAAGGCAACTCAGGATGCTACGGAATGCATGCTTGATGCAGGAATAAAGAATATTCTGTATCTCTACAACAGCACAACATATTCCGGTTTAAAGAAGCTTGCCGGATTCCAGAATGCACTCTTAACACATGACATTCCTCTCAGGAAGGAATATCAGCAATGCTTCCCCGGAAGTCGTGAGGACATCGACGGGGTAAGGGATTTTGTCGACAAGCTTTACAAAGAAGGTCTTACGTTCGACGGAATTGTTACGAGTGAGGATTTCCTTGCTATCGGTGCCATGAATTTTGCGAAAGCAAATAAGATCGATGTGCCGAACAAGCTTCAGATTGTAGGATATAACAATTCTATCCTGGCTCACTGTTCAGAACCCAACATCTCTTCTATCGACAATCGTCTTGAAGATATGTGTATTCAGCTTGTCAAAACACTTATCGGAACTCTCAGTCAGAATGAGATGCCTCAGAAGACAATCTTCTCGGGCGAGCTCATCAAGAGGGGATCGACAAACTTCTAAATGTAGAATGGGGCTATGCCGTGATTTACGGTATTGCCCTTTATGTATACTTTCCATGCGGGACTTCGGTTATTTTTTGGTTGTCTGCGCAGTGATTTTCATTAATTTATAAAAACAGGAGATGCTTCCTTTCACGTTGTTCAGAGAAGTCAGCATCTCCTGTTTTCATAAATTTTGAAAATCATCTTGCTTGTACAAATAAAAAATAACCGAGGTCCCGCATGGAAAGTATATTATGAATCTCATACGGAAATTATTCTGCTCAGAATCCCGTCTAATTATATAACCCTCTAAGCATACTTTTTCATAAGAATAAGATACTCGGTAGTACCGTCTTCAAGCTTCTTTTCTCCTGTCGCTTTGAAGCCATGCCTTTCATAGAAGCGTATTGCTTTTTCATTCTTTTGAAGCGCCCAGAGATAGTCTGCATTGTGTTCATTTATAGCATATTCCAGCAATTGCGAGCCTATAGAGCCATTTTGAAGAACAGGCTCTACAAATAACCGCGCTATATAAGCGCCTTCAATCTTTATGAAGCCCTTAATCACCCCATCATCATATACATACAAGCCATCGATACCTGTTTCATATTCCTTCATGAGAGTGGGAACTTGCAGTTCGTCAAAATAATACTCATCTGATTTAAATATAGGATAAAAGAACAATCGATAATTGAAGACCTGTATTTCTGCTATACGTACCAAATCATTTATTGTTGCTTTTCTTATCATGATAATCAATTTCCCTTTACAAGCTTGAATTTGCATTCCTCTTTACTCACATGTATATCCCGGCTTCTTATAAAGGTTATTCAATTCTGGAGCAATATGCTTATCCCAAACTTTTTCCTTCCACTCTTCTTCAGGTACATCTGTAATTGCAACAGATACGCTAGACGTCTTGCAGCCTAATGTTTCAGCCACAACATCAGCTATTCTTTCAGCACACTGTTCTTTCTGTTCGTCTGTTCTTCCTGAAAAACACTCTATCTCAATATGCGGCATAATATTCCCCCTACAAACTCCGATTTGTCAACGCACTTTATCTGTTAATCCAAAAACAAGCCACTAATCCCACGCAAACAAAAGAAGGAATAAAAAGAATCCTTCGTATCTTCTTGCTTCCAAGTTGAATGTATAAATACCCTAAAAAATTTGCAATGAAAAGAGGTAATAGCCCAATAGTTAATGCCATCCCTCCTCGTTCCCAATCTTTCATTGGTAGCATTGCATCGGGATAAGCTACTACATCGCTTCCAGAAACAAATAAAAAACCAAAATAAAATAGACAAGCGCAAGCACATACATTCAATATGATTAACATAAAATTAGTTATCTTTTTCAAATTCAATTCCTCTAAATCCGCTTTTTATCTACTAATTTCATATGCATATAATCATAAGTTTCGAGGCTCATTTAATACTATTTCACCTTCGAAAACATCTTCTATGTCTTTCTTGCTTGATGCGCTTTGGGCAATATAAGAGCTTTGGCTTTTATTATCATTACCATAATATTCTATTTTGGCTCTTTTTTCTCCGAAAACACCTGCTATATTCATTAGATGCATCCCCCCTATGAAGAATCCGTTGTCAAATACTTTTTCCTACATAGATTTTATCGGCATCCACAGATAACTATTTTACTAGAAAAACTATTTTATCTGTGCAATCAATCATTTGTGATGATTCCGCCACCGAGGACGATGTCGCCGTCGTAGAGAACTGCGGATTGGCCGGCGGTAATAGCGCGCTGAGGTTCGTCGAAAGTAATCTTGGCTTTGCCGTCACTGAGAACTTCGAGGGTTGCAGGTTGCTCTTTATGGCGGTAGCGGATTTTGGCGCTACAACGCATTGGTTCAGCCGGAACATCACCTGTGATCCAGTGGAAGTCGCGGATTATGAGTTCTTTCTCGAAGAGGTCTTTGTTGTCGGCAAGGATGACTCTGTTATTTTTTACGTCTAGTTGCTTTACATAAAGTCTTCTGTCGGCAGGAATTCCGAGACCGCGGCGCTGGCCGATTGTGTAGTTTATGATACCTTCGTGTGTTCCGAGGACGTTTCCTTCGGTGTCTACGAAGTCACCTTTTTCGTACTCTTTGTCTCTATAACGTCTTATCATTGCGGCATAGTCGCCGTCGGGGACAAAGCAGATGTCCTGGCTCTCGCTCTTGTGCGATGTTACAAACTGCTTCTCCTCTGCAATTGCTCTTACTTCGTTCTTTGTATATTCTCCGAGTGGGAAGAATGTATGCGCGAGCTGTTCCTGTGTAAGATCGTAGAGAACGTAGCTCTGGTCTTTGTTGGGATCTTTGGCTTTGAGAAGGTAGTACTTGCCGTCTCTTTCCTCGATTCGCGCATAGTGTCCCGTTACGATATATTCGTAGCCAAGTTCTTTGGCCTTGTTGTAGAGGCTGTCAAACTTAAGGTATCTGTTGCATCTGATACAAGGGTTTGGCGTCTCACCATTTTCGTAGCTGCAGATGAATGGCTCAATAACTTTCTCTCTGAATTCAGCTTCGTAATGGTAGATATTATATGGGATTCCAATCTTCTCGCAGACTGCTCTCGCATCCTGAGTATCGTTAAGGCTGCAGCAGGTTCCAAAGAGATCTTCACCAATAACGTCATTTTCATATAACCTCATGGTGCATCCCATGCAATCATAACCTCTGTCCGCAATAAGTGCAGCCGCAACACTGCTATCCACACCGCCACTCATCGCTATTAAAGCCTTCTTATTTGATTCATTATTTAAAACATTTTCTGACATAAAAACTCCTATTACTACAGCCAACAAATAAATCTTTTCTAACTTGGAACAATCTTAGCTTCTGCAAGACACGAATACACATAATCCATATCCATGCTCTGCCTTATTGTATCTGCAAGTATATCATACTGGCTCTCCTTGAATTCTTCATAAGAAAATTTCTCTGAATCCGATTTGCCCAGGGCTTTCAATATACATGCAGCAACATTCCCCTTATCAAAAAGGCCGTGTACATAGCTTCCATAGACATTCTTTCCGTTACTGACTACAAAGCTTCCGGTATCTGCATCTCCGCCGGCTCCTGTGCCTACTTGAGCCGCTCCGCATTTGGCACTCTCGCCCATGTGAATCTCATAGCCCGAAATCTCCACTTCTTTAAGTGATTCAAATACCCCTTTCGGAAAAGAAATCTTAGCATCAATCTGCTTTCTGACCTTTTCCTCCCTAATCTGCGTATCGATATCAAGAAGCTCCATTCCTCTGATTGCGGAACCGATTCCGCTTTCGGCACCGGAAGGATCGATTATCTTATTCCCAAGCATCTGGAAACCTCCGCAGATTCCGAATACGGGCTTTTTCATTGAATATCGTTTTATCGCTGCTTCAAGGCCCGATTCCCTAAGCCATTTAAGATCGGCTATAGTATTCTTGCTTCCGGGTAGGAAGATAATATCGGGGTCTCCAAGATTGTATACAGAATCAACGTATCTTACAACCGCATTACCGAGAGCGTCAAAGCAGTTAAAGTCTGTAAAATTGGAAATCCTGGGATACCTTATAACGACGATATCCGCTGCATTTCCGCTAACTTCCGCTTTTGCTTTGTCATTAAACTTATCGGTAAGTGAATCCTCGTCATCAACTTTGATGTTCATATATGGGATAACTCCGGCCGTCTTAATGCCTGTTTTCTCAGTAATCATATCAATTCCTGAATCAAGCAAAGAAACATCGCCTCTGAATTTATTGATCACAAAGCCTTTTATCCTGTCTCTCTCCTCATCTTCAAGAAGCATTGTTGTTCCAAAGAGCTGGGCAAAAACTCCGCCCCTGTCTATATCACCGACAAGAATAACAGGTGCATCGACCATCCTGGCCATTCCCATATTTACGATATCATTTTCTTTTAGGTTTATTTCTGCGGGGCTTCCCGCACCTTCTATCACGATGATATCAGCTTTTTTACTAAGCTGTTCGAATGCCTTGATTATATCGGGAACAAGCTTTTTCTTATATGCAAAGTATTCGCGGGCACTCATATTTCCGATCACTTCGCCGTTTACGATAACCTGAGAACCCACGTCACTTGTAGGTTTTAACAGAATCGGATTCATGCAGACCAAAGGTTCAATGCCTGCGCACTCCGCCTGCATAACCTGTGCTCGTCCCATCTCAAGTCCTTCCGAAGTGATAAAGGAATTAAGCGCCATATTCTGAGATTTGAAGGGTGCTGCCACATAGCCGTCCTGCCTGAATATTCTGCACAAGCCGGCTACAAGAAGGCTTTTTCCCGCCCCCGACATAGTTCCCTGAACCATGATTACTTTTGCCATATTTTTATCCTATAAAAAAAGCTTTTTATTGAAAAAAGAGCCGCTCGCGACTCTTTTTCCTAAACTATTATAAACTAAAGAATAATATACTATCAACCCAATTCGGATGTGCAATGAGGGCATCTTGTTGCCTCAATGTTGATCTCAGATTTGCAACGAGGGCAGATCTTTGTTGTAGCTGGTTCCTCTGCCTTCTCTTTTTCAAACTTGGCACTTACTGAGTTCATTACCTTAACAAGTGCGAAGATTACGATTGCCATCAAAAGGAAATTGATAACAACGGTGATAAATGTTCCGTAGTTAAGTGTTACGGCTCCTGCTTCTTTTGCCGCTTCAAGTGTTACATACGAGTTGCCGTCAAGGCATACAAACATATTGTTGAAATCAATGCCGCCTGTGATAATACTGATTACCGGCATGATTATGTCATCAACAAGAGATGAAATAATCTTCTGAAATGCTCCACCAATAATTACACCGACTGCCATGTCGAGAACATTGCCGCGCATAATAAATTCGCGGAATTCATTTGCAAGACCTTTGCCTTTACTTGTAACTGATTTAACTTTGTCTGTCATGCTTTTTCTCCCCTTATCAATATGAAATTGTATTGTTATCATTCACGCATGAACAATAACAATCTGCCAACAATACACAGAGATTATACCACATTTTCCCAATAATAAAACAGGCTCACAGAGTAAAATCCATGAGCCTGTCCGTATTATATTCTATCTTTATCAGGTCAAATATTATTAACTGTTTTTTCTGTTTTTAGTATCGCTTTTCTTTTTGGTATCTTTCTTACTTTTAGTGTCTTTACTTCCGTCTTTGTTCTTTTTCAGATTACCAAATAGTTTATCGAGGAAATTTTTATCTTTAGCGTCCTTTCCCCGACTCCCTTCTACCATCACGATAGTCTTCATCGGAGTACTCGTCTCCGTAGCCACCATCGTATCCGGATTCATCCTCGTTATCAGTTACACTCTCCTGTTTGTCATACTTATCAGGATTAGCGATGTGCTCCTCATGCACAAACCAAGCAATATTGTTTAGTAGCATCACGACCACGCAAATTGCAAGCGCGATCAACATTCTTCTGTTGCCTCTTTCAAGCCTTGACAATGTTGCCTCATGGACAACGTAGGGTACATTTTCATTCATAATCTTCTTATCATCCATTTCTTCATTTTTCCTCCAGGATGTATTATATCACTCGGAAGAAAAAAACTCATTAATATTAGCCCATAAAGATAAAATTAACCATATAACGTACCGGCTTTTACAGTTTTTAGTGACGCAAACGCACTGTTTTTCTGCGTTATAACGCTCACGATTTTGTAAGCTTGCAGATGTTTGCTGTAAACTCCGATCCACCGGGCATATCAGCAATAATCTCTTTATCGCTCACAATTACGGCGTGATTTAACACGATTCCTGCAACGTCGGGACTCATTCCCGATTCGGGGAAATCTACAACCTTCACTGCTTTGCCGGCCTTGCTGTCATATCCGTAAAGCGCCTCGGTGTCTGCCGCATAGAAATCATAGCCTTCGCCCGAGAAGAAATCATAATAATTGTCATTAAACACTCCGAGCGGATCGCTGAGTTTCTTATTATCAAGATCGACCTTGTAGCACATATATCCCTCGCCTTCGACTCTGTATATCGAAGCAAAAAGCTGATCGTCCGCTCCTTTAAAGAGAGTGCAATATCCCTCATATGAATCGCCGAAATCTCCGCGCTCCATAACAGTGCTAAGACCGCTGTTCTCATCAAATTTCATGATTCCTTTTGTAGTATTGAACAAAAGACCGTTCTTCTGAGTCCAGACAAGACCATTGACACTAAAGGTTTCTTCTCCCGAAAAAGCATCAATGATATCTTTATTAAGCACTTCTTTTCCTGTAGTATCGAACTTCACAAGAAAAGCCTTGCTTACCTTGTAAGAAATATCTTCTGCGCCTTCTTCGGTTGCAGGTACTGAATCTCCGACGCTTGCATCATCATTCTCGCCATCTCCGTTAGCCTCTGGGCTTCCGTCATTTTCACCGGCGTGAGCAACACCTTCCTCGTCCTCTGCGCTTCCTTTTTCTTCGGAGAATTCCTGATATTGCATATAGAGATTTCCATCTTTGTCAGCAGTAAAAAGAGCTGACATACTGTTTCCGTCGCCTGCAATATCAAAAGATTTTATATCGGATCCGTCAGGTTTAAAAGAAACACATCTGCGTTTTCCGTCTTGCCCGTGAGCTACGGCAATTACCCTTCCGCTTTCATAATCAAAGAATTCCAGATACTCACCTTCTTTGGTGATTCCGTCAAGATTTGCCTGTTTAAAAATACCGCTGTTCTCCGCCTGCTGTGGAGCTTTTTCCTCCAAAACAGTCATACCGTCGGCTGCTTTTTTTCCGCATCCCGTAAAAGCTGTAGCACATAAAGCCGATGCAAGGATGCCAGTTACAACTTTTTTTGATAGTTTTTCTTTTCTCATACACTTATCTCCACTTTTAATCTTTATTATAGCATAGGAGGATACGCAAATAGCGCGCACCCTCCTATAAAATCAGCTATTCTCATTAATGTATACATTAACTCTGTTCTGAATTATCTCAGCAACCTGTTCTGCTGTTTTCTGTCCGGCAAAGAAAGCGGCGCTCTCTTCATTAACTATGTTCTCTATATCATCATTACGAAATGTCCTAAGATTGACAGAAAGAACATAATCCTCAAATTTCTGAATTTCTTCCTGAGACAAAGGCTGTTTTTTCACTTTATCATTTGTCCACCATGAATAAAAATATGCATCATCCGAGTTTTCATCAACCTCTTTTGCCGCTTCCTGAAGTCCTGCTTCAAACACCGCTTTATTGGAAGAAAACTCATAAGAATTCATTTTTTCATCAGGATTAAACAGATCCCTTAAAACGCTGTAAACACTGTCAAGGTGCTCTGACTTACTGCTCACAGCAAAAACCGTAGGATAAACTGCCGATGAATCTTTTCCATCAATATTGGGGAATCCTACAAAAGAAAAGTCTTCCCTATACATTGCCTGTTTTAATCTGGTGTAATCCTCTATATTGTAAATACCTGTGCGATAGAACAGTCCCTTATCCTCAGCATATAGCTTTTCATAGTCAACATACTCAGCGCCTTCATCAGGCTCTTCCGGGAAGTTCTTTGCAAAATTAAGAAGTTCGATAAAATCGGCACTGTTAAAATTACACTTCTTATTTTTCCGGTCGATAAATCTGTCACCGTCAAAGTACAAAGCGTCTGATAATACAGTTGTTTTATAAGGATATCCACCAAAAGCGGTAGCATAATCAATATTCTTACTCTTAATAAGATCATCGCATTCCTTATATGTAAATCCGTCTTTTCCGTTAGTATACTTAGATCTTATAGCATATGTCTGAATGCCGAATGAAGGTATTACAGTATAATACTTTCCGTCATACTTCATCATCTCCGCTATATTGGGAAGTAGCTCAATATCTCCCAATGCTCCGCCTTCTTCAAACGCAGGTGTAAGATCAAGGAACACACCTTTATTTATATACTTCTCGGCACCGTTATCAAGATTGGAAACCTCGATAAGATCCGGAACATTACCTGATGTGATATCAAGATTAAACTGCTTTTCTCCGCCATCTTCCGCGTCAGGATAAAGCTTGCTGTAATCAAGTATCTTGATTGAATATTCATCACTTGTTCTGTTAAAGTTCATAATAGCGTTTCCGACACGGGGATCGACATACAAACTTCCGAAAGTAACCTGAACTTTATCCTTTACATCCTCGGGATTGACCTTGGTAAGTCTTACTATCCGGCCAAAACCGTTGGCATCATCAACACTTGCAACAATCTCTTTCTCACTGAGTGCCACTGCATAATATATAGAATTCCAAGATCCGGAACCAACGCCTGAATCATTGTAATCAAGAAGCTTTGTGAGCTTTCCCGATTTGCATTCATATCCATAGATTCCGTTATTGTCTGAAGCATAGAAGTCATAGCCTTCACCGCTAAAATAATTATAATAGTTATCTTCAGCGAATCCTTTTAAAGCTTCTCCAAGCTTCTTTTTATCAAGATCAATCAAATGCATTTCACGGCCTTTTTCTCCGTAATATTCTATAAAAATCTGATTGTCCTGCCCTTTTACAAAAGTTGCTCCCGCATAATATTCGCCAAGCTCTTTTGCATCCACAAGTATGCTAAAGCCGTTTGGATCGTCATAAGTCTGAATTCCCTTTGCAGTACCACAGATAAGACCATATTTATCATTCCACATCATAGTGCCAAGGCCATAATCTTCTTCTGAAAGGAGCTTAGAAAGATCTTTCCTGTAAATTTCTTTTCCTGTGCTGTCGCATTTTACTAAGAAGTCGCCATTATTTTCTACGGAATCGCCTTCTGAATCATCTGTTTCTTCGGCGTCTTCGGAGCTTCCCGTACCGGCTGCATCTTCGGCAATTCCATCTGAAGTTTCTGCTGCAGTGCTCTCTGCATCATTTTCTTCACCCTCAGCAGATGTTTCATTTGCAGCTGCAGTTTCTCCATCTGCAGAAGATCCATTATTTGAAGAATCGGATGAAGAATAAAGCACATTTCCATCCCCTTCATCTGTTCCTTGGAAAAACTCATAATAAAAATTCCCTTCATTATCAAAGGCGTGCTGCGAAATATAATCGTTCTTTCCAAGAGGAAGTTCTGTTCTCTGAATATCCGATCCGTCGGGATTAAAAGAAACACAAGCAGCACTTCCATTTGATGACTGGGTTACTACTTTAATCTTGCCGCCTACGCTGTCTACAGAAAGAACATATTCTTCATCTTCAAGAACACCTTCAATATCTTCCGGCTTAAAGATACAGTTCTTATCAACCTTTTTGGCTTCTTCCAATACTGCTTGTGCACTCTTTTTCTTGCCACATCCCGTAAAGGAAGTAACGCACAATGAAAGAATCAAACCGTAACAAACAGTCCTTTTAAGGCAACTTCTTTTTCTCATTTGTTCTTACTCCATAATGCTAAATAGATTATTTCTTTATATAAATTTTGCATCATAGGAAAAAAGTGTCCTCCCCATGATGCAAAATGTATTTAAATATTAACTATTCTCATTGACATAAACGCTAACTCTGTTCTGTATCAGTCCCGCTACTTCTTCTGCAGTTTTCTTTCCGCTAAAGAAAGACGCGCACTCTTCAGATATAATCTTTCCTACTTCATCATCTGATTCGTATCTTGTATCAATTGCAATTACAAAGTCTTTAAAGCCATTTACTTCTTCCTGTGATAAAGGCTTTTTCTTTATCTTATCACCAAAATAGAAATAATCGCTTTCGGAATCTCCGCTAAATTCTTTTGTCGATCTCTCAAGTTCAGCTTCAAATCTCGATTTATCGGCAGGGAAACCTGCGTAGGGAACTTCATTATACTGTCCCTCTCTTATGTCAAAGAGATTCCGGATAAATTCACATGCACCTTCTTTGTTTGCTGTTTTACTGTTCACAGCAAAAGCAATCGGCATGATATAGGATAAATTCTCTCCATCTTTACTGGGATACCCTATCAAGGTGACATTATCTTTAAAGATGCCCTGTTTAAGCTCAATATAACTGTCCATGTTAGAAAAAGGTGATTCACGGAACAAAGCTTCGCCATTGGCATATTTAAAATCAGGATTCATAAATGCCTCTCCATCCTTTGGATAATCGTCTGATTCAACAGGAAACTTATTTACAAAGTTTAAGAACTCAATAAAATCCTGATTGTCAAAATCACACTTCGAATTCTCCCAGTCAATATATTTATTCTTGTTAAACTTCCACTCGTGTGCAACAAGATTATCTTTTTTTATCATGCCGCCAAAAGCCTTATCAATCTCAAAGTTATGACTCTTGGCCATCTCTTCGCAATCCTTGTAAGACATCGAAGTCTTACCACCGGCATCCTGCTCACGCATTGCATACGTTACTACAGCAAAAGATGGAATAACAGAATAATACTTATCATCTGTCTTCATCATCTCCGCAATATTTGGAAGCATTTCTATATCTCCAAAAGCTCCGCCCTTCTCAAATTCCTTAGTAAGATCGAGAAAAAGCCCCTTGTCGACACATTTTCCAAAATCGGAGTACATGTCACTATAGATTCCGGAAACCATGATAATATCCGGAAGATCCCCCGATACAACATCGTTATTGAAATCATCCTGATAATCATAGTGTTTGGTAACTTCAATCCTATATTTATCATTTGTTCTGTTGAAATCCATGATCTGACTCTCAACACGCATGTCCATATTCATGGCACTCATCGTGATCAGAGTTTTATCCGGCACATCCTTGGGATCAACCTTCGTAAGCCTGTTAAGCTCTGAGTTATAATCTAACGGAACATCCGCAATGATTTCTTTGTCACTAAGCGCAACGGCACAGCCAACTGTTGTCCACTGACCGGATCCAATATTGGAATAATCATAATCAAGGATTTTTTCAAGCTTCCCTTGATTGGAATCATATGTAAAAATACCGTCAAAACTCTTCACATACAGATTGTGATCAGCGCCTCTAAAGAATTCATACATGGAATCCTCAAAGCCTTTAAGCGGTTCGCCTAAAGATTTATTGGCAAAATCAACCTCACAACATGCAAACTCGCCGTTTCCCTCATAGTACAAGCGGTCATCCGAGTCCTTAAACAACGTTCCAAAGCCATCATATGAACCACCTAATGCTTTTTCATCCAAGATTACATTGAAACCTTTTTTTTCATCATATGTCTCAATTCCTCTCGGAGTGCAAAGAACCAAACCGTTTTTCTCAGTCCATTCCATTGCGGTAATACTTAAGAACGGATCCTCTGTCAGTTCTTCGGGAAGCTCTGCTTTAAAAAGCTCTTTTCCGCTGCTGTCAATCTTAATAATATACGCTTTTCCGCCTTTAGAAGAATCATCGATAACTTCCGGTAAAGCCTCTTCCGTTGCCGAAGCAGCATCCGAAGCTTCATCAGAAGATTCTTCCGTAGGTGCTCCGTTGTAATGTTCATAAAAACAATTCAGAAAAAGATTTCCGTCTTTGTCAAATGTACAATATTGAGAATGATAATCTTCCCCAATTGCAACATCAAAAGTCTGAACATCACTTCCGTCGGGTTTGAATGAAATACATCTGTCCTTTTCCTCTTCGGTACTGACAAATGCCTTTATTCTGTCCCCAATGCATTCCATGCAAACTATTCGTTCACCCTGTGCAAGAATTCCATCAATCTTCTCCGCTTTAAAGATCTGATTTTTATCAACCTTTCCTGGCTCAACAGAAGTTTCATTTCCACCGGAATTCGCAGCATCATTTTTCTTACCGCAACCGGTAAATGATGTTACACAAAGTAAAAGAACAAGAATACTACAAACAACACTCCTTACTGCACCAACTTTTTTCATCGCTCTTCTCCATGAATTATGACTGAATAATCAAGTATTAGCTGTTTTCATTAAGATATGTTGTAACTCTGTTTTGTATAATTTCGGCAACCTGTTCGGCAGTCTTTTGTCCGCCAAAGAATGCTCCCGTTTCTTCCTGAACAATATTGTTTATTTCTTCGTCGTAGCAATCCAATTTGTTTATGGAAAGAATATAATCATGTAACTTCTGAGCTTCCTCTTCAGATAAAGGTTTTAATGTAACGTGCTTTTCGGTTACGGGATCTACCCAGTATGTCTGGTCATCCTTAGGTTTTTCCTTGGTCGCCTCCTGGAACTGCGCTTCAAACTTAGGCTTAATTGTCGAAAATCCATACCATGAATCCTTCTCATCTGTCAAAACACCCTTAATGAGATCCAAGATAACGTCCTTATGTTCTGTTTTATTGTTCACCGCAAATATAGAACCATTAAGCGAAGCAAGATTCTCACCGGAGTTATTGGGAAGACCTACCATTTCAAAATCTTCTCTGAATGCCAGCTGTTTATAACGTGCATAATCACCGGGGTCCGAGAAAAATGTCCTGTAGAAAATAGTTTTATCCTCTGCTACATATTTATCATCATCAACCCATTCACCGTTTTCCTTACCCTCATTTTGATGTTCCTCATCGGGAAACTTATTTACAAAATTCAGATATTCAATAAAATCAGGTGAGTTAAAATTACACTTCTTATTCTTCCAGTCAACAAATATATCGCCATAACTTGACCATAAAGTTGCGCCCATATTTTCTTTTGAATTATATGTTCCCATAGCAAGATCGTAGTTTGCTCCGCTATTTTCAATAATATCCTGCCACTCCTTAAATGTAAGAGTTGTTTTTCCATTAAGGAATTTTGATTTGGCAGCATATGAATTAACATAAAATGAAGGCATAAATGTGTATGTTTTGCCGTCGACCTTCATCATTTCAGCCACATTTGGCAGTAACTCAATATCACCTAGAGGTCCTCCCTTTTCAAATGCAGGTGTAAGGTCCATCAAAATACCCTTATCAACATACTTGCGAATAGCCGCTTCGCTTCCGGAAACACTTATGATATCGGCAGCTTTTCCTGACGTAATATCAAGATTAAACTGCTTTTCTATAGTCTCCCAATCATCAGAATATAATTCATTGTAGTTGATTATTTTAATCTGGTACTTATCATTTGACCTGTTGAACTTCATGACAGCAGTTCCAATCTCTGAATCCTTCCACTCTGACATAAGCGTAATAATAGTCTTATCCGCTACATCTTCAGGATTGACTTTGGTAAGTCTTGCGAGAGAAACCTTACTATACTGCTCATCCTCAGGGATACTTGCAATAAACTCCGTATCACTTAGCGCAACCATCTCAAGCCACATGTAACCACCTGTGCCGATATTGGAATCTTTAAAATCAAGAATTTTATTTAATTTAGAACCCTTGAGATCATACTTATATACTCCGCTATCATTCGATGCAAACATGTTTCCTGCATTGTCTGAGAAAAATGTATAATTGCCATACTTATCAAAGCCTTCAAGCTTTTTTCCGACTTCTTTTTTGTCAAGGTCGAGTATAGCGTTAACTTCGCCGTCTTCTCCACCATAATAAGATATAATCATCTCATTCTCTGACAACTTGACAAGATTATCGATCCAACCGTCTTCACCGCAAATTTTCTTCTTTTCAATCAGCATCTGCGGACCGGTCTTCTCATCAAAGGTTTGAACTCCATCTTCCGTAAGACAAATAAGACCGTATTTCTCAGTCCATGTCAAATTATAAATATTGAACTCAACGCCTTCGTCCTGATTATCTTTAGGAGCAAACTGCGCAAGGTCAACCTTGGCAATTTCCTTTCCGCTTGGATCAAGCTTTACAAAATAATTTTTGCCATCCTCTGATGCTCTGTCTTCGCCATCACCGGAAGACTGGGATTCATCAGCCGGAGTTTCTTCTGCAGAAGCGTCTGCAGAAGAAGCATCTGTAGAAGAAGAATCTGCAGACGAAGCGTCCAAAGAAGCTTCATCTGCTGCACCTGATTCTGAATCCTCAGTATCATCGGGCATTCCTTCTATATTTCTCTTGCCTTCATAGACATCTAAATATGCATTTCCGTCTTTATCAAAAGAACCGTTAATTACATAAAAATCTTTTCCGCTTCCGACATCGACAGATTGAACATCGGATCCATCCGGATTAAATGTAAGCAATCTGCACTTTCCATTTTGGGTCCTTGCAAAGAGCTTTATCTTATCGCCGACACATTTGATAATAGAAGCTTCTTCGCCGGGTTCAAGAATGCCCTCCATGTCTTCCTGTTTAAAAATTACATTTTTATCAATTTTCTTGGCTTCTTCCAATGAGACGCCATTATTTTTCTTTTTACCGCAACCGGTAATTGATGTTACACAAAGTAACAGAACAAGAATACTACAAACAGTACTCTTTACTGTACCAACTTTTCTCATTTCTCTTCTCCGTAAATCTTGACTGAACATTCAAGCCATTAGCTGTTCTCATTCAGATATGTTGTAACTCTGTTCTGAATAACCTCAGCAACCTGTTCAGCCGTTTTCTGTCCACTATAGAATGTTGCAGTCTCTTCTTCAACAATCTTGGACACTTCCTCGTCATAGCATTCAAGCGACTTGATACCAAGGATATAATCCTTCACAAGCTGCGCTTCCTCCTGAGTAAGAGGTTTTGCCTTTACTTCCTTTCCGGTAACCTGATCCCACCAAGTCGAATTATAATCATCTTCAGACTTTTCTTTTGTAGCCTCAGCAAATTGTTCTTCAAACTTAGCCTTAACCGGAGAGAATCCATAGAAGGAATCCTTTTCCGCAGTCAAAATACTCTTAATCAGATCATAAATAACATCCTTATGTTCTGTTTTGCTGTTTACGGCAAATGTAGAAGGATATATTGCTGCCAGATTCTCGCCGTCGTTATTAGGGAATCCTACAAATTCAAAATCTTCTTTAAAGGTAAGATTCTTTGTACGACCATACTCTTCAAAGCTTGTTAAGAATGTTCTGTAGAACAATGTCTTATCTTCCTGGACATATTTTTCTTCAGGAACCCACTCTCCGTTTTCTTCACTTTCGTGTTGATGTTCCTCATCAGGGAATTTATTTACAAAGTTCAGATAATCAATAAATTCCGGACTGTTAAAGTTACACTTCTTATTCTTCCAGTCAACAAACTTGTCTCCGTAATATGTCCATAAATATGATCCGACACTTTCTCTTGAGTTATACGTTCCGAATGCAAGATCATATTTTGCACCGTTGGCGTTAATAATATCATCCCAATCCTTAAATGAAAGAGTTGTTTTTCCATTAAGGAATTTTGTCTTTGCTGAACATGTTTCAACATAAAACGAAGGCATGAATGTATAGAATTTACCGTCAATTTTCATCATTTCAGCCACATTGGGAATATACTCGATATCTCCAAGCGGACCGCCTTTTTCAAATGCAGGTGTAAGATCAAGCAATATTCCCTTATCAACATACTTACGTAATGCTGCTTCATTATTTGAAACACAGATAATATCAGCAGCTTTTCCCGATGTGATATCAAGATTAAACTGCTTTTGTGCAGCTTCCCAATCATCCTGATACAAAGTATCGTAATTGATCATCTTGATCATATACTTATCGTTTGATCTGTTAAATTTCATAATCGCATTTCCGATATCACCATTCATGTACTGTGACATCAGTGTAATAACGGTCTTGTCAACTACATCTTCCGGATTAACTTTGGTAAGTCTTGCCAAAGTTGAACCACTGTTTCTGACATCATCCGATCCGGGAAGATTTGCAATAAACTCAGTATCGCTTAGTGCAACGGCATCAAACCACATATATCCACCGTTACCTATGTTGGAATCTCTAAGATCAAGGAGCTTATTAAGCTTCCCTGCGTTCATATCATATTTAAAAATACCGTCTTCATTCGATGCGTAAAGATTTCCCTCGCCACCTGTAAAGAAACTATAATTTCCATACTTACCGAAGCCTTCAAGCTTCTTACCGACTTCCTTTTTATCAAGGTCGAGAATCGCATTAATTTCGCCGTCTTCTCCCGAACCACCATAATAAGTAATAAGAAGCTCATTCTCGGAAAGTTTAGAAATATTGCCGAGCCATCCGTCATCGCCGCAGATCTTTTTTTTCTCGATTAGAACCTGAGGACCGTTTTTCTCATCAAAAGTCTCAATTGCTTCTTCTGAAAGACCGATAAGACCATATTTCTCAGTCCACATCATATTGTAAAGATCGAATCCTTCATCTTCACCGGCTCCTTCTTTAGAAAACTGGTCAAGGTCAACCTTTGCAAGCTCTTTTCCTGTAGGATCGAGCTTTACAAAATAAGATTTTCCTTCCTCCGGTGCATCACCTTCGGACTTACTGTCTTCAGAAGCATTAGCCTCATCAGCTGATGTTTCTGCTGCAGAAGCGTCTGCTGTAGCAGTATCAGCCACTGAAGCGTCTGACGCAGAAGAATCTGCAAATGAAACTTCTTCTGCAGAAGCATCTTCAGAATCACCGGATTCTACGCCTCCACCATACATCATATCTCTATCGCCTACATAGACTCTCATATAAGCGTTTCCGTCTTTATCGAATACGCAGTTATATACATAAGTGTCCTTTCCGCTTCCGACATCAACTGATTGCACATCGGATCCATCCGGATTAAATGAGATCAATCTGCACTTTCCATTTTCGGTATTTGCAACAACCTTAATCTTATCTCCGGCACTAGTAAGAACAGATACCTCTTCGCCCGGCTCAAGAATACCTTCAAGGTCTTCCTGTTTAAAAATACAGTTTTTATCAATTTTCTTGGCATCTTCCAATGAAACGCCATTATTTTTCTTTTTACCGCATCCGGTCATCGATGTTGCCAAAAGTACGGATACAAGCAAACAACTTACTGCTCTCCCGACAAATTGTCTTTTTCCCATTTACTTATCCTCTTTTTCTTCTTCCTGTCATTCATTTTCACTTCAAGTTCATACTTCTTATCAGCCAGTTTTTCCATTAAGCCGTGAAGATCAGTCTCCCTATGCGTATAGCAATTCTTCACAAAAAGGATGACTGTCACAACAGCGCTCACTTTCAAAAACAGTCCGATAATAAAAAGGACGGATAAAACATCTTCGTATCCTCTGGCAATGTTTTCCCAATAAGGGTAATATATTGCCTTTTGCCACATACTTCTTGTACCAAAAGAAGCTGCAACTTCGAGAAGCGACATAGGTTTAAACCTCTCTGAATTCTCGCAGATGTGCACCGATCCGCCATCCAGACCGCAACTCTCAGTTATATATTTGCAAACAATCCCTTCTACGGGATTGGGGCAAGCAATCTCATAACAATTGATTCCGCCGAACTTCGCTTTCTGTCCGGTTTCGGAAATCTCTTTTTCTACTGTTCTGCCGCTGTATATATCTCCAAATCTTGAAAGGCTTTCATAGGACATATAGATAACAGGTTCTTTAAGTCCTGCGGCATCATTAAACCTTCCCTTTTCTCTGTCTATAACACCTGCGATATAGTGGGGAGCATTATTGATATAGACAACTTCTCCGCATATATCGCTCGATCCAAACATATCCCACGCTATCTGCTTATCCAACACGATATAATTGGGCATCGTGGGGTCATCTTTAAATGCATTACCCGTCACAAAATTAAGCGGGTGAAAAAGAAAAAACTCTCCGCCAACTCCTATGGCGCGGGCCTTATACGGCTCTTTATCCTTATCGTAGCTTATGGCCACCGATCCCTGGGCGCTGTAACAACTGCTGAAATTCAGCTTTTTTTCGTTGATTCCGCCCTCATCTACCATCTTATTTTTAAAATCATATTCAAGTTTTTTTATGGCATTTTCATCAATACATTGATTCTGGGCATAAAACACACTTACCTGTGCCCATTTATCATCAACAGATAATCTTCCTATAACATTCTGATCGGGCATACTCCCAACCACAAATCTCGTTATGATCCCCAGAATAAGATCTATCAAAAGCAGTATCGTAATGAGTATAAGCGGTACTTTAGCTTCGATTAAAAAAGTCTTTATTTTGTTTTTTGCTTTTTCATTAAACTCTGATACTTTTTCTTTATCCATAATTATTTCTCTGCAAGTCTTACCTGATCTCCGGGCTCTATCGCTTTTGAAGCTGTTGTTATAATACTGCAATATTCGGGAAGATTACCCTCAATAGCTGTATTCTTCGAATCTGAATCAAGTGTAGTTACTTCAACCTTTGTAGCAATATATCTGTTTCCGAGAGGGGAACTCTTCTCTGTAAGGACAAGTACGTAGTTCCTGTTGTCTGCGCCTTTGATTGCATTATTGGGAACAATCAAATCATAATGCTTTGGCTTTTCACCCATCTTAAGAGATACTTCCTGTCCCGGAGTAACCTCGGAACTCTGGATTTTAAAGGTCAAAACCTTCATATTTGCAGGATCTTTTTTGTCATTTCTAATGGACTTAAGTATCGCCTTAAATTCCTCAGGTTTTTCAAAGCTGTATGGATTTGTAAGTTCGGCAACGTTTCCGACTTTTACTCTCTTTGCCTGCTCTACTTTTACTGAGCACTCAAGTGTCATGTCTTTTCCGTCAACCTGAATAACCGCAACGGGTTCTTCTGCATTTGTCTTTTCTCCGGCAACTTTGTTTATGCTGGAGATTATTCCGTCAACGGGTGCCTTGATTGTCGCTCCGGTTGACTCAGCCTCAAGCTTTGCAAGCTTTGCCTTTGACTCCGCAATCTTTTCCTTTAAATCCGTAAGACCGATTTCAGATCCCAAGCTGTCCAATACTTTCTGCTTTTCCTTTTCAGCCGCTTCCAATTCTGCAGCAGTCTTTGCTTTTTCCGCAGTAGCCGCAGCAAGTTTCTTCTGATTGTCCGCATCAAGCTGAGTTCCATAATTATTAAGCTGGCTCTGATCTTTTGTAAGCTCGTCTACCTTTTTCTGTAGATCAGCCGCTCTGTCCTCATCGCCACGAGCCTGCGCATCAGCAAGATCCGCCTGAGCCTGTGCAAGAGTATATCCGGGCGTTGCCGCATTATAATCACTGTCAGCCTTATCGGTAGTTGCTTTCTGTGTAATTGCATCAATCTGAGCCTGAGCTGCACGGTCCGCCTCAAGTGCCGCATCATATCTGTCTGTGGCAGCCTTTAATTCACTCTGATATTTATCCTGTGATGACTTCTTTCCTTTACGAACGTTTGTAATAACATCATCGGGTACTTTTCCTGAAAAAAGCTCTGTATCATATTTAAGTTCAAGATCATCAAGCTTCTCTTTTTCTGCAAGAAACTCTTCCGACTCTATGTCGTCAAGATAAAAGATGATGTCGTCTTTCTTTACGTGTGCGCCTTCCTTTACGGCTACACCTGAAATTTTTCTCGATTCCTTAACCGTAACTTCATACGGATCTTCCGCAACAATTTCTCCGGATATAGGAATTTCCTTAACTATTTCTCCGCTATCCACAGTAGTTGTCGCAACCTGTGCAAGCGAATAATTCATGATGGTATTTGAAAAGAATGTAAGCGCAAGCATAATGCAAAGAAAAACAATTGCTACGTTCTTTACAATATCTTTTTTATCCCTCTTTTTGTCCTTTTCTTTGTCTGTATCCTTATCTTCAACGATAAGCTGATTTTCATTACTCATCCTTTGACTCCTCCTTGGTAGGAAATACCTTCCACCAAATAATCTTCGCCGTACAAGAACAATAACAACGGCGGAATTAAATATATTACCGCAACTGCAAATGCAAGACTTATCTCACCTTGATTGATCTTTGACAAAAATACCGACAGTGGATGTTTATCTACATCCTTTAGCAAGATAAGAGGTTGCTCAACCATATTCCAATAGTCGAAAAATACCAATATCATTATTGAAGCGATTCCGCCCTTACACAGCGGAAACTGTATCCTTGAAAAGATTTCCCATTCACCCGCTCCGTCTATCTCTGCCGCCTCGGTAAGTTCCTTGGGAACTCGCTTCATAAACTTTGTAAGCAGATATATTGCAAACGGCGAGAAAAATCCGGGAAACCATATCGCCCACTTCGTATCCAAAATTCCCAGAAAATCTGAAACCAGGTAGTTCGGAACAAGTGTGACCTGATATGGCATAAGCATCAGAATGATGTACATGAAAAATATCACATTTTTTATCCTGCTCTCATGCCGTGAAAATCCGTAAGCCGCAAACGATGCAAGTGCAAGCTGCACTATAACTATCGGAACCGTATATATCATCGAATACCAGAACTTCAGAAGATACTCCGGGCTCTTTAAAAGAACCGTATAATACTGATCAAAAGTAACCATATCCGGAATAAACTTTAGATTTACAGTCTTTGAAATATATGTCCTCGCGCCATTTTCGTTTTTACCGTAATTATCAAAAATCGAACCGTAATTCGCATTTATCTCTGTCGCAGCCATAAACGAATTGGTAAGCGTAAGAAGTGTCGGCATTATGAAGAAAAATGCAAATATAATTGCCGAAACTGTTACTATGATCTTCTTTGTTCTATCTTCAAGTTCTTTTTTCTGTTTTATTCTTTTTCTGTATATTTTGCTAAACTCATTTTCCATAAAAGCTATTATCCTTCGACGTCTTTACCGTATGAGTCCTCAAACTTTATCAAAAAGTATATGAGTATCGAAACAATTATGAACATGATTATCGCCGCCGCAGAAAGCATCTGATAGTCGAGCGATGCGAATTTATTGTTCATGTAATGTTGCAGCATATAAAGCGTGTCATAAGGATAATCTCCGGTCAGCAGGTATATCTCCCTGAAAACCTTAAATGAATTGATAAGCGACATAATAGTCACAAACATTATCGTAGGTGATATAAACCTAAGCTTCACATGCCAAAATATCTGTAATTTACCGGCACTTTCTATTCTTGCAACTTCTATAAGTTCCTTTGGAATTCCTGCAAGCGCAGACATGAACAAAATCATGTTATATCCAAGGTTCTTCCATAAAAAAAGCGTAAGCAAAACAACATATGCTTTATCTGACTTAAGCCAGTCTGTCTTGGATGTATCCCCAAGCGCTGCAAGAACGTTGTTTACAATTCCGTTCTGATGGAACATTACCTGCCAGATAAGTACTATCGATGCCGTCGGAACCATAAGAGGACTTAAGAACGACGACCTGAAAAAACTCTTAAACGGAATCCTTGATTCCATCACTGCAGCAAGTATCAGCGATAGTACAACCGCAAGCGGCACCGCGGTAAAGGAAAAATTAAGAGTATTAAGTCCCGCTTTCCTAAACGCGTCATTATTCCATACATTCACAAAGTTACTAAATCCGACAAACTCTTTCTGTATCGGGTTATTCATAAATGAATAACCTATAATAACCATGAACGGTGCAACAAAAAATACAAATACTCCGATCAGCGAAGGGAGAAGAAAGAACCATGAAATGAGTTCTCTCTTTCCGACAGTCTTTACTCTTTGTTTAGGTTGTTTAGTTCTTTCAGTAATTAAAGACTTTATCTTCACTTATTAAAATCCTCATAAACAAATTTAGGAACTGATCCTTTCTTGAAACTGTAGTGATATGTAAAAACATCTTGATATTTATCATCAAATGATACAGTGAATTTTTTATCTACCTTATCAAACGGATACTCCCACTCAATATAGTCCTCAAGTATACAGTTTTCCATAATTTCTTTTATCTTGTCTTTGTCTGTATATGTTTCTACGTTAAAACCAAAATCTTTTCCGTCATAACACCATTTATCATAGATTTCTTTTTGCTCTTCTACAGACATCTCACTGAAGTTATATCCCGGAAAATCATCAGTAACCATAAGTTCCTGTATTTTATCAACAGGATACTCATTGCCATTATAAAGATCATTTTTTGCAAGCACATCAATTGTGCGAGTAAAATCCTTATACACAGGCATTACATAAGAAGAATACGGATCATTTTCAAAATCCACTTCCCCGATAGCACTGGTCTCTTTTATATAAGAGAATTTATAGTGTTCCAAAACATCCTGCTTATATGCTTCAACGAATTTCTCCATAACTGATACATCATTTGTAACTGTATCTCCTCCCGGGAAAGAACAATTCATTGATGCTTCTCCCGTAGATATTTCTTCTGCGTTAAAAAAATCATCAGCAAAACAAGGAACATGTCCCTTTATATACTCTTCACTGCTTGTAAGCTTATCCATAAGCGCAGGATCTATATCATAAGGAATCACAACATCACGATAAACTTTTCTTCCGTCTTTCAGATTATAGAGAATTTTTTCTTCCCATCCATATTTATAATAGTCACCGTCAGCTTTTCTGGCACACTCCATACTCTTTTGGGCAATCGGAAGAAATGTATCCATATCCGTGATCTTCATATTTTTAAAGGAATAAGTATCCCACTCTATTGAGGAATTAAAGCCATGATAAAATTGCCTTTGATAATAGTATCCAAAATCATTGTTATAAAGAGATGCACTTTCAACAGATGACGCATTGGGGACATAACTGTCATAGCCTAGAAGGTCACCTCTGTATATAAAAAAAATCAGTAAAAGTATAGCCATCGCCATGAAAGTTTGGCGTTTCCCTTTAGCAAAGCTCTTTACATCCGAATCAAGGCAAATTTCAATAAGTGAACCTGTAAAAACACATATTGCAAGCATTGCAATGCAAAGCAAAAGATAAAGCTTACGATTCCATGCCACATCAAAAATCGAATGAAGAACAACCATTCCGCCAAGCGATGTTATTACACAAACAAGAACCTTACATGCCCATCTTACAGGTCTGAAGATAACTGTCTTTCCAACATGTTCTGCCCTTCTGTACTTATATACAAATACAACCAACGCAGTTGCTATGATCGCAGTAACTATCATATCTATGTCATACCTGATTGAATGAAGATAATTACTCATGACGCTTGAAATATCAAAAGACTTATCTATCGAATAGTATTCAAATTTGTACATTATGTTATTAGCAAGGTTTTTCACATCGTTACAAGGTGACAAAATGGCCGTATTTTCTGACATATAACTTGCTGTTGAAAAGAATACCCGATTCAGATAATGGAATTCTTCTCCGAGTATAAACGGGAAATACAGCATAATACCTGTCAATATAAGCGCAATAATCCTTGTTCCGCACAGCAATATGGCAAGTGTTGTTATGGTAAAGCATGTGTAGAAAAATATTATCATTCTGACTGTCTGAATAAGAACAGCAATGATAAGAGCGGCGTTTAACGCCCCAAATGCCAATGCGGCAAGAATCGCAACAACTTCTACGCCAAGGAATATGGTTATAAAATTGGTAATCGCAACGAAATAAGCACTCTGCATTCTTCTTGCACTTGTAGTAGGAAGGCTTAAATAAAAATCAAGCTTACTCATACTAAAGAGATAAGAAAACTTAGTAAATGCATATATTATTCCGAGAGCACCTATCAAAATATAAAACATTGAGCCAAGTCCGATAGTATGCATAACTACAGCCTGCTTTTCATACAGCATCTGTGCTGCATCCTGCTCATGCTCAATTCCAAAGTGATGCGATCTGATAAACAAAAGCACCATCGGTACAACAAAAGCTATAAACATAACCGGAGCGACCATTACATATGACCACAAGCTCTTATTGCTCATTATATTTTTATTTGCTTTAATTTTATCAACCCATGATGAATTTGCGGATGTCATATCCAACCACCTCCGTCTCACTAATGAAGATCTCTTCCAATGTAAGAGCCAATATCTCAAAGAAAATCATATCTGCACGCTTAAATGCAGTCTCTATTTCCGCCCTCTCGCCCCTGACGGTAATAGTATGAAGTCTTCCGCGCTTATCATGTATAAGCACATCAAGTCCTTCAAGCGCTTTTTTCTCGTCTTCTTCAGTCTTAAATACGCACTGGATTTTCTGCATATTAAATTTCATGTCGGAAATATCTTCAGACAAAATAACACCGCCCTTATGAAGAAGTCCCACATGATCGCATATATCTTCGAGTTCTCTTAAATTGTGTGAAGCGATTACAGGAGTTAAACCTCTGTCTTCCATCTCGGCTGCAAAAAGGCTCTTTACTCCCTGTCTGACAACAGGATCAAGTCCGTCGAATGTCTCATCACAAAGAAGGTACTTGGTTCCCGCACATAATCCCAACAGGATTGATACCTGCTTCTTCATACCTTTGGAAAAGGTATTTATCTTTCTGTCTTTATCAAGGCCAAAGCCCGTCAAAAACTTATAAAACTTTTCTTTATCAAAATTCTCATACACCGATGCATAAAAACCTGCCATATCATCAGGTGTACTGTTAGGGAAAAAGTACTGATCATCCGAAATATAAAACACATCCTTCTTTACGTCAGGATTGTCGTATACAGGTCTGTTATCAACACATACAACACCGGAATCCGGTTTGATAACTCCTGCAATAATCCTTAACGTAGTACTCTTTCCTGCCCCATTTGTCCCAACAAGACCAAAAACTTCACCGTCAGCAATCTTCAGTGAAACATGATTGACAGCTTTGATGTCATCAAACGCCTTGTTAAGTTCAATTAACTCAATCACGCCTTTCCTTCCTCCTTCTTAAGCTCGGCTATCCTCTCTTTTATCTCCGATAATACTTCGTCATAGGCGATTCCTATACCGTTGGCTTCAACAAACAGTTCCATGATTTCATCTATCACTTCCTGCTTCTTGGTTATTTTAAGAGTATCATCTCCCTTGACAAAGTTTCCCCTACCTTTAACAGTATAAATAAACCCCTGCCGCTCCAGCTCAGTATATGCACGCTGAACCGTATTGGGATTAGTGGAAAGTTCCATTGCAAGACTTCTGACAGAAGGCATTTGCTCATCAGCCTGGAGTATACCTTTAAATATCTGTAATTTAAAACTCTCGACTATCTGCTCATAAATAGGTCTGCTGTCTTGGTAGTCTATAATTTTCATAGTTCTCCCATCCGTCATTTAATTTATGATATAACTCAGTAACAAACAATAAGTGTACTATTCAACTTAGTACACTAAAATAATATCATCTCGTTTCCAATATTGCAACTACTTTTTTTCTACAAAAAAAGTCATAAAATCGACATTGATAAATCCACTTATAATACCGATTTTATGACTTTTTCTTTGTGATTTTCTGTCTGCAAAATATACGGTCAGAAGTTACCACCTAGTCTCCATATCGAAAACTTTTCACATCCGGCATCTTTGGCTGTATCAGTCCAAACCTTAAGAGTTTCCTGATCTGCGTACCACACCTCGTGCTTATGTCCCGCATCATCGGTGTAATCAAAATGTAACGCACTGCTGTCAGGATCTCTTGTAATTTCGCCGTTATATTCTTCGCAAAGAGTCACAGCATTTCTGTAATTAACCTGTTTTACCGATCCATCCGCGGCAAAATCAAATCCTCCCGTGGCAAACGCCAAGTTGATCTTACCTTTAAGGACGGTCATCTTTTCATACATATCCTTTATGAATGCCACATCCGCTTTTGGCCCCGGATCTGTACCGTAGCCCTTTAAGTTGTAACACATCATCACATATTCCGGATACTCAGGCCATTCATAGCTGTCTATTGGCGCTGAAGGCTCAAATACAACCCTGAGCAGGAGCCCCTCTTTTGAAGCCTTTTCTGACAACACCTTAATGAATTCGTTAAAGTGTCCCCATAGCTCAGTGTCTTTTTTGATAGCCTCATAATCAATCTCAACTCCACCAAGACCGGATTTCTTGGTAAGTTTTATTACATTGTCCGCATGCTTTTCCGCAAGGTCGCTACTCCCCAATATCTCATACAAAAGCTCAGTGTCTTTCAGGGATGAACCCTCATCAAGCAACTTATCATTAACTATTGTAAGAAATGTTGTCTTTCCTTTTAAATAACCTGACTTATTGAACTGTCCTATCTTGTCCGTGATATTATCGGGAATAAACATCTTGCTGTTCTTGTCAAAGTACGCTGCAAAGAAGCAGATCGTACCAAGGTCATCGCCTATAGCGGCAAGTTCCTCATCAGCAGTTGCGTTATCCCAATATGGATACCAGACAGATGCGTCCTTGGCTTCTTCCCCATTTCCGCCGGTGATCACAGTAGCATATTCAGCTTCACTTCCTAAAGCGGTGTCTTTGTCATTATCTGTAGTGTCCCCACAGCCACAGAATGTTCCAATACATATTGCCGCCATCAAAAGCACTGCATAAGCTCTCTTCTTCATAGTATCCCCTATCTGTTGTCAGGCTTCATCCAATCAAATATTTGTAATAAACCAGTTTATTACCGAATTAAATGTCTGCTCAGCTTTTCTCTGAACATTCTGTACACCTGTAAGGACGTTTGTGTACAATACAGTGCCGTTATCAAGGTCTTTAACGGTTAATTTCTCAAATACTCCGTCGTAAACATCATCAGCAATGTTTCTCTGGCTATAACCGTACTCAGTCCAGGCACTCTTCAAATAGATTGCTCCGTCACCGATCTTCTTAAGCTCGTAATTCTCAAAAACAACTTTGCCATCAAGCTTAACGGTGATCATGTTATCAATAAGCGTTATATCAAGTTTCCTGTTTCCTTTATCCCCGATCTGGAAAACAGGTCTGTACTCTTCGCCGCCATCCTGCAAAGTCTTGACCTTAGCCTTTTTGGCTTCGTTCGAAAGCTTTGTGTATTCTTCGGCTTCCTTGTGGCTTGTAGCATATCTGGCAAATGCAGCATACTCACCGGCAAGCGAATTTCTCATATCCTCTTCAACGGAAGTTTTTTCTCCGCCGTCAAAATCATAGAGATCGATATCCTCAAGAATATCCTTACCGTTTACAAGGTAAAGATGATTGTTCATGAGTCTTACTTCCACTCCGGTATCAAGCTTACTGTCAGCCTTAAGAAGAACCGACTGGCAACCAAGTACATTTCCTTTAAGCGTTGCAGACACTTCAACATTTTTACTGTTTTCACTGCCTTTTAATTTTAAGATACCCATTTCCTGAGGAAGTGATGTAAGTGCGATAGCTTCATCATTCTTCCTGTACTCGGCAGCTCCTTTTTCGAGCTCCCAGGCATTCTTTGAGTCACCATCCCCATTGATGAACTCTATATTTTTCTGATCCTTCTCCGGAAGATCAGCCTTTATCCTCATAAGAAGATGGTTTGTATACCAGTTCGGCTGAGGCTCAAGGCGTGTAAGATCGTAAATACTGCTCTTCTTGTTATTGAGTGCATATCCTTCTCTGTTAAAGTTCATAGCGAAGGTATTTCCGATAGCCCTCTCATTTACAGCACTTACTTTGTCGTTTTCACCAAACTTTCCTGTATTTGAGTGAAGAAGCACATAGGCACCGGGCACTTTACCAAGTCCCTTTTGGTACTCTTGTTTCATGAGTCCGTACTCACCCGAGATTCTCTTTTGCATCTCGTTGTAGGATTCCTTCGGAACATCGTTCTCATCTCTTATGTAGTCCATAAGATAATGATTGTAATTTCTTCCGAAGTACTTGCTCATGGAAGAATATTCTTCACTTGAAAGTTCTCCGATATATCTGTCGTATCTGTCAAATACATTTATGTATCCAAGTCTGTATCCGTTACTTCCCAGCTCCCAGTAGGTGCTCTCTTCAAGTCTCTTAAGCTCATCCGGCATAAGGAAAAACGCATCTTTGCTTCTAAACTTCTCGGCATAAGTAAACATAGTTGCCTTAAAGTTGTATTTTTCCATTAACTTCTGTGAAAAGATGGCCGTGTCATTTCTTCCATCCTCGTACATAAGGAAAAGAGCTTTATCCGGAAGCGCAATACCCTTGTTGTAATAATTATCGATATCATTCTGCGTGATAGTAACATATCCGCACTTCTGAAGCGCATTCAGATGTTCATCAAGCCTGTCGACACCGATTCTTGAACTACTTCCATCTCTTGCCACACCGGAATATGAAACAGCGATAAATCCATGATCCATACGTGAAACCACATTTGTATCCAACGGATTGTACGGTCTGTACGTTGTAGAAGTAAGTAGCGCATTCAATACAAAAGCCAAAAGCGAAAGCAGAAGTACAAGCTCTAATATTGAACGTATCAACTTCTTTATATCTTTTGATGATTCAATCTTATACATATTTCCACCTTATTCCACGTTATTATTATCTGACGACTTATTTTTGCTTTTCTTTTCCTTACGAAGGCGCTTCTTTTCAGCTTCCTCCAGGTCACTTGGCGTCATTCTGGTTCCCCAAGTGGATTTCCAGAACGTGAACCATGCAATAGGCATCTGCCACAAAAGAATAAGCTCATAATAAATGCAGAATAAAAGGCCGTACGCCCATGTTGAGCTCTTTCTGAGAAGCATCTGCGACATACTCATCAAGAATGACATCAGGAACAATCCCAGTAAAAATGCGGTCGGGAAAATGTGTTGTGTCAAAGGTACATATACAAGGTTATAAAGAACAACCAGCGGAGCAACCACAGGAACCACAAGTCCCATATAGAATCCGATAACCGCAAAAGGTTCCTTCTTCCACATAAAGGATGCTGCAATAAGTGATTCTCTAAGCCACGATCTCTTCCATCTCATCTGCTGTTTAAGGAAGACAGAATGTTTATTGGGAACGATCGTAGAACAAACCGCCGTATCCTGATATGTCGTCCTGTAATGTCTGAGGATGAAGTTTGTCATTGCTCTGTCATCACCAAACGTAGCCTTGTGTCCAAGGAATCTCTGATTCATCCACGCTTCCTTGTTTGCAAGGATTATCTCCTTCCTGTAGCAGGAAAGAGGTCCCGAAAGACATGTAACCGCATCAAAGAGTCCTTCAGAAGCTTTCATAACCCTAAAAGCAATGTAATATCTGACGCTCTGCATCTTGGTAAGTGCATTTGTGTAAGTATTTGCAACATCGGTTCTTCCTGCAACGCCGCCCATCTTGGGATCCTTGAACGGCTGAACCAGATGTCTTATAGCAAACGGATCGAGGAAGCTGTCCGAATCAACAAAGACAACAAGCTCATGTTTTGCAAGCTCCGCTCCTCTTACAAGAGCATCTCTCTTTCCGGCGTTCTTTTCCTGTACGCAATAAGAAATTCTGCCTTCAAGATCATACTTACCGTTTGCTTCTTTCTTTAATCTGTCTATTGTCTCTTTTATCTTCTCAACAGAACCATCGGTTGAGCAGTCATCTATTATGATGACTTCAAGCTTATCTATCGGATATTCCTGATTCACACAGCTCTCTATGGTTCTTCCAATCCATTCTTCCTCATTAAAGCATGGAATAAGGATTGAAACACCGGGTGTAAAATCAGGATCAACTTTCTTTGGTCTGTAGAAAGCTCCGAATACATATCTGCTCAAAAGGTACACTGCAGTGACCATACTGTACAGATACAGGAGCTTATTAAACTTAAAGTAAATGATGCTCTCCGCTCTCATAAGGATGACGCATGCGATAGTAAACGCGATCAGAATGACCGAAGATACAAACATGAATCTATCTTTATTTGCGGCAGCATAATTGTGTAGCTCTTTGCCAAAGTTCATTCCGATCATGAACTTTCCGTCGGAAGTAATGAAAGTACGGACAACTTTCACTTTCTGCTTAACCCGCATTTCATTACCTTCAGGCATACTTCCCGGAACAACCCTGAAGTCAACTTTGAGCATCGTCTTGGTGCTGAGAGCGCTAAATTCCTCTCTTCCAACTTCGACGAGCATACCGGTATTTGATATATCAACTACCTTTCCGACTCCGCTGACTTTCGGGCCTTCTTTGGAGTAGCTTCTCATATGTACCGGAAAACCTGTAACGTATCTTATGCCTGACTTACTCTCCTTAAGAAAAGCCTCATAATCATTATTCTTATTGTCGTTACTGTTTCCTCTTCGTTCTGCATTTGTTCTTTTATTTGAAGAATCCGGAACATGCGAAAGAACTCGTCTGTCTTTCTTTTCAACAGTCATCACGTCTTCTTTGTTTACAGAACCTTTTTTCTTTTTTATCTTATCCAGAAATTCCATCTTTTACCCCTCAATCATCTTAGGTAATCGTCAAGTCTGCCAAAATTGTAGCCCTGAGCTTTCCATTCCGGAATCATGATATCGAGTGCCTCGGCAGTATACTGTGCATTGGGCGACATATGCAATACGATACATGAACCATTTCCTATAGTTGCATTTCCGTACCATGCTTTCTTGCCGTTTCGTAATATGTTCACAACTTCATCAACAGAACTGCAATTGTAGTCCCCCGAGCTAAAGTCTCCGCTGACAATGTATGAGAATCCTACATCCAAAATATTTTCCATAGCGATTCGGCTCATTGCAAGAGTCGGTGGTCTGTAGATTGTTGAAAGCGCTCGTCTTCCGTCTACGACTACATCACCGCAGTATTTATTAAGTGTTGAGTAGCTGTTAACTACATCTGCTCTAAGTCTCTTTCCAGCATCCTCACTGATTGATTCGTAATTATATGTTCCGTCTTCGTTCTGGGTAGCATTCCATGCAACCATGTGTGAATTGGAATGCGATCCTATCATATGTCCGTCAACCGCGATAGCTCTTAAAAGATTCGGGTTGTCGGCAACATTGTTTGTTCTTACAAAGAAGTTTCCTTTTACTTTGTACTTATCAAGGACATAAAGAAGTTCATTTATATCCTGCTCATATCCCCAGTCATCAAAAGTAAGGAAAATAACCTTATTCTTTGAGATCTTACCGGTCTTGTCATAAGCTTTCATCTCATCATCGGTAAATCCGGGGATGTATGTAACATCGGGATTTCCAATGTAATGTCCGGCCATATATGCATTCTTTGTTGCATTATCCGGAAGCGCTCCAACAATATTGTTATTGTTTGAAACAATCTTCTGTGAATTCTTGATAGGTGCATATACATACTGTGAAGAAGCAAGTTCGCTGAAAGTCTTAACCGTATATGATGTTGAAGGCTGTGACTTTCCGTAAACATCCTTATATGTAAGTGCATAAATCTTTGTCTCAATGAACTTATTCAAAAGTTCGGCAAGAAGTGTTGTTCCGTCACCGCTTGCAGCATCCTGGTCTGCGGTGTAGTAATTCATATTAAAGTAGATAATGCTTCCTCTGTGTGCTTCAACCTTCTTGGCAAGTGTTGTGTAGAAACTTAAGTCTACAGCACTTCTGTCCTTAGACTGAACCATTGAGTACTCATATCCTGCAAGTGAGCATCCGCATGAAGCGACAGCTTCCTTGGTATCCTTGGAAGGAACGCCGTAAGGCTGCATTACAACAGAAATCTTGGCATCATATTTCCACTCTGCATACTGCTGGGCACCAAATATATATCCGGCAACTTCATCATAACTCTGATCGATCTGTGAATTGCTTACATATGCAATACCGATCTCATTTCCGCCGTTAAGGATCTTGGTAATTGACTCTCCGCATCTACTGAGTTCATCAGGTGTTACAAAGAATGTTCCCTTGTATCCGTTCTGCTTAAGTATTGAAAGGACATCGTTAAGAACCGCTTTGTTTGAGATTCCGTAGAATGTCATGGTTACAGCTCTTTCAGATGTATATATATTCTTTCTCTCCTGGGCAAGTCTTGCATGGTTTTCCATTCTGAGATGAGCAAGTGCCTCTTTATCGGTGATAGGCTCACATGTAGAGGATTTGACAAGTTCTGTTATATCTACAACTTGCTGATTCTTGCCAGCCGTGGATGAAATATAAGCATTGAGCTTAGCCATATCGAACTCTCTTGTAAGATCGAAACAGCTGATGTAACCCTTCTCAGGGATTGCTTCATTCTTAGGAGAAACAACATCAAGTCCGGCAACCTTTGCTGCGATTCTGAGGTTCTCCGTTATCTCGCTTGCATCTTCGGGCATGTAGTATTTTGCCTTAAGACCGTAGTTCTTCTGAATGCTTCTTACAGAAGTCTTGAGATCAACATAAATATCATAGAATTCTTTGTTACTGATATTTCCACCCGTAGTGCCTCTTGTTGCGATTGAAAATCCTGAATTTACAATCTTTTCAACAGCCTTGGGGTTCTTCTCTATATCCTCTGAACTTACAAAGAAAGTGGCTTTTGCATTGGCTTTAATAAGTGCTTTTGTAATAGCATCAACGCTCTCGACATTCTCGGGAATTCCGTAGAAGCAAAGACCTGTAACATCCTTCATTGTTGCTACTTCTTCATATACTTCGGCAGAATATCCGCCTGTCTCTTCGTACAGCTGTCTTACGTACTCTTCATCATTGAGAGCTTTAAGCTTATCAAGCTTAACGTTCTGAACACTCTGAGACTGCATTGCATCAAGAAGCCATCCGACCATGGTGACAACATCTCTTTTATCTTCTTTTTCCTCTGCTGAAGGAACTATAGTCGGCTGCACGTCAATAGCAGGGTCCTTGTATTCAACCTTCGCATCAACCTCGAGAGATTCAACATACTCATCAAGCTTGATAACGAGGATCTTACCGCTTCCCTGTCTTGAAACATACTCAGAAGTATTCTGAGCATCTCTGAAACTTTTCTCATTAAGGTAGCTTCCGGAACTGGGTGAAACCAGTTTGTTGTAACCTGAAGCAGACGCTGCCATACATATCGTGTCATTATAATATGTAGTGTTAAGCATCATCTTATCGGGCGGAACATCCATTAATGTGGAAAAAACTTTTCTGGAATCAGAAAAATTGCTGACCATATCTTCGTCTGACAATACATCTATAGAAGAATCGCCGTTAAGGCCATTGTCGATAATGTCATGTCCTTTTTCAATAATAAGGTCGATCAAAGCATCGTCTTCCGCAGCTGTTGCCGCAGTTATAGCGAATGTAGCCTTGATATTTTTCTCATCAAGGATCTGCAGTACCTTTTCTACGGTAACTGAATCCTTTGCGCCTTGAAAAATCAGACAAAAGTTCTTTTCGGGCTGTGACTTGTCATCACGAATGATCTTGGCAGGTTCACAACCTTTATTGAATTTCTCCAACGCAATTTCGTGCTCGTCTGTTGCATCATAAGAAAGTCTCTGAATCTTGGTAAGATCGATATCAGAAACCGATTCGGTGTTATCTCCGCAGCCTACAAGACTTGTAGTGCCGATGACAGCAACGAGAGCGAATACAAACAGATTTTTTAATCTTCTAAACATAAGTGCCCCTCTTTGCATAAGTTTATCGCTCAAATTTAGTCAAACCGTTTGCCGTTGACGTATAAAATTTTATTGTCAACGCGATTTCGAAGCAATATTTATGTCATAAAATGTTTTTTTTTGGCATAAGATGCATTATAATATTATAATCTATTATGAAATATTTTTCAAAACGCTAATTTTATGACGGGGAATTATAGTTAAATGAATATCGCAATTGTTGACGATCTGCATTCTGATGCGGATCAGCTGAGAACTATTCTGATGAGTTACGCTTATGAGAACTCACTCGATCTTTCTATTGAAGTCTTTTCGGGAGGCGAAGATTTTCTTTCCGAGTATAAAAAATATAATTACACTTTGATCTTCATGGATATTTATATGAATGGCATTTCAGGAATCGAAACTGCCCAAAAAATACGAGAAACCGATACCGATACTGCTATCATCTTTCTTACAAGCAGCAATGAATTCATGCCGGAAGCATTTAGTATCCATGCCTACGATTACATCTCAAAACCTGCCGAGATTGGCAGACTCTATAAGGTTATGGATGATTTCCTGAAGAAAAAAACAATGGCCGAAGATGTTCCGTACCTTTTCTTTACTTATGAAAAAGATAAAGTATCCGTGCCCTATTCAGATATCGCACTTATAAGATCCATCGGCCACTACAACGAGATTGTCTTAAAGAATCAGAGGACATATAAAGTCAGAATGACTTTTTCAAGAATCTCGGATATTCTGACCGAAGACATCAGATTTCTTCCTGTCATGAGAGGAATCCTGGTAAATATGGACTATATCACTTCCTTAAAAAACGGAAGTTGTTTTATAGCCGGTGACATGCAGACTCCCATCACGCTCAGAAAAGAAAAACAGCTTGAGCAGATCTGGAAGAATTATATCTTTAATAAAATTAGAAATGAAAGTGAAGTTATCTGATGAACGCCTTTAATTTTTTGAATATGTTTTTTTCAAACCTCATTCTTATCCCGGCTCTTATCATGTGCTACCTGCCGTTTAAGAATCATCTGAAGTACCGGATCAAACCGCTTTTTATCGGAATGAGCGCTATAATAGTAATCCTGTCAGCGCTGTTTTCGTTTATTACACTTACACTTGATGCAGATAAAGCTTTTACATTTCTTTTATTGGTTTTTATCTTGTATTTTATCTATGAGCAAACTCTTGTTGCAGATCTTGCAAAATCCCTTGCAATCTACCTTTGGATGTGTGCCTTGATGTCGATAATAATAAACGGAGTCTACGGATACGATGCAATTGTCAATCCCGCATCCAATTCCGACACATTTAATATAGAAACTACATTTATCCGTGTTACAATTAGTTTCTTCATCGTTGCCATCTTCTGGTCTCCGCTTTACGATCACGGAAGCAACCTTGTAGACATGCTGACAATACCTAAGATATGGATCATAACAATGCCCGTATCAATCATATTTGTGGCCATCAGCTTGCTGATAATGCCGGGGAAATACAGTTCTCTCTATGTTGACGACATATTCGCCACTTTTTGGGGACTTCTTATAGGAATGTTCTTTGTCTTCATTATTCTTACTATCATTTTTTACAACATAGTATTTGAGATAATGAACGCAGTTAAATATGAAGAGAAATATCATATCCTGCAGATGAAAGAAGCTCAGTACTTAAGTCAGCAGAGCTATATCGAGAATACCGCGAGGGTAAGACACGACTTCAAGCACACCATCTGCCTGCTCGATTCTCTCGCAAACAGTGGTGACATAAGGTCTATCAGAGAGTACCTCAGCAATTACATCAGCAATATGCCTGAAAGCGAGATCAGATATTACTGCAAGAACAATTCACTCAACGCACTCCTCAATCACTATATGAGGCAATGCAAAAGCGAAAAGATACAGTTTAACTGCAAAGTTACTCTTCCGGTAAAAGAAATATCGATATCAACCATAGATCTTTGCAATATAATAGGAAATCTTTTGGAAAATGCCGTTCTTGCCTGCAGGGAACTTCCCGAGGAAGACAGAAAGATAGATATCAAGATCCTTGAAAGAAACATGAGTAACCTTTATATAGTTACAACCAACAGCTTCAACGGCTTTGTTAAGCAAAAAAATAACACCTATATCACCACCAGACGCGCCGGCAGTGGTATAGGCTTAAAATCAATCAAGTCTGCAGCTGAAACCTATGGTGGTTCAGCAGATTTCAGAAACAGTGAAAACGAGTTTTACTCAAACATCACCATTCCGTTTAGTGCAGTCAAATAATTCTTTAAATCATTAGTTCTTAAAGCTATGTACGGGGGCGGGAATTCTTCCGCCTCTGTTTACGAAAGCATCGCAAGAGAATCCGTTTACAGGCATAATAGGTGCATATCCCAAAAGTCCGCCAAATTCAACAGTCTCTCCCACTCCCTTTCCGATAACAGGAATAAGTCTTACTGCAGTAGTCTTCTGGTTGATCATTCCGATTGCCATTTCATCCGCAATAACTCCGGCGATGGTTGTATCCTTTGTATCTCCTGGAATCGCGATCATATCAAGACCAACAGAGCATACGCATGTCATTGCTTCGAGCTTTTCAAGTGTAAGTGCACCTGCTTCTACAGCGTTGATCATTCCCTGATCTTCACTTACGGGAATAAATGCTCCCGAAAGTCCGCCTACGTAAGAAGATGCCATAACGCCGCCTTTTTTAACCTGGTCATTAAGAAGTGCAAGAGCTGCCGTTGTTCCGGGCGCACCTGCATGCTCAACACCTATCTCGTGAAGAATATCGGCAACACTGTCTCCGATAGCAGGTGTGGGAGCAAGTGAAAGGTCGATTATTCCAAAAGGAACGCCAAGTCTCTTTGATGCTTCCCTTGCAACGAGCTGACCAACTCTTGTAACCTTAAATGCTGTCTTCTTTATAGTCTCGCAGAGAATCTCAAAATTCTCTCCTCTTACTTTTTCAAGTGCAGTCTTAACAACACCGGGACCGCTGACACCAACATTGATAATTCTGTCTTCCTCTGTAACGCCGTGGAATGCTCCCGCCATAAACGGGTTGTCATCAGGCGCATTGCAGAATACTACGAGCTTTGCACATCCGAGTGAATCATTCTCTTTGGTTGCTTCAGCAGTATCTTTTATAATTGTTCCCATAAGACGAACGGCATCCATGTTGATACCTGTCTTGGTTGAACCCACATTGATTGATGAACAAACAAGATCTGTCTGAGAAAGAGCAAGCGGAATAGACTCAATGAGAAGTCTGTCAGCCTGTGTCATTCCCTTACTTACAAGTGCTGAATATCCTCCGATAAAGTTTACTCCGATCTTCTTTGCAACTTCATCGAGAGTCTTTGCTATCTCCGCAAAATCTTCTTTTGTCTTACAAGCTGCACCGCCGACAAGAGCGATAGGCGTAACGGAAACTCTTTTGTTTACGATAGGAATACCGAACTCTCTTGAGATCTGGTCTCCGGTCTGAACAAGGTCTTTTGCAGACTCATAAATCTTATTGTATATATTCTTCTTGAGAGTTTCGAGATCTGAATCGATACAGTCAAGAAGGCTGATACCCATTGTAATTGTTCTTACATCGAGATTTTCCTTCTCGATCATTTCATTGGTCTCGATGACTTCTTTAGTGTTTATCATTAGGTTGTCTCCTTAAATTCTATGCATGGAATCAAAAATTTCTTCTCTCTGACATTTAATTACAACACCGATATCTTTACCAAGTTTCTCAAGATCATCGGCAACAGTGTTGAAATCTTTTGATGTCCCTTCCATAGATGCGATCATCATCATATTGAAATATCCGCTTACGATAGTCTGAGAGATATCGAGGATGTTGATCCCTGAATCTGCAAGATAGGTACATACCTTAGCAATAATTCCCACTGTGTCTTTACCAACAACTGTAATAATAATCTTGTTCATATTTCCTCCACTTATTTAAAATTCGATAACAGGCGATAGCTCTGCTCTGTTTGCAACCATTAAAGGGAAATCTCCGCTTGAATACGGATTGTCTCCCATGTCTATCTCGACGCTGACCGTCTTATAGGCAAGATCCGGATGATTATTGTCCTTGGAAAGGTGCCCAAGGAACACACCTTTTATCTTATCGTTTAAGATCTTGCAAAGAAGCTCTGCACTCTTTGCATTGGAAAGATGCCCCTTATCGCCCAAAATTCTTTTTTTGAGCATGTAGGGATAACGCCCCGCCAGAAGCATCCTCTCATCATGATTGGCTTCAATAAGGAGCGCATCACAACCTGAAAGGCTCTCAACGGTGTAATCCGTATAACAGCCAAGATCGGTCGCAACTCCTATCTTTTTATCCCCGCAGTAAATTCTGTATCCGCAGGGATCAAGAGCATCGTGTGAAATTGTCATGGGATTTATTATCATATCTCCGACACACAGACTCTTATCCGCTTGAACCGGACAGAATACGGAACCTGTCATCTCATTCTTTTTATCACTGTTTCTTATTCCCTGTATTGTGCCTTCAGTGGCGTAAACCGGTATGTTGTGTTTCTTAAGTATAGTATGAAGAGCAGCTATATGATCGATATGTTCATGTGTCACAAAAATCGCATCGAGGTCGTCAAAGCACAGATCAAGCTTATTAAGCCCTTCCCCTATTCTCTTCATACTGATTCCTGCATCGATCAGGATGTGAGTGTTGTCAGATCCGACATAGGTACAGTTACCACTGCTTCCACTGGCAATACTGGTAAAACGCATCAAATAGTCCCCTTACTTCCAATATACTTCTATCTTGTCGCCTTCGTGGATAGACTGCAAGTAATCGGGAGTCTTTCCGTTTAAGGTCGTAACGATTGCCCTACCGTTTGGCTTGGTAAGGTCGAAATCGATGGAATCAAATATGTCAACGAACACGTACTCAGGCTTACCGTGAAGTGTAACGGCATCGTTGTTTACCATGATATGAAGGTCTCTTGCAAGAATATTCTTTACAGACTCTTCGCTTCTGTGGTACTCGCCGTCATCATCGGGAAGATCTTCATATCCCATCTCATCGCTTCTGCCTTCGAATTTCCTGATATCATAATCATCGCTTTCATAGGCTTCTTCATTAGCCTGACTTACGGCAACTTCATCTGCATCAGGGAAATCCCTGTAATATTCCATGATAGCTTCTTCTCTGTCCTTGAACTCAACTTTGAAATTCTCATAGACAGGAGTAGTCTTATCACCGTGTTCATTATTTACGATTATATACGTATCTTCAGTAATTTCAATATCCATTAGAGCTGCAACCTGCTCAACGGTATTGTAATCAAGTATCTGAATGTCATCTCCGTTCTTGATACTGTAAAGGGCAGTCTGAGGCTCGCCGTTTACCGTTGCGAATCTTGATGCCTCAACATTTACGCCGTTTACATTCACCATGAACTTAGTCTTAAATTCAGGAATGTTCTCAATAACAGCTTTTCCGGGTTCACCCGCTGTTGAAGGAGTAACGTCAATAATATCATTTGCACGGATCTTGGAATGAATGTCCGCACTCTTTCCGTTAAGGGTGATAACTGCTGCCTCGCCGGGCTCACCTCTGGCAACTCTCTCTTTTCCGTTAACGAAATATCTAAGTTCCTGTCCTCTCTTGGGGAAAAGATCCTCATTCTGGAATGAAGCCTGCATAGCCGCATCAATGATCTGAAGCTTGCCGTTATCGTAAATTCTTGTCTGTTCGCCGTTGAATGAAACAAAGATAATATTGTTTGCTTCTTCATAGTAGCTGATACAGATACCAAGCGGTGTTACAAGGAGTGAGTCTCTCTCGATACCGTCGTTATTAAGGAAAGTAATGCTCTTCATTACTTCCTCACCACGAAGGGCAACACGCTCTTCGGGAATATCCATTTCTCTGGCAATAGCCTTGGTATATCCGGGCACGCATCCGCCACCACCTACTACGAATACAGCGCTTACAGGCTTATCACCGTTAAGTCTCTTTATCTCTTCTGCTGCCTTTTTTGCCATCATATCAACCTGAGGTCTTATGATCTTGGCAATGTCCTTGGCTGTTATGGTCTTACGAAGACCCATGATATCAATGAAATCAACTCTGTCGTTGTGACTTGCCGCAATCTTGATCTCGTCGGCCTGATTAAAGTCAACAAGGCAGTGCTGAGCTATAATCTCCGTAATATCATCACCGGCTATAGGAAGCATACCATAAGCTGTGATAGAACCGTCGTTGGTTACACAGATATCAGATGTACCCGCACCAACGTCAACAAGTGCAAGATTGAGCATTCTGAATCTGTCGGGAATCGCAACCATCATAGCCGCAATAGGCTCCAGAGTCAGGTTTGCAACGTTAAGGCCCGCTCTCTCGCACGCTTTGTAAAGTCCGTCTACGCAGTCATCCGGAAGGAATGTAGCGATAAGCTCAACACTTACCTTACCAGCATTATGTCCTTCAAGGTTAGCGATCTGATATCCATCCAGATAATAGTGCATTACGGAATATCCAACCAGATAGAACTTAAGATCTGATGTGTTCTTCTGAAGGAATTCCGAATAAGCCTGCTGAACCGCAGCAGAATCAAGGTTATATATATCTTCATCCGTAATATCATGTGATTCCGGATACTCATACTCATATGTAGTTCTGACAGTACGAAGAACACGTCCGGCAGCCGCTATGCAAACATCCGTAAGATGTATGTCGGTCTGCTGCTCAAGCTTTTCTTTGACAACTCTTATAGTAGCGCCAACCTTACCGATGTCGTGAATCTGTCCGTCAAGCATAGCTCTTGTTTGGTGTTTCTCGACCGCCTGCGCAATAACATTAAACTGTCCGTCATTCATGTATCCGACAGTTCCCACCACGCTTCTTGTTCCGATATCAAGACCAAATACTACTTTCTGATCTGTCTGTTCCAAACTTGCCATCATTCTCTCCACTCTCCAAGTTTCTTGTTAATTTGTTCCGATGCTGCTTCTAAATCTTTGCTATTATCAATCACAAAATCCGCATTTAGTCTGTATGTCTCATCATCAAGCTGCTGAGCAAATATTCCGTCAATCTTTTCGTCTGAATAGCTTCTTGTGTCTTTGAGCCTGTCTCTTCTGGTATCTTCATCGGCATAGATATACCAAAGCTCATCGACAATATTTTTATATCCGTTTTCGATCAAAAGAGCCGCTTCAACAAAAACAAAATCGATTCTGTTTCTGAGTCTCTCTTCATCTATTATATTAATAATAAATGTATTTACTGCAGGATGCAAAATTTTATTCACTTTTTCAAGTTTTTTTGCATCTTTAAAGATTGCATTCGCCATTTTAGCCTTATCAATCTCGCCGTCATCGCCAAGGATTTCCTGCCCGAGAACTCTCACAAGCTCGTCATATGCGGGATACCCCTTCTTCTTGATCTCATTTGCAACGTCATCCGAATAGACAACCTTGCAGTTATAGTTATCATTTATGTATTTAAGTACGGTGCTCTTGCCGGCTCCAACGCCGCCAGTAACACCTATAATATTTGTTTTGCCTTTTTGTATTTTATTCTGCATCTTACTTTGATTCATACCAGTCGTTTCCGATATGGCAGTCAACTTCCATTGGAACCGAAAGATCTGCCGCACTCTCCATCTCTTGTGTAAGTATATTTGTTACTGTGTCTTTCTCATCAGGTGCCGTCTCAATCACAAGTTCATCGTGAATCTGAAGAATAAGCCTTGATTTGAGATTTTCTCTTTTTATCCTGAAAAAGACATTTATCATGGCTATCTTCATAATATCCGCAGCAGTTCCCTGAATGGGAGCATTCATCGCAACTCTCTCACCAAACTGCCTTAAGTTAAAGTTAGATGCTTTAAGCTCGGGGATAGGACGCTTTCTTCCAAAGAGCGTGTCGCTCACACCTGTTTCCTTGGCACTTGCGATCACTTTGTCCTGATATTCCTTCACACCTGGATAAGTCTCAAAATATTTGTCCATATACTCTTTTGCTTCGCTTCTTGAAATGGACAAGTCCTGGGACAAGCCAAAAGAGCTGATTCCGTATACGATACCGAAGTTAACAGCCTTGGCATTTCGTCTCTGAAGCGGTGTTACATCCTCAAACGGTACATGGAATACCTTTGATGCCGTAATTCTGTGAATATCCTCGCCTTCGTGGTATGCCTCGATAAGCCCCTTATCTTCCGACATGTGAGCGAGTATCCTAAGCTCAATCTGGGAATAATCCGCATCCGCGAAAACATATCCGTCTTTCGGAACAAAGACCTTACGGATAAGTCTTCCTTCTTCAGTCCTCATGGGGATGTTCTGAAGATTCGGCTCTGTGGAACTGATTCTTCCAGTCGCGGTAATAGTCTGATTAAAGCTTGTATGTATCCTTCCGTCACTGTCGATATAAGCCGCAAGCCCGTCAGCGTATGTTGACTTTAATTTCGCAAGTCCTCTGTATTCGAGAATATCTGCAACAATCTTATTATCGGGAGCCAGCTTCTCTAGTACGTCAGCCGCTGTTGAATATCCGGACTTTGTCTTCTTCTCTGCAGGGAGCCCTAGCTTTTCAAAAAGGACTTCTCCAAGCTGCTTGGGACTGTTTATATTAAACTCGCATCCCGCAGCCTCATATATTGCCTTTTCAAGCTCTGCAATCCTGATCGCAAGCTTGTCCGAATATGCTTTGAGCTCATCTTTCCTTGCTATGATACCCTCTTTTTCCATTGCAAAGAGTATGTATGAAAGAGGCATCTCAATATAGTAAAAGAGATTCTCCATGCCGGCTTTTGCAAGCTTTTCTCTTATAAGAGGAGCCGAAGTCTTGCATATATAGGACGCTTTACATGCATAGTCCGCAAGTTTGTCCGCATCCGCTTCTTTAATGCTCGTCTTACCGAATACATCACTTCTTTTATCAAAAGGAATCTTTAAATATTCCTTGGAAATATCTTCGATTGCGTAGTCGTTCTTGATAGGATTACACAGATAAGCTCCTATCAGAGTATCAAAGCACTTCGGTGAAGTAAGATAGCTTGTATCTTCCGCGTCATATCCTGATGTCCTGCCGCTTATCTCATAAGGCTCGAAAATATCATATCCGTCCTTAATGTCAAATGTCACAAGCGCGCAGTCTTTACTCAGCTCTGCAAGCTTATTTCCGATATAAGACTCTGAAATGAAGTTCTCTACAGGAATATATACAGCACTCTTTTCATCAAAGCAAAGTGCGATACCGACTGTATCTTTTTTCTTGGAAGCTGTATCTTTGTTTCCCTCTCTCATGAGGAAATATCCGATATAATTATCCTTACTCTTAGCGCCGTACTCATGCGCGTTCTTGAAAATCTCCTCAACCTCGTTAAGATCCGAAGTCTTAATAATATTAAGTTCAAACTGTGGAGTCTTGGTTACCTTACCTGTGGGCGACAGCTTTACAAGTTCGCTTTCAAGATATGCAATAAGTTCAGACGAGCCGGCCGCTCCCTTTGATACATCCAGAAGTTCGGGCACTCCGGCATTTGATAGAATATCTTTAAACCTGTCTGTCTGATAGAGAACCGCAGGTGTATATTCAGATTCATTATCTTTTTCAAAAGAAAAAGCAAAAAGAGCGTCTTCATTTCCGGGAAGCATGCTCTTTAACTTATATATTGCACCGTAAACGCCACTGATGCGATTTCCCTCAGCATCGGAAAAATCTGGCATGGCGTAAAATGCATCCTTTATAAAATTTGTAGCGTCAATAACGTGAATACTCAATGACTTTTTTCCCCAACATAGTGCTTATTTTGTGATCTATAGGAAACATGTTCCTATCTTTTTTCATAAAAACAGTGCGAGAAAAAGTGCTGTTCCTCCGAGAGCAAGAACCACAGCCTGCAAAAGATAGCTTGATAGCACCAGATATTTCCTGGTTGTCAGTCTTTTATTTGCATCAAGTAAAAGAGCATCAAGTTCATTTCGAAGATTGAAGGTATTACCGTCTTCAAGCCTCTTCATACCGACCTTAACCAAAAACTGAATGGTCAGTTCTTCCTTACATCCGGGGCAAGTCTCAACATGACTGAGAAACTCGGAAAGCTCACGGTTATCAAGATCATCGTCTAAAAATAATGGAATAAGTTTATCCGCTTCTTTACAGGTCATGTTCGGCTCCGCATAACAAATATCAAAAATTCCAATATGTTGTATAACATAATGTACTCTCAACAGCCATTTCTACAACATACAGAATACTACAAACAAATTTCATTTACAATGATTTAAATAACGGCAACAATAGACAGGCTCTTGTTTGATGAAAGGTCTACGTAGTTCTCTCCGCACTTTACAACCGGGCGTGAAAGATGATCTGCGTTGACAAAAATAATCTCGCCCGTCTGGCCCGTATTAAGCATAACTCTGTTGGCAATGAATGTATTTGCGATATTGCCAAGGAATGTCATGATTACGTTGGGATCGAATTTGTTGATTCCCTCTTTTTCAAACTGTGATATCACGGTAAACGGACATATCGGTGCTCTGTAGGTCCTGCGTGATGTCATTTCATCGTATATATTGGAAACTGTGACGATTGAAACCACCTCATCAATCTTGTCTCCGCTAAGATGAAGCGGATATCCCGATCCATCCTTGAACTCATGATGCATAAGAATGCAGTTCTTTATCCTCTGATCGATATCCTCATTCTTAACAAGCTCATATCCCTTGGTCACGTGATCTCTCATAACGCGCTCTTCATATTCTGTAAGAGCCGCTTTTTTGTTAAGAAGTTCCGGAGGCATAAGCATCTTGCCTATGTCATGAAGAAGTCCGCCCGCTGTTACAACCTGAACCACATCTTCAGGAAGTCTCATCCATGTTGCAAGCGTGTTGCTTATAAGAGAGACATTCAAGCTGTGCATGAATACCGCATCGCTGTTATCTCTAAGATTATGGAGCATATCGAACACTCCTGCCGTGCCGCCCGCCTCAACAAAGAGGTGGAAAACAGGTTCTGTAAGCTTCTCTACGTCAAGAGGCGCTCCGTCATTAGCGATCATCTTAAAGGATTCTTCGAGTTTCTTGGCTTTCTCTTCTATGTCGCGCTTAAATCTGATGAACCCTTCAGAATTCTTAAGTTTTTCTGAGTATGATAAAAAGTCCTCTGGATTTGTTTCTTCTTTTTCAGTACGTTCAACCGGCTTGTCGTCTTCAACAAAGATGTTATAAAGGGAATGTGACTTGATTCTGAGTATATCCTTCTCATCAAGAACGGTTCCCTTCGCCAGAACAAGTCTGTCGTCAATCGTATATATATTCTCCGAAACAATCAGTCCGGGCACAAGTTTATCAACTGCTAGTAGTTTCATATATTACACCGCCTCATAAATAGAAATAACCATACCTACGAAATATTATATCAGTAAATGCCTGATTTGTGATAAAATACATTGCGTAAAATTTAGAAAAAAAGAGGTAATTTATGACCAATTTTGAGAAAAAACTATACTGGGAATTAAAAAATGAAGAACATATCATCCAGGATCAATGGATTGACTTTAGAAGAAACGAATACAAACTCCCTGACGGACAGACGATTTCACCCGTATACAACTACTCAAAACACAGTTTTTCTCTTGTTGTAGCAACCGATAAAGCCGGAAAATACATCTGCGTCCGCCAGTACAGACACGGAATCGATGAGATTACAACGGAATTTCCGGCAGGTGGGATTGAATATGCGAAAGAAGGGGATGTTGCGGATGCATCGGATTCCAAAGCATCTTTCCTTGGAAAAGAGCCTATAAATAAAGATAATATCATTGCGACCGAAGACGAAGCCTTCGAAGCTGCAAAGCGCGAACTCCGCGAAGAAACAGGCTACACATCAGATAACTGGACACACCTTCTCACCATTCCCGCAAATGCAACTATCTCAAACAGCAATGTGCACATCTACTGCGCCACAGATTGCACGCTCTCCGCTTCGCAAGAGCTTGATGCAACCGAGTTTCTGAATGTGGTAACGCTCACTGAGGCTGAACTCTTGTCTGCAATCAACGGCGGTGACTTCAAGCAGGCACTGCACGTGCTGGCCTATTACTTGTTTAAAGATAAAGTTAGGAAATAAGCTTATTTATAGATATAGCAAGAAAGAATTTGCTTGTTTGAAGAATCATCACGACTAATAACCTTCTGCACCGTACATTTTGCTTGTATAAGTTCTGTACGGTGCATTTTATCGTTTTCAGCACCGTATATTTTTCTTGCACTATCTCTGTACGGTACCTTTTTCATTTTCCGCACCGCATATTTTGCTCGCATCATTTCTGTACGGTGTATTTTTCGTTTTCTGCACCGCACATTTTTCTAACATTATTTTTGTACGGTATATTTATCACTTCCCGCACCGCACAATTTATTCTCATGCATTATATACGGTGCAAGTTCGGTTCAATCATCCAATATAAAGAACATAAAGTCGCTTGGAGTTGTACATTGCGGCGCATTCATAATATTTCTGATTCCTTGGAAAAATCCTACTTTCTTAGACACTACATACCGCGTAGCAAATTCTCTTTTTATATTTGAAGTATTAACTGCAACTTCCGGGCTTTCAGACTTAATGCGCACTTTTCGTACTATAGTTTCATCTGCAAGTTTTACCATATTAGTTATATCTTCATCAAAAACATGACAACCATGCACTCGTATAGGCGATTCTCCGCAATCTTTAATCAGCATTTCTCCTCTACCCCAAAGCCTTTCTGCGCCGCTTTTATCAATAAGCATGCAAGATTCCTTTTCAGTTGAGGTATGGAGTGCAATTTTAAATGAAAAATTTGTTTTAATCGATTCAGTCACTACATCGCGACTTATATGCTGAGTTCCTATCACAAGATGTATCCCACAAGCTCGTGCTTTTTGAGAAAGTCTTACAACATAATCTTCAATTCTGCGAATCTTTAATACAAGATCAGCAAATTCATCAATTATGCAAATTCTTCTCGCCATTTTAAAACCTTTTTGAATATATTCATCAATATGAGTACAGCCATGTTTTTCGAAAGCCGAACACCTTGCCTCCATTTCAACGCATAACTGGTCCAAATAAAAAAATGCATCATATTCATCATCTATAATTTTAATCGAAGCATCATTATACTTCGAATATTTTCCATTCATATCTATTATATCAATTATGGTCTTTAAGCCGGGCGGAGCAGAATAAATATTATGCATCAAAAGTGACGCAATAATAGAATTCATCGTTTCTGTTTTATCACTTTCATTTGAGCCTGCAATAAGCACATTAGAGGTTTTCCCAATATCAAAATATACAGTATCTTCTTTCTTATTAAGCCCTAAAACAGCTGATGATATCGGTGTAACATCATCAAAATATGATGTATAAAGCGCTCCAAAAGGAATAACATTAAACATTCCTCTGCGTTCTATAATAAGATCATTTTCTTTTTCTAAAATCACTATATTATCAGTTCCAAGTGTAGCAATTATATTATTTATAATATCCTCCCAAGCACACTTGACCCATCCTTGACGTTTGATGTCCAAAGGAACATGTATTATGTATCTAATAACCTGTGCTCTTTCTTTCACCTTATCAACCTTAAGCCCATATGTCTCAAGGATCTTATTTATATTTTCGATATCCTTTTGCTTATCCGGATATTCACTTTGCGAATATTCAGTTTTTAAAGTTATTTCGTAAAATTCCATATCGCAACCAACTTTCTTAAACAGTCAGCTCAATAATTCCATAAAATTTTATAAAAAAATAACTATGCATGTTTGTAGTTTAAACAGCGTAGTTATCATCTTTATAATCATATTCATTTTTACCGAGGTACTACGAAAAGCCCCACAAAATTTTAAAGTCCCCTATCCAAGCGGATATTTTAGTGCCGGCAGTGGGACTTGAACCCACACGTGGTTACCCACAACAGATTTTGAGTCTGCATCGTCTGCCATTCCGACATGCCGGCATTCTTTCTATGCCTGTACTGACGTACAGCTTTATTACTATATCATAGAGAATATTTATAATCAAGAGGCTTATTCATTATTTGTTATAAAAAATCATTATTGAGAAGTAGCAAAAGCTTGCTCAAAAGCTCACTTTTTTATCAAAAATTAAAAGCCGCCACATAAAGTAACGGCTCTTAGTATCATATAAATCACTATCACAACCAAACCACTGCACAATACGATCAGTTCTGTATCGCCTCAACAATCGCAGGTAACAGCTGTTTCTTACGTGAAACAACACCCGGAAGTGTTGCTTTGTCGCCGGAAACATTTATGCCAAAGGCGCTGTTAATGGTATACTGCGACTTTGAGCCGGTGAAAAGAACTTCCGAAGACTCGTCGATTATGTTGGTAAGCATGAAGAACAGCATATCAAGACCATCGTCTTCCGCAGCTTTCTTAAGCTCAGGTTCAACCTTGTCTTTTATCTCAAGAAGCTCTTCAAAGCTCATTGAATTAATCTGACCGATTCCGATGTTCATATCATCGACTGTAAACTTTTTGAAATCCTGATGAAGGATCTCGCTTGCAGTCTTGCCGCTAAGGTTGGATCCCGCATGGAACATCTCTTTTGCAAATTCCTCGTAATCAACGCCCGCTATCGAAGCAAGTTCCTCTCCCGCTTTCTTGTCAATATTCGTACAAGTCGGCGATCTGAACATAAGTGTATCGGAAAGGATCGCAGCAAGAAGAAGTCCGGCTGTAACCTTATCAACATCAACTCCGTACTCTTTGTACATCAGATAAATGATCGTGCATGTTGAGCCAAGGGGCTGGTTTCTGAAAAATACAGGTCCCGATGTCTCAATCGTGCGCAGTCTGTGGTGATCGATAATCTCCAGAATATCCGCAGAATCCGCACCGTTAACAGCCTGGTTCTTCTCGTTGTGATCCACAAGAATGAGCTGCTTCTTTTTCGCACCGAGGAAGTTTCTTCGGCTGATCATTCCGACATAGTGCTCATTCTTATCAAGTACAGGGAAATATCTGTGTCTCATGGAAGCCATAACTTCCTGAATATCTTCAATGTAGTCGTCCATGTGGAAGCAAACGACATTGTCTTTTTTCATAACATAGCTTATCGGCATACTCTGATTGATAAGCCTTGCCACAACGAAGGTGTCATGCGGAGTTGTGATTATCTTGGTTCCGTGCTCTCTTGCCTGTGTCTGAATGGTCTTGGCAACATCCGCACCCTCGCAGACTATGATACATCCTGCATTTAACTCAATCGCACAAAGCTGCGTCTCATATCTGTTTCCAAGAATAACAACATCGCCCTCTTCGATGAAATTCTCCATCATATCAGGACTTGCCGCAGCAATCACAACTTTTCCCTTATCAAGAGTATCTCCGATATCGCCCACAATCAGCTCACCGTCAAGTGTCTCGACAATGTTCTGATACGACGTTTTTGCAGAAGACAAAATTCCCGGATCTATAACATCCATATATGTCTCAACGATATCGTTTGTAGTTATTATTCCGCTTACTTCATCATTTTCGGTAACGCACAAAGTCACAACCTCAGCGTCACGCATTTCAGCCCAGGCTTTCTTAAGAGAAAGATCCGCCCCTATTCCTTCGAGCATCCTGATCTCCATGTCTCTTACCTGAGTCCTGACATCCTTAATATAAACAGGAATCTGCACCCCAAAATGAGACAGCACGAACTGCGTCTCTTCATTAAGGTGCCCCGCTCTTCCCGCGATATACTCATCACCTGTTATCTCACTCTTAAGCTTCGCATATGTGATCGCAGCACAGATAGAATCCGTATCGGGATTCTTGTGTCCTATAACAAAAACAGGTCTCTTTATTTTCTTTTTTGATCTCATAAATTCCCCTCATATCAGTAATTAAACATGATGCCTCATAAATACATCCATTCTAATTCTATTACATAGTTCGAAAAATAACTATAAAATATTGAGCCATAGTAAATATGTGCTATCCTGGCATCTTTATACAACAATTCCGACACAAAACAGGTCATTATTGAAAAACATTGTAGCAAACATCACATTTTACGCAAACTGGCTGTTGTACAATTCGTAATAAAAGCCCTTCTTACCAAGAAGTTCTTCATGCTTGCCCTGCTCAAGGATATGTCCGTCCTTCATGACAAGAATCACGTCCGCTTCAACAATGGTTGAAAGTCTGTGCGCAACAATAAAACTCGTTCTGCCCTTCATCATCTTGTTAAACGCCCTCTGGATTCTCATCTCGGTATGCGTATCGATTGAAGATGTCGCCTCATCAAGAATCAGCATCGGAGGGATGTTTAGCATAACTCTGGTAATGCAAAGAAGCTGTTTCTGTCCCTGTGAAAGGTTTCCACCGTTTTCCGAAATCACTGTGTCATACCCCTCAGGAAGCTTCTTTATAAAGCTGTGTGCATGAGTTGCCTTAGCCGCAGCAATTATCTCTTCATCAGAAAAATCTTTTCTTCCGAGAGTGATATTATCCCTGACAGTTCCATGCCTTAGCCACGTCTCCTGCAGCACCATTCCGAAATTATCCCTAAGATCAAGTCTCTTGATATCCCTGATATCATAGCCGTCAATCTTAACGCTACCCTTGTCGACATCATAGAATCTCATAAGGAGATTTATAAGCGTCGTCTTTCCGCTTCCGGTAGGTCCTACTATCGCAACTCTCTGGCCTTTAACGATACTAAGGTCAAGATCCTCAATAAGCTTCTTTTTCTTATCGTAGGAAAAAGAAACATCACTTATATCCACAACACCCTCAGCGGTAAATTTCTCCGGAGCCGTCTCTTTATCCTTCTCCTCGCTCTTTTCCTCAATAAGGTCAAAGACACGTCTTGCGCAGGCAAGCGCATTCTGAAGTTCGGTAACAACTCCCGAAATCTCATTAAACGGCTTAGTATACTGATTTGCATAGCTCAAAAAGATCGTAAGTCCGCCAACCGTCATTCCGCCGCCGATACAAGCAAACGCGCCAAAGAGCGCAACGAAAGCATAAACAAGGTTATTTATAAATCTTGTTCCAGGATTTGTTATCGCAGAAACAAAAACCGCCTTAACCGAAGCATCTTCAAGCTTTCCGTTCACTTCATCGAAATACTCCATATTCTCGTCTTCATGAGCAAACGCCTTAACAACCTGAAGATTACCTATCATCTCGTCAACAAACGAAGTCTGATCTGCTCTTGCTTCGCTCTGAAGTTTAAAGAGCTTGAACGACTTATCCGCAATTACTCTCGCAACAATAAGAGAAAGCGGCGTAAGAGCAACTACAACTATCGCAATCCTGAAATTCAGATAGAACATGAATACAAGCGTAAAAAGAATAGTCACTATTCCCGTAAAGAGCTGCGTAAAGCCCATAAGAAGCCCGTCCGCAAAAAGATCTATGTCCGCCACTATTCTGCTCACTATTTCGCCCGTCTGTACTTTATCAAGATATTCAAAGGGAAGCGTCTGAAGCTTATCGAAAGCCTCCGCCCTAACGTCTCTGACAACTTTAAAAGTGATCGCATTATTTGCTTTGTTCATCACCCACTGGCAGATTGCGGTAAATACGATAGCCGCAAGCATCTTCATAAGAACCGCCATGACTTTGCCAAAATCAACGTTTCCCTTTCCGACCAAAAGATCGATCGCTCCTCCGGCAAGAATAGGGATATAAAGTGCAAGTGCTGCAGTAATAACAGCAAGTATCAGTGACAAAAAGACAAGTCCACGGTACTTTCCTGCGTAATGAAGCACCTTTCTAAGCGTTCCTTTTTTCATACCGCTCCCTCCTTCTTGTACTGAGATTCATATATTTCCTTGTATAAGTCACAAGTTTCAAGGAGCGTGTCATGCGTTCCCATTCCGACAACCGCGCCGTTTTCAAGAACAAGTATCTTGTCACAGTCGTGAACAGCGGACGTTCTCTGAGACACAATAAAAGTAGTCGGCGCATCCTTCATCTCGCCGATTGCTTTTCTCAAATTCTTATCAGTAAGGAAATCAAGCGCAGAAGCCGAATCATCAAGAATAAGTATCTCAGGTTTTCTTACAAGCGCTCTCGCAATGGTAAGTCTCTGTTTCTGACCGCCCGAGAAGTTCTTTCCTCCCTGCGATACCATATGATCAAGTCCGTTCTCTTTTCCCTTAACAATCTCTTCAGCCTGCGCAATGCGAAGAGCCTCATAAATCTCTTCATCCGTCGCATCGTTCTTACCCCAGCGCATATTGTCCCTGACGGTTCCGTGGAAAAGAACCGCTTTCTGAGGAACGATACCGATTCTCTCTCTAAGAGCATCAAGCTTATATTCTTTGACATTTCTGCCGTCAATTATAACACTACCCTCGCGGGCATCATAGAATCTCGGAATAAGGTTAATAAGCGTAGACTTTCCGCTACCTGTCCCTCCGATAATTCCGATTCTCTCACCTCTTTTTACCGTGAGATTTATCTTCTCAAGCGAATCCTCACTGTCACCTTCATATCTCATTGAAACATCATTAAACACAACGTGTTCATCCGTTTCATCAAATGCATCAACGTTTCCGTCAGCCATGGAAGATTTGAGCTCAATAAGCTCCTGAACTCTGTTTCCTGATGCGATTGACTTGGTGATGGTAAGAATAAGATTTGCAAGCTTAATAAGCTCTACAAGAATCTGGGACATGTAGTTATAAAGCGCAACAACTTCACCCTTTGTCATCTCGCCCGCTTCAACATATATTCCACCCTTATAAATCAGGAACAAAAGCGCAATGTTAAGGATTGCAAAAGTAACGGGATTCATAAGCGAAGAAATTCCACCGACAAAGCTCTGAAGCTCCATAAGCGAATCGTTGCTCTTATGAAACTTATCTTTTTCCTCGTTCTCAAGTCCGAAAGCACGGATAACCCTGACACCCGTATGGTTCTCTCTTGTGAGCCTCAATACGGTATCGAGTCTACTTTGGATCTCGCCGTACTTCGGAATGCTCCATCCCATGATTGCGCCGACAACCGCAAAAAGCAGAATTATCGTCACAAGAAAAATAAGCGCCTGTCTTACATCGATCGTAAATGCCATGATCATTGCGCCAAAGACAATAAAAGGCGATCTAAGTAAAAGCCTGATCGTAAGATTAACGCCCTGCTGAACCTGATTTATGTCACTTGTCATCCTGGTCATCATCGCAGATGTGCCAATCCTGTCCATATCCGAAAACGACAACGATTGAATATTGTTAAAAAGAGCTCTTTTAACCTTCTTAGCAAAGCCGGCCGCAGCCTTAGCCGCATAGAACTGCGCAGTTATCGCACTTATACATCCGATAACGCACAAAAGGATAAGTATCATGCACATTTTAATTACATATGACTTATCCCCTAATTCAATACCTTTATCTATCATTGCTGCGATAACAAGAGGCACCATAAGTTCAAAAGATGCCTCCAACAGCTTAAACAAAGGTCCGAGCGCTATTTCTTTTTTGTAATCTCTAAGATATACAAGAAGTTTTTTCATTCTTAGATTATTCCTTCTGTTTTTATTTTAGTAATTAATTCGAAGCCCTTTTGGATAGTGGTTTTTGAGCATTCCACCGGCTTCCTTCGCCCAACCTATACTATATCCGTCCGTTGTGATAAGGCACCATCCCTTATTGCCCGTTCGCGATACGCGAAGTGTCTGGCCGTTCAGATACTGTTTGATATTGTCATCATTGGATGCGATCTCATATGACAGTTTAACATCTTCAGGCTTCGAAAACAGCGCCAAAGCATGTGAAGGCTCAAATCTATCCTTCTTAAGAGTTCCCAAATGAAGCCCCGGACGTAATACTTTAAGCCCTTCAAAAGATGGCATGTCCTTTGGAGCCGCATACATCTGATCTCCGAACATAAATATAACTTTGCTGTCAAAGAGCCTGTCTATGGCATCTTTCGTAAAAGTCTCAACTAGGAAAGCTTCAAGAACCTTTACCTGTTCTTTCCTTGCATGCACTATCCTGCCTCCGGGAACATAGCCGTTCTTAACCGAGATATTCTCACCGTCTCTTTTAAGAACGCACAGAAAATGCCCTTCCCCCTTAACTTCATGAGGAAAGAGTCTCTTAGATAGTTCGCACTTAAAATCATTATGTCTGCTCAAAAATGCTTCAATGTTATCCTCGTTCTCTTCCCTTGAGAAAGTACACGTCGAATAGACAAGCGTACCTCCGGGAACAAGCATTGCAGCGGCATTATCAAGTATTTCCGCCTGCCTCTCGGCACAAAGAAGCACATTATCCACGCTCCATTCATCGGCCGCGTTATCATTCTTCCTAAACATGCCTTCGCCGGAACAAGGAGCATCCACCAATATTTTATCAAAATAACCGTAAAAATAGTCTGCTAAATGTTCAGACGTTTCATTTAAGACCATTGCATTGGAAATGCCAAGTCTCTCTATATTCAAAGACAGTATCTTCACTCTGTCCTTATTTATCTCGTTTGTAATTAAAAGACCTTTGCCCTCAAGTTTGCATGCAATCTGAGTGGATTTACCACCGGGTGCAGCACAAAGATCAAGAATCTTCTCCCCGGGCTTTGGATCAAGGAAATGCACAGGAGCCATTGCACTGGGTTCCTGAATATAATAAAGCCCTGCCTCGTGATACGGATGTTTACCCGGCGTGAAATCGGCACTGTAATAATATCCCGTTTCTTCCCACGGAACCTGCTCTGTTATACATTCGAGCTTATCAATAAAATCTTCCCTAACCTTTAAAGTATTGAGCCTTAAAGCATGATATCTGTTATCAGCTTCAAACGCCTCAATAAAACGTTCATAATCTTCATCACCCAGAAGATCTTTCATTCTGTTTTTAAATTCAACAGGCAACATATATATTTAATTCTCCATAAGCGTTCTACTCAAAAAGAGGCTATCTTGCTTTCGCAAAATAGCCTCTCCACTACATTTACCCAATAATGTTCAGAAACAGCATTACTTAGCGTAATCAGTTGCTCTACTCTCTCTGATGATATTAACCTTAATCTGTCCGGGATATTCCATTTCATCCTCAATCTTCTTAGCAATATCACGAGCCATGAGTATCATGTCTGAATCTGAAACCTGCTCAGGAACAACCATTACTCTGACTTCTCTGCCGGCTTGAATAGCGAAAGAGTGATCAACACCCTTAAAGCTATTGGTAATATCTTCGAGTTCTTTAAGTCTAGATGTGTAAGTTTCAAGAGTCTCTCTTCTTGCGCCCGGTCTAGCTGACGAAATTGTATCGGCAGCCTGAACAAGGATAGCAATAAGTGACTGAGGCTCAACATCACCATGATGAGCTTCTACTGCGTTAATAACAGTCTGTGATTCCTTATACTTTCTACAGATATCTACACCAAGCTGAATGTGTGAGCCTTCAAGCTCATGATCAACAGCTTTACCGATATCATGCAAAAGTCCTGCTCTCTTAGCAACTCTGACATCGAGACCAAGTTCCGACGCCAAAAGTCCACATAACTGAGCAACCTCTACAGAATGTTTCAAGCAGTTCTGGCCGTAACTTGTTCTAAATTTCATACGACCAAGAATCTTGATAACTTCTGGGTGGAGGCCGTGAACACCGGCTTCAATGGCAGCATTTTCACCTTCCTCTTTGATCTTGGCAGCAACTTCTTTCTGTGCCTTCTCAACCATCTCCTCAATCCTAGCGGGATGAATACGACCGTCAACGATCAATTTCTCCAGTGCAATGCGCGCAACCTCACGGCGGATGGGATCAAATCCCGAAATAACTACAGCTTCAGGTGTGTCATCAATAATAAGATCAACACCGGTCATTGTTTCAAGAGTTCTGATATTTCTTCCCTCTCTACCGATGATTCTACCCTTCATCTCATCATTGGGAAGCTGAACAACGGAAATTGTTGTTTCGGAGACGTGATCAGCGGCACAACGCTGAATCGCGTTAACAACGATTTCTTTCGCCTTTTTATCAGCTTCTTCCTTAGCCTCAGCTTCCATGGTTTTAATCATGACAGCTGATTCGTGTTTTACATCATCTTCGACAATTTTCAAAAGATACTCTTTAGCCTGCTCGGAGGTTAAGCCAGAGATTTTCTCAAGTTCCTGTACCCTCTGTTCGTTAAGCTTAGTAACCTCTTCATTCTTCTTGTTTAAAGCGTCCTCTCTCGCATTTAAACTTTGCTCTTTCCTTTCGATCGCTTCAGATCGTTTCTCGACGTTTTCCTCTTTCTGCTGAATACGCCTCTCTGTACGCTGGACTTCATTTCTTCTGTCTCGTACTTCTTTCTCGAGTTCATTACGTGTTTTAAGTGCCTCTTCCTTTACTTCAAGAAGTTTCTCACGCTTCGTTTCTTCGGCAGTCTTGAGTGCTTCGTCAATAATTTTTCTTGCCCTCTCTTCAGCGCTTCCGATTTTTCCCTCTGTTACCTTTTTCTGATAAGCAGAAGAAACAATCCAAGTTAAAATCGCAGAAAGAACAAGAGTTACTGCTGCAACTATAACAGTAGTCATTACAGGAGCACCTCCTTATTCAATTTTCATTGTACAATATTTTGTATAGTGCACAAAAAAAATGCACACTTGAATACAATTTTACAACACTTAAATTTTACATTCTATAAAACGCAGTGTCAAGTTATTCCGCTATCCATAGCCTTTTTAATCATAGAGAGATCGTACCCTCGCCTCATTAGAAAGGCAATAAGTTTCTGTTTTTCTTTATGGTCAATCGTTTGCGCATCATATTTTTTCTTGATAAGAAGTTGTTTGATCTGAGAAATTTCAGCCTCATCTCCGCACTCAGAATACAGTTCTTCAAGCTTTTGCAGGATAATATCCTTGGAAATCCCCTTATTCATCAGGTCCATAATAATTCTGTTCCTGCTTCGCATTGACATATGATAAGTTATGTAGTCACCCGCATATCTCTCATCATCCACGTATCTGAATGACTTAACATAATCTATCGCAGCATCTATGCACTCCTCCGGATACATACCGTCAGAAAGCTTATCTCTTAGCTGTTTCTCCGTGTAGTCCTTTTTTTGCAATAAATTCATAGCGCGGAGCTTCGCCCTTTTGGGCAGAAGTCCGCACATAATCTCATCATATTTATCTTCGGAAAGTTCATTGCCGACTTTAATATCAAAGTCTCTGAGCTCACCGTTATATAAGACAAAACCAAATTCACCGTCTATGAATACTTTGGATCTCTTTTTATCCAATGCACATATATCTGAAACGATCATTATTTCGCTGCCTTAGTCTTCTTTGTTGCAGGTTCCTCAGCAGTTTTCTTTGCTGCCGATACGTCTACGGGAAGATTGTAATATGCTCTTACCTTAGCATCGATATCTGCAAGAATCTCAGGATTGTTCTCAAGATAGAGCTTTGCATTCTCGCGTCCCTGTCCGATCTTCTCGCCGTTGTACTGATACCAGGCGCCGCTCTTGTTAACGATATCTACGCTTGCAGCAAGATCAAGGATATCTCCTGTAACGGATATTCCCTTACCGAACATAATATCAAACTCAGCCTCTTTGAAAGGAGGAGCGATCTTGTTCTTAACGACCTTAACCCTTGTTCTGTTACCTGTGTTCTCACCGTTCTGCTTGATTGCTTCAATACGGCGAACATCCATACGAACGGATGAATAGAACTTAAGGGCACGTCCACCTGTTGTAGTCTCGGGATTACCGAACATAATACCAACCTTCTCTCTGAGCTGGTTGATAAAGATTACTGTACAATTTGACTTGCTGATAACCGCAGTAAGCTTACGAAGCGCCTGAGACATAAGTCTTGCCTGAAGTCCGACATGAGAATCTCCCATATCACCGTCAATCTCTGCCTTCGGAACAAGCGCAGCAACCGAGTCAACAACAACTATATCAATAGCACCCGAGCGAACCATGGTCTCTGTGATCTCAAGAGCCTGCTCTCCGCTGTCGGGCTGTGAAATATAAAGATTATCTACATCTACACCGATGTTCTTGGCATATACAGGATCAAGTGCATGCTCAGCATCGATAAATCCTGCGATACCGCCTCTCTTCTGAACTTCAGCGATCATGTGAAGAGTAACCGTAGTCTTACCACTTGATTCGGGTCCATATATCTCAACAATTCTTCCCTTGGGGATTCCGCCAAGTCCAAGTGCAATATCGAGGCTGAGTGAGCCTGTGGGAATTGTTTCGATATTCATAGTATCTGATGAATCACCTAATTTCATTACAGCGCCTTTACCAAACTGCTTCTCAATCTGACCAAGTGCTGCCTCAAGTGCTTTTTGTTTTTCTTCTCTCTCCATACGGGTCTCCTTTTCTAGAACATCTGTTCTAACTAAAATTTATAATAAAACAAACGTTCGTTCTTGTCAATGATTTAATTTTATAATTTTTTATTTTGGAATCTATGGCGAAAATGCCATCATATAAGCTTTTGTCCGGAACAAATACATGGCGGAACAAAATATCCCCGAAAACATATACAAGCCATTGTTCACAGACGGAACAATGACTTGTTTACATTATCATATATTGTGATAACAAACAACTTAAGATTTTATGAAGACTATATTTAGTTAATCATGCTAACGTCATAACGTCTGCATAATTCACTGTACTCCTGATTGATAAGCTGAACCATGTCCTGGTCTCCGCTTATATTGTCAGGATGAAACATCTTCATCAGATCTTTGTATCTCTTTTTAAGAGCAAGTGCGCTATTGACTCCTCTAAACAAACAGTCAACCGCATCATACTCAATTTCGCGCTGGTAAGTTCTCTCCCTCTCAAGTCTGACAAACTCACTCTGCAGCTTTTTCTTGTCGCTGTTAAGCTGATCAAAGCCATTATTAAGAATTTTGAGTCTCTGCTCAAACAGTGCCTGATCGTTATCAAGGCGCTTTGTAGCAGTTTCCAGCTTCCTCTCTGCCGCATCGACTCTGTTCTTGAACGAAAGCTCATCCGCTTCGAGTCGTGCGTAACGGTCTGAAAGTGAACTCTCCTGATTCTCGAGTCTTACGCTTTCTTTGAAAAGCCAAAGTCTGAGTTCCGAAAGTTCATCCTTTGTCCCGTTAAGAATAATGTCTTCAATGTCTCTCTTTTTTTCCATTAGGACCCCCCCTAGCCTAAGACTTACTCTCCCTTATTCTTGTTCTCGGGAAAAGCAATGTCTACTGCCGCGTTATCATCCATCATGTTCTCTTCTTTTTTGGAAAAACGATCCACAATATCGGGCACGAGATCCAGAACCTTTGTTACAGCATCTTGGTTCTTGATATTAACTAGTTTAGTAGATCCATCCTTGATCACCAATACGGCACTTGGCGACATCTTTGCACAAAATCCGCCTGCTCCACCGTTCTTCTTGTCCGCATCGCTGGAGCCTGCTCCAACACCGAAAGATACGTCGACAAGTGGTAAGATCACTGTGTCATCAACCTTAGTTGCCTCTCCCACGACAGTCTTTGTCGCAAGAATTGAATTCATACCTTTAAGCAGCGAGTCAACCACGCTGCCAAAATTGTTGTCTCCCATTTACTCCTCCGGGTGATAAAGAATTGCCTTATGAATTCATTATCTTCTTGAATCTGTTTATTACTTTTTTTACATCCTTGTTGAAATAGCAAACAGCGACACAATATATAACCGTAAAAACAGTTATATGCCCCTTTAGATCCAGATCCGCACCGAGTGCCCTATTCTCAAAATCGGGCGTGAACTTAAGCTTGTCATATAAAACAGGATACAAAATCCCGTAAACAGACATAAGTTCCGCCTCAGTAGCGGGATCCCCCATTCCCAGATACAGTTCAATCCTGCTCTTGTCGGGAAGGATCATTTTTAAAAGTCGTGCAAGCTTTTCCTTAACAAGACTGTAAGCTCTCTTGAAAATATCATTTTCCAGAGTATTTTTTATCATTCTTATCTTATCACAAACTCTAGATATTGTATATCGATTTTTTTCAAACACATGTTTTGGCTTTTTTATCAGCTCCAAAGCCGTTTCTGCGACCTTTTTCAGCTTGTCGAAAAATGTATCTTTATCGTCATCTTCGATATTTTCTTCTGTTATTTCATTATCTTCTTGATAAAATTCCGAAATATTGTTTTCGATATGTTCACTTAAAGATGTATTTTCGTCATTAAAGCTCTCTTTTTTATTAACGAAATCCTCTTTAAAAATAATCTTCTCTTCATTCTTATTTTCTTTATCTTTGTTTTTCTTCCGTTTTACCTTTTCCGGCTTTTCTTTTCGCGGAAAAATCTTTATCCCGAATATCCTTATGACAAACTCGGGCCTTTTGGGATACAGGAACTTTCCCGACAGCGCATGCAAAAGCCAGGAAAAATTCACGGACAAATATGCTTTATCCTTATCAAATCCCTGCCCTTCCTCAAAGATACTCTTTGGATAATTTCCCTTTATTCTGTATCTGACGGGTACAAAAAGAACCAGAAGAACCAGCAATATAGCTATAAGAAGCAGCGCGAGCAACACGATGCCGACCACTTTCAATACCGATAAAAAAACCGCCAACATAAACTTCTCCGTTTAATTTATTTTTTGTCCAGATAATCCAAAAGATTCCCGGGCTTCCCCACTTTCTGCGCTTCATCCGAGATTCTTATAACAATATCGAGCGCCTCCGAATAACCTGATGCGATACCGTAGATGTACGCCGGATGTTTTCTGTAATAGTCCTGAGATAAAAAAGCATTGTGAATGATCTCAAGCTGATCGATTCCGTTTGTAGCTCTCACAACGCAGAAAATTGTGAGCTGCTTTCTGTTGTGGCACAGACGCCACTTAACTAAATTTCTGTTTTTGATGGTATCATCCCAATACAGATTCTTATAAAATTTACAGAATCCATTTTTTATCATAAATATCATAGCTCCCTAAGATAAATGAATTGACCTTGATAACACGAAAAAGTATATTATTATTAAGCGCTATAAATCCTTATTATTTTATCATAAGGGCGGCGTTTATGGAATTATGCACAGGAATGTGTGACGGGAGGTCACTAAAATGAAGTACGTTGCCAGGATGGAATTAAAACCCGGTATGGTAGCCGCAGAAAATATTTTGAATTATAGGAACGAGATAATTGTTGCCGCAAACACGAAGATAGATGCAACGATCATCGAAAGGCTCACCCGGCAGTCCATTATGGCTGTACCGATAAAAGAAGAAGCCGACTTTGCTACAACGCACAATGATAAAGTTCGTATTTCAGAAGGTTTTAAAAAATTTGAATCAATCTATAATGTTTATTTCCCAGTATTCAAGGGATATATGATGGGTGCGATCACATCTCACCAGCCTATCATCATGCAGCAGCTCATAGATGTTTACAACTCGGTCATCTCTTCTGTTGCAAGCGGTGAGCAGCTCCTTGAATATCTTTATAATCTGTCACCTGCGGATGATGAGGATATGATCCTTCATCACTGTTTAAAATCAGCTCTTATCGCGGGAGTTTTCGGATCTTTTATAGGTCTTTCCGCCGAAGATCAGCTGCTTTTTATTCAGTGCGCATTTGTCTATGACATAGGTAAATTCAGTATTCCCACTCAGATTCTGACAAAGCCACAGCGTCTTACAAGGGAAGAATATATGATAATCATCCAGCATACCGTTATCGGATATGATTTCCTTAAAAATATGGGTGATTTTAATGAGCATGTTTTGAACGCTGCGATGCAGCATCACGAAAGATGTGACGGAACAGGTTACCCTGCGGGTCTTCACAGTGACAGTATCGACAGATTCGCCAAGTACATCGCAATCGTCGATTCATATGTTGCAATGACTTCAAAAAGAAATTACAGAAGAAAATTAAATGCATTTCAGATCATTGCAAACTACGAAGCGCAAGGTTTCCATAAATTCGACTACGAAGCACTCAACGCGATTCTTTTGCGCATTGCAAATTCTCAGCTTGGATTTAGCATTAAATTAAATAATGGGAAGAGAGGAACCGTTATCCGTATAAATGAACACGCGCTCTCCCATCCCATAATACTTTTAAATGAAAACAATGCTCCACTTGATCTTTCGATGGATTACAGATTTGCAATTGAAGAAGTTTACTGATGAATTATCATCTTAATTTAAAATATGCATCAAAGATCTTTTTGGCAATCGGTACGGCAAAGCTTCCGCCGCTTCCCGCATCCTCAACGATAACAGTAACACATATCTGAGGATTCTCGGCAGGCGCAAATCCCGTAAACCAAGCATGCGAATCAGAACTTGATGAATTAAATTCAGCAGAACCGGTCTTTCCTGCCGCAGTGTAGGAAAGGCCTTTTAATTTGCTCGCAGTTCCTTTCTCTACAACCTGTGTCATCATCTCTGTAAGGATTTCAGTCTCTTCTTCGCTCATCATTCTCTTAACTTCTTCGCAATCATAAGACTCCAAAACCTTGCCGTCGGCAGTTCTGACTTCTTTAACAAGATAAGGCTTCATAAGAATCCCTTTGTTGGCAATCGCAGAAGTTATCATATTCATATGCATGGGAGTAACCGTTGTAGCACCCTGACCGATGGCAAGCTGCATAACATCTCCCTTTGACATTCCGTCTTTATACCTCGCCTTACTTCTTGAATATGTAAGATCAATAGGAAGCTTATCATTAAACATAAGACTTTTAAGAACATCATTAAACGTATGCTGATCGATGTAATTTACACCTATATTCGCATACGAAGAATTACATGATTTCGCAAAAGACGTATAAAGATCAAGCTTTCCGTGCTTTTCTCCGTGGTAACACGATATCGTGTTATCGCCCTCGGAAACCCTGCCTTTACAGGTAAACTTATAATCATTGTAATCCTTGGGATGTTCCCTTAAATATGCAAGTGAAGTAACAATCTTAAAAGTGGAACCCGGAGGGTAAAGACCCTGAGTTGCCCTGTTTACTAAAGTTGCATCTCCTGAATCGTCTTCAAGATAACTCTTCCAATCATCTTGAATATTGTTTGGATCAAAGTCAGGCTTTGATACCATCGCAAGTATCTCACCGGTTCTTGGATCCGATACGACTATCGCGCCCTTTCTCGGCGAAGGAATTGCATCACTGCAAATTTGCTGAAGCTCAACAGAAAGAGTCGTCGTCACATCGTTTCCGGGAAATTTCTTCTTTTTGGCATCATATATTGCCTTTTGAGAAAGATCTATCCCCGAATTTATCAGATAATAATTGGAAATAAGCTCAACACCTGCTTTTCCGTGTGATGAATAACCTACAACATGCGCAAAGTCTTTTCCGTAAGGGTACTCTCTTACTTCCTTGCCGTCCTTGCCCGTCTTGGTGGCCGCAAGAACATCACCGTCTCTTGATAAGATCTTGCCTCGTGTATTCTGGGCAGTCAGTATCTTCTGTCTGGTGTTAAAGTTGTTATTCATATATTTCTGTTTATTTACAGTAGCGGAATACGCGATAAATACAAGCATTGACACAAACAACGCCAAATAGATAAATGAAAGTACAATTATCGATGTCGGTTGTGACGACCTTGTATCTCTAGTAGTCCTCCTCGTATCTCTCGTTTCTCTCATCGTAATAATAATCCCTCTTGTTTCCTCTTGGTCTATCGTGTCTCATGTAGTCTTCCGCTTCCTCGAAATTCTTCACAAGACAAATCCCCTCAAATATCATCATCATGATAACCGTAACCATTACGGACGATCCGCCGTAACTTACAAGAGGAAGTGTTACACCCGTAAGAGGAATGAATCTGGAGCCTCCTCCTATAGTTAAAAACGTCTGGAAAATGTATGACACACCGATTCCGCATGACAAAAGTCTGTAATACTTGTCATGCATCATATATCCTTCATACATGATATGCATAAATGTGCTCAGACATATAAGTGTCATTATAACCGCAAATACGATTCCAAATTCCTCCGCGATCGCCGAGAAAATGAAATCCTGCTCAACGAAAGGAATCGACTGTGGCGCTCCTCCGTAAAGTCCAAGTCCGAAAGCACCTCCGCTGCTTATTCCGAAAAGCGACTGTGCAAGCTGGTATCCGGCACTCTCAATATTCCCGAACGGATCGAGCCATGCCTTAACTCTCACCTGTATATGTGAAAAGAGTCCGTAAGCAATAACGCTCGCCGCCGACCCGAATCCAAGTCCCAGGATAAGATATCCGATATTATTCGTCGCAATATATATAAGTGCAAGAAAAACAATAAAGAACAAAAGCGCACTTCCAAGGTCTTTTGACAGAACAAGGATAATTACATGTACTCCTGCAACTCCCGCGATCTTTATCAGATCCGTCAGTTCTTTTGCCCTAAATAACGCTCCCGCCAAAAAGAGCAGATAAATAATCTTCGTAAATTCCGAAGGCTGGAAGGTTATTCCCGCAATCGTGTATGTGATCTTGGATCCGTTTGTTGCGGTTCCGAGAACCAGAACTATACCGATCATCGTAACGCCTATTGCCGCAAATACCCATGCGTAGCGCTTTATGACATTTAATCTGAAAATCAGTTCCGGAATAAAAAAGCCTAACACTATAGATGTCGAAACAACAACAAACTGCTTTATCGCCTTCTCATAAGAAAGCCTTGTAAGCATGATGATTCCGATCATCAAAAGCATACACATATTATTGATGACAAGCTTGTTTGCGTCCGGATAAATAATATAAAAAAGCATGATTACCGAAGCAAATATAACTATCTGAAATAGAAAGAATAAAAGATAGGATACTTTTCCCGTTCTTGCCAATATCTGTATAAAGCAGGTTATCTGAACTCCGAACATACAGCCTATCTGCCTGGTATATATAAGCTTTCTGTCGCTCTCATACGGCTTTGCAAGCGCGCCGAAGGAATCAGCGGTATAAAAAAGAAGTAAAAGAGCTATCAAATATTTAGCTATCTCTGTAACAAAAAGTTTCATTAAATCATTCCACTCCGCGTTTATAGTGACCCGTGGTGTAGTTCTTTTTTTCAAAAGTTTTATCATTGATAAAACTTTCAAGAAAATCCCTCGTATCATTTCCGGATTCAATCGTAAAGTCAATCCTGTAATGATCGAAGATGCCCATATCGTCAATAGTCTTCATTTTGCCCAAAAGAACTGTCGGATCTGTATTCCATACGACATTGTAGCAGTTCCTGCAATCAGTCGTAACTGTCATGTCATTTCCCATCCTGTCGATCATATGCATTTTCTCGCTATGAACGCTTCCGGTCTTGCCGCTGCATCTGTCTGTAGTCTTCTTTACACAGCCGGCACTTATCATCATGGGAACATGTCCGTAGATATTATACGTAACAGGAACATCGCAAAACGACTTAACCGCTACTGTAACATCTTTTGCCTCATGAATAGTAAGTTCGTATGGAACAGAAATCTCATCAACACTGAAATCTCCCTTCGTACACTCAGAAAGAAGCTTATAACTCTCAGCATTCCATACATAAACTCCGTAATCACAGATTACTTTCCCAAGATAATTATTATCTCTCAAATATCCCAATTGCTCAAGGTTTCTTACAAGCAAGCCGCACAGATTACCTGCTTTGCAGACATTTATAAGCGTTATAATATCAAGCGTTCCGTCAATCTTCTCTTCTCTTGTGACATAAGGAAGAGCGGCGATCACCTCTGTGCCTGCATCTGCGGCGGTCTTTAAATCTTTTAAAACGCTGTCTTTTTCTTCCCCGAGAAGAAGTTTTGAATCAACATAAATTCTTTCGATTTTCTTTTTGTGCGAATCTCCTTCAAGATATCCAAGAGTGGCGCCAAGCTGCTCTTTACTGCTGATAAGCACATGTATATCCGCTTTTCTCTTTTGTATCTTCAGATGATTATCTGACGATTCAGCACTGCCGGTATTTTTATCTGCACTGCGATCATATGCTTTTTCCTTGGCATCACCCGAATCAAGGAGCATCTCAAGCATCTTATCGCAAAGACTGCGTCTGTACTCATTAAGCTCGCTCACAGGGATAAAGATTCCGCATCCTGCCCCGTTGTCATCTATGGAAACAACAACATCATCCGCTTCAAAAGGCGTATTTCCGAGCTTTCTAAGCTGCTTTTCAATATTCTGCGCATCCATCGGTCTGTTAGAAGCCGTCTGAACTTCTTTTCCCGTAATCTCACAGACAACTCCGCTGTTATCCTTAAGAAGCATTGTAAGCTTTGCAGTGCTTCCCGCGGTAAGGTCGCAGTAAATATCACACTTTATTTTCTTCTCGTAGCCGAGGTATTTTTCTTTTATCATTTTGGAAACTTCTTCAGAAGTTCCGTTATACGCGGGCGAAGAAACAGTTACCATCTCTCTTCCGTTATGCCTGTGATAATATCCGTCGCTTATACCCGTTCTGAGATAAAGAGCCTTCAAAATATCCATATCCTCTTTGGATACCCTGTGTTCCTTATCGGGCTCTTTGTAGTACAAGTCTATATATTTTCTGTAAAGCGAAGTTACGCCTGCCGCATACTCAGGCTTTTTCATACGTCCTTCTATCTTAAAAGAATCGATTCCGGCGCCAATGAGTTCCGGGATCAGATCAATCGTGCACATGTCCTTAAGGCTGATAGGATACTCCTCTTTGCCGTTTGATCCGGCAGTCTTATAGGGAAGTCTGCACGGCTGGGCGCAACGGCCTCTGTTACCGCTTCTCGTTCCTACCATACTGCTGAAAAGGCAAGCCCCCGAATAGCAATAGCACATCGCTCCGTGAATAAATGCTTCAACTTCAATATTAGCCTTCTCACGGATTGCCTTCATTTCAGAAAGGCTAAGTTCTCTTGCGGGAACAACTCTGCAGCATCCAAGCTCTTTTAGAAGCTTTGCTCCGTAAACTCCCGTAACGGTCTGCTGCGTGCTTGCATGAACCTCCACATTTGGAAATTCATCGCGCAAAAACTTCATTACACCAAGATCCTGCACGATAACACCGTCAAGATTCTTTTCGGCATAAGGAAGCATAAAATCATACATTTCAGAAAACTCTCGCTCTTTAACGAGAGTATTGACTGTCATATAAATTTTTTTGTGGTGTAAATGGGCATAAGAAATAGCATCCAGAACCTGGGCCTCATCAAAATTGTCCGCATACGCCCTTGCTCCGAATTTAGAGCCACCAAGATAAACGGCATCGGCACCTGCATTGAAGGCACCAACCATTGTTTCATAGCCCCCGGCGGGAGCCAAAAGTTCGACTTTTTTCATATTCATATAAAAGGCTGTCCCTAAAGACAGCCCCATTAAATCACCTTTTATTACCTTTAACCTGTGTTTCTAACTGAATTATCTTTTTGGAAGAATCATCGAGTTTACTCTGAAGACTCTTGCTGTTCTTCTCGGTATTCTCAAGCTTTATCTGCGTGGCGATAAGCTCATGCTTAAGATCGTAGAGCTCTTTTTCCTTCTCGGTAAGCTGCTCTTCCATAAGTTCTATCTGCTTCTTCAACTTGAAATAGTCATCCGCAATATTAAGCTGTAACAAAACATTCTGCGTATCTACCGGCTGTCTCTTAAAGCTGTCTAACTTGTTATATTCCGCAATCTTATTGTTAATGTACGAAGCTACTTTCTGAAGATACTCCTCGCCTTCGTAGCCGCTTAAGGTGAATACTTTTCCCCCGATAATTACTTCAGTATCCGTTTTAGAAGCCATAGTTTTCTCCCTGCATAAAAAATCAACCAATAAGCAAATTTGTACTTTTAAATTATATATCGGTATCGACGGGGTTTTCAAGTCCCAAATGAGCATACGCAATATCAGTAACCACGCGCCCTCTGGGAGTTCTGTTTATGAAACCGTTCTTAATAAGATAAGGTTCGTAAACATCCTCGATGGTTCCCGGATCCTCTCCTATCGCAGCCGCCAAAGTATCGAGTCCGACAGGCTTTCCGGCAAATTTGTTTATCATGGTAAAAAGAAGATTTCTGTCCGTATGGTCAAGTCCCATCTTATCAACATCCATCAGATCAAGAGCTGTCATTGCAACTTCGCCCGTGACTTTTCCGTCAAACTTAACCTGTGCAAAATCCCTGACGCGCTTAAGTATCCTGTTTGCAAGTCTAGGCGTTCCTCTACTTCGCCTTGCCATCTCAACCGCGCCACCCTTGTCTACCTCGACATCAAGGAGCTTTGCAGACTGTAAAATGATACTGCAAAGTTCGTCAATATCATAAAACTCCATTCTGTGGATCATTCCAAATCTGTCTCTTAAAGGTGCTGAGAGCATTCCTGCTCTGGTTGTTGCTCCTATAAGCGTAAAATGAGGAAGATCCAGTCTTATAGATCTTGCAGTAGGCCCTTTTCCTATCATGATATCAATAGCATAGTCCTCCATAGCAGGGTAAAGAACTTCCTCAACCTGCCTGTTGAGACGATGTATTTCATCCACAAAAAGGATATCGCCTTCCTGAAGATTATTTAATATAGCCGCCATATCACCGGGCTTTTCGATAGCCGGTCCGCTTGTGATCTTGATATGTACGCCCATCTCATTTGCAATGATCCCTGCAAGAGTGGTCTTACCAAGTCCGGGCGGTCCGTAAAAAAGAAGGTGATCGAGACAATCTCCTCTTTTCTTCGCAGCCTCAATATATATCTTAAGGCTCTCCTTGATCTTCTTCTGTCCGATATACGAATCAAGGTTTTGAGGACGAAGAGATCCTTCGATCTTTATGTCTTCCCGATTTGCTTCCGGCGCCATTCCTCTGGCATTTGTAACAATCTTTTTCTTTTCCATGGCTGTTTAAAACATCTCCTTAAGAGCAAGTTTAAGCAGATCTTCAGTATCTGCGGCTACGCCTGCATCACTTCCGAGAACTTTTCTGACCGCTCTCATGGCATCGGATTGATTGTAACCAAGAGCCACAAGTGCAGCAACCGTCTCATCCTTTGCAGACGAGTTCTCACCCGAAAGTTCTCCTCCAAGTGAATCTCCGCCCTGTGAAAGCAACGAATCCTCCGTAACTTTAATCTTGTCTTTAAGTTCAAGAGTTATTCTCTCTGCAGTTTTTTTGCCAATTCCGGGAGCCTTTGCAATAGACGCACTGTCACCTGCAATAATCGCAAAACGAAGATCGTCCGGCGACATAACAGACAATATTGCAAGTCCGCCCTTAGGACCTATTCCGTTAACTGTAATAAGAAGTTTAAAAAGACCCAGCTCATCCCTTGAAAGGAATCCAAAAAGTGTAAACGCATCCTCTTTGACGTTTGTGTAAGTGTAAAGCTTTACCACTTCGCCAATTCCGGGCATTCTGTCCATGGTAGAACCGGAAATATTTACGTTTATTCCAATGCCGTTAACGTCTACAACGGCATTTCCCTCCTCGATACTCTCAAGAATACCATTTACATAAGCAACCATATTTTCTGTTCTTTCCGTGTTTTTTATAGATAAACGCTGATCAGATCAGTATTTATATAGATTAACAACCGTCACCCGATAACGGGTGACGGTGTTATGTCAATATTTTCGTATATATTACTTGTTCTGAAGATACTCATCAATACCCTTTGCGGCAGCTTTTCCTGCACCCATGGCAAGAATAACTGTAGCAGCGCCTGTAACAGCGTCACCGCCTGCAAATACACCGGGCTTTGATGTCTGTCCGTTGTCTTCTGCAACGATACATTTTCTCTTGTTGATATCAAGACCTGCTGTTGTTGAAGAAATAAGCGGATTAGGTGATGTTCCAAGTGACATGATAACCGCATCGCACTCAATCTCAAACTCAGAACCGGGAACCTCAACGGGGCTTCTTCTTCCTGACTCATCAGGCTCACCAAGTTCCATTCTGATACATGTGATTCCTGTTACCCAGCCGTTCTCATCAGCGTGAATCTCAACAGGATTGCAAAGAAGATCGAATATGATTCCTTCTTCCTTAGCATGTCCAACTTCTTCCTTACGTGCAGGAAGCTCTTCCTCACCACGACGATATACAACATGAACTTCTGCTCCGAGACGAAGTGCTGTTCTTGCTGCGTCCATAGCAACGTTACCGCCACCTACAACTACGCACTTCTTAGGTCTCATGATAGGAGTTCTTGAATTCTCATCAAAAGCTTTCATGAGGTTACTTCTTGTAAGGAACTCATTTGCTGAGAATACACCCATAGCCTGCTCGCCGGGGATATTCATGAATCTGGGAAGACCTGCTCCTGAGCCGATAAATACAGCCTCAAAGCCTTCCTTCTCCATAAGATCGTCTATAGTAACAGACTTGCCGATAACAACGTCTGTCTCAAGCTTAACGCCAAGTGACTTGACGTTCTCGATTTCCTTTTTAACAACAGCGTCCTTGGGAAGACGGAACTCAGGAATACCGTACACAAGAACACCGCCTGCTTCATGAAGCGCTTCGAAGATAGTTACATCGTAGCCCATCTTTGCAAGATCGCCTGCGCATGTAAGACCTGAAGGGCCTGAACCGATGATGGCAACTTTCTTGCCCTTCTTCTCCTTTGCGCCCTCGGGCTTAATACCCATCTCTCTTGCTGTATCAGCAACATATCTCTCAAGCTTACCGATTGAAACGGCATCACCCTTTATACCTCTTACGCACTGGCCTTCGCACTGGCTCTCCTGAGGGCATACACGTCCGCATACAGCGGGAAGTGCACTTGACTGGCTGATTACCTGATAAGCTTCCTCAACATTTCCCTGCTTAACCTGCTCGATAAATGCAGGAATATTGATTGATACAGGACATCCCTGTACACATTTGGGGTTCTTACAATTAAGACATCTGAGAGCTTCTTTCTCAGCTTCTTCTTTATTATATCCGAGACATACTTCTTTAAAATTAGTAGCACGTTCCTTAGCGTCCTGTTCGCGGACCGGAACTCTTACAAATCCATCCATCTTTTATTCTCCTATATAGTTATCGTAAATAGAATATATTTGCGAAACAAATCCTTTATCTATCAGTTGCAGTTTCCGCATCCACCGTGATGTGTATCACCTTCCTGAGCCTTGAGAAGAAGTCTTCCCTCCTCAGTCTTGTAGAGCTTCATACGATTCATTGCCTGGTCAAAGTCAACCTTGTGTCCGTCAAACTCAGGGCCGTCAACGCAGGCAAACTTAACCTGTCCATCAACTGTAAGACGGCAAGCTCCGCACATTCCCGTTCCGTCAACCATAATAGGATTCATGCTGACAATTGTAGGAATTCCAAGCTCTTTTGTAAGCTTGCAAACAAACTTCATCATGATCATAGGTCCGATAGCTACACAGTGATCATATTTATTTCCTTCATCCCAAAGATCCTGGAGAGCCTTTGTAACCATTCCGCTTCTTCCATAAGAACCGTCATCTGTTGTGATGTGGAGGTTACATACCTTCTTAAATCTCTCCTCCATGATAACAATATCTTTAGTCTTAGCACCGATAATAACATCGCAGTCAACACCCTGTTCTTTTAACCACTTTGCCTGAGGGTAAACAGGAGCTGTTCCTACGCCACCTGCGATAAATACGATTTTCTTTTTCTTTAAGTCTTCAATGCTCTCTTCGCAAAGATCTGAAGGCTTACCCAAAGGTCCGACAACGTCAGCCAAACAATCGCCTGCCTTAAGTTTGGAAAGTTTATGTGTTTCAGCTCCAATAGCCTGAACAACAATCTCTACAGTCCCCTTCTCTCTGTCATAGTCGCATATTGTAAGAGGAATTCTTTCTCCCTCCTCATCAACACGGATAATCAAAAACTGTCCGGGTAAACATGCGTCCGAAACACGAGGAGCCTCAACGATCATCTGATAGATGTTCGTAGTAAGCTCATTTGCCTCTAAAATCTTGAACATAGTCATCCTCCTCCAATATCTGGTAATAGTATATAAAAATAAATTACTCTTTATTTGATGGTCTTTAATGTAAATCTGCCACCGGTATCATATCCGAGATGATTAAGCGTACCGTCATGCGTATTAACGGCAAACAATCTTCCCGTCTGGGTTCTTGTTCCGTCTCCGCGGACAAATTCTTCTATGATCTTATAGTACTCACCGGCGCCCGGAACCTCAATTACGGAATCATAAATATATTCATTATGTCCGCCGCCTCGTACACTTCCCTTTTCATCAAGAAGTACATCGAGAGCAAGAAGCTTACTTACAAGTCGTTGAACAGCCTGTTCTTTGGTAACTTTTCTGTCATACGCAAGAACATATTCACGTTCGACTATCTCACTCGGATTACCTTTTTCATTATATGCAATAAACTTAAAATTAGATGTTCCCATAGGCATGGGAATAGGCTCGGTATATTCCTGTGAATCCATGGTCGGATCTGAACCGTCGGTTGTATAATAGATCCTGCATCCATCACCCGCTATGGCTACTATCATGGTGTTTTCTTTATAATCACCACTTGGTTCCATGATCTCGGGAGTAGGTGCCGTTCCGCCTTCTATTATAAAAGTTCTTTCAACGACAGAGCTTGATACACCATATTCATTGATAGCTATTGCTTTAATGTTGTATTCACCGTCTTTATCAATCTCAAATTCACTTCTGTACGCTTCGCTTCTCTTTGTAGGAGCGTCACCGTTTATTGTGTAATAAATGCTTGAAGCGTCATCGACCGAAATTGAAACTGTGACTTTTTCCTCGTATGTTCCGTCTCCGGGAGTGAGTTCGGGGTCACTTGGCACATATTCTTTTCTAAGTGCCTCAGCAGATTCATTCTGACCTTCATTAAGAATCTCAGCTATTTTATCATATTCTCCCGCCTGTTTATATATCGAAATTATACTTTCGTACGCTGATGTGACAGAATCTTTTGGGTAAATTGACGAATCGGTTATTATTCTCAGCGTATCAACCGCATTTCCGGTCGATCCGAGTTCAAGATAACAATCCGCCAGTCTGAAAATAATATCTGTATTATAGGGGTATCTCTTATTTCCTTCCGTGAGGTAGGCAACCGCCTCATACGTGTTGCCGTTACTCTTTGCTTTTTCGGCAAGTTTAAGGTATTTAGCTCCTGTTCTGTCCTGAGACATAAATATCACAGTGACAAAAAGAACCAGGATCAGTATTCCTAAAAGACTTCCAATGATGACATTCTTCTTTTGCTTAATATATTCAAAAACATCATCTGCATTTCTGTATTTGATCACAACTTTGGGCTTATCATCTTTAATGAGTCTATCTGCAATCGATGATAGCGTTGTATCTATTTCATTTTCCACTTCCGGCTCAAACTCCGGAACAATATTTATCTCCGCGCCACATTTATCACAGTACAGATGTCCATCGGGTATCTCGGCGCCGCAATTATGACATTTCATATCTTATACTCCACTATTATCTCTACTCTTTTTTCTACAATCATCTAAACATTGTAGCAGCTTCATAACAGTTGTTCATAAGCATAGCAATAGTCATTGGGCCAACGCCACCGGGAACCGGTGTAATTGCCGAAGCAATCTCTTTTACCTCATCAAAGCATACATCACCGCAAAGCTTACCGTCTTCATTTCGGTTAATTCCGACATCTATTACAACTGCACCTTCTTTTACATGATCTTTGGTGATCATACCGGCTTTGCCAACAGCTGCAATAAGAATATCCGCTCTCTTGCAGACTTCCTTAAGGTTCTTTGTTTTGGAATGCGCAACCGTAACGGTCGCATTCTCTCTGAGCATCAGCATTGACATTGGTTTGCCGACAATATTGGATCTTCCAACGATAACACATTCTTTGCCGGCTATATCTATCTTGCCGTCGCACCCTCTCTTTAAAAGCTGGATGACTCCGGCCGGAGTGCAGGATACAAAACCTTTCTCTCCTATGCAAAGTGCACCGACATTCATCGGATGGAATCCGTCTACGTCTTTCTTCGGACTAATGGCATCGATAACCGTCTTCTCATCAATCTGTGAAGGAAGCGGCATCTGAACGAGTATTCCGTTGACGTCATCTCTGTTGTTGAGTTCATCGATAAGCTTAAGCAGCTCTTCCTGCGAAGTTTCCTTCGGAAGCTCATAAGAAAGAGATCTGTAACCTATATACTCACATGCCTTCTTCTTATTCCTTACGTAAACCTGAGAAGCAGGATCTTCTCCGACAAGGATCACGGCAAGAGTAACCTCTATTCCCTGTTCCTTAAGACGGGCCGTTTTTTCTTTCAGTTCATCTTTAATAATCTGCGAAATCGCTTTTCCATCTATAATCTGTGCGCTCATGTGTACTCCTAAATGTAAATAGTTTTTATGATGATCAAATCAGTATTGCATCAGAACAATCCAGTAATCTTGCCATTCTCGTCAACATCGATGTCGTAAGCGGCAGGATGCTTGGGAAGTCCCGGCATTGTCATGATGGCACCTGTGAGTGCAACCACAAATCCCGCGCCGGCGGAAACATAAACTTCTCTTACAGTTATATTGTATCCGGTAGGTCTTCCAAGGAGACTCGGATCATCAGACAATGAATACTGAGTCTTTGCCATACATACCGGAAGTTTTGAAAATCCCATTTCTTCGATCTTCGCGATCTGTCTGCTTGCAGCAGGTGTATATGTTACTCCGTCTGCCCCGTAAATCTCTGTAGCAACCGTACCAATCTTGTCCTTGATCGACATATCATCACTGTAGATAGGCGCATAGTTACTTGGCTTTGTATTAATTGTATCAATAACTTCTTTTGCAAGAGCTTCGCCGCCTTCACCGCCTTTTGCCCAAACTTCGGCAAGCGCAAATCTGCAATCCTTTTTCTCGCAGAACTCTTTTACAAAATTAGTCTCTTCTTCTGTATCTGTAATAAAGGAGTTGAGTGTTACAACAACGGGAACACCATACTTCTGGATATTCTCGATGTGCTTCTCAAGGTTTACAATTCCCTTCTTAAGAGCTTCAAGGTTCTCTTTTCCAAGTTCTGTCTTGGGAACTCCTCCGTTATACTTAAGCGCTTTGATTGTCGCAACAAGAACAACCGCATCAGGCTTAAGTCCTGCTATTCTGCACTTGATATCAAGGAACTTCTCAGCTCCGAGATCCGCACCGAATCCTGCCTCGGTAACGGTGTAATCAGCAATAGAAAGAGCTGTCTTGGTAGCTCTTACCGAGTTACAACCGTGTGCGATATTTGCGAAAGGACCGCCGTGAACAATAACAGGTGTGTGCTCAAGTGTCTGAACAATATTGGGCTTAAGCGCATCTTTCAAAAGAGCTGCCATCGCTCCGACAGCCTGAAGATCACCTGCTGTTACAGGCTCACCCTTAAAGTTATATGCAACAATTATGTTTGAAAGTCTCTTCTTGAGATCTTCAAGATCGCTTGAAAGGCAAAGAATAGCCATGATCTCAGAAGCAACTGTGATAACGAAATGATCTTCTCTCGGAACACCGTCTGCCTTTGCGCCAAGTCCCACAACAATATTTCTGAGGGCACGGTCGTTCATATCCTCAGCTCTTTTCCAGATGATCTGTCTTGTATCGATCATGAGCTCATTGCCCTGCTGGATATGATTATCAAGAAGTGCGGCAAGCAGATTGTTTGCAGAAGTGATCGCATGGAAATCACCTGTGAAATGAAGGTTTAAGTCTTCCATAGGAACAACCTGAGCATATCCGCCACCTGCGGCTCCTCCCTTTATACCAAAACAAGGTCCGAGTGAAGGTTCTCTGAGCGCAATAACAGTCTTATGTCCGAGTCTGTTAAGGGCATCTCCGAGTCCTACGGATACAGTTGTTTTTCCTTCTCCTGCGGGAGTGGGGTTGATCGCTGTAACAAGAATAAGTTTTCCTTTCTTGTTATTTTCAGCCTTTTTAAGATATTCCTCAGTAAGTTTAGCCTTGTATTTTCCGTAAAACTCAAGGTCGTCCTCTTCAACACCTACTGACTTTGCAACCTCTTTGATATGAAGCATTTTGGCTTCCTGTGCGATTTCGATATCACTTTTTACTCCCATTTATTCTCCTCCTACCATTTGTTCAAATTCAACTTTTGTCATAAGGACTTTTCTTGGCTTGGTGCCTTCTTCATCACCTACAACACCGGCTTCGCAAAGCTGATCCATGATTCTGGCCGCTCTGTTAAATCCAATCTTAAACACTCTCTGAAGCATTCCGATAGATGCTTTCTCTTTATCAATGATCATCTCTCCGGCCTGGACAAAGTACTCGTCTCTGGCAGATGCCGCATCGCCTGAACCTGCTGATGCGCTACCTCCGCCCTGGCTCTGAATGTTCTGAATCTGCTGTTCTATTTCCTCACCGTAAGATGATTCAATTCCCTGATTTCTCAGGAAATCTGTAACTGCCTGAACTTCCTTATCAGAAACAAATGCGCCCTGCATTCGTGCCGGCTTTGTATATCCCTGAGGATAAAAGAGCATGTCTCCCTTTCCAAGGAGCTTCTCCGCACCGGTTATATCAAGGATAGTTCTTGAGTCAACACCACTTGATACGGCGAAGGCAACTCGGCTCGGCATGTTGGCCTTAATAAGACCCGTGATAACGTCAACCGAAGGTCTCTGAGTTGCTATGATCAAATGAATACCGGCTGCTCTCGCAAGCTGAGTAAGTCGGCAGATTGCATCCTCAACTTCATTTGCGGAAACCATCATAAGGTCTGCAAGCTCATCAACGATAACGACAAGTTGTGGAAGAACCTGTTTCTCCGGATCACCGCTGTTTTCAACGAATTTGTTATATCCCTTGAGATCTCGGACACCCGCCTCGGCAAACTTCTTATATCTGTTTGTCATCTCGGCAACAGCCCAGTTAAGCGCAGCCGCAGCTTTTTTAGGATCTGTCACAACAGGAATCATAAGGTGCGGGATTCCGTTGTAAACGCTGAGCTCAACGATCTTGGGATCGATCATGATCATCTGAACTTCTTCAGGTTTAGCCTTATAGATAAGGCTCATGATTATTGTATTTATACATACGGACTTACCCGATCCAGTAGCACCCGCGATAAGAAGGTGCGGCATCTTGGAAATATCCGTAACTACCGTCTTTCCTGCTATGTCTTTGCCGACAGCAAAGGCAAGCTTCGATGAAAACTCCTTAAACTCTCTTGACTCAAAAAGATCTCTTAATGCAACAGCCTGATTTTCCTTGTTCGGAACTTCGATTCCGACTGCAGCTTTACCCGGAATGGGCGCTTCTATTCGGATATCTCTTGCAGCAAGGTTCATCTTGATATCATCGGCAAGTCCGACGATCTTGTTGACCCTGACTCCCGCTTCGGGCTGAAGTTCAAATCTTGTTACAGAAGGGCCCTGGCTTATATCCGTAACAGTTACATTTACGCCGAAAGTCTTAAGTGTCTCCTGCAATTTAAGTGCCGTTTCCTTAAGCTGTCTTGCAGTCTCGAGGTTTTTATTCTTAACACCCTTCTCCAATAGACTTACAGGAGGGAATACGTATTTCTTGGCAATTGCACGTTTATGTGCCTCAATCTCTTTTTCCATTCCGACATTAACCGTATGCGGTCCGGGACCTGAAGGAACATGCACTGCTTCGGCTGTCGATGTGATCTTGGACGAAGCGCCGGGCGATCTGGAAATATGATCCTGAGCATGTATCGCATAATCGCCGTTCATGCCGTTTCCAAGATCTTCTGCATGTATCGGTACATCGGGAAGAATATCTTCCGGTGCTTCTTCAGGAGCAGCCTTTGCAACAAGCTTACCGTGATTATCAGGTAAAGCAACAGGCTCCTCTTCCTTTGATGAACCAAAATCCATGCTGTGAATTCTGGGCTCGGTGACAAGGACTCTTTGTCCGTCAGGTTCAATGTTTGTCTCTATCTCATGCTTATTGAGCATGATCTCATGAATATCGTCGTGGAACTCTTCCTCATCGGGAATAAATACGTTCCCGACATTTTCCTCTTTATTATCACCATAAATATGGATATTATCACTTTTTTCTTCTTCAACATCTTCTTTGGTGATGTTGGTATCGAGCATTACTCCCCGGACATTTTTCTCCATCCTGAGGATCTTTGCGTCTTCTTTTTGTTCAATGGCAAGGCGCTTTTCTTCTTTTATCTCAGCTCTGCGCTTCTCTGCCATCTCACGCCTTCTCTCGGCGTAGTCTCTGTAATTTGCAGCATCTTCTCTTGTCTTCTCAATAAGTTTCCTGCTACCGTTTCTGATACCACCGACAAAAGACTGTTCGGTAAATATCACCATGCTCACAATGCCTATAAGAAGCAGTACAAGAGCCGTTCCCGCAAATGACAGGTGTTTGTACAATACATAAGCAAGGGTACCGCCGAAGAATCCGCCTCCGTCTCTACCCGCTTTTGCCGAATTAAATATAAATGCAACATCGTAATTCTGCGCCTGCTGTGGTCTGTTCGTAAAAAGCTCCGCGATTATACCAATCATAAAGAAAAGTACAATTCCGGAAACGACCTTACGCTGCGCCGCACTTGAGCCATAATTTGCCACTGAAATAAGAACAGCGCCCAATGCCACAAGTGGTGCAAAATACGCCGTAATGCCGAAAAAGCCAAATAGTATTCCGCTTACTGCACTACCAAGCTCTCCGCAAACACCGAAATTACATAAGAAAAGGAAAATTGTCAAAGCGACCATTGCAATAACCACAAGTTCGCTTCTCAAAGAATAGTCAATTTCTTCTGCTTTTCTGGCGGAAGTGTTTGCTCTGGAGTAGCTTCTACCCGTACTCCTCGAAGCGGTCTTTCTTGTCTGTTTTCTACCATTATTACTCTGTGCCATATTCTCCCCTTGATTTATACAAAACTCTTATAAGTATACCATTTTCTAAACCCATATGCTATACTAACGTTATTGTAGTTTTGCGTAAAGGAGATAAAAATGGAATTCACACAGGAGTTAGAAACAGGCACTTTTAAAATGGTCGGCGCAGCGGAAGCAACTTTAAAACTTAAAGAAGTCGCCGAAAAGTGCAGACTTGTCAGAACAGACAACGGGGTTAAAGTAGAGCTTGCATACACAGGTCCTAACGCCGGTAAATATATGCAATACATTGAAAAGCATAAAGAAGAGCTTACAAAGTATCTAATGAATCCCGACGAAACCGATCTTTACGAATGGATGGAATCATCACATCAAAGTCCCATCACTCTCAAGAAACATGAGAAAGAAAAGCTGCTTTTGTATGTAAATTTTGATCCTACTACAAGAATTATGTTAACAGGAATTGCCGACGAAAACGTAACTCTTAAACTCGGCGCTCCTCTTATGGAAATTAACATCGACGAACTCACAAGAGACGAGTTCAAGCTCAAAATCTACAACATGCTTTTACTCGCCGATGAAATTGCAGTTCTTATGGGAAATCTCGACCTCCGCAAGATGTCAAATATCCAGATTGTAAAAACATATCTCGCAGAAATTTACGACAAATATCATGAAAACCCTTGATTCAAAACTTAAAGCGGTGTAATGAGCTTCAATACTCTTTACACCGCTTTTCTATTGCAACAATCTATATATTTATAAAATAAGCATTCCGAGATTCTTTTCAAATGCTATTCCTTCATTTCCCGAAGTACCGCCTTTTTCAGCATCTTCTACAGACGCACGTATGAAATCTCCCGCAAGTTTTGAGGCTTCAAGAACATTCATACCGTTAAGGATTCCTCCAAAAAGAACTGCTGCAAAAAGATCTCCCGTTCCCGAATAATGAACGCCGTTCGTATGAGACTTTATAAGGCCGTGGCCGTCTTCCGTAATCATAAGATTTCCGACTTCGCCCGCTTCAGGTACCGGTATTCCCGTAACGGCTATTATCTGCTTTCTTGCTCCTCTGACTTTTCCGGAAACTTCAAGTATATAATTTATAAGCTCATCTCCCGAATACTTACGGTACTCACCGGGATCAACATCCGCAAGAAGACAAAGCTCCGTTATATTCGGTGTGATTATGTCAGCCTCTTTGACCATCTCCTTAATCGCGCCTAGAAGCTCTTCCGAATAATTCATGTACCTCTCGCCGTCATCTCCAAGCACGGGATCAACAAGCACGCGTGTGCCTTTAGTCTTAAAAGCCTTTATAAACTCAAGCGCATTATTAGCCTGTACCTCGTTCAGCATAAATCCGGTAATAATTCCGTCAAAACACGCTTTTTGCTCTTTGTATTTGGCTGTATACTCCGGTATAACTCCCGTAAGGTCCTTACAATAATATGATGAAAAGCCCGTCTGAGCACTGAGTACCGCTGTCGGCACCGCACATGTTTCTATTCTCATTGCCGAAAAGACTGAAATATCTGCCACAAGTGAACATTTTCCCAAACCGGAAAGATCATTTATTGCCGCTACTCTCATTATGTTTCCTCTCTCGCCTGTTTATTTATAGCACTTTTCTACTATACTTCTATTCTGGTATCACATAAATAGACAGCTTTATATAATTATTAAATACCAGTATTGTTTACCGCTTATTTGACCCTTATTTACAACAAAAAAGGCACGACCCAACAATGATATGAGCCATGCCTTATAAATCTAATCAAACAGCGATCCAAAGATCACAGATTAACGAACTGCTTTGTGCTGTCAGAAAGCTGGTTTGTAACACGGTTATTGTTATCCATAGCCTCTCCGATACCCTGCATTTCTCCGACAATCTCTGTCGAGTTAGATGCTGAAGTATTGATCGCTACAGTGCTTTCCTTAACAGACTCACTGATTGAAGTAACGGATGTTGCCATCTCAGCCATGATCGCATTGAGATTATCAGCCTTCGCATTGAACTTGCTAAGCATATTATCAATGATTACAGCCGTATTTCCGTACTTCTCACCGATTTCTACAAATGAATCATAATCGGAAAGAACTGTTGTGTTGATGAAATCAAGAACCTGAAGTGCGTTATCTGAAAGGTCCTTAACGGCACTTGTAACATTCTGGCTGATTGCCTGAATATTTCCGGCTGTCTGTCTGCTGTTTTCAGCAAGTGAACTGATTTCTTCAGCAACAACCGCAAATCCCTTACCTGCTTCACCGGCTCTTGCCGCTTCGATACTTGCATTAAGCGCAAGAAGATTTGTCTGTGATGCGATATCAAGAATGACATTTGTAAGCTCACCAATCTGGTTAACCTGCTCACTCTCTTTAACAGACATCTCAAGAACCTTACTGAGCTCTTCCATCTTCGCACCTGTGTTGCTCTTCTTAAGATTAGCTTCATCACGAACGCTTGATGCCTCAACCTTGATCTCGGTCGCAGCTTCCTGTCCACCGTATACTTCATCATTTATGCTCTGAGTAGCACGTTTAACATCTTCAAGCTTATCAAGCATACGATTTGCTGTATGTGATACATTCTCCATACTTGCAGAAAGTTCTTCGAGAGCTGCCGATGTATTTGAAACATTGTCATTTGCCTTCTGAATCTTCATGGATACTTCTTCTTCAGAAGTAGCAAGCACCAATGCACCCTCTCTGATCTCACGCATGATTGTCTGAAGAGTTTCAATGAATCTGTTGAATCCCTTCTTGAAGTATATAAGCTCAGAATCAACGCTTGTCGTAATTCTCGAAGTAAGGTCACCCTGACCGTTATCGATTTCATCAATGATCCTGTTAACCTCATTGGACATTGAAGTAATCTTACGGATAATAAGGAAATAGTTCATGAAGAACGTTGCAATAATGCAAAGAATAAAGATGCTAAGTCCGATGATAGTTTTTGCTACCGCACCGTTTCTCATATCTATCATGTCATAGATAGATCCTGTTGCGATCTGCTCCACAGCGTAATTAAGATCCTGCAAATTCTGCTCCACTACCCCAAGCTGATCCTTTACGTCTGTTTCCATCATGTGCGCACATGAAGCACCTTGCGCCTTCTTCGCAAGCTCATATGCCTCATCAACAAGACTTACATACTTCTCAACACTTTCCGATAACTGCTGAGCTACACCCAAAGCCTTAACCGAATACTCACTTGTATTCTTGCCAAGCTCATCCATAAGATCTGTCAGATTCTTTTTAAGTTCCGATCCGTTCTGCTGTACCACATTCTCAAAGTTCTTCTTCTGTTCTCTGTCCGTATATATATAACTAAAAGGCTGAGAATACAAAAAATAGACCTTAGCCGATATCTTGCCTTCGTAATTATTTACATTGGCAATATACGACATAAGGGAAGATGACATGTTAACGGAATTGTCCAACGAATCCATCGTTGTAAACATAACCAATCCAAAAACAAGTGCCATTATAACGTTAACGGCAATAACCTGAGAAAGAATAGAATTAAACCACTTAATACCACTTTTTTTTCGTTTGTGTCCCATATAACCCTCCAGATGCTAGTTGTAATAAAGCGCATTAGTTTACTTAATAATATAATTGCATTATAATTTAAGCAAGCTGAGTTAATATAAATCGTAAAAATTTCATATATTTATGCAAGTATTTGCAAGAAATCGGTTAAAAAAATGCTACTTTATCACTGCTCCTTAGCAACAAAAAGTGTTCCCACTTTCTTTTTTTCGATAATATCATACAACTTTTCCGGATTTTTTCCGTTGGTAATAAGCACGTCTATTCCATGCGATGTAGCAAGCTCTGCCGCTTCAAGTTTAGTGATCATTCCGCCGGTTCCTCTGTTGGAGCCCGATCCGGACGCAACACTCTTAAGCTCTTCAGTTATCTCCTCTACCCTGCTTATAACCTTTGCATTGGGATCCGTATTGGGATTGCCGTCGTAAAGCCCGTCAATATCAGAGAAAATAATCAGCTTACTTGCATTACAGAAAATAGCAACAAGCGCAGAGAGCATATCATTGTCGGAAAAAAGCTTCTTATCCGATTCAATCTCTGTATGGCTAACCGAATCATTTTCATTAACTATGGGAATAATATGATTTTCCAAGAGGGCATCGAATGTATTCTTGAGATTCTCGCTTCTTACAGGATTGCAGAAATCCGCATTATCAAGCAATATCTGTCCGACCATTCTGTTATATTCACCAAAGAATTTATCATAAAGATGCATGAGCTCTGTCTGTCCGACCGCTGCAGCCGCCTGCTTGAGCCTTATCTCCTTGGGCTTCTGGGCAAGACGCATCTTTCCTGCGCCTACCGCAATCGCTCCCGAAGATACCAGCACCAGGTCGTACCCCAGATTCTCAACGCCGGACAGTGCTCTGCATAAATGATCAAGTGAACGAATATCAACATTTCCACTGTCATTCGTTATAGTAGATGTTCCAACTTTTACAACTATTCTCTTCTTACTTACGCTCATTTCAATTCCTTCTTCACTTTATCAGAATAAATTGATTTTATATTGGCATGGTTAATTAGTCAAGAAGTTGCTAAATTGAGCCTGTGAAGCAAGATAATTAGTTACCTTTTTCTAGAAATGGTCTCGCAAATCTAACGTTAAAGAAGTCGATAAGCGGTCCCATAAAGAATGCCGTGATAATTGTTCCGACTCCTGCGATCGTCGGTATCGCAGACAAAGAATTGCCTGCCGTCACAAACAACACGCATCCGATAACAACGCATACAAGGTCTGTGCAGATTCGTATGTATTTGAATTTGCCAAGTTTCCACTTCGATGACATGACAATAGCCACGGCATCATAAGTAGACACTCCTAGATCCGCGGTCATATAAAGAGCAGACCCAAAGCAGATTATCACGATACCTATCAAAAGACATAATACACGTGCCGGCATTGACGGATTGGGAATAAGTTTCCGGAGAAATTCCAATGTAAACTGTGTTATATATCCCAAAAGAAAAAGATTTATAAATGTCGCAATGCCTATATTATGTCTGTCGGCAACAAGACTAAAGATCAGAAGCACCGCATTGACTATCACATAAAGCGTGCCAAATTCAATAGGAATAAGTGAGTCAAGTCCGCTCATAAGAGACTGAAACGGATCGACTCCAAGTGCCGCAAGCTTAAAGATACCAACACTTATCGCGCATATAATAACACCAAAAAGTGACATGAATATGCGTCTTTTTCTCTCTTTTATAAATGTAGCGATATTAGACATATTTTTTCTCTCCTCATAAAAAACATTCTGATTCAAGAGAAGATGATAGCATCGCATTTTTATATTTACTTCCTATATTTTGATGTTTATGCTATCAAATTTTGTCCTATTAAATTCAAAAACGGCACCGGATAATTCCAATGCCGTTTATATCCAAATATTACGAAAACAACTTGTAGATTGCCGCAGTCACATTAATTCCGGGTCCGTAGCATGCCACCAGCGCATCTGCGTTATTGTAGTTTGCAAGATCATACGGAAGATTTGTACTGAGCACCACGCTCTTTTTGCCACTTGTCTTTGTTTTCTCAATCAACGCATTTATCGAAGCAGTGTTTTTCAAATCCTCTCCCGTCGCGCAAGAAGATATGCATATGACCACATCCGCTTTCCGGATATCAGAATCGGCAGTGGCCGGTAATCCGCCTTCAATGCTCACATATGTAACAGACTTTACTCCCGCCTTTTGAACACCTGACTTTATCGCAGATAATTCATCTTTCTTAGGATAAAAAATAACTACCTTCTTATCTTTTCCGACAGGACAAACGCCGTCATTTTTCTCTTCCTTAACGCCTGCTGTTGCAAGCTCCCATTCAACGGCTTTATGCTGCTTAGAGCCGACCACGCTTGCAGCCTTCTGTGGAGAAGCTTCTACGGAAGTATCCAAAAATCCGTATTTATCCTTAGCCTGCAAAATTCTCATCACAGAATCATTCAGTCTTGCTTCGGAAATCTCTCCGCTTTTGACCTTAGCCGCAAGAGCTTCAATATACGCATCCACATCCTTCAAACTCTTGGACGAAGTAAGGCTTACAGGCATCAAAATGATATCCGCGCCGGCATTTATCGCTCTGGCCGATGCATCAATCTTGTCAAAATTCGTAGATATCGCGTCCATCTCCATAGAGTCGGTAATGATAAGCCCCTTATATCCAAGCTTTCCTCTTAGGATCTCCGTCAAAAACTTCTTTGACAAAGTCGCGGGTAAATATATCTTTTGTCCCGAAGACTTTGAAACACACATCTCCTTCTCTATCTGCGGGTACTGAATATGCGCCGTCATTATAAAGTCCGAAGCCGAAGCAAGAGAAGCATACGGAACAAGCTCAGTTTTCTCTAATTCCTCATATGTCTTATTGACCTTTGGCAGTCCCGTATGGCTGTCTACATCCGTATCTCCGTGTCCCGGAAAGTGCTTAAGACAAGTCATTACGTTCTGTCCGTGAAGACCGTTTACATACTGCAATCCAAACTGCGTTACAACACCCGGATCTTCCGAAAAAGACCTGACACCTATAACAGGATTTGCCGGATTACTGTTCACATCCACAACCGGTGCAAAATCAAGATTAAATCCCTGAACAGCCAGTTCCTCGCCGATCACGTTTGCAGCCTTATAAGCATTTGCAGCATCACCCGTCGCCGCAACAGCCATATTCCCCGGCATCTTCGTACCTGTCTTTAGACGTGTGACTCTTCCACCTTCCTGATCGACAGCCACGAACATCTTGGATTTAAAGCCACCGCTTAAATGCGCTTTCTGGATGCTGTTGATCAGCTTCGTTGTCTGAGCCGCATCCTTAGTATTCTGTGAAAAAAGAATGACTCCGCCAAAATCATATTTTTTTAAAGCACCTGTAATCTCCGAATTTAAAGAAGTCAGCTCTTTGTCGTTCCAGGTTCGCATCGACGGCATGATCATCTGAGCCAGCTTTTGTTCCACCGTCATTGATGAAGCAATAGCCTCAACCGACTCCTTCGCTTTTGCATAACCACCGTTATTGCAAGATACCCCTGTTGCCATCACGCATGCCAAAAGAATTGATGTAAATCGCCTCATATGATTACCTTCCTGCTGTACATTTTCAAATATTGAAAAAGCGCGTAACCACGCGCTTTTTAAGTTATGGATTAGACGGGAGTCGAACCCGTGTCCAAAAATTCATCCCCTGTACTTCTACTATCATAGTCAATTATTGCGGGATTCTGCATCCCTGTTCCCTCATGCCTGCAGTAATTGACAACCGCAAACAATCGGTAGCTTCATGATACGACCACAACCGCAAAGCTTAAGCTGTGTCGTTTCCTACAAGTTTTGACGCCGATTACCGGATATGTAGGTGTACCCGGGTCGACGGGCTGCACTTAGGCAGCGTATGCTAAATTATCGTTAGCGTTTAATTTTAATTTGAGGTTTAACGCACCATCCTGCGGATAGCTTCTCCAGCTTCAAAATCCCTGTCGAAACCTTTACTAACCCTTATTAAATTATATGCAAAGAGCCTGAGGCTCTTATTGCTTATTAAGTATATCGTCTAAACAGCCTTTTATCAACAGCTTTATCACTTAAATCTCATCTTGAATTCTTTTTCCGCTTCTCTCTGCTGATCCTTCTTGGCCATATCGGCACGCTTATCATACAGCTTCTTACCTTTGGCAAGTCCGATTTCAACCTTGACCCTACCGTTCTTAAAGTACACTTCAAGCGGAACAAGTGTATATCCCTGAACCATCTTCTGCTGGTCAAGTTTTCTGATCTCAGTCTTGTGTAAAAGAAGTTTCTTAACCCTGAGCGGATCCTTATTGAAGATGTTTCCCTTCTCATACGGAGTGATATTCATTCCCATGATAAAAGCTTCACCTTTATCAATACTGATCCAAGCCTCTTTTATACTGCACTTTCCCTGGCGGATAGATTTAACTTCCGTTCCGAAAAGTTCAATACCTGCCTCGTATTTTTCTTCTATGAAATAATCGTGATAAGCCTTTTTATTATTGGCTACCAGCTTTCTTGCCTTATCTTCTGCCATAATGATTCCTTTTTATTTTCTTCTTTTCCCTTTGCCCTGAGCGCTTCTTGCAGCCTTACTCGTGGCAGACTTCTTGTATTTATGCACCTTGTAAACTTTGCGGGTTGATTTCTTCTTATCGCCGTTATCATCAGTCTTTTTTCTTCCGGAACGTGATGATTTCGCCGCAGAACCTCTTCCGACCTTAACCCCTTTTTTGCGCTTAGGCTGAGGCTCTCCCGTCCTCGGATCGGGTTCATATTCATTAAGATCTATCAGTCTGCCTGCATATTCAACAAGTCTCTTTCTGACAAGCTCCTTAGCGGAATCCTCCGAATCGTCAAACTCATCCTCGGGATAGTCTGCACCCTCATTCATATTTTCCGCAGCTTCACTGAGCTTTCTGATCTTCCTTGCCTTATCCTCGGCAATCTTTCTTGCCTTCGGAACAAAACGTTCCCCAACAGGATAAAAATCTTCATCTTCATCATCGTTATCGGGATCTATCAACATAAAATCTATTGTCTTGGTAATCCTGTCAGCTCCGAGAACACGGATCATAACTTTCATTCCGAGAGTATATTCTTTGTGATATCTCTCTCCCACAAGCTTCATCGAAGCTTCATCATACACGTAGAAATCATCTTCCATTGAAGCCGCTCTGATCATACCCTCGCAGGAGTTTTCAAGTTCAACGAACATTCCCCACTGGGTAACGCCGGAAATAACACCTTCAAACTTCTCTCCGATATGATTTTCCATGTACTGAGCCTTCTTGAGCTTTTCAGTCTCACGCTCAGCTTCTTCCGCTCTTCGTTCCATCTCGGATGAATGCTTTGCAACTTCATCCAAAATCTCCTCATAGTGAGAAGCCTTGGCCTCATTCATCCTTCCGCGAAGATGATCCTTGATTATTCTGTGTATCTGAAGATCGGGATATCTTCTTATCGGTGATGTAAAGTGGCAATAGTAATCAAACGCAAGTCCGAAGTGTCCCGTACAGTCTGTACTGTACTTAGCCTGCATCATGCTGCGAAGAGTCATTCTGCTGACTACCGCTTCTTCTTTGGTTCCTTCTATGCCCTTTAAAAGTTTCTGTATCTCTTTTGGCTTAACTCCCTCGTCTCTTCTGGTCTTGATATGGAACCCGAAGTTATTTACAAAAACAGAAAGAGTTGCGATTTTCTCAGGATCGGGCTGTTCATGAATACGATACACGAAAGGACTCTGCATGAAATAAAAATGTTCTGCAACAGTCTGATTGGCAGCAAGCATGAAATCTTCAATAAGCTTTGTTGCCGTATTTCTTTCGCGCATAACTATATCTGTAGGATTTCCGTCCGCATCAAGAAGAATCTTTGATTCAGGGAAATCAAAATCAATAGCGCCTTTCTTCTCACGTCTTTTTCTGAGAATACCCGAAAGAACCGCCATATTCCTGAACATAGGAACGAGATCTTTGTACTTGGCAATCTCCTCTTCATCCTCATCTTCAAGAATCTTCGCAACCGAAGTATATGACATTCTCTCGTTGACGTTAATAACTGACTCAACTATGTTGTGATCGACGATACCGCCGTTCTTATCGACAGTCATAAGACAACTAAGTGCAAGCCTGTCTTCGCCGTGGTTTAAAGAGCATATGCCGTTAGAAAGTCTGTGCGGAAGCATAGGGATTACCCTGTCAACAAGGTACACACTGGTTCCTCTCTTGAGCGCTTCCCTGTCAAGCGCAGAACTCTCCTGAACATAATTCGTAACATCGGCAATATGAACACCAAGATGATAAAGTCCCTCATCATCTATGTAGAGACTCACCGCATCATCAAGATCCTTGGCATCCTCACCGTCAATGGTGACCATGGTGAGATTCCTTAAGTCCTCTCTTCCGTACATATCGGCTTCGCTGATAAAATCAGGACACTTATTCGCCTGATTTATGACCTTCTCGGGAAACTCAGTAGGGATTCCGTTATTCTTTACAATAGACAGAATATCTACTCCGGGGTCGTTTATATTTCCGATTATCTCAAGAACTTTGCCCTCGGGCTTCTGTCTCTTGGCTACATTTCCGTAGTCGGTTAATTTAACAAGAACTTTGTCGCCGGTAACAGCCTTATTATGATGTTCGATAGGAATAAAAATATCGCTGGTAAACTTATCGCTGTCGGGAATAACAAAACCAAAATTCTTCTCAGCCTGATACGTTCCGACAATCTCTTCAATACCTCTTACAAGAATATTTCTGATACGGCCTTCTTTTCTTTTACCCGTCTGCTCTTTCAGAAGTTCAACTTCAACAGTATCGGAATGATAAGCGCCGTGCACGTATTCCTCCGGGATAAAAATATCCTCATCCATATCGTCAACGCTAACAAAGCCGAATCCTCTGGCATTTGAGATAAATTTACCCACTATAAGCTCAGCGGATTTTTTCTTGCTTCCGCCATATACGCTGTCTTCTATTCTCTTAAGTTTTTTCCCCTTACTCATAATCAAGCTCCACGACATTATGTCAAATACGAAATAAGGCACTCTAAATTAATAGAGTGCCCGAAATCCATCAAAAACAAAGATCAAATAATATTCATATCAAGAAATACACTTAATAAGATGAAAAGAATAGCAAGGACAACTGTTAACTTCTTCATCATTCCTTCTGAAGAACGTCCCTTATTCTTACTCCAGTATGTATTCTCAACTGAACCTTGAATTGCCCCAAGTCCCTGGCTCTTGCCTTCCTGAAGAAGAACAAGAACTACCAGAACGGCACATATCAATATAAAAATTACACCTACTACGTAATTTAAAGCATTCACAAAAATAGCCCTCCCAGTACGTATTACTGAAAAAAATGTTTGTCGCAAGTAGCGAACAAATAATACTTTAACATATTATCACTTTTTTATCAACAAAGACTTTCCTGTCATTTCCTCAGGCTGCTTTTCTCCCATGCACTCGATAAGTGTAGGAATGATATCTGCAAGGCATCCGCCCTCTCTGAGAGTGTACGCAGAATCGTAATTAACAAGGATGAACGGAACAGGATTTGTTGTATGAGCTGTCCAAGGCTCGCCTGTCTCATAATCGATCATCATATCTGCATTACCGTGATCTGCACAGATAAACATTGTTCCGTTTGTTGCCTTAACAGCTTCAACGATCTTGCCAACGCACTCGTCAACTGTCTCGATAGCCTGAACAGCTGCAGGAATAACACCTGTGTGTCCAACCATGTCAGGGTTGGCGAAGTTAGCTACAACAACATCGTACTTCTGAGAGTTGATAGCATCGAGAATCTTCTCGCATACTTCAGGAGCGCTCATCTGAGGCTTAAGGTCGTATGTAGGAACATCCTTAGGGCTGTTTACAAGTACTCTGTCCTCACCGTCGTTGGGCTTCTCAACACCACCGTTAAAGAAGAATGTTACGTGAGCATACTTCTCTGTCTCAGCGATACGAGCCTGCTTAAGTCCCTTAGCTGCAAGCCACTCACCGAATGTATTTGTAAGAAGAACCTTCTTAAATGCAACTTCCTTATTAGGAATAAGAGGATCGTAATCTGTGAAGCAAACATAAGTAACGTCAAGTCTCTTACCTCTGTTAAACTTATCAAACTCATCATCACAGAAGCAGTGCGTGATCTCTCTTGCTCTGTCAGGACGGAAGTTAAAGAAGATGATTGAATCCTTATCCTTAACTGTAGCAACAGGCTCGCCGTTCTTCATGATAACTGTAGGAATAACGAACTCATCTGTCTTGCCATCCTTATATGTCTGAACCATGCACTCGTGTGCGCTGTCTGCCTTATTACCCTCACCCTTTGTAAGTGCGTTGTAAGCAAACTCAACACGGTCATAGTTATTATCCCTGTCCATAGCATAGTAACGGCCGGAAATAGAAGCAATCTGACCTACGCCAAGTTCCTTCATCTTATCTTCAAGCTGCTGAACGAAATCAATTCCGCTCTCCGGAGGAGTATCTCTTCCGTCAAGGAAGCAATGTACATATACTTTGCTGAGACCGTTCTTCTTAGCAAGCTCAAGAAGTCCGTAAATATGTGTAATATGGCTGTGTACACCACCGTCTGAAACAAGTCCGTACATGTGAAGTGCAGAATCATTTGCCTTACAATTATTAATTGCAGCCATAAGTCCTTCATTTGTGAAGAAATCACCATCCTCGATAGACTTTGTGATTCTTGTGAGCTCCTGATACACAATTCTGCCGGCACCCATATTCATGTGTCCAACCTCTGAATTACCCATCTGTCCGTCAGGAAGACCTACAGCAAGTCCGCTGGCATTTCCCTGTACAAAAGGATATTCCTTCATAAGTGAATCCATCACAGGAGTCTTTGCCATTGCAATAGCATTTCCCTCAGGATTGGGGTTGATTCCGTATCCGTCAAGAATCAAAAGAACTGTTGGCTTTGAACCTTTCATTTATATATTCCTCCATATCTACGCTTAATGCGATTAAAATACTAATAAATTAATTTTTTCCTTGGATAGTATATCTCAAACAGTACCAAAATGACAAGATAAGTTTATTTTAGTACATAACCGTTTGAATCTACTCTTTCGACACGACCGTCTTCCTCATTGCAATCTATACTGATGTAAGAAATAATAAGCTTTCCGCCGTCGTTAAGCGCAACAGGCTCCTCAATGGCAGAATTAAGCTCCTCACTGCCTGCTCCCGATTTTTCCAGATTGATAAGTTTTTTTATCAAATCTTCAAGATTGACAACACCTACCTTCTCTTCTCCGCAGGTAACATCATACTCATAACGGCCGGAATCCCCATCCTCAGAACCGGAATATGCGATATCGACAATATAGAACTTCTCATATCCGTCGGAAATATCAAAACAATTATCATCATATCTGCTTGCATAAATATATGTAGTTCCGCCGGCCGGCTGATATTCGGTTCCGGCAAGTTCGATCATCGCATTATTCTGCTCGTCACTTAACTTTTTATGTATATAATTTTTTCCCGCAGCTCCACATGAATACGCAATGGTTCTGTATGACTCCGTAACGGCATGCGTGGAAATATTTTCTTTGTTATTCGCAAGATACTTCATCACATTCCCCTTATGAGATGCGATAACCGCAGAATAAGCATTTATTCCGGGAGCCAAAAGAGCTACGTAAGAAACCGCAATAACTATGCAAAATACAACCTGCATAGCGTTCTTCTCTTTTTTCATGTTATATATATACAAAACAAAGTATGCAATCTCAAACACAATAGCCGCGATACCCGCGTATCTTGCAAGCGTAAAACCATATATGTAAATCTGTCTTCCAAGGCTCACGATTTCCATGATAATGCAAGGGATAAAAAGAAGCGGCATAAATTTAAAAATTTTTCTCATGCTCTCTTCGCATATTCCCTGTGCCATCGTCCATATGAACACGCCAAACCCAAAGAGCGCCGTAAGGATGCCAAACACCATATACATAGGAAACATCCATTTTACGACCACTTTGATTATATAGGCATAGATGATCACAAATGCAATTGCCAAAAGACCTGTAAGCACGTAGCTTAGCATCACTTTGCCAAACTTTGAGATCTCATCATCAGTCTTGGAAACACCCATAAGCATGCAAGGATACTGGACAAATCCAAGAAGCAATATCCACACGCGCTCATAAACGCTAAAATCAACTTCAAATATAAGTGCGCTAAACGCCCCTATGATCATCATAAGGCCGATAAGAACGACGCAGAAAACAATCTCCGCTTTCATAAGACCGCAGAAAGCCTTTGCGGTATATTCTTCAAACGTACAACCGCTCTTTTTTAAGAAGAGATATAAAGACACGCATATCACAACAACCGCAAAACATGACACAATCCTGTAATCGTATTCCTCCCAAAGATCTACGGTAAACTCGGAAACACCAATCTTTTTAGCAATTATATCGTGACCGTATGTGAAAAATATCGCCGTCAAAACGCCAAGTATAGCGCCAAAAGCCATGACAGCGGCGCTAATTGCCAGATATCTCTTATTCTTAAGAATATCATTCTCACCGTTTTTTATTTTATATACGCGAAAAGCCTCACAAGGAATCGCTCCCAAAGCAAATATCAAAAAGAATATAGCAAGGCATCTGACAGCGAGCGTTGCATCATCACTTCCGCCATCGCAAATAAAACTGTACAGGATTGTCGCTATCAGTACGCTTATAACCGAAACCGGATGTTCTTTTACAATTTCAATAAAACCGTTTTTAATTTTCTTAAGCCCCAACATACTTCCTCCTTAACTCTCTTTATGCCTTCTCCGTCTTATCTATGGTAATGTCGCATTCAATATCGGGTTCCATCCTCTTTATTCTTTCTTCCAGATAATCCAAAATTTCAGCGTCTTTCATATTGTATTTGTAAGGAACGCTTAGATCGAACGCAACTCTCCTCCCCTTATCTTTGGAATGTTTAAGCCTGAAATCGTGGAATTTAAGCTCAGGATCAAGCTCTTTTACAATATACCTAACCTTGCGCTTAAGCCGCTCTGTATCCTCATCTCCTATAACAACGGGATCCATATGTATTACAACTTCGCAGCTGTACTTAACCCTAAGTTCATTCTCAATATCATCGATAAAGTCGTGAACGGTTATAAGATCAAGTCCTCCGTCAACCTCCGCATGAAGCGACATAAAAAGCCCTGTAGGTCCGTAATTGTGTATTACAAGGTCATGCACTCCGAGGATGTTTTCGTGTGAAAGAACCGTATCCTCGATCTCTTTTACCAGTTCCTTACTCGGAGGCTCTCCCAAAAGCGGATTGATTGTATCCCTTGCCGCCTCTATTCCGGTCTTTACAATAAGTATTCCGACCAATATACCGACGTATCCGTCGAGCACAACACCTGTGCTATTCGTAAATATCGCGCAGGCAAGTACGACCGTTGTGGTAAAAACATCGGAGATACTGTCAAGCGCAGTGTTATTAAGTGCCGCGCTTTCAATTTTCTTTGCAGCTTCTTTATTTCCAAGATACATAACAAGCTTTATAAATATGGCAAAAACAAGGATTCCGGCCACAACAGGATTAAAGCTAATCTCTCCCGGATTCAGTATTTTCCCGAAAGAGGTACGGATGAGCTCGACGCCCATTAGAACAATAAGAAGCGCCACAATAAGCCCCGCAACATATTCAATTCTGCCATGTCCGAAGGGATGTTCCTCGTCAGCTTCGTGCCCCGAAAGCCTGAAGCCAACAAGAGTTACAACGGATGAACCGACATCCGATAGATTATTTAAGGCATCCGCCATAATTGAAATCGATCCGGTAATAAATCCCGCGATCAATTTAGATACAAAAAGAATAAGATTCAAAAAAATTCCGACAGCACCGGAAAGCACGCCGTATTGCTGCCTGACTTTCGCATTCTTAACCTGCGTATAGTCTTTTATAAAAAACTTTGCAAGAAAACAGATCATACACGTACAGAGTATTGCAAGCAGTCATTATCCGTTGTCTTCACCAAAATGAATACCTATCAGAAGTGTTCCTCTGCCCACAGATACCTCCGCCTCCTCATCAATGATAAACTCATTACTGACACCAAGCGGAAAATCACTTGTAAGAGTCCCATTATCAAGCGTATACATTAGTCCTTTTAAAGTAACTTCGTAGGATTTTTCGGAAAGTGAAAAAACTGAAAGATACCCCGTATTCCCTCTGTTAAACTTAATAGTTTCGTTCTCCGCTATCATTAGCATCTTATCATGCTCCATGATATATCCCGTTCCGCCGTTATGTTTAATATACAACAAAGTCTGTACATTAGCAAAACTGTGATCGAAGCGTGAACCGCCCAAAGCACCGTACAGGTATATCTTTTTGTAACCTTTTGAAAGAGCTATCTTAACAGCTTTGATGGTATCGGTATCATCTTTTCTCACATCGAGGCGAAGGATCCTGTCCGGATCCGACTCAGCGATCTCTTCAAGACTTCTAAGAGCCTGTGGCCCAAGCTCAGCCGTCGAATCAAAGTCACCCACAATAAGATCGGGCAAAAGTCCCAATTGCTCCGCATATGCAAAACCTGCATCACATGCAATAAGATAATCACCCTCATTAAGTTTTATATCGACCGGAACAAAACTTCCGGCTGAAATTATTACACATTTAGGCTCAATTTTATAATTATTCACTACACTTCCCTCAGTTGTATGATATTTCGTAACTAAAACAATACTTTCATAACAGGTATTTTTAACTATATCATAAAGCTAATTTATTTTAAATCATATTGCGTGTTACGGAAAAATACACACATTTTCACGCTTGCTTTATTAGGCTAATTTTAGCTTGTCAATTAATTTATACACTAATATGAACGAAATCTTGCAAAAATTACACTTTGCGCCTATAGGCATAGACATAATCAAAAAAATTAAATAAAATCAGATTGTGGTTAAAAGTAATCACAACCACTGTTTAAGCTATCCTCAAAGTAAACCCCCACTTTTCTCTCTTTTCTAAACAGGGCAGAAATCGCAAGATTTCCGCCCTGTTTAACTTTTTATACAAATATTTATTACTCTGAAAGTAATTCTCCCATCTCTTTAATCGAAGCAAATACCACATCGGGCTGCACTTTGGATGCAGGAATATCCTCTTTTTTAGTCTCACCTGTAAGAACCAGAACTCCCATAGCACCGTTATTTACACCGGTCGCTACATCCGTATATATTCTGTCTCCCACAAATGCGATTCTTTCAGCCGAAATTCCCGTAGATGCAACTATCATATCAACCGTTTCCTTAAAAGGCTTTCCGACAAATCTTGGCTTAACGCCTGTAGAAAGCTCAATTGCCGCGCATATAGCGCCGCAATCGGGGATGAATCCGTTTTTCACAGGACAATTGATATCCAGATGTGTCGCAAGAAAAGTTGCTCCCTCTCGTATATATATGCACGCATTTGTAAGAGTCTCATAAGTAAGTGTCTTGTCAAATCCGACAACAACGATATCGGAACGTTCAGCTTTTGTGCCGTCCGAAGATACTCCCGTCTTTGCATCATACAGATTTATTCCCGCATCGACAAAGCTCTTTCTGAGCGGCTCCGTGCCAAGAAGATACACCGATTTTCCCTGATACTTTGTCTGCAAAAACTTTATCATCACATCTCCCGATGTCATGATCATATCGCTTGTGATATGGCAATTCATTCGCGCAAGTTTCTTGATGTACTCCTCAGAGGAAGTAGATGAATTATTGGTAAAAAAGATATATCTTTTGCCGGCTCTTTTCACCGCTTCCAGAAAATCAAGCGAGCCGTCCAATATGTCATTTTCAAGATAGAAGGTTCCGTCCATATCAAGTACAAACAGATCCGTGTTATTAAGTATTTTTTTCTTATTCTCCAAGCTAAACATTTTTACCTCGTCAGTCTCTTTATATATTTTCATTATGCAAGTGCTTGTCATATAACAAAACAATATCACCTGCTTTTATAACAAGTTTACCGTTAGGAACCAGGGCTTTATTATCTCTTCTTACCATGAAGATATAACTTTGTCTTGAAATATCTATATCCCTTATCGCAGTGTTATTCCATGAATGGCCTTCATTTATGACAATCTCTTTTATCGCAACAGGCTGAAGTTCCTTGGTCTTTTCGGCGCACAAAACAATAAGGTCGTTTGCACGAAGAACAGTGCCGCCCCTTGGAATTATCGTTTCATTGTTTCTCTGAACAGCTACCACCATGATATCCTTCGGAAGGCCTATATCGGCAATCTTCTTCCCCATCCATGAATCATCGCTCCCAAGCACAACCCTGATAAAATGAATATTCTCTTCTTCCGCAAACTCTCCTATATCCTTAAGCCTCTGGAACTGTTCGACGAATCCCGCGGAAATGATACCTGTAGGGATTGCGACCATTCCGACGCCCAGAAATGCAATTATTATCGCAAGTATCTTACCCATAATCGTAACAGGGTATATATCGCCGTATCCTATGGTTAGAAGCGTCGAAGCCGACCACCATATACCCGAAAAGGCATTCTTAAATACTTCCGGCTGACTGTCATGCTCAACGCTGTACATACAAAGGCTCGCCGCCATCATAAGTATAAGTATTATAAACACAGAAGCCATAAGCTGCTGCTTCTTTCTGTTTATTACTTCCGTTATGACATTAAGTTGATCGTAATAGGAATTGATTCTGAACAGCCTGAGAATCCTTGCAACTCTGAAGAGTTTGAATACAGCCGTTCCTGCCGGAAAGAATACCGGGAAAAATACTGAAAGATAATAGGGTAAAAATGATAACAGATCAACAATACCCGTAAAAGACAAAATATATTTTCTGAGTGATGTAAACTCATTATCCTTTGGATAGAGCTCATTTGCGGAAAGAAGCCGTAAGATATAGTCAATCGCAAAGAAAAATGTTGTCACAGCCTCAATTCCAAGAAGGAGCCCTTTATAATGCTCCTCCATGTAATTGTAGGTTATCGCAAATGCTGAAAAGAGATTTAGAACAAGTGCAACAATACTCAAAAAGTCATAGAATCTGTTGATAGGCTCATCTATCACACCGACACTGACCATATTAAATATCTTTGCTCTTAAGGTCTTGCCGATCAGAGTTTTTCTGTCTTTCACTGTTCCGCCTCCCTTACGCTCAGCCATAAATCTTTACTTTTTGCGTTTTCCAAAGCTTTCCATTACAAGATCGTCGACATCCTGAAGATAATCAATACTTCTCTTTTTATTCTCTGCTTTTATATTTCTGCGATCTGACTTTGATACATTCATTGTATCTCTGTCTTCGCCCATATACCAAGCTTTTGTAGATTTCTCATCCTTGATGTTGAGTCTTCCTACATTCTCAAACACAGATGCTCCGTCCTGATATGACTTGGATGAAGAGCGCTCTCTTCTCGGCTTGGGAGAAGTGTTCTCTCTTTCGGGAAGCTCTGCATTCTTATAAGAGGATCTGCGCTTATCGCTTCCCCTTCTGTCTTCAAACTTTCTTCTGCCTGAAGATGAACCTCTCTTACCGTCTGTAGCACGTCTGCCTTCAAACGCACCCTTCTTCATATCGGAAGCTCTTCTTCCGCCGTTAGGACCTCTTCTTCTGTCTCTCTTTCCAGTTCTCTCGTCATAACGGTAATCTCTTCCGCCTCTGCGTCTGCGATCGCCGTAATCACGGTCTTTCTCAAAGAGAACAAGGTCTTCGATATCAGCGCCCATCTTGAGCTTCATGAATCCGGCTGCAAGCTGCTCTGCAGTATACTCGCCCTCTTCAATCTTCTGATTTACAAATTCAAGAGTAGAAGTAATATCGCCGTTCTCGATTATATCTATAACTTCGCCGAATACCTTCTGTGACTTAACTCTTGTGATCTCTTTTGCAGAAGGAACTCTTCTTTCCTCAATCTTGGTATGACAAACTCTCTCGATCTCACGAAGCTTGTACATCTCTCTTCCGCCGACAAGCGTAAATGACTTACCGCTTCTGCCAGCACGGCCTGTTCTTCCGATTCTGTGAACATAATACTCGATATCCTCGGGAATATCGAAGTTAAATACAGCCTCAACACCGCTTACGTCAATTCCTCTTGCCGCAACGTCCGTAGCGATAAGGATATTGATCTTATCGGTTCTAAAGAGCTTCATAACGGTATCTCTCTGATTCTGTGAAAGATCGCCGTGAAGTCCGTCCGCAAGGAATCCCTTGCCCTTGAGCTTCTCCGAAAGCTCATCAACCATTCTCTTTGTATTACAGAAAATAAGTGTTCTTCCGGGATTGAAATAATCAAGAAGTCTTACAAGAACTTCTTCCTTCATTCTCTGGGGAACCCTGTAGTAAGTCTGCTCGATTGCTGCTACAGTGATCTCCTTGGGAGTCATCTTTATATATTCAGCATCTTTCTGATACTTTCTTGTTATCTGCAAGATAGGTTCGGGCATTGTCGCTGAGAAAAGAGCTGTCTGTCTCTCCTCGGGCATTCCCTCAAGGATAGTCTCAATATCCTCTCTAAAGCCCATATCAAGCATCTCATCTGCCTCATCAAGTACGAGAACCCTGACATCCTTCATCTTCATGGTATGTCTTCTCATGTGGTCCATAACACGTCCGGGTGTTCCGACAACAATCTGTACTCCGGCTGAAAGTGCTCTTATCTGTCTTGAAATATCCTGGCCTCCGTATACCGCAAGAACCTTGATTCCATGCATATACTTGGCAAAATCTCTTATATCGTCGGCAGCCTGCATTGCAAGCTCTCTTGTAGGGCAAAGCACAACTGCCTGTAAATGTTTATTCTCGGGATCAACTTTCTCTAAAAGAGGAATACCAAACGCAGCTGTCTTACCTGTACCTGTCTGCGCCTGACCTATGATATCTTTACCTTCCATCATTACAGGAATTGCCGCTTTCTGGATGGGGGACATATACTCAAATCCCATCTCTGAAACAGCACGGATTATCTTCTCATTAAGACCTGATTCGTCATATCTGATCTTTATCTCTTCGTTGTTATTATTTACTTCCATTCATTACATCCTTATTTTTTACAAGGTAATCCACAAGAGAAATGATGGTGAGCGCAAGTGCTATCCACATAATTACCTGTGTAAGCATATAAAAAGCGTTGTTCTGTATATTTGCGATCATCAGGATTACCATAATCATTTGAAACGTTGTCTTAAACTTGCCCCAGTAGCTTGCGGCAATTACTCTTCCGTTGTCGGAAGCAATAAGTCTGAATCCGCTGATAACGAATTCTCTGGCGATGATAACTATAACTATCCATGAAGGAATTCTTCCAAGTTCTATAAGTCCGATCATCGCACTGCAAACAAGAAGTTTGTCTGCCAAAGGATCCATAAACTTACCAAAATCAGTGATAAGGTTATATTTTCTTGCAATCTTTCCATCAAGCATATCGGTAAGACTTGCAATTACAAATATTCCAAGCGCGATCCATTTAAATGAAACGCTGTTAGGATCAAATAAAAGAAAAAATACAAAAAAAGGAATCAATATTACTCTGCATACTGTTAATTTGTTCGGTAAATTCATATTATTTCCTCCCCAATCAAGTCGTATTCGTTAGAGCCTGTTATATGTACCTTTATATAATCGCCTGTCATAAGCTCTCTCTGCACTCCGGTTACAAAAAGATAACCGTCTATATCAGGAGCATCCTTATATGTACGCGCAACATAGGACAGACCGTCGTCATCATCTGAATCTGTGATTCTGCCTTCGATAACCGCATCGACATCTCTTCCGACCATCTCATTTGCAGCTTCAAACGCAATTTCCTGCTGAAGCTTCATAAGTTTATTCCTTCTGGTCGTCTTAACCCTCTCAGATACCTGATCCGGCATAGTCGCAGCAGGTGTATCTTCTTCCTGTGAATATGTAAATACACCCAATCTGTCAAATCGAAGATCTCTCACAAGCGCCATTGTCTCATTGTGATCTTCCGCAGTTTCTCCGGGGAACCCGCTTATAAGCGTAGTTCTTATGCAAATATCCGGAATTTCTTTTCGAAGCTTGCCTACAAGCTCCCTAATCTCGGCATTGCTGGTTCTGCGTCCCATCTTCTTAAGGATCTTATCCGATCCGGACTGGATGGGTATATCAAGATAATTACATATCTTAGGCTCACTTTTTATAGTTTGTATAAGTTCATCGGTGATCTCTTCCGGATAACAATACAAAACTCTTATCCACTTAAAGCCCTCAATCTCGCAAAGCTTATGCAAGAGTTCAGGGAGTTTCTTCTCTCCGTAGAGATCCGTTCCGTATAAAGTTGTTTCCTGTGCAACTATCAAAAGTTCAGAAACACCTTTTTCCGCAAGCTTGTTGGCATCTTCCAAAAGCTGCTCCATCGGAACACTTCTGTAATTTCCTCTAACTTTGGGTATTATGCAATAAGTGCAATGTTTATCGCACCCTTCTGCAATCTTAAGATAATTAAAAAGACCGCCTGTAGTAATAATTCTGTCCATGCCTCCCACAGGCTTTTTGTTGATATCATCAAAATAGTTCTTGTGAGAAAAAATCGTGTTTCTGGCTAAAGTCTCATCAATAGCTTCTATAATCTTATCAGAGGAGGTTACACCAAGGATTTCATCAACCTCAGGAATCTCGTCCTGAATTTCTTCCTTGTATCTCTGTGCAAGACAACCTGTAACGATAAGTGCCTTCAGCTGCCCTGCTTTTCGAAGCTCAGCAAGTTCAAGTATTGCATCAATGCTTTCCTGCTTAGCATCATTTATAAAGCAGCAGGTGTTAACAACTGCTGCTTCGGCTTCCGATTCATCATCTGTAAAGTCATACCCACGGCTATGCAACATACCAAGCATAACCTCGGTATCAACTCTATTTTTGTCGCATCCAAGCGATACAAACAATATCTTCATATCAGTTTTCTTCTGTACTCTCAACTTCCTCAACTGCGTCTGCGCTATCAAGCTTTTCTTTTTCCTCGTCAGTAAGAATGCGAAGAGTATCCTGATTCATTTCCTCAACTGCAACAGAAAGAGGCTTCTGCTTGTCCTTAACCTTTACCATAGGCTCGTCACCTGCGATAATCTGTCTTGCTCTCTTTGCAGTAGCCATAACTACTGAATATCTTGAGCTGATTACAGGCTCCTCACCCTCTTCAACTCCCTTGTTTACTACTTTCATCAGATCTACATATGAAGGATGTATCATGTTGTTCCTTTCCTGCGGATATCCGCAAATAACATTTATTTGATTAAATTAGTATTTTTCAAGCTGATGCCTTATGTCATCTATAAATTCAAGATTTCTGTCCGGACTGCAATGAGCTGCACTAATGATCCTGTGCACATTCTCAACGCACTCCTCGAGCTTATCATTGACAACAATATAGTCGTATTTCTCAATTCCGACCGATTCCTCTTTTGCCCTGCTAAGGCGCTTTTTAATAACTTCATCGGTCTCAGTTCCTCTTCCGCGAAGCCTCTTCTCGAGTTCCTCGGCTGAAGGAGGTGTTATGAATAAAAGAACTGCGTCCTTATATTGTTCCTTAATCTGAAGTGCTCCCTGAATCTCTATCTCAAGGATAACATCGATTCCGTTAGCAAGCTTATCCTCTACGTACTTTCTGGGAGTTCCATAGTAGTGATTAACATACTTGGCATGTTCGATAAGCCCGTCTTCATCGATCATCTTCTCAAATTCTTCGGTAGTTACAAAAAAGTACTCTCTTCCGTTGACCTCGCCCGTTCTCGGAGTTCTGGTCGTAGCCGATACAGACAGAGCATACTGGTCGTACTTAGCTGTAAGCGCCTTCATTACTGTGCCTTTGCCCGCGCCTGAAAAGCCCGAGACAACAATTATAATACCTTTACGATTCATCTGTAATATTCTCACTCTCTGATTGTGCTCTTGCACTGATTGTTTCAGGCAAAAGAGCTGATAACACAAGCATACCGTTCTCCATGACTAAAACAGCCTTGGTCTTACGTCCTTGCGTTGCATCAACACCTGTCCCCTGTTCCTTGGCCTTCTGAACCATTCTCTTTATCGGAGCTGCGTCAGGACTGACTATACTGATAATCTTGTCGGCGTTGACAATGTTGCCAAATCCAATATGAATGAGTTTACTCAATGTTCTGAATCTGCTCCCTTACTTTTTCTATATTGGTCTTAAGTGAGATTCCCCTGTCGGAGATCTTAAGATCAGTTGATTTAGAAAGGATAGTATTGGCTTCCCTGTTCATTTCCTGCGCAAGGAAATCAAGTTTTCTTCCGATTCCATCCTTGTCATCACCGTTTCTGAGTGCATCTGATGTCGCTTCTATATGGCTTCTGAGTCTTGTAAGTTCCTCATCCACGCATACTTTATCGGCAAATATGGTAACTTCCATGGCGAGACGATTCTCATCAATTTGCTTGTCTTCCATCAGATCCTGAATCTTCTCTCTGAGTTTAGCCTTGTACTCTTTTATGATCTCAGGCGAACGCTCGGTGATATACTCGACATTCTCAAGCATCTCCTCAAGTTTAGCCGTGAGATCGGCGCAAAGGAATTCACCTTCCTTAGCTCTTGACTCCATGAACTGTTTGCCGGCTTCATTCAGAGCTCTCTTAAGCCCCGTCCAAACCTCTTCCTCATCAAGCTCCTCTTCTTCCATTGTGAAGACTTCGGGAAACTTGGATAAAAGAGGGAGTCTTATCTCATCATCAAGGTTAAAGTCCTTAATCATTTCCTGCAAAGCATCGTAGTATTCCTGCGCGATAGCCTTGTTATATTTAACCTTGGACTCGGACTCCGAAAAATCCTCGTAGCTGACAAACACATCAACTTTGCCACGTTTCATATAGCCTTTTAGTTCTGAACGAATTGCAGACTCAAATGCGTTGAATTTCTTAGGCATCTTGACATTTATATCAAGATAACGATTGTTAACAGATTTAAGCTCAACAATGTACTTGCGTTGACCTTCTGTGACTTCACTTCTGCCAAAACCAGTCATACTGCAGACCATCTGTAAATCCCCCTTATTTTTGGGCATAATAATACACAAGTTATTATAATATACCCCAAATTCAAGGTCAATGCAAACCGCCCATTTTTACAGCACAAAAGACTTACTTTCCTCCCATGCATCTGCAATGAGAGTATTGTAAGTCTTCATGCCGATAGATACTATGTCATATATACAAATAATTGATAATAAGCAAATTAAATTATATTAACTCTTACAGACAGCTCGCATAAGCAGCTTCAGCGCCTTCTGTGCGGATCTTAGTAAGATACTTCGTAACAGCTTCCGTAAGTCCTTCTATATCATTAAGATCTCTGCCCCACATATCGGTATTTCCAAGAACTTTTTTTACAAGTTCCTCTGCAGAGTCGTTTCTGTGTTCGTAGTAAAACTCCAGCGCCCACCTGTCATCGCTGACAGTGTAGGTATTGCCTGCAGGTCTTTTGCATATAAGCCCTGCATCCGTAAGCTCAGATATATCATTTGAATAAAAAGCAATATATGCCGCAAGCGACATTGTAAGGCAAACCGGAAGCTTGCCGTTTTTCTCAATATATTGAATAAATGAAGGCATATTTCTTGCTCTCCACTTACTTGTTGAGTTAAGAGATATTGACATAAGCTCATGATCTACAAAAGGATTATTAAAGCGATCCTTTACCGCACTTGCAAAAATATCAAGATCTTCTTTATCAAGATGGTCCACAAGAGTCGGAATAACCTCGTCATTTAGCATCTTATTCATAAAGCCTGCAATGGTCTCATTCTGCATACAGTCTCTTACGATATTCTGTCCCGCAAGATACGCGCCGAGCACAAAACCTGTGTGAGCTCCGTTAAGGATGCGGACCTTACGGTGTTTATACGGCATAACATCAGGAACTACGTGCACATTTACTCCCGCCTTCTTAAAAGGAAGTCTGTCTTCAAGTTCCTTAGGCCCTTCAATTATCCAGACACCAAAGATTTCTCCGACATCAATGAGCTCATCGCGATAGCCGTTTTCAGCTTCAAGCTTCTCTACTTCTTTTGCATCGCGGATGCGTCCCGGAACAATCCTGTCTACGAGAGTCGAACAGAAAATGTTCTCATCGTTCACCCAAGCCTTGAACTCCTCGCCGAGGTTCCACTGATCGATATAGCTGTTCACGCACTTAAGAAGCTCTTTTCCGTTATTGTCGATAAGTTCGCATGAAAGAACGACCACGCCTTTCTTACCTGCTTTGAACCTTGTATAAAGAACCTGTGTGAGCTTTCCCGGAAAGCTACTTGCCGGAACATCTTCAAAATTACATGAAGGATCGTAAGCAATTCCCGCTTCTGTTGTATTTGAAACGATGATGTCAAGAGAATCGCTCGCAGCAATCTCCATCATCTTGTCGAAATCACTCTTTTCATAAGGATTGAGGCAACAGTCAACCGCAGAGATAACTCTCTTAAGATCGACCTTCTCTCCGTTCTCGCTTCCTCTAAGATACAGAGTGTAAAGCCCTTCCTGATCGTTAATAAGCTTCGTAAGCCCCTGCGCGATTGGCTGAACCAGCGCCACCTTGCCGTTAAATCCGGCCTTCTCATTACTTATATCAAAAAAATAATCAACAAATGCCCTAAGAAAGTTTCCTTCTCCAAACTGAAGAACCTTAATCCCGGCATCTTTTTGCACAAATCCTGTATAACCCGATTTCGCCAAAACCTCATAGTTTAATTGTTCCATTTCCCATAACCTCCGCAATGTAAGCGCTTACATATCAAAGTCGCAAGCATTTATTTCATTTACAGTTATATCATATAATGTAAGCTCTTACAAGAAATAAATTATAAAAAACAAAAATCACCATATTTAGGACAAAAAATTTTTAAACCACTTATTTTTTTATCAAAGATTGTCCGCTATAATTGAACTACATGTTGCTTATGAGAAGGGGCCGCATGTATTGTTTTTATTTTGGAGGTTATGGCAATGATTTTTACAAATGAAGAATTAAAAAAGATCTATTACGGCGCTTATGAGTTCGAGGAGACTGATGATGGCTATCTTCAGGCTTTCCAGTATTCCAAGAAACAGATTAAATATTTTAAAGGCGCGTTTGAGATGTGGTATGAGAGGTGCACCGCATCAACCGCAAAAACTCTTGAGTTCACTACATCTGCAACTAAACTCTCGTTTGATTACAAGATCATATGGAAAGGCTCTCCCGATTCCTTCGAGCTCTTAGTTGACGGATTTGTGACCGGAATCAAGTATGTAAAAGATATCATGGATGTCGGAACGATCGAATGGGAACTTCCCGAAGGCGAAAAGAATGTAGTTATCTATCTTCCGGCAGATGCCACGGCCTTGATCAAAAACTTCACGATAGATGCCGATGTTGTACCCGCCGTTAAAGGCAAAAAAGTATTGTGGCTCGGCGATTCCATCACTCAGGGCTACGGCCCCTTAAGATCATCCAACACTTATGTCAGTGTTGCCAACAGGATTCTAAATTACAACATCCTTAACCAGGGTATCGGCGGATATATATATGATAAGAATTCACTCATGAAAATGGACGGCTATACGCCGGACAAGATTATCGTTGCACTTGGAACCAATCAATACGGCGACAAAACTATGACTAAGGTTAAAAAATATTACGAGACTTTGACAAGTATATATGGCAATGAAATCCCCATTCTTTGTATAACACCTCTATGGAGGGGTGATCATATCGACGAATTGCCAAAGCTTTATTCTTTCTGTGAAAAAGTCAGGGATATCGCCGGACAGTATAAAAACGTAAAGATCATCGACGGAATGAAAATGGTACCGCATTTTCCCGAGTACTTCCTGGATAATCTTCACCCCAATTGCCTTGGATGTGAGGTGTACGGAAGAAATCTTGCGGCGGAGATTGAGAGAATCGGTTTTTGATTTCTAATCTGATTTCTTACTACAGATGTTTTTAATTTACGAATAAAAAAGAGAGTGCAACGGATATCTCTCCGCTTGCAACTCTCTTTTTAATTATTTTACTCTATCACTGGCATTTTTCTAAATAATCTTGTCCTGTAGTATGCACTACATCATACACCTCAACATCAGGTAGGTATTCATGTATTTCTTTACATATTGCATCCTTATCGTGTTCCGGCCAAAAATCCATTACAATCTGCTCTGCATTCTTATAATCTTTCAAGAACTCGAACACTCGCCCTCCCATGAAATTTCTTAAGATCATATTTCTCGTCAGTAACCGCATAACCAACTGAATCTGTTCCAATATCTAATCCTACGTAATACCGTTTGTTCGTTTGCATATTCTTGACAAGCCTCCTTGTTGAAGATATTATGATTATGTAGTTTGTAGAACCCTATGAATTTACACTGCGAGTTCAAATAAAAGTTTACTCAAATCACCGACTCAGTTCGGCTGCACAGTGTGTGCATTATGATGCCTAGAATATATTAAATATTCTAGGTTTTTCTTTTATTGTTATATTATACATTAGTTATTGTTCTTTCGCACGCTGCTCGCAACTTATTCCCACAATAAAAAGGAGCATGTCACAGACAGCTCCTAATTTATGTTTTCATATTTTATACAAACAACAGCTTACACGGAACAAAGCGCCATAATTTCTTCTTTGGCAGGCATGACGGAAAGCGCGCCTTTTCTGGTAGTTATGATAGATGCTGCCGCATTGGCAAAATCCAGACACTCCTTTAGGTCTTCTTCCTTCATATCTTCCATGCCATGTTTCAGAATGAAATCTATGGCACAGGCGCAAAATGTATCCCCTGCACCGGTGGTCTCTATTGTTTTTGGATTTCTGTATCCGGGCATCTTCACTTCCATATCGCCACAAAAAGCAATACTTCCCTCTGCACCCAGTGTTGCAAAAACAACTTCTATTCCGTATTCATCACGGATTTTTTTCGCCCCTTTTCGAACATCGTTCTCTCCGGTAAACAAAGTTACTTCGTTATCCGAAATCTTAAGAATATCGCAGACTTCAAATCCATACTTCATTGCCTCGATTGCTTCTTCTACAGAATTCCAAAGAGGTTCCCTGTAATTCGGATCAAAAGAGATCAGGAGATTATTTTTCTTTGCAATCTCAACCGCTACCTTTGTTGCGCTTTTTGATGGTTCATTCGTCATGGAAAGTGTTCCGAAATGGAACAGTCTTGCACTTTCAAAAATGCAGGATGCTTTCTCTACTTCTTCTGCAGTAAGCATCATATCGGCTCCCGGCTTTCTGTAAAAAGAGAAATCCCTGTCTCCGTTCGGAAGCTTATTTACAAAAGCCAGAGTTGTAGGAATATCCTTATCCTCATAAAGGAATGTTGCATCAATGCCCTGCTTTTCTATTCTATCCTTAAGCATCTTCCCGAAAAAATCCGCTCCGACTTTGCCTATAAAAGCCGTGTCGTTTCCAAGATTCTGAAGCATAGACAGTACGTTACAAGGAGCGCCTCCCGGATTAGCCTCAAAAAGAGGATTTCCACGATCACTCATTCCGCAGTCGGTAAAATCAATCAGTAATTCTCCAAGTGCAACAACATCTCTTTTTTCCATCATCATTACCTCTTAAGCTCGTGCATGGTAACATCCATAAGTAGTTCACCAAAAGCCTTGAAACTTATTCCTTCGGCTCTGATATCTGTGTATATTCCCATGGACATTACCTGCTCACCATCGTTAATAAACAGCTCCATACTGTATCTGTCCAGTATAAGGCGAAGCGTGATCTCTCCTTTGTTATCAGAAACACGACATCTTCTTTGATGAACAACAGCTCTCCTGCTGCCGGAATGCTTTCTGTCAATCTTTACTATGGATTCTTCCGGATTGAACGCAATCTTTGAATACGCCTTGCCATTATCAGCAAATTTTATCTCAAACTTTTTGTATGACAGATTAGCACCGGTGCTCTTAACCTTAACGGTCATATCAACACAACGTCCCTCAATACTTGAAAGCGAACAGCTGTCTGTAATAAGCACACTCTTTCTGCTTATTCTTTTACCATAATAGTTTACTATTTCCGATATAGGTTTCTGCAAAAGCCTGCCGGCTCTTATAGCGATTTCTCTCGGAAAACTCATCTGTCCAAACCACGGGAAATCATCGCGTCTTATTCCGCAAGTATCCCAGTTCTGGAGCCACCCGATCATTATTCTGCGTCCATCCTTTGTCAGGATTGTCTGCGGAGCATAGAAATCTATGCCATAATCTATTGCCTGACAGTTTTCCTCAGAGAATATACCCTCTTTGCCAAGTGTTCCGATAACACATATCGTCCCATTACCATTGTGGAACTCAAGTTCCTCGGGAAGCATATCCTGCGGACTTGCCATAAGCACCTGTTTGCCATCGAGATTAAAGTAATCAGGGCACTCCCACATAGCGCCAAATCTGTTATTGTTTTTTATAACAACCTTTTCATAATTCCAGTTTATACCATCTTCACTTGAATACTGAAGGATCTGTCCATCTCCGTCTGCAGTCTTATTTCCGACAACAATATGGTACATGCCGTTTTCCTTCCATATCTTTGGATCTCGGAAGTCATATTTTCCGGCTCCCTCAGGAAGACTTTCGCTCTTGATAACAGGATTATTTTTATATTTTACATAGTCCTTGCCATCTCCGAATGCAATACACTGAGTTTGGATATCATGCCAATTTCCATCTTCATCCTCTTCCCTGCGCACGCCGGTATACACAAGCATCTGTTTTCCATCTTCCATCTCAATAGCACTTCCAGAAAAGCATCCGTCTGTGTCATATTCTTCATCCGGAGCAATAGCTGCAGGAAGATAATCCCATGTCAAAAGGTCCTCACTGACTGCATGTCCCCAATGCATGGGTCCCCACTCAGTCTTGTAGGGATTATACTGATAAAACATATGATATTTTCCATTATAAAAGCTAAATCCGTTGGGATCGTTCATCCAACCGCATCTTGGAATAAGATGAAAAAGAGGCCTGAGTTCTTCAGCTATAGTCTTTTCTTTTTTGCTCTCATATTCTCTTGCTTTATCCAATAATTCACTCATTGTATTTCCTCACTTGCCAAAAATTTTAATGGGGAGGAAACTCCTCCCCATCCCCTTAATTATTTATAAAACTCATCCAGATACTTCTGATAAATTGAAAGATAATCCTCAAGCCCATACGCATCAACCTGCTTAACATATGAATTCCAGTCAGCATCGGTCAAACCGTTCATAACAAAGTTACTTCTGCTGGAATTTATATAGGAAATAAGATCCTGCTGAATAGTAGTAAGTTTCTCAGTGTCTTCAGCCGTCATGAATACGTTAGGATATACGTACTTGCACTTCATGTCATTTGTGTAGTACTCCTTAATCCAATCAAGACGATACTGTGCATCATCGGGACATGTGACATATACACCGTAATACTCATCCAAAATTGCAAGAGGTCCACCCACACACTCTGCTTCACGTACTTCGACAGGAGAAGCTTCGCCGAGAGCAGCGTGCTTTAACATTTTGTCACCGTTTGCATTTGTAGAGAGTTCAAAGATATCAAACTCATCATCCTCGCCATAGGTTCCCCAGTTATTCTGAGGTGACTGGAAAGGATCGTACATAAGATCGAGCCATGCACATACAAATGCAGGATTGTCACATTTTGCCGTAACAACACATCTGCCGCGATCAAAACCTGAAGTAAACGAAGCATTCATTGGTGTTACGTTTCTTGTGTCGGCTTCAAGTGCTGCAAGAGGAACATAATCCTCAAGATTGTCGATGTTTGCCACGTCCCATGTGAAGCAGACTCCATATCTGTGTGATTTACCCTTTGCAACATATGTTGACCAGTCCTGTGTAAAGCACTCAGGATCGATAAGTCCTTCTTCATAGAGCTTGTGCAACCACTCAAATCCTTTTCTGAATCCTTCTGTGATCGCTGTACAGATAACCTTCTTGTCATCGGTTACTGCAATATGCTGTCCGACATCGTTGTCACCGTATCCCTCGCCAAAACCATTGATCAAAAGGCTGGGATCATTATCATTCATGATGCATGACATAGGAATGATGTCACCATCTATTCCGAACTCAGCCTGCAACTCAGACGCATGCTCTTTGAATGCAATAAGCACTTTTTCAAACTCATCAACCGTTGTAGGTGCTGAAAGATTAAGAAAATCAAGCCACTTCTTGTTGATATAAGTAAAGTTGTTACCAACGGTCTGGATTGCAGTCTTTTCCGAGCCAAGCTGCTCTATCCAGGGAAGCGCCCAGATGTGACCGTTTGAGTCCTCACACATTGCGCGGTACTCAGGATGCTTATCAAACACCGCTTTAAGATTAGGCATATAATTATCAATGTACTCCTCAACAGGAATGATAACTCCCTGATCGGCGTATCTTATTAGATCCGAATTACTAAAGCCCGCGTTGAATACAAAATCCGTAAGTGCATTCTTGTTTGCCATGTTGAGCTGGATCTTGTCCCCCCATTGATCGCTTGAAATTGCAGTCCAGTCTACATGTACATTTGTTTCTTCCTCAAGTCTCTTAAAGATTGTCCTGTTATTGGGTTCCGACTCAGTTCCCGAAGGATAGCTGATGGTTCCTGTAATAGTAACCTTCTCCTGAAGAGGGAAGCTGAGCTTGTCCGCTGACACCGATGCAGAATTACTTCCTGCACCCGCTGCTTTCTGCCCGCACCCTACAAGTGCACCTGCCGTCAAAGAAAACGCAAGTGCTGTTGACAGTAACTTAGTTGTTGTCTTTTTCATTTACCTCTCCTTTTTTGCTCTAAAACTATAATCAACCCCATTGGGATAGACTTACCCTTTTACAGACCCAATCATAATTCCCGAATCGAAGTACTTCTGAAAAAATGGATACATAACCAAAAGCGGTAAACTTGAAATTATTATTGTTGCATATTTTAACAGTTCTGCCAGTTGTGCCCTCTGAGCAGTACTCTGCATGTCGGCGATCATTCCGGGATCAGGCTCATTCTGGATAAGGATTGCCCTAAGAACCAACTGCAAAGGTTGTTTATTTGCAGAATTGAGGTAGATCATTGCATCAAAGTAACTGTTCCACATTCCGACGAACTGCCACAGTATCAAAACTGCTATAAGAGGTGTACACACCGGTAACAGTATCTTGAAGAAAAATACCAGCTCATCAGCCCCATCCACATCCGCAGCTTCACGAAGCTCATTAGGTATTCCCCTATAATAGGTCCTTGCAATGATCATGTTCCATACACTGAAGGAACCCGGAAGGATGACTGCCCACATACTGTCGAGAAGTCCCATATTGCTGATCAAAAGATATGTAGGAATCAGTCCGCCACCAAAAAACATTGTTATGATAAAAATCGCATTAAAGAATTTTCTTCCTTTAAAATCATCCCTTGACATAGGATAAGCACACAAAAGCGTTATAAATACCGAAATCACACTGAACAGAACCGAGTAAAGCACGGCATTTCCAAAACCGATCCAAATCTGTGAATTAGTCATTACCCTCTTATATGCTGTCAAAGTCCACTTACCGGGTTCAAAGACAATGCCCCTGTTCTGAAGAGTTATTGGATCCATAAAGGAAGCTATAACGATGTAAACAACAGGTCCGATAATTGCAAGAACAAAAAGTCCCAGCAGTATATACCCGATTAAAAGAAAAATCTTATCCCCGAGTGATGCTCTTGCAAACTCGCTCTTTTTTAATGTAACTGCATTAGACATCTCCGTTCCTCCTTATAATCCCTGTCCGTCATTGAGCTTTTCTACCACCTTGTTTACAGCTATCAGCAATATTACGTTAATGATGGTATTAAAAAGCCCCACCGCGGTGGAATAACTGTAATCTCCATTTAGAAGACCTTTTTTGTATACATATGTGGCTATGATCTCTGATGAGGAAAGATTCATGTCTGACTGGAGTGCATAAGCTTTTTCAAATCCGATGCTCATAATGTTGCCGGCCTGAAGAATGAACTGAATGACCACCATGTCTTTGATTGCCGGCCATTCAACCGCCTTGATCTGCTGCCATATATTGGCTCCGTCAATCTGTGCGGCTTCCTTGAGTTCTTTGCTGGCATTTGACAGAGCGGCTGTATACATTATCGAAGCCCAACCTGCTCCCTGCCATATTCCGCTTGCTATGTAGATAGGTCTGAAGGCTTTAGGGATGGTGAGGAAATTTATACCCGTTCCAAGCATCATATTTAAAGGGCCTGTAACAGAAAGAAGTATTCGCACCATACCGCAGAGCACTATGACTGAAATGAAATTTGGCATATACAGTACCAGCTGTATCTTCTGCTTGATCTTGCTGCTTGCTATCCTGTTAAGAAGAAGTGCAAGTATGATCGGCATAGGGAATCCCCATAAAAGGCCATACACACTAAGTTTTAACGTATTTACAAGATATTGCATAAAGTCCGGGGATGATAAGAATTGTTGAAAATACTTTAATCCCACCCATTCACTTCCAAGTATTCCTTTAAAGGGATTGTACTTTTGAAAAGCAATCAATATTCCACCCATTGGAAGATATTTGAATATGATTGTCAATAAAAGAGCAGGTCCCAGAAAGAATACATACAACTGCCAGTGTTGTTTTACATATACAAAGGTATTATGCAATTTATTGACCCTTGTTTTGGCGTTCATACTGCCTTCCTCCTAAATTATTTTTACATTTGTGCATTTTGTTTTGCATATGTAAAATATAGCATCGGAATTTGTAACTGTCAATACGATATTTTTACATTTGTAAAATTTAATATGTCATTTGACACACTCATTTTTACATTTTATAATGAGCATGTGTCAAACGTAACATTCTGATACAATTTATTCTATAATCTAAATACGGAGATTATTATGGCTACGAAAGTAACACTACAAGATATTGCCGATGCTCTCGGCGTTTCAAGAAATACAGTATCAAAAGCTATCAACAATACAGGAGTTCTGGCTGATTCCACCAGGCAAAAGGTCTTGGAAAAAGCTATTGAAATGGGCTATAAGCAGTTTTCATATGCCAGTTCGGTTACCGATATAAAGAACCCTTCTTTTTTACAGCAAAAAGCTGCAGGAGAGATAGCTCTTTTCACCGGATCATTCCTTAACAACTCACATTTTGCATCCACCATGCTTGATAAGTTCCAACATGAGATATCTCTTTTTGGATACAGTTTGTCAATGCATCGGGTTGACGAGAACAATTTCAATGATATGACTCTTCCGATTTCTTACAGACCGGAGAACACAAAAGGCATTGTCTGTATCGAAATGTTCAATCATCCCTACTGTGAAATGTTGTGTCAATTGGACCTTCCGGTTCTAATGATAGACGCTCCCGTTGCAAGCTACTGGAAGCCACTTAACGCAGATATACTGTTGATGGACAATTCATCAAGTATTTTTTCTGTCATAAATGATATGAGTAAAAAGGGAATAACCAAGATAGGATTTGTAGGACAAGTCACTCATTGCCGTTCTTTCTATGAGCGATTCATGGCCTTCAGAGAGGCTCTGTATATCAACAACCTCTCTTTTGAAGAAAAGTATTGTCTGACGGAAGTCCATCCTCACGGCTTAGAATACAAAGAATACTTATTCAAAGCGCTTGAGAAACTGGAAGAGTTGCCGGAAATGTTTATCTGCGCGAACGATTTTGTCGCAATAGACCTCATCTACGGTCTAAGAAAGCTGGGAATAGAATGTCCGCGTGATATTAAGCTGTTTGGTTTTGATGATTCGCCCGAATCCAAAATCATGACACCTCCATTATCAACAAGCCACATTCACAGTCAAATAATCGGTTACTCTGCTGCCAACATGATACTTTCGAGAATACAGCAACCGGACCTCAATTACAGAATAACATACACTGAAACCGACCTGATCGTCAGAGAATCAACCGTCACAGAGAACTGATCATCACTATTTTATACTACATCTATTATCTCACACCGAACTATATTACGCTTAATTTTATTTGATATTTTTACAAAAAAAGAGGCTGTCACACGACAGTCTCTTTAACTCTATGATTGATCATCCTCTGCTTATATAATCCGGCTTATCGTCCATAATGATTGCTGCAATAATGTATATCAATAATCCGCTTCCGTATGTAAGTGCAAGTATCGCATAAACGAGGCGAACTATTGTGGGATCAATTCCGAAAAACTCTGCAAGTCCACCACATACACCACAGATCTTTCGGTCATTGCTTTTATAAATTCTCTTTTTTTCCATAACCTTTTCTCCTTTTATATTTGTGCTGTAGGCTCACTAAAATGATACACAAAAGAGCTTTTCGCAACAATGTTTTTATTTCGTTTGGTATGAACTTATTATATGGTTAATAAACGTAATAATACATATTTGTTTAGAGGAAATGAGCGTTGTTATTTCTCTTTTTTGACAAATTAAAACAATTTTGACAGACATTCACACGGCTAGTAGACTATACAATATATTATCGACTATAAAACACGGAGTTAAAAATGGCATTTGACGGTATAACCATAGCAAATATAACTAAAGATATGAGCGATCTTCTTACCGGAGGAAGGGTCTACAAGATTGCTCAGACAGAGAGCGACGAACTTCTCATCACGGTCAAGCTCTCCTACGAAAACACTGACAAATACGGGATAAAGCAGGCTAAGATGATCATGTCTGCCGACGCTTCTCTTCCGCTTATCTATATGACGGACGAAACGAAGCCATCGCCCATGACCGCGCCGAATTTCTGTATGCTTTTAAGAAAGCACATTCAGAATGGACGAATCATTTCCGTAACTCAGCCCGGACTTGAACGAATTATCCGTTTTGAGATCGAGCACCTTGATGAAATGGGCGATCTTAGACACAAAGTTCTCCTCATCGAGATTATGGGCAAATACAGCAACATAATCTTCACCGACGAGGACAATGTGATAATTGACAGTATCAAGCATATTCCGGCATCTGTCAGCTCGGTAAGAGAAGTCCTTCCGGGCCGCGAGTATTTCGTTCCTTCGCAGGATAAGATGAATCCTCTCGAGACAAGCGCAGATGAATTCTCAGCCGTTGTCCTAAGCAAGGGTGTTCCTGTATTCAAGGCAATTTATCAAGGCTACACAGGTCTTTCGCCCGTCATTTCTCAGGAGATTTGTAAAAGAGCAAACATCGATTCCGACAAGTCCGCGATAGCGCTCGATACATCCGAATCCATAGCGCTTTACAGAGCTTTTTCCGAGATCGTTGATATGGTAAAAAACGGCGAATTTACGCCCGAGATCATCTATGAAGGAAACTCGCCCAAAGAGTACTCTTCTATCCCGCTTACCATGTACAAGGACGCACCGGGATTTTCCGCAGTTGCCCAGAACAGTATCTCTGAGCTCATCAGCAAGTACTATGCAGAAAAGAACGTCGTTACAAGGATCAGACAAAAGTCAGTCGACCTAAGGAAAATAGTCCAGACTGCGCTTGAAAGAAACGTTCGTAAGTACGACCTTCAGACCAAGCAAATGCTCGACTGCGACAAAAAAGACAAGTACAGAATTTACGGTGAACTCCTCACGGTCTACGGCTACAGCGCAGAGCCGGGCGCCGATAAGATCACTGTCAACGATTACAACACGGGAAAAGACATAACGATCACACTTGACCCTACTCTGACTCCAAACCAGAATGCCAAGAAGTATTTTGATAAATATACGAAACTTAAGAGAACCGCTGAAGCTCTTGAAGAGCAGCTAAAAGAATCTAAAGAAGCGATTGAGCAGCTTGAATCAATAGAGAGCGCTCTTGAAATTGCAGAAAAAGAAGCCGACCTCGCCCAGATAAGGCAAGAACTCCACGAGAGCGGCTACATAAAATCAGGATTTGGAAAGAGCGGCCGCAAAGAAAAGATAACAAGCAAGCCCTTCCACTATCAGTCCAGCGACGGCTTTGATATCTATGTCGGAAAAAATAATATCCAGAACGATGAACTCACCTTCAAAACCGCAAATGGCGGCGACTGGTGGTTCCACGCCAAGAAGATACCGGGATCTCACGTTGTCCTCATAACAAAAGGCAAAGAAGTTCCCGACAGAACATTCGAGGAAGCTGCTGCCCTTGCAGCCTACTACTCAAAAGGAAAAGTTCAGGAGAAAGTTGAGATTGACTACTTAAAGCGCAAAGACGTAAAGAAACCGAACGGCTCAAAGCCCGGCTTCGTAGTTTATTACACCAACTATTCGCTGTCGATTTCACCGGATATATCCGCTCTTAAACTTATTAGTGATTAAAAATATAAGCACCTTCAAGGACGCCCAATGTCCTCTAAGGTGCTTATTTTAATTTCATAATATTTTTTCAAACGAATCAAAATTACCAGTCTGAGCCCCAATCTGTATATCCCGAATCCCAGCTGTCAGAGCCCCAATCACTGTAACTGTTATTGTCATAATTATTGTAGTTGTAATCATTGTAATAATAGTTATCTGAGCCGCTACCATGACTTCTGCTCTTCGAATTGAACCTGGCTCCAAGCACAACTAATAACAAAAATAATAAATATATAATACCGGCAACAATTTTACCGCCATGTCTATGCCAAAAGTCCGATCTTTTTGCATTTGCGGAATATGGTGAGGAAAAACTCACGCCTGCATATGGATTATCATTACTCGTATTTCCGCTTGGAACATCTCCGGCGTAATAATGCTGTTTCTGATTGACAATCTCTTTCTGAAGCCTGTCGTAAAGCTCGCCTACCGCGAACGCTTCATCATATCCTCTGTAACGGATGGCTCTGTTACCATCATCCTTGTTCTTATAGACTATAAACTCGCCATTTCCTTCATCCTTATAAATACCGAAGGCTTTGGGTTCCTTATAATTCTCTCCGATAAAAAATCTTGTCTTTTCCGAAGTAAAACCATTCTTTTCGCAATATTCTTTTAATTCTTCAATAGTCTTTGGCTTAGCGCCGCTTATGAGATTCATTACCATTCTCCTAAACTTTAACCAATTTATTTTTAATCTTCCTTAGAAAAATACAATTCCACAATATCTTTTATATTCTTTTTTCTAGGAGATTGATACAAGACAAAACTGCCTTTATACAACGCATCCGGATCTATATAGTATATTGATTCTTTATCCCAGTATTTATATATAGTATTAGACTTATCTAAATCACTAACGCAATACCTACCGCCTTCTGAATCTTCTACAGTCAAATCGAAATCAGTTTCATTCCAGTATTCAATCAGCTCAAGCACTTCCTGGCCATTTACAGGTTCTTGAAGATATTTTTCATATTTCTTTTGAGCTGCTGAATATTTCTCATCAAAAGCTGTGTCATCAGATGCAGAGGAAAAAGAACATCCGGATATGAGCGGTAATATAATAACTACAAGTATAATAAGTAAATTAGCAAAAGAAATGTTAGTAGCACAAGTATATTTTTTAATCATTGCAACTACCGATTACTGTATAATCATCCTCATCAAATATCAGTAATGTATTATTAATCCAATTAAAGGATAATTGATCCTTGTTTCTATTTTTATCAATAGAATAAATGACTTCCTCTTTTTTATCATTAAGATTTTTTCTAATAACTTTTCCTTTTCTATAAAGGTAAATTTGTTTATCTTTATATCCAATTATCAGAGTTTTACTTCCTTTGGTCTCATATAATATATTGCTTTTTTGTGTGTTGATATCAAATTCAAAAAGCGCTGAACCTTTTAAGTTCTGTGGCTTTAATAAATTTTTAGGGCATAGTCCATTTTTCCACTCAGTAAATTGAACTATCCCAATAACTTTTTCATCTTCAACCAAGAAATCATTATACAAACCTGAATCCAAAGCATTTTTGTTTGTCAAGGCATCAATATCACCATTTATGCCATCTAACGAATAACTGTAGTTTGCTTCACCAATATTCTTAGTAAATGTCACTGATTTACCATTTTCTAAAGGTATTATCTCTGAAGATCCATAATTATTTAAGTTGTTCAGCTCAGGTTTGACTATCTCACTTAGTTGAAATGTTGAATTAGCTTCATCAAGGTTATAATAGTGCGGTGTATCATTATCATCCTTTTTATTAATCCCAACAATCATTCCGGTTCCTGTACGGATTAGATAGATACTGCCTGATACTTCAGTTATAATTTGATTCTCACCTGAATTGTTATTGTGATGATATAAGAAACTTGTTTCATTATCATTCTTGTTTTCATTAACTATAATAAATAAATCATTATCATTGCCATAGTAATCAGTAATTCTTTTATTGCCGGCAGTGTTATTATCTAATGCAAAAACTTCATGCTCTTCTGAAGATTTAATATCATATTTTGATATCTTTGAATAAACAAATCCATCCTCGTTTTTTACATAATGGTAATATGAATTATTATAATCATTGTTTGGCCCAAACGATGTAACGAAAGAAACATAATTTGATTTTTTTGAATCGTTGCCTTCAAAAATACATCCTGAAACGGTAATTAAAACAAAAATTAGAGTAGCAAATAATAATCTTTTTATGTTTTTCAACCTAATTTATTCTCTCCTTCATTATAATCTCCGAGAACACTATTAACTTCACGTTTGCTATTTCAGTCTGTAATCTTCTTATGAGTCTTTCTTGTTTCTTTTTAAAGTAATAATTAACATTTTATCATGTATGGTATCCATTATCAACCTTAATTCGTCATCCGGGTATTCTTGCCAAACCTGCACTGCTATGCGGTATGTTAACTAAAATTTATCTTTTCATACACCTCTTGATATAATAATACAAATATTAACCCTTAGGAGTACGAAATTGAAAAATATTATAATAAAAGGCAGTATAATCGTTGCAATCATTGTGCTTTATATGATAAAACGTTCCGGATTCGCCGAGCCGGATTTCGATACCGGTATCCCGCAGGAAGTAACATATACAGAGGATGCAATCAATGTTTCCGGAAAGCAGATTTCTGTTCTGGATAAGATAGATACAACACTCTCCTCTTTGAATGATGAACCCAAAGATGTCTTTAAGGCCAAAAATAGCGGTGTATATACATATAGTGATCTGGGACTTGAGATAGAAACATTCAAGATCAAATGGACTGAATATCCGTTGCATTTTTTTATTAATAAAGAGGGCATCACATCATACAGAAACATTGGAGTCGGGAATACCAAAGACCAAGTCTACGAAGCCTATGGTCTTCCCGCTTATCAAAATGAGGATCATTCTGAAACATATACTTTCAGCAACTGTATTGTCCAATTTCGCTACAATGATAATGATATAGTTGAATCCTTTTATATCGAAAACACAGATACTCGCTTAAGAATGAATCACTATTGGAAAATAGATTAGTCACAGCACATAAAAAGGCAGCCTTTTTCATTTCTATTCTATGAAAAAGACTGCCTTTCTTTTATTTATTGCATATCATCACATCTTACCGTCTGTCATGTACCTCAGATCCTGGATCAGGTTCATATCACGGCCACCCGTCAAAGCAACTGCTTCGCGCATGATGCGAATACCTTCATCCTTCTGCCCAAGCCTGAACAACGCAAGAGCACGACCGCCCATGGCGTAAGTATTATTGCTGTCCATCTCGAGCGCCTTGTTATTTGCTTCAAGGCAGGATTCATAGTTTCCGCACATAAATTCGCTATAGCCTATTGCGCTATACACATCTGCATTTTCGGGATCCAGCTCTTTTGTCCGTTTAAGAGCAAAAGATGCTTCCTGATAATCTCCCTGCTGTATAAGCGAATCGGCAAGTCTGCGTAATGCAGCGGCATTGTCGCACTTGGAATACTTTGTTTCTTTTTTCTTGAGAGAAAGATTGTATGCGCAATACTCGTTCTCCTCGTATATACTGCCCTTCATCGTGAGTCTTGTATTCGGACAGCCTCCGAGACACTTTGAGCCATAGACACAGGTTTTGCATGAGCCGGAAAGTTTTTCTTTTGTCAGCTGGCGCCTCCATAAGAATGCATTTTCATCTTCCCATATCTCACGAAGTTTTCTCTTACGGATATTCCCTTCAATAAACTCTTTTGAGCGAATTGAAGTACATCCCAAAATATCTCCGTTATGCAATATACCAAAGCCGCGAACTCCCGCATTGCAGCCATCCCACAAAGAATGTCTGTCAAATCCGAAAGATATACGCCTTGTTTCAAGATCTTTTTTCGAATAATAACCGATACAATCGGCAGGGTATATTCGAATTCTTCCCTCTTTTGCCGTGTTATAGCAAAAATCGATGACATCATTGACCTGTTTCGGCTCAAGCACCCAGTCAGGGCGTTCCTTAAGATTTCCCATGGGTAGACCAAGCTGTACCTGCCATGTCTTAACTCCCATGCCGATTAATTCTTCTTTAAGGTCCGAAAGAATTTCTATATTTTTCTTAGTTATGGTTGTGACAGCGCCGGTCTCTATCCCAAGTTCCGTCATTGCATGAAATGCATTACGAGCGTGTTCAAAAGCTCCTTCTTTTCTTACACTGTCATGTATCTCCGGCGTACCGTCGATACTTATTGCAACTGTAGATATCCCACTGTCTTTGAGTCTTTTTGCCATATCTGTATCAAGAAGCCAGCCGTTGGTAATGATATTTACCTTAACACCATTACCGGAAAGTCTTTTCACCAGATCCGGTGTATCCTTTCTTGTAAGCGGCTCTCCTCCTGACAAGGTTATCCATCTCAGCCCAAGCTCCGCGATCTGATCGCATAGGTCAAGAGCTTCCATTGTGCTAAGTTCTCCTGGGAGCGCACCCGCGCAAGACGAGCCGCAATGGCCACAACGCATGTTGCATCCCATCGTAACCTCCCAGACTGCTGTAACCGGTTTATATTCAATATGTGCCATTTCTTTTTCTTAACCTCCAAACCGCCGATGGGCATTATGTATTCAATTTGTTAGCAGAAATAACCATATTTCATCATTGCATTCTGTGCATTGCAGTTATATCCGTAAGCAACTGCTGAATTCTGAATATTGCACGGATAACCATATTTAAGCGTTGCATCCTGTGCGCCGCAAGGATATCCATATTTAAGTACCGGTGTATCTCCGCACGGATAACCATACTTGAGTACCGGAGCGTCTCCGCAAGGGTATCCATATTTAAGTGCAGGTGTGTCTCCGCATGGATAGCCATACTTAAGAACCGGTTCTCCGCATGGATAGCCGTATTTAACGCCAGTTGCCACATCTTCCGCTCCACACGGATATCCATACTTAAGCGTTGCATCTTCTACTCCGCAAGGATATCCGTACTTCATAAGTGTTGCATCCTGTGTACCGCAAGGGTATCCGTATTTTACAGCAGTCGCATCATTTGCACCGCATGTATAGCCATACTTCACATTGGTGTTAGTTGCATCCTGTACCCCACACGGATATCCATATTTAAGTGTAGGAGTATCGGCCGAATCACACGCATATCCGTACTTAAGAAGCGGATCCTGTGCTCCGAGCACATATCCGTAAGGAATTGCAGCATTGCTGATACTTCTTAGCATTGCATCATTATTCTCGCTATATTTAGCGAATTCATCTGAATCACTGGGAACAACTGAGATTGAAACATTATGTTTCTGATCTGTTGCAGACAAGTTAGTGAAATTCATCATTGTAAATTCAATTTCAGCTTTCTTATCTGTTTCAGAAACAGCAACGAACCAAAACTTCTGAATAATAGGCGCAACCGTGTTAGGTGACTGAACCTTTTCCGTTTCGATATTTAACAATACTACGCCTTTCGGTAGACCTGTCAGGCACCATCCGTATGCTGTAGAACCAAGCATTGACTGAAGCCCAACCGAGAATGATTTTCCCTGAAATACTACCATTTCGTTTGCCATAAGAACCCCCTTCCATCTAGTTGGAATTTTTAGTTGACGTTGCCGACGTCTTGCCTTGACGCTTTAAAAAGGCAACGTATTACACCAGTAAATACCTATACTTAAAATTATGGGGGATGCTCTTTTTTATGTCAATAAAAAGTCGGGATATAGACAACTTTATTGGTCTACATCCCGACAACACTCACAGCACCGGATACTTCTCTATACCGTATTTTAGATAGCGCATGATTCTAAGCTCATCGACCGCATCCGTCAACGCATTGTGAAACTCTTCATATCCAGCCTCACCGAACATATGGAGAATATTCTCGACCCTGTATCCACTCTTTAAACGTCCGGTCGAGCAACACGGCGCCTCAGGCGGAATCTTAGGATTATGCTGCTTATAAGCTGCGAGCTTTAATATATCATGCCAACTATACTCTTTTAACTCCGGTAACACTCTGGCATCGAACGATGCATTATATGCGAATATCGATTTTATGCCAAAAGAATTCAGATAATCCTTTATGGCATTAACAGCGCTTTTGCGATCCAGCATCTGCGGAGTCTTTCCCTTGATATTAAGCGCGTATGAGTACATCCCGCCAACTTTGGCAGCTTCCTCAATGATAATGTATGTATTGTCCAAGGCCACAAATTGCTCATCTTCCGCAATCACTATCCCCACTGACATTACAACATTCTTCCAGTTTGTTTCCGTGTCTATTACTGCAAATCTTTCAGCCATTATAATTTGTCCAATCCTTATATGAAAAATCCTCATGGCATCTCAACAACGTCATAAGGATTTTTATTATCTTAGTTATAATAATTTGATTTTCTCAAGTGCCTTAACCAGGCTTCTTCCCTTGGGGAACTTGAGGATATCCTCTCTTGCTGCGCCTCCGATCTTTATGAGTACGGCAAAGTAAACAAATATAGCAACAAGTATAGATACTCCCGCACAGATAAGATTAAGCCAGTACGCTCCTTCAATAATTCCGCCCAAAAGTGCTGATAATGCCGCATACAAGAAATATGCCACAATTCCCATAACTGCCGACGCAATCGAAGGTAAAACGTATGTCTTCTTTACGTCTATCGGAATATCTGTACCTTTATTCATAGAGATATTATTAAACACGCACATCAGGAATGAATATATGATCGTAACGATACAAAGCGCTTCGCCGGTCAAATCTGTAAAGATAAGAAGTAACACCAATACCACAGTCTGAATCACAAGAGCTATGGCTGCATTTGTCACAGGCGCCTTCAATCTGCCCATTCCCTGAAGAACAGCGTTGGTAACCGTAGAAATAGAATAAAATACAACGGTGATAGCAACAAGTGCAAGATAAAATGACGCTTCATCAAGTGATTTCCTGTATGGGAACAATATCATCATTACAGGCCTTGCAAGAGCAAAAAATCCGACAGCACAAGGAATGGATATCATCATCATTACTCTCATTACACCTGCAACCGTATCTGCCGCATCTTTTTTATCGCCTTTAGCAAAAGCGGTTGATATCTCAGGCATAACTGCTGCTGCAGCCGCAGACGCAAACGCAATCGGAATACTTGTCATAACGATTGCCTTACCTGTAAAAATACCATATATACTTGCAACAACATCCTCATCCATTTTCTTTATATCCATGAGGACATAATTAAAAAACTTAGCGTTAAGAAAAGCTGAAAGATTGTAGATGCACGTGCTGAGTATAATAGGTGTTACAACTGTGATTATTAGTTTAAATGCCTCTACATCTGATAATTCAGGCCCGTTATCACTTTCCATTTTTTCACTAAAAATCTTTTTATTTGAAAAATAAACAACGATCATGAAAACGAGTGCTGATACTACACCGGCTCCCGTACCAAGCGAACTTCCGATTGCACCGTAGACCGCTCTCTTTGTAGCATTTCCGGTTCCGGCGATATTGGTAAGTATATATGCTCCCGAAACACTCACAATCGCATTCAGTATCTGTTCAAGAAGCTGCGAAACAGATGTAGGGATCATTGTTCTGTGCGCCTGGAAATATCCTCTGAGCACTCCCAAAAATCCAAACAGGAAAACCGTTGGCGCAAAGAAACGAAGAACTATTGCAGAATTTCTTTTTGCAATCATGTCTGCTCCAAAGAAAAGAATCAGACTGCCAATGCCGCCCATAACTGCAACATAAATAAGCGCACACTTAAAAATCTTGTGCGCACTCTTATATTCATTAAGCGCCAATTTACCTGAAATAATTTTTGATATAGCAGAAGGAATGCTGTACGCCGAAATCATAAGAATTATGATATAAGCCTGATATGCAAATCCATAATAGCCGTTACCTTCATCGCCTATGATGCCTGTAAGAGGGCTTCTGTACAAAAATCCTATTATTCTCGATATTATGCCGGCGATTGCCAATATGCCCGCCTGCTTAAATAAATTTTTTTTTGAATCTTCACTCATAACTATAAATCATGGCCTGAGCCAATCGTACATCTCCTGATATTTTTCCGCTGAAACCTTCCATGAGAAATCAACAGCCATTGCACGGTCGATCATCTTGTTCCACTCGCGCTTTCCGTCGTAGAATACGCTCTCCGCTTCACGGATCGTGGCAAGCATCTCATGGGCGTTGTAATTAAGGAAACCAAATCCTGTGCCCGTTCCCTCGAATTTGTTATAAGGCTCGACCGTATCAATAAGTCCGCCTGTCTGTCTTACAATGGGAATGGTTCCGTATCTGAGAGCCATGAGCTGTGAAAGTCCGCAGGGCTCAAAAAGTGACGGCATAAGGAATGCATCACAAGCAGCATAGATCTTGTGAGACATCGGCTCAGAATAGTAAATATTTGCAGAAACCTTGTCATCATACTTCCAGTCAAAATGACGGAACGAATTCTCGTACTGCTCATCTCCCGTTCCCAGAACAACGAGCTCAACTGCATCCTGACAGAGTTCGTCAAGAACACAGTTAATAAGATCAAAGCCCTTCTGGTCGGTAAGTCTTGAAACGATACCGATCATCATGCACTTTTCATCTGCCTTAAGTCCGAGCTCTTTTTGAAGCTCTTTCTTATTCTTGTACTTCTCTTTGCGGAAATTGATCGAATTATATCTGTATGGAATAAATTCATCCGTCTCGGGATTGAATTCATCATAGTCTATTCCGTTTACAATGCCGCGAAGATCTCCTGCGCGCGCCCTTAAAAGCCCGTCAAGATTCTCACCGTAGAACTCCGTCTTGATTTCTTCGGCATACGCATTACTAACCGTAGTGATGGCATCGGAATAAACAATACCGCCTTTAAGAAGATCGGCGTCCTTAAAGAGTCCGAGCTTATCGGGAGTGAAATAATAATCGGGAAGGCCTGTAATATCACGAACCGTCTTAATGTCCCATTTTCCCTGGAACTTAAGATTATGGATCGTCATAATAGCCTTGATTCCCCTGTAGAACTCACTTCCCTGAAATCTCTCTTTGAGATAAACGGGAACAAGCCCCGTCTGCCAGTCATGGCAATGAATAATATCCGGTCTGAAATCGATGACCGGAAGGATTGAGAGCGCAGCCTTCGAAAAGAATGCGTACTTCTCAATCTCAAAAACAGTGTCGTCACTGTAAGGTTTCATTCCGTTGAAATAAAACTCATTGTCGACGAAATAATATTTTATCCCGTCAACCTCTGACCTGAATATGCCCACATACTCGTTCTTCCAATGGAAATCCATATAGAAGTTGGAGACATATTCCATCCTATCCTTCATCTGCTGGCTTATACACTTATAGAGCGGCAAAATAACGCGAACATCAAAGTATCGCCTGTCGATATTCTTAGGCAAAGAGCCTACAACATCGGCAAGTCCGCCGGTCTTGATAAAAGGTACTCCTTCAGATGCAATAAACAGGATATTTTTCATCAGTCACCAATCTCCTCATACTTTGCAGATTGCATAGCAATAAGTTCTTTGTCATCAAAATAATTGATTCTCATTGCGCTCTTTACGTCCTCAAGAGTCTTGGCAGCAGTCTCTTTTGCAATCTCACTGCCCTTTCTGAGAACATCATAAACATAAGGGATATCCTTCTGGAATTCTTTTCTCCTGTTGCGAATAGGCTCAAGCTCTGCCTGAAGTACATTGTTGAGGAACTTCTTAACCTTAACGTCGCCAAGTCCGCCTCTTGAATAATGATCCTTGAGCTCCTGAAGATTGTTGTACTCAGGAAGGAACTCAGCAAAGTGCTCATCCTTGGCAAATGCATCAAGATAGATAAATACAGGATTTCCTTCAACCTGTCCGGGATCTTCCACTCTCAAATGATTGGGATCCGTAAACATGCTCATAACCTTCTTCTTGATAGAATCGGGCTCCTCAGAAAGATAAATGCAGTTTCCGAGCGACTTACTCATCTTTGCCTTTCCGTCTATGCCGGGAAGACGCAGACATGCAGCATTATCGGGCAAAAGAATCTCAGGCTCAACCAAAGCTTCTCCGTATGTTGAATTAAACTTTCTTACAATCTCTTTGCACTGCTCGATCATAGGCTCCTGGTCTTCTCCAACAGGAACAACCGTTGCCTTAAACGCAGTAATATCAGCAGCCTGGCTGATAGGATATGTAAAGAATCCAACAGGAATACTTGTTCCGAAATTCCTCATCTGAAGTTCGGTCTTAACCGTAGGATTTCTCTGAAGTCTTGATACGGTAACGAGGTTCATGTAATAAAATGAAAGCTCTGTAAGCTCCGGTATCTGTGACTGGATGAAAAGATTTGACTTTGCAGGATCAAGTCCCACAGAAAGGTAATCCAGCGCAACCTCTATAATATTCTGACGTACTTTTTCCGGATTGTCGGCGTTATCTGTAAGTGCCTGAGCATCCGCTATCATAATAAAAATCTTGTCAAATTCGCCGGAGTTCTGAAGTTCAACTCTTCTTCTAAGTGATCCCACATAGTGTCCTACGTGAAGCTTACCTGTCGGGCGATCTCCGGTCAAAATAATCTTGCTCATCAGTGTATTTCTCCTAAACCTCTAATTATTTTTGGATAAAAAATATGATACTCTATTTTAACTTAAGTGACAATGCATATTGCTCCTGCGAAACCTTTACAAGAACATTCCTTGTGTCGGCCGTCGCACCTAAAAGCCCGAATTCCTCAGAGAAAAGAGCTACTCCGAACCTTATCCTGCCGTTGCAACGTCTTGCAACAGCTTCGTTTATCTTAGCCATTATGCTTGCCATTACTCTGTCTCGAAGGCCCCAGGTATTAAGAAGCGCCAAAATCTCATCACATGTGGTGCATCCCATAACCGTCCTAACCTGGCTTGATGTGCCTCCGACAATCGCCGTATGAGCGGCAAAGATTTCTCTTCTTCCGTCAGATGCATAAGAATTGGTATTCATGATACCAGCAGCCATTTTCACAAGCTTTCCAACATTTCCTACTAGAAGAAGATTTTCTACTCCCGCTTCGCATGCCGCATCTATGGCACTTCCGGGAAAATTGAAACAATTTATCGCAGTCTTAAGCGATACGTGTATTCCTTCATATATCTTGTCCGCACAGTAATCTCCGGGAGAAACAAGAATACTCTTAACTCCCATCTCGATCTGTTCACGGATCTGATTCTCAATAGAACCTGCAATGTCCCTCTGATGAACGCTCGATATGGTTCCATAATTTCCCATGATACCGATACCGCCCATAAACGCGCTAAGCGCATTGTTTTGCTTTGCAGCTATCATCATTCCTTCGGGACAACTTACTGTTATTAAAAGAGGCTGTGCTCCATCCGAAATTTCGCACACACCCGCAACCGCATCAAAAATAAGCTTTCTTGCATCTTTTTCGATACTAGCCTGACCTTTTCTTGCAGGAGGTGCGTCGACAGACGCTATTCCGATACCCTCGCCCGCATAAAGGAAAAGATTGCCGTATCTGACATCCATAAATGCCCTGCTGTCAACTTTTCTAAAATCGGTCACCTTCGAAACACTTACGTGTATATCAGCTTTTTCCCTGATATCAGGTGCCATGCCGCCTTCCATTACCGCATAGAAATGGGCCTCATTACGTGTGCATTTGTCAGCATCTTTATAAACCTCGATAGTTCTGGTATTCCCTTCATGCTGTATCGTCACATATTCATAGTCAAATTTAAACAAAAGACTCGCCGCTGCCGCTCTTGCCGCCGCTGCTGCGCAATCCCCCGTTGTCAACGGACTAATTATAAGTCCCGAATCTCTTGCATCAAACCTGTCCATATACACCTTCCTCACAAAAAACTCTTAATCATCATTAATTATACATTATTTCGCTATATCATAAAGCAAATAATAATTTACAATATTCCGTATATTAATTATTTATTATTTCGACTTTCTTTATTTTAAATTTATAATTTGTCCATAATTTGTCCAAATTTTGAATTTACTATATATACTATCAGAAGAATAACTTCTGACTCCCCCAACAAAACTTTTTTCATACTGGGTCGATTGGCTCCCCACCGGTCGACCCCTCCTCCCAAAAATAAACCACCTTCTAACGAGGTGGTTTTTTTATTTGTGAAGTTGGTTTGTCGAAGTTTGCTTTTCCTTTAAGCCGTCAGTTCTTTCTTCTCCTCAGCCTCTGCAGTCTCCTGCGCAAGCTGATCGCTCTTTCTGGGTCCTCTTAATCCGAAACTTCCGTTATATCTGAGTTCTTTTAACAACTTCTTGATATCCTTAAGTTCCTTGCTGATATCCTCAGCGCTTTTGCAGATAACTGTGGGAACACCGCTGGCACTGAATTCTGTTCTATATCCCGCATCCTTAAGCGCCTTAAATGCCTTGAGCTTATCTGTTGTACCTATCTGTTCAGGTTGCTTATCTTTAATAGCCATATATATTGTGCCTTTCTAATTCTTTTAACACAATATACCATATTCCTTCGCCATTTTCAAAAGTATGTTCTCATAAACATACACAGTTACTTATTTTTGGTATATGCCTTGATAAAGAAGTCTTTATCCTTCTGGCAATTCAATGATTTTCCGTCATCCGAAATATAATAACTCTTGCCGCTCGCAGAATTACTGTTGTGGATATTTCCCGTAAGGTTGTTCCACTCGTCGTAGTTCTTTTCATAAGTAATATCGCCCGCAGTCTCAAACGCAAGCTTGCCCGGAGTATGAGGCTTTATGAGGATAAAGAAATTGTCCCCTGCTTTAAGATTTATTTTTTCATCAAGATCGTATGTATGGAAACCTCCGCTCACAGAAGAAATCTTCTGAGTAAAGACAGGCTTTCCGAGATCTTTTAAGCTAAGCTCATCATCACCCTCTGTAGGATTAAGATAAATGCTCACCTCGTACTGTCTGTATGAATCAAGGCTCATAAGTCCGATCGCATCAAGTTCCTCATCGCCGATTGCAGTGTACAGTACGCCGTAAGGATTGGAAGATTCAGTGTAGGCTGTTACCGTATTCTTGGTATCTTCAAGCGCGCTGACCTCGTTTGTGATGAATCCGCCCACCTGATAATTGTTATCATAATATCGTTCATCGCCTTTGGCCTTAGCACTGTACGCAGCAGCGTTACTTACGGCAGCGGTCTCATCATAATATGACAGATAAAAGAATCCGTCGGAACCGGCCTTATCTCCCCAGCTGTTCTTGCAAAGCCATGCACCGTTTTCCTTCGGACTTGAAGAAAAATTAGATGCGCTGTAATCATCGTCCCATCCTATTATAAGGACCTCATGATTGGCCGTAGGAGGAAGCTCTCCATTAAAATGAGAATAAAGATTTCCGTGATTCTTGTTCCAGAACTTCTCGTCGGAATTAACTCCGATAGTTGCTCCGCCGTGTTCCATTACCATCTGCTTGATAAGCATGTTGTTGTCATAGTTTCCGCAAACCTGGCTTACATCCTGAACATGAAACTCTGACGCATACGCTTCAGACGGCTTATCCTTATTATCATTAAAGATATACTTGCTTCCGTAGATACTCTTAAAAGAATCCGTTCCCTTATCAAAAACAGGTCCCTTCCATGCTGTAAGAAGGCTTATACAATAGTTTGTAACTCCGCCCATGGCAATATAGCCCGTGTCGTTATCAACAACCCAAGCCCCCTCTTCGTTCTCACTATTTACAAGTTCCCTGTAATCATCATCAATATTTCCGCCATGAGAACCTGCAGCCTTGTGAACATTGTAATAAGCAAGATGTTTCTCGGACAGATCAAGATCCAAAGATTTATATTCGGGATAATGCTTTAAAATATCGCACTCAACAGCACCCGCAGAAGCAAAAGCCCAGCAAAGATACGAATATCCCTGGTCTCTGACTCCCGTAACGTACGATTTTCCATCAACATTTCTTGAATCATACTTTGCAGGTATCTCTGCAAGTTTCGTTTCATCGGCATCACCGGCAAAAGAATCTGCATCGGTAGGCACAACATCTTTGTACTCAGCATCATTATAGAAAGCATCACGGTCGCCCGCGTCTATAACAACTGCCTCGGAAATGGTCATTGTTCTGACTTCCTCGACTTTATCGGAAACAGGGCTGTTTGAAACATCGCCCACAACTGTCTCCGCAGGCTTCTGCACAGCATCGGGGCCTTTGGTTGCTCCAAACTGCGCATCCGGATCGCCGCCTACAAGCAGAAGGTCTTCATCGCCTCCGCCTGAAACTGCCGCGCCATCTCTCCTTGACGCATTCTCTGTCTTGGGAGCGCCTTTTTTTACGAAGACAACAGCCAAAACCGAAACAAGTACTACCGCTATGATTACCGCAAATGCGATTTTTTTCTTTTTCACTACTTTAAACCTCAACTTCTATTGTATTACCTTTATTGTATTAAACGATCCGAATATTGATTGCCTTATATCTTTTGCGAACGCTTCATAATCAATATAGTGATAGCCGCTCTTCCATCCGTCTATCACGCGGACCATGGGATATGTTTTTTCCCCAACCTGCCAGATGTTGTAACCTGAGACAACTACCGTATGATCTTTGTAAAAACCTCTGGCTATATTCATTATTACAGGCCTCCCCGCGCAGATCTCTCTGACTACCTGTTTCTCAAAGCTCCATATATAAATGCCTCTGCACTTGACCTTCACGCCGTATCTTGCGAAAGCCTCCTTAGCAATTCCTGAGATAAAAAAAGGAAACGTTCCTATCTTATCGGTATATCCGTAGCTCTCTGCTATCTCTTCAACATCCTTATATATGTGCTTTATATCTTCGGGAATAGATGTGATCTTATTTCGTCGTCTGTAATAATCTATGATCCTTGCAACGGCAACCACGGAACAGTTCCTCGTCCGCCTGCCGCTTATGGCTTCCATTGATTTCGTATCCATCGGAACAGGCGGCCCCTGACGTATCATCCTGCCTCTGTCCCCATATTGTTCCAGAAGATATTTTGGAATATCGTTTATTCCTCCATATGGTTTCTTCTTCATGTATATCGTATTTCACCTTCAAAAAACAAAAAACTATTTGATTGTATCTATTAAATATACATAATTTTATAAACTAAAACAACGATAAAAAGCAAGTTTATATCATATTAAAAAAAATATTTTTTTAATTGTGGCAGATAGCATCAAATACGCCTCAACCCCAGATAAAACCTGGAACTGGAGTTTTTAGCTTAACGACGGGCAAAAAAGAAATTGTGATAAAATTGTGTTTTTTTTGCGAACTTTGTGTTTTTTTGGTAATTTGTATGTATAATTAATTAAACTAACTAGTATTACATAATAACGCAAAAGGGAGCGAGGAAAATAACTTTATGGACATATCGCCAAGATCTTCTGTAGAGTCGGTTAGCATCGGTATGACATCATATGGCGATCTAATCAATATTCCAACTGTCGATCCGTTGACAGGTCTTTGTTCCAAAGAGCAGTTTTTTATTCAGGCATATGATTACGACAGAAAGCATCCATTCGAAGGTGTTGATGCAATTGTACTGAACTATAACAAGTTCCACCTTATAAATGAGCTTTATGGTAGAAGCTTCGGAGATAAGGTTTTGTGTGCAATAGGTGATTGTGTATCTCAAACTGCAAAGGAACATGGCGGAATCGCATGCAGATATGATGCGGATAAATTCTATATATATATAAAGCATCAGGATAATTACGATTTTCTTGTACATCAAATTTCCGATAAGCTTGCGCTTATGCTAAAAACTCCGGACATTCGCGTTAGAATAGGAATATATCCGGACATAACAAGAGAGGCTACTCTTGAACAGCGTTTTGATCGTGCTATTCAGGCCTGCAACTCCATTTCTAAAGTTAGGCACTCTACTTCTTATGAAGTATATGATGCCAAGATGCATGAAAAAGAAATGTTTGAAGCAAGGCTTCTTGATGGTATAAGCAAAGCGTTTTCCGAGCACCAGTTCAAATTGGTTTTCCAGCCCAAGTACAATGTACACGGTAAAACTCCCAAGCTTGCCAGTGCTGAAGTTCTTATCAGATGGAAACATCCTGAATTCGGTCTTGTTAAGCCTGATTTCTTCATTCCTTTGCTTGAAGAGAACGGTCTTATCAGACAGCTCGACAGATATGTTTGGAGAGAGGCTGCCGCTCAGGTTCGTAAATGGAAAAAAGAATTTGGCTACTCCATTCCTGTTTCCGTAAACGTATCAAGAGTTGACATATTCGATCCCGATATTATCGATTTCCTTCAAAAGACAATCGAAGAAAACGAAATTAGCCCTTCAGACATCCACCTGGAGATCACAGAGACAGCTTATACGGATAATGTGGATCACATCGTATCTGTTGTAAAAAAGCTCCAGAAAGCCGGATTTATGGTTGAAATGGATGACTTCGGAAAAGGTTATTCATCAATAAATATGCTTACTACTCTTCCACTCGATGCACTTAAGCTCGATATCGAGTTTATAAAAGATATTGCTGAGAACAACAGGGGTAAAAATCTTCTCGGATGTATTCTTGAGATGGCGAAGCTCCTCGATCTTACAGTTATCGCTGAGGGTGTTGAGAATGCAAAGCAGTATTTCCTTTTAAAGAACGCAGGCTGCGACATGATTCAGGGCTATTACTTCTCTAAGCCCCTTGAAACAAAAGAATTTGAGAAATTGCTTGCTGTTGCAAATTGATTTTATGAATAAAAATATCGGGAAAGATGTGATAAACATCCTTCCCGATTTTCTTTTATCTTTCTATTCTGTTTCTTTCGTATGTTTAATTCGATTTTTAATTCGATGATGAAGATGCAATCGATGCCGCTGAAGATGTGGCAATGATCACAAACATCGCTGCCTGCTGGGCAATAACTCTTGCAACGGTACTGCTGATCACTGATGCATCGGCTGTAGCGGAATTGTCCAGATAGCTCTCGGATACGAGCATCGCCGCAAACATAAGTCTTGTCTGCTTTGTCATATACCAGAATGTGAATCCTTTTTTCGTTCTGAGATATTCAGCAGTTCCGATAACTTCGGCAACAATATCTTTTGCATCCATAGGAATATCTGTCAAAAGAGCAAGTGACGCAAGCTCATATTCCTTGCCGTACTTGGTTCCGGCTTCCTTAAATGCATCAAAAAGCGCGATTGTCTTCTCGCATTTCTTCTTATACGCACCGTCAAGAGTTGTAAGCACCTGGCAAAGAGAATATGCCGAATTGTTGTAAAGCATGAAATCATTCTTTATCTCAAGATATGTCGATTCAAGTTCGCTCAAAATATTTTCCGTGCTCTTTTCTGTCATTGCAAGCAAAACCGCAAGACATGTATCTTCATCATTTGTAAGAAAAGGATGTGCTGCTTTCATTCCGTCCAAAAGCGCTTCCGTCTTCTCTATTACCTTATCCGAATCATCTGCCTTACCGGAATCGCAGATGATAACCGCAGATAAAACTCTGTATGTAGATCCAAGAAATTTACCTTTTTGAAGTTTCTCATATATTTCTGTAACATCATCAAGATACTTCTCAGGATCTTCGGAAAGAGCCATCTTTGTTGAAATAAAAAGTTCGTTGTTTCCGCGAAGATATGAAAACGCGCTGTGTTTCTTACGTAAAATTTTTCTGCATCTCTTTATAGCCTTAACATCTGCCGTCTCTCCACGATCAATAAACGACAATGCCGCCAATATCTGCATAAGGCTGTCTTCCAACATAAACCCCTTGTAAATAATGTTTCTGTTCTCTACAAGTCTGTCACATTTTTCCATTACTTCGGTCTGCATCGTATCTCTCCTTCTATGATTATCCAAAATATCATATACAATATGATACAGCGCTGTCAATGAAGATAACATAGTATTTCTCGAACAAATTATTACTTTTTTCTTTATTATACATAAACAAAGCGGTACATATTGTACCGCTCAAATAACGATGATTACTTATTTGCAAAAGAAACCTTGATTTCTCCTGTACTTGACTTAGCAGTTATACTCTTACCGCTCCCGTTGTCTGACTTAAAAGAGCCTTCCGTCGTATTTCCTTCAACAATGATATCTTCTCCTGTAGATGATGTCAGATCCAATGAATAATCATTTTGTCCCACTATATCAATAACAATGTCATCAAGTGCTTTAAGATTTGCAGTATTTAACTTGACATTATTAAGTGTGATCTTATCGCTTGATGAATCTGCAGCGAGATCATTAATAGTACAATTCTCAACGATTATGTCATCAGTGGACGATTCAAGCTCAAGCTTGTCAAACTCAGAATAATCAAGCTTTATCTTTCCCGTGGAGCTCTTTACATAAAGATCGCTTGAGGACACATTACTTAATGTAATGCTATCCGTATCCGAAACAACCTTTCCATTCACATCAACACCGTCAATTACAACGTCGTCCGTGGAAGCTTTAACATCAACATTTATAGGTGCAGTATCTTTAGGTACCGTAATGGTATAACTTGATTCTTCCTTACACGCTGTTAAATCCATATCAAAAAATACTATTTCTGCTTTAAGAGAAGGTTGTTTTACAGTCAAATTCTTACCGTCCTGACTGACCTCCGGAACATATTTTTCTTTTACATTATACTCAAGTTTGTACGCGTCTCCTTCCAAAATACGCACATCTACCGTACTCGCATCAATCGTAAGAGTATCAAATTCACTTATGTCTATATTACCACGTACCATATTTTGGCTTTCTTCTACGCTTTCTCCGCCAATCTTCACAACCGGAATCGCTCCCATCCCGATTGAAATTTTCACAGCCATTGCCCCGACAACAATAAGCGCACACGTTGCGATAAGTAATGTTTTTCTATTCATATATGCTCCTCACTCTCTTTTTCTTAGTCATCGCTCTAAATATCTTTTTCAAAACAGCCAACAAAGCATACGCCATTAAGATACCACCACCAAGGGACACAAGGCCGTATCCCAATGTAAATATTTTTTGCGCCACCCCGTGAACAAATAGCGCATACGGGATCGCAATTGCTCCTGCAAATGCAACAACAATCATTACTAAAAAAAGAACTATAAATACAAAAATTAATGTAAGCGCAAAAATCGCAAGCGGTAGAGATAACGGAAGCGACAGTATTCCAAGAATAACAAGCCAGATTGTTGTGGCACCACCTTTAACAGTCTTCTGTTCTTTCTCATTATCAATATGTTTCTGAGTACACTGACTTATGATATCCGATGCAACTTCTTTTGGTGTTCCGAGCTTAGTCGTAACATCCTCCTCATCTGAGAGTTCCATCTCCGAAATATATTCGTCATAAAAACGAATCGCATCATTCCTGTCTGTCTCAGGAAGGTACTTTAACTTTGTATTCAGTTCCCTCAAAAACTGTTCTTTGTTCATAACTCTTTTTCCTCCATTGCTCCCTCCGACGGCTCTAATCCTGTCCCCTTGATAAGGCCATCGATTTTCTCCTTATATTCATTCCATTCATTCTCATAAAATTCGAGCATATTTCTGCCCTCATCTGTTATCGCGTAATACCGCCGATTTCTCCCCTGAAAAGGTGCATCATATGTTCTCAGGTAGTCCGACTTCTGCAAACGCCTAAGCACCGGATACAGCGTTGATTCAGATATATCAACAACCTGCCTGACTTTTTGTGTCAGAGTATATCCGTACGAATCTTCACTTCGGACTATTCCCAGAACGCAAGCATCAAGTAAGGGGGCTGTTAATTGATATGTCATGCACTCACCTCTCTTGTTTTGTTTTGATACAATATTATATAGCGTATAATATTACGACTGTCAAGTATGATTTAAAAGAAATCAAAGAGTCATTTGCAAAATGCTTTCGCACGAGCGACTCTTTCAAATAAAAAAGCACACTGTCCAAGCCATATATCCTGCTTAAACAGTGTACTTTTTCATATCATCTCGTCTTTTTCTTCTGCTGTCCTGCGGTCATCTTGATTACAAAACTCTGAGGAACAAACCTGCTTCCGTAGAGTGCGACCTTCATCCTGAGTGTCGGTATGATAACCGTTTTCTTTCTTCTCATGCCCTTTAGGCACTCATCAACACATTTTTCCGCCGTAATACCTTTAAGAGAAAAAACAACATCCGCATTCATGTTAAACTCGGTATCTACAGGCCCCGGGCAAAGGCATGCGACATATACGCTGCTGCCGATTTCTTTAAGTTCACGCGCAACAGCTTTGGTTAAAGATGTGACATAGGCCTTTGATGCGTAATAGGTTGCCATATAAGGCCCCGCAGGCAAAAGACCTGCCGACGATGCGACATTTAGAATCGTCCCATGCCCCTGTTTATGCATCTTTACAAGCACGCCTTTGAATAAAATGTGCATTGCAATGTCATTTACCTTTACAATTGAAATTTCTTTTTCAAGATCAGTCTCAAGAAAACTTCCTGCTGTGCCAAAACCCGCGTTGTTGATGAATACATCTATCTCTTCATCCGCTATATCATCAAGGAGTTCCTTGCACTTAGTCTCATCCGAAACGTCCGCCTTAATAATCCGGCACTCCACGCCAAGCTCATTTTTCATGGCATTTAAACGCTGCGTTCTTCTTCCTGTGAGAATAAGTCTGTATCCTTCTTTTGCATATCTACGCGCAAACTCGGCGCCAAGTCCTGAGGTTGCTCCGGTTATAAAAGCTGTATTCATATATCATTACCTTATCGCATTAGTTAATTTTTCCGATATTGTTTATATTGCAAAATATTAATATTCATCGAGGAAGTTATGCCTTACGCCGTCCTTTTTGTACTCGATGATAGTATTAAGCTGCACATTCTCGACACTTCTGAAGATATTTGACTCAACGAAAGGATTGTCTTTCTTGAGCCTTTCGATAAGTTTCTTGGTCTCAAGCCTCTTTGACGATGTAGTTCCGTCCGTATGGCAGGTCGAACACGTCTCTGTAAAGTGGCATGCACACTGAAGGAAATGAAGCTCGTTGTAATCTCTCCATGCACAGATATCACTCTCACGGATAAAATACATAGGCCTTATAAGTTCCATACCTTCAAAGTTAGTGCTGTGGAGCTTTGGCATCATTGTCTGGATCTGTCCGCCCTGAAGCATTCCCATGAGAATAGTCTCGATAACATCATCGTAGTGGTGGCCTAGAGCGATCTTATTGCATCCAAGCTCTTTTGCCTTGCTGTACAAAAAGCCTCTGCGCATTCTAGCACAGATATAGCAAGGGCTCTTTTCTATATTGTCGACGGAGTCAAATATGTTACTCTCGAAAATCGTGATCGGTATGCCAAGCGCCTTGGCGTTACTTTCGATAAGCTGCCTGTTCTCTTTGTTGTATCCGGGATCCATGACAAGAAAAGTCACGTCGAACTTCACCTGCCTGTGCGTCTGAATCTCCTGAAAGAGCTTTGCCATCAGCATAGAATCTTTGCCGCCCGAGATACATACCGCAATATGGTCTCCTTCATTTATTAGCTTGTAAGTCTTGCACGCCTTCGCGAATCTGGAAAAGAGCTGCTTATGGTATTTCTTCCTGATACTCATCTCAGCTTTCTTCTGCTTCTCGCCGCCTTCTTCCATATGAGCAAGTTCGTCCTGAAGATATCCCATATATCCGCCTTCAAGACCGTAATACTCGCGCCCGTTAAGAGCCGGAAGCTCTTCTGCTTCCCTAGTCTTTTTACCTATCTGGCAGTAAAGAATAATAGTCTTATCCTGTGGAATATCGCCGATTGCCGCGCTATCTTCTTTTTCCAGCTCTTCCATATCGATATGAATCGCGCCCGGAAGCATGCCGTACGAAGCAAGCGCCTCATCGCGCACATCTATAAGCCTGTATGAACCCTCCGGAAGTTTACGAAGGTCGTTAAGTGATATTTCTTTCATTGCGTTTTTTCTTTCCTAACACATTTTTTTATCTCATTTTTTCTCTATCTGATATAGCATTATAACAAAAATGGGAGCAGCAACAATAGCTACTCCCAAAAATTCTCCATATCACAGATCAGAAAGTCTCATCATAAATATAGAATACTCATCGTTCTGAAAATCAAGATCCGGTGAATTCTCTCCGCCACCGTTGGTACTGCGCTTAATCTCCGCATAGAACTCCTCACCCTGGTTGACTATATCCATAACGGTAAGCTCCACACCTGCGCCTGCTGCCACCTTACAAAAAGCCGCAAGCGGATCTGCCTCATTTCTCGTATCAAGAAGATTCTGCTTAAGAGCCGAATCACTCTTTGCTTTTTCCAAAAGTATCTCAAGTTTATCTGCCGTGTTCATAAGCTCTCCTCCTGTTCGTTAAAACTCATAAAAATTATAACAAAAATAGGAGCAGCTACAATAGCCGCCCCTAAAAATATACGCCACTTCAAAATCCCACTTTAAATTCTTCATCCTTCTGTCTATCATAGATCACCGTACACTTGATGAATTTACTTATAACTCCGTGCCTTGATAAAGAATCCGAAATCGCATCTCCTACATAGAATGTATACGGCCAGGTATTGTCTCTTTCTTCATTGGCCAAAACATGCAACTCCATAGTTTCTGTTCCGCTCTTATCTGCCGCAAAATACTGATCTAAGATATCTTGTCCGATCGAATAAACCTGTTCTTTTGACAAAGCAAAATCATTGTAATCTCTGTAAGATTTACAACTGTTGATCGTCTGTGCAACCGTTATAAAAGTAAGGAGCGGCAGAACAACACCAAGTCCCGACTCTTTTCCGTCGGCGTTCTTAAGTGCCATGCCAAATACGATCATAAAGAACAAGAACATATAAAAGTAATAGCCAAGCGAAACATCACTTCTTTGAGCATAATTGATTCCGCTAACCCCTGACAAAAATCTCGACCTTTCGCAATATAACTCTTTTTGTTCGTATAAATTCCAGAAAATAACCCAATAAAGGCATTTTCAGCCGATGTCTTTATGGCAATCGCCTATATCACCCAAGTTAAAAATAGTAATTCCTCGTTTGTGCCATGTATTATACGGTTCGCCAATCAGTTCAAAAGACCTGTCGCAATACTCTTGCTCATTACATTCATACATCTCATACGCATCTCCCCAAATAAGATTACTGAGAATCTCGAAAACAACTACCTTTTCGTCATCGGTAACATACGATACAATCTTCTTCCCACGCTCATGCGTATACAGCTCGGCTGATCCATCATCTCGAAAATCAATTTTAGTGCACATGTCATAATAAGTTGATTTGTCAAAAAAATCATCTACAGCTTTCTTATGTCTCGCAAAGCCTTTTGTACATGTAATATGCATGAGGATTCTTACTTGTTTTAAAATATCACTTTTCTTCATGTTTTACTCACCTTCCAAATCCCACCGTTTTTTCTATAAACAGAATTACTCCCCAATGAATCTTTTTAATCTCTCATTAACATTCTGCCATATAAAAAAATCTTTCTCAATGTTATTTTAACGCCCATCCCCCCTCTCCAACTCTCACACGCAGCACTGATAAACGTTGCATTCCACGACTTCCACGTAGTTATTCCCACATAACACCATCCTAAAAAAATAATATTTCAAATAACATTTATATTGATTTTCTTTTAAGAATATGTTAACGTTATTTTGTTGTACGAATACCCAATTTTAGACTTATATATTTTTTCTTTCCATGAAATATATAAGCCCCCATAAGTTCTTGTACTGGTTTATATGCCATATAGAACTCAAGGACCTATTAGCTCCCCCCTCATTTGCTAATAGGTCCATATTATTTAATCAGATTGGCGGAGAAATATTATGATTTTTTTCCATAAAAAGTCGGAGAAAATTGCTTCCAAATATAGAATCGTAAAAACTATAGAAAAGACTCATATTGACCCTGAAAGCCTTTCTTTTGAGTATTCCGATACAGACATAAGTATCCTTAAAGACGATATTGGTCAAAAATATCTAAGAGTTTATAAGAAAAATTGTACGTCTGAAGCGAACGGCCGCCCCATAACCGCAATCAGCGACACATGTTATCCTTTAGAAAAAGGCGAAAAGGTCACAACAAAAAACTGGCAGAAAATTATGCTTGATCACTATGCTGATGAAATCATCCTAAAACAGGAAAGCTATTGCGGAGTATAGCACATCGAAACTCTAACCCGTGCCCATACCCCCGCACTTTATCACATCCTATTCCCGTAATCCTTCCTTAGCCCGTGCCCATACCCCCGCGCCCAATCACATCTTATACCCGCATTCCTTCTTCACCGGTCCATCAATTCCCGACTCATAGTGCGCCCTAAACTCCATATTGATCTCGCGGATTTCCTTAACGCCATCTATGTATGGCTGATACATCTCGATCACCCCCGCGCTGCAGCCGTCACAACTGCCATCGATATTACCGATCGATTCAGCAACAATGCGCTCCCTTTCTTCTCTTGTAGTGTCTTTAATCAAAATAGAATCCATATTTATCTCCTCATTCTCCTCTATCTCCCCGTACCTCGTTCTCTTTTTTCATTATACATAGCCGCATCCGCCTTAACTATAAGGCTCTTAAGCGAATCCGCCTCTTCAAGCTTCGCAATGCCGATACTGACTGTCAGCTCAAACGGAAGTTTCTCCTCTTTCACAAGCTCAGCGAGCCTTGTATTTATGGCGTTCTTAAGTTCCTCGTTCGAAGCACTGCCTTCCGAAGACAACAGAATAACGAATTCATCGCCGCCATACCTTGCAATGATACCCCTGCGCCCTACTGCCTTGCAACCTTCCCGCAGCGCCTTGGCAATCAGTTTAAGCGCATTGTCCCCCTGAAGATGCCCGTAAGTGTCATTGATGGATTTGAAATGATTAGCGTCCGCCAAAAGGAGAAAGATCTTTTCCTGATCACTCTTCCCCCTCTTAATCTGCTCAAATGACAGATTGAGCTGCTTCCTGTTGTTAAGCCCCGTAAGCGGATCAAGAGAAATAAGCTCATCCACCCACACAAGATACAGAATCAGCGTCGCCAAAGACATAGCCACGCAGGCCACAGGCAATCTCGGATGGACAAACTGTATTATTCCCGCAACACCCGGCGCAACAGGTAAAAGAGCCAGCCTAACCAGCTGTTTCCTATTCTTCTTGGTATCTTTTTTGATGATATTTATAATAATCCTGATCCACGCCAGCACAACGTATGCATACGAAAAGACATAGTTAAGAATAAACAAGGGACCTCTGTGATATGTTCCATCATCACCTAGATAAAACAGATATTTGCCAAAAAGATTTCCTATCAGCAAAACACCCATGATCACCATAAGCACAGACGAAAGCCTAACCTTCCGCATATCCTTAACAAAACTCGTCTCGCGTATATGCTCAAAATATAGAAACCAGAAGAAACACATGCTGGATGTAGCGAAAAAATAGACCGACTTACAGGCAATAAGAATCCATCCATCGCCTGGGATGACATTCGTAAACACCATCAAAAACCACGTGTCAGAAACAAAGAAAACCATCTCGGAAATAATGGACATAACAAAATTTCTCTGCGCCTCCATCTTGGACAACCCCTGAGTTTTCCGAAGAATTATCCATATCAGGATCAGAGAAAAAAGATTCAGTTCCAGATATAACATTGCATATTCAATGTTGGCATCCATATATTCATTATACCGTAAATTTATTACCGATACACGCTCTCATATCAAATTATACGCAAGAAAATCTCATCCTTTTACTCAAAATACTGAATCTTCTCCAAAACCTTCACCGGCTCCTTTACAAGCGAAGCAAAAGTCTGCCCGTCACTCTTTTTCCCGACAAAACTGCCATAATGGACGGGGATAGCATACTCCGGCTTGATCGTATTCGCAAGCTCCGCAGCTCTCCTGGCATCCATTGTGAACGTTCCTCCAATGGGCAAAAGAGCTATATCGCACTTCACCTGCCTCGCCTCCTTCGTAGCTCCTGTATCTCCCGCAACGTAAATGCGCTTCCCGTTAACCCTCAGGATATAGCCGACCCACTCAGCACGCCTTGGATGAAACGGCTTGATCGTGTTGTAAGCAGGAACCGTCTCCATTTCAAGACCGTTTACCTCTTTGAAAATCCCAGGCTTAACCGTCACAATATCTTTTACATCAGGGCGAAGCTCACCCGCGTCATCCTCCATCCTCTCAGGAACAACAAGCAACGTCTGCGCCCCTGCCACCTTCCTAATATCCTCAATCGAAAAATGATCGTAATGCGAATGCGTGATCAGAACATAATCCGCATCATGCGGCTCCTCCTTCATGTGAAAAGGATCCACATAGATCGTGCCACGTTCGCTCCGTATCCTTATACTATTCTGGGTAAAAACCTCTATATTCTCCGGCATCTTATCCCCCCCTAATAAGTCTCTCTTTCAGCTCTTATACTTAAATATATCCATATCCGCCACAATAGCAATCCCGTTTGAAACAGCTTCCTCATAACTTACATCCTCATACAAAAGCTTTTTGGTAATATTATTGTAATCAGCTTCATAAAAACGACTACTGATAATTTCTTTAAGCATTTCAGGTATGTCATGTCCCAACTGCGCCGCAGGATTATTCTTTGATTTCATCCTATCATCTCGAACATCATCTATAAGAGCATCTAGCTCAGATGTAAATTTAATCTTCGGCAACAGTTTTGCGATATCATAAAGATGCCTCGAATCCCTATCCTGCATATTCTGCAAACGATAATCGCATACTGCAAATACTTTATCTATAAAAGTTCGTTCCAAAGATTGAACCTGCATCTTAACAGTTGTGGCCTCGAAAGGTATCGGCAATTCTACTTTATGCTCTACACAAAAATTACCAACAAAGCTATTTACCTCCTGCACCTCAACCGGATAAACTTCTTGATAAAAGCTTGTTTCTACAATAAGTTCCAATGGAATATCGCTAAAAAGAGATTCATACTCAAACACATACATTGAATAGTATCTTTTTCAACCATCTGCATCGTACGGCGCTTCTCCGCTGCAACAGTTTCAATAATTTCTTTCCACTGTTCCTTATACTCCTTATACCAACTCACCCATTAAGCCTCCATCATATATATTTCGATACACACGATCCGGATAAAGCGACAAATACTTCTTTACAATTGAAAAATCAATTCCCGCCAATTCAACGTACTTCTTAAGCTTATTCTTAAGCTCTGTCCCGGATATTTCACTATATTTATCAAGAGTAGACATTAAATCCAAAAACTGCAATGCAACTTGATTTTCTTCTGTAACACTAACTACCGGCATATAAATTACTATGGTATTACCATCAATTTCCTGTTTACGCTGCTTTGTGCTCGCCTCATTGCTACATACTTCATAACAAGCAGGATTCTGAGTGGTAAAACCATATTTATTAGCTAGCTGAAGCCCGGTAATATACCCTGATACTTTGCCATCTGTTTCCAGATACTTCTTCTTGATATATTTATCTACCGAAACCTTCCCTTTTGTTCCCAGTATTGTGACATAAGAAAGATAATATACCCCATTATATAAGCGTTCCAACTTTCCTTCATCTACAAGCTTCTTCATCTCTTGCCTGAGATAATCCTTTGATTCACCCGGAAGCTCACTTAAAAAAATCGGCTCGCCATTTTTATAATTTTCAACTATGTAATCATAAATCATTTCGCCAGCCTCACATTTCCGAAATTATTTATTTCATTTTTATGATACACCCAATTTGTTCGCTTTTCAAGCAACTAACCACCAAGATACCCCCTGTCATACGAATACTTCATCTACAGCCAAATAAATCCTCAATCACCCACTAATCACCTGCAACACTTTCCGCTCAATAAATTCCACACGGTCAAAGATTCTCGGCTTAAATGTACCCGTCATTCCCACAGCTACATTTTCCTCTTTGTTTACATAGATAATATTTCCGCTGTCACCAATCGCCGCATATACTTCTTTGTCATCGTATGGCTTGTACCATAAGTAGCCATAGTTCATGAAGCCAAACCTCTCGCCAAGCTTAATGTGAGGCGTCAGCATATCCTTTAAATATTCTTCGGAGATGATCCTCTTGCCGCCACTAAGCCCACCATCCAAAACAAGCTCACCGACAGTAGCCATATCTTTTGCCGACATACATAATCCCCAGCCTGCTGTAACGCAGCCCTTAGGGTCAGAGTACCACTCGTATTTCCTGGGATTTTTGTTCATAAAAAAATCAAACTGATCCTCTTTAGAACTGTCTCCGTGAGGTATACGCTCGGGAAGTCCCAGTGGTTCAAAAAGATTCTTGTTAGCGAAATCAATACATTTTTCACCCGTTGCTCTCTCGATTATCCCCGCAAGGATCTGAATGCCAAGTGTTGCGTACCTGAATTCTCCGGTGATTCCGCTTCGGCCGCCAAGATAATCAAGAATCGCAAGCGTAAAGTCTGCGGATGTACATACCTTCTTCCACGGCTCTGACTTGCCTTTATACGGAGCTGTCATTGTGAGCATATGCCTGATCGTAACGTCATAGATAGTTTTCTCCCCACGTTTTACAGTGTAATCAGGAAAAAAATCCATCACCTTTTGATCCAAGTTTTTGATAAATCCCTTGTCCAACGCGATCCCTGCCAGTAATGCCATAATGCCTTTAGTCACGGAATTGACATTCATCGCATCCAAAGTCTTGAATCCATGCCAACAATCATCAAGCTCCACCTCGCCTTCTTTGATGGCATAAATCTGACATATGTTACTCTCATTCCCGGTGCTCTCAGAAATGTACCTGTGTAGTTATTCTTTATTCATAGTAAAAAAGCCTCCTCTTAGGAAAGATTCGGACGTCCTAAGAAAAGGCTAATTGAATTAAAAATCTTTTTCAAGAAAAATCTTACGTTTAATATCAAACCTATTTAAGATTCTTTGCAAAGAAATCCTGCATTTTATCAAAAGGAATTACTTCCATGTTGTCGTAAAGATCTGTATGAACCGCACCCGGTATGATCATCAGCTCCTTGTTGTCTGTGTATTTACTGTTTCTTGTCATATCTGCGTAGGCATCCTTACTAAAGTAGCAAGAATGAGCTTTTTCTCCATGGATCATGAGAACTGCACTTCTTATCTCATTTGTGTATCTCAGTATCGGCTGATTGATAAAAGACATGCAGCCTACAGTATTCCATCCTTCATTGGAATTTAAAGATCTCTCATGATAAGCTCTTCCCTTGTAATATTCGCTATAGTCTTTTACATAAAAAGGAACATCTTCCGGCACGGGAAGCGGAAGGCATCCGCCCGCTCTTGTATATTCTCCGCTTCTGTAATTTTCTGTTCTTGCCTTATTGAGCGCCACTTTATTATTGTATCTGGCTTCCTCATTATTATCTGCGTCAAAATATCCGTTAGCATTAACTCTGGACATATCGTACATTGTAGCTGTTACCGTGGCTTTTACCCTGGTATCAAGAGCCGCAGTGTTAAGCGCCATTCCGCCCCATCCGCAGATTCCTATAATTCCGATTCTCTCTGGATCCACGTTATCCTGAACTGACAAAAAATCCACAGCAGCCATGAAATCTTCTGTATTTATATCCGGAGACGCCATGTACCTTGGCTGGCCCCCGCTTTCTCCTGTAAATGACGCATCAAAAGCAATTGTCAAAAAGCCTCTCTCTGCCATTTCCTGTGCATATAATCCCGAACACTGTTCCTTAACCGCACCGAAAGGACCTGCAACCGCAATTGCCGGAAGTTTTCCTTCTGCATTCTTTGGAACATACATGTCAGCGGCAAGTGTTATTCCATATCTGTTTACAAATGTTACTTTGCTGTGATCAACTTTATCGCTCTTTTCAAAAGTCTTATCCCACTCTGTTGTCAGATTTAATTTCTCAGTTTTCATCATCGCTTTATTCTCCTTAGCCTCTACATTTTCCGGATTCCGACTCCCACATACTCCAAGTGAAAGAGCAAGTGTTGATATTAATGATACTGCCAAAAGCTTTCCAATTCTTTTCATGATCATGTACTCCATTCTTACAGTCTTCTTTTCTTCGACTCAACAGTTTCCAAGTTCATTTTTAGTACCATATTTATATTTTTCCCTGACAACCTCACTATAATCCATATACATCGCTTTCGCTAATGGTTATAATGAATATCATGATATTCATTTTGGTTATATCACTGCCCGAAAGGAATCCATTATGGAAATAAGAAATTTAAGATATTTTCTTGCTGTTGCCAGAGAAGAGAACATGTCAAGAGCCGCTGAATTACTCCATGTAACGCAGCCCACCCTCTCCAAGTCATTAAAGAGTCTTGAAGAAGAGCTTGGAAAAAAACTATTCACACGCCACAGTTTTTCCATCAAACTCACCGATGAAGGAATGCTCCTTCGTGACCGTGCCGAGGATCTGGTCCTTATGGCAGATAAAATCGAGCAGGAGTTTGTCTCCTTAGACGACATCACCGGCGGTGATATATACTTTGGTCTGGCTGAATCCTATCAAATCTGCCACCTTGCTAAAGAAATAAAAAAACTCAAAGACAGCTATCCTTCCTTTACCTACCACATCACCAGCGGCGACACAGAACAGGTAACCGAAAAGCTTGATAAGGGATTGCTTGATTTCGGCGTAATCTGCGAGCTCCCAAACAAAGAAAAATACGATTCTATCACATTTCCTGATACCGACCGTTGGGGAGCTGTTATGTTAAAGAGCCACCCTCTTGCAAAGAAAAAGAGCATAAAGGCAACCGACCTTATCGGCCAGCCACTCTTCTGCTCTGAACAAAGCTGGAATATTGAGATACCACAGTGGGCAGGCGATCAATTCTCCAAACTCCACCTGGAAGGATCTTTTCGCCTTGCTTATAATGCTTCTATGTTTGCCAAAGAAGGTCTCGGAATACTTCTTACCTTTGAGCACCTCATTAACTGCTCCGAAGAAAGTGATCTTGTATTCCGTCCCCTCACCCCCAAGCAGGAAACAAAGCTATATCTGATTTGGAACAAGTACCAGACTTTCACACCTATTGCAGAGAAATTTCTGGCACAGATAAGGGAGTCATTTTGAGTTATAATTCCTTCAAGAGCATCCTCAAGCTAACCGCATACGTCTCATACACTATGTGAATTACACTAATACTTATTTCAGATCAAAATCCCCTCAAAATGATCAATCTCATGTTGAATGATCTGCGCGGTAAAATCCTTATACTTCCCATGCTGCGGCTTAAAGTCACGGTCCAGATAATCAACCTCGATTTCCCTGTACCGCGTGCACGGCCTTACACCTTCCAGCGACAGACAGCTTTCTTCCGTCCGGTACTCCCCGCTCTTCTTAGTAATAACAGGATTTATCATAGGGAAAAGAAAAGGTCCCATAGCCACCACTATAATTCTCTTCCTCACCCCGATCATATTTGCCGCCATACCAACGCATCTCTCCCTGTTGGCATCAAGCGTATCAATAAGATCCTCGATCACCTGCGCGTCTGCTTCAGTCGCAGGTTCAGACTTCTGCCTGAGAAAAAAAGGATCCTTAACTATATTCTTTACCATTGAAAAACCTCTTCCAACTCCTCGTATATAATCTAGTCTGCATTTTCAGGATTACCAAATCTCTCTCCCTACCGGTTCACCCCAGTCAAATTCACCATCAACACCAATCTTTCCGCCATATTCAGCAACACGTTCTTCAAATGTTCTATGTCTAAATGACTCGCCAGATTTTTCTTCTCCGTGTTCATAACCTTTAACAACATCAGCAAGCACATCTTCTGCCAATCTGCCTTCATTTGCTTTTGCCTGCTCAAGCCCTTTTTCCAACATTGCATCAAATTCGTTTTTTGTCATTTCAATTCCTTCTTTTACTCCAACTACTTCTCTTTTCACTTAAGTCTGAGCCTGAAATCACACAGCTCATCTCCATTGCCGATTGTCTTGGTTCTTATAAACTCAAGCCCCGGAATATTACCATAATTGTAGATATTAGTGCTAGCATCTAATTAGTACATTTTAAAATGAGTTAATCCCTTAAATATCATATAATACAAGAGGAGGAACTCATTATGCCTAGAAAAAACA
>NZ_FPCD01000002.1 GCF_900116865.1 Butyrivibrio sp. M55
GGCGCTGATGCAAGTGCACTCACTTATTCCATGGTCGAAACTGCCAAGGCTTGCGGAGTAGATGTTTACTACTATCTCAAGTATCTGTTGATCAAATGTCCATCATCTCAGATGAGCGACGAGGAGCTTGAAAAGCTATCTCCATGGAATCCAGAATGCAAAGAAGCTCTTGATGAGCTGTTCAGGAAGCATCAAGATGCCATCTTTGATGCGATGTAATCTTTATCATATGTGAATTGTCAAGGTACTCCGGGTTCATAAGAACTCGGGGTATATTTTATGGGCAAAAGCCCTTGTACCCGATAACAATGGTGGTTATTTTACAACCCACCGGATTATTGCGCGCTTACGTTCCACTTATTTATCATTTGAATCCGCCATTACTTGTTCGTCCGCTTGAGATAGCGCGGTTTAGCCCATATTATGAGCATCCAGAAGAATATGATATTACGGGGATAACACCAAGTGATGTATATAAAGAAATTTTCCCTAAGGATGCGGATATAGCAAAGCTGGCATGGCTATTTACTGCAAGCTATAAGTGTGAGTCGAGAGATGATAGACAATTAAATGATGTAATTAGAAAAAAAGTTCAGACATGGATGGATTTATGGAAAAGAGGTAAAGCTAATATACCGGTATTACGAATCATAAAAGAAGAACAGCAATTCTATCTAGAGGATTCAAGATATGGAAGCGCTATAAAGGAAAAAATAACAAGAGAGCAGGCAAAGATGGCTTTGTTTGGATTGCTATCAAATGAAATTGATGAGCTAAATTGGGGTATGGAGAAAAAAGTTGTTTATTGCTATGAGAACAAATATATACCATTAGCTACTGCGAACCCAAGAGTTTTTGAGGAGTTAAATAATGAATAAAGCAAAATCTGTGCATGAAATTTGCATAAATATTACTAGAAGATGTAATTTGCATTGTCCGTATTGCTATGTGTCTGATTTTATAAATCAGAAGAATAGTCAAGAGAAAATGGACTTATCGTTGGCAATGATTAAAAAGCTGGTTAATCTTGAAAAAATAGATAGTGTTTATTTGACTGGCGGAGAACCATTTATGCATCCAGAGATTATGGAAATAATTGATTATTTTTATAATGCTGGGAAAAGAATTAGTATTGCCTCAAATGGATTATTAATAGATGATCAGATGATGTCATTTTTAGGTGAAAAGAAAGTTAAATTGTTAATAAGTGTAAGGGAGGAATATGAAGAGACTTTCAAGGTCATAAATAAAGTGACTTCTGTGGGCATTGATGTAGAATGCTATCATTTACCAGTAAAGAATAGTCCATACTTATTAACAAAATTATTGGAAGAATGTCATGCTGTGACTAAGATAAAGCTTTTATATGATTCTCAAAAACCTAAAAAGGCTAAAGAATGGTTTGGACTTTTATTTGATATTTATAAGTCGATGAAACTGGCAAAGAATCCTGTTGAGATTACTGTTGAAACAGCCTTTCTTCCGAAAGATAATGTTATAGCACAAAGCAAGGGGAGAGGCGCTTTTGATCGTATACAAATTAGTACTGAGGGAGAATATTATTACTGCCCATTACTAGTTTCAAGAGTTGATGGTTGCAGTAATAGCACACCATCTAAATGCAATACTGATATTTGCCCCATTCTTTCGCTTAAGTTAGATGAGGAAAAACTATCGAGTGTATGTTGCTTTTTGGTTTCAACATTAGAAAATGCAATAAAAATTGGGAAATATGGAGGGGTAATATGAAAAGCTTAAAATGGTTGATATATCTCCTGTCCTTTTTTATGACGATAAATTTTACAACGCCTGTTTTTGCTTCATTTTGTCAGTTGAATCATGGTCTAAATGGTGCGCAAATTACAAGTTTATTTGCAGTATATTCATTGTCTGTTTTTTTGCTAGAAATTCCAACGGGAGTTTGGAGCGACAAAATTGGAGAAAATAAGTCATTGATTATTGGGGCAGTTTTTACTGCTATTGCAATGTTCCTTTTTATAAAAGGCACAACGGTACTGTTATATGTGGGGGAGTTTGTTTTGGGATTAGGAAGTACTTTTTTCTCAGGACCATTTGATAGCATAATATATAAGTACTGCAAAGATCCGAGAAATGATTTGGATTTTGATGATATAGTTTCAAAATCATATTCGCTTCAGTGGATTGCATTATGCTTTTCTTTCTTGGGGTGCTTTGCAATTATGAAGGAAGGAGAATTAGTACATGTATTTTGGATTACGTTTGTTTCAAATATAATTTTGCTTATAATCGCATGTTTGCTTCCTCGCATCAATGTAGATGTTAAAAACAATGCAAATGATATTGTAAAAAAGTATTTTTTGGAAATTCTTTCAAATAGAAAATTACTTATAATATGCATGCTGAACATATGCTTCTCAATGATTCTTGTAACAGGTTATCAAATATTACAAACATATTTATTAGGTTCATCAGTATCCAATACATATAATGGATTGTTATATTTTATTGCTGCAGTTTTTGCAAGTACTGGGTCATTTTTTTATAAGAAACTAAAGAGTATATTTAAGTCTGAAAAGATTCTTATCAGCGTATGCTTGGCATTACTTGCATTATGTATGTTTGGGCTTGGCGGTTCGTCGGTGATTTTCTTTATTTTTGTATTTGTTTGTATATATAGACTTGTATGGGGAATTACATCTCCAATGTTTTCTTCTATGGTTAACCAAAGCATTGAAGATGATTCTTTTAGAAATACAGTTTTTTCTATTATTTCGTTAGGCTGTAATTTGGGAAGTTCGGCATTGCTATTCATATTTTCTGCAATAAATATGAGTGCGGAACTTGAATATATCATTCTGGGAATGCTTTGCATGGTATTATTTGTGGGGTGTATTATTTTTGAACAGATTTATAAAAAAGCTTAATAGTAAAAAATCCTATGAATTGATAGATGTAGGATCAAGCCCCGTTTAAAACAATATAACTATATGGCAATCGGTAGGATGTAGATAATTTATAGGAAAAAAACAAGGCTCGACGCACTGCAGAAACAAGCGGAGCGCCGGGGCTTTTTTCGGTAAACAGTAAGCGCTAAATTTTTCGGTGGGTAGCGCTATCACCACATCTATGGTATTGGGTACAAGGGCTTTTGCCCATAAAATATACCCCAGCATCTTATATAATTTCCGAATATACAGGTTCATTATTTTTTTCTGTTGGAGTTTTTTCAAACTTTGCAAACTGTTTGTAGACAGTAGTTGGATGAACTCCAAGCAGTTTTGAAAACTCCACTTTTGTAACACCGGATTCAAGATAATCCTGATGTAGCTTTTTCCAGTCATTATGTGCTTTCATAGCCATTCCTCCATAGAAATGATTATGATAAAATTGGAGTATGATTACAAGGTGTCGTTTATGAGACGCTTACGATGAATCTGATTATTCAAAATTTTAATGTAATATTTTTTATGAGATAGAGCGATCCTGCGATGCAGAGAACTTCCGTCTCATCTTTACATAGGTCTTCAAGTGGATAATCTTTTTCCAAAACAGTTGCCTCAACGCCGCGGCTTTCTACCATTTTGGCAAGTTCATCAGGATCCATAGTCCTTTTATTTGGGACTGCAGTGATGTAGCATTTATCTGCAATCGGCATCAGTTCATCGAGGATGATATCAACTTCTTTGTCGGCGAGGATTCCAAGAAGGAATGTGATTTTTTTACCTGGGAAGTATTCTTCAAGGGATGAACGAAGAACTGCCGCGCCTTGTCTGTTGTGGCCGCCGTCTATTATGATATACGGATTTTCTTTTACAACAGTGAAACGTCCGAACCATTCGGTATTAGCGATTCCTCGGGATATGTCGGTTTCGGAAATCCTAAATCCTTTCTGAGCAAGTTTCCTTGCGGCGTAGATTGCTTGGGCTGCGTTGCCTATCTGGTAGGTTCCAAGAAGCTTTGTGCTGTAAGTTGTCCCGTCTACGTCAAAACGCTGTCCATGCAAGCTTCGTTCAATCGGGACGGGCTCAGTGAAGTATGCCAAAGAAACAGCTTTTTTTGCACAAAAATCTTCAAGAACTTTGCTGACTTCTCGTTCCTGAAATGGAGTGATGACAGATGTACCGTGCTTGATTATTCCGGCTTTCTCGGTTGCAATCTCAGTCAGTGTGTTACCAAGGATCGACATGTGGTCGTAGCTTATCGGAGTAATGAGAGTAACGAGCGGCGCGGGAATTACGTTTGTCGTATCCACGCGGCCTCCCATGCTGACTTCCATGACGACAATGTCACAGTTTTTTTCGCTGAAATAAATAAAAGACATGACGGTAAGAATCTCATATTCGCTGGGAAATATGTTCTCGGTGGCAAGCTCGTCATATGCAGGCTTTATCTGTGAAAAGAGCCTTGCAAAATCCTCATCCGAAATTTCAGTATTGTTTATCTTAAAGAGTTCATTGTAGTGGTATAAAAAGGGTGAGGCGAAGGTGCCGACTCTTAAGCCTGCTTCGATAAGAATCGAGGTGAGATAGGCAACAGTCGAGCCTTTGCCGTTTGTGCCTGCGACGTGAACATAGCGCTGTCCGAGCTGGGGATTTCCCAGCTTCCTAAGGAGAGCAAGCTCGGCGTCCAGAGAAAACATGTCTTTTACGGGGGGATTATTATTTTTTGGTGGTTCAAAGTGAGGCAATTTCTCAAAAAAAGAAATTGCCTCTGAATAATTATACTCGTGCATAAGTCTTAATCCTGCCAAATGCTTCCAAAACAATGTAAAGCATCAAAATGTTGATGGGGAGCATTACAAGTTCTTTGGGAAGTCTTGCTACAAGTGTCACAAAGAAGCCTTTTTTGATATACATCATGTCGAGCCAGTAGGTATTCATGATGATGCCGACGATAAGTGTGTGAACGGCTTCAGCCGCAACAATTCTTGCAAGCGTAGGTTTCTTGTTGTAAAGAATAAAGCCGAAGATCAGGCCGCTTACGATTCCGCTAATAGTAAATCCGGGAAAGAAAGGACCGGTAGGCTTTACAAGATATCCTCCGATATCGGTAAGTGCTCCGACGATAGCGGCAATACCGGGGCCGAGCGACATACCTGCGATGCCGATCGGGAGTGAGCCGAATCTGATCTCGATGATCTGGTTGATGGGAATTTTGAGAAATCCCAGTACGATACCCAGAGCCGTTAACATGGCGGCCAGAGTAAGTGTGTTTGTGTCACGTAATTTTTTCATAAAAAATACACCTCCTCGCAGCTTCCTTTTGTCTACACGAGAGGTGTTATACACTTCACTATGTAGCAGCGGGATGCGACCATAAAACCGCGGATTACCCTTCGTCCGAATGACAACTCCCTGTTCACCCGGCACTTGACGCTTTACAGTCTACTCTGCATTCTTTTTAATTTTGTCTGTATTATAGGGTGAATGAAAAAGAATATCAAGCATAAATATACATAAACATTTATAGAATCGGCGGGCTTATTACATGCATTTTTTACTAAGCTAAAGTGGTGGCGTGTGCGGCTTGATGAGAAAGAATAATCTGAAATATCGGAAATCTCGACTATTAATTGACGATAGGGTGGACAGATGCAGAATTCTCGTAATATGATATATGTGTCAAAACGTAGTGATCTCAGATAGGAGGCTAAAATGACTGTATCGGCAGCTTTTATGGTTCCGCATCCACCCCTTATTATTCCTGAAGTAGGAAGAGGCGGGGAGAAACAGATTCTTGAAACAACGAATGCTTATGAGAAGGTCGCAGAAGAAGTGGCGGCTATAAAGCCTGACACTATCATCATAACGAGTCCGCATTCCGTGATGTATGCGGATTACTTTCATATTTCGCCGGGGCACAGGGCAACGGGAAGTTTTGCTGACTTTGGTGCATCCGGAGTAAGATTTTCCGAAGAGTATGACACAGAACTTGCAGACGCGATTGCGCTTCTTGCAGAAAAAGAGAACTTTCCTGCAGGAACAATGGGTGAAAGGGAGTCTTCTCTCGATCACGGAACCATGGTTCCTCTTTGGTTCATTCGCAAAAAATATACAGGCGGAAAGATAGTCCGTATAGGACTTTCAGGCCTTCCTTTGACATATCACTACAGGTTTGGGCAAATTATCGCGAAAGCTGTCGATGATTCGGGCAAAAAAGTCGTTATCATCGCAAGCGGCGATCTTTCGCATAAGTTGCAGGAATACGGCCCTTACGGCTATTCAAAAGAGGGACCCGAATATGATGAAAAGATAATGGAAGTGTGCGGAAAAGCAGAGTTTGGCAGGCTGTTTGAATTTGATGAAAGTCTGTGCCAGCTTGCTGCGGAGTGCGGACACAGGTCTTTTGTCATTATGGCGGGAGCTTTTGACGGGCTTAGCGTAAAGGCGACGGCTCTGTCGCATCAGGATGTAACGGGTGTCGGCTACGGAATTTGCACTTTTTATCCGGGCGGAGCGGATGAGAGCAGACATTTTTTACAAGATTATGAAAAAAAGCTTGAAAAAGAATGCAAGGAAAAAGCCGATGCGAATGATGAATACGTAAAGCTTGCCAGGGCAAGTGTCGAATCATGGGTAAAAGAGCACAGGCAGATTCAGGTTCCCGACGGTCTTTCAGAGGAGCTTCTTACAAGGGCTGCGGGTACTTTTGTATCAATCCACAAGATGGGGCAGCTTCGCGGCTGTATAGGCACAATTGCCGCAACTCAGGACAATATTGCAAAAGAGATAATTCAGAATGCGATAAGTGCAAGTACGCACGATCCGCGATTTGATCCTATAACGGCGGATGAGCTTAAGTTTCTTGATATAAGTGTTGATGTTCTCGGAGAGACGGAGGATATCGATTCGCCGGATAAGCTGGATGTAAAGAAGTACGGAGTTATCGTGAGCCATGGAGTTAAGAGAGGGCTTCTTTTGCCAAATCTTGACGGGATTGATTCTGTGGAGCAGCAGGTTGATATAGCAAGGCAAAAAGGCGGAATAATGGAGGATGAGCCGTATACTTTGCAGAGATTTGAAGTGGTGAGGCATTTCTGAGGAAATATGGATTCGGCATATATGCTTATTGATATGATCGGATAGAATGTTGGTAGTGGGAGGTTTTATGGCAACATGTCACGTGTGTTTCAGACATTGTTCCTTATCGGAAGGTGACATTGGTTTTTGCGGCGCAAGAACGGCCAGGGACGGGAAGGTAATTGCATATAACTATGGCAGAGTGTCGGGGCTTGCGCTTGATCCGATAGAGAAGAAACCTCTGAACAATTTTTTCCCCGGAAGTTATATTCTGTCGGTCGGAAGTTTCGGGTGTAATCTAAGATGCCCTTTTTGCCAGAATAATGATATCTCCTGGTCGGAGGAAGCAAGAAGATATGCTGAGGAGGCAGAAATCATAGAGCCGCAGGAGCTTGTAAAGGCTGCGCTTGATACGAGGACGAAGGGAAATATCGGAATTGCATTTACTTATAACGAGCCGCTTGTAGGATATGAGTTTGTGCTTGATACGGCAAAGCTCGCAAAAGAATATGACCTTAAAACGGTGCTGGTATCTAACGGAACAGCCGAGTTGTCTGTTCTTTCGGAGATTGCGCCGTATATCGATGCTATGAACATCGATCTTAAGGGCTTTACGGATGAGTATTATGATAAGCTCCTTGGCGGAAGCAGGAAGCAGGTCATGGAGTTTATTGAGGAAGCGGTGAAACATTGCCATGTTGAGCTTACGACGCTGATAATCCCGGGTGAAAACGACAGCGAGGAAGAAATGCGCGGGATGTCCGCATGGATACACGGGCTCGAAGCGGCAAGCGGGAAGAATATACCGCTTCATATTTCAAGATTTTTTCCCCGATTCAAGATGACCGACCGCGACGCAACCGATGTGAAGAAGGTTTATCGTCTCGCCGAGGTCGCAAGAGAAGAACTTGAAATTGTTTATACGGGGAATTGCTAGCGGGATGTTTTGATGACGATTGAGTCATTGAGATGCAAAAGTGAAATAATTCTTGTACAAGGTTATCATTCCGGTGTGATTATTCAAAAGTCGGCGAGGCTGTAATGCGGTTTAGTCGGCTTTTTAATTTGCTTTTTTGCCAATCTACAGAAATATCGATTCGATATGGCTTAAAATGCGCTTTTCATGTTTTCTTGTCTGTATATAAGAGTGATCAGCAGATGTATGACTTTTTTGATAGTTTTTGTCTCGAAAAGTCATGCATTTTTTATTTGTCGATCATGATGAAAAAATGATGTATGACTTTATTCGAAATTTATGTCCAAAAAAGTCATGTTTTTTTGTCTTTTTAAACTCCGTAAACATAGAGTACATGACCTTTTGAGGGCTTTTTATATAAACAAGTCATATGTCCGTTTTTTTATCGAAAATTATTGAAAAAAATGTATGACTTTTTAGTCGATTTTTGTCCCCAAAAGTCATATGACGTTTTTTCGTAAAATTAAATATATGACTTTTTTTGATGCTTCTTTTACGAAAAGTCATATATTCTTGTTTGGAATAGGGTAGAAAAAAGATCGGGTTATGGTAGGGGGATATTTCCGAAATATCGATAGATTATTAAGTTAACGTTTTCTCTTTTACACTATTAATTCTAGCTTAAAAACGCAGTGAGATTAAGTCATTATCACTATTAAAGTTTGCGGTATTTGGGTAATTTTACACATTGTGCACAAAAATATTGCGCTGGTAAAATGGAAGTGCTCGGGCGCGAAAACGTTTACGTAAAAATCAAAACAATTTTATTAGGCTAGGAGGTGAACGGTTTTATTATGATGAAACGAAATTTGTCAGTAGCTTTAAGTGTATTCTTAGCAACAGGATTGTTATCACCAGGCTTGCCTGTAAGTGCGGCACCAAGCATTAACCCGTACGGTACAGTTCAGGCGGAGATTGAATTTGAACGTAATGTAAAAGAAGTTTGTGAAGATGAAGGCGCGACAGTTGTCAGCCTTGAATCCGGCAATTACTTCACTGTGAAGAGTGTTAACTTCTCACAGGGAGTTTCGAAGATAGGAGTAAAGGTTAAATCCGATTCTCCTGGCATTATCACTGTTAAGAAGGGTGATGCGGACGGAGAAGTTTTAGGAACTATAAGAATAAATAAAACCGATGGAGAATATAGAGAATTCTCTACTAATGTACAGAATCTGGAGGGAATTGAGAGTATCGCCTTTGTACAGACAATGGGCGCAAGCTTGGTAGACAGCTGGACAGCTGAAGCCGGTGAAACAACAGAAGAACCTGAACAGCCGGAAAATCCGGATCAGCCGGAGAATCCCGACCAGCCTGAGAACCCGGATCAGCCGGAGAATCCTGAGCAGCCGGAAAATCCCGACCAGCCGGAGAATCCTGATCAGCCGGAGAACCCCGACCAGCCGGAAAATCCGACAACTGTAAATCCTTATGAGAAGGTTGAGGCTGAGGCAGCAGAGCTTACTGATGCAATGGTTGCACCTAATAAGCAGTCGGTAGTTATTAAAGACGGCGGTTATTTGGTAGCCAAGAATGTTGATTTCTCAAAGGGACTTTCAGGATTCAAGGTATTGGCTAAGGTATCGGCGCCTAAGGTAAAACTTGATGTATATGTTGACGGAACCGACACACTTCTTGGTTCAATCAGCGTTGGTACTGATATGGCCAGTGAGTCACTTGTAAAGACCACATCAAGCCTTACAGGTACCCATGATATTTATTTCAAAGCAAACGGTGGATCTGTTCAGATTGATGCATGGCAGGCTATGGCAGGCCAGGGCTCAACAGAAGAACCTCCTGTAGAGGAGCCGCCTGTAGAAGAACCTCCTGTAGGTGATACAGTAAATCCTTATGAGAAGGTTGAAGCTGAGGCAGCAACAGAGCTTACCGAGGCTATGGTATCACCTAATAAGCAGTCGGTAGTTGTTAAAGACGGTGGTTATGTGATCACCAAGAACGTTGATTTCTCAAAGGGACTTTCGGGATTCGCAGTGCTTGCAAAAGCATCGGCTCCCAAGGTAAAACTCAATATTTATATTGATGGCGCAAAGTCTCCTATGGCTTCAGTCAATGTTGGAACAGATATGACCAAGGAGACAACTATAAATGTGACATCAGAGCTCAAAGGAACTCATGATGTATACATTCAGGCAGACGGCGGTTCTGTAACATTTGATGCTTGGAGAGCAATAGAAGCATCAGGTTCAACAGAGGAGCCTCCTGTAGAGGAACCACCTGTAGAAGGAAAAGTTAATCCTTATGAAAAAGTAGAAGCAGAAGCATCCGCAGAACTTAGCAGCGCTATGGTAACACCCAATAAGCAGGCTGTAAGTATTAGAAAAGGCGGATACGCTGTAGCAAAAGATGTGAATTTCGTAATGGGCGTATATGATTTCACAGTTAAGGCAGGCGCAAGCAGCGCAAATAAGCTTGAGATCAGATTGGATAAGCCTGACGGAACACTTCTCGGTACTGCTATGGTTGGTTCTGAATCAAAGGAAATTTCTGTTAAGGCATCGGAGAATGTTATGGGAACACATGACATTTACTTCGTAGCAACAATGGATGGATCAATAACCTTTGATTATTGGAAAGCATCGGAAGGTATCATCCTTATTGATGATCCGATAAATCCTTACAAGACAATGGAGGCAGAGGCATCTTCATTACTCAACGATGCAATGGTAACTCCTACTAAGAAGGCCGTAAGTATCAAGAAGGGCGGTTTTGTATTAGTAAAGAATGCAGATTTCTCTGAGGGATTATCAGAAATTATAGTAAATGCAGGATCAAGTAGCGCAAACAAACTTGATATCTATTTGGATGATGTTAACGGAGTACCTATCGGAAGCGCTAGGATAAGCGGAGATGCAAAAGAGCAGACTGTTAAGATTACACAGGAAGTTAAAGGAGCACATGACATCTATTTCGTAGCAGCAATGGATGGTGCCGTAACCTTTGATTACTGGAAAGCAGTTGCAGCATCAGGAACAATCGTAGAACCTCCTGTAGGCGATACAGTAAATCCTTACGAGAAGGTTGAGGCTGAAAAAGCAGATGAGCTTAGCAGCGCAATGGTTGCTCCAAGCAAGACTTCTGTAGTAGTCAATGACGGTGGTTATATAGTAGTAAAGAACGTTAATTTCTCTGAGGGACTTAACGGATTCCAGATTTATGCACAGTCTTCAAAACCCGGAGTTAAGCTTAATGTTTACATTGATCAGAAGGGATTTGAGACAAAGACACCTATAGGCACAGCAAGTATCGGTACAAATATGGCTACCGGAACAGGTATTAAGCTTACATCAGATCTTTCCGGAACGCATGATGTATACTTTGAGGCAACAGGCGGATCGGTAACATTTGATGCTTGGAATGCAATGGCTAAATCAGGCACAATCGTAGAACCTCCTGTAGGCGATACAGTAGATCCTTACAGCAAAGTAGAGGCAGAAGCATCTGCTGAGCTTAAGAGTGCAATGGTTTCACCTAACAAGCAGTCGGTAGTTATCCAGGCTGACGGATATATGGTTGCAAAGAATGTGAACTTCTCAAAGGGAATCGCAGGAATCTTTGTAAGTGCTCAGTCGGGATCACCTAAGACATCCGTAGAAGTATATATCGACAAGGTAAGCGGAGACCCTATTGCAACAATAAGTATCAGATCGATGGGTGAGTTTAAGGATAGCGGAGCTAAGCTCACATCTGACCTTACAGGAACTCACGATGTATACTTTGTAGCAAAGAACAATGCGGTAACGGTTGATTCCTGGTATGCAATGGCTGCATCAGGAGAAGTCGTAGAACCTCCAGTAGGCGATACAGTAGATCCTTATAACACAGTAGAAGCAGAGGCATCTGCAGAACTCAGCAGCGCTATGGTTACACCTAATAAGCAGGCAGTAAGCATCAGCAAGGGCGGATATGCAGTAGCTAAGAACGTAGACTTCTCAAAGGGAATTAAGGAATTTACAGTAAAGGCAGGAGCAAGCGGAGCAAACAGACTTGAAGCAAGACTTGATAAGGTTGATGGAGACCTTATTGCAAACTTCAGAGTTGGCGCAGAGGCAAAAGATATAACAGTTAATGCTGCAAAGAATGTTACAGGAACACATGACATCTACTTCGTAGCTGCTATGGACGGTACAGTAACATTTGATTCTTGGAAGGTAACACCTTCGGATGGTGGAACAATCGTTGAACCTCCTGTAGGCGATACGGTAAATCCTTACAGCACAGTAGAAGCAGAAGCATCTGCAGAACTCAGCAGTGCTATGGTTACACCTAATAAGCAGGCAGTAAGCATCAGCAAGGGCGGATATGCAGTAGCTAAGAACGTAGACTTCTCAAAGGGAATTAAGGAATTTACAGTAAAGGCAGGAGCAAGCGGAGCAAACAGACTTGAAGCAAGACTTGATAAGGTTGATGGAGATCTCATCGCAAACTTCAGAGTTGGCGCTGAGGCAAAAGATATAACAGTGAACGCTGCAAAGAATGTTACAGGAACACATGACATCTACTTCATAGCTGCCATGGACGGTACAGTAACATTTGATTCCTGGAAGGTAACACCTGCTGAGGGAGAAGTTGTAGAGCCTCCTGTAGAAGGCACAATCAATCCTTATCAGAAGGTTGAAGCTGAAGTATCCAAGGATCTTACAAATGCAATGCTTTCACCTAACAAGCAGTCGATAGTTATCAATGATGGCGGATATATCCTTGTACAGGATATCGACTTCTCGAAGGGACTTTCAGGATTTGGTGTATATGCAAGTGCTTCACAGCCTAAGATTAAGCTTAATATCTATATCGATGATGCAGAGACACCTATTGGTTCCGTCAATGTAGGTATGGATATTACAAAAGAAACACTTGTTAAGCTTACATCCGATCTCACAGGTAAGCATTATGTTTACTTCGAAGCAAAGGGTGGGGCTGTAACATTTGATGCTTGGCAGGCAATGCCCGCATCAGGCACGATAGTTGATCCTCCTGTATATGAAGATATCAATCCTTACAACACAGTTGAGGGTGAGACAGCTACAGATCTTACAAATGCAAGACTTACACCTAACAAGCAGGCAGTAAGTATCGGCGCAGGCGGATATGCAGTTGCAAAGAACGTTGTATTCTCTGATGGTATTTCAGAATTCATCGTTAATGCAGGTGCAAGCAGCTCAACAAAACTTGAAGTAAGAGTTGGCTCAGAAAGCGGAGATCTCATCGGATATGCAGTTGTAAGCGGAAGCACACGTGAGTTTAAGATCACAGCTTCTAAGAACATAACAGGAAAGAAGGATATCTACTTCGTAGTTCCCAGTGGCGGAAGCGCTGTAACACTTGATTCCTGGAAGGTAAATCCTTACGTTGAAGTTGTAGAGCCTCCTGTAATTGAGACAGGCATGAAGCTTGAGCATAATACAAATACATGGACCGGCGGATATCAGACAAACTTCGTTGTTACCAACAGTTCAGGAAATACAGTTAACAGCTGGAAGCTCAAGATCAAGAAGAACGGTATCAACATTACTCAGAGCTGGTGCGTAAATATCCAGCAGCAGGGTGATTACTATGTAATTACTCCTATGTCATGGAATTCTACGCTTGGAAACGGCCAGTCTACTACATTCGGAATTATCGGAAGTGGAGAGCCGAGCCAGATTGAGTATGTATTTGAGTAAAAAAGAAAAAAAGAGAGAAAGGGGCGGTTAAAAACCTTCTTTAAAAGAAGGTAAGAAATCCGGTGGCTGTCTTTGGATGGTCACCGGTTTTTCTTTAGTAACAGAGGAAAAAGCATTATTGACGGACAAATTGTGGCAAAAGAGTATCAGGGGGTAATTGAATATGAAAAGGAAAGTGAGAGTTGTAATAAGTTTTTTGGCGACAGCAGTCATGTTGATCACGCAGAGCATGACAATAAAAGCAGTAGAACCTGATGATGAAAAAACTCTTTTAAACCCGTATGAACTGGTGCAGACGGAGATAATGGAAAACGGCGGCGGTTTCTACGAGGGCGACACATCATATTCGCCGATCGCCGGCTCGAAGATACTTAAAGCGGAGAATGTGGATTTTTCAAAGGGGCTTACCGGCATAGAAGTGACGGCAAGGACAAGATGGGGCGGTTCAGAAATTTATGTGTATATAGATGATCCAAAGAGCAATCCTATAGCGAGGATCCTTATCAGAGCATATTCTTTTAGCACATGCATCGGAATTCCGATGGCAAACGTTTCGGGAGTCCACGATATATATTTTGAGGCGAATAATCCGATAGATATCACGACCTGGAAGGCACTTCCGGGCAAGATGTACGAAGGGGGCGACGTTCCGCAGATCGATCCGTACAAGGACAACGAGGCGGAGGTTAACTTCGGTACATCGGGAGTAGGGGTAGTAACAGACAAAAGACGTACTGTTTTAGCCGGTTTTTCTGAGAATGATTTCTTTCTTATGAAAGATGTCAATTTCGAAAAGGGGCTAAAGAGCATTACGATTGAGGCAAGAGCTGAAGACGACGGAATAATCGAGGTGAGAAAAGATTCTCTTTCGGGCGAACTTATCGGCACGATCGAATTCCGCGACACGGACGATTCCTACAAGCCGTTTGAGGGAGAAATGGCGAATATTGAAGGAATGCAGAAGATTTATTTTGTTGGGAAAAAAGGAAAATGCAACATTGACAATTGGTGTGCGGCTCCCAGAAACACCGACGGTCCGCTTCCTGTGCCGGGTGAAAAGATCAGCCCGTACGGCTATATTGAAGCAGAGCTTGACTTTTCTAGAGAAAATGCTGAGATAATCGAAGATACCTGGAATAAGGTCGTATCAATCAAGGAAAACGGATATATCTCGGTTCAAAAAGTAAACTTTAAATACGGTCTTTCATCGATAGTGATATTTGCAAAGGCTGATGAGCCGGCTGCTGTTGAGATAAGAGAAGGTAGCGCTGATGGGGAGCTTCTGGGAGTTATAAAGCTTGATAAATCCGAAGGCGAATATGAATATTATTCAACAAAGGCTCCGAATACTGAGGGAATTCATAATCTTTTCTTTGTCTGCAAAGTCGGAAGTTGCAGAATTGATAAGTGGATGGCCATGAGTAAGATGATGCCTGTTCCGGGCAATGAGCCTATTTCCCACGGAGAAGAAGGTGATGATCCTGAAAAAGAGCATCCGGAATTACCCGAAGAGCCAGAAAAACCCGATCTTCCGGAGATGCCTGAAAAGCCGGAAGAACCCGAACAGCCTGATATTCAGGGCGATTGCAAACTTGAACTTACATATTCAAGAGATATCTGGGGAAGCGGTTATCAGATAAACTTTAAGATCACAAATAAATCCGAAGAGCAGACTTCGGGTTGGTTATTAAAGATCAAAAAGAAATTTATCAACGTCGCTCAGAGCTGGTGCGTAAATGTGGATGAAGATGACGAATACTACGTATTTACGCCGCTATCATGGAACTCGTCCCTGAATCCCGGACAGAGTACCGAGTTTGGAATTATCGGAAACGGCGATGCGAGCGGAGGACTGGACTACTTCTTTAGTGATAAGAATAACTGATTGCAAACTATAACATTCATGAATTATGCAGCTCATGCTTTGTATGATAAGATTTGAACATCATAAAAGCAGCGAGCTGACCGGAAAGCCGGAGGTTTCAATAAAATGGAACCTCCGGCTTATCTTATTTTGAGGAGGACGAGCAATTGTTTTTAAAACAACTAAAGAAAATCAGTCCGATCATATCGGTAATATTTACATTACTGATCCAGGTTGCGGTTCCGAACGCGGCAAAGCAGCCTGATGCCAAGGGACCGTTTTTCACATACTTTCTATATATAGTGGGAGCGATATTTATAGGGCTTTATGCGGTATCTTTTTTTAACAAAAAGATATCCGATTACCTTGATGAGAATGGACCTTTGCTTGCGGGAGGTGCGCAGCTTCTTAACTTCATAAATCTTATATGCAGCAAATTTGCGCTTTTGCCGGTTCTCTTTTTCCCATCTCTGGACAGAGTGTTTGCGGTATTCGTAAATGACAGGGCGCTGATGCTTGAGTGCATAGTATCATCGGGAAAGCTTTTGATCATAGGCTTTGCGGTCGGAGCTACGCTTGGATTTACAACGGGAATCCTGATCGGATTCAACAAAAAAGTAGCCTACTGGGTAAATCCGCTGACAAAGATAATAGGTCCGATACCTGCAACATCCTGGTCACCGCTTGTGCTCTCACTTTTTAGCACATCTTATCAGGCGGCGGTGTTTATGATAGCGCTGTCGGTGTGGTTTCCGATAACGGTCATGACAAGCAACGGCATACAGAACGTTCAGCAGACGTACTTTGAAGTTGCTGATACACTGGGAGCAAATAAGCTGTACAAAATATTCAAGGTCGGAATTCCGGCGGCACTTCCAAATGTGTTCCTCGGATTTTTTTATGCGACGACAGGTTCGTTTGTAACGCTTGTAACAGCCGAGATGTTTGGGTGCAAATCCGGAATAGGCTGGTATCTTAACTGGCAAAAAAGCATGATGCTGTACGCCAATGTCTATGCGGGACTTATTCTGCTGGCTGTTTTGTGTAACCTGATAATAACTCTTTTGTTCAGGATTAAAGACAGGCTGCTTGGATGGCAGAAGGGAGTGATCAAATGGTAGGAGAGATAAAAATTGAAAATGTGTCCAAGAGCTTTACCAATCCTGACGGAAGTGTCGTGAATGCTTTAAACGGCGTGAATATTACGATTGAGCCGGGTTCTTTCATATCACTGATAGGACCGTCAGGTTGCGGAAAGACAACTCTTTTACGTGCAATAGCGGGACTTGGGCTTGCAGATGAAGGAACGGTTTTTCTGGATGGTGAGCCTGTTAAGGGGCCGGGGCATGAGAGGGGATTTGCTTTTCAGCAGGCGAATCTTTACCCGTGGCTGTCGATTGAGAAGAACATAGCTTTTGGCTTGAAGGCCAGAGGAATATATAAAGAGAAAAAAGAAGATGTAAAGGAATACATCGATATGGTAGGGCTTAACGGCTTCGAGAATTCTTATCCGCATCAGCTGTCGGGTGGAATGAACCAAAGAGCGGCGCTTGCAAGGGCACTTGTGGGACATCCGAAAGTTCTTTTGCTTGATGAGCCTCTTGGCGCGCTTGATGCCTTTACCAGAATGAACATGCAGGATGAGATCCTTAGGATATGGAAGGATCAGAAGATGACAATGATCATGGTGACGCACGATGTTGACGAAGCTGTCTATCTGTCCGACAAAGTCGTCATAATGACGCCAAGACCCGCCAAAATAGAGCAGGTGCTTGATATAGAACTTGGAAGACCAAGAGCGAGAGGAGGAAATGACTTTATTAAGTACAGGACGAAGATTCTGGAGATTCTAAATTACGCCGGAGAGAACAGAGAGCCGGAATATTATTTGTAAGGAGTGAAAAAGAAATGAAAAGGTTAATTGCAGGTGTTTTGGCACTGACCATGACTGTGCTGCTTATTGGTTGCGGCGCTAAGTCTGAAAAAAATGCGGAAGGAGACGGACTTACAGTAAAGATACTTAACAATAAGGAAAGCTTATGTCTGGCGCCTGTCCATATAGCCATAATAAACGGCTATTTTGATGAGGAGTTCGAGGCAATCGGCCAGAAATATGAAGTGGTAACTTCAAATATTGATACTATAACCGAGCAGATAACAAGCGGAGAGATAAATGCGGGATACGGACTTACGGGAACGCTTATGCAGCCTATCTCAAACGGTCTTGCAATCTCTTTTGTAACGGGACTTCACAGAGGCTGCACGAAGTTCTATTCAAAGAACGGTTCTGATGTAAAGAGTCTTGAAGATCTTAAAGGCAAGACAATCGGTGTTGCATCATTGTCTGATTCTGCGCCGATACAGCTTAAGAGAAAGCTGTTCAGCCTTGGATTTAAGGTAAACGGAAGCGATGCGGATATTCAGTTTGTGACATATGCGATGACAGACCTGCCGACAGCGCTTGATAACGGCGCGGTTGACGCGATTGGAATACACGATCCCGTGGCATATAACGCTGAAAAGAACTACGACTTTATTAAGATACTTGATATAGGCGAGGATGAAGTCTTTTCACAGGAATATTGCTGCCAGGCTTACGTATCACAGGAGCTTATCGCAAAGAATCCAAAGGGTGCCGCTGCGTATGCAAGGGCAATCCAGAAGGCGGCTGCCTTTGTACAGGCGCTTCCCGATGAGGCTGCAAGGCTTCAGGTTGAGAACGGATATATGCCGTCCGAGAGCGATGACGATATTGTAAGATACGGCGAGATTCTTGCAAGTCTTAACTATGAACCTTCGGTAAAACTTGGAAGAGAGACCTTTAAAGCTTCATTTGACGATCTTCAAAAGACGGGAGATCTTGATCCTTCGCTCAATGCGGATGAATTTACAAAGACTGTTTTCCCCGACCTTGAGGGAGTTCCGGAGTCATTTACTTATGATCCGGCAAGCAAGAAGTTTACGGAGAACAGCTAAAGAAATGCGAATTTCGCGAGGGAAACGCTTTAACTTGCGTTTCCCAAATAAAAAAACGGGAGACTTGATTATGAAATCGAAAGTGATTGTAAATATAGTAAGGGTGCTTATTTTTGTACTTATAATAACCGGAATATACACATTTGCGCATGTCTGCGGGGATATGGGGGATATGGAGGCAAAGTGCCATAAGACAAGAAGTTTCGCTGTAGCTGCAAGCATAGTACTCGGCGTTTTGGCGGCAGCTCAGATATTTATAAAGAACGGAATTGCGGAAAAAGTTGCATCTATAGTTCAGATTGTAGGAGGAATCTTTATTGCGCTTCTTCCTGTAGCGATAGCGCCTGTGTGCGATATGAAGACCATGCACTGCTACGTGTACACAAGGCCTTTCCTTGTTATAACGGGTATTGTGCTTACAGGAGTTGCGGTTGTGGATAGTCTCATCGTATTAAGAGGTAAAAAGGATGGAAATCCTGCATAAACTTATTTTCAAAAGCATAAGCTCTAAACTTTATCGCAGCATCGGCCTGATTCTTATCGGGCTGGTGTTGTCTTTTGCAATGGTAATTATTTCGCTGACGGCATTTGGTATGGAACATGGCAGCAGGAACGCGGCAGAGCGCATGGGCGCTGATATTATCGTTGCACCGAAAGGGTACGGCGAGGATGTGGAAGGGATTCTTTTGACTACGAAAAAGAGCTTTTTTTACATGGATGCGTCTGTTGTTGAGGATATCTCAGGAATTGAAGGCGTGGAAGCTGTTTCTCCGCAGACATTTCTGATGACGCTTGATGCTTCATGCTGCGACCAGCCTGTCCAGATAGTCGGAATCGACATGGACAGTGATTTCGTCGTTACACCGTGGATAGATAAGAAGTACTTAAAGTCACTTGAAGATGGTGCGCTGATCGTCGGAAGCAAGGTGAATGCAACGAGCGGCGTATTTAAGATGTTTGGAAAAGAGTACCCGGTTGCGGCTTCGCTTGATGAGAGCGGTTCATCCATGGACGCGACGGTTTTTGTAAACATTGACCGCATAGGCAATATCATGGAAGATGCGCAGAAAGCGGGGCAGGGCGTTATTGCGGAAGTTAATTCCAAAGACGTTTCTGTAGTTTGCATAAAGGTTTCTGATAAAGAGAAGATTCCTATTGTCGTTGCCAGGCTTTCAAGACTTCAAGACGTTGATATAGTTACGACAGAGAGCGTTTCGGCAAAACTTTTTTCCGGACTTAAGGATACGTACGTCGTTTATGCTGTTGTAATCGCGCTTATGGTGATCATCAGTGTATTCCTGCTGTTCATGATCCACTACATCACATTGAATGACAGGAAAAAGGAAGTTGAGATACTGCGTACGATAGGCATCGGAAGAAAGAAGATAAAGACATTTCTTATGTGTGAGGTATTGTGGACATCGGCGCCCGGAGCGTTAATAGGAACGGCGTTTGGCTTTCTTTCGTTTATCGTCCTGTTGCAGTTCATTGAAACAACCACGAAGATTCCTTTTACAGCGCCGCGTTTAGGTGAAGAGGTTGCGGTTGTTATGGCGGTTTTTTTGCTTACAACGGTGCTTGGGCCTTTGTGCGCTTTTTTCAGCATAAAAAAGTTATGTCCTGAGAATGTGTATTTATGAGGCGCATGATCTTTTTGGAGAAGTATCGAAAAAATAATAATGTTTACAAAAGTGAAGGACTGCGGTTTTATTTCGGAGAAGTAAGTATGGATATCAGATTAGATGCGATAATTAAAAAGTATAAAAGAGATAAGCGTGAGTTCACGGTTCTGGGTGGCATCAATACCACGCTGCCGCACGGGAAATTCACGGTTATAAGCGGCGACAGCGGTGTTGGTAAAAGCACGCTCCTTAATATAGTTGCAGGTCTCAGCAGGCCTACGGAAGGCAAGGTATATTACGGAGAAAAAGAGATCACGGCGCTTGGAGATGAAGAACTTTCGAAGCTCAGAACCGGATTTATGGGCGTTATGACTCAGAACTGTGAGCTTATCCCGTATCTGACGCTTGGCGAGAACCTAAAACTTGCCTGTGATATCGGAAGCGGAGAGGAGAAGCATAAAAAAGATTTGCCTGATGATAATGATGATTCAGCAGGTCTTTTTGCTGAACTTCTTGCTGCTCTCGGACTTACGCATCTAAAAAACGAGTATCCGTCAAGTCTTTCAAGCGGCGAAATAAAGAGGGCCGCGATTGCCAGGACGCTGATCACCCGTCCGGAACTTGTCATCATGGATGAACCTACAGCCAATCTCGACCGCAAAAATGTCCGTGCTGTCCTGGATCTTCTCAAACGCTTCAGCAAGAACGGAAGCACCGTTATTATCAGCTCTCACGAGCAGGAAGCGCTTCGGGAGGCGGATTATAATCTTGCACTTGAGTTTTGTGCGGATTAAATAAGTTTTATTAAAACTCACAAAAAAATATCCGTATGGTTGACAAGAAACGTCAAACAGAGTATAAGTGTATTAAGACGATTGATACAGTTGTTGATAAATATATTTTTTGGTGAGGAAAGAGAAATGAGACAGAAAAGAATTACAGCAATTATGATGGCATCTGCAATGGTTTTTGCGCTTATGGGATGCGGAAGCGGTTCAGCAGGAGCAATATCGACAGAAATAACGCAGGCAGATCCGTCTTTTGAATATAACGGAAAGACCGCTTCGTTTACGGATGATCCGCAGACTGTTGTGGAGGCTATAAAGTCTGTTGCGGAATTGGCTGATGAAGTAGATGGCGCAGAGTCAAGCGGAAAAACTTATGATTTCGATAAAAACGGAGAAAACTATAACTTGTCTATATCGACATCTGCCGATGAAGGAAGTGAAATTATCGGTTCAATGCTTGTTAACGGCGGCGAATTTAAGACTTCAAAAGGAATCGGTATAGGAAGCAAGGCAGAAGAGGTAGAGGCAGCTTATGGCAATCCTAATGAGAGGACTAAGCTTAAAAAAGAAGAAATATATGCATACAAATGCGACGGTTATAGCTTTAGCTTCACAATAAAAGGCGGTCAGGTAAAAAGCATTTTGTACAGTAACTCAAATTTCCACGGATAAGTGATAATTAGTTGATATGCAGCTACAGAACTCCTGTAGCTGCTTTTTATATGTAGAAAGTTGAATAGTTTATGCAAATCTGTTACAATGTACAACGGACTTTTGCTAAATAAAAGGGGTCAGTATACCCTTTTTTAGGGAGAAATAAAGAGATGAGTATTATTAACAAAATAATAGGAACACATAGTGAGAGGGAGCTTAAGAGGATCCGTAGCACGGTTGACTCTATAGAGGCTATGAGGCCTATAATGCAGTCTTTGTCAGATGAGGAACTTAGAGGAAAGACTGAAGAATTTAAAAAGAGACTTGCCGAGGGCGCAACACTTGATGACATCATGCCTGAGGCATATGCAGTTGTTCGTGAAGCAGGTAAACGTGTACTTGGAATGGAACACTTCAGAGTACAGCTCATTGGTGGAGTTATCTTGCACCAGGGCCGTATCGCAGAGATGAGAACAGGTGAAGGTAAGACACTCGTAGCCACACTTCCTTCATATCTGGATGCACTTGAAGGAAAGGGCGTAAACGTCGTTACAGTAAATGATTATCTTGCAAAGCGTGATGCTGAGTGGATGGGTAAGATTCATGAATTCCTCGGACTTACTGTCGGTGTTGTACTTAACAGCATGAATTCTGAGGAAAGAAGAGCAGCTTACGCTTGTGATATTACATATGTTACAAACAACGAGCTCGGTTTTGACTATCTTCGTGACAACATGGCTATCTATAAGGAACAGTGCGTTCTTCGCGGACTTAACTACGCGATCATCGATGAGATTGACTCAATCCTTATCGACGAAGCAAGAACACCCCTTATTATTTCAGGCCAGTCTGATAAGTCCACAAAGCTCTACGAGGCTTGCGACATTCTTGCAAAGCAGATGACCAGAGGTGAAGACATGGAAGACCTCTCAAAGATGGATGCCATCATGGGCATTGAGAGAGAGGAAACAGGTGACTTCATCGTAAATGAGAAGGACAAGATCGTTAACCTTACCGAGCAGGGTGTTGCCAAGGTTGAGAAGTTCTTCCATATCGAGAACCTTGCAGATCCCGAGAACCTCGAGATTCAGCACAACATTATCCTTGCTCTCAGAGCAAATAACTTAATGCAGAGAGACCACGACTACATCGTTCAGAACGATGAGGTTCTTATCGTTGATGAGTTTACAGGTCGTGTTATGCCGGGACGTCGTTATTCAGACGGACTTCACCAGGCTATAGAAGCAAAAGAGCATGTTAAAGTTAAGAGAGAGTCCAAGACTCTTGCAACTATCACATTCCAGAACTTCTTTAACAAGTTTGAAAAGAAATGTGGTATGACAGGTACTGCTCTTACAGAAGAAAGAGAATTCCGTGATATCTACGGAATGGACGTTATTGAGATTCCTACAAACGAGCCTGTTATCCGTAAGGATCTTCAGGATGCAATGTACAAGACCAAGAAAGAGAAACTCAAGGCTATCTGTGATGCTGTAGAAGAGGCACACAAGAAGGGACAGCCTGTTCTTGTAGGTACAATTACAATCGAGGCTTCGGAAGAACTCAGTAAGCTCCTTAAAAAGAGAGGAATCCAGCATCAGGTACTTAATGCGAAGTTCCATGAGATGGAAGCTGAGATCGTTGCTGAGGCAGGTAAGCACGGCGCTGTAACAATCGCTACAAACATGGCGGGCCGTGGTACCGATATTAAGCTTGATGAAGAAGCAAAGGCAGCAGGTGGACTTAAGATAATCGGAACAGAGAGACACGAGAGTAGACGTATCGATAACCAGCTCCGCGGACGTTCAGGACGTCAGGGAGATCCCGGTGAATCTAAGTTCTATCTTTCACTTGAAGATAATCTTATGAGACTCTTTGGTTCAGAGAGACTTATTGCTATGTTTAATGCGCTCAAAATTCCCGATGGTCAGGAAATCGAGCATTCATCACTTTCTAAGGCTATTGAGACCGCACAGAAGAAGATTGAGTCAAACAACTACGGAATCAGAAAGAACCTTCTTGAGTACGATCAGGTTAACAATGAGCAGAGAGAGATTATTTATGCTGAGCGTAAGAAAGTTCTCAACGGAGAATCCATGAGGGATGCTATTTACAAGATGATCACGGATATCGTTGAATCATCTGTTGAGACTGTTGTCGGCGAGGAGAATGATTCAGATAATTGGGATTTCAACGAGCTCAATGAGATCCTCCTTCCTACAATTCCTCTTAAGAAGATCAACAGAGGACGTATTGATAATCTTACAAAGTCAGGTCTTATCCAGCAGCTCAAGGAAGAGGCCGTTAAACTCTATGAGGCTAAGGAAGCAGAATTCCCTGAGCCCGAGACAATAAGAGAGATTGAGCGAGTAATTCTTTTGAAAGTAATCGACAGAAAGTGGATGGATCACATTGACGATATGGATCAGCTTCGTCAGGGAATCGGCCTTCAGGCATACGGCCAGAGAGATCCTAAGCTTGAGTACAAGCTCGCAGGTTACGAGATGTTTGATGATATGACTAAGGGAATCAAGGAAGATGCAGTCAGACTTCTTTTCCATGTTCATATCGAAGAGAAGGTAGAGCGTGAGCAGGTTGCCAAGGTTACAGGAACAAACAAGGATGATTCAGCTCAGAAGGCTCCCGTTAAGAGAGTCGAAGCCAAGGTTTATCCCAATGATCCCTGCCCTTGCGGAAGCGGCAAGAAATATAAGAATTGTTGCGGCAGGGTATAAGTGATACGTTTTGGCAAAAGAAATACCGATGAAATCAAACGTATCGCGAATAGGACATAGGAGAACACAATGGTAATACTTGATCAAATGAAAGTTGAAATTCAGAATCTCAGAGGCACTCTTGAAGAAGTGACAGCGTCTCTTGATCTGGATAATAAGAAAAAGATAATAGAAGAGCTCAGCCGTGAGATGGAGGAGCCCGGATTTTGGGATAATGCCGAGAAGGCAAACAAGAAGACAAAAGATCTTAAGAACATGCAGGATCTTGTTGCAGGGATCGATCAGCTCAACAAGCAGTACGGAGACATAATCGACCTCATCGATATGCAGAACGCAGAGGGTGTTGACGATGATGATATGGCAGCAGAGATCAGATCTGAGCTTGATGATTTTGAGAATACTCTCGAGAATATCAGAATCAGCAATCTTCTTAACCAGCCTTATGACAAATATGATGTAATTCTCAGACTTAACGCCGGTGCAGGCGGAACAGAGGCTTGCGACTGGGCAAGCATGCTCTATCGTATGTACACAAGATGGGCAGAAAGAAAAGGATTCACAACCGAAGTTCTCGATCTTCTTGACGGAGACGAAGCAGGTATCAAATCTGTTACATTCCAGATTTCGGGAACAAATGCGTATGGACTTCTTAAGTCTGAGCACGGTGTTCACAGACTTGTTCGTATCAGCCCTTTCAATGCACAGGCTAAGAGACAGACTTCTTTCGTATCATGTGATGTAATGCCTGATATCGAGGAAGATGTTGATATCGAGATTAACCCTGATGACCTCAGGATTGACACTTATCGTTCAAGTGGTGCCGGCGGACAGCACATTAACAAGACTTCATCCGCTGTTCGTATCACTCACATTCCTACAGGTGTTGTAGTTGCCTGCCAGAATGAGCGTTCACAGTTCCAGAACAAGGACAAGGCTATGCAGATGCTCAAAGCAAAGCTCTTTATCATGAAGCAGGAGGAGAATCAGGCTAAGCTTGACGGAATCCGTGGAGAGGTAAAAGACAATGCTTGGGGAAGCCAGATACGTTCTTACGTGCTTCAGCCTTACACAATGGTAAATGACACACGTACAGGCTTTAAGGCATCAAACGCAGACGGCGTACTTGACGGAGAACTCGATCCGTTCATCAATGCATACCTCAAGTGGCTCGCAACCGGCGGAAAGCCTGTTGGGGATACATCGGAAGAGTAAAGAGTTTACACAGCTATAAAATACAAAATCATAGTATATAAGAGTTTCAGGGACGCTTGCGCTCCCCTCGCTTCGTAGCGGTACTAATGCCACAAAAGACGTGGCATAAGTACCGACGAGCTCAGAGGCCCATTCAACTCTTATATACTATGATTTTTTACGTTGTAGAAGGTGCTAAAATATATACCTCTGCCCTTTCGATTACGTCCCCTTCCCCACGACCTACCGCTTACACCACAACAACACTGTTGCGGCCGGAGTTCTTGGCTTTGGTGAGGGCGTTATTTACGTTCTGAATGGTCTTGGAGAAGTCGCCGGTGTATTTGGAGACTCCGACGGAAATGGTGAACGGAACGGGGGAGTCTTCGGCTTTTTCTATGTCTTGGCGGAATTGCTCCATGCGGGCGCAGGCGTTGTTGATGTCACATTTTTTGAATATGACGATGAACTCTTCGCCGCCGAAGCGGATAACGTAGTCGTCGGAATGAGTTTCTTTTGAGAGTTTCTGACCCATGTAAAGGAGGGTGAGGTCGCCTGTGTAGTGGCCGTGATCGTCGTTTAGTTTCTTGAAATTATCTATGTCGAGCATTGCGATCGCAATGGGCTCTTCCATATTTATGAGAGCGTTTTTCGTGACAATTTTTTCCAAAAGATGTCTGTTGTAAACCTGGGTGAGCGGATCTGTGATCATTGCAAGCTCAAGTTTCTGGCTGAGTCTGTAGTGGTCGAGATATATGAAGGTTAGGATCGCGTGTGAGAAGATTACTGCAAGTCCGCACGGGATCGTGAGTATGATTATAACGGGAAGATTTTCGTAGTGAATAATAAAGTGTGAGATAAGGATCTCAATCAAGAAAACGATATATGAAAAAATTATCTCCCTTAGTCTTGCCACAAAGCCCACAATAAGAAAGATGAGATTCATTATGAGGAAGAACTCACTTGCGAGGGTTTTGATGCCGAGGGCATAAGTTGTAAATATGGTGGCAACAATAATGGAATGAACAAGAAAGTAGTCTGCCGTTAGTATGGCTGTTCTGCTGTGAAAGAAATGGAGCGATACAAGGAACAACAAAAGGATACCCAATACCGTTAGCCTCGGTATGAGCGTGGGAATAATACTGCCGTTAAGCAGATAATCGGGAACTATGTAAAAAACTGAAAGAATAGTTCCGACTACCAGGCATACCCATACATACTCCTGATAGTAGTCGCACTTTGACTGATAGAAGTCCGCTAAATCGTCTTTGGTCATAGTGCGATAATCTTTGTATCGATTGATTGACGTTTTGACGTTTGCGAATATTCTCATTTTCATATCTCCTATTTCAATTTTACTAGGAAATTGTTCAGAGATAAAGAAAAAAATTAAATTTTTATAAAAATTGATTCATTAATTGACACAGGGCTAGAAAATCGGCTGTACGTCTGTGATTTCATTATCTTCAACTTTGAAAGACCAGAGTGCATGGTCTGTAAGGCGGTGCTCTGTAAGAAAATATGTGTCGCCAACCGAAGAGATGTAGTAAGGAGTTCCGCCTCCCAGGAAATACGTTGAGTATATGTCTTCGTACTCTCCGGCAGCAAGGTCTTCAAGGGACTTTGTGCGCACGATTGTCGCAACATCCTGATTTCCTGCTTTATCCGTAGAAACAGAGATATAGTAGTAATCCTGTATCTTGGTTATCTGAACCATTCCGGCAAGTTCATCGGGAACGGCGTAGACCTGCTTGATTTCAAACGTTGCAAGGTCGCATTGAAGGACGGTTGCCTCGGCTCCTTCTTCGGAAACGCCGGAAACAAGGTAGATATCACCGTCGATTATAGAGAATGAACGGATATAGATGCCGTCAAGTGAATCGATTTTTCTTTTGTCCGTGAGATAAACTCTGTTTGTGGAATCGTCAGTCCTAAAGCAGAAGAGTTCTCCCGTCATTGAGCTCCACACGTAGAAAGTATCGGTGGCTTCGTCGTAGACCGTGTAGTGCGGGCGTATTCCGATGTCGTAGAAACTCTGTGTGTGGATGAATTTATCATCGACTTTTTCAAAAATAAGAACGCGGTTGTTGTCCGTATCGTCGATCATATAGACATTTCCGTCACTTGCAATCGTGTGAGGTCTTGTGGCGTCGGATGTCATGATGTCCCATTCTTCAAGGGGCTTTTCGAGTGAATCGGAGTAGATTACTCTGTTGTGGTAACAGTCAACTATAAACCAAATATCGTTAATTTGCGTAACGTAAGTCGGGACGCTGAGTTTAGAATCGTAATTTTTGATGGGAGTATATTCGGAAGCGGCTGCGGCGGGATCTTCACCGGCGCTTGTAAGAGAAGATTCTTCGATAAATTCTTTGTTGTCAAAGGGAGCAGGCGCGGGAGCCGGAGTTCCCATTGCTTTTTGAGCGCTTACTTCTGCGGATTCAGTAGGTTTTGAACAGCCAAAACAGGCCGGTAATACTACAAAAACCAAGCTCAATATACAGATATATTTTTTACCAAAAAACTTTTGAATCATTTATCTTTCCACCAAATTAAGTCATTAAATACAATTCTACAATAATACACTTTTGCGGGCAATAAATTATAGAAAGACATAGCATTTTAATGTAAAATTGATACGTAATCACATGATGGCATTACATAAGTGTGGAGGGGGAATATGATAACAATCAGTCTTTGTATGATAGTTAAGAATGAAGAGGAGAGTCTTGGCAGATGCCTTGAGAGTCTTAAGGGGATTGTTGACGAGATGATTGTTGTGGATACGGGCTCTGAGGACAGGACTGTTGAGATTGCCAAGGAGTACGGCGCCAAGGTCTACGACTTTAAGTGGACGGGAGATTTCAGCGAGGCGAGAAATTATTCTTTTTCACTTGCAACATGTGACTATATATATTCCGCGGATGCGGATGAGGAGCTGGACGAGGACAACAGGCAGAGATTTATTCAGCTCAAAAAGGATATTGAAGAACTTGATATCGATATCGTTCAGATGTATTATTGCAATCAGTTGTCATTCAGAACGGTTTATAACTATGACAGAGAACTTCGCCCGAAGCTCTTTAAGAGAGTCAGGAGCTTTAAGTGGGAGGATCCGATCCACGAGCAGGTTGCCATAGACCCTGTTATCTGCAACAGTGAGGTCGAGATTATACACAGGCCAAAAGAGAACCATGCATCGCGCGATCTGGCTTCTTTCAGAAAGGCTGTGGAAAGCGGAAGGCGCATTTCCAAGAGGCTTCATGGAATGTACGCCAGAGAGCTTTTTATGGCGGGCACCGATGATGATTTCATCAAGGCAAAAGATTTTTTTGCGGAAGCTGTAAAAGACAGTACCAGGAGCGTTGATGAGGTCAAGGAGGCGAGCTGCGTGCTTGCGCATATTGCTGTTCTTGAAAAAGATGCGGAGGCGCTTTTAAAGTATTCTCTTAAGGATGCTGCGACCGAGATGTGCAGTGAGATGTGCTGTGAGCTCGGGGAATATTATTTTGGAAAAGATGACTATGACGAAGCTATAGTCTGGTTCTACAATGCGGCGTACGAGTGCGCCAGCATTTTGGATATTAAGACAAGCAAGGAAATTCCGAGGCTTGCGCTTGCAAAGTGCTACAAGGCGCTTGGCAACGAAGAACAGGCGGCTGATTATGAGAAAGAGGCTGCCGAGATAGAGAAAGGTGAATGATGTTAGATTTTTACAAAGGGAAAAGAGTGCTCATAACGGGCCACACCGGATTTAAGGGAAGCTGGCTTTCCAAGATCATGATAATGGCCGGGGCCGATGTATACGGATATTCTCTTGCGCCTTCTGAGGGAAAAGAGAATCTGTATGAGATTTCCGGTATTGCGAATGAGATGGACTCGCATATCGGCGATATTAGGAATTTTGAGGAATTAAAAGAGTATTTTGATAAGGCAAAGCCTGAGATTGTTTTTCATCTTGCGGCTCAGCCGATTGTAAGGGATTCATACAAGGATCCGCGATATACATATGAAACAAACGTGATGGGCACCGTAAACGTGTGTGAATGCGTAAGGAACTGCCCGAGCGTTAAGTCTTTTTTGAATGTTACCACGGATAAGGTTTACGAGAACAATGAGTGGGTATGGGGATACAGAGAGGATGAGAAACTCGACGGATTCGACCCGTATTCGAACAGTAAGTCGTGTTCTGAGCTGGTAACACATTCTTATATAAATTCATTTTTTAACGAGCTTGGAATAGCGGTATCTACCGCAAGAGCCGGAAATGTCATAGGCGGAGGAGATTTTGCCAACGACAGACTTATTCCGGATTGTGTGAGAGCAGCGGAGAAGGGTGATGACATAGTGCTCAGAAACCCCGATTCCACAAGGCCTTTCCAGCATGTGCTCGAGGCACTTTCGGCGTATATCCTTCTTGCACAGAAGCAGTATGAAGATAAGTCCTATGCGGGCTACTACAATGTCGGACCAAACGATGACGATGCGGTGACTGCGGGCAGACTTGCGGGAGCTTTTGTGGATTCCTGGAACAAACTTGTTTCTGAAAATGCGGGTAATAAGGCGTTTAAGGGACATGGAATAAAGATAGTGATAAGACCTGACGGCGGTCCTCACGAAGCAAGTTTCTTAAAACTTGACTGTTCCAAGATAAAGAGTAGACTTAAGTGGTCGCCAAAATGGAATATTGACGACGCAGTGGCAAAGACAGCAGAGTGGACATGCGCTTATTTTAAGGGCGAAGCCGTAGAGTGCATGACAGACCAGATAAAAGAGTATTATAAACAGGTATAGGAGAAAAGAGTAAAAGATGAGTAACAGCGAGCAGCAGGCAAGGGAGCAGATTTTAAACCTTGTTGCGGATTATTATAACCGCTTTTTGAAAAAAGATAATGACAGCTTCACCGAGGGAGACAGAATTCCTTATTCGGGAAGAGTTTTTGATGAGAAGGAAGTCATAAATCTTGTGGATTCTTCACTTGATTTCTGGCTTACCGCAGGAAGATACACCGATGAATTTGAAAAGAGATTTGCGGAGCTTTTGAATGTAAGATTCGCAAGCCTTGTAAACAGCGGATCTTCAGCCAATCTTATTGCTTTTATGGCACTTACGGCACCGGAACTCGGCGACAGACAGATAAAGAGAGGCGACGAAGTAATTACCGTTGCCTGTGGATTCCCCACAACGGTCGCACCTATCATGCAGTACGGCGCAGTACCTGTATTTGTTGATGTTACCGTTCCTCAGTACAATATTGATGTTACGATGCTTGAAGAGGCGCTCAGCCCTAAGACAAAAGCAGTAATGATCGCACATACACTCGGCAATCCGTTTGATCTCAAGGCTGTAAGAGAGTTCTGCGATAAGCACGGACTCTGGCTTGTTGAGGATAACTGCGATGCGCTCGGTTCTGAGTATACGATTGACGGAAAGACAGCATTTACGGGAACATGGGGCGATATTGGAACATCAAGTTTCTATCCTCCGCACCACATCACGATGGGTGAAGGCGGATGTGTATATACGGACAATGCCCTTCTTCACAGACTTGTTAGAAGTTACAGGGATTGGGGGCGCGATTGTATCTGCCCTCCCGGAAAAGATAATTTCTGCGGTCACAGATTTGATGGTAAGTTTGGTGAACTTCCCGTCGGATACGATCATAAGTATGTTTACAGCCATCTCGGATATAACCTCAAGGCTACAGATATGCAGGCGGCAGTCGGATGCGCGCAGCTTGATAAGCTCATTGGTTTTGCCGATGCCAGAAGAAAGAACTGGAAGAGCCTTTATGAGAAGCTTGAGTGTCTTAAAGACGTTCTTATTCTTCCCGAGCCCGCTGAGAACAGCAATCCTTCATGGTTTGGATTTATCATGGGCGTAAAAGAGGGAGCTAAGGATGGAAACGGCAACGAACTTACAAGAAATGCCATTACCAAGGCTCTTGAGGATAACAACATTCAGACAAGGCTTCTCTTTAGTGGAAATGTTACAAAGCATCCTTGCTTCGATGAGTTCGTTTGCAAGAAGAGTGTGGATGATGCCGGCGATTACAGAGTTGTCGGAGATCTGTCCGTGACAGATTATGTTATGAACAATGCGTTCTGGATCGGAGTATATCCGGGGCTTAACGATGACAAGATTGAGTTCATGGCAAACGTGATAAAGAAAGCTTGCGGGAAAGCGTAATAAATATGAAAAATAATGGTAAGATTGCCATAGTGACAGGTGCCTTTGGATTTGCGGGAGCTAATCTGACAGAGCACCTGTTAGATTATGGGTATAAAGTTTATGCGATAGGAAGAAAGGGCTCATCTCACAATGACAGGTTTTCTGAGAGCGAGTCTTTGAAAAAAGTGCTCATCGATATGGAAGACTACGACAAAATATGCGGTTATATCGATGACGATGATATAAGCGGTGCGGAGGCGATAGCTCTTTTCCATCTGTCTTGGGGAGGGGCAAGAGACGATTTTGATACTCAGAGGCGAAATATAGACGCATCTCTGCTTTTGCTTGATTCTGCCCACGATATTAAAGATAAATGCCTTAAAAGCAAAAATATGGACGTTTCGATAAGGGTAATCGGCATAGGGTCACAGGCTGAGTACGGAGTTAAGAGCGGACCCATAACGGAAGACCTTCCACTTGAGCCGTTTACAGCCTACGGAAGTTGCAAGGCAGCAGCTTATTATCTGACTGAGTCAAAAGCAAGGATCCTTGGAATCGACTTTATCTGGGGAAGAATATTCAGCCTTATCGGAAAATATGAGCCCTCAGGCAGAATGCTTCCCGATGTTGTAAGGAAACTTGCGGCGGGAGAGGAAGTAAGTCTCAGTTCATGCGAACAGTACTGGGATTATCTCGATGCGGGAGATGCCGCAGATGCGATAATAGCTCTTTTTGAAAAAGGAGTGACCGGAGAGGTCTATAATATCGCAAACGGTGACTGCGACAGATTAATGAATTTCGTAAAAAGAGCCGCAAAGTGTGTCGGAGCGGATGAGAGCCTAATTAGCTACGGTAACAGGGCCAATCCTTTTGTTTCGCTTGAAGTCTCAGGTGAAAAGATAAAAAAAGACACGGGCTGGGAGCCTAAAGTCAGCTTTGAAGAGTCAATAAAATATTATCGATAGGCAAAACACTTTATAACGTCATCACGCTTGACATTATTTTTTGCAAAAGATACCATAAATGTAAGTATAAGGTGATCCGCGGTGTTCGCAAATAGTAGCAGGGGTGGGGAATAAAATGTATGAAAAGCTGACGGAACTTATAGAAGCGAGAGACTATAAGGAAGCGTTATACGAATTTCAGGAAGAGTATTTACATATTGGTGAAAAAGAGCCGAAGGATGCAGCTAAGCTGTGTATTTTGGAGGCTTCTCTATGGGAAGCGTTAGCCGATTCGACGGCGGAATATGATGCAATAGCTCGAGGAATTGCCTATGACGGGGGCAACTACGAGCTTTTTTATATGCTCGGACTATATTATGCAGACATCAATGTCAACCTGTCGTACCTTGCTCTGGAAACGGCTTTGATGTATTGCGATGATGAAAGTGACAGTGAAGTCATTAAAGAGGCAATGAGGGGGCTTGAGCAGAGCCGTACACTCAGAGTCAGGAAGCTTAGCTTTATGATATTGTCGCACAATGATCTCGATCTTTTGAAAAGATGCATTGACTCGATTGAAAAATATGTGCCTGACGGTTCATATGAGATCGTGGTTGTGGATAACGCATCTACGGAAGACGGAGTGAAAGAGTATCTCAAAGAAAAGGCAAAGAGCGTAAGTTACAGGTTCAAGCTAATTCTCAATGATGAAAACTCAGGTTTTCCCAAAGGGTGCAACATAGGTAGTGTGTGTTGTGACAGGAACAATGATATTTTCTATCTTAATAACGATGCTATCCTTACGCAGAATGCAGTGCTTTTCATGAGAATGGGGCTTTATGACAACAGAAATGTCGGTGCTGTCAGTGCACTTTCAAACAGCGCGTCGCTTCAGGAAGTAACGCCTGAGGAACTGTCCGGATATGCGGGAGAGGAACTTGGTGAGCTCTGGCACAGGAAGCTTGGAGTTGACAGAAGTGTCAAGATATTTGAAGACTATGCTGCTGCACATTCTTATCCCGTAAAGAGGGCATATATCAAGAGGTTCAGGCTTACGGGGTTTGCGATGATGCTGTCAAGAGAGGCTGTAAGGTGCGTTGCGGAGGATTATAAAGTTTTTGACGAGCGTTTTTCTCCGGGATATTTTGAAGACGACGATCTTGGAATCAGACTTGCCAGGGCAGGTTTTATACAGTATGTTTGCAAGAACGCTTTTATTTATCACAATGGCGGAACCGGTTTTGCTCAGAATGAGAACGCCATGACCGAGAGCAGAAACAAATTTATAGATAAATGGGGATTTGATATCTGGGGCTATTCGCTTCCGTGGTTTGAGGCAGCAGATAGTGTTATAGATCTCTATTCCAAGCAAAAAGAGGGACTTAGAATTCTCGATTTTACCTGTGGTTTTGGAGCAAATGCATCATACATAAAGAGTAGCTGTCCCGATACTTTTATAGCCGGTGTGTGCGCTAACTCATTTGAGGCCGGAATTGCGGGACTTATCGCCGATGACGTTGCGTTCGGAGATGTGAATACAATGAGGCTTCCGTGGGCAGAAAGGTCTTTTGACATAGTAATAGCTGAGAGAAAGCATGTCTGCATCGGTCAGATCATGAGATACCTTAAGGCTGACGGTCTTTTCCTCAGTGAGAAGATAAATAGCGAGAACGACGAGATGATGGATATCATAAAGTCCAATGCGGATGCGGGATTTGATTCAGAACGTCTGGATAAATTGCTCAGCGAGTGATGTTCAGGCTTTTATGATAAAAAATATTATGAGGTGAGTGTGCATGAATTGCCCTAATTGTAAAAGAGTTTTGCCGGATAATATTAATCTTAGAATAAATTTCTGCCCGATGTGCGGAAAGAAGCTTTTTGAAGACGGAAAGGACTATTTGATACAGATTGCATGCGTCGGACATAGGAGCGCGGACGGGAATGTAATGATGGTCTTTCTTGACGAAAAACAGCTGTATGAGGTGAAAGCGGGAGAAACAATATGTTTTGCGGTTAAGGCGGGCTTCCATGCACTTAAGTTCAGGCAAAAGATAAGGAGCAAGAATATCACGCTTCTGGTTAATTCGGGATATGCGATTAAAGCGGCATACAATACGGTGTCGGGACTTATCGAGACCAATGTCGTTAAATTTGACGACGATGACGAGGAAACATCCGAGAGAAGGATCAGAGAAGCCGATCTTACGACGCCTGTTATGGAGTCTGAAACGGGCGCACGCGGCTTTGATTCGGTTCTTGGGGTTGATGACCCGGAATATGAGGTAAAGGCTACGGAAGGCTTTAAAGAAGGCATACTCAGTATCTACTCGGAACGCCTTGAATTCAAAGGGAATAATGATATGGCCAAGGAGGTCATTGATTTTAAAAATATTGTCTCGGTGAAAAAGAAAATGGGTACGATTGATATTTTGTGTGACGGAAATATTCACAAAATATACAGTATTCCGAAAGATATATACAACGAGGTTATGTCATTTTTAAACAATAGAATTGAAGATGTGCGTGGAATATAGGGTTCCGGATATTTCATGCAACAGAAAAACATTAAGAAATTTACGACAAATAGTACTTGCGTACTATTTGTTTTTTCGTATAATAATATATAGAAATCCTAGGCAATATCGGAAGATTTTGGAGGGGGTGAACGGGAAAAAGTCTCATATTTTAACAATAAAATGTGATAAATGTGTGAACACTTTCGCAAAAAAATGTTTCCTCCTACAATTTCGTTAAATTGCCGAAAAAGTGTCGTTATTCTTAAGAAAATTTTAGCAGGTAATTTTCTTAAAAAGGAATGACGAAATAACGTCTATGTGATAGACTAGGGGATGCAAAAGAAAAGAGACGCAAAAGAGAAAAGATTTAGGAGGTTATGCAACATGACAAAAGCTGAAATTTTGAAGAAGGAAATTCTTCTGCAGTATAAGAGCGTAAGACAGTTTGCTATAGATATGTCTATACCATACAGCACATTGGTTACAGCACTTGATAGAGGAATTGAGGGAATGGCTTACGGAACAGTTATCAAAATGTGCGATCGTTTGAATCTTAACCCTGTTGATTTTTCAACACTTGAGCAGGGCGCAGATCTTGGTAAGAAGATCGTTGAGAACCGTGTAATGCAGCAGTATGTTAAGCTTAACAAAGCAGGACGTAAGAAGATTCTTGATATGATGGGTGATTTTTCACAGTTAGACAAATATCAGGCTGACTGATACGAGCTTAATTAAAAGAATAATTAACAAACGGGACAGAGAAGACAAAATCTTCTTTGTCCTGTTTTTTTGTGTATGGATAAGCTTGCTTGTGACAAATGCCGTGAGAGGGTATAATAGGGGAATATCAGAGAAAGGAAAAGCATGAGTTAAGCGAATATCATGCAATCGGGGATATGAAATACGATTATTTGGTAGTTGGGGCCGGACTTTTTGGTGCAGTTTTTGCACATGAGATGGCAACTAAGGGCAAAGATGTGCTTGTGATAGACAGAAGAGAGCATATCGGCGGAAATATCTATACAGAGAATAAACTTGGAATAAATGTGCACAAATACGGAGCGCATATTTTCCACACATCGGACAAAGAAGTTTGGGAATATGTGAACAGATTTGCGGAGTTCAATAACTATATCAACAGCCCTGTCGCTGTTTACGGAGATGAGCTCTATAATCTTCCTTTTAACATGAATACTTTCAGCAAAATGTGGGGAATTAAGACTCCCGATGAAGCTAAAGAAATCATAGACAAGCAGGCCAAGGAAGAGATTGCAAGGATAAATAAGGAAAAGGGAACGGATACTTTTTCTGCCGACAATCTCGAAGAGCAGGCGCTCAGCCTTGCGGGAAGAGATATCTATGAGAAACTCGTTAAGGGTTATACCGAGAAGCAGTGGGGAAGAGACTGCAAGGAACTTCCTGCGTTTATTATAAGACGACTTCCCATGAGATTTATTTACGACAATAATTATTTCAATGACAGATATCAGGGTATTCCTATCGGCGGATATACGGAACTTGTTTCCAAGCTCCTTCTTCTCAGCGCAGATTCTGAGAAGCTTTCCGGAACAATAACGGTAAAGACATCCGTTGATTACTATGATTTTGTGAATATGAGCGGAAATGTTCCTGATGAGCCTTACACTTCAGTAACAGGCGACAGCTTTGATAAGATTCTCTTTACCGGAATGATAGATGAATTCTTTGGATACAAGCTTGGAACTCTTGAGTATAGATCACTCAGATTTGAGACAGAGGAGCTTCCGGATGTTGATAACTATCAGGGAAATGCTGTTGTGAACTACACTGAGCGCGAGATTCCTTTTACCAGAATAATTGAGCACAAGCATTTTGAATACGGAACGGGAAAAGGAACGGTTATCACAAGGGAGTATCCTGCAGAATGGAAGCATGGCGATGAGCCTTACTATCCGATGAATGATGATAAGAATAATGAGCTCTTTAAGAAATATACCGAGCTTTCAAAAGAATTTCCCAATATCCTCTTTGGAGGAAGGCTTGGCCAGTATAAGTATTACAATATGGATCAGGTTATAAGGGAAGCGCTTAACCTTAGTGTAGAGAATGCATAAATAATGCGTAAAGCAGAAGCAGCCCGCCGTTTGGCGAGCTGCTTCTCTATGTTAAACAGGCTTCAACAATAATTGTTGAACATCATGCCTGAATACTCACTTGTGATGTACGGTGAAGCCACGTTTTCTTTGTTGTCGGGGTTCTTGTAATTAACGACAGGCCTATCAACGTACTTCATAGGATTTACCGAGATCTCTTTTGCCATCGAAAGAAGTGATTCCGAGAATTTCTTGATGGGCTCAAGTGCGTCGGTGTTATTGCTTGTTGTAACAGCTTCCTTGAGTGTGTCTGTATCTATCGATATTACACCGTCTCCTTCAAGCTTGATTCCGAGCGCTTCGGTATCTTTTATGTGCTGGCGTGCGATCGATATTGCTTCAGACCTGAGTTTGTCGCCTTTGTACTTGGCGTCGTGTTCCTGGGCGGCGTCGTTTACAAAACTGTTGTAGTTGTCGATGAGGGCAGTTATATGGTTTACAAGCGCCTCGTTATCTTTTTTGACACCGACATGTATCGAATCGCCGGGCTCTGTGACACCGTTTAAGTGGATGTCAAACTTGGAGCCGACTGTGAAGTGGTTTGAAATGGCTGTTTTCTCGTCGCCGTTTAACGCAAAGTGCGCATTGGAAGCGGGAGCGGAAACCATATCAAGCCCGAGAGCGGCAACAGCACCGCTTTTAAGTTCTCCGTCAGTTTCATATATCTCAAACTGGCTGAGTTCTCCGGGGTGGAGACCTGTGTGTTTGGATGAAATCTGAAGCGCAGAGCGATTATTGGTTCCCTCTATTATTTCGGCTGAAAGACCTATGTCGGCCTTGTTTATCAGCTTTTCAAGTTTCTGAAGTACATCTATATTCTTGTCGGCACCGTAAATGCTGAACTGGAATTCAAATTCCTGCTCGCCGACTTTTACATCAAATGAATAATTGTCGGGAGGAAGTACGCTTGATGAATCCGTTGAAAGCATAAGTCCCGTATTTACCTGCTGCGAAGCGAGCTGTGATACTTCGATATCAAAACCTGCCGTTCCGACATCTTCGTTCGGAGTCTTGCCGATGTATGAAGCAGCTACCGTGTCCGGATCTGTCGAGAAAGCGGAAGTGTGATTCAGGGAAGATTTATCTTCCTGATCGCTAAGGTTAAAGATACTGTTCTGAAGCTGTCTTGCACGCTCTTTAATATCTATTGCGTCAATACGCACATCGTCATCATTTGAAAGTAAATAAAGAGGGGAGTTTTTGTTTATTTTTGCAATCGATTTATACACATCCCTAAGCTCATCCTTACGATGTGCGTCGGCCTGTGTAACATCTTTTGACACGTAGTCCTGTATGAAATGGTTGTAAACACCATTTAGAGATATTCCTGCCATTCGATGCCCCTCCTTTCTTCCTTGATATACGTGCGGTATAATGATTCTGTCATTCCATTGACATCAGACGCACGAGGGCATACTTAGCCACCTTTAGTTACTTACATTTTATATATTATTGTGCAAATGTCAATCGTTTTTTAGTGAAAAAATAGTGAAAAGCGATGATTTAATGGAATATTAATACTATAATAATTTTGTTTTTCTTTTTTATCTGAAAATACTAATTTGGGAATAGGAAACATAGTATGTGGACTGTCGATCTTATCGGATTCATTCTGTGCGCGGCCGCAGTAATTCTAATGGCTGCAAATTTTTCATACAGATATAAGGAGAATATGGCAAGTACGCTTCCTGTAGCATATGCGGTTCTGGGGCTTACCATGTATGTTCTTGCTATCATTGGCACGTTGCGCGGCGTGTTTGTTGCTGCTTCTCTGTATATAGTGCTGAGCGTTATTTCTTTTTTTATGGATAAAAAGAAGAATGCTGAGAGCAAAAGGCTTGCGGCGCTCGGGAAGAGTATCTTTTCTCCCGAGGTTATCGGACTTATCGTGGTCGCTGTAATAATGGGCTTTCTTACGTCGGGACTTGCTTTTTCATGGTGGGATGACATTAATTTCTGGTCGCAGGATGCCAAGCAGATATTTTATCTGAACGGATTTGCGGGGAAGTATGGCAATGTATCGCCTGAGTTTGGCGATTATCCGCCCGCGGGCTCATTGTATAAGTGTCTGTTTCTTTTCACGGGACTTGGAAAGTACAGAGAAAACCTGCAGTTTCTCGGATATTTCGTGACCAATACAATATTCATGATGCCTCTTTTCGGAGTTGTGAAGAAAGCGGCGGATAAGTTTTCGGGGGCAAAAAAGAATGCGCTTACGGTGCTTTATTTTGTGTCGATGATTCTTTTTCCCGGAATATTCAACGGAATAATCTACTACGGAACTCCTGCGGATGTGACGATGGGAATCGTGTACGGGGCGCTTCTTCTGACACTTTGGAACGGCAGATGCGGAAATGAGAATTTGAATAATGAAGAATTTTATTATATAAAGATCTTTTTGTATGCATCGGTTCTTCTTTTGACAAAATCGGTCGGAGCAGAGTGGGCGGCATTTGCATTCGTGTTCGGAATTGTTTTTGGGCAAAAGAATATGCAAAAGTACATTGCTTCCGGAGTCGCAAGTTTTATGGTCTACGGCTCATGGCTTGGATTTTGTTTCATCAACAGAAGGGTTGCCAAGTTGACCGGGGCGGGAATACGTCTTGCAACTTCCGGCGATTACGTGGCTCCTGCAAATACGATGGACAAAGCAGGCTTTTTTATGAAAGGCTTTTGGCTTCTTCCGATGCATGGAGACAGCAATCTTACGATAGATGTTTCTGCGGGCGCGATGCTGGTTTTGATGGGATTGTTTTTGGCATTTCTCTTTTATAAAAAAGCAGCGGATAAAAAAGATATTATGAAGCTTGCGATTTTTACCGCAGCTACGGCACTTTTGGCTTACGGGATCATCTTTTTGGCGCATATATCAATCTTTCAGACGGAAGATCAGTACCTTGATGCCTATGCGATGTCGCTTTCGATTGCCAGATACGGCTGTCCTTTTATGCTTGGCGGGGTGTATCTTTTGGCCGGGGTATTGTATAATGGTGCGGGTGAATTTAAAAATTCAAAGATATTTGCGCTTGCATTTCTTGTGTTTGTCTTTGTGACAGCGGACTACAAGGGATTTCTCTTTTATATAAACGGCTACAGAGATGTGGCGGAGGAAAACAGGGTTTATATAGAGGACATGATCGGTGAAAAAGGAAGACTCCTTGTGGATAACGTGACTGCTGATAAGGAACTGCAGGGCAAGAGAATTCTGGTTATGCGCGACGGACATTCTTCGTACTGGGTCCACAATGCATATATTAACAAGGAGGCATCACCTGTCGCCCTTGTCTATGACGGTTTTATGACTGAATCCGATGATACGGCATCGATCGGTGATAAACTGCTTGCAAGTCATGCTTCATATTTATACATTGAAGATGACGATGAAATCTCAAAAGATCTTTTCTTACCTCTTTTAAAAGAAGGAAGTAAGTTCGAAAGTTGCAAAATATACAAAATAATAAACAGTGGAAGGGGAGTAACTCTTGAGTAAAGGTGCTGTTCCTATTGTCATTCCGGCATATGAGCCGGGAGAAGAACTTATCAGATTGGTAAAAGAGCTTGTCGAAACAACGACAGAGCCTGTAATCGTGGTTGATGACGGCTCAGATCCCGTAAAATACGGGCACACTTTTGATGAGGTCAGAAAGCTCGGTGCTGTGACCTTGAGAAATGCCGTTAATATGGGAAAGGGAAGGGCACTCAAGGAGGCATTTAATCATTGCATCAATGAGTATGACAATCTTGTCGGTGTTGTTACCGCGGATTCCGACGGGCAGCATTCTGTAAAAGATATCTGCAAGTGCGGTGAAGTTCTGGCGGATAACATCAAGTCGCTCATTCTCGGTGTGAGAGATTTCGGAAAGCCCGGAATTCCTGCAAGAAGTGTGTTTGGAAATAAGACAACAAGCCGTGTCATGAACCTTCTTCTTGGACTTAAGATAAGCGATACGCAGACCGGACTTCGCGGAATCGGCGTGGATTTTATGAAATATCTTTTGACCGAAAAAGGGGAGCGCTTTGAGTTTGAGACAAATATGCTCATAGCCACAAAAGAAAAGGATATCAGCATAATTGAAGTTCCCGTGGATACAATATATCTTGAGGAAAATAAGTCAAGCCACTTTAATCCGCTGCTTGATTCGCTCAGGATCTATGCGGTTTTCTTTAAGTTCCTGCTTTCGTCCGTTTCATCATGCCTTCTGGACATGGTGCTTTTTGGATTTTTCTGCACGGTGCTTGTGAATGCGCCTGTGAAGATGGGTTATATCATGCTTTCTACGATATTGGCGAGAATAATCTCGGCGACATATAATTTCTTCATTAATTATGAAATTGTTTTTTCGGGAGAAAAAGAAAAATCGAAAGCCGCAATTTCTTATTTTGCGCTGGCGGTAGCAATCATGCTGCTTAGCGGATTTTTTGTCACGCTCGGACACGGTATCATGCCTATGATCCCCGAAGTGTGCATAAAGATCGCTGTGGACGGCATGCTTTTCCTTATCAGCTTCTATGTGCAGAGAGAGTTTGTCTATAAATGAAAAAATTCGTTGACGAAGGTATGCCTGTATGATATATTGAGTAGGCGACAAAAGATTTATGTCTTTTTTTTATGCTTAAAAATAAGTTATTTAAGTATTGTTTATTAAACGACTATTACGCCCGGAGGTGAGATAATGCGTACAAGAATTACATTGGCTTGCACAGAGTGCAAAAATCGTAACTATGACACAACAAAGGATAAGAAGACACATCCTGATCGTGTTGAGATGAAGAAGTATTGCCCTTTCTGCAAAGCTCATACTTTACATAAAGAGACAAAGTAATTTTCATCCTTGTATAGGAGGTAGACTGCGGGTATGGAAGAGACCAAGGTAGTAGAGAACAAGTCCAAAACTTCAAAGAAATCCGGTAAGTCATTCGTTGACAAGATCAGAGGATTTTTTGAAGGTGTAAAAGCGGAAATTGGCAAGATTATCTGGCTTACAAAAGATGATGTTGTTAAGCAGACAACCGCAGTTGTGGTTGCTTCTATTGTTTGCTGTATCTTGATAGCTGTATTGGACTATGCGTTTGAAGAAGGCATTAATCTTTTAATGTCTGTTTCTAAATAATAAGGAGATAATATGTCAGAAGAGATGGAAAAGTCTTTTGAATCTGATGAGGTATTATCAGATTCAACCGCTTCCGCAGACAATGAGGCAGCGGCTGAAACACAGAGTACTGATACGAACGAAAACGCTCATTGGTATGTTGTGCACACATATTCCGGATACGAGAAGAAGGTTAAGGATAACCTTGAGAGTGCCATCATTAACAGACATCTTGAGAATCAGATCTTTGAAGTAAGGATCCCTCTTCAGGATGTAGTTGAAGTTAAGAATGGTGTTCGCAAGAACGTTCAGAGAAAGATGTTCCCCGGCTATGTCCTCGTGAACATGGATATGAACGATGAGACTTGGTATGTAGTGCGTAACACACGTGGTGTTACCGGTTTCGTAGGTCCCGGAAGCAAGCCGGTTCCTCTTACAGATGCTGAGATTAAGCCTCTCGGAATCAAGACAGATACAGTTTCTGTTGATTTCGGTGTTGGTGATGAGATTGCAGTTGTAGCCGGAGTTTGGAAGGATACAGCGGGTGTTGTTCAGAGAATGGATTTTGGTAAGCAGACAGCTACCATTAACGTAGATCTCTTTGGACGTGAGACACCTGTAGAAATCAGTTTCGCTGAAGTAAGAAGAATTGACAGCTGATTTGTATAGCAGATCATTTATTTTTTGATATTTAAGTGCGAGAGCGCTTGGATATATAGCCCTGTTTGGGGCATGTCACTGGAGTGGGAGCATCGTTTCCAGGAGATGATGCGCCGACCACATATTTTCAGGAGGTGCCAAAATGGCAAAGAAAGTCGAAGGATACATTAAGTTACAGATCCAGGCTGGTAAAGCAACACCAGCACCACCGGTTGGACCCGCACTTGGTCAGCACGGTGTAAACATCGGTGAATTCACAAAGCAGTTTAACGCACGTACAGCAGACAAGGGTGACGTTATCATCCCTGTAGTTATCACTGTATATGCAGACAGAAGTTTCACATTCATCACAAAGACTCCACCTGCAGCAGTTCTTCTTAAGAAAGCTGCTAAGATCCAGAAGGGTTCAGGAGTTCCTAACAAGACTAAGGTTGCAACTATTTCTAAGGAAGAAGTTAGAAAGATTGCAGAGACAAAGATGCCTGACCTTAATGCTGTTGATATCGAGGCTGCTATGAGCATGATCGCTGGAACAGCACGTAGTATGGGAATCGTAGTAGAAGACTGATGGAGGATGAGAGATGAAACACGGAAAGAAATACTTAGAAGCTGCTAAGCTTATTGATAAGACACAGCAGTATGAAGCCGCTGATGCAATAGCTCTTGTTAAGAAATCAGCAACTGCTAAATTTGATGAAACTGTAGAAGTTCATATCAAGACAGGTTGTGACAGCCGTCACGCTGATCAGCAGATCAGAGGCGCTGTTGTTCTTCCTAACGGAACAGGTAAGACTGTTAAGGTTCTTGTATTTGCTAAGGGAACAAAGCTTGACGAGGCTCAGGCTGCCGGAGCAGATTTCGTTGGTGGAGAGGAACTTATTCCTAAGATCCAGAACGAAGGATGGCTTGATTTCGACGTTGTAGTTGCTACACCTGACATGATGGGTGTTGTAGGACGTCTCGGTAAGGTTCTCGGACCTAAGGGTCTCATGCCTAACCCTAAGGCAGGCACAGTTACTATGGATGTAACTAAGGCTGTTAATGATATCAAAGCCGGTAAGATCGAGTACAGACTTGATAAGGCTAACATCATTCATGTTCCTGTTGGAAAGGCTTCTTTCTCAGAGGAACAGCTTGAGCAGAACTTCAACGCACTTATGGATGCAATCGCAAAGGCTAAGCCTTCATCTGTAAAGGGTCAGTACCTCAAGAGCATCACTCTTGCAACAACAATGGGCCCTGGCGTAAAGGTTGTAGCAAACAAGTATTGATAAACATACTGAATACATTAAAGAACGAATCGAAAGATTCGTTCTTTTTATTTGACCAGAGCACTTGCTGATGTTTTGTTATCAACAATATATTGTGGTATACTCTTTGTTATGAAACAACATTTTGCTAAAAACACAAAAACTTTAAGAAATGCATCGTTCGCATTTGCGGCAACATTCCTGATTGTGGTATTTAGTGGGATTTTTGTAATCGGAATAGTTGCTTTATTCGACGGATCGTCGAGTGATTCCGAAAGTCTTCTTTCGGTGTGGGATGTTATACCCGAAGCAGGTCAGGCTAAAAATGCTGCAATTGTCGGAGATGAAAATGCAGGAAATGCTGCAGAAGTATACGAAGGCGATGAAGCATACTCGTATTCTATAAAGACAAAAGACAAGGATGCTGTGACTATCGGCTTTGCGGGAGATATTCTCTTTGACGACAATTACGCAGTCGGAGAAGCTTTCAAGAAACATGGTGATTCTGTGAGAGGTATTTTTGGAAAAAAGCTTCTTTCCGAGATGAGAAATGTTGATCTTATGCTCGTCAATAATGAGTTCCCTTATTCGTACGGCGGTGAGCCGCTTCAGGGAAAAACTTATACATTCAGGGCAAGGCCTGAGACAACAAAAGTTTTGAATGAGATGGGCGTTGATATGGTATCGCTTGCAAATAATCATGCATATGATTATGGCGAGCAGGCTCTTTTGGACTCTTTTACAGCGCTTCATGACGCGGGAGTTATCTATGGTGGAGCGGGAAAAAATATTGATGAAGCTTCGCATCCCATATATTATCTGACTGAGAATGGGATGAAGATAGCAATCATCTGTGCGACGCAGATTGAGAGGCTTTCTAATCCCGATACGAAAGGCGCAACGGAGGAGACTCCCGGAGTTTTCAGATGCCTTGATGATTCTCTTTTGCTTGACAGGATCAGAGAAGCAAGAGAGAAGAATGCATTTGTTGTCGTGTTTATACATTGGGGAACGGAGAGTACAACGGAAATAGATTATCTTCAGAGAGATCAGGCAATAGAAATTGCAGATGCTGGAGCTAATCTTATAATCGGATCTCATCCCCATATACTTCAACCGATCGACTATGTAAACGGTGTTCCTGTTGTATACAGTCTGGGAAATTACATTTTTACTTCCAAGACGCAGGACACATGCATGGTGAAGGCGACATTTCATAATGACGGAAACGTCAATCTTCAGTTTATCCCCGGAATTCAGCAGGGATGTACGGTCTTTGCGGCAAGCGGAGAGGAGAAGAGACGTATCATGGATTCGATGTGTTCTATGTCGCCCGGAATAAATATGGATGCAAAAGGTAATATCAGTCCCAAATAAGTGTTGACAATACGGCTTATCTGTGTTAAATTATATGAGGTTTTGTGTAGAAACGCAGAACTAAGCCGAAGACAGCAGGTGTTCTATTTATAGAACATAATGTTTATCAAGCGCCTGCCGAGGAAAAGTTAAAGTTTCAGACTTTTCAACTCTCGATGTCTTCGAGAGTTTTTTTTCGGGATTTATTCTAAAAGGAGGTAAAAAAATGGCAAAGGTTGAACTTAAAAAGCCTGTAGTTGAAGAGATTTCAGAGAAGATCAAAGACGCTCAGGCAGTTGTTCTTGTAGATCACCGCGGACTTACTGTTGCGCAGGATACAGAACTTCGTAAGAAGCTTCGTGAAGAAGGCGTAACTTACAAGGTTTATAAGAACACAATGATGAACTTCGCGTTCAAGGGAACAGATTTCGAGCAGCTTGGAGATCTCCTCAATGGACCTAGTGCAATGGCTGTATCTACAACAGATCCTGCAGCACCTGCACGTGTCCTTTATGATTTCGCTAAGCAGGCTAAGGCCCTTGAGATTAAGGGTGGTGTTATAGAAGGTAAATTCTATGACGCAGCAGCAATGACAGAAATCGCTGAAATCCCTTCAAAGGATGTTCTTCTTTCAAAGTTGCTTGGCTCTATGCAGTCACCTATCACAAACTTCGCTCGCGTTATCAAGCAGATCGCAGAGAAGGGTGGCGAGGAAGCTCCTGCAACAGAGGAAGCTGCTCCGGCTGAAACAGCTGAAGCACCCGCAGCTGAGGAAGCTGCAGCTGAAGCATCTGCAGCAGAGTAATCTGTGCAATGCTTCGTAAAAAACGAAACATATAATATTTATGAATAATACTATACGGAGGTATAAAAATGGCAAAGTTGTCTACAGCAGAAATTATTGATGCTATCAAAGAGTTAACAGTTCTTGAATTAAATGATCTTGTAAAGGCTTGCGAGGAAGAGTTCGGTGTATCTGCAGCAGCTGGAGTAGTAGTTGCAGCAGCAGGCGCTGGCGCAGCAGGTGCTGAAGAGAAGACTGAGTTCAACGTTGAGCTTACAGAGGTTGGAGCTAACAAGGTTAAGGTTATCAAGGTTGTTCGTGAGATCACAGGTCTTGGACTTAAGGAAGCAAAGGATCTCGTAGAGGGCGCTCCTAAGGTAATCAAGGAGAACGTTGCTAAGGCTGAGGCTGATGAGATCAAGGCTAAGGTTGAGGCTGAGGGTGCTAAGGTTACTCTTAAGTAATTTAATCTTTATGCAAATTCAAAGGCGGATTGCTACATGCAGTCCGTCTTTTCTTTGTATCGCTTGTATCGGTTAAAACCGCGTATTTATTCTTAATTTCTTTGAATTCTAAAATTTTTGAGAGCAAATATTAAATTTTGCTTGACATGAAGTTTCTATAGAAGTACAATGGATGATGCACTATTATGGTGTAGTGTGTCTTACTGTGCATTTTTATACTGTCTTGCAGGTAAGAGTCTTTATCAATATCAAAAAAACTTAAAGAACGGGGTGAATGTCAATGGAAAAAAACAGATTACATCCTACCGGCTCTGGTAAGAACATCCGAATGAGCTTCCAGCGCCAGAAGGAAGTCCTGGAGATGCCGAACCTGATTGAAGTTCAGAAGAATTCCTATCAGTGGTTTCTCGACGAAGGCTTGAAAGAAGTCTTTGACGATATCTCTCCTATTGAGGACTACAGTGGCAAACTCAGTCTGGAATTTGTTGATTTCAAGCTTTGTGAGGATGAGATTGACAAAAATAAGAATACGATTGAGAAGTGCAAGGAGAGAGATGCAACATTTGCTGCACCTTTAAAGGTAAAGGTTCGCCTTCACAACAAGGAAAAGAACGAATTTACGGAACATGAAATATTTATGGGCGACCTTCCTCTTATGACTGCGACGGGCACGTTCGTTATCAACGGAGCCGAGCGAGTTATAGTCAGTCAGTTGGTACGTTCCCCCGGTATCTACTACGATATCACATACGATAAGGTTGGAAAGGAACTTATAGCATGCACTGTTATTCCTAACAGAGGTGCATGGCTTGAGTATGAAACAGACTCCAACGACGTATTCTACGCAAGAGTTGACAGAACCAGAAAGGTTCCCGTAACAGTTCTTATCAGAGCTCTCGGAATAGGTACAAATGAAGAAATTCTCGAACTCTTTGGCGATGAGCCCAAGATTCAGGGAAGCTTTTCTAAGGACGCTTCATCAGATTATCAGAGCGGCCTTCTTGAACTGTACAGAAAAATCCGTCCCGGCGAGCCTCTTTCAGTAGAGAGTGCAGAGAGTCTTATCAATGCAATGTTCTTCGATTCAAGAAGATATGACCTTGCTAAGGTAGGAAGATATAAGTTTAATAAGAAACTTCATTTCAAGAACAGAATTAATGGTCATGTGCTTGCACAGGACGTAGTTGACGAGCTTACAGGTGAGATGATCGCATCTGCAGGTACTAAGGTTGACCGCGCACTTGCAACAGAGATCCAGAACTGTGCTATTCCTTATGTATACCTTCAGGAGGAAGAGCGCAATGTTAAGGTTCTTTCAAATATGATGGTTGATATTACACACTTCATTGAGTGCGATCCCGCTGAACTCGGAATCAATGAGGATGTTTATTATCCTGTTCTTAAAGAAATTCTTGATGAGTATACAGCAAAGAACGATCCCGAGGGTCTTGCTGAGACAATCAAGAAGCGTGTGCATGAGCTTGTTCCCAAGCACATCACAAGAGAAGACATCATTGCTTCTATTAACTACAACATCAACCTTGAATACGGTATCGGTAATGACGATGATATCGATCACTTGGGCAACAGACGTATCCGCTGCGTAGGTGAGCTTCTTCAGAATCAGTATCGTATCGGTCTTTCAAGACTTGAGAGAGTTGTTCGTGAGAGAATGACAACTCATGATACAGAGGAAGTTTCTCCTCAGATCCTTATCAACATTAAACCTGTACAGGCTGCTGTTAAGGAATTCTTTGGTTCATCACAGCTTTCACAGTTCATGGACCAGAACAACCCTCTTGGTGAGCTTACTCACAAGAGACGTCTTTCAGCTTTGGGACCCGGTGGTCTTTCAAGAGACAGAGCCGGATTCGAGGTTCGAGACGTACACTATACACACTATGGACGTATGTGCCCTATCGAGACACCTGAAGGACCTAACATCGGTCTTATCAACTCACTCGCAAGTTATGCAAGAGTTAATGATTATGGTTTCGTTGAGGCTCCATACCGTAAGGTAGACCAGTCAGACCCTGAAAATCCCAGAGTTACTGACGAGGTTGAGTACCTTACAGCAGATGAAGAAGATAATTATCATGTAGCTCAGGCTAATACACCTCTTGACGAGAACGGATACTTTAAGAACAACACAGTTTCCGGTCGTTACAGAGAGGAGACATCAGCATATCCTAAGACTGCATTTGAGTACATGGACGTGTCTCCGAGAATGGTATTCTCAGTAGCTACAGCACTTATTCCTTTCCTTGAGAACGACGATGCTAACCGTGCCCTCATGGGATCAAACATGCAGCGTCAGGCGGTGCCGCTTCTTACAACAGAAGCTCCTGCAGTAGGAACAGGAATGGAGCGCAAGGCAGCTGTTGACTCAGGTGTCTGCGTAGTCGCAAGAAAAGCCGGAACTGTTGATTTTGTTGACAGTAAGCTTATTCAGATGACATATGATGATGGAGAAAAAGAAGAATTCCATCTTATTAAGTTCCAGAGATCTAACCAGAGTAACTGCTACAACCAGAGACCTATCGTATTTAAGGGCGACCATGTTGAAGCAGGACAGGTTATTGCCGATGGTCCTTCAACTTCACAGGGAGAACTCGGACTCGGTAAGAACCCTCTTATCGGTTTCATGACTTGGGAAGGTTATAACTACGAGGATGCTGTACTTCTTTCAGAGAGACTTGTACGTGACGATGTATTCACATCTGTACATATCGAAGAATATGAAGCAGAAGCTCGTGAGACCAAGCTCGGACCTGAAGAGATCACAAGAGACGTTCCCGGTGTCGGTGATGACGCACTTAAGGATCTTGATGATCGCGGAATTATCCGTATCGGTGCTGAGGTCCGTGCAGGTGATATTCTTGTAGGTAAGGTTACTCCTAAGGGAGAAACAGAGCTTACAGCTGAAGAGAGACTCCTTAGAGCAATCTTTGGTGAGAAGGCAAGAGAAGTAAGAGATACATCTCTTAAGGTTCCTCACGGTGAGTACGGAATCATCGTTGATGCGAAGGTATTTACAAGAGAGAACGGAGACGAGCTTTCACCCGGTGTTAACCAGGCAGTTCGTATCTATATAGCACAAAAGAGAAAGATTTCCGTAGGTGATAAGATGGCCGGACGTCACGGTAACAAGGGTGTCGTTTCCCGCGTACTTCCTATCGAGGATATGCCTTATCTTCCTAACGGCAGACCTCTTGACATCGTGCTTAACCCTCTCGGCGTTCCTTCCCGTATGAATATCGGACAGGTCCTCGAGATTCACCTTTCACTTGCTGCTAAGGCACTTGGATTTAACATCGCAACACCTATTTTCGACGGTGCTAACGAGATAGATATTCAGAATACTCTTGAGATGGCTAACGATTACGTTAACAGCTCATGGGAAGACTTTGAAGCTAAGTACAAAGATATTGTTGTTCCTGAGATCATGGATTACTTATATGAGAACAGAGATCACAGAGAGCTTTGGAAGGGTGTTCCGATCAGATCGGACGGAAAAGTTCAGCTTCGTGACGGTAGAACAGGTCAGAAGTTCGACAGCCCGACAACAATCGGACACATGCATTACCTTAAGCTCCATCACCTGGTTGACGATAAGATCCATGCTCGTTCAACAGGTCCTTACTCACTTGTTACACAGCAGCCTCTGGGTGGTAAAGCTCAGTTCGGTGGACAGCGTTTCGGTGAGATGGAAGTTTGGGCGCTGGAAGCATACGGTGCTGCATACACATTGCAGGAGATTCTTACAGTTAAGTCTGATGATGTTGTAGGACGTGTTAAGACATATGAAGCTATTATCAAGGGTGACAATATTCCTGAACCAGGAGTACCTGAGTCATTCAAGGTTCTCTTGAAGGAGCTTCAGTCACTCGGACTTGACATCAAAGTTCTTCGCGAAGACAACACAGAAGTTGAAATCAAAGAGAGCGTTGATTATACAGATTCTGATTATCGCACAGAGATCGAAGGCGATAACGCAGGTCGTGACTATGGACAGGAATCATTTGAGGCAAACGGATATACACAGCAGCGTTTCGATGAAAGTGGTGAACTTGTATCGGAAGTTGAGGATTCCGGAAACTTTGATTCAGATGACAGTTTTGATGATTTTGGCGATGCATCTGATGACGAGTGATTTGCAGTAACTAACAAAGCAAAGAAAAGAGGTTACGAATGTCTGATTCAACAATGAATAAAGCAATAAATGAGGCTTCAAGTGGAAGAACAACCCAGCAGCAGACCTATCAGCCGATGACTTTCGACTCAATCAAGATCGGTCTTGCTTCTCCTGAGAAGATCAGAAGCTGGGCACATAGAATTGATAACGATCCCAAGAGCGGAGAAGTTACCAAGCCTGAAACAATTAACTACAGAACATTAAAGCCTGAAAGAGACGGTCTGTTCTGTGAAAGAATTTTTGGACCTACCAAGGACTGGGAATGTCACTGCGGTAAGTACAAGAAGATTAGATATAAGGGTGTTGTCTGCGACCGTTGTGGCGTAGAGATCACAAAGAGCAGTGTACGTCGTGAAAGAATGGGATACATCGAGCTTGCAGCTCCTGTATCACATATCTGGTACTTCAAGGGTATCCCCAGCAGAATGGGACTTATCCTTGATCTTTCACCCCGTGTACTTGAGAAGGTATTGTACTTTGCTTCTTACATAGTGCTTGATCCCGGTGAGACAACACTTGAGTACAAGCAGGTACTTTCAGAGAAAGAATATCAGGATGCGAGAGAGGAGTGGGGCCCTAAGTTCCGTGCAGGAATGGGTGCCGAGGCTATAAAAGAGCTTCTCCTTGATATCGATCTTGAAAAAGAGTATCAGGAGCTTAAGGAAGGTCTTGATACTTCCAGCGGACAGAAGAGAACAAGAATCATCAAGCGTCTCGAGGTTGTAGAAGCCTTCAGAGAGTCAGGAAACCTTCCTGCATGGATGATCATGGATTGCATTCCTGTAATTCCTCCGGATCTTCGTCCTATGGTACAGCTTGACGGTGGACGTTTTGCTACATCAGATCTTAACGATCTTTACAGAAGAATTATTAACAGAAACAACAGACTTAAGAGACTTCTTGATCTCGGTGCACCTGATATCATCGTTCGCAACGAGAAGAGAATGCTTCAGGAAGCTGTTGATGCCCTCATCGATAACGGAAGAAGAGGAAGACCTGTTACAGGCCCCGGAAACAGAGCACTTAAGTCACTTTCAGATATGCTTAAGGGTAAGTCCGGAAGATTCCGTCAGAACCTCCTCGGTAAGCGTGTTGACTATTCAGGACGTTCTGTTATCGTAGTAGGACCCGAACTTAAGATTTACCAGTGTGGACTTCCTAAGGAAATGGCTATCGAGCTTTTCAAGCCTTTCGTTATGAAGGAACTTGTTTCCAGAGGAATTTCACAGAACATAAAGAATGCCAAGAAGCTTGTTGAGAGACTTGATGAGCAGGTATGGGATGTACTTGAGGATGTTATCAAAGAGCACCCTGTTATGCTTAACCGTGCTCCCACACTTCACAGACTTGGTATTCAGGCTTTCGAGCCTATCCTTGTAGAAGGTAAGGCTATTAAGCTTCATCCCCTTGTATGTACACCTTTCAACGCCGACTTCGACGGTGACCAGATGGCTGTACACCTTCCTCTTTCAGTAGAGGCACAGGCTGAGTGTAGATTCCTTATGCTCTCACCTAATAACTTGCTTAAGCCTTCAGATGGTGGCCCTGTAAACGTTCCTACACAGGATATGGTACTTGGTATCTACTATCTTACACAGGAAAGACCCGGTGCTATGGGTGAAGGCAAGTTCTTTAAGAGCGTAGACGAAGCTATCCTTGCTTATGAGAACGGATACTGCACATTGCAGACCAGAATTAAGATCAGGATGGAGAGAAATAAGCCTGACGGAACAGTTGAGAGCGGAATCGTAGAGTCAACTCTCGGAAGATTCCTCTTCAATGAGATCATTCCTCAGGATCTTGGATTTGTAGACAGAAGCAATCCTGAGAATGCATTTAAGCTTGAAGTAGACTTCATGGTTGGTAAGAAGCAGCTTAAGCAGATTGTTACCGCTATGATCAATACACACGGAACATTCGCAACAGCAGAGGTTCTTGATAATATCAAGGCTACAGGTTATCACTACTCAACAAGAGCAGCTATGACCGTTTCAATCGCTGATATGACAGTGCCTCCGCAGAAGCAGCAGATGCTTGATGAAGCACAGGCTACAGTTGATAAGATCGCAGCAAACTATCGTCGTGGTCTCATCACTGACGAAGAGCGTTATCGTGCAGTTGTTGATACTTGGATGGAGACCGATAAGGAACTTACAGATGTGCTTCTTGCAGGTCTTGATAAGTACAACAACATTTACATGATGGCTGACTCTGGTGCCCGTGGTAGTAACCAGCAGATCAAGCAGCTCGCAGGTATGCGTGGACTTATGGCTGATACAACAGGTCGTACCATCGAGCTTCCTATCAAGTCAAACTTCCGTGAAGGTCTTGACGTTTTGGAATACTTTATGTCAGCTCACGGTGCTCGTAAGGGTCTGTCAGATACAGCTCTTAGAACAGCCGATTCAGGATACCTTACACGTCGAATGGTTGACGTATCACAGGAACTTATTATTCGTGACATTGACTGCTGTGCCGATAAGGATGTTATCCCCGGAATGACAGTTAAGGCATTCATGGATGGTAAGGAAACAATTGAGCCTTTGAAGGACAGAATCACAGGAAGATATTCATGTGAGACTATCAAGGACAAGGACGGAAACGTAATCGTTAAGAAGAATCATATGATTACTCCTTCCCGTGCCGCTAAGATCCTTTCAGTAGGCGTTAATGCTAAGGGACAGCCTGTTGAGGCAGTTAAGATTCGTACAATCCTTACTTGCCGTTCACACAACGGAATCTGTGCTAAGTGCTACGGTGCTAACATGGCAACAGGTGAGGCAGTACAGGTCGGTGAGGCAGTTGGTATCATAGCTGCTCAGTCAATCGGTGAGCCCGGTACACAGCTTACCATGAGAACATTCCATACAGGTGGTGTTGCCGGTGGCGATATCACACAGGGTCTTCCCCGTGTAGAGGAGTTGTTCGAGGCAAGAAAGCCTAAGGGACTTGCAATCATCTCAGAACTTGACGGAAGAGCTGAGATCAGAGATACAAAGAAGAAGCGTGAAGTTATCGTAACAAATGATGAGACCGGCGAGTCAAAAGCTTACCTCATCCCTTACGGATCACGTATCAAGGTTCAGGACGGAACAACAATTGAAGCCGGTGATGAACTTACAGAAGGTTCAGTTAACCCTCACGATCTTCTTAAGATCAAGGGAATCCGTGCAGTACAGGATTACCTCTTAAGAGAAGTTCAGAGAGTTTACCGCTTACAGGGTGTTGATATCTGCGATAAGCATATCGAGGTTATCGTTCGTCAGATGCTCAAGAAGGTAAGAATCGACGAGAGCGGAGATACAGATTTCCTTCCCGGAACACTTGTAGATGTGCTTGACTTTGAGGACAGCAATGAAGCACTTATATCTGAAGGAAAGAGACCTGCAGAGGGCAAGCAGGTAATACTTGGTATTACTAAGGCAGCTCTTGCAACAAACTCATTCTTGTCAGCTGCTTCCTTCCAGGAAACAACCAAGGTTCTTACAGATGCTGCTATCAAAGGAAAGGTTGATCCACTTATCGGACTTAAAGAGAACGTTATTATCGGTAAGTTGATCCCTGCAGGTACAGGTATGAAGAGATACAGAAATACTCCTCTTAATACCGACGCAAACTTTGCAGATGCTGAGAAGCTCATTCTTAAGAAAAAGAAGAGAGATTTAGATGACGAAGTAATTGTCAATGATGATGATTTCGACGAGGAAGTTTCTGTATCTGAAGACGAATAATAAAAAAGTTGACATTATTTTGATTTATACTTATACTTTATAATTGCGTGTACTTTCAAAGGGGTGATTTTTTACCCCTTTGTTGTGTGCATATATGTTTTACATCAAAACAGGAGGTGAAAGGAATGCCAACATTTAACCAGTTAGTTAGAAAGGGTCGTCAGACATCTGTTAAGAAGTCTACAGCACCTGCGTTGCAGAAGGGTTTTAACTCTCTTCATAAGAAAGCAACTGCAACAGCTTCTCCTCAGAAGCGTGGTGTTTGCACAGCAGTTAAGACAGCAACCCCTAAGAAGCCTAACTCTGCTCTGAGAAAAATCGCCAGAGTACGTCTTTCTAACGGTATCGAGGTAACAAGCTACATTCCCGGAGAAGGTCACAACCTTCAGGAGCATAGCGTAGTTCTCATCCGTGGTGGAAGAGTTAAGGATCTGCCTGGTACAAGGTATCACATCATCAGAGGTACTCTTGATACTGCAGGCGTAGCCGACAGAAAACAGGCTCGTTCTAAGTATGGCGCTAAGAGACCTAAGGCTGCCAAGTAATTTATTAATTGATCTAATTTTTTAAGTGTTGGGATTCTATTCTGTATAGATATAGTAGTAACACGCCTGTATTACGGGCAGTATTATTGTTCTAAAGTTAGAAAACCGCACGTACACTAAATTAGTGAGTACCGATGATTTATAGTAAGCAGTGAAGATATTTCTTCACTAGCGATTCTAAAGGAGGGAAGAACCGTGCCGCGTAAAGGACATATTGTAAAACGTGACGTATTAGCAGATCCTTTATACGATAACAAGGTTGTTACTAAGCTTGTTAATCAGGTAATGCTTGATGGTAAAAAGGGTGTTGCTCAGAAGATCGTATATGGTGCATTTGCACAGGTAGAAGAGAAGGGTGGAAAGCCCGCTCTTGAAATTTTCGAGGGAGCAATGAATAACATCATGCCCGCACTCGAGGTTAAGGCTAGACGTATTGGTGGTGCTACTTACCAGGTTCCTATCGAGGTTAGACCCGATAGACGTCAGGCGCTTGCACTTCGTTGGCTTGTCACATTTTCACGTGCAAGAGGCGAGAAGACTATGGTTGACAGACTCGCTTCAGAGATTATGGATGCATACAATAACACTGGTGCAGCTGTAAAGAGAAAAGAAGACATGCACAAGATGGCAGAAGCAAACAAGGCATTCTCACATTACAGATTCTAATCTGGTGAGATTTCAGATTTTTTAGGAGGAAGAACCTTTGGCTGATAGACAATACCCATTGGAGAGAACCAGGAACATCGGTATCATGGCGCATATCGACGCAGGTAAGACTACACTTACAGAGCGTATTCTTTACTATACCGGTGTAAATTATAAGATTGGTGAGACCTATGAAGGTACTGCTACCATGGACTGGATGGAACAGGAGCAGGAGAGAGGTATCACTATCACATCCGCAGCTACAACATGCCACTGGACACTTCAGGAAAACGGAAAGACTAAGCCCGGTGCTCTTGAGCATCGTATCAATATCATTGATACTCCCGGTCACGTAGACTTTACCGTTGAGGTTGAGCGTTCACTTAGAGTACTTGATGGCGCTGTAGGCGTATTCAGTGCTAAGGAAGGCGTTGAGCCTCAGTCTGAAAATGTTTGGCGTCAGGCTGATGGATTTAATGTTCCACGTATGGCATTCATCAACAAGATGGATATCATCGGAGCAGACTATTACGGAGCTGTAGAGCAGATTCGTAACAGACTTAAGAAAAATGCTATTATGATCGAAATCCCTATCGGAGCTGAGGATCAGTTCCAGGGTGTTATCGACCTTTTCGAGATGCAGGCATACATCTACAATGATGATAAGGGTGAGGATATCACAATCGGTGAGATTCCTGCAGACCTTAAGGATGATGCTGAGCTTTATCACAGCGAACTCGTTGAGAAGATCTGTGATCTTGATGAGGATCTTATGATGGAATACCTTGAGGGTAACGAGCCTTCTAAGGAAGCTCTTAAGGCTGCACTTCGTAAGGCAACTTGCGAATGTAAGGCTTTCCCTGTATGCTGCGGATCAGCACACAGAAACAGAGGTATTCAGAAACTTATTGACGCAGTTATCGAATTCATGCCTTCACCTGTTGATATCCCTGCTTGTAAGGGTACAGACATGGATGGCAATGAAGTTGAGATTGAGTCAACAGACGATGGCCCGTTTGCAGCTCTTGCATTCAAGATTGTCAGCGATCCTTTCGTAGGAAAGCTTGCATTCTTCCGTGTATATCGTGGTACTGCAAACTCAGGTTCATACGTACTTAACAGCTCAAAAGATAATAAGGAACGTCTTGGACGTATTCTTCAGATGCACGCTAACAAGAGATCTGACCTTGATAAGGTATTCTCAGGTGATATCGCTGCAGCAGTTGGTCTTAAGAACACTGTAACAGGTGATACACTTTGCGATGAGAAGAATCCTGTTATCCTTGAGTCTATGGAATTCCCTGATCCCGTTATCGAGCTTGCTATCGAGCCTAAGACTAAGGCCGGTCAGCAGAAGCTTGATGAGGCTCTTCAGAAGCTTGCTGAAGAAGATCCTACATTCAGAGCTCATACAAACTCTGAGACAGGTCAGACAATTATTGCCGGAATGGGTGAGCTTCATCTTGATATCATCGTAGACAGACTTCTTCGTGAGTACAAAGTTGAGGCTAACGTTGGTGCACCTCAGGTTGCTTACAGAGAGGCTCTTACAAAGGCTGTTGATATCGAGTCTAAGTATGCTAAGCAGTCCGGTGGACGTGGTCAGTACGGACACTGTAAAGTTCGTTTCGAGCCCATGGATGCCAACGGAGATAACCTTTACCAGTTTGATAGCGAAGTTGTCGGTGGTGCTATTCCTAAGGAATTCATCCAGCCTATCAGCGAAGGTATCGAAGAGGCTATGAAGGCCGGAACACTTGGTGGATATCCTGTTGTAGGTGTACATGCTACTGTATACGACGGATCATATCACGAAGTCGATTCATCAGAAATGGCATTCCATATTGCCGGATCAATGGCGTTCAAGGATGCTATGGCTAAGGGATCACCTGTACTTCTTGAGCCTATCATGAAGGTTGAAGTTACAATGCCTGAAGAGTACATGGGAGATGTTATCGGTGACGTTAACTCTCGTCGTGGACGTGTAGAAGGAATGGATGATCTTGGCGGCGGAAAGATCGTAAGAGCTTATGTTCCTCTTGCTGAGATGTTCGGATACGCTACAGATCTTCGTTCAAGAACACAGGGTCGTGGTAACTACTCAATGTTCTTTGAAAAATATGAGCCCGTTCCTAAGAACGTTCAGGAGAAAGTTCTTTCGAATAAGGGAAAATAAATATTGATTAAACGCTAAAGTTTGGCTATAATCGATATAGTATGTGAAATTATGTATGTAAATGTTACTCTTAACATTTAACCTTAAGGAGGATATTTAGAAATGGCAAAAGCTAAATTTGACAGAAGCAAACCGCACGTTAACATTGGAACAATCGGACACGTTGACCATGGTAAGACAACACTTACAGCTGCAATCACAGCAGTACTTGCTGATAGAGGATTCAGCCCTGCAGTAGCATTCGATCAGATCGATAAGGCTCCTGAAGAGAAAGAGCGTGGAATCACAATCAACTCAGCTCACATCGAGTATGAGACAGAGAAGAGACACTATGCTCACGTTGACTGCCCTGGCCACGCTGACTATGTAAAGAACATGATCACTGGTGCAGCTCAGATGGATGGATCAATCCTCGTTGTTGCTGCTACTGATGGTGTTATGGCTCAGACAAAGGAGCACGTTCTTCTTGCTCGTCAGGTAGGTGTTCCTTACATCATCGTATTCATGAACAAGTGCGATATGGTTGATGATGAAGAGCTCCTTGACCTCGTAGAGATGGAGATCAGAGACCTTCTTACAGAGTATGAGTTCCCTGGAGATGATACACCTATCATCCGTGGATCAGCTCTTAAGGCTCTTGAGGATCCTAAGTGCGAGTGGGGCGACAAGATCATCGAGCTCATGAACACAGTTGATGAGTATATCCCTGAACCTACTCGTGAGACAGATAAGCCTTTCCTTATGCCTGTTGAGGACGTATTCACAATCACAGGACGTGGAACAGTTGCTACTGGTAGAGTAGAGAGAGGTGCCCTTAACCTCAACGACGAAATCGAAATCGTTGGTATCAAGGAAGAGACATCTAAGTCTGTTGTAACAGGTATCGAGATGTTCCGTAAGACAATGGATTACTGCGAAGCTGGTGACAACGTTGGTCTTCTTCTCCGTGGTGTTGACCGTGATGGAATCCAGAGAGGTCAGGTTATCACAAAGCCCGGCACAGTAACTTGCCACACAAAGTTCACTGCTGAGGTTTACGTTCTTACAAAGGACGAGGGTGGCCGTCATACACCTTTCTTCACAAACTACAGACCTCAGTTCTACTTCAGAACAACTGACGTTACAGGTGTCTGCAACCTTCCCGATGGTGTTGAGATGTGCATGCCTGGTGACCACGTAACAATGTCAATCGAGCTTATTCACCCTATCGCTATGGAGCAGGGTCTTAAGTTCGCTATCAGAGAAGGTGGACGTACAGTTGGATCAGGTAAGGTTGCTACAATCGTTGAGTAATTCTTATCGGATTGCATAAACACTGATTTTATAAAGAGCTTGGAAAGTGCTTGCACTTTTCCAAGCTCTTTTTTATTCTTACATAGGAGGATTCCATCAGCGAATCCACAACTTTTGAAATTGAAGTAGAAATAAAAGGAAAGAACAATGAGTAAGAGAATACTTATAATCAACACAGGCGGAACATTATCTTCGGTTATGAAGAAGAACGGCCTTATACCGGGATTGTCAATCTATGATATGCAGAAAGAGCTGAAGATGGTTTCGGGGGATACAGATATAGAGATAGAAGATTTCTGCTCTTTGGACAGTGCAAATATTTTTCCGGATGACTGGTCGGCGCTTGCGCAGCGCATCAGCGAATGCAGGAATGACTATGACGGAATAGTTGTGATACATGGAACAGATACGCTTGCATATACGTCTTCGATGCTTTCTTTTATGCTGAGAAACATCGCAATTCCTGTTGTTATCACGGGATCGCAGTTATCGATAACAAATCCCGTCGCAGATGCCATGGAGAACTGCAGATGTGCGATACATATGGCGGCAAGCAATATTCCCGGAGTATTTGTTGCATTCAACAGAAAAGTCATGCTCGGATGCAGGGCGTCTAAAGTAAGGGCGCTTAGTTTTGATGCTTTTGAGAGTATCAATTACCCCAATATCGCGACGATAAGCTCTCTCGGAATGAAGATTGATACTTCAGCCGTGCCTGAAAGGACAGGTATTTTCACTCTTTCAAACAACTACTCTGATAAAGTATGCATGGTTAAGATGTTTCCCGGCATGCACAGAAGCTTTATAGAATCAATTGCCGACCAGGGATATAAAGGGCTATATATTGAAGGCTACGGAATCGGAGGAATGCCGTTCTTAAAGCATGACTTCATAGGAACGCTTGATAAGCTCATTTCAGGCGGAATGGCGGTTGTTGTAGGTACGCAGTGCAGATATGAAGGCACCAAGATGGATGTCTATGAGACGGGCAAAAGAACTCTTGCTATCGGAGCGATGGAAGCCCATGATATGACTGCAGAGGCGGCGCTTACAAAGCTCATGTGGATACTTGGAATAACGGATAATCTCTCGGAAATACGTGATTATTATTCAATAAACATGATCGGGGAAATGACTGTAAGAAAATGATACAATGCTAATATGTGATAAAAAACATTGAGCATAACGGAAGGATTACGAGGTTAGATGGGAGACAGTATTAAGATCATTCCGCTTGGCGGATTCGACAAGATCGGTATGAATATGACTCTTATAGAGTCTTCAGACAGCATTATCGCAATTGACTGTGGGATGTCTTTTCCACCCAACAATCTGCCCGGCGTTGCGGCGATAATACCTGATATAAGCTATATTAAAGAGAATATCGATAGATTTAAGGGAATAATTCTTACACACGGGCACGAGGACCATATAGGAGCTCTTCCGTACGTTTTTGACGGAATCAACGTGCCTGTTTACGGAACTCCGCTTACCATCGCGATGGTGGAAAAGAAATTTCAGGATTTCGGGATAAAAAAGATCAAGACAAAGGCAATAAAATTCGGAAGCACCATAGTTGTCGGCAATTTTAAGATTGAATTTATAAGAGGCAATCACAGCATACCGGATTCAGCCATGCTCGCGATCTATACCTCTCAGGGAATAATATTTGATACAGGCGATTTCAAATTTGACATGTCCCCTGTAATGAGCAAAACAGCCGATCTTGCGAGACTTTCCGCACTCGGGACAAAAGGCGTGCTTGCAGTCTTGTCTGACAGTACGAATGCCATGCAGAGCGGCTTTTCGCGGTCGGAGAGATATGTCAACGAACAGCTCGACAGATTCATGAACATGTATCGTGATAACAGGCTTATAATCGTGACATTTGCGACCAATATGGACAGAATCCAGCAGATAATAAAGCTTGGACAAAAATACGGACGAAAGATCGCACTTGAGGGAGACCTTCTTCTCGATGTCTTTTCGGCGGCACGAAAACTTGGATATATTGATATCCCGGATGACATGCTTGTTGAAAACGATATGCTTGATAAGTACAAGGATGAGGAGCTGATTTTCCTCACGACGGGTAATCACGGAGAATCTGTAAAGTGTATCGCCGAGATCGCCGCAGGAAACAATCCCGTTATCAGGATAAAGAAAAATGACGTGGTTCTGTTCAGCTCAGTCACGATTCATGGTAGTGAGCTGGAATTCAGTCAAACGATAAACAGCCTCGAGGAGCAGGGGGCAAAGATAGAATTTCAGGATCTTCACGCTACGGGACACGCCTGCGCAGAAGAACTAAAGCTACTGTTTACCATGCTTCATCCAAAATTCGTAATCCCTGCGCACGGAGAGTACAGATACAGAAGAGAAGCAAAGAAAATAGCGACAGAAGTAGGCATTCCGGCTGGAAATGTCTTTCTTATAAAAAACGGCGATATGGTCGAACTTACGGAAAATAGTTGCAGTGTTTCCGGTAAGATCACCTTAAACGAAATACTTATAGACGGGCGGGAAAAGAGCAAGATCGATAACACTGTTATTTGCGACAGAATGCGCTTATCCGAGTCGGGCGTTGTCATAATCGAAATCTGCATTGATAAGAAGACCGGAAGATGCGTATCGGACTTAAATATCATGTGCAGAGGCTTTCTTGACGATGAGAAATTTAATGAGATCTCAGATGAGTTAAAAGACCTTTCAATGAAGGAAATATCAAGGCTTTTGGGCCAGGGTGTGATAGACGAACGCATCAGTAAAGGCGTTACCTCGGTTGCGGAAAATTTTATTAAATTTAAGTCCGGAAAAACACCAATAGTTATTGCTTTTGTAACAAATCCTGTGCTATAATTTGTATATAAAATAGAATTTGTTACAATATATAGCTGAAAGGCAATGCTTTTATGAAGCGGTTTACGTCGTTTTTCTATAGAAAATCGAGCATTTCGCATCGTGAAAAGAAATTTATATATGTGACAGAATATGAAGAGGGGGCAGACTATGCCTTATTTTTCGTATTCTGTCATTTTTTATTGCAATATTTAATATAAAAAGGCGGAGTTTATAATGTCCTTTTCTATAAGTACTTTTTTATTTGTTACAATAATTTTCATATTTTTCCACTTGCTGAAAAGAGCCAGAGCATTAATTTTACTCGCGGCAAGTTTGGCGTTCATCTATCACCTTGGCATTAATTCCCTCATGTGGATTGTGTCGGTAACGGCGGTAGTTTACGGCATCGGCATTTTGGAAGACAAGCTCAAAGAAAAAAAGCGTACCAAAGCGCTGAAGATAGTGGCAATAGCGGGCGTTGGGCTGAGTGCGGTACTTCTTTTTACCCTAAAGAATGTCGCAAGATGGGGACAGCGTGACGACGCGCTTATAAAGATCCTGCTGCCTATCGGATTCTCGTACTACATATTCCAGGCAATATCCTACATTGTGGATGTATATAGGGGTAAGGCCAAGGCGGAAAAGAACCCGGTACATTTTGCGCTTTACATGTGCTATTTTCCGAAGTTCATCAGCGGCCCGATCGAGAGAGCAGATAACTTTTTGCATCAGATAAAAGAGCTGCCTAACGTCAAAGTGTTAGAGAACAAGCGCCTGTCGATTTCTTTCACGACCATCCTTTACGGATACTTCATGAAAGTGGTAGTGGCGGACAGATTTGCTTTTTTTACAACAAGATTATTAAATGACTCTGCAAGATTCGGGGCGGCATGGCTCTTTTTGGGAATGCTCATGTATTCAATCCAGATATATTGCGACTTTGCGGGATACAGTGCGGTTGCGATAGGTATGTCCAATCTCTTCGGAGTTGAACTTACCGAGAACTTTCATGCGCCGTACCTTTCGAAGAACATAAACGAATTCTGGAGGAGATGGCACATATCGCTTTCAAGATGGCTTCGAGACTATATCTATATACCGCTTGGAGGAAGCAGGAAGGGAAGCGCGCGCAGGTTCCTTAACACTGCGATCGTATTTATCATATGTGGAATCTGGCATGGAGCAGATGCAAGTTTTCTTGCATGGGGACTGCTTCACGGCGTCTATACGATGGCATTTGGAATAATTTCAGGGATAAAGATAAATAAGGCACAAGGAAAAGAATCGACAAAAGAGCCGACATTTATCTCGAATTTAGTATCCGGAATAATCACATTTTTGCTTGTTTCTTTTGCATGGATTTTTTTCGGAGCGCCTAATATGAGCAGTGCTCTCGGATATGTGGGAAGGATGTTATCAATGACACCCGGAATTGATTCATTTGCGGCTCAGGCGGCTGATATCGGCGCATCGAGACGAGATATGATAATTCCGATCTATGGCTGCATTGTCTTTGCATTTGACCTTTTGATAGCAAGGAAGAATAAGAGAATCGGAAGAGCGATGGACAGCCTTCCGTGTGCACTTCGATATGTTGTTCTGTATGGAATGATCATGGCGCTTTTGCTGCTTGGAATATATGGACCGGGGTACAATGCGAGCAGCTTTATGTATGTAAGTTTTTAAAAAAGTGCGCAGAAAAAATTAGTTGGTGGGATTAGATGTTAAAGAGGTTTTATAACAATAGGTTCAGCATAATATTTGCGATCGTCACAATCCTTTCGATATGGTATTGGGACGGTGTTTTGAGTATAAAAAACGATGACGGGGTCATGCAAGCGGCGGCCCTTTATTATCAGCCGCGCAACACCGTTGATGTCGTTATGATGGGCTCAAGTCATGTACACTACGCGATAGATACGGGCAAGCTCTGGGACGACTATGGGATGGCGGCATACGATTACAGCGCCGCGGAACAGCCACTGTGGATCACATACCATTACCTGAAGGAAGTATGCAAGACGCAGAAGCCAAAGCTCGTTGTGCTCGATGTGTATTCGCCGGCACTTCAAAAAGACGATTACCAGTATAAGTGGATGCTTCCTAACGCCCTTGGCATGCGCTTTTCACTTAATAAAATGCAGATGTTCAAAGTGAGCGTTGAAAAAGAGCATTTCTCCGAATACTTTCCAAGCTTTGCTGTTTACCATGGCAGACTCCACGGGCTTACCAAGGACGATTTCACATATCCGATCAGGAAGTTCACGTATCTTAGGAACTTCAAAGGTTTTAAGCCAATGACCAAAGTTACGCCGCAGCCCAGACCGCAGATCACGCAAAAAAGCAGCGGAGGCCTGACCGAAAAGTCCGAGCTCTATCTTCGCAAGATAATCGACTATACCAAACAGAACGGCATCGAGCTGCATATGATAGTAACTCCGTACGTTATCACTGACGAGCAGGAACTTGTTTTTAACCGGTTAAAAGAAATTGCTCAGGAAAACGGAATCGGATTTACCAATGCAAACCATGACTACGATGCCATAGGGCTTGATTTTGAAAAAGACTTCATGGATGAATCACACCTTAATTACTACGGGGCCGAGAAGTTTACAGAATATCTCGGAAAAGAGATCACAAGCAGATTTGATCTTCCCGACCACAGAGGCGAGAAGAGATACAAGTCATGGGATGCCAACAGCCGTGAGATAAAAAATAGCATAAACGCCGGATAAATAGGGATCTTGTTTCAGTAAATCTGAGACAAGATTCTTTTTGCTTGACATATATCGGCGACCGATATAGTATGTAGATGAACGATATATATAGACTTACGATATATAGATGTACGATATAAGGAGGTCAATATGGCTGTGGACAAGTCCCTTCTGGCAGGTAGTAGCACAATGTTGGTGCTAAAACTACTCTCAGAAAAAGATATGTACGGATATGAAATGATAGACACTTTAAGAAAAAAATCCCAGAACGTCTTTGAGTTTAAGGCGGGTACTCTTTACCCCCTTCTCCATGGACTTGAGGAGAAAGGAATGCTCAGAGTTTACGAGCAGGAATACCTTGGTAAGACAAGAAAGTATTACAGCATTACCAAGGAAGGAAGAAAACTCTTAAAGAGTAAGACAGAGGAGTGGAAGGAATACTCCGGCGCAATTGTAAGCGTATTGGCTTACGGTGTTTAAGATATAGAAAAAGAGATGTACTAAGAATATTAAGGAGGAGCGAGAATTATGTCAGCATTAATTTCGATAATGGTGTTTGGCAATAGCATAGGTTTGTATCACATGTTCTTGGTAGCTATTTTGTTGGTGTGGTTATGTGTGTTTTTCATTACGGGCGATGGTTACGATATGAGAGGCGACGTTCTTGCGAGCATCGCAGAAAACAGTAATGATAAACACGACAGAAAAGAAGAGAATATTATAGAGAGTAAGACAGAGAAATGCATCGGCTGTAAAGATGTTATTTCAGGGAAAAAACAGGAAACGGAACACGAAAGTGATAGGGAAAAGGTAGAGAAAAGAGCAGTCTGATATGGAAGAGTATATTAAGAAGTTACTTGAGCAAGTGAGATTTCAAAAAGCTCACAAGGCAATCGGTGATGAACTTAGAACACATATTGAAGACCAGATAGAAACAAATATTTCGGAAGGAATGGACAGAGAGACAGCGGAGAAAATAGCTGTTGAAGACATGGGAGACCCGGTTGAAACGGGAATAGCGCTTGATAAAGTGCACAGACCGCAAGTTGCGTGGGGAGTCATAGTTGCAGCAATAGGTGTAGGACTTTTCGGAGCAATAATTCATTTCTTATTGGGAAAATTGCCATCGTCGTCCGACTACGGAATTAACATAATCGGAAATATTACTTTAGATAATGCCGGTTACTACTTATACAACGTCGTATGCGGAATTGTCATAATGCTGGGGATGTATCTTATAGACTATACGATGGTTGCAAAGTATTCCAAGGTAGTAGCGGCGTTATTGTTGATTTCCTACACAATAAAGAACTTTGCATTTTATAAAAGAATTGAGAATTTTGATCCGGAATATGGGACTGAGATTCCAAGTGTGTACCAATCTATAGAGAGCTTCTTTAGCTGGTCGGGGCCTTGTATTTTTTTACTTGTTCCGCTTTTTGCCGGAATACTCTATAAGTACAAGGGACAGAAATATAAAGGCCTGATAAAATCGCTTATCTGGATAGTAGTTAGCGGCTTGGTTGCAACGGGAATAAACAATCAGGAATTCCGTGCGCTTGTAATTGTGATCTGCTTACTTGTTGAGCTTACCATCGCAATAGAAAAAGAATGGATAAAAGTTCCCAAGGTACAGTCAGTTACGGCGATATGGTCATTTTTTACGGTGGTTCCGATAGTGTTGATCAGATTCATGTATGACAACAAGATTTTAAGTTTGAGCAAAATGAATCTTGTCAGATCACTCTTTGGCCCCGCTACTTCCAAAAGCAAAGTAAAAGAATTATTGAGTGGAGTAAAGACTTTTGGAAGCGGCTCTGTAAGCTATATGGGCGGAAAGATCACCGTATCGACATTGGATCTTATCAGTTCGCGAATCAGCAGTGGAAAATGCTATATGATAACCAAAGTCGCTGCAGTTTTTGGAGGCGCTTTGGCATTTGCAATTATCACTGTTGTTGCGGCTTTGATCATTTTTGGATTTGTCAGTACAGCAAAGACAAAGAACCAACTTGGAATGGTAATGGGAAGCGGATGTATGTTATGGCTTGCAATAAATGCAATTCTAAATATGTTTATAAGTTTTGGAATGTTGCCGACGTATCAGTACACATCTTTTTTCCCATTCATATCAAACCACAAGGTGGTCGCATCATATGCGGTGCTTGGAATAATACTTAGCATATACAAATATAAAGATGCTTACCCGCAGCATATCGACATAACAATTCGAACCAAGTCAAAAAATCTCGAATCGTGAAATATAAGACAGAATATTTAAGGCACAATGACAAATGGCACGATACAAGGAGGATAAAAAAATAATGGCTGAAGAAAAATCTCATTTAACTGATAACAACGAATCGTTGGTACTTAAATTACTTTCGGAAAAAGACATGTATGGATATGAGATGATACGAACTCTAAGAAAGAGATCGGAGAACGTTTTTGAAAAGAAAGCCGGAATGCTTTATCCTTTACTTCATGGACTTGAGGGCGACGGAACGCTCAACTCATACGAGCAATACTGCCGCGGGAAGATGAGAAAGTATTATAGCATCGCTAAAGAGCAAAAAGGGGAAGAAGATTTAGATACACAGTAGTACAGAGGTTTTTTTATAAATGGAAGAGTATATAAAGAAGTTACTTGAGCAGGTGCGTTTTGAGAAAGCGCACAAGGCTATTGGGGATGAGATCAGATCACATATAGAAGATCAGATAGAAGCTAATGTTTTGGACGGAATGGACGAAGAGACTGCGGAGAAAACTGCGGTTGCAGATATGGGAGATCCTGTTGAAGCAGGCGCGCAGCTTGATAAGGTTCACAGACCTCAGATGGCATGGGGCGTTGTGATCATAGCTCTTTTTGTTGCAATCATGGGAACGGGAATTATCGATGATCAAGGCGGTGGGGCATTTTTGCCGTTTGTTTCAAATGACAAGTTGGTTGAGTCATATGCACTACTTGGAATATTACTCAGCATTTATAAGTATAAAAACGCTTATCCACAGCATGTAGATATAATACTTAGATTTGATTTTAATAAATTGGGGTTAAAAAAGCTAAAGTAGCGAGAATGTATATTTCGTCACGGCAGCAAGTGTTTAGGCTAAGGAGGATTGTATGGAAGAATACATCAAAATATTACTTGAGCAGGTGCGTTTTAAAAAAGCGCACAAGGCTATCGGGGATGAAATAAGAGCACATATAGAAGATCAGGCGGAAGAGAATATTTCCGAGGGAATGGATAAAGAGACAGCGGAAAAAAGAGCTGTCGAAGATATGGGTGATCCTGTTGAGGCGGGAATTGCACTTGATAAGGTTCACAGACCGCAGGTTGCATGGGGAGTGATAGTTGTTGCAATTATCGTGGGTATTCTGGGAATAATAATTAAGTTCTTTTTGAGCAAAATACCATCATCATCGTATAGTGTAAGGGCTCTTTACATACTGGGTAAATTTATGATAGGTGTAGATGATATCGGTTATTACATATACGACGTTGTCTGCGGTATCACTGTAATGCTGATAATGTATCTTGTAGATTATACGACGGTTGCAAGGTATTCCAAGATAATAGCGGCTATACTACTTTTTTCTTACACGATAAATAAAAAAATAGATAGTCTGGAAGCAAGCGGTTATGTAATTCCAAACGTATTATACAGCTTCTTTAGCCGGTCGGAGACACTGGTTCTACTACTCGTCCCTCTTTTTGCAGGAATAATCTACAAGTACAGGGGACAGAAATATAAGGGACTTATAAAATCACTTATCTGGATAATGGCTATAGGTCTGGTTACAATTGGAGAATATCAGCAATTTCGTGCGGCGGTAATTGTGATCTGCTTACTGGCGGAGCTTACTATAGCAATACATAAAGAATGGATAAAGGTTCCTAAAACAATAACCATTGTGTCTATATGGTCTTTATTTGCGATAATACCCATGTTCGTAATAAGGTTCATGTATAACATCACCTTTTCTGCCGATTCCCAAAATAAGGCAAAAGAAATTATGAGTGGTGTAAAGGCTTTTGGTAGCGGAACTGTGAGTTATGTCGGAGGAAATTTGGCCGTATCCACAAGTTCGCTTGTAAGTTCAGGAGTTTTTTCCCAGTTTACTAATCGGGAAAGCTATGAGATCACTAAGATTGCAGCAGTTCTTGGAGGTGTAGTGACAGTTGTTGTTATTGCCGCTGTAGTGGCTTTGATTGTTTTGGGATTTGTGGCAACTGCAAGGACAAAGAATCAGTTGGGAGCTGTAATGGGAAGTGGTTGCATGATGTGGCTTATTATAAATGCGATTTTTAATATAGGTGTCGGTACGGGATTATTGCCTTCGTTTTATCACACATCTTTTTTCCCGTTTATATCGGAGCACAAGGTAATCGAATCTTATGCTTTTCTTGGAATAATACTTAGCGTATACAAATACAAAGATGCTTACCCACAGCACATAGATATAAAATTTCGCAGTAAGTTAAGAAAATTCGAATCAGGAAATACATGACAGAATATTTAAGGCACAATGACAGATGGAACGATATAAGGAGGGTAAAAAGAAATGGCTGTAGATAAATCTCTTTTAACAGGTAGCAGTACAATGTTGGTTTTAAAGTTACTTTCGGAAAAAGATATGTATGGATATGAGATGATAGACACCTTGAGGAAGAAGTCGCAGAACGTCTTCGAGTTTAAAGCGGGTACACTGTATCCTCTTTTACATGGGCTTGAGGAAAAGGGGATGCTCAGGGCCTATGAGCAGGAATACCTTGGCAAGACCAGAAAATATTACAGCATAACAAAAGAGGGACGAAAGCTCTTAAAGAGTAAGACTGAGGAGTGGAAGGAATATTCGGGCGCTATCGTGAGCGTGCTGGCATACGGTGTATGACAGAAGAAGCTAAAGTAACGTGAATGTATATTTCGTCACGGCAGCAAGTGGTTAGGCTAGGGAGGATTGTATGGAAGAATACATCAAAATATTACTTGAGCAGGTGCGTTTTGAAAAAGCGCATAAAGCTATCGGGGATGAAATCAGAGCACATATAGAAGACCAGGCGGAAGCAAATATTTCCGAGGGAATGGATAAAGAGACAGCGGAGAAAAAAGCTGTTGAAGATATGGGTGATCCCGTTGAGACGGGAATTGCGCTTGATAAAGTTCACAGACCGCAGCTTGCGTGGGAGCTTGTTGTTGCAACATTGGCTGTGACAGTTTTTAGCATTATACTCCATATTTTTATGACAAAAGAGTTAAACTGGGGCCTGGCTTTTCAGATATCTAAGGGGCATATTGTTCAAGAGGGGACAATGTTTGTTTTCTATTCTATACTTGGAGTGGCTTTAATGTTGCTCCTATATCTTATGGATTTCACAACGATTGCCAAGTATTCTAAGATTGCAGGAATTATTTTGCTGGCGCTTTATTTTTCATCAATTTGTTGGATTGTGATGGAGAATCCGGATTCATTGGATTATGAAATCTGGCAGATTTTAGATGGATTAAACTCTCGGGTATCTTCAATCATGTTTTTGATGATACCGATTTATGCCGGAATACTCTATAAATATAGAGGCAAGAAGTATGGCGGACTTATAAAGGCAATAATTTGGATACTTGTTTGTAGCGATCTATTATCTGTTTGGGACGGAAGGTATAGTTTTGAAGAAATGATAATAGTAATGGTATGTATGCTTGTGCAGCTTACGATTGCTATAAAAAAAGAGTGGATAAAGGTACGTAAAATGCCTGCCATTATATTTATTTGGTCATTGCTAGTGCCGCGAATTGTAATAATTATCCAAACTCTTAGAATATATGAGTGGAGTAACGAAGAAGGTATATTCTCAATCATTACTTCATCCAAGCTGTTCGGGAGAGGACAGGTACTAGGGGACAACATTGATTTGGCTGAAGACAGCAGTATTTTGACATATATATCTACAACGATGGGAATTGGTGTTGCAATAGCAGTTATAGCGGTTGTACTTGGTTTGATTATCTATGGACTGATAGTTACAGCTAAGACTAAGAACCAGTTGGGACTGGTTATGGGAATTGGTTGCATGATATGGCTTATTGAAAAGGTTATTTTTAATATAGCGTGTGGATTAGGGATGCGCATGGTCTCTCAGAGCCCATCCTTTCTACCGTTTATTTCAGGGGGACTACGATTTGACGGCTTGTTAGCATCATACGTTATGTTTGGAATAATACTCAGCATATATAAATACAAGAATGCATATGCAGAGCACGTAGACATAAGTCTTCGCGCAAGATCAAAAGATTTTGGGGGATGAGAATTATGGCAGTAGATAAATCTCTTTTAACCGGCAGCAGTACAATGCTGGTTCTTAAATTACTTTCGGAAAAAGACATGTATGGATATGAAATGATAGACACCTTGAGGAAGAAGTCACAGAACGTCTTCGAATTCAAGGCAGGGACTCTTTATCCTCTTTTACATGGACTTGAAGAAAAAGGAATGCTCAAATCATACGAGCAGGAATACCTCGGTAAGACCAGAAAATATTACAGCATAACAAAAGAGGGACGAAAGCTCTTAAAGGCTAAGACCGATGAGTGGAATGAGTATTCGGGCGCTATCGTAAGCGTATTGGCATACGGTGTATGACAGACTAAGCAATACATTAAATAAAATGACAGATAGGTTTTTACCAAATGGAAGAGTACATTAAAAAATTACTTGAGCAGGTGCGTTTTGAGAAAGCGCACAAGTCGATAGCAGATGAGCTTAGAGCACATATAGAAGACCAGATAGAAGCCAATGTTGCCGAGGGGATGGACAAAGAGACAGCGGAGAAAAAAGCTGTCGCAGATATGGGAAATCCGGTTTCCGCGGGCGTAGAGCTTGATAAGGTTCACAGGCCGCAGCTGGCGTGGGAATTGGTTTCAGCTACGCTTATTGTGATAGCAATAGGAGTGATAATTCATATTATGCTATCAGGAAGTCTGGGAGAGGCCATGCATAAGTATATGGATGATGAGTATCTCCGTAGATTTCAGGATTTACAGAAAACAGAGTGTCTTAAATATATTCTTTATTCCTTTGCAGGAATAGTAACAATGCTGCTTATTTATTTTTTGGATTATACAACGGTTGCAAAGTATTCCAAAGTGGCAGGTAATGTACTGCTGATAGCTTATTTGTGCGGATTTTGGTTTATAGAAAAGAGTGGTCATGCTCATGTCGGTCTGCCACGTTTTTTAGTCGGGAATAATTTCGTACCAATAGGCCTGATCTGGAAAGAATCGTTATCGCTACTTCTTTTGATGATTCCGCTATATGCGGGAATAATCTACAACTACAGGGGACAGGCGCATGGAGGATTGATAAGAGCGCTTATCTGGATCATTGTTCCTTGCGTAATGCTGTTTTTGGATTACGAATGGTTTAAGGCCGTTATGCTGGAAATCGGATTGCTGGCAGAATTAACTATAGCGATCAAAAAAGAATGGATAAAAGTGCCTAAGATACCGGTGCTGTCGATATTGTGGGGAGCTTCTGCTTTCTTTCCTATATTTGTAATAGATAAAATATATAAGTATACGCCTTTAGCATCTTATCTGGTAAATGAAGGATCTGCCAATATTCTTGAAAGCAAGCCGGTACTTCCTTATGGAAGCAGGGCGAGTAGCGCTATTATCATAACGAAATATTCAAATTGCCATAAGACCGGCATTTTGGATTGCGTTACCGGAATGGCAGGAATCATTATCGGACTTTTGGTCATCACTTTGGTATCGGGGCTTATTGTTTTTGGAGTAAGGACTGTAGCAAAGACCAAGAACCAGTTGGGATTTGTTATGGGAAGCGGCTGCATGACATGGCTTATGTTAAATGTCATTTTTAACACAGGTGTCGGGTTTGGAATACTCAGACCTGATTCGGAGCTCTTTTTACCATTTATTTCGAACAATAATATTATTGTTTCATATGCGTCTCTTGGAATAATACTGAGCATATATAAATACAAGAACGCGTATGCCGAGCACATAGATATAGAGAAAGTCGGATTTCGAGCTATATTTAAGAATTTGGAGTTGTAAAGCCGGGAGTTTTTTGGAGTTTAACAATGGAAGAGTATATCAAAAAATTACTTGAGCAGGTGCGTTTTGAGAAAGCACACAAGGCTATAGGCGATGAGCTCAGATCACATATAGAAGATCAGATAGAAGCCAATGTTGCCGATGGAATGGAAAAAGAGGCAGCAGAGAAAAACGCCGTCGAAGGCATGGGAGATCCGGTTGAAGCGGGAATTGCACTTGATAAGGTGCACAGACCTCAGATTGCGTGGGGAGTGATAATTGCTGCATTAGTTGTGGGAATGATTGGAATAATAATAAGGCTCTTTTTGAGCAAAGTTCCTTCTTCTTACAGCGCTGAGTATTCAATGCATTCCATATTTGGAAATATAACGGTAGGGCCGGTTGGATGGCACATATACAATGTCATTCGCGGAATTGTAGTAATGCTGTTTTTGTATCTGATTGATTACACGACGGTTGCCAAGTATTCCAAAATAGCGACGGTCATACTGCTTGGTTTTTATTCTATCAGCACCTTGATATATAAAAAGTTGATGCTTATAAGCACAAGCTATAGTGAAATTCCTGATTCTTATCTGTATTTGTATGATGCTTTCAAGTGGGCAGGACCCTTGGTATTTTTGCTTGTTCCGCTTTATGCCGGAATAATCTACAAGTATAAGGGACAAAAATACAAAGGGCTTTTAAAATCACTTATCTGGATGGGAGTTATAGGAATTGGCGCAAGCGGTTACTATCAGGAATATCGTGCGATTGTAATTGTGATTTGTTTACTTGCAGAACTTACCATTGCTATAAAGAAGGAGTGGATAAAGGTTCCCAAGATTCCTGTAATTGCGACGTTGTGGTCAGTTATTCTGGTTGTACCCGTAGTTTTGGTACGTATTATGTATGAGAAGGGACTTATAAATGAAAAGCAGATGTACTTTGCATGGTCTCTTTTGGCACCGGATATTTCCAAAAATAACGCAAAAGAGGTATTGAGCGGAGTAAAGGCTTTCGGAAGCGGAAATGTTAGGTATATGGGCGGAGAGCTGACTGTATCTACAAGAAACCTTGTAGTTTCGCAAAATTATAACAACTTTGATTATGAAAACTATATGATGACAAAGATCGCAGCAATTTGGGGAGTGGTTTTGGTACTGGTAATTATTGCAGCGGTTGCGGCGCTGATTGTTTTTGGATTTGTGAGCACAGCAAAGACAAAGAATCAACTCGGAGTTGTCATGGGAAGCGGCTGTATGATGTGGCTTACGATAAACGCACTTTTAAATATGCTTGTAGGCCTTGGAGTATTGCCGGATTACAGAACTTCAACTTTTTTCCCGTTTATTGCAACTCACAAGGTGGTCGCATCCTATGCTCTCCTGGGAATAATACTGAGCATATATAAGTACAAGAATGCTTATCCGAAGCACGTAGATATAGGATTTAGAAAAAAGAGATAGAAAGTGTAATGCAAACCGAAGTTTGGGGTGTAACAATGGAAGAATATATAAAAAAGCTATTGGAACAAGTGAGGTTCCGTGAGGCTCATCAGGGGATACACGATGAGCTTAAGGCTCACATTGAAGATCAGATAGAAGCGAATATTTCATGCGGAATGGATGAAGATACAGCGGAGAAAAGAGCTGTTGATGATATGGGAGATCCCGTTGAAGTCGGTATCTCGCTCGACAGGGTTCACAGACCGCAGATAGCGTGGGGCGTTATAATCGCGGCGGTGCTTGTCGGTGTTATAGGGATAATGATCCATACCTATATGGAGAAGGACAAACTTTTGATTGATATATTAAATGAGCCGCCTTTTTCAGCCGATGACAGATATTATATTCTTTTTACTGTTTTGGGGATTGGCGCGATGCTTTTCATGTATCTTGTGGATTACACAACGGTTGCCAAGTATTCCAAAGTGATCGCAACTGTATTGGTAGCAGGATATCTTATCACATATTACGGAAGCTATAAGCTTTTTAGGCTGATAGCAGATAAGAATGTTTTAAATGATGAAGCGGTAAATTATGACAGGCTGGAATCACTGGTAGAATTTTTGAATAATTGTGTCAGCTTTTCGTTTGCACTGATGTTTTTACTGATTCCTCTTTATGCGGGAATCCTCTACAAATACAGGGGACAATCGTACGGAGGACTTATAAAGGCTCTTCTTTGGGTTTTTGTGCCAAGGATCATACCGTTTGTATCGTCAAGATATTATAATATGCGCGCCTTTATAGTTGTAGGCAGTATGCTTGTTCAGCTTACTTATGCAATAAAAAAAGGCTGGATAAAGGTGCGGAAGATTCCTTCAATCATATCTATATGGCTGGCTTATGTATTATATCTGGTCTATTTTATCAGGACTGAAGTTGGCGGATTTATGAGAAGCGGTAGTAATGAAATAAAAACAATCATGGATTCAATGAAGATATTTGGAGAAGGGAAAATATATACCTGGGGCGGCTCTGCATCCATGCAGACAAGAGGATGTGTAAGTTCTCCTGCGGGAAGTTATGTTTTGACTTATATCTCTGCAGCCTGGGGCCTTGTTATAGGACTGGCGGTTGTGATGATAGTTGCAGCGTTGATTGTTTTTGGATTTGTAAGTATGGCAAAGTCCAAGAACCAGCTCGGACAGATTATGGGATGCGGTTGCATGATGTGGATCGCGGTAAATGCTATTGCCAATATCGTTGTGGGATTCGGAATTGTTCCGGAGTTTTATGCATCTTTTTTCCCATTTATATCTAATAACAATATTGTGATCTCGTATGTATTCTTAGGGGTACTGATAAGCGTATACAAATATAAGGACGCGTATCCGCAGCATGTGGATATTAAGGGGCGCAGCAATAAGGAAAAAGGATTGCAATCCTGAAAAAATTTGGAAAGGCTTAGTATAGATAAACAGGCGCTTATGATGGCGTATCAAGGAGGAAAAAATGGCAGTAGATAAATCTCTTTTAACAGGCAGCAGTACAATGTTGGTTCTGAAGTTACTTTCGGAAAAAGACATGTATGGGTATGAAATGATCGACACATTAAGAAAGAGATCACAGAATGTCTTTGAATTTAAGGCGGGAACGCTTTATCCTCTTCTTCACGGACTAGAGGAGAAAGGTGTTCTCAAGGTTTACGAGCAGGAGTATCTCGGCAAGACAAGAAAATATTACAGCATAACGAAAGAGGGCAGAAAGCTATTAAAGGAAAAGACACAGGAGTGGGAGGTTTATTCCGGCGCGATAGCAAACGTTCTGGCCTACGGGGTATGAGTATGGAAGAATATATCAAAATGTTACTGGAGCAGGTGCGTTTTGAGAAGGCGCACAAGGCTATAGGTGATGAGATCAGGGCGCATATAGAAGAACAGATAGAAGCGAATGTTTCGGACGGAATGGACCGTGTGACTGCGGAGAAAAAAGCTGTCGAGGACATGGGAGATCCCATGGAAGTCGGAATGTCGCTTGACAGGGTTCACAGGCCGCAGGTTGCATGGGGCTTGATAATCGCGGCAATGACCATTGGAACTGTCGGAGCGATGATCAGGATGACGGTAGCATATTCTGAGTATGATGAATTCGTAATTGCTGCTAATGCTTTTTTTGGTATTTCCTTGATGTTGCTTGCATTTCTTGTGGATTATACGACTATATTAAAATATTCTAAGTTGCTGGCGGCTGTGTTGATAGTGGGAATGGTACTTAATCAGGCTATTTACTCACATGGACCGGAAGGAAATTTTTTATGGCAGCCATATTCCTCTACAAGGGTTGTTTTTTCGACGTTGTTTATCTTATTTATTCCTCTTTATTCCGGAATAATCTATAGGTATAGAGGGCAGGCGTATAAAGGACTGATCAAGGCGGTTCTTTGGATTGTTATTCCGTGTATGTATATGGATTCACGACTGGAGGGGCATGCTGCCTTGCATGTTATGATGATCGCATTAAGTTTGCTGGCTCAGCTTACAATAGCAATAAAGAAGGGCTGGTTTGAAATTCCACAAAAGAAGGTGATTGCATCTTTGTGGGCTGCGTTTGCGATTTTTCCTGGAAATTTGATGATTGAACTAAGAAATTGTTTTCCCAGCAGTAAATTAATAAATGTAAGACATGTTATGGATAGACTTAAGCCGCTTGGATGCTGGGTAGTATATAGTAATCTTGGCGGAAAAAATGTGGCTATTGCCGCAAGCAATTATTTTGGCGTAGCGACAGGAGAACATGTTCTTTTGTATATATGTTCAGATTGGGGATGGGCTGTAGGATTAGCGGTTATTTTAAGCGTTATCGGACTGATTGTTTTTGGTTTTATTGCTTTATCTAAGATAAAGAATCAAGTGGGAATCGCAATGGGAAGCGGTTGTCTCATTTGGCTTACGGCAAATGCTGTTGCAAATTTACTTTCAGGATTTGGATTATTTTTGACGACATATGTAGGCGATACTTTTTTTCCTTTTATATCAGACAGCAACGTTATAGTATCGTATGTCTTCCTGGGGATAATTCTCAGTATATATAAATACAAGAATGCTTATTCACAGCATGTAGACATTGAAGCTCAATCGGGAGTTCAACTGAAACTTTTGAATTATGAGCTTGACATCAAACTACGTAAGGAGGTGAAGGAAGAAAAAAAGGCTTTAATAAAACAAAAAATGGGAGAAATTATCTATGACAAAAAGTAAAAAGATCGTTGCGCTTGCAATGTGCATGCTAATGGTGCTTTCAGATGTTGCCTGTGGCAAAAAGGAAGCGGATGATGCTACTCTTGAGGTTTCTGTCGAAGATGTAGCGAGCAGCGATACTGCTGCGGAAGCTTCATCTGATGAAGTGAAGAACTTTGAGATTCCTGAAGGAATGTACCTTAGCGAGATCACAGGTGAGCCAATAAGCGAAGATATTAAAGATCAGCGTCCTATCGCTGTAATGGTCGATAACGAAAAGACCGCGCTTCCGCACTTTGGAACAGCAGAAGCGGATGTTGTTTATGAAATGATGAACAGCACAAAAAATGACAGGATTACAAGGCTTATGTGCATTGTAAAAGACTGGGGTAAGATAGAGCAGCTTGGCAGTATCAGAAGTACCCGTCCGACAAATATTCTTCTTGCAGCCGAGTGGGATGCGGTGCTCTGCCATGACGGAGGGCCTCCGGTTCATATCAATGCATATTTGAATCAGCCTTGGTCACAGCATTTCTCCGGAACTTTTTCCAGAGTAAAGAACGGAAAACCCAAGGAGTTTACTGAATATATATGTCCGGGTGATATGGAGAGTAACTTCTCAAGTATGAAAAAGGATCCCGCATATTCAACAACTTATACCGAGTACAGAAACGAGGGAAGCCACTTCAACTTTGCTCCTTACGGCAAAGAAGTTGACCTTACAAAGGTTTATGACAAGACATATCCTGTAACGGAGATTGGACTTCCTTTCTGGCACAATACTTCTACACTTAAGTATAATGCCGAAACTAAGCAGTACGAGTATTACGAGTACGGATCACGCCATGAGGATGCAGAGGACGGAGAGCCTCTTAGCTTTAAGAATGTACTTATCCAGAAATGTGATTTCAATCAGCTTGATGAGAACGGTTATCTTATTTATAACTGTATCGATTCGGGAAAGCCCGGATGGTACATCACAAACGGCGTTGGAAAGCCCATCACATGGGTTAAGGATGAGGCAACTCATCTGACCAAGTTCTACGACGACAAGGGTGAAGAAATTCAGATCAACACAGGTAAGACATATATCACACTTGTTCCGTCAGATACATGGGATTCAATGACAATGAAATAATAGAGTTTTTTGAACGCAGAAAGGAGCTTTCACCTTGATTTGAGGTGAGGCTCCTTATTTACGAGTTTAGTGAGAATCCCAACAATAGGGAACTTTTTCAAGTACAGGTCGCTTGATTATGATAAGCAGTAATACGATTGCGGCGAAAGCAGCGTTGATGGTCAATACTTGTGAAATGCTGACGCGGGAAACCAGCAAACCGATTGCAAATGACCCGATGGGAGTCACGGCGGCTGAAGATGAATTAAATACAGCTGACGCGCGGGCCATATACTTATGGTCAACACATTTCATAAGCTGGATATGGAGGATTCCGCCTATCAGTGAAGCGGCTGCCATCATGACGAAGTAGCATGCGCATAGCAACGTGTATGCGAGAAATATGTTTTCTTTTACAAATCTTCCGTAAGGAATACAGGCCATTGCGCCGGCTAACAGGGCGGTTCCAAGGACAGTAATCTTAAGGGGCGATAGTTTCTTTGACAAATTCGGCAATACCACTGCTCCCAAGATTCCGCCTATTGATGAGAATATGCCGGAGATGCTTATAAGCTCGCTGCCCATTCCGTAAATTTCGGATACTATCGGAACTTGAAAAGCGTTCAATGGAATCAGCATTCCGTTAAGCAGTACGCAGATGATGCAGAAGTTTCGTACAACCGGAGTGCTAAATACATATGAGATGCCGTCTTTGAGCATGGATATGTAGCCGGGCTCGCTGGGGGAGCTGCTGTTTCCTGCTTCATGGATTGAGCTTGCATTTTTGTTTTTACGGATTGAGCTGTTACTTCCTGTTTTATGTAGAGAGCTTACACTTTTGTTTTTGCTAAATGAATGTATGCTTTCAGCTTTGGAGGCAACGACGGTGCTACCGGCTTCGGAAGCGGACCCTGCTGCAGTTTTGAGCATGCCAATCAGTACTGCAGCAGTTATGAATGTCGAGAGATCTGTGAACATTGCGGCTTCAACGCCGAGTTTTGCAATTATAAATCCTGCAATTCCGCTTCCTGCAAGGGTGGCGGCATTAGCGAAAACAGAATAAAGGCTCACTCCGGCGTTTATGTCATCTCTTTTAAACACCTGCGCACTAAGAGCGCTCGTCGCAGGAAGGTAGAAAGACTCTACACTCGTTATTGTCAGCGCAAATACTGAAAGGAGTGCCGGAGTCACCAGTTCAAGCTTAAACAGAAAGATAAAAAGCGCGATTAGAATTGCTCTGAGAAAATGAGTCGTGATGACAACATGCTTTTTATCCATCTTTTCAACAATGGCTCCTGCAAACGGCTGAACAACAACGTTTGGCAACATGATAAATGCAAATATTATCGCAGACCACGCCGCACTGCCTGTAATCTGATACACGATCCACGTAAAAGCAATTGATTCTATCGAATCCCCGAACCTGTTGATCAGATTTGCAAACAGAAGCTTTCTGTATGTGCTTTCGCGCAGTATGGATTTATAATGAGTGGTGGCATTCGCTTTGATTTTGCTTTTGGTACGGACGTTTTTGTTATTATTGGTGCTATTGATGGCGTTGATATTTTTGTAGTTGTTAGTAGTGATGTTGGTATTGGCGGTGCTATTGCATTTCATAGCCGGTTCTCCCTTCGTGGCGCATTGTTTTGCTGACTGTTGTCCGGCTGTAGATTGAAATAGAATTGATTGCAAGTTCGGTTCTATTGTTTATTTTTTTGCCTGGCACATCAGCAAGTAGACAACAAGCTTGTGTCCTTATCTGTGGTTTCAGTGTAACGTGATGCGCGGAAGAGTGTAATACACCGTTTGTATGTGCTGGGAAAAGAAAAGTTTCCTGCCGGGAAATAAAACATATCTGAGCAGACGTAAAAATATAAGCAAATTCTAACACGGAGGGACTGAAGTTGTTTGCAATGACTCCGCAAGCCCAAACCTCGCATAGAGTCATACGATGGAGCGCGATGCAATGACTTCACTTGCAGAAATTTCAAATAGGGTCATATGCGGAAGCAATAGCTCATGACTTCACAAGCCAAAACCTCGTATAGAGTCATGCGGCGGAGTGTAATGCAATGACTTCAGCTGTAGAAATATCAAATAGGGTCATATGCAGAAATAAGATCCAATGACTCCGCAAGCCCAAACCTCGCATAGAGTCATACGACAGAGCGCAACACAATGACTACACTTGCAGATATTTCAAATAGAGTCATGCGCTGTAGCGCTTATCAAGCAAATAATAGAATCACACCCAAATCATGGAGGAACATCATGCAAAACATAATATTTCTTGATATAGACGGAGTCTTGAATTCAAAGTTCTGGGACGAGGAGCATCAGCGCGAAATAAGTGGCGGAAGGCTTGTAGATGCAGAGGCGGTGAGGCTCTTGGCGGAGCTTGTAAAGAAGGCGGATGCAAAGCTGATCCTTCACTCGGGATGGCGCTTCTGGTTCGACGAGAATCTTGAACCGCTAAGGCCTGAAGCGGAGCACTTGATCACAGTGATGGCTAAAGAGGGCATCAGGCTTGACGGCGTAACACCCAATCTTACCACCGAAGAAATAAGAAAGAGCAAGAAGTTCAGCCTTGTTAAGGCTGAAGAAATCCTCTTATGGCTTAAAGAGAACATAGCTTCCGCAAATAGTGACTTCTCATCAAATGATGAAACTTTCAAAACCGATGAAACTTCTAAAGATGCAGATTTTCCGGCAAATTGGCTTGTTCTTGATGACCTGGAACTTCATAACAGCTTGATAGCAAGGCATCAGTTAAAGCCTGATCCAAATGTTGGGCTCACACATGAAGATGTAAGAAGAGCCCTGAACATTTTGAAGCTTTAAATGCAGAATAAATAATACATCTCTGGCAACACCTCTCCATAGCTTCCCGTCCCCAATTCCCATTCCACATAATTTCACAATTCACATATTGACAAATCCCTCTCTCCGGAGTTATTGTATTATTGTACTAAGTAACTAATACAATAATACAGCACGTGACATCACACACATACAACTCCACGTCACGTGCAATTACACTACAACGTACAACCACATAGAACAATAACCGCCCACATGCCGCAACCCATAGGTTGCGGCGGGCACATATAAGATGATGCGAATCGTCGACAGAATGGAGAGAAAAGATGAGAAAAAGAAATATTATAGGGAAAACAACAAGCATAATTCTTGCGTTTACTCTTTGCATAACATCATTTACCGGTTGCGGCAAAAAGAAGATTACAGAAGAGGATCTTGCGCAGGTAAAACAGATTGATAAGAACTGCATCTTTAAGCAGGAAGATTTTCCGGGAATCCTTGGCGAAGGAGAAAAGGTGTGTGTTCTTGGCCGAAGCGGAGGCAAGGTAGTGGCTATCTGCGAAGCGGAAACCGGAGACGGAGGGTTTAAATATCTTTCTTTTAACCCTGACGGATCTGAGGTTAATTCCTGCGATTTCGGTGGAAAAAAGGAAGATTATATAACTATTGGCACCTTTGATAATGAAGGAAATGCATATCTTGTTTATAAAGAACACAAAGGTGGGGATGATTATAGCTCGTTCCTTGAAAAAATCACTCCAACAGGAGAAATAGCTTACAAGTTCGACCTCTCCGAAGAATTTGCAGATGATGCATTCTACTTTAGATGCCTTGAGTGGAGTGATAAATACGGCCTTTTATGCGGCACTGAAGACGGCGTAAAGACTTATGACGAGCAGAATGGTCTGAAAGAACTTGTGGATAAAAAGGCCATGAGTGGTATGGAAGGAATCCTAGATATGGTAGAACTTGCGGACAATAAGCTGTTTATAAATTATTATAATAAGCTTTACGCCCAGTCATTTGTTATAGTTGATGCAGATAACAAGAAAGTGGAAAAGAAGCTTGGAAATTTCCAGGAGCACAGTTACTATACCTTTTTTGACGATGAAAACGGTAACCTATATGCAGATGATTCCTACGGAGTCTATAAATGCGATACTCAGGCAGACAAACTTGAAAAACTTCTTGATTACAGGGATTCATCAATAAATCCCGATGATATGATGTCACAGGTGGGATTCTTTGCAGTAAATGAAAAAGAAATAATCGCTGATACTGTAGAAGGTGACAGTGGGGTAAATACTCTTGTGAAACTGTCCAAAGTAAATCCTGAAGACGTTGCAGATAAGACCGTTATTACCTTATCGGGTATGTATGTCGATCGTGATATTGCAAGTCAGATCATGGAATTTAACAGATCAAGCGATAAGTATGCGATAAAGATATTGGATTACAGCGAGTTTTACAACGATTATGAACAATGTGAAAAGCAGTTTAATCTTGATATTACAGCAGGAAAAGCTGCCGACATCATCTGCTTTTCGGGAAACGAAGCATCTGTAAGAAAATATGCCGATAAAGGAATACTTCTTGATTTAACTCCTGCTTTTGAAAACGGAGGCCCTTTGAGCGATATAGAAGTTCTTCCGAACATAGCGGAGATGATGAAGTTCAATGGCAAGACTTATACATTTATGCCTACGTTCCGAATTAGCACATATGCAGTTAAATCAGAATACGCAAAGGGAAAAAATTCTTTGACATACAAGGACTGTGACGAACTGATAAACAGTAAAGGCGTGGATTATAAAACGGCGTTTGGCTCATATGATACCAGATCAAACGTCTGCGCATATTTCTGGACGTACTACGGCGATGAGTTTTTTGACCTCAAGAATAAAAAGTGCAATTTCAATACGCCTGAGTTTGCTGAGTTTTTGAATTTTGCCAATAAGTTTCCTGATGAGGAACCGGTTGATTGTATCATGGAGGACGAGCTTGAAGCGGTGTATGCCGAAGGAAAAGGAATTTTCTACGCTGCAGATTTTAGGAATATATGGCAATATGCAAAGCTCAAGCAGTATATATTCAGAGATGATGTTGAATTGGTCGGATGTCCCAATAACCTTGGCAAAAACATGGCTGCGGTAAGCACAACTACATTGGGTGTAAACAGCAAGACAGAACATGCGGATGTTATCTACGATCTTATCAGGGAGCTTATGACTTCGGATAAAGAAACAAGTGACGGCTTCTCTACGGTAAAGCCTAAGTTTGAGGAAGAGTTAAAAGAAGCTACAGGCGAGATAAGCGATAGCAACACCAAGGCGCAAACGTACGATCCTTTGAGCGGAAAAGATGTAAAATTAGAACCGCTGTCAGAGGAGGATATAAAGAAGTTCTATGATTATGCTGTTTCAATAAATACAAACGTCGGATATGATATGCAGGTTACAAATATTATTTCAGAAGAAGCCTCGGCATTCTTTAAGGGAAAGAAAACGGCGGAACAAGTCGGAGATATCATTCAGAACAGAATCAGCAATTATATTGCCGAAAACAGTTGATCTGAGAACTTGATTTAGAAGTTTAAAAAAAGTCTGCAAAATTTTTACATTTTTTTGCAGACTTTTTTGCATGCGCATCGTTATATTAAATGAAGAGAGAAAAAACAGGAGAAAAGTTTGGGGAAGATCGATTCGAGAGAAAAGTTAATACAGCTCATGGACCGGTACAAGAATCTGGTCTTCTCGGTGTGCCTTAAGCTTACCGGCGACCATTTTACTGCGGAGGATATCACGCAGGAAACGTTTATTTCCGCATATCGGCATCTTGAGGATTTTGACGGACGCGATGAAAAAGCGTGGATATGCAGGATTGCGAGCAACAAATGCATCGACTACCTAAGAAGCAGCAAGATGCGCGAGGTGGCTTCGACTGACGATGAGCTTGAGGCTTCCATGGACGCCGGCAGGGACGGGCCGCTTGAAACGTACATTGCACGTGATGTGGAAAAAAGATTTTTTGACCGGTGCAATGAACTTGATGAGCCGTACAGATCTGCGGCGGTCGGGCATTTTATCCAAGGAAAGACTGCAAAAGAGATAAGCCTTGAGAAAGGGATACCTCTTAAGACGACGCAGTCCCACATCTACAGAGCCCGCGAGATGTTAAAGAAAATAATCAGGAAGGAGGAACTGCTGACATGAGTCATGAATATCTGAGTGATGAAGAATTACAAAAGCTTATTTCCGATGTTGAGTTTAATGACATGGCTGAAGCGCCCGTGGATCTTCAGAAAAAAGTGCTTGATGAGATCAGTGCTTTAAGTAAGTCCGGCAACATCGCGAAAACCAAAAAACAAAAGATAATCGAATACAGATTATACAGCCTGAAAGTGGCTCTCGCCGTTGCTGCAGCAATAGCGGTAATGTTCATAGTTCCGCAAAGACCTGTTATAGATAGAGATATCCCCACAAAAGAGGAATATCTGGCTGAAATGGATATTTTTACAAGACAGGGATTGTTTGATACTTGCAGAAACAGAGACGAAGTATTGGAAGAAAATAATTTATGTAAAACCCTTGTGCAGAAAAGGGAAGAAATAGAAACAAGATTTTTTGACATGTTTAACAGATGAGTTGGAGGTTAATGATGGAATATAAGAAGAGGAATGGTTTTTTTGTTTTTTGCTTTTCGTTTATACCCGGAGCGGTTGAGATGTACATGGGATTTATGAAAAACGGAGTATCGATTATGGCGGCATTTGTGCTGCTGTTTGCCTTGGCTACGCTCGGCTGGTCTTATTTTACTTATATCTTTCTGGGAATGGCGGTGGTTGCTTGGTTCTATGCCTTTTTTCATGCATGGAACATGTACCGTCTGGACGGCGAGACACTTGTAAAGATGGAAGACAGATATATCTGGACAGAATTTGGCGTTACGGGAAAAATTGATATTGAAGAAAAGAAGCTTCGCAAGGGAGTTGCAATAGGTCTGCTGATTATTGGCCTTATGGCGCTGTATGACATTGTAAAAGATATAATCTATCAATTTGTTCCGGGTGATTATTGGCGTATAACCAATTCTTTGGTGGAAAACGTTCCGGTTGCGGTTATTTTCATATTTTTTGGCTTGAAACTAATTAAGAATAAAAAGAATGACCTGGAGATCGATGAATAAAAACCGGTCATAAACGGAAAGAGTGAATTGGAGGGAATATATGGAATGTAAGAAAAAGAACAGATTTTTGGTCTTTTGCTTCTCGTTCATACCCGGAGCGGCAGAGATGTATATGGGATATATAAAGAACGGAATGTCCATATGGACAACGTTTTTTGTTGCATTTCTACTGGCTTGTATAGGTGATACAAGCTTAGCGGTGGTGGTAGTATGGTTTTTTGCTATTTTCCATGCATGGAAGATTTACAAATTAAGCGGGCAAAAAATTGAAGACAGAAATGTCTGGCTTGAATATGGAATTGCGGGAAGCAAAAATGAAGAAGAGAAAAAACGCAGTAAGTCAGTTGCGGTATGGCTTATAGTTATCGGCGTTGTATCGCTTTGTGACTACATGTTTGCTTTATTTTTCCCCAATGAATACTGTGATGTGTTCAATAAGATTGTCGCTTTCGTGCAAAATACTATCCATATCGTCACAGGAAATTTGCTGTAGATATTGTAGAGAGAAAAGGGGATTTATATGGTATATAGAAAAAGAAACGGATTCTTATCTTTTTGTTTCGCATTTATGCCGGGAGCGGTTGAGATGTACATGGGGTTCATGATCAAAGGATTATCGCTGATGGCGTCGTTTGTTATGTTGGGCGCGATTGCATTCACGACAAATTTTCTTTCAGACTCGATGCTTTTTGTTCTTTTAGGTTATTTGTGGGTATATTCTTTTTTCCATGCATGGTACATGTACGGATTAAGCGCGGAGAAGCTGGTACAGATGGAGGATAAGTGTTTCTGGACGGAATTTGAGATCGGCCAAAAAGCTGTTCCTGAAATGGAAAAGCTTCGAAAAGTATTTGCACCTTGGGCTTTGGCTGTTTGCGTGCTTGTGATCTACAGCTGTGTGGTTGATATTGCGTATACTACGGATCTTTTGAAACTTGAAGACTCTTATTTTGCTGTAATATCAATGCCGAGGGCGGTTTTGCCGATTATCTTTGTGATCGCGGGAATAAAGCTATTGCGCAGGGATGAGAAGGATTCCTCTTTATAAAAAAGCTGTAAAAACGCTTGAATCCAAATTAAAAAACAAGTACAAGATTTTGATAATTTTTATAATTCGTTCATATAACGTTTAACGGATGCTGATATACTAACAATATAAGAATTACATGAAAGTGAGTTTTGTATATGGCAGCAGAGCATTTTGACTATTCAAAGATCAGCTACAATAAGAACGACGATTGGGATGATGTAAGTTTAATAGATCTTGAGAATTTCCTTCAGATGAAGGGACAGGTCAAAGATTTTCGAATTCTTATGATGAAGTATGACAGCGCATTATTGGAAGTTCGGACTAAGCTTGATGTATTAAATAAAGAATTATCTCTAAGGAACAACAGAAATCCGTTTGAAGCTATCAAGATGAGGATAAAGACTCCTCTTAGCATATATAAGAAACTGATCGGCAAGGGCGTGGATTTTTCGATTGAAAATATAGATAAGTACATCTCTGATGTTGCGGGAATACGTGTTGTATGCTCGTTTGTGGACGATATCTACATGTTGGCGGACTGTCTTGCAAATCAGGATGATATCAGGGTTATCCAGCGAAAAGATTATATCAAAGATCCCAAGAAGAGCGGCTACCGCAGTCTGCATCTTATAATAGAAGTTCCGATCTTTCTTGTTCAGGAAAAAGAGTACATGAAAGTCGAAGTGCAGTTCAGGACAATAGCCATGGATTTCTGGGCGAGCCTTGAACATAAGATGAGATACAAAAAAGATTCGGCAAATCAGGAAGTTATCGCAGATGATCTTAAGTTCAGTGCAGATCTTATAAATCAGCTCGATCTTAGGATGCAACAGATTCGCCGCAAGATAGACGGCGAAGAAGAATAATTTAGTAGGAGATTTTATTTATATAACAACCCCCGTAGCGCTTGTAAAATGAGCATTTACGGGGGTTGTGGCTTTTTATATGTATTTTTGCGGAGAGCTGTAGCGGCTCTTTGCGTAAGATTTTTAGTTTTTCGCTGTCCAGCGTCCGCTTGCACCGCAGGGAAGGACAAGTCCGTTTGATTTAACGGGAAGTCCAATCTCACTTGCTTCTATGGCACCCGGATGAATCGGATCGAGTACTGTGTGCAACATATATGAGAGTACGGCAGGCTGAAGACCTGTTGTGTATGAATTTATAAGGAAGAAAAGAGGTTTATCCGACAGAAGTTTTGATGTCAGCTCGATAAACGGAAATACCGAGTCCTCAATCTTCCATATCTCGCCTTTGGGGCCTCTTCCATAGGAAGGCGGATCCATGATTATTCCGTCGTACTTGTTTCCTCGTCTGATTTCACGCTCTACAAATTTCACACAGTCGTCTACGAGATATCTTATAGGTGCATCTGCAAGCCCTGAAGATGCCGCATTTTCTTTTGCCCAAGCTACCATACCCTTGGCTGCGTCTACGTGTGTGACCTTAGCGCCTGCTTTGGCAGCAGAAACAGTGGCTCCGCCTGTGTAGGCAAAAAGGTTTAAGACTTTGATCTCACGATTCGCTTCCTTTATTAATGAAGAGAACCAGTCCCAATTTGCAGCCTGCTCGGGGAAAAGCCCTGTGTGCTTGAAACTGAAGGGCTTAAGATTAAAAGTAAGTTCCTTATAATTAATAGTCCATTCTTCGGGAAGATTTCTGAACTCCCATTCGCCGCCGCCTTTGTTGCTGCGGTGGTAGTGGCCGTTCCATTTCTTCCAGCCGAAATGTTTTTTGTCCGTTTTCCATATTACCTGAGGGTCGGGTCTTACCAGCATGTAGTCACCCCAGCGCTCAAGCTTTTCACCTGAAGAGGTATCAATTACCTCATAATCTTTCCATCCGTTTGCAATCCACATATTTTTTTCCTTCTGACTAAAATTTTCATTGCCTATTATAATATAAAGAAGCTTCTATATGATACAGAAATCGAGAGATAGGAAATGATGTTAAAAAACATCAAGAAAGACTGGCTAAAAACACCTATTTTTGCATAAAAGTGATTAATTTATAAAAAGTGGTTGCATATACTTTTAAAATGTTTTACAATCATAAACGCTGTGACATGATAGCTATGAAGCGTGAGGTTGCTGCTTTCATCCAGTTAAGCAGGTTTTCCGTGGAGCGAATGTCTAGAGACCACTGATGTGGTCAAACAAACTGACGACAAGTCACTGTACAGACAATTAAGTCTGCCGACTAACCCAAGGCAGAAACGACGTGTAGGGATTCTATGGCCTTAATTTGTGTTAAGACATAGGACACACACGGGAAAGTGTACAGTCACCGCTTGTCGTACTTGTATATAAAAGTGCGAAAAGGAGGCGACTTTTTTTATGGCAAATCAGGTAATGAGAATTACACTTAAGGCTTATGATCACCAGCTTGTTGATGCATCAGCCAAGAAGATTATCGAGACAGTCAAGAAGAACGGATCTCAGGTAAGCGGACCGGTACCCCTTCCTACTAAGAAGGAAGTTGTTACTATCTTAAGAGCGGTTCACAAATACAAAGATTCCAGAGAACAGTTCGAGCAGAGAACACACAAGAGACTTATCGATATCATCACACCTACATCAAAGACAGTTGAGGCTCTTCAGAGACTCGAGATGCCTGCAGGTGTAAATATCAATATCAAGATGAAATGATATAAACCATATCATATTTATCGAATACAGTAACTATTCACACCTCTACTAGTATGATGCAAGGCGCATGATGCCGTGATAACTGGAGAATTACCAAAACGTTGCAGGTAATTAAACGACATTGCGAACGTAGTACGCATCCGCTGTAGATGTAATAAGGAGGTAGAAACATGAAGAAGGCTATTTTAGCTACTAAAGTCGGAATGACTCAGATCTTCAAAGAGGACGGATCACTTATTCCTGTAACAGTTCTTCAGGCAGGACCTTGTGTAGTAACACAGATCAAGACTGTTGAGAACGACGGATACAGTGCCGTACAGGTTGGCTTTGTTGACAAGAAGGAAAAGATCGTTAACAAGGACAAAAACGGAAACAAGACAATTATTCATCGCCATGGAGCAACAAAGGCTGAGCAGGGACATTTCAAGAAGGCAGGAGTTTCTTGCAAGAGATATGTAAGAGAGTTCAAGCTTGAGAATGCTTCTGAGTATGCACTTGGTGCAGAGATCAAGGCTGACGTTTTCGCTGAAGGCGACAAGATTGACGCAACAGCTATTTCAAAGGGAAAAGGATTCCAGGGCGCTATTAAGAAGAATGGTCAGCACAGAGGACCTATGGCTCACGGTTCCAAGTTCCACCGTCATCAGGGTTCTAATGGTTCAAGTTCAGATCCCAGCCGCGTATTTAAAGGTAAGGGAATGCCCGGACACATGGGTAGTGTTAAGGTAACAGTTCAGAATCTCGAGGTTGTAAGAGTAGATGCAGACAAGAATCTTATTCTTGTAAAGGGCGCTATTCCGGGACCTAAGAAGGGACTTGTTACAATCAAGGAAACCGTTAAGGTTATCGGTTAATAGAACGCGAAAGGAGGACCAAACAGATGGCAAACGTATCTGTTTATAATATGGAAGGCAAAGAAGTTGGTAAGCTTGATTTAAGCGATGCTATCTTCGGTGTTGAAATAAACGAACATCTCGTACACATGGCAGTTCTTCAGCAGCTTGCTGACAAACGTCAGGGTACACAGAAAGCTAAGACACGTTCTGAAGTTTCAGGAGGCGGAAGAAAGCCTTGGAGACAGAAGGGAACAGGTCATGCAAGACAGGGTTCTATCAGAGCTCCTCAGTGGAAGGGCGGCGGAGTTGTATTTGCTCCCGTTCCGAGAGATTACTCTTTCAAGATGAACAAGAAAGAGAAGAGAGCTGCTCTTAAGTCTGCACTTACAGACAAGGCTCAGAGCAACAACCTCATCGTTGTTGACGAGCTCAAGTTTGATGAGATCAAGACTAAGAAGTTCGCAGAGGTTATGAACAACCTCAAGGCTACACGTAAGGCTCTTGTTGTTCTTGCAGACAATGATAAGAACGTTGTTCTTTCAGCAAGAAATCTTGCAGAAGCAAGCACAACACTTACAAACACACTTAACGTGTATGATATCGTAAACGCTAAGACACTCGTTCTTACAAAGGACGCAGTTACAAAGATAGAGGAGGTGTATTGCTAATGGCAGCATTACAGTATTATGACGTAATCCTTAAGCCTGTTCTTACAGAGAAGAGCATGGCCGGCATGGGCGAGAAAAAGTACACTTTCCTTGTTAATCCTGAAGCTAACAAGACACAGATCAAGGAAGCTGTAGAGAAAATGTTTGAAGGAGCTAAGGTTGCTAAGGTTAACACTCTTAATGCCAACGGCAGAAAGAAGAGACGTGGAATGACAATCGGTTTCACAGCTAAGACTAAGAAAGCAATCGTTCAGCTTACAGAAGACAGCAAAGATATTGAGATTTTCCAGGGACTTTGAGCAGAACACTTAGCGAGGTAGTTCCGAGCTTAGTGTGAGCCATGCGAATTCACTTAACGAGGTTCTTTCGAGTTTAGTGAAGTTTGCATTACCACTAAAAATATACGTGCTGAATCCAATAAAAAGTCCGGGATTCAAGTGTTTTTTACACTAGTCACGTGATAAACAAAAAAGGAGAAATAATCATGGGAATTAAGAAGTACGGCCCATATACCCCATCCAGAAGAAACATGACTGGATCAGATTTCTCAGAGATCACAAAGAAGACTCCCGAGAAGTCACTCGTTGTTTCTAAGAACAGCAAGGCTGGTCGTAACAACCAGGGTAAGATCACAGTAAGACATCGCGGATGCGGCGGCAGAGTTAAGTACAGAATCGTAGACTTCAGAAGAAATAAGGACGATATGCCTGCAAAGGTTATCGGAATTGAGTATGATCCTAACAGATCAGCAAATATCGCACTTATCCAGTACGAGGATGGCACAAAGGCTTACATCCTTGCACCTAACGGATTGACAGACGGTATGACAGTTATGAACGGTGCTAACGCAGAAATTCGTGTTGGTAACTGCCTCCCTCTTTCAGCTATTCCTGTCGGTGAAAACGTACACAACATTGAGCTTTATCCCGGAAAGGGCGGCCAGATGGTTCGTTCAGCCGGAAACGCTGCACAGCTCATGGCTAAGGAAGGAAAGTATGCAACACTTCGTCTTCCTTCAGGCGAGATGAGAATGGTTCCCATTGAGTGCAGAGCTACAATCGGTGTTGTAGGAAATGGCGATCACAACCTTATTAACTATGGTAAAGCCGGAAGAATTCGTCACATGGGTATCCGCCCTACAGTTCGTGGTTCTGTTATGAACCCCAACGACCATCCTCACGGTGGTGGTGAAGGTAGAGCACCTATTGGACGTTCAGGCCCTTGCACACCTTGGGGTAAGCCTGCTCTTGGTTATAAGACACGTAAAGCTAAGAAGGCTTCTAACAAGCTGATCGTAAGAAGAAGAAACGGTAAGGCCATCAAATAAGGAGGAATAAAATGTCTAGATCACTTAAAAAGGGACCTTTTGCAGACGCAAGCCTGCTCAAGAAGATAGATGCTATGAACGCTGAGGGCCAGAAGCAGATAGTTAAGACTTGGTCACGTCGTTCTACAATTTTCCCGTCTTTTGTTGGACACACAATCGCTGTTCATGACGGAAGAAAGCATATTCCTGTATATGTTACTGAAGATATGGTTGGACACAAGCTTGGTGAGTTTGTTCCCACAAGAACATTCAGAGGACATGCTGGAAGTTCTCCCGTTGAGAGAAAGAGCAGCGTTCACTAAGAAGTGCCAATGAAAGGAGGTCAAATCCATGGAAATGGAAATCAAGCATAGATCTAAAATTAAAAGAGAAAGAAATCGTGACAATAAAGAAACAAGACCTTTTGCAAAGTTATCTTACGCAAGAATACCTGTTCAGAAGGCATGCTTTGTCATGGATGCTATCAGAGGTAAGGATGTTGAGTCAGCACTCGCAATCCTTCAGTATAATCCCAGATATGCTTCAAGCGTAATCTACAAGCTCCTTAGCAGCGCAGTAGCAAACGCTGAGAACAACAAGGGAATGAACAGAGCAAATCTTTTCGTTGCTGAATGTACTGCAAGCAATGGCCCTATCATGAAGAGAATTCAGCCTAGAGCACAGGGCAGAGCATACAGAATCAACAAGAGAATGAGTCATCTGACTGTTATTTTGGACGAGAGATAATTGAAAGGAGAAGCGAAGAATGGGACAGAAAGTTAATCCTCATGGACTCAGAGTCGGTGTTATCGCTGATTGGGATTCCAAGTGGTACGCTGAATCTGGCGATTTCGCCAATAATCTTGTAGAAGATTACAATATCAGAAAATTTCTGAAGAAGAAGTTATATGCAGCTGGTGTTTCTAAGATCGAGATCGAGAGAGCATCAGATAGAGTAAAAGTTATCGTTTACACAGCTAAGCCCGGTGTTGTTATCGGTAAGGGTGGTGCTGAGATCGAGGTAACTAAGAAGGAACTTTCAAAGCTTACAGATAAGAAGGTTCTCGTTGATATCAAAGAGATCAAGAAGCCCGATAAGGATGCACAGCTTGTTGCAGAGAACATTGCTCAGCAGCTTGAGAACCGTGTATCATTCAGAAGAGCTATGAAGTCTTGCATGAGCAGAACAATGAAGACAGATGCTCTTGGTATCAAGGCTTGCTGCTCAGGCCGTCTTGGCGGAGCAGATATCGCTCGTTCAGAGTTCTACAGCGAGGGAACTATTCCTCTTCAGACACTCAGAGCAGATATTGATTATGGATTTGCAGAAGCAGATACAACCTACGGTAAGGTTGGTGTTAAGGTATGGATCTACAAGGGTGAAGTACTTCCGACCAAAGCAGGTGAGAATTCAGATAAGGAAGGGAGCGATAAATAATGTTAATGCCGAAGAGAGTTAAGCACCGCAAGCAGTTCCGCGGTTCAATGGCTCATAAAATTACTCGTGGTACAAAGATCACTTACGGTGAATTTGGAATTGTTGCGCTTGAGCCTTGCTGGATCAATTCAAACCAGATTGAGGCAGCCCGTGTTGCTATGACACGTTTCATCAAGCGTGGTGGTCAGGTTTGGATTAAGATTTTCCCTGACAAGCCTATCACATTAAAGCCTCTCGGAACTCGTATGGGATCCGGTAAGGGTGCTGTTGATAGATGGGTAGCTGTTGTTAAGCCTGGTCGTGTAATGTTCGAAATCGGTGGAGTTGCCGAGGCCGACGCAAGAGAAGCTCTTCGTCTTGCAACACATAAGCTTCCTTGCAAGTGCAAGATCGTTTCAAAGGCTGATTTGGAAGGCGGTGTATCTAATGAAAACTAATAAGTATGTAGACGAGCTGAAAGCTAAGACTGCTGATGAACTTCAGACTGAGCTTGTATCAGCTAAAAAGGAACTTTTCAATTTAAAATTCCAGAACGCTACAAACCAGCTGGATAATACAGCAAGAATTAAAGAAGTAAGAAGAAATATTGCAAGAATCCAGACTGTAATCACACAGAATGCTAAGGCTGCTAACTAAGCCTTTTGCTTGGTTTAAAAAGGAGAAATGATCGTGGAAAGAAATTTAAGAAAAACGCGTGTTGGAAAAGTAACAAGCGATAAGATGGACAAGACCATCACAGTTTCCATTGAGGACCATGTGAAGCATCCTCTTTACAAGAAGATCGTGAAGAGAACATATAAGCTTAAGGCTCATGACGAGAATAATGAGTGCCGTATTGGTGACACAGTTAAAGTCATGGAGACAAAGCCTATCTCCAAGGATAAGAGATGGAGACTTGTATCCATTATTGAACGTGCAAAGTAATACAAAAAAAGGAGAAATATCATGATTCAGCAGGAAAGTAGACTTAGAGTCGCTGATAACACTGGTGCAAAAGAGCTTCTTACAATCCGTGTTATGGGTGGATCTACAAGAAGATATGCGAGAATCGGCGACACAATCGTTGCATCTGTAAAAGAAGCAACACCCGGTGGAGTTGTAAAGAAGGGTGATGTTGTTAAGGCTGTTGTCGTTCGTACTGTAAAAGAGACACGTCGTAAGGACGGTTCCTACATCAGATTTGATGAAAACGCTGCTGTTGTTATCAATGAAGATGGTACGCCTAAGGGAACACGTATTTTTGGACCCGTAGCCAGAGAGCTTCGTGAGAAAAAGTTCATGAAGATTCTTTCTCTTGCTCCGGAAGTATTATAAGGAGGCGCCCAGATGTCAACAAGTAAGATTAAGAAGGGCGATATGGTTAAGGTTATCGCCGGAAGAGAAATCGACAAGGAAGGAAAAGTCCTTTCTGTTGATACAAAGAACGGAAAGGTTGTTGTAGAGGGTCTCAACAAGGTAACTAAGCATGAGAAGCCTTCTGCTAAGAACCCCAATGGCGGAATTGTAGAGAGCGAAGCAGCTCTTGATATCTCCAACGTTATGTATCTTCACAAAGGAAAACCTACCAGAATCGGATTCAAGGTTGAGAAGGACGAGAATGGTAAGGTTGTAAAGAAGAACCGCATCGCAAAAAAGACCGGTGAGGTTATCGACTAATTAAGGAAGGAGGTATTTAACGTTGAGTAGATATAAGGATTTATACAAAAACGAGATCGTTGATGCTATGACAAAGAAGTTCGGTTACAAGAACGTAATGCAGGTGCCTAAGCTTGACAAGATCGTTATCAATATGGCAGTTGGTGAAGCTAAGGAAAATGCTAAGCTTCTCGAGAACGCTGCAAATGATATGGCTATTATTTCTGGTCAGAAGCCTGTTTACACAAAGGCTAAGAAGTCAATCGCTAACTTCAAATTGAGAGAGGGTATGCCTATCGGATGTAAGGTTACACTTCGTGGCGACAAGATGTACGATTTCCTTGATCGTCTTGTAAACCTCGCACTTCCTCGTGTACGTGACTTTAGAGGAATCAACCCTAACTCATTCGACGGAAGAGGAAACTATGCACTTGGTATCAAGGAGCAGCTTATCTTCCCTGAAATCGAGTATGATAAGATTGACAAGACAAGAGGTATGGATATCATTTTCACAACAACAGCTAAGACAGATGAAGAGGCTCGTGAGCTTCTCACACTGTTCAATATGCCTTTTGCAAAGTAATAATAGGAGGGAAATGCACACATGGCTAAATTATCCATGAAGTTGAAACAGCAGATGAAGCCCAAGTTCTCTACACGTGAGTACAATCGTTGTAAGATCTGTGGTCGTCCTCATGCTTATCTTAGAAAGTACGGAATCTGCAGAATTTGCTTCCGTGAGCTTGCATACAAGGGCGAAATTCCGGGAGTACGTAAAGCATCTTGGTAATTCTGTAGAATTCCCCCTTTTGGGGGATGTAATATAAGCGGTTCAGGATGGAAACCGCATATTTACAAAGTTATTATTCTTCGTATAATTAAAAAATAGAGAAACACATAAGCGCGCATTGCGGCTTCGTGTCTCTGCTCAATTCGGGGAGTAGTAAGGCGAAGCAAAAATAATTAAGGAGGCAATTTAAAATGGCAATGAACGATCCTATTGCAGATATGCTTACAAGAATTCGTAACGCAAACGCTGCAAAGCATGACACAGTTGACGTTCCTTCTTCAAAGATGAAGCTTGCAATTGCAAACATTCTTCTTGACGAAGGTTATATTAAGAAGCTTGATGTTGTTGAGGACGGAGCTTTTAAGAATCTTCACATCACTCTTAAGTATGGCGCTGATAGAAATGACAAGGTAATTACAGGTCTTAAGAGAATCTCAAAGCCCGGTCTTCGTGTATACGCAGGCAAGGACGAGCTTCCCAGAGTATTGGGCGGACTTGGTATCGCAATCATTTCAACAAACCAGGGAGTTGTAACTGACAAAAAAGCAAGAGAGCTGCAGGTTGGTGGCGAAGTTCTTGCATTCATTTGGTAAATTGGAGGTACGGGCATGTCACGAATTGGAAAAATGCCAATCGCAGTTCCTGCTGGAGTAACAGTAGAAGTTGCAGAAAATAATAAGGTGACTGTTAAGGGACCTAAGGGAACCCTTACAAGAGTTTTCCCTGCTGAGATTTCTTTCTCACAGGCAGATGGTCAGATCGAAGTTAAGAGACCTGACGATCAGAAGAAGACAAGAGCATTACACGGTCTTTCAAGAAGCCTTCTTAACAACATGGTAGTTGGTGTTACAGATGGTTTCGAGAAGAAGCTCGAGGTTAACGGTGTAGGTTACAGAGCTGCTAAGAATGGCAAGACACTCTCTCTTACACTTGGTTATTCTCACCCCGTAGAACTTGCTGATCCTGAAGGAGTAGAGACAGTAGTTGAGGGACAGATAATCACTGTTAAGGGAATCGACAAAGAGGCTGTTGGCCAGCACGCTGCAATCATCAGAGAGAAGAGAGCTCCTGAACCTTATAAGGGCAAGGGAATCAAGTATGTTGATGAAGTTATCAAGCGTAAGGTTGGTAAGACAGGTAAGAAGTAATAAGATAAGGAGAGTGCAAAATGGTTAGTAAAGAATCAAGACAGAAAATTCGTGCTAAAAAGCATATGAAGATTCGTAATCGTTTCAGCGGTACAGCTGAGAGACCACGTTTAGCAGTATTTAGAAGCAATAGTCATGTATATGCACAGGTTATTGATGATGTAGCCGGCAAGACAATTGTATCTGCTTCTACTCTTGAAAAAGACATCAAGGCAGAACTCAAGAATACAGACGATATTGAAGCTGCTACAAAAGTTGGTGATATTGTAGCAAAGAGAGCATTGGAAAAGGGCATTAAGGCTGTTGTATTTGACAGAGGTGGTTATATCTACCACGGAAAAGTAAAAGCTCTTGCTGATGCTGCCAGAGAAGCTGGCCTTGAATTCTAAGAAGGGAGAAAACACAAATGAAGCGTACAATAGTTGATGCAAGTCAGCTCGAATTGACAGATAAAGTTGTTACCATCAAGCGCGTTACTAAGGTTGTTAAGGGTGGACGTAACATGAAGTTCACAGCACTTGTAGTAGTTGGTGATAAGAACGGACACGTTGGCGTAGGTCTTGGTAAGTCTACTGAAATCCCGGATGCAATCCGTAAGGGTAAGGAAGATGCTACTAAGAACCTCATTACTGTTCCTCTTGATGAGAACAACAGTATTACACATGATTTCGTAGGTAAGTTCGGCTCTGCTGAAGTTTTACTTAAGAGATCACCTGAAGGTACCGGTATCATCGCAGGAGGTCCTGCTCGTTTGGTATGTGAGTATGCAGGTATCAGAAACATCAGAACAAAGTCACTTGGTTCAAACAACAAGCAGAACGTTGTTTATGCAACAATCAGCGGTCTTGCTCAGTTGAAGACACCTGAAGAAGTTGCTGCTAAGCGCGGTAAGTCCGTTGCTGAAGTAACAGCTTAAGGTTTAGTAAATAAGGAGTATAAATCAATGGCAAAGAGTAGTGAAAAGAAGCTTAAGATCACATTGGTTAAGTCCACAATCGGTGCTATTCCTAAGCAGGTGGCAACAGTAAAATCAATGGGATTTAAGAAACTTAACAGCTCTGTTGAACTTCCTGATAATTCCGCTACAAGAGGACAGATTCAGCAGATCAGACACCTTGTAAAGGTTGAAGAGATCTAATCTCTAAAGTAAAATGTAAATGTATCCGGAGCTGCAGTATGTATACGCGAGTGGTGAGCAGCGATGTTCACTGCGTGTAGCGGTATAAGCTCCGGAGTTAAATAAAGGAGGATTATCATGGAATTATCAAACTTAAGACCTGCTGAAGGTTCTGTACAGAGCGATAATTTTAGAAGAGGCCGTGGTCATGCTTCAGGAAACGGCAAGACCGCAGGTAAGGGACACAAGGGTCAGAAGGCTCGTTCAGGTGCTCCCAGACTTGGCTTCGAAGGTGGACAGATGCCACTTTTCAGAAGACTTCCTAAGAGAGGCTTCAAGAATATCAATCATAAAAACATCGTAGGAATTAACGTAAGCGCTCTTGAAGTATTTGATAACGGAGCAGTTGTAGATGTTCAGGCACTCAAGGATCAGGGAATCATCAAGAAAGAGCTTGATGGTGTAAAGATTCTTGGAAACGGAGAATTTACCAAGAAGCTTACGGTTAAAGCAAATGCGTTCAGCGCAGCAGCAAAAGAGAAAATCGAGGCACTTGGTGGAACAACAGAGGTGATCTAATGTTTAAGTCCCTAATGAATGCATTAAAAGTCAAAGAAATCAGATTAAAACTTCTCTTTACTCTTGCAATGCTTGCTGTTATCAGATTTGGAACAACTATTCCGGTTCCCGGAATTGATGTCCAGGCTTTTAAGATCTGGTTTGAAGGTTTAAAGAGCGGAAACGATGCTTTTGGCTTTGTGGATCGATTTACAGGTGGATCGTTTGAGCGTGCTTCAATCCTGGCTCTCAACATCACACCTTATATCACATCTTCCATTATTGTTCAGCTTCTTACTATTGCTATTCCCAAGTTTGAGGAGTGGCAGAAGGACGGAGAGGACGGAAGAAAGAAACTAACAGCAATGACAAGATACATTACTGTAGTTTTGGCACTTATCGAGTCCATTGCAATGGCTGTTAATTTCTACAAAGGTGGATCCCTTGCAGATAAGTCAATCTTCTTGGCAATCCAGGTTGTAGCTGCATTTACAGCAGGTAGTGCATTCCTCATGTGGATTGGTGAACGAATCACGGAAAACGGTGTTGGGAATGGTATTTCTATAGTTCTGACGATAAACATTCTTTCAAGAATTCCGTCAGATCTTCATTCGCTTTTCGAGCGTTTTGTGAGTGGGAAGCCTATTGCAAGGGGAGTAGTATCAGCTGTAATAATTATAGCGGTTATTATTGCATTGGTAGTACTGATCGTAGTTCTTAACGGCGCAGAGCGCAGAATCCCTGTTCAGTATGCAAAGAAGATTCAGGGTAGAAGAACTTATGGTGGAAATCGTTCGGAGATTCCGCTTAAGGTCAGCACAGCGGGCGTTATGCCTATCATTTTTGCAATGTCATTGTTCCAGTTCCCCAGCGTTATAACTTATTTCACAGGTTATAAGGGACCGGGCGTTTGGGCAACGATATTGGAATATTTAAGACAGGACAATTGGTTTGATCCAAGCCATTGGGAGTATTCCATTGGTCTTGTAGTATACATATTATTGCTTATCTTCTTCGCGTATTTCTATACATCAATTACCTTCAATCCTATTGAGATTGCAGATAATATGAAGAAGCAGGGCGGTTTCATACCGGGAATCAGACCCGGAAAGCCTACAAGCGATTATCTTACAAGCATTTTGAACTATATCATCTTTATCGGAGCATGCGGACTTATTCTTATTGCAATAATTCCTTACTTCTTCAGTGGTATGTTCAAGGCAAGTGTTTCATTCGGTGGTACTAGCCTTATCATCGTGGTAAGTGTTATACTTGAAACTATAAAACAGATTGAGTCACAGATGCTTGTACGTAATTACAAGGGATTTTTGGAAGACTGATTAAAAAATTAATGAAAGAGGTACAGGGACCTACTCTCGCAGTGGGCCCTGCAACCTCTTGTTTCTACTTTATGGAAGGGATTAGAGTATGAAGATTATTATGTTGGGTGCACCCGGTGCGGGAAAAGGCACACAGGCTCAGATGATCGCGGAAAAGTTCAACATTCCGCATATCTCAACAGGAGATATTTTCAGAGCCAACATCAAGAACGGAACAGAACTTGGTAAGAAAGCCAAGGAATTCATGGATAAGGGACAGCTTGTTCCCGATGAGCTTACAGTTGAACTTCTCCTTGACAGAGTAGCAAATGATGACTGCAAGAACGGATACGTACTTGATGGTTTTCCTCGCACAATTCCCCAGGCTGATGTTCTTGATTCAGAACTTACAAAGCTTGGTGATAAGGTTGATTACGCTATCAATGTTGACGTTCCCGATGAGAATATCGTTCGCAGAATGTCAGGCAGAAGAGCTTGTCTGAAGTGTGGCGCAACCTATCATATTGAACATATTAAACCACAGAAAGACGGAATCTGTGATAAGTGCGGTAGCGAGCTTGTTCAGAGAGATGATGACAAGCCTGAGACAGTTCAGAACAGACTTAAGGTTTATCATGAGCAGACTCAGCCGCTTATTGATTACTATGAGAAAAAGAGTATTTTGAAGACTGTAGACGGAACAAAGGATATGCAGGAAGTCTTCAGTGATATTGTTAGCATATTGAATGCATAATCTGGTGTGTTAAAATGGCTATAAGTATCAAAACAGACGAAGAAATCAATCTTATGCGACAGTCAGGGCATCTATTGGCAAAGGTTCATGAAGAACTACATGCTGCTCTCAGACCCGGTATATCAACTCTTGAGCTTGATGAGATTGGTGAGAGAACTATCCGTGCTCTGGGCGGGATTCCGAATTGCAAAGATTACGAAGGATTTCCTGCTTCTGTGTGCATTTCGGTGAACAATGAAGTAGTTCACGGAATACCTAGCAGTGAGCGAATCCTGCAGGAAGGAGACATTGTTTCTTTCGACACAGGACTCATATATAAAGGTTTTCATTCTGATGCGGCGAGAACATGGGGTGTCGGTAAGATAAGCGATGAAGCGCAGAAACTTATCGATGTCACCAGAGAAAGCTTTTTTGAAGGAATTAAGAAAGCTAAAGCGGGAAACAGACTTCACGACATTTCCGCTGCTATCGATAAATATATCAAACCACACGGTTACGGCATTGTAAGGGAACTTACAGGTCACGGGATCGGAACAAGTTTACATGAAGATCCCATGGTGCCTAACTTCAGGAAACTGACAAGAGGTGTGAAACTTCAAAAAGGTATGACCATATGCGTCGAGCCCATGATAACAATGGGAAGCCGCAAGATAGGCTGGCTTGAGGATGACTGGACTGTTGTCACACTTGACGGGTCACTTGCAGCACATTATGAGAATACAATAGCCATCACGGATGGTGAACCGGAGATATTAACTTTAATATAGTTGTAAATTAAGAGGAGATGTAGATGTCAAAGGCTGATGTAATTGAAATTGAAGGAAAGGTAATTGAGAAGCTTCCCAATACAATGTTCCAGGTTGAACTTGAAAACGGACACGTTGTGTTGGCACATATAAGCGGTAAGCTTCGCCAGAACTTTATCAGAATTTTACCCGGTGATAAGGTAACACTTGAGTTATCACCTTACGATCTTACAAAAGGAAGAATTATTTGGAGAGACAAGTAATATAATAATCTAATCTAATAACGGTACGTGTGTGAGGGATTTATGATACAAAAAATTCTGGATAGGCATTTCGATAGTATTTCGTTCATACATTATAACAAGAATAAGATAGCGGAGGATAATATCCGAAACACTGCTGACACTGTGATGTTTTTATCCGGTGTTAGCGCGTTCCTGCTATTTCTTATTTTACTGTTTTCGGGAAGTTATTATTTTTGTTTTTTTCTAATTGCAATATTGTTTGTTCTTGTTGGAATACATTTGGTACAGAAAGTTTTTCTTAGTAATATATCTGAGAGCTTCAAATTATCTAGAATGTATTCCTTCTTTTTTTATGGAGTGATGATACTTGCATACTCCTATGCTGATATTATCATGAACATGACATCAAGATGTATCGTGTTCCCTTGTGCCATTATCGTGATAACTGCGGTATATATGGATACCTTTTTGGCCACTACGGTGTACAAGATCGTACTTACCATCATATATTGCATAATGGATTCTATGATACGTCCCCATTATGGTGTAAAAAGAGATCTGTTTGTTGCGGGCGTTGCCATCATCGCGTCGCTGTTCAGCTATTTTGAGATAGTCGATCTTGCGATAAATAAAGGTGAAGACAGACGTATCCTTGAAAGAAAGAGTACCACAGATCTTCTTACAGGTATTTACAACAAGCTTTCTTTTGAAGAGAAATGCAATGAATATCTTAAGAAAAGAAAACCCGGTGCAAGATGCATTCTGTTTATCTTTGACCTTGATAATTTCAAGGAAGTAAATGATACATACGGCCATCAGACGGGTGATAACGTGCTTAAGAAGTTCTCTGAGATACTTCAGAGCTATTTCCATCCCTACGATATCATGGGAAGGATAGGCGGCGATGAGTTCATGGTGCTCGTTATGGGCGAGATGCCTGAAGGATTTGCGGAAAAGAGATGCAGAAGTATTCTTCATGAATTTAAGACTGCACGTATCAATCAGGTTTCAGGGCTTACTTGCAGTATCGGTATTGTCAGTGACAACGACTGCGCAAGCTTCAGTGAGCTTTATAAGAAGGCGGATGAAGCTCTTTATGAGGCAAAAGAGAGCGGAAAAGCCACATTTAATCTTCATGAGGAAGAAAAAGAAATAAATTCAAAATTGTCGTAATAAATCTTATGAAAAAGCTGAAAAAACTGCTTGATTATTGACTTTGGATATGTTATGATATCAAATGGTCTTTTTAGGTAGAGGGGTTATTATGCCCTTCTTTAAGCATTATCTGTTTACCATGCAGGAAAGGAGTAACAATGAAAGTAAGGTCTTCTGTTAAGCCTATGTGCGAAAAGTGCAAGGTTATTAAGAGAAAGGGCGTTATCAGAGTTATCTGTGACAACCCTAAGCACAAACAGAGACAGGGATAATCCGAGCCGTTTAGGTGGATTACTTTTTGATACCAATGCGTATTGGAAAGATCGGATCATTCTTTGTCCGGTTGGGCTGTGAATCATGGCCCCAATCAAACAAGTAATATTATTTATAAGTTATGGAGGAATAAAAAATGGCTCGTATTGCAGGTGTAGATTTACCTAGAGATAAGCGAGTAGAGATCGGTTTGACATACATCTACGGAATTGGTAGAACAAGCTCAAACAAGATTCTTGAAGCAGCAAAAGTAAGCCCGGACACACGTGTTCGTGATCTTACAGACGAAGAAGTAAAGAGAATTGCCGAGATTATCGGTAACGACTACGATGTAGAAGGTGACCTCAGAAGAGAAATCGCTATGAACATCAAGAGACTCACAGAGATCGGATGTTTCAGAGGCATGCGTCATAGAAGAGGACTTCCTTGCCGTGGTCAGAGAACTAAGACAAATGCAAGAACTAGAAAAGGACCTAAGAGAACAATCGCTAACAAGAAGAAATAATTTTTCTTGATGTCTGAGCATGGCAGATCAGTGATGTAACATTATAACCAGTAATTATTAGGAAGAAAGTAGGTTAGTTTAAAATGGCAAATCAGAAATCAACTGCAGCTAAAAAGTCAGCTGCAAAGAAACGTGTCAAGAAAAACGTTGAACACGGACAGGCGCACATCCAGTCATCTTTCAATAACACTATCGTTACTTTGACAGATGCAGCAGGAAACGCTCTTAGCTGGGCAAGTGCCGGCGGTCTCGGATTTAAAGGTTCAAGGAAATCTACTCCTTATGCTGCACAGGTAGCTGCAGAGACAGCAACAAAGGCTGCACTTATTCACGGCCTTAAGACTGTTGATGTATTCGTTAAGGGACCAGGATCAGGAAGAGAAGCTGCTATCAGAGCTCTTGCTGCAAGTGGACTCACAGTTACATCTATCACAGATGTAACACCTGTACCGCACAACGGATGCAGACCTCCCAAGCGTCGTAGAGTATAATCGATTTTATATCGCGTTACTCTCATTGCAGAATACATGTGCAAATATATATGTATTTAACGCGTTGGATGAAGGTGCATGACACTGTAAACAACATCAGATAACAGAATGTTGTCTGAGTAAAAGAAAGGAGCCTAAAATGGCAGTAAACAGAGTTCCCGTATTAAAAAGATGCAGATCACTTGATCTGGATCCTACATTTCTTGGATATGACAAAAAGTCTAAGAGAACATCAGCTAACGCTGGTAAGAAAATGAGTGAGTATGGACTTCAGCTCCGCGAGAAGCAGAAGGCTAAATTCATATATGGCGTCCTTGAGAAGCCTTTTAGAAATTACTACGACAGAGCAGACAGAATGAAGGGTCAGACAGGTTCCAACCTTATGACTATTCTTGAGACAAGACTTGATAACGTTATCTTCAGAATGGGCTTTGCAAGAACAAGAAGAGAAGCTAGACAGGTTGTTCTTCACAAGTTCATCACTGTAAATGGTAAGGTAATCAACATTCCTTCATACCTCATTAAGGCCGGTGATGTCATCGAAGTTAAAGAGGCAGCTAAGAACATTCAGAGATTTAAGGATATTTCAGAAATCACTGCAAGCAGACTTGTTCCTGAGTGGCTTGACGTTAACAAGGAAGGACTTAAGGGTACAATAAAGGAACTTCCTTCAAGAGAAGTAATCGACGTTCCTGTTGATGAGATGCTTATCGTCGAGTTGTATTCTAAGTAATCTATTAAATAGAAACTTGTTAACTAGTCACATAAGGAGGGTATATCAGTGTTTGATTTTGAAAGACCAAATATTGAAGTTGCTGAAATCTCAGATGATAAGAAATATGGTAAATTCGTAGTAGAGCCTCTTGAAAGAGGTTACGGTATTACACTGGGCAATTCCCTTCGTAGGATTATGCTCTCATCATTACCTGGTGCAGCAGTAAGTCAGGTCAAGATTGAAGGCGTGCTGCATGAATTCAGTTCTATTCCCGGAGTAAAGGAAGACGTAACTGAGATCATTATGAATATCAAGAATCTTTCTATAAAGAATTCCTCTGATACTAACGAACCTAAGACAGCTTATATCGAGTTCAACGGCGAAGGAGTAGTAAGAGCATCAGATATTCAGGTGGACCAGGATATTGAGATCATGAATCCTGATCAGGTTATCGCTACACTTTCCGGAAAGGATGCTAAGCTCTACATGGAGCTCACCATCACAAAGGGAAGAGGTTATGTAAGCTCTGACAAGAATAAGACAGGCGATCTTCCTATCGGAGTTATCGCTATCGATTCTATCTACACTCCTGTAGAGAGAGTAAATATAACCATCGAGAACACTCGTGTAGGTCAGGTAACTGATTTCGATAAGCTTACATTAGATGTTCACACTGACGGAACACTTGCTCCCGACGAGGCTGTAAGCCTTGCAGCAAAGGTACTCAGTGAGCATTTGAGCCTCTTCATCGACCTTTCTGAGAATGCTAAGACAGCAGAAGTTATGATCGAGAAGGAAGACGATGAGAAGGGCAAAGTTCTCGAGATGTCAATTGATGAGCTTGAACTTTCAGTTCGTTCATTCAACTGCCTTAAGAGAGCTGGCATCAATACCGTTCAGGAGCTTGCAAGCAAGACTTCTGATGATATGATGAAGGTTCGTAATCTTGGACGTAAGTCACTTGAGGAGGTTCTTGCTAAGCTTGATGAGCTTGGACTTTCACTTAAGTCAGATGGCGAACAGTAATATCACGAACTATTAATTATGAATGTCCGCGGAAGGTAAATCCGAAGCGTACTGATGCGGATTCTCATAGGATCAAAAAACTGCATTGTGAGAGTAAGACCGATGCGCATCTTATGATGTACCTACAGCGGAGGGAACTCCGCAAATGAGAAAGGATGTAAAATAACATGGCAATGTACAGAAAGCTTGGAAAAGCAACAAAGCCCAGAAGAGCACTTCTTCGTAACCAGGTAACAGCACTTCTTTACAATGGAAAGATTGTTACTACTGAGGCAAGAGCTAAGGAAATCAAGAAGATCGTAGAGCCTATGATCACTCTAGCTGCTAAGGAAAAGGACAATTATGAGACTGTTTCCGTTGAAGTTAAGATTCCTGAGAAGGATAAGGACGGAAAGAGAGTAAAGGAAGTTGTTGACGGTAAGAAAGTTACTAAGTTCACAACTGTTACTAAGGAGATCAAGAAGGATCTTCCTACACGTATGCACGCAAGAAGACAGCTTCTTAAGACTCTTTACCCTGTAGTTGATGTTCCTCAGGAGAACAAGGGAAGAAAGAAGAACACTAAGGAAGTTGACCTTGTAGCAAAGCTTTTCGATGAGTACGGACCTAAGTACGCAGATCGTAAGGGTGGTTACACAAGAATCATCAAGATCGGTCAGAGAAAAGGCGATGCAGCTATGATGGTTGTTCTTGAGCTTGTTTAATAGCTTTTGATTATTTAAACCATAAATATAGAGGTTTCAGAGCAAATGCTCTGAAACCTCTTTTTAATGCCTTTATTTGCGATTTAAACAAATGATGTGACAATGGTCATTTATTTATACTGGTCCACATTCTGGGGCGTTATGGGAACAAATGGAACCCAAATATACTTATGGTCTGCGGATACGCCTGAAACAGAAGAAACCGAACCGTTTTTTGCAAGTGAAACAGCACTTTGTACGGCTGCAGCACCCTGTCCTGCGGTATCCTGAAGAACCGTCATATAAAGGTCTCCGCTTCTTACAGCTTCACATCCCTCGTCTGTAGCGTCGATTCCGGCTACAAGTATCTTGTGTGTATCATATCCGTTTTCTTTCATCCATTTGATAGCGCCCATCGCCATAGTGTCGTTATTGCATATGATACAATCAAATGACTGTCCTGTCTTTTTGAATATATTGAGCTTGTCATATGTTACGTCTTCAACCCAATCACCGTTGTCGACCCATACATAGTTTACATCGACCTTATTGTCAAGGAAGAAGTATTTTACTGCATTTGTACGCTTTGGAGCAGCGGCATGCATCTTTTCTCCGACCATGATGATCACATTAAGTGCAGGTGGCTTTCCGAGACCGCTCCAGATGTAATCTGCCTGGAATTCACCGGCATCCTGCTCATATGAACCGACATAGACATATTTGTCACTTTTTAAATAGTCACTTTCGGGTTCGTTGTTGATGAATACAATAGGAAGATTGCCTGCTGCATTCTCCATCTGAAGTGTGGTGCTTGTATCACATAATCTGCATATGATGGCATCATATCCTTCAGAAGCGGCGTTTGCTATCTGTTGCATCTGTGTTTCTGTATCTTTCTGGCTGTATACGACATCAATTGTTGCGCCAAGTTCTTGTCCCTTTGCAACTATTGAATCGGCAAGTGTATTTAGGAATGAGTCATCGTCAGCGTGAAGCGTCATAAGTATTTTTATACCGTTACCGGAAACCGATCCGGAGCCTGCCTTGCCACAAGCTGTAATTGAAAGAGATAGCAGTATCACGCATAGTAGATAAGCCATTGATCTTTTAATTCGATTTTTCATAATATGTATCTCCTTATCAAATCTTGAACTTCTGAACATAGGATGTAAGCGTTTCTGAAGTATTTGCCAACTCGTGTGAGTTGTCGGCAACGTCCTGACTGTTCTTGGTAATGCTATTAGCCTGTTCAACCATCTTACGACTGGTTTCAAGGATTTCATCCGTGCTTGCAGCCTGTTCTTCGGAGATAGCAGCAACATTGCTTGCAACATCATCAACCTTCTGCACGTCTTTGATCATGAGGTCGATAAGAGAATTTGATTTTTCAATGTTCTGATAGATCTGATCGAATGTCTGTACTGCTGTATCAATAAGATCGCTGTTGTTTTCAATATTCTTTGCACTTGTCTGAGCCTGAACGACAACGTTGTCGATGGCTTTTCTGACTTCATCGATAAGTTTTGCAATGTTATCGGCACTTGTTGCAGAGTTCTTCGCAAGTTTACCAATCTCGGTAGCAACAACGGCAAATCCCTTTCCGGAATCACCGGCACGTGCGGCTTCAATAGAAGCATTAAGTGAAAGGAGATTGGTCTGCTCGGCAATTTCAGCGATAAGACCGACAATATTGGTGATCTCTTCGGAAGCTTTTCCTACAGCGTCAATAGAAGTAACAAGCTCGTCATTGCTGCTCTTAATGTACTGCATAGCATCGGCAAGCTGTTCCATGTTGTCGCGGCCCTTCTTACTGATCGCAACAGTTTCTTTCATGCTCTCATTAGCCTGATTTGAATTGTCTCTTGTGTCAGCAACTACCATTGCAAGAGTTGTGGCATTCTGGGCAATCTCGTTAACTGCAACAGCGAGCTGATCGACAGTTGAATTGAGGTTCTTCATAGCTTCTGACTGTGACTGAGATGCCTCATACATGCTCTTTGATACAATATCTGAATTGTCGGACTGCACTCTGAGTCTCTTTGATTCATCATTGATAGCGGTGAGCATACTTCTCATAGAGTGAACGAATTCATTTACTTCATCGCCCATGAGACCAATCTCATCATTACTTCTTCCGTGTTTAACGTTGATAGTGAAGTCACCGGCTGACATATCTGTAATGTTCTTGGTGATTCCGCCGAGAGGAGCAATGACTTTGGTAACCATGAGGTTGATAAGTACAACGATAACTATAATTGCTAGTATTCCTGTCACGATAAGAGTGGTAACAAGTCTTGTCACGTCCTTCATGACAATCGATTTGCTTATATATGAGATAAGAACCCAGTCGGTTCCGGCAATCTGCTTAAATGCAACTACATTGTTGGCAAGAGTAACGGTGGAGTAGTCTCTCTCGGCAATCTTGCCTGCTATTGCAGCCATAAGTCTGTCGTTGTCATTTGTGTCAAGTTTGGTTGATACACGGTTCTTGTCACGATGGGCAAGAATAGTGTTATCTGTTATATCAACAAGAAAAGAAGCAGCCTGATCCATCTTAACCTTAGAGTTAACGATGATACTGATCTGGTCAAGAGAGAGATCGGCAGCCATGATCTTTAGGTCTGAAGATCCGTCGTCGATGATACCCGATGCACTTATGACACTTGTGCCGTTTGCATCCTGATAGGTATTTCCGTAAACCATGTTTACGCGGGTCATTCCCTGTTTGAACCATTCCTGTTCTGTGACATTTCCTGTTTCTTTTGTAGATTCGGAAGCTTTGTATACTTTGCCGCTCTTTGTGGCAATATACGGTCCGTTTTTACAATATGGGTTAAAACCGTAGCAAGCGTTCATCATAGCAGACAATTGTGCATCTGTAGGCTTTGTCTTTTCGACCATTTGCTTAACGGTAGAGAAATTCTGGAGATTTTCGTCGAGCCATGCTTCAATGTTGTCTGCCTGATTGGAAATAGAAGAATTAAGTGCCGATGTTGCCATCTGTGTCATACTCTTACCTGACAGGTACCCTGAAATGAGCACCAAAATAAGAATGGTTGCAACTACGGCAGGGACCAAGAACAATAAAAGCTTGTTTTTGATCTTTGTGTGTCTCTTTCCTTTTTTCATTTTAGATAAGTCTCCTTAAGATATAAATAGATAAGAATGTTAGAAGCTTAATAGCTATTGTACACTTTTTGTATTGAAAATTATATGGAATATTATGAACAATTTTACTTTTTAGCGAATTTCTTTTCAAAATGTTGATAGTCTTTAGATGAATTCCAGTTTCCTCCCCATGTAAAACCGTGTTCTCTAAAGAGCTTATAGGCAAGATCGTCTTTGTCAATCTTATAAGGAAAAGAGGCAGACCTGTCGGTATATTCTTTGCCGGCAGCGGGAGCGATGGTAGTTGTGCCGTTCTTGTACTTAACCTGTGGGTTATATAAAGGATTTAAGTCGACTGCGAGTCCCTGAGAATGCATGGAGAGCTTATGGCCTTTTGCTATGGGGCGATAATTGAAGCAGGATGTGTTGTTTGCTTCCATAGAAGCCTCGTCATCTGCGTTGAAATCATCAACAAGCTTTATACTCTCAATCTGATAATCATTCTCATATAATTCGTGGAAAATTTCCATGATATCGTCAGCAATTGCCTTATTGCAAATCATTTCGCCGACCTGTTCTTCACCGTCAAAATCGACATAACTGATAACACAATATCTGAGATCATCAAGTGGGATTTTGCAATCATGAGGATATGATACGTCTGTTATCTTTGATACAATTGAATCCGGAATTTCCTCGTAGTAGAAGCCTTCTTCGTATGTGACTCTTGTGTCATATACGTCTGAATCGTCGGGTAAGTTTGAACTTGACATGACACTCGAATTGACCGTATCGGTCGATGATTCTGATGCACTGATCGATGCTTCGGAAGTGTTTTCGGAAGAGGCAACTGATGAGCTTTGTTCAAGATTTGAATCAAACGCGGCCGAAGCTGTGATGTTTTCCTGTGATTCTACAGAAAGGTGGGAATTGGCATAATCTTCGAGAGTTTCGTGACCTGCAAGATGTCTTGCGGCGAGAGCACAAAAAACGATTATCGCCAAAAGAAGAATAAGATCTTTTACATATTTACTGTTCATTTGGAAATCTCCGATGTTAATTTTATAAATCAATATTACCACATTTATGCTATAATATTTCGAATGGTAGGTAAAAAGAGATGATACGTACAGATAAACTTGTATTTGAATATATCAGAAGAGATGAAGAGGGAAATGTCGAAGGCATCACAAGGGCTGTCGATGATGTCAATATTGATGTCAGACCCGGGCAGTTTATTGCGGTTCTCGGACACAATGGATCCGGTAAATCGACGCTTGCCAAGCATTTCAATGCTCTTTTATATCCGACAGAAGGCGAAGTTATTGTTGACGGAATGAATACCAGAAACAGTGAGAAACTCTGGGATATCAGACAGGAAGCCGGAATGATCTTTCAGAATCCCGACAATCAGATAATCGGACAGGTTGTCGAAGAGGACGTCGGATTTGGCCCTGAAAATATGGGTGTTCCCACGGAAGAAATCTGGGAGCGCGTTGATGAGAGCCTTAGGGCGGTGAATATGCTTGAATTCAGAAAATCATCACCCAATCATCTTTCAGGTGGCCAGAAACAGCGAGTTTCAATTGCCGGAGTTATCGCTATGCACCCCAAGTGCATTATTATGGATGAGCCCACGGCGATGCTCGATCCCAACGGAAGAAAAGATGTTATAAGGGCAGCCAGAGCGCTTAACAGCGTTGAAGGAATAACTGTCATTCTCATAACACATTATATGGAAGAAGTTATCTACGCCGATAAGGTGTTTGTCATGGATAAAGGGCATGTAGAGATGCAGGGCACGCCTAAAGAGATTTTTTCCCAGGTTGAGAAGCTCAAAGAGCTAAGGCTTGGTGTTCCGCAGGTGACTCTTTTGGCACACGAACTTAAAAAGAGCGGTTTGCCGCTTCCTGACGGAATTCTCACAAAAGAGGAGTTTGTTGAGGAACTTAAGAAATTAAAGAGATGATACGGAGAAGGAAATGTCTATAATTCTCGACCATGTAAATTATATATATGATGAAGATACCGCGATGGCGCATGCGGCGCTGACGGACGTGAATATAAAGATTGATGAGGGCGAATTTATCGGACTTATAGGGCACACCGGTTCCGGAAAATCAACGCTGATCCAGCATATGAACGGTCTTGTTAAGCCTACGAGCGGTACGGTATATTTTGAAGGAAAAGATATCAGTGATCCTGAGTTTGACAGAAAAGCATTAAGAGCCAAGGTGGGACTTGTTTTCCAGTATCCCGAGCACCAGCTTTTTGAAACGGATTGCTTTAAGGATGTTTGTTTCGGACCAAAGAACCTCGGACTTTCACAGAAGGAAGTGGAACTTAGAGCTTATGAAGCGCTGAAACAGGTTGGCTTTGACGATGACTATTTTTACCAGTCACCGTTTGACCTTTCTGGCGGACAAAAGAGAAGAGTCGCAATAGCAGGCGTTCTTGCCATGAAGCCTGAGATACTTATTCTTGACGAGCCTACAGCCGGACTTGATCCAAAGGGAAGAGAGGATATCCTCAATCTTGTAAAAAAGCTCCATGATGAAGTCGGCATAACCATCATACTTGTAAGCCACAGTATGGATGATGTCGCGGATTATGTGGATAGAATAATAGTTATGAATAAGGGAAGAGTCGCATTTGACGATGTTCCCAAAGAAGTTTTCAGACACAGACAGGAACTTGAGGCTATAGGCCTTGCGGCTCCGCAGGTTACGTACGTTATGCAGGAGCTTAAGGCGGCCGGATTTGATGTTGACATAGATGTCACAACTCTTGACGAAGCGAAAAACGAGATATTGAGAGCTTTTTCAAAATAAAAGACATGTAAGGCAAAAAGATGCTTAGAGATATTACATTAGGACAATATTACAGAACTGAATCCATAATACACAGACTTGACCCGAGAGTTAAGATAGTCGGCACGTTTGTTTTTCTTATCGCTATTTTTATGGTAAATAACGCATTGGGATATGTTATCGCAGGACTTTTCCTTGCTATGAACATCAAACTGTCGAATGTGCCGGTTAAGTTTATCTTCAGGGGAATGAAATCAATCTTTTTCCTGCTGATGATATCGGTGGTGTTTAACCTGTTTCTGACTCCGGGAGATCCGATAATCACAATTTGGAAGATCAAGATCACGGATGAGGGCCTTAAACTTGCCGTAAAGATGGCAATCAGGCTGGTGTTCCTTATTACGGGCTCGTCGCTTATGACACTTACGACAACGCCCAACAACTTGACTGACGGGCTTGAGAGTTTACTTAATCCGCTCAAGCTTGTGCATGTTCCTGTGCATGAGATTTCAATGATGATGTCAATCGCACTTAGATTTATTCCTATTTTACTTGAGGAAACCGACAAGATCATGAAGGCGCAGATGGCTAGATGTGCGGATTTTGAGACCGGATCGATCATTAAAAGGGCAAAAAATATGGTGCCTTTACTGGTGCCGTTGTTTATATCTGCGTTCAGAAGAGCGATGGACCTTGCGATGGCAATGGAAGCAAGGTGCTACCGCGGCGGCGAGGGCAGAACCAAGATGAAGCCGCTTATTTATCAGAAAAGAGACAGGCTTGCATATGTTGTGCTTGTTCTTTTCCTTATAATATGTGTTGTGATTGGAAGAATGAAATTCTGAGAGATAATAAAGAAATGGCAAAAAATCGCAGAATAATGCTGACAGTTTCATATGATGGTACGAATTACAGCGGATGGGCGCTTCAGAATTCAACACCCAATACCGTTGAAGGCGTGCTGAACAGGGCAATTCATGGTCTCACCGGAGAAGAAGTTGCGGTTATAGGCGCAAGCAGGACGGATGCAGGCGTTCACGCTTACGGAAATGTCGCTGTTTTTGATACTTGCTCGACGATTCCGGGAGACAGATTCTCTTTTGCCCTGAATCATATGCTTCCCGAGGATGTACGAATCGTTGAATCGATGGAAGTTGCGCCGAAGTTTCATCCGCGTCATTGTGATACTGAGAAAACCTATGAATATAGGGTTTTGAATACCAAGATGCCCGTTCCTGTAAGGCGTTTGTACACATACCATTTCAGTATGCCTTTGGATGAAGAAAAGATGCAGGAAGCAGCGAGGTATCTTGTTGGAGAGCATGATTTTACGAGCTTTTGCAATGTTGAATCGCAGGCGGCAAGCCATGTGCGCACGATCAAGGACATCACGGTAAAAAGACACGGAGATGAAGTGATAATAAGCGTTACGGGCAACGGCTTCTTATATAATATGGTTCGTATAATCGCAGGCACGCTTTTACTTGTGGGACGCGGGAAAAAAGAGCCTTCGGAAGTTAAGAAAGTGCTTGAGAGCAGGGACCGTAAAGCAGCAGGTCCGACAGCGCCGCCGGAGGGGTTATTTCTTATAAAATACAAGTTCCTGGATGGCGTTCCAATCGTTGGAAATAGTGTTGACAATAAGACTAAATGCGATATATAATATCTTACTGTGTGACGTCATGTCCACTATTAGGTGAAAATGTCATATTGTTGTCCCGGTAAGCTTCAATATGTACATCATATATAATGTGAGAATCAGGTGAAGGGTTTTCACATAAGTAACCAATCAAGTAATTATTTACTGGAGGAAATACAATGAAAACTTATATGCCTAGTGCAACTACAGTTGAGAAGAAGTGGTATGTAGTTGATGCTACCGATATGACACTTGGACGTCTTGCTTCAAATGTAGCAAACGTACTTAGAGGTAAGAACAAGCCCATCTATACTCCCAACATTGATACAGGTGATTATGTAATCGTAATCAATGCTGAGAAGATCAAGGTTTCAGGAAAGAAGCTTGATCAGAAGATGTATTGGCATCACACAGAGTATGTTGGACACCACAAGGAGTTCTCACTCCGTCAGATGATCCAGGACAAGCCTGAAAGAGTTATCGAGCATGCCGTTAAGGGAATGCTTCCTAAGGGATCTCTTGGAAGAGAAATGTACACAAAGCTCCATGTATACGCAGGTGCAGAGCATCCACACGCAGCTCAGAAGCCTGAAGTATTAACATTTTAATCGGAGAGGAGAATAGTAAAAATGGCAAAGTCATCTAATTATTACGGAACAGGTAGAAGAAAGAAATCAATCGCTAGAGTATACCTTGTATCCGGAAATGGAAATATAACAATCAACAAGAGACCTATCGATGAGTATTTCGGACTTGAGACACTCAAGGTTATCGTTAGACAGCCCCTTGTTGCTACAGAGACAACTGAGAAGTTCGACGTTGTAGTAACAGTTAGAGGCGGCGGCACAACAGGCCAGGCCGGTGCTATCAGACACGGTATCGCAAGAGCACTTCTTCAGGCTGATTCAGATGAGTACAGACCTGTACTTAAGAAGGCCGGATACCTTACAAGAGACCCTCGTATGAAGGAAAGAAAGAAGTACGGTTTGAAGAAAGCTCGTCGTGCTCCTCAGTTCTCAAAGAGATAATTTCTGCTTCGGCAGATTTCAGAAACCCACAACCATTTGGTTGTGGGCTTTTTTAGTGGTTGTACTGTTCTCAACTAATAATGTTGAAAAAATAGCTGATTTATGATACTATTATATTGATCTGAGCGAGAGCTCTTTGGATCACCGTAGGCGGGAAGAATTTCCCGTCATTTTTTTTGGAGTTAGCCACAATGAGAGAGCTTAGCGTTTTTATTGATGAGTCAGGTGATTTTGGAGAAACAAGAGATGTAAGAGATTACTATTTAGTGACCTTTGTTTTTCATGATCAAGATAATGATATTAAAGATAATACAATAAAGTTGGAAAATAGTGTTAAAGAATCTGGGTTGGATATCGAGTATATTCATGCTGGTCCTGTTATTCGTAAGGAAGGAATCTTTAAAGAGTATTCTTTAGATGAAAGAAGACAGTTGCTATACAAGATGTTCAATTTTGTAATGAAATGTCCTATAAATTTTTGCACTGTAGCCATTAAAAGAAAAGAGGCAAATGACAGGGTTCAGCTGTCAGGTAAACTCGGCAAGGCTATAAATGCTATGCTTGCTGAGCATATGGATTATCTTAAAGGATATGATAAGGTAATCGTATATTATGATAATGGTCAGAGGGAGCTTGGTTCAATTCTTAATGCTATCTTTTCTATTCAGTTATACAATGTTGAATTTAGGAAAGCTGAACCGCAGAAATATCGTCTCTTGCAGGCTGCAGATTTTCTATGTACTATCGATCTTCTCCAGATAAAAAGGGATGAAAAAAGATTGAGTAAGGGAGAACAACAATTCTTTTATAAACCGAATGAGCTGAAAAAGACATTCATTAAGGGCATAAGTAAAAAGAGAATATGAAATATTTAATGAGGCTGTCCAGACGGACAGCTTCAATGTATTTATAGCTATTTCAATTGCAGACCAGTCTTGTTATTAGTACAATATTAAACGTATCATGACTACGTGTTAAAACTCAGAACGCGGTATTTTAGACCAATTTCCTGAGGTTAGGAAAAGCGTGGGGAGAAATTTAGTATGAAGGTTGGATTATCAGCTTGTTCGGATGGACATATAAAAGAGTGGGAATATCAGGTAGATGAACTTGTACAGGTTTTGAAAGACTTTGGCATGGAACCAGTTCTTGCTCCACATATAAAGGCTAAAGAGGATACTTTTAGCGGAAAAGATGAGGAAAGAGCTGCTGATCTCATGCGGTTTTATACAGATGATTCCATTGAGGCAATATATGATATTTCTGGTGGCGATTTGGCAAATGGCGTTTTGAAGTATCTTGATTTTGATGTAATAGCTGGTTCAGATAAAGTGTTTTGGGGCTATAGTGACCTGACTACAGTAATAAATGCAATTTATGCCATCACAGGTAAATCCTCTGTCTTATATCAGGTTAAGAATATGGTATATTCCCAGGCAGAGCTACAGAGAAAAAGATTTTCCGATTATTTGGAAGGAAGCACCGCGTCATTGTTTGACTTGAATTATGAGTTTCTACAGGAAAGTCACATGGAAGGAACAGTAGTTGGCGGTAATATCAGATGCCTTACAAAACTTGCCGGAACCAAATATTGGCCTGATATGACCGGAAAAATCCTTCTTCTCGAATCACTAGGCGGAGGTTCAGGACAGATAGCAACACTGCTTACTCAGCTTGAGCAGATTGGAGTTTTTGATAAGGTATCAGGCATACTTCTTGGAACATTCACCAACTATGAAAAAGAAGATTATAAGCTTAGCGTTTTTGATTTGCTTAAAATGCACATTTCAGATACATTACCGATTGCATGTACTAAGGAAATCGGACATGGTCATGATTCAAAGGCTATTGTGATTGGTGAGAAATTAAAACTGTGAAAGAATTCTCAAAGAGATAATCGGTTCTCGATACGAGATTATTCAAGATTTTAATTTACTGGAAGTCAAGTCATTGACTTAAGGTTTTCTTTTAGGCTCGATCCTATCTATATATGGGTATATTAAACGCGGATATGCAGAATGGCGAAAGGGAAGATTTCTTCTAATGGAAAAGAAATTAGATAAAAGAGCAGATTCTATTTTCCTAACTGAGGCAAATGAAGAGTTTGCAGATGAACTTCAAAAGTTTAAAGATGAAGTGCTTCAAGCAGATAAGGACAATGATGATCAATTCGCAGGTTGTATGGGCTTAGAAAATTGTGATACTGCTAAAGAATGGATTGATATTTGCAATTTGAGAAAAAGTGCAGAGACTTGTGAAGAGACTGGAACAGAAGTGCCGTCAACGACATATTTTGCGATAAGGGAAAAAGATAATAGGCTAGTAGGAGTAATAGATCTGCGCCATCATATAAATCATCCAATTCTCGGGACATGGGGCGGTCACTGTGGATACTCTGTCAGACCTTCTGAAAGAGGAAAGGGATATGCCACGGAAATGCTCAGACAGAATGTGCTTAATGCAGATAAAATTGGCATTGAGAGGATGCTTATGGTATGCGATGAGGATAATATTGCCAGTGAAAATACAATACTTGCAAACAACGGACATCTTGAAAAAATCATAGAAATAGACGGATGTAGGATGAAGCGATTTTGGATAAATACGAATCGGGATTTGTAGTGTGGATTAAATTTCGGTTTTTCAAGGATAAGAAAAATGAAAATAAGAGCATTTGATCTCAACGATGATTTTGATGTGATCAAGACATGGATCACAGATGAAAGAACACATATGATGTGGTGCGCAAATCGGATTCCGTATCCCATCGAAAAAGAAACACTTAGGAGTTTTCTATCAGAAATATCAGAAAAATTTGGAGATAGTCCTTTCATTGCGGTAGATGATGAAGGGCGTGCTGTTGGATTCTATTGCTATTCACTTAATCGTGAGGCACATGAAGGGATGGTTAAGTTTGTTATGGTTGATGCATCTGTTCGTGGTCAAGGAATCGGAAAAGAAATGATCAGGCTACTTGTTCGTTACGCCTTTTCTGATTCGGAGGCTTTGGGTGTACAACTTAATGTGTTTTCAGAGAATGTAAGAGCCAAGAAATGCTATGAGGGTGCTGGGTTTACAGAAAGGCAAAATACTCCTGATGTATTCAAGTATAAAGACGAGTCTTGGGGTAGATGCAATATGATTATAAAACGTTAAAGCAGAAGATAACTTTACAATAATACTTGCATGGAACTGCTTTAGAAAGAAATAACAGAATTGCCACCAACCGCATACAGTAGCCCTGAGCTTTCTACCGTACGTAGCAGGTAAACAGCAACTCGCCTCAGAAACTCAGTGTTTCTGGGGGTTTTCTTTTATCTATATTTCTTCATATAAATTCTTCCTGCGGTATATTATAATTAATTATATTTTATACGAACGGAGGAGGTATTACATGGAACTTAAAGGTAAGACAGCTATTGTAACCGGCGGTACATCTGGCATAGGATTCTCAACAGCGCAGGCTTTTCTTGAAAAAGGAGCAAAAGTTGTTGTTGTAGGTCGTAATGCCCAGCGTGGGGAAAATGCAGTAGCAGAACTATCAAAAATATCTGCTGACGTAGTATTTTATCAGGGCGACACATCTGATGAAAGTAGTGTAAAGGGGTTAGTAGATTTTGCGGTCGAAAAATTCGGTTCCTTGGACGTTATGGTCAACAACGCAGGGATAGGTATTCATGGAACAGTAGACGAATTGTCCGCTGATGATTGGGCAAAGGTTATTGACATCAATCTTAATGGTGTATTCTATGGCACCAAGTATGCTGCTATTCAGATGAAGAAGCAGGGCAAAGGCGGAGCAATCATATCCACATCTTCAATTGAGGGCGTGATTGGCGATCCTCTTATCCCATCATATTGTGCAGCTAAGGGTGGTGTAAACCAGCTTGCTAAATCCTCAGCACTTTCACTTGCAAAAGATGGTATTCGTGTTAATACAGTAAATCCCGGTTATGTGGATACTCCGCTTGTCAGCGTTGAAGCAATTGGTCAGGAGCTTCATGATGCACTTGTTGCAATGCATCCACTTGGCCGTTTTGCTAAGCCGGAAGAGATTGCTCATGCAATCATATTCCTTGCAGAAAACGAGTTTATAACAGGCACACATCTTATTGTTGACGGTGGTTACACCGCTCGCTAAGATTGTTGACAAATATTATACGTAAATTTCAGTGAGAGCGTAAAAATTTTAGAGGCATGGCGAATGTTGGCATTCGTCATGTTTTTTGTTATGCCGTACAAAGATATTCGATTTGACAGTATAAGGAGTCTATGTTAACCTATAGGCTAATAGCATTAGCTTAATAGTTAAAATAATTAGCAAGGAGGAAGAATGTCCAGAAAACAAGAAATCATCGAAGTGTGTGTTGAAATGATAGATAAAGATGGTTTTCAGAATCTTTCTATAAAAACTATCGCTGATAGATTAGGCATAAAGCCGCCGTCTTTGTACAAGCATTTTCAAGGCGGTTTGGATGAAATAAAAGAGGCAATCCCGGTATATGGTTGGAGCAAAATTGATATAAAGATCGCTAAATCAGCAGTAGGAAAGTCGCGGGAAGAAGGATTAAAAGCAATGTGTTATGCTTTGCGTGAATTTGCTCATGATCATCCCGGAGTTTTTGAGGCAATATGCTGGCACAATTCATATACATCCGAACTGAACCATGAAATTACAAAAGGGGTTATATCATCTTTATATTCTGTTCTGGATTCTCTTGAGTTCGACGAAGTTAAGAAAATGCATGTGATGCGAAGCCTTAGAGGATTTGTGGAAGGATTTTCGATGCTGGAGTTACATGGTAGTTTTGGAGATGAAATCTCTTTGGATGAAAGTTTTGCTTATGGCGTAGATGCATTGATTTCAGGGATTATGAAAGGACAAAAAAATGTGGGTTGATGAAAAAAAGAAAGCTCCGATAGCAGATTTTTTTGGTTGGCTTCTGTTTATAACTGTTTTTTTTCAAATTATTATGTTTATTCTCGAACCTGCGTCGGTTAGTTATGCGGAAACGGGAAAGCTAAAATTTGCATATATTATGTATGCGACCATAGGGATACTCTTTACAACACCGGCTCCGTCTATTTCTCTTTTTATCGTACTTAGGAAAGAAGAGCATATCACTGTAAAAGAATATTTGAAGCGCTTTTTATATACCCCCAAAAAGATGAAAACGATTCTAATAACAGGCCTGTTCTGCATATGTGCCTTGGTATTTGCCATTTTCTGCGGTGAACCTAACGGTTCGCCATTGTACCTGATGCCGCTTGGTTTTCTTATTATGCTGCCGTTTGCCGGATTTGCGGAGGAAACCGGCTGGCGTGGCTTTTTGCAACCTATGTTGGAAAAAAGATTTCCCTTCCCGGTTGCAACTACTATTGTAGCGGTAATCTGGTGTGTATGGCATTTTCCGATATGGTTACAGCCGACCTCCAATCACTATGGCGATAGCATGGTAGGTTTTGCTATAAACATATTTGTATGGGCCTTTGTGGCCGCTGCAATCTATAAATCTACGAAGAGCGTCCTGGCATGTGCTGTTTATCACTCTTTTATAAATTCCATAGGCGCTATTTATGATTGGAATAAGCTATTTGACACATACCCGAAATCAAATGCAGCGTACGTATACTTTGGGATTATTTTTATAGCTGCTGTGGTGATCTGGTATAAGGAAGATAAAAATCACAAAGTCTATTAAGAACATATTTATATATTGACATGCATAAATGTGTATGCTATATTCTTTTCATCCGTAGGAGGTGAAAACTATGAGTTTTAGAGAAGATGTGAGAAAGATTAAGGCTCTTGCAGATGAGAATCGTTTGGCGATCATGCTGTCACTCCAGCATGGGGAAAAATGTGGATGTGTCTTATTGGAAGAGCTTAATATTACACAGCCTACTCTTTCACATCATATGAAACTCCTTTGTGACAGTGATCTTGTGATTGGAAGAAAAGATGGAAAGTGGATGTATTATTCAATTTCCAAAGAAGGCATAGAGGCGTTTCGTAAAATGATTGGATCATACGTAAGGTGCGACTGCGAGAATACAGAAAGCGCAAGCAGTTGCTGTTGCAAATAAACTTCATAGAAAAAGAAGTACAAATAGGCAATTCGGTAGGGATTGCCTATATAAAAGCACGACATATTGATGCATTTGAATATGTCAAACTAAAGGAGTGATACAATGTGGAAACTAATTCAGAATCAGGTATTGGGGATGAAATGGCTATATGAATTGATTGGCAACCTGATGTCTATTTGGGGAGTTGATATAACTTCAAGAGTTGGTGGGAGCGTACATTTTTTTCTGTATGATGTTATCAAAATAACCGTCCTGCTTTGTGGACTGATTTTTATGATTTCTTATATACAAAGCTTTTTCCCTCCGGAGAAGAGCAGGAAAATTTTGAGCAGGTTCGATGGAATCGGAGCAAATATTGTCGGGGCATTGCTTGGTACGGTAACTCCTTTCTGTTCATGTTCTTCAATACCAATTTTCATGGGTTTTACGGCGGCGGGATTACCACTGGGAGTGACATTTTCCTTTCTGATATCTTCGCCTATGGTAGATCTTGCTAGTATTGTTCTTTTGATGAGTATCTTCGGAGCAAAGATAGCAATCGTTTATGTAATGCTCGGTTTAGTAATCGCTGTTATTGGCGGTGCAATAATCGAGAAGCTTCATATGGAAGATCAGGTTGCTGATTTTATCCGTAATAGAAATATCAGTGTTGAGGTCGAGACACCGAATATGAAGTTAAAAGATAGAATGATTTATGCAAAGGATCAGGTGGTAAGCACTTTTAAAAAAATTTTTCCTTTTATAGTGATTGGTGTAGGAATAGGTGCGATTATTCATAACTGGATACCGGAGAAATGGATTCAAAACATTCTGGGCAGTAACAATCCGTTTGGAGTAATTATTGCAACGGTTGTAGGTGTTCCGATGTATGCTGATATCTTTGGTACAATCTCGGTGGCTGAGGCGCTGCTTAAGGCAACAAAAGAGGCTGTTAAAGAAAAGGGCATTAGTGCGGAAGTTGAATATATAACTGACATGGAGAAAATCATGGGATATGATATTATGAGTATGCCGGCATTGGTAATCGATGAAAAGGTCGTGTCGTCCGGAAAAGTTTTGAAAACCAATGATGTAGCAAAATTGCTGTGATAGAGGACGAAAATATGATTGATATAAGAGACTGTGATAATTATGAAATTGCAAAAGAACTCATTTTGGAGTATTCAAAGATAAAGGGCGCGGAAGCCTGCTTCGTATCCCTTGATAAAGAGCTGGCGGACCTTGAAGGCTTTTACCGAGACGGAGCTTTACTGCTGGGATATGATGAAGATAAGCCCATTGCAACGATCGCCATCAAAAAGATAGATGATGATACTGCAGAAGCAAAGCGTTTATTCATAAAGCCTGAATGCAGAGGGCGAGGCTATGCAAGACCTATGCTTAATACGATGCTGGATAAATGTCGTTCACTAGGCTTTAAGGAGGTTCGTTTTACCACAAAACCTGAAGTTATGAGCGTAGGCTACGCATTATATAAGAAGATGGGCTTTGATGAACTCGAAAACAATGAGGGAACAGTTTTGATGAGAATGGTGTTGGAGTAAGTTGTACTCGAATCTATAACGGGAAAGCCACTGTATCCTTATAAAGCTTTTTGAGCAAATTTATGAAGCTCTTTAGGTTTTCGCGATTGTCATTCTTATGGGTGCAGAGTACGCAGTTGAAGTGCTCCTTGCAGTCGAACGGAATCCAGGCGAATTGTCCGCTGTGGTCATTTAAGAAACCGGGAGCGAGGCAGACGCCTTTTTCTGCGGCTACGTTAGTGAGAGTTGAGTCGTGATCGGGACTGTTAAAATAATCAATCTTACCGGTGGACATGAGACGATGCTGTACCTTTCTGAGTGCATCAGGTGAACCACCACCAACCATAAGTGTTCGACCATAGAGATCTTCTTCAGTAATTACATTTTTTGCTGCAAGAGGATCTTCCTTTGTAGTAATAAGATAAATTCGGCTCTTGAACAGTTCATGCACAGTGCTGTTCGAGAGCTGTTTTGTTTGCTCTTTTAAGCAGAATAGAATATCTGCTTCTTCTTTGAGGAACAGTTCAAGACTATTTTCATACTGAAACTTAGGTTCAATCTGTATGTCCGGATTTGTTTTCCAAAATGTTCTTATGGCTTCCGGCAGGAAAAAAAGCGCCTGTCTCACCATAAGAGCGATGGAGATGCTGTCAGTATATTTAGCGCTGAAATTCTGGCCCTGCTCGATAGCTCTTTTCATCTCTTCGCGCATGCCGGTGAGGTATGTGACAAACTGTGCTCCGGCCGGAGTAAGGGAGGCTCCTTTTCCGTTTCTGTCAAAGATTGTAAATCCAATTTCATCTTCCAAAAGTTTGATCTGATATGAAAAAGTTGGCTGGCTGACAAACAGATTGTCGGCTGCCTTACTGAAGTTCAGTGTGTGAGCCAGTTCTATGCAGTAATCTATCTGCTTTGTATTCATAGCTTATCCTCTTTGTTATTTAAAAATTAAATTAGATATAGAGTCTTTCTATTGGATATTTTATAACATGCCACTTAAAATGAAAACATAGAAACCGGAAAACATAAAGACGAATGGAGGATGATTAGATGGCAAAGACACTCATAGCATTCTTTTCGAGAGCAGATGAAAATTACTTTGGCGGAGCAATGAGGTACGTCAAGGTTGGAAATACTGAAATAGTAGTAAACATAATGAAAGAACTTATAGATGCAGATACCTTTAAAATCGAGATGAAGGATCCATACTCACCGGTTTACATGACCTGTATAGAGGAGGCGAAAAGAGATCTTCATGAAGGTAAGAGACCGGAACTTGTAAGCACGCCGTACAGCATAGATGAATACGACACGATTATCCTTGGCTATCCCAACTACTGGGGAACAGTGCCCATGGCAGTTGTAACCTTCCTTGAGAACTTTGATTTTACAGGAAAGACAATTCTTCCACTGTGTACAAATGAGGGAAGTGGAATGGGATCCAGCGAGAAAGATGTTAAAAAGTATGCTGTGGGAGCAACATTTAAGAGCGGGCTTTCTATTACAGGAAGCAGGGCTGCTGATTCAAAAGGTGCAGTAGAGAAGTGGCTTGCAGCAAATGGACTTATGTAAGGTGGACGAAGAAATGGAATATTCAAAGATTAAGAATGGAGGGTATTACAATGGAAATGATCAAGTTAAATAATGGAATCGAGTGTCCTGTAGTAGGTATTGGAACATTTATGCTTTCACCTGCTGATGCGGAAAACAGTACAAGAGAAGCACTTAAAATGGGATATCGTCTTGTTGATACCGCGAATGCATATGTGAATGAGCGTGCTGTTGGAAGAGGGATTAAGGGCAGCGGAGTTGCAAGAGGAGAAGTATTTCTTTCCACAAAACTCTGGCCAAGCGAGTATGAGAATCCAAATGCTGTAGATGAAACACTGGAGAGACTTGGCGTTGACTATGTGGATCTTCTCTATATCCATCAGCCTGCCGGGAGCTGGTTCGCAGGATACAGGCAGCTTGAAAAAGCATACAAAGAAGGTAAGGCGAAGTCTATTGGAATTTCTAACTTTGAAGGAAAATACATTGAAGAGTTACAGACAAAATGGGAGATTGTTCCTCAGTTTATTCAGGTTGAGGCGCATCCATATTTTACCCAGACCGAACTTCGTAAGACCTTGGATAAGTATGACATCAAGCTCATGAGCTGGTATCCTCTTGGTCATGGAGATAAGTCCCTTATAAATGAGCCTGTGTTTACAGAGCTTGGAAAGAAATATGGCAAGTCATCTGCTCAGATCATCCTTCGCTGGCATACACAGATGGGATTTGTAGTTATTCCCGGAAGCAAGAATGTTGATCATATCAGAGACAACATGAATATTACAGATTTCAAGCTTACCGATGATGAGATGAATCAGATCGCAAAACTTGATAAAAATGTGAGATACTATAATCGTACCGATTCTCAGCTGGTACAGTTTGCAGCTTGGAAACCTGAGTTTGAGAAAAAGTAAGGGTTTAGAGGAAAAATATGAATAAAATGTGGAAAACAGCTCGTTTAAGTATTGCTCTTGTGATTATATTTGCACTTGTTGGTTGCGGAGCTTCCGCATCGGAATTAACTGACGATTCTGAAACATCTCAGACTGCGAATAACGAAGGTGCAATAGAAAGCAGGGATGATGCCGATACGGAAACAGAATCCACTACAGGGCAGGAAAGCACTGATGCTGGGAATAATAAAGGGAACGATACGCTTGTAGTGTATTTTTCCAGAACAGGTGAGCAATATAAAGTTGGCGTGATTGACAAGGGAAATACCGCAATTGTCGCTGAGATGATATCGGAACAGATTGGAGCGGATTTGTGGGAGGTTATTCCTGTTGAAGACATCTATCCTACAGACTCCTATAACAATCTGATCGACGTGGCAAAGAAAGAGCAGAATGATAACACCAGACCTGCTTATGAAGGAGAGGTTCCGGATCTTTCACAGTATTCCACAATCTTTATTGGCGCACCCGTATGGTGGGGAGACTGGCCGATGATAATGTATACCTTCTTTGAGAATAACAGGGAAGGACTTGCGGGAAAGACATTGATTCCGTTCTCCACACATGAAGGAAGTGGACTTTCCGGTTTTGACAAAAAGCTTTCATCAGCTTGTCCGAACAGCATGGTCGGACAAGGACTTGCGATACGCGGAAATGACTGTCAGAACGATCAGGACAGTGTGAGAAGTTCTGTTAAAGAATGGCTTGTCGGACTGGGATATTAGGATGCAGATAGGAAGGAGGCAGTCAGCTTGAAAAAGAAAACAAGGATTATAATCGACATAGCCATGATCTGCCTTCTTATGATGCTGATGTCATATTCGCTGATCGGGGAGAAACTCCATGAGATCATAGGTACGGCTATATTTATTTTGTTTATAGTGCACCATGTGATGAACAGGAAGTGGTATACTGCACTTTTGAAAGGAAAATGGACTTCTCTAAGGATTTTTCAGACCGGTCTTAATCTTTTGCTGACGGTTTTAATGATACTTCAGCCGGTGAGCGGCATCCTGATGTCAAAGCATCTTTATACATTCCTTCCGGTCCTTCCAATCTCTGCGAAGGCAAGAGAGATACATATGCTTTTTGCGTATTGGGGCTTTGTACTGATGGGAATCCACATTGGAATACACCTGACAGGTCCGGTTGACAGGCTGAAACGGAATAGTAAAGGCATGTGGATTACGGTTATTTCTATAATAACGGCAATATCTATATACGGTGTTTTTGCGTTTATCAAACGGGGCTTCCCCGGATATATGTTTATGAAAACAATGTTTGCATTTTTTGATTATAATGAGCCGCGGATATATTTCTTTGCAGATTATATGGCAGTAATGGTACTGTTTGTAATGGCAGGTACTCTTGCGTGGACATTTTTATCTATATTAGAGAAAAATAGAGGGAATATAGGAAATGAAAATTAGCTGGATGTAGACAGGCTGAATGGAAATATCTTTGAAGAAGAACCGAATTTAAGGATTATGATCGGAGGGGGCTATGGCGATAACAGTTAATCTCAGATACACGGGTAAAGACGGAAATGCCCGAAAATTTGCTGAAGAAATGATAAGTAGAGGAATAGTTGATGAAATCCGTGCCGAAAGCGGTAATCTGCGGTATGAGTATTATATCTCGATGGATGATCCTGATACGGTGCTTCTGATCGACAGTTGGGTTAATCAAGAGGCTATCGATGTTCATCATGCTTCTAAGATGATGGAGACGATTACAGAGCTTCGGGAGAAATATGACTTGCACATGACAGTGGAAAGGTATGTTTCTGATGCGAGCGGAGAGGGCGCAGGTGATGATAAGTTCATTAGGAAGTAGAAATGATTGCGGGAACTGTAATAAATATTCCGGCGGAAGTAAAGCACTGGCACGGCTCTTATGGGCGGTGCTCTTATTTTTGTTGCATAATGTATAATGGTTGTATTGGGGCATGGCAATATGCCCCGGTACAGCAACTATAGTTTCAACAAATTTAGGAGAAAACATGAAGAAAAGTAAAGGAATACTGTCATATGTTTTAATTATATTCGGAGCAATAATGGCGAGCTTTTCAGTCGCTTTGATATTGCTTCCAAACGATGCGATAGATTACGGAACAGCCGGCGTTGCGATTATTATCAGTAAACTTACGGGATTTCAATTGTCACTGTGCGTTCTGTTTGTCTTTTTACCATTTATAATTGCAGGTTATGTGTTTCTGGGAAAAAAGTTCACTGTAAAAGCTGCTGTGGGTTCAGTGGTCTACATGGTCGGACTTGAATTCTTTGAAAAAATTCCTTTTGAACTTAATACAGAACACTTTCTGGCGGTAGCATTCGGCGGTGCGATTCTAGGCGCCGGACTTGCGCTGATCCTTAGAAACGGTGGATGCATTGACGGATCGGAGATACTTGCGAATATTGTGGTAAAAAAGCTGTCGGATAAAACGGGACGTAACTACAGTCTCACGCCGATGCTTCTTGGATTTAATGCACTTGTTTATATCACTGTATTCGTAGTCATAGATGCCACTGCGGCACTGCTCAGCCTCTTGGTTTATGTGGTTGCTACAGCGGTTATCGACCACTACACCGATCACTTCGAAGCCATCAAGCAGGTGACGATAATAACCCAGGATCCCGACGGAATCATTAAGGACATAAAAGATAAACTGAATAAGACCTGCACCATCATGGATTCTCGCGGCGCAATCGCCGGAGAGAACAACACACTCATCTGTTATATCAGTTATTTCGAACTTCCGCTTATGAAAGAAATCATCTCAACACATGCGGGAAGCTTTAGTACGGTTTCTACGATAGATGAGATTCTAAGATAGGAGTTTTCGGATTAAGGGCTTTTTAAAATTTTCATAGATAAGGGAGTTCATGTGTGGACTCCTTTTTTGATTTTAAAATACACGCATTGCGAGTGTCACAAGAATATATTATAATCTATTTATCGCATTGCGTGGAGGTGCAATTATGGATATATCGGAGAAAATTAAGCAACTAAGGGAGAGCACGGGGGAAACAAGGAAAGAGTTTTCGGTTCATACAGGTATTCCGGTGCGTACATTGGAGGACTGGGAAGCGGGACGTAGAACTCCTCCGGAGTATATTCCGAGGTTGATTGCTTATCAGCTTAAATTTGAAAAAATGATGAAGGATAGAGGGTAAGTTGATGGAAAATAATGAGATAGTATTGTTTGAATCAAAAGATAAAAAGGTTGTTCTGCCAGTAGCTATGGATGGGAATACAGTTTGGCTAACTCAGTTACAAATGGCAAATCTTTTTGATACCACAAAACAAAATGTTAGTTTACATGCGAATAATTGTTTTAAAGAGGGAGAGCTGGATAAGAATTCAGTTGTCAAGGATTTCTTGACAACTGGTTCAGATGGCAAAAAGTATAGAACTAAGCATTACAGTTTGGATGTTATCATTTCCGTTGGTTATCGAGTTAAATCTCAGCGCGGAACTGAATTCAGACAATGGGCTAATAATGTTTTGAAGCAATACATTATTAATGGCTATGCTATTAATGAGCGCAGGCTACAGGCACTTCAGAAAACTGTTGAAATACAAACAAAGATGATTGCAGGTACGCTTGATATTGAGCAACAGGATGTACTTAAGGCTGTAAATCTATACACACAGGCACTCATGCTTTTGGATCAATATGATCACCAGTCTCTTGAGAAGCCTGAAGGTTCAAGCCCAATATACAGAATCACCTATAGTGATTGTAGAGAGATGGTCGATCATATGGAGGATACATTCAAATCAGACGTATTTGGTGTTGAGAAAGAAGCCGGTAAGGTTGAAGGCATTTTGGCAGCAGTCTATCAGGATGTATTCGGAGGGGAAGTATACCCTTCATTAGAGGAAAAGGCAGCCAATCTTCTTTATTTCATGATAAAAGATCATCCTTTTGAGGATGGATGTAAGAGAATCGCAGCATCATTATTCTTGGAGTTTTTGAGTAGAAATAACGCGCTCTTTAGGGATGGGCAGAAGATAATAAGTGATGGAGCTCTTGTTGCAATAACCCTTATGATTGCTGAATCTAATCCGGATGAAAAGGATATTATGACAGCTATGGTAATGAATTTATTGAGGATATAAACGTATTACCAACTTATGTATAAAGATTATTGCTTAAAATGCGCGAGTCAATTTAATAAAAAATCGGAATTAGTGTTATTAAAAATTATATGAATATATACAGACATCGGAGGATATATGGGCATACTAATATGTGGTCTTAACGGAGTCGGAAAGAGTACAATCGGGAAAAAGCTGGCAGAGCGCTTGTCGTATTGCTTTATAGATAATGAAGACTTGTATTTTCCGAAGGATGATAAGTCATACATGTTCGCCAATCCAAGAAGTAAGGACGAAGTGATTCAAATATTGGAGGAAAAAATTGAAGAGGATGATAAATTTGTCTTTGCTGCTGTAAAAGGCGATTACGGGGACAAACTGCTTACAAAATTAGATTACGTTATTCTCGTTGAAGTTCCTAAAGAAACAAGGATGGAACGGGTAAAAGAGCGCTCGGATCAAAAGTTTGGTGATAGAATACTTGCTGGCGGAGATCTTTCCGACAGAGAGAACTCATGGTTTGCGAAGGTTAATAGCAGGCCTGAAGACTTTGTCACATCTTGGCTTGAAAATATAGATTGTCCGATAATCAGAATCGATGGCATGAAGCCGGTTGAAGAGAATGTAGAATATATTCTTTCATTTCAAGACTGTAAATAGTGATTGTGTTTTTCTCAAGTATGCATTGTTTGATATGTTATGAGCTTTTCTGTATTCTGAATTCAGAAGATGATTCTGCAGACATTTTCCGATACACAACAAGTTTATGCGGTTGATAAGTCAATCGGGAAAGGAAAAAAGTGAAAAACAATCTGGGTGCCAATATACGAGGTTTTAGAAAGAATAAAGGTTTTACACAGGAGGAACTGGCAGGTATGCTTGGGGTTACACCGCAGGCAGTGAGCAGGTGGGAGTCAGAAGCGGGACTTCCTGATGTTTCTATGGTCGTGCCGATTGCGCAGGCGCTTAATGTCACTACTGATATGTTGCTTGGCTATAATCCTTCTGACAAAGATGATTATCTTTTGGAAACTGTAAAAAACAAAATAAAGGCAATGTATGACATTTCCGATGCACAAGGAAGTGCACTGCAGAGAGTAGAGTATCTTTCGGGTGAAGTTAGCAGAAACCCGATGAATTTTGAAATAAATCTATTGTATGTTCAGCAGGTCGCTGAATTGAGCTATTACATTGACATGGAGGGATTGCTGGCGGAGAACCCTGAGAGAGCGAATGCTCTTTTAGAAGACGGAATAAAAAAAGGCGTAACTATAATCCGTTACGCTGACAGTAGAAGTCTTGTGGAAAAAGCTCATTACGCCCTTGCCTGGATCTATATTCACAGGAAGGATTTTGAGAATGCCAGAGAGCATATCGATGTATTGCCGAGTCTTGAAAATGCAAAGGTTAGGGAATTCTTATATTCCGAGCTAAGCTTTTTTGAGCATGGTTTTGAAGAGATGAAAGATAGTCTGACCGCAGCCAATAAGATGTTGTGCAATGTCTTGCTAAGCCAGCTTAATTGCATGATGGAAAACTATGCATACTGGGGAGAAAAGAACGAAACGCTCAAAAATCTTGAGTGGTGCGAACATGTTGCCAAAGCATTTTCTTCAATTCCGGAATATACGACTGACAATATGAAATATTTTTGGAAGAAATTTAATCATAACCTCATGATCGTGTACGAGAAAGCAGGAGAAAAAGAGAAAGCGAATGAAATCTGTGAGGAATATCTTAAGAAAATAAGTGAGGAAAAAGTGTTTTCTAAAGAAGAATACGAATCCATCGAAAAAGAATTAAGAGAGAGGGTATACCTGTTTTAATATGCTATGATAGCTTAAGAGAGAATTATGTGTTTGAAGTGTTGACAGTAAGTTTTCTGTCAATTATACTAACAACTAATATTTTTTCAGAAAGAAGAATTATTATGACAAACAAGAACCTCATCAATGGAATGATCAATAATATACCCATGAATAATAATCAGGGGTATATTTTGACATGCGAGATGAGGCCAAATAATATGTAGAATCTGAATTATTGGTGTTTACATTACAAGGAATAAGACCTTATCAAGCTGAAGCACATCGGTTTTGATAAGGTCTATTTTTATATCAAGAGATTATTACTGAAAAGGGAGGAAGTTTAATGGCAAATCTTATAGTAGTGTGCGGACCCCAGGCGGTAGGAAAGATGACAGTGGCGGAGAGTCTTAGAGATAAGCTCAGGTACAATATGATGATGAATCATGATAGTATTGAAATGTCAGATAAGATATTTGGATTTGATACCCCTGCACAAAGGGAATTCAATAGCTTATTTAGGAAGAATGCATTTGAGCTGGCTGTAAAGCATAACGTTGATCTGATATTCACTTATGTGTGTGCTTTCGATATGAAGGAAGATCTTGCATACCTTGAGTCATTAAAGAACCTGTTTGAGCAGGCAGGAGGACATTTCTTTTTCGTTGAATTAAAAGCAACTCTGGAGGAGAGGCTATTCAGAAATGAGACGCCTCATCGCATGGAGAGAAAAGCGTCCAAAAAAGATGTGGAATGGAGCAGAGCCAATCTCTTACAGGATGCCGAAAATCACAAGCTGAACACGGATGAAGGCGAGAAATGTTTTGAGAATCACATAAAAATTGATAATACTCATTTGGAGCCCGATGAAGTTGCAGATCGTGTAATTCAGAAATTCGGGCTTGTGCCAAATGATAAGGATGAAAAAGAATACCGCTTTGGCGTGTGAATGGGAAATAACACCGTACGAAATGGCTAGAAGGAAGGTATACGGTGTGTAAACAGAAAATGTCACCGTACAGAATGGTTGGAATGAGAGTGTACGGTATGAAAATGAGAAATGGCACCGTATAGAAAAGCTGGAAGGAAAGTGTATGGTGAAGAAACGAGAAACAGTACCGCACAGGATAGCTGGAAGGAAAGTGTACGGTACAGAAACGGGAATTAACACTGTACAGAATAGCTGAAATGAAACCGTACGGTGCGAAAACAGAAAAAGGCACAGTATGGAATGGCAGGAATGAAAGTGTACGGTGTGAAAACAAGAATCTGCACCGCACAGAATAGCTGCAACGAACATGTACGGTGCAGAAACGGAAATTAGCACCGCACAGAACAGCTGCAATGAATTTATACGGTGCAGAAAGCAGAAAATCGCACTATCTCATCAGAATAAGCACATCAAAGTGTCAAAAAGGAGATACCTATGAAAACAAGAGAAGAAGCCCTAAACTACGGTCTGTCTTTTCCGGACACCTACAGGGAGGCGCCGTTTCGTGATACAAATTGGCAGCTTGTTCGGGTAAAAAAGTCGAAGAAAGCCTTTTTGTGGACATATGAAAAAGATGGCTATATCAATTTGAATCTAAAAGTTGATCCGCAGTGGCGTGATCTTTGGCGAAAGACATACAAATCGGTGCTTCCCGCGTATCATCAGAACAAGGAGCATTGGAACACGATTGTTCTTGATGGCTCAATTCCCGATGATGTCATAAAGCGGATGATTGCTGAGAGCTACGATCTTGTTACGGACTCTCCGACAAAAAGAATATATGAAGCGGTAAAAAAGATTCCTAAAGGGAAAGTTGCTACTTACGCAGATGTTGCAGAAATGGCCGGCTACAGAAAGATGGCGAGGGCTGTTGGGAATGCACTTCATAAAAATCCCGACCCAAGCACGATACCATGCCACCGCGTTGTCAATTCCAAGGGCGAACTTGCCGGCGAATATGCATTCGGCGGAGCATGGAAGCAGGCTCAGATACTGGAGAGTGAGGGAGTAGAAGTCGCCGAAGGAAAGGTTAATCTTGAGAAGTATCGAATTAAAATCTGATAGCATTATATAGGTAAATAACAAGTAGAAATAAAATAGCCTGCGCGCGGAATATGCATATCCGTGCATAACAATAAGAAAGACACAATACAAGGAAGGCATAACATAATTCAGATGTACATCGATTCATTTAAATTCCCCGGAATTGGCGCGGAAGAACAGTTTGTAAACTACATAAGAAGGACATGCTACAGCTCGTTTTACCCTTTTGGAGTGTTTGCCGAAAACATGCTGGAGTCTTTATCCTTTTCGGAAATAACAATTCTGTACGGAAACAATGGCTCCGGAAAAAGCACAGCGCTTAATCTTATTGCAGAGAAAATAAAGGCTGAGCGAGATACACTGTTCAATCGAACAAGCTTTTTTGGAGACTATTTGAAAATGTGCTCGTTTGAGATAACTCCCGGAAAAAAGCCGGAAGAAATACGGATTATCACAAGTGATGATGTGTTTGATTTTATGCTCAATCTGCGTGCGCTTAATGAGGGCGTGGATCGCAAGAGAGAGCAGGCTTTTGATGATTGGATTGAGAATAAGAATTCCACATTCCGGATGCAATCACTGGATGATTATGACAAGCTTAAAAAGGTGGTGGAAGCCCGCTCAAAGACCCAGTCAAGATATGTTAGGGATGTAATCGGAAGCAATGTCATTACACATAGCAACGGGGAAAGTGCTTTACAGTATTTTGCAGAGAAGATTAAAGACAACGGCTTGTATTTGCTGGATGAGCCGGAAAACTCACTTTCTCCGCAAAGACAGCTCGAATTGTTGGACTTTATTCAGAACTCGGCGCGCTTCTTCGGATGCCAGTTTATAATAGCAACTCATTCACCGTTTCTGCTTTCACTAAAGGGAGCACGAATCTATGATCTTGATGAATGTCCTGTAGATATCAAGAAGTGGACGGAGCTCGAGGGTGTTAGGACTTATTTCGAGTTCTTTGATAAACACAGGGATGAATTTAGATAATCAGAATAAAAACTCCTGCAACTATCCTTAACACAAACCATCAATTTTTGACAACAAAAGTTGGTGGTTTTTCATATTTACCGGATCTAATATAATGTTAAAATATTTAGCAAAGGTGGGATAAATATGAGGAAATCATACTTGGACAACATCAGATGGGTTACAGTTGTATTGGTTGTTTTTTTCCATGTTCTCTACATGTATAACGGTGAGGGTATCGCTGGGACCCTTGGCAAGATTACGAGCCTTGAGGTGCAGTATTATGATGTGTATATGTACATCGTTTTCCCATGGTTCATGGCAATCCTGTTCATTGTTTCAGGCATTAGCTCCAAACTGTATCTGGACAAACATACGGACAAAGAGTTTATTGGAAGCAGAACAACAAAGCTCCTTGTTCCATGCACAATAGGCCTTGTTGCGTTTCAGTTTATTCAAGGCTATATCAACATGTCATTCGGTGATGCGGGAAGCATGGATATTCCCGCGGTTATCAAGTACCTGATAATGCTTGCATCGGGAATCGGAGTGCTTTGGTATATCCAGGTGTTGTGGCTCTTTTCCATGATACTTGTCCTTATCAGGAAGATTGAAAAGAATCGTCTTCTGAACATAGGAAAAAAGACAAATCTTCCGACGCTTATTCTTTTATCATTAGCCTTTTACGGAGCGGGACAGATACTGAACACCCCTATTATCTGCGTTTACAGGTTCGGCCTTTATTTTACAGCCTTCATTATGGGATATTTTGTTTTTTCTCATGACGAAGTGATTGATATATTGAAAAAATGGTTTGTACTCTTTTGCCCTGTAGCTATAGCGCTCGGCGTGGCGTTTTGTATAAAATACTTTGGCCAAAATTATGCGGATAAGCCCGTAAATAAATCACCTTTGTTCTTGTTTTACAGCTACTTTGCATGTCTTGCCATGCTTGGCGGCTTTGCAAGATTTTTTGACTTGGAAACAGAGTTTACCAAATGGATGAGCACTCACAGCTTCGGACTGTATGTTTTTCATTATCTCGGAATTTCATCGGTAGCCCTTTTCCTTGCAAGAAACGGGCTGATCTCACCTTTGACGGCGTATGTCCTTAGCCTTATCGCAGGCTTTGTGTTCGGATATGGTTTGTACGCGATAATCTCAAGAATCCCGTTCTTTAGATGGGCAGTGCTTGGAATCAGAGGAAAGAGGTAAGGGGGATATTATGTTTAAAGATAATCTGGTAGAACTCAGAAAACTACATAACATGTCGCAGGAAGAACTTGCGGAAAAAATTGGAGTATCAAGACAGACACTGTCAAAATATGAAACGGGAGAATCACTTCCCGATATTGAAAAATGCAGTAATATCGCCAATGTTTTTGCTGTAAGTATCGACGATCTTCTTAATTATGACAAAGAAAAAACGGAAAATATGGGACTTGTAGTACCGCCAAAAGGAAAGTACATATTCGGAATGGTGAAGGTCGGAGATAAGGGACAGATCGTGATTCCTGCAAAAGCCAGAAAAGTTTTTGACATAAATCCCGGCGACAACCTCATCGTACTTGGAAGTGAGGGCGAGGGAATAGCCATTATCAAGGAAAAAGGGCTTCTTGATATTATTAAGAGTGCACGAAATGCTACAAATAAGGCATAGAAGAGTGTTTGTGAAAAAAACAAATTAAATAATAAATTTTTGTATAAAATACATTGCAAAATTAATCCATAGAGTGTTAATATCTTTAGCAAGATAAGTTTAGCCAAATGAAAGGCAATTTATCTATTATATTTTTTAAAATATGGACGTCAAAGCAGACAAGGAAATTTCTTTGTCTGCTTTTTTATTTTTCCGGAAAAAAATGATGAGTTCAAAGATGAGGAGAAAGAACATATGAAGAAAAGAATTATTGCTCTTATAATGACGATATTTTGCGGCTTGAGTATATGTGCATGTGGAAGTGAAAACACTGTGGCAAAGGCATCGGGTTCACATGAGCTGATACATGAAGGAAAGCTTGTTGTAGGTACAAATGCGGCATTCCCACCTTTTGAATATATCGGAGATGACGGAAAGCCTGATGGTTTTGACATCGCTTTGATAAAAGCAATTGGCGATGAACTTGGCTTGGAAGTTGAGATACAGGATATGGAATTTGATTCTCTTGTAGCTTCCATCGGCTCAAAGATAGACGTTTCAATTGCGGGCATGACGATCACTGAAGAAAGAAAAAATGCTGTAGATTTTTCAGATTCATATTATGACGCTGTTCAGTATGTTCTTGTTCCGAACGGTTCAGAGATTAAAGGCTATGATGATCTTAAGGGCAAAAAAATCGGTTCACAGATGGGAACAACCGGCGATTTCATAAGCGAGGATATTAAGGCAGAAGATGACAGTACAACAATAAGCACTTATGACAAGGCGCTTGATGCAGTAAACGATCTGGTGAACGGTCGAGTAGATGCAGTTATTTTGGATAAGAACCCTGCAGAAGTATTTGCCGGTCAGTATGATGAGGTGGTTGCACTTGATGGAAATGATTTTGGATTTGAACCTGAGAAATATGCAATTGCACTTTCAAAAGGAAATACAGAGCTTGGCGGCAAGATAAATGGCGCACTAAAGACTCTTAAAGAAAATGGTACTTATGATGAACTTATAAAGAAATATATTGAAGCGGAGTAATTTTATGGAACAATTCAATGCAGCATTTATAACCGATGACAGATGGAAATTATACTTCCAAGGGCTTTGGACAACGCTGGAAATAGTTCTTTTTGCCACCATACTGGGACTTGCAGTCGGAACAATCAGCTGCCTTATGTATATGTCGACTTCGAAAAAGGGAAAACCTACTGTTTTACATTATATAGCTATGATCTATATAGACATTATAAGAGGAACACCTTCGGTTCTGCAGCTTCTTATCATGTGGTTCATCATCATGAAGAGTAGTACCAATGGGGTACTTGTGGCAGTTATTTCTTTTGGCATTAACAGCGGAGCGTATGTTTCTGAAATTATGAGAGGCGGAATTCAGGCGGTGAATAAGGGACAGCTTGAGGCAGGAGATTCGCTTGGTATTACACGATTTACAACGATGAGATACGTAATTTTACCTCAGGCATTCAGAAATGCCTTGCCTGCTCTTTGCAATGAGTTTATCACCTTGTTAAAAGAGACAGCGATAGTCGGATATGTTTCACTTGCCGATCTGACAAGAGTTGCAAATCAGGTTGCTTCAAGAACTTATCAGCCTTTCATGCCACTTATTGGCGCGGCTGTCATATATTTTGTGATAATAAAGTTTTTTACAATCCTTTTTGGAAATCTTGAAAGGAGGCTGCGCCAAAATGTTACGTGTTGAGAATTTAAAAAAGTCATATGGTGATAATGAAATTTTGAAAGGGATCTCCTGTGAGATTAAGGAGGGAGAAAAGATTGTTATTGTAGGGCCTTCCGGCTCGGGCAAAAGTACTTTTTTAAGATGCCTTAATTTGCTGGAGAGTCCTACTGCCGGAAAGGTGTGGCTTGATGATGTAGAGCTGACAAATGCCAAGACCGATTTGAATCCGATCAGGCAGCAGATGGGAATGGTATTCCAGCATTTCAATCTTTTCGAGAATCTGACGATCATGGACAATATTACACTTGCCCCGATAAAGACCAAAAGGATGAAGAAGGAAGAAGCAAGAGAGAATGCATTAACTCTTCTTAGGAGAATAGGTCTTGAGGATAAAGCGGATGCATATCCGGCACAGTTGTCCGGCGGTCAGCAGCAGAGAGTGGCTATTGTCAGGTCACTTGCAATGAAGCCGAAGGTTATGCTTTTTGACGAACCTACATCAGCGCTTGATCCTGAGATGGTAGGCGAAGTTTTGGATGTGATGACAGAGCTTGCCGATAGCGGAATGAACATGGTTGTTGTTACTCATGAGATGGGATTTGCCAGAAATGTTGCAAGTCGGATCATGTTTATGGACGGAGGACATATTGTTGAGGAAAACGATCCCGACAATTTCTTTGAGCATCCTAAGAGTGAGAGATGTCGTGAATTCTTATCGAAGATTCTCTGATGATTTAGAAGTGGGAGGATGATGGTTATGGGCTTTACGGTAGGAGAGATACTTGAACTTCCTTTTGCAGATAGTTATACGCTGGTTGCCGGTAAGGGCGGACTTGGTAGAGTGGTTGAAAATGTAAATCTGCTGGATTATGAATATGATTCCAAGATTCCTACAGGCGAAGAACCGGACGGATTATTTGACCGGAAATCGGTTGTTGTCACATCTATGTTATTTGCAAAAGACAGGGCAGATCTGATCCTGAGTGTGACAAGGCAGCTGTTTGCCGATGGGGTAAGCGCAATAGTTATTATTCAGGCTTATTTCAAGAGCCTGCCTGACGAAGTCATAGAATTTGCCGATAGCATAAATCTTCCTATCATTCTGGTTTCATCAGAGAAAACTTACGCTGAGAACGTGGTTATAGGACTTACAAGAGCTATAGAGTCAAGCGATAACATAAATAAGATTGAAGAGAAGATAAGCTTTATTCTGCAACACAAGGTAAGTTCGGCAACAAGGCTCATGACGGCGCAGGAGATAATTCCTTTGTTCAGAGCACCGTACGGGTTCTATTATCTTGTTTCAAAGCATCAGATAAATACCTATGGCTTCCAGCATCAATTACAGCTTCTGAGAAACAAAAAGACAGACGGAATGGAAATTCTTCCTTATCAGTATGGAATATTGATCTGTACCATGGGAATAGATGAACAGACGACCATCGATAAGCTTTTTAAGCTCGGAATATGTATGGATGAATACGTTATAGGTATCAGCACCGGAAGTTTTGAAACAGATAAAGTTGCAAATGAGATCAGAGAAGCTTTGTATGCGCAGCGTTTTGCGGCCAAAAATAAAATGGAGGTCTGCAGATTTTCCGAGATGGGAATTTGGCAGATGATCCTTCCCAACAGAGATAATGTTTGGATGAAGAATTACTGTGAAGGAATTATCCGGAAGCTTAAAGAGGCAGACGCAGAGACTGAGATATTTGAAACGGCGAGCTGCTATGTTGACAACAATTGCGACACTAAAAGGACTGCCGAAGAGATGTCGGTGCATGTGAATACGGTCAGATATCGTATAAAGAAAGCACAGGAAACGTTAGGGCTTGAAGATAAGGATATGGAATTTCAACAGGCTATCTGGTTTGCATTTAACTATAAAAAAGGGATGGAAAATTATTTTGATACTTTTTAGAAATAATCATAAATTCCGGGAAGGAACAGTATGATACAAAGAGATGAGCGGGCTCTCAAAATAGCCCGGGAAATGGTAATGATCCCAAGTGTTAATACCACCGAGGGAGAAAGACATATTGCAGATTACTTGGAAAGCTTGATTGGCAGTATGCCGTATTTTAAGAATCATCCGCAGCAGTTTGTTGTTAGGGAGTTAAAAGATGACAGGCTTCATCGTAAAAATGTGATGGCTCTCGTGATCGGAGAGAAAAATCCGAGGAAAGAAACCATTATATTACACGGACATACAGATACGGTAGGAGTTGAAGACTTTGGAGGATGTAAGGATGTAGCTTTTGATCCGGATCTATTGGCGGAAAGACTTAAGACAATGGATCTTCCGGAAAAAGTTAGAAAGGATCTTGAATCCGGGGACTACATGTTTGGCAGAGGCGCGTGTGATATGAAAAGTGGTGATGCTGTTTTTATATCGCTTGTTGAATGGCTGTCAGAAAATGTAGCAGAACTTTCGGGAAATGTGATCTTATCTCTTAATCCCGTTGAAGAGAATCTTCATACCGGCGTTATAGAAGGGCTTGATGTACTTCTTGAATGGAAAGAGAAATACGATCTTTCATATAACCTCGCGATCAATAATGATTATACATGTCCGTTATTTGACAGTGATAAGAAGATTACTATGTATACAGGAGTGGTCGGAAAGCTTCTTCCATGTTTTTACATTCGTGGAAAGGAAACTCATGTCGGACAGTGTTTTGAAGGGATGGATGCAGGCTACATAGCGTCGAGGCTTGTTAACAGAATCCATCTGAATATGGATTTCAGTGATGTATATGACGGCGAAGCATCTATGCCACCTTCAGTATTAAAGATGAAGGATCTGAAGCCCTGGTATAACGTGCAGACAGCAAAAGATTCTTTTGTATATTTCAATTATTTCGTTCATAATGCCCGGATAGAAGATATTCTTTCTAAGTTGGTTGCGGCAGCAGAGGGTGCATTGTCGGATACAAGATTAAAGGTTGCAAAGGAAGCATCAAATTATTACAGAACAAGCAAACTTTGCCGGGAATTTGAGAAAAGTGCCGATATCTCAGAATTTCGAGATCATAAAAATGTTCTTTTATATGAAGAACTTATTGAACTGGTCAAAAACAAAAGAGGTCTTTCGGCAGAAGAACTACGTGACAAGGAAAATGAAATAACTAAAGCAGAAAAGGAAAACGGAACGGATCTAAGAGAGATTCCGATTAATATTATCAGATACTTTCTGGGTGAGCTTGGCATAAATGATTCAGTGATAGTGCTGTATTTTGCCCCGCCTTATTGCCCTCACAATATGCTTCAAAAAGAATGTGCGTCTTTAGAAGACGATCTTAAGAGCATTGCGGGCAAGGTCGGCGAAGAAGCAAAATTTGAGTATCGTTTTATGCATTTTTTCCCAAGTCTTTCTGACAGCAGTTATTTGAAAATAGATGATTCGGATGAATCTATAGAAAAACTCAAGAGTAATTTTCCTGTGATGGAGCAGCTTTATCCGGTACCTCTTGAGAAAATCAAAAGATTAAATATTCCGTCAGTAGACTTTGGATGCTACGGAAAGGATGCACACAAATGGACGGAGAGAGTCAATATTCCGTATACCTTTGAAGTGCTTCCGTATTTATTGAAGGAAACGTTAAGTTATTTTGGATATATAGAATAGAGAAAACGAGGGATTAGTATGTTTGTAAAAAATGGAACAGGGGTGTTAAAAAAAGTTCTTGTCAGCAGACCAAGCTATCTTAAACCGGCCCCTATAAATGAAATAGCAAAAAAGTGGAAGGATACCACAATGGATGTTGCTCTTATGGAAAAAGAGCACAAGATCTTGACGGATGCTTATGCTGCAGAGGGAGTTGAAGTTGAATACCTTGAAGCCGATCCCGAAAGACCTAACAGTGTGTTTGCAAGGGACTTCGGAGGATGCGTAAAAGAAGGGTATATTCTTGGAAAATTCAAACTTTCTATGAGAGACAAGGAACATGTGGATTATGAAAAGAGAATGGAAGAGCTTGGAATTCCTTGTATTGCCAGAGTAGATCGCGGACTTTTTGAGGGCGGAGATTTCATGTTTATGAATGAAAGTACGATCGCAATCGGAATGGCAGACCGTTCCAACCCTGAAGGTGTGTATGAGATAAGAAATCAGCTTGAACCGCTTGGTTACAAAATAATTGGAGTTCCTCTTAATGCGGCATATCTTCATCTTGATATGTGTTTTAATCTTGTTGATGATCATTTGGCAGTGACATACGCGGACGGGCTTCCCGAGGATTTCAGGAAAACACTTAAAGACATGGATATAGATCTGATAGAGGTTGATGAAGAGGCAATTTTCCTTCACGGATGTAATCTACAGGCATTGGGTGATCACAGAGTATTGTCTCTTTCGAGAAATACAGAGGTTAACAGACAGCTGAAAGATCACGGAATGCGTGTTATTGAGCTTCCAATCACGGAAATTTTAAAAGCCGGCGGCGGTCCCCACTGCATGACATTCCCGCTTATAAGAGAATAAAAATATAGGAGCAGATTAAAATGAGCTATTTTTTCTTAGACGAATATGAACATATGGAACCTTATGTCCCCGGTGAGATGCCAAAGGACAGAGAATACTTGAAACTAAACGCAAATGAGTCTTCTTATCCTCCGTCACCAAAGGTTTTGGAGGCTATGAATTCAGCAGAAGTTAATTCCATGGCACATTATTCCGATCCGCACTGCATGGAGCTTCGCAAGGCTATCGGTGAGGAATATGGTTTTCCTGCTGAGCAGGTATTTGTTGGAAACGGTGCGGATGAGGTATTGGGCTTTTGCATGATGAGCTTTTTTAAGCCCGGAATGAAGGTATGTTTTCCTGATATCACATACGATTTTTATCGAACCTACTCAACGACTTATCGCCTTGACTTCGAGCAGTTTCCGCTTAAACAGGATCTGAGCGTGGATGTCGATGAATACGTAAATACAGATAGAGATGTTATTCTTGCAAATCCCAATAACCCGACAGGAAAAGCTATTTCTGTTGCGGATATTGAACGCATCGTAGCAAAAGATCCCAAGCGCATGGTTATTATCGATGAGGCATATGTGGATTATGGCAATGAGTCCTGTGTAAGTCTTGTCAAAAAATATAGCAATCTGGTTGTTGTTCAGACTTTTTCAAAATCTCGCAATATGCCGGGAGCACGTATCGGTTTTGCTATATCATCCGAGGATATTATCAGTGATATGAACAAGATCAAGTTCGCATTTAATCCGTTTAACATGAGCTCACTTGCAATTGTAGGCGGAGTGGCGGCTATTCATGATAAAGATTATTTCCATAGATGTGTAAATGAAGTGGAAAGAGTTCGTGCAGATTTTGAAGATGCATTGGAGAACAGGGGATTTGGCGTTATGCGTACCACGACAAATTTTGCATTCTTTTCATGTCCTGATATTTCTGCTTCAGAGCTTTGCAAGGAGTTAAAGAAGAGGGGTATCCTTGTAAGACATTACAATGATTCAAGAATCAATAATTATCTGCGGATTACAATCGGAACAGAAAAAGAAATGCAGCGTGTGCTCAGTCAATTAGATGAGATAAGGGGACGCAAATATGATCGTGCTTGCTAGTGATTATGAAGATCAGCTTTTAAACAGTTATGAGATTACTAAACAGTCAGTGATAGAAGGATTTGGCTTAAGTGAATCCAAGGAAGAGATTTCTTTTTACGTTGAACCCTACGATACACCGAGGTTCTGGGAACTTTTAGAAAAAGCCACCGGACTTATCACGGCTTTTATTAAGGTAGATGACGCCTTTCTTGATAAAGCACCGAACCTAAAAATGATATCGGTAAATGCAACAGGTTACAACTCTCTTGATATGGATGCCTTAAAGAAACATGGAGTTGCTATGAGCCATATAACATCCTACTGCACACGTGAAGTTTCGGAGCATGCAATTACATTGATGTTGGCACTTAATAAAAATCTTCCGCAGTACGCTGATGAGATTCGGGGCAGAAAAAAATGGAAGTATATGGATCTGGCGCCGAGAAGAACGGTGGATCATCTGACACTTACAATATTTGGCTTTGGGCAGATAGGGAGAGAGACTTCGAAGCTTGCAAATGCATTAGGCATGAAGGTACAGGCTGTTGACCCTTATGTAAAAGAAGATGTGGCAAAAGAGTATGATGTGAAAATAGTGGATTTGGATGAAGCGCTTAAGACATCGGATGTTGTAATAAACCATATGGTGCTGAACGCATCAACAACCAATTATTTCAACAAGGAATTTTTTGCCGGACTTAAGAAACAACCGATCTTTATAAATGTTGGACGAGGCGGAAGCGTGGATGAACAGGCTCTTTTAGATGCACTTCAAAACGGCTGTATCTGCTCTGCGGGTCTTGATGTTCTGACTGACGAAGATCCGGATGTTGATAAGTGTCCTTTTGCCAAAATGAGCAATGTTATATTGACTCCACACAGTGCCTTTTATTCCGAGGATTCAAACAGGGCACTGGAAGAAATCAGCGGAAGAAGTATGGGAATGTTTCTGGCGGGCAATATCGATGAGATCCTCGGATTTATCGGTTGTGAAAAGGTTGGGTAGATTTCTATGATTTTGATGAGACAGATGATCATTCTTTTTTTGCTGATGCTGGTAGGCTATGTTTGCAGAAGGATTAAAATATTAACGGAAGATTCATTCAGACCTTTGTCGGTTATCGTTACACAAATAGCCAATCCGGCGCTGATATTAAGCTCGGGCGCTGAAAATGCGCTCGATGTTTCCTCGCTTGAATTGGTTAAGACTGTGGGATTTACTTTTTTGATATATGGACTGCTTTTGGTGGCCGGCAAGGTGATTCTCAGATTTATAAGAGTTGAAAATAGTAAAAGAAACATCTACGAGCTTATGCTGATGTTTTCAAATATCGGATTTATGGGAATTCCTTTGGTGAAAATGGTTTTCGGTCCCAAAGAGTTTTTCTATATTACTGTATTTCAGATTCCATATGATATTTTGATCTATACCTATGGCGTATATCTTCTCTGTAACGTTTGTGAAGATAATAGTTTATCCGTAAAGCAGCGTATAAAAAATCTTGTTAATCCCGGAAGTGTAGCTGCTATTGGGGCAATGATAATATATTTATCAAGCTTCAAGCTTCCGGAAATTGTAACAGAGCCGCTCGGAATGCTTGGCAATCTTGCTGCGCCGCTTTCGATGATGGTAATTGGTGCATCCTTTTGCAATGTGGATTTTAAATCAATCATATCTGATTATAAATTGGTTTTGTTTTCGCTTTTGAAATTGATAGTTATGCCGATGATTTTAATGATTCTTATTGCACAGTTTGGCGTAAGTAAGGAAATGCTGCATGTATGCCTTATAGTATTTGCAACACCGGTAGGCAGTATGGTAGTTATGTTTGCTCAACAGTTTGGAACCGGCCGTGAGATAGCCGGTAAGTGCGTTGCATTCACGACTCTTTTGTCGGTGGCGACGATACCATTGCTTCAAGTTGTGTTGGCAGGGATCATGTTTTAGACATCAACTGTTGTTTGAAGAACTTTACAAGTGCTTCTTCAAACAACAGCGCCTCATTGCTGAGAATGTTATTCTTGTTGTGGACGATGAACAGCTTCTTCGATAGCCAGTCCTCGTCGAAAGGAATGACTTTTATCTTGTCTGAGCGAATCTTGCGGGCGAGATACATTAGACTTATGCCCACATTCTGAGAATCCTCGGCCATTTGATGAATGAGATGAACGTCGGAAGTTTCAAGAATGATACTTGGTGCGTTCTTTGAGCCGAGAAAAGTATAGATCTGGTTTATGCTTGTAAAGGATGAAGAATCCTTGATGACGAGCGATTCGTTTGCTATTTTTGAAAACGGAACGGAATCATATTTCGCCAGATGATGCGTTTTATTTACCACAATACAAAAAGATTCCGTACACAAATGTGTATAAGAAATTTTGTGAGGGTTGAACGGGCCGGGAAGTATGGCCAGTTCAACTTCGTTATTTTCAACCTTTTTAAGAGCATAGTCATCCGGATACTCTTTTATATTTATCCTTATGTTCGGAAAGTCTTTATTAAACTCCCTGAAAAAAGATGCTGATATAAGCTGCGGAACATCGTAAGAACAGTATATTGTAACGGTCTTTACTGTGGATTTTTCCTGGAAAAGCCTGTTTGTTATCACATCATATTCATCGATTATATATTTCGCGTGGATCGCAAGTCGCGCAGCTTCTGCGGTCGGCAGGATCCTGTTGCTTTTATGTTTGAACAACTGCACCCCCAGCTCTTTTTCGAGAGTAGAGATGGTCTTACTTAGTCCCTGTGGAGTGACAAAAAGATTGTTCGCAGCCTTGGTGATGCTGTTCTGCGAGTATACTTCCAAAAAATAATGTAACTGACGCTGATTCATTAGTATTCCCCCTGCGGTGCACTGCGTTACATTCAATGCACCAATACATATAATTACCGATCAAAAAAATAGTACAAAAAAGGCGCGCGTTAATAAAAACGTGCGCCTTTGCAAATTTGTTTTATATGATATATCAATCAGCTCCAAAAGTCAAAATATTAACTCTGCTTAAACATTTTGGTTTAACTGCTAAATCCTTTTTCTGTTTTTCAAGAGCGATTTAAAATGTTATAACATACGAAAAGCAAAACATACAGCAGCAAGAACAAAGGCGTTCACAAAAAAAGTGTGAGCGCTCTTTTTTTTACCATCTATGAATTTACGAAAGGCAGGGCAAGGATATGAAAATGGAAAGAACAAATTATAGCTCGGGAGCTCCGCTTGAGGAGAAGGTTGGATACTCCAGAATGGTAAAGATCGGACCGTATATAAAAATCGGCGGAACCACATCTGTTCAGCCCGACGGAACCGTTTACGGAGAGGATGCTTACGAACAGACCAAATATGTACTAGAAAAACAGATCAAACTGTTGGAACAGGCAAATGCCTCTGCCAAAGATGTATTTTCAGTTTTTATTTATACGACGGATATATCGCAGGGGGCGCGGATATGTGAAGCGTATTCGGAGTTTTTCCACGATATAAAACCGCTAAACACAATGGTTGAGATCTCAAGACTTAACAGACCTACACAGTTTGTAGAGATAGAACTTGAAGCAATGCTTTCAGAATAGGAGGAACAAGAAATGTCTAGAATATCGGAACATCCTATTTTAGGGAAAAAAGAAGAAGGCAGAGAAGTTGAATTTACCTTTGACGGACAGAAGATGAAAGGCTTTGAGAATGAGCCTATTGCGATAGCACTCAAGGCAAACGGAGTGATGATCCACAGATATACAAAGAAAGAACACAAACCAAGAGGTCTCTTTTGTGCAATAGGAAGATGTACCGACTGCGTAATGGTAGTGGATGGAAAGCCAAATATCAGGACCTGCGTAACACCTCTTAAAGAAGGAATGGTAGTCAACACGCAGGACGGAGTCAAAGCAGTAGGCATGTAGGAGGTAACGTTCTATGAAAAGATACGAGGTAATAATCGTCGGTGCCGGCCCGGCAGGACTTTCGGCAGCTATTGAGGCAGCCAAGAAAGGACTTAAGGTAGTCGTATTCGATGAGAATGATAAACCGGGCGGACAGCTCTTTAAGCAGATTCATAAGTTTTTCGGATCAAAAGAGCATCACGCCAAGATAAGAGGATATAAGATCGGCGAAGAACTCTTGAAAGAAGCTGGTGAGCTCGGAGTAGAAGTTGTTCTTAACGCAACGGTCGTAGGCTTATATCCCGACAAAGAAGTAAATGTAAGGATCAATGATGAGATACACCACTTTAAGGGCGACACGGTAATAATTGCAACCGGAGCTTCCGAAAATATGGTCACTTTCCCCGGATGGACACTTCCCGGAGTTATCGGAGCCGGTGCAGCGCAGACAATGATGAACATACACGGCATTCGTCCCGGAAAAAAGATCCTGATGCTCGGTTCGGGAAATGTAGGACTTGTAGTTTCTTTCCAGCTCTTGCAGGCAGGATGTGAAGTGGTAGCAATTGTTGATGCTGCTCCAAGAATCGGCGGATACGGAGTTCACGCATCAAAGGTTTCAAGGACGGGAGTTCCTTTCTACCTCTCACACACGATCAAGCAGGTTCACGGAGAAGATTGTGTTACAGGCGTAACCATCACAGAGGTCGACGATCATTTTGCACCGATACCCGATACCGAGAAGTTCTTCGAAGTTGATACAGTCTGCATGGCGGTTGGCTTATCTCCTATGTCACAGCTTCTTAAGATGGCCGGTTGTGTTATGGAAGATAATCCAAAGCGCGGAGGCCAGGTGCCTATCGTTGATGAATATGGTGAGACATCCGTTTCGGGAATATTTGCGGCAGGTGATGTATCCGGAATCGAGGAAGCTTCATCGGCCATGATCGAAGGAAAAATGGCAGGCGTGTGCGTAGCGGAGTACCTCGGATATATCGATGAGGAAGAAAAAGACAGCCTCCTTAAAGTATTCGATGCAGACCTTAACAGCTTGAGACAGGGAATGTTTGCTCCCAAGAACAGAGGAAAACTCATAGAGAGCACCGAAGAAGGAATCGAGATATCCAAGAACCTTCTTAAAAAGGGATATGTAAAAGACGATGAGATTGAGAGATTCCCCGGTGTCGTTCATAAGTCGGGAGTTCATCCTGTGATCGAATGTACGCAGAATATCCCCTGCAACCCGTGCCAGGATGCATGCAAAAAAGGCTGTATTTCAACAGGAAAAAATATCACATACCTTCCTTTTGTTAAGGACGGAAGCGAATGTATCAACTGCGGAATGTGCGTAGCAAGCTGCTCGGGACAGGCGATATTCCTTGTAAACGAAGATTGCGGCGACGGAAGCGCAACCGTAACCCTTCCATATGAATTCTTCCCGCTTCCTGAAGTAGGAACGGTTGGATTCGGACTTTCAAGAAAAGGCGAGAAGCTCTGCGAAGCAGAAGTTGTTTCTGTAAAGAGCGTCGGAGCATTCGATCATACAAACCTTCTTACCATGAAGGTTCCGAAGGAATATGCGATGAAAGCAAGGTTTTTCAAATGTAGTTAAAGAAGTGAAAAGGAGCGATCGTTATGAATACTGTAGTTGACAGATCAATAGATATAGGTGAATTCATCGCACAGCCGGATGACGACATGCTTATCTGCAGATGTGAGGAAATTACAAAAGGTGAGATCAGAAAAGCCGTACATGACGGGATGTGGACGCTCACGGAAATAAGAAGATATTTGCGAACGGGAATGGGACTTTGCCAGGGACAGACCTGCTCAAGACTTGTAAAAGGTATTGTTGCGAGAGAACTTGGTGTATCTCCGGCAGAGCTTGAGCCTGCAACTGCAAGATCTCCGATGCGTCCTACGGAAATGAGAATATTTGGCACAGAGGAGGTATAGGCTATGGTAATGGAAAATAAAGCGGATGTAGTAATTGTCGGTGCCGGAATCATCGGTTGTGCCATTAGTTATTACCTGAGTAAACGTGGAAAAAGCGTAATTGTTCTGGAGGGGAGCGATAATATCGGAAACGGCGGCTCATCCAGAAACGGCGGTGGTGTAAGACAGTCGGGAAGAGACCCCAGGGAACTGCCGCTTGCGATGTATGGAATAAAAGAGCTGTGGCCGACACTTTCGGAAGAACTCGGAGTTAACTGTGAATATCACAAAGAAGGAAATCTTCGTCTCGGCAAGACACCCGAGCACCTCAAGATCTTGCAGGGACTTACAGATAGAGCGGTAGCTTGCGGACTTGATGTCAGAATGATCGATTCTGATGAGGTAAAAGAGATCAATCCTTACCTTTCTGATGAAGTTATTGGAGCAAGCTGGTGTCCGACTGACGGACATGCAAACCCGATGGTCACAACACTTGCTTTTTACAAAAAGGCAAGAGAGATGGGCGTTAGATTTATCACAGGTGAAAAGGTTGAGAGACTAAGAAAAGTTAAAGGACGCCTTCGCAAAGTTTATACAAAAGAGAATGAATATGAAGGAGAGTTCGTAGTTGTAGCCGCAGGTTACGAATCAAGAGAGATTCTCGGAACGATAGGAGTTGACGTTCCGATGCACAAGGAACTGTGTGAGTGCCTTGTGACCGAGGCTGAACCTCATATGTTCAATCAGATGCTTGGTACCGCAGAGGCAGATTTTTACGGACATCAGGCAGATCACGGATCATTCGTATTTGGCGGAATGTCGGGACTTGAGCTTAATAACAAAGACTGCGGACCTGTAAATTCACCGAGTAATGCGGCGATAACGGCGCCGTGCATATGCAGAGGAATCATGAAATACTTCCCTGCACTTGAAGATGCCAAGATCGTAAGAACCTGGGCAGGATACCTTGATATCTGTCAGGATGGCGTACCGGTACTCGGATTTGTCGATGAAGTTCCGGGACTTGTTGTAGCATGTGCCTTTTCGGGACATGGATTTGGAATAGCACCGGCTGTCGGAGAGCAGCTGGCGATGCTTATAGATGAAGGAAAGACGGCAGTGGATATATCGGGACTACGATACGGTAGATTCAAAGCCAAAATATAAGAAGTAAAAGGAGGCACACGTTATGAAAGTTGCGATCGAAGAATTATCAAAAGTTGAGATTATCACAAAAGAAGCCAAGGTTGCAGAGCTTACAAAGAACTTTGGTAAGTTCGGTATTACCGGAATGACTATTTACGAAGCCAAAGGATGCGGTGTCCAGCTTGGAACACAGGAATATGAAGCAGAAAAAAATACAACACCTCAACTTTTGTCCAAGCAGGTTGTGATGGTTGTGCTCCCTTCAAGAGAAGTTGACGGCTTTTTGGATTTTGTGGAGAAATCACTTTACACAGGTCACATAGGTGACGGAAAGATTTTTGTTACCCCGGTTACGAATGCGGTAAGGGTAAGGACCGGTGAAGAAGGAATGGATGCACTTAAAGAGGGTGCACTCGATTGAGAAAGGAGGCTTGTTGCCTATGAATGATAAAAAGATTGGTTTGGGTAGTGTCATAGCAACGGGAGTAGGACTCGTGGTGGCATCAAGTTGTCTTTTGACCCTTGGCATTGGTGCAGGCAGCATAGGAACTCCTTTCATAATAACTATGATAATCGCGTGTTGCGTAAACATATTTACTTTGTTGTCAATTGCCGAATTAAACTCAATGATGCCCGATTTAACGGGCGGACTTGCACAGTTTTCGCTGGCATGTGTCGGACCTTTTATCACCATCATCTGTATGGTGGGCGGATATCTTCTCTGCAACTCGCTTGCGGGATCCGTTGAAGGAGCTGTTTTCGGAAATACTTTTGCGGAGATGTTCGCGGGACCGGGACTTCCGGCATGGGTGTTCTCGTTGGTGCTTATAGCTTTTTTGGCAATTACGAATTTAAACGGCGTTGATGTATTTATCAAGGTTCAGGATTTTGTGGCTTATGCACTTATCTTTTCACTGGCTACAATGGGTGTTCTCGGAGCTCTTGGGATCGGAACAGGAGAGGTTATTGAACAGCCCGCGGCACTTGCAACAGATTTTAAGAGTGTTACCGGATTGTGCGGACTTGCGTTCTTCCTGTTTGTAGGAGGCGAATATGTAATCCCTCTTAACAAGAGTTGTAAGAATGCAAAAAGAGATATTCCCCTCGGAATGGTGCTCAGTATGCTGATCATTTTGGCGATGCAGACATTCCTTACACTCGGATTTAAGAATTACACGGCATGGGAAGATATGACGGGAAGCACGACACCGCAGATGCTGTACGGAATGGCTCTTTTGGGACCCATGGGAAGATACTGGATGCTGATCATCACACTTCTGGCAGCAATAAGTTCCGTAAATACGATAATGGGCTCGCTTGCATACATCCTTATGGGAATGTCCAAGATTGGTCTTCTTCCCGAATTTTTTCAAAAGAAAAATTCAAAGGGCGCTCCTTACGTAGGAATCCTTTTGGAGGCTGCGATATTCCTGGTACTTAATATAACGGGCCTTTCATCGACCGATTCCATCTCATATATGATTTCGGTTTTGGCGGTGCTTTGGCTTATAAGCTACATTGTTTCAAATATAAACGTAATTCTTTTGAGAAAAAGACTCCCCGCGGCGCCCAGAAACTTTAAGACGCCCTGCGGATATCTCGTTCCGATCCTTGGAATTGCAGGATCTGCATATATGATCTACAACATTGACACTTCGTGGGATGTGAAGCTCTCGCTTTACAGAGTTGTGCTGATAACCATGGCGGCGCTTGCGGTTTATTCATTCACATGGGTCAAATTCAAGATAAACAGACCGCTCTTTAAGCCATATCCGATAAAGGAAGTAATGGCGATGGAGAACGAATTGTACTTTAGATTTCATAGCCGTAAAGGACTTGATGAAATAGATAAAAAGGCGAATAGGAGGAAAGCAGTATGAGTGATACAAAATTAGATCTTTTATATTTAAGTGAGCCTGACATGATCAAGGCAGGTGTTAATGATGTGGTAAGTTGTACATCATGTATGGAGGAACTTCTGGTAACTCTCGATAAAGGTGATTACCTGATGGGTGGAGAAAACGGAAACTCTCACGGAACAATGATTACTTTCCCTGACAATCCTATTTTCCCCAACATGCCAAAGAGCGGCCCCGACAGAAGATTCATGGCGATGCCGGCTTATGTGGGCGGTGAGACGGCCATGGCAGGAATGAAGTGGTATGGCTCAAACGTTGAGAACAGAGAAAAAGGACTTCCGAGGTCTATCCTTATGGTAATGCTAAATGACAAGGATACGGGCGCTCCGCTGTCTCTTATGTCTGCCAACCTTCTCTCAGCCTATCGTACATCCGGTATCCCCGGAGCGGGTGTAAAAAACCTTGCGGTTAAGGATGCCAAAGTACTTGGAATTGTAGGTCCCGGCGTTATCAACATCACGGCTATCGAAACATTTGCGGCGTTACGCCCCACACTTGATACACTCAAGATAAAAGGTAGAGGAAAAGCTTCAATCGACAGATGTATAGCTTTTGTAAAAGAGCATCTGCCTCAGTTCACAACTATCAAAGTAGTGGATACTCTTGAGGAATGCGTAAGAGATTCGGATATCCTTAGCTTTGCGACTTCAACATCAATGGGTATGGACAGAAGTCAGTATCCTTTCGTAGAAGAGGAGTGGATCAAGCCCGGCGCACTGTTCTGCGTTCCCGGTTCTTGTGATTTCTCCGATGAATATATCTGTAGCGGTAAAGCAAAACTTGTATGTGACAACATTAAGCTTTATGAGGCATGGGCAGAGGAGTATCCTTATCCGACATACAACCAGATCTACATTCCAGGTTGTCTGTGGCTTGATCTTGTTCACGACGGCAAGCTTTCAAAAGACAAGATCATAAACCTTGGAGCTATTCTTGCAGGAAAGGAAGAAGGAAGAAAATCGGACGATGAGGTTATTATCTATTCTGTAGGCGGAATGCCTGTAGAGGACGTTGCCTGGGGTAAAAAATGCTATGAAAAGGCATTGGAACTCGGCATCGGAACAAAGCTCAACTTGTGGGAGCAGCCTTATCTCTTCTGATAATAATTGCAATAATTAATAACAAAATAATTCGGTACACAAAGAGTCATCCCAATAAGAGGATGGCTCTTTTTTATATCATAGGAAATTGCTTTCCTATGATATAAAAAACGCTCCGCTATGGATGCGACCGATGCGCAGAAGTATTATGCAAGCTAAAGCTTGCGCGCATCGGCGCGCAAAGAGTTGCAAAGCAACTCTTTGTTCCGTAAATGTGAACTGCGCGTTTGTTGAATCGCCTGTGGCAATAAAATATAATAGATGTGCTTTTGAATATAGTTTTTTGGATGAATAAGGATAGATATGGAAAAAAATATTGATTTTACCGAAGGAAAAATAGTAGCACCTCTTTTAAAATTTGCAGGCCCCGTTCTTATGGCGCTGTTTTTGCAGGCGATGTACGGCGCGGTCGATCTTCTTGTTGTGGGTAAATTCGCAGGTTCTGCGGATGTTTCTGCCGTTTCGACAGGCTCGCAGATAATGACGACAATTACTAACCTCATCAGTAGCCTTTGCATGGGAATGACGATATTACTGGGACAGAAGATTGGCGAAAAGAAAGCGGAAGAAGGTGGTAAGATCGTTGGAAGCGGCCTTTTGATGTTCGCGGCTTTGGGACTTATGCTTGCGCTTCTTGTGCCTTTTGTTGCACCAAGTCTTGCAGCAACAATGAATGCGCCTGAGGAAGCATATAAGCTGACCGTTTGGTATATAAGAATCTGCGGTGGCGGAGCTGTTGTCATAATCGCATATAACCTTATAGGCGGTATATTCAGGGGACTCGGAGATTCCACAACGCCCCTTGTTACGGTTCTTATCGCATGTATCAGCAATATAATAGGAGACCTTTTCTTTGTTGCGGGACTTCACATGGGAACAATAGGAGCAGCGATTGCTACTGTTGTTGCGCAGTTTATCAGCGTTGTGATCTCTTGCAGACTTATATCAAAGAAGAAACTTCCGTTTACCTTTAATCGCAAACAGGTCAGATGGGACGGCGATATCATAAAAAGGATTATATCCATCGGCACACCTATTGCATTACAGGATTTTCTCGTTGGAATATCTTTTTTGGTAATCCTTTCAATCGTAAATTCCATAGGTCTTAACGAGTCGGCGGGAGCAGGCGTTGCGCAGAAAGTTTGCGTATTTATCATGCTTGTACCTCTTTCATTCATGCAGTCTATGTCTGCATTTGTTGCTCAGAACAGAGGAGCGGGCAAGATTGACAGAGCTCTCAAGGGCTTTAGATCGGCGGTTCTTATATCATTTATATTTGGCGTTGTTATGTTTGTATTTTCATTCTTCCGCGGAGACCTTCTGGCATCTATCTTTTCAAACGATTACGATGTCATTCTTGCAGCGGCGGATTATCTTAGAGCGTATGCGATCGACTGCCTGTTTACATGTTTCCTGTTCTGCTTTATCGGCTTTTTTAACGGAATGGGACATACAGGTTTTGTAATGATCCAGGGAATTATAGGCGCGTTTGCGATTCGTGTTCCGTTTTCATTTATTGTGAGCAAGATTCCGCCTGTGACTCTGTTTCGCATTGGACTCGCAACGCCTTGTTCTACAATAGTTCAGATAGTATTGTGCTTTGGATATCTAATGTTCATGAGAAGGAAAAAAGAATTATGAAAAAAGTTTTTATCGTTGAGGATGATGAGATAATAGCAAGTCAGGTGGCAAAGCATCTTGAGACCTGGCAGATGAAAGCAAAGGCAGCAGAGAATTTTCAGAATATCATGGAAGAGTTTGAGGAGTTTAAGCCGGACATCGTGCTTATGGATTTAAAACTTCCCGCATACAACGGTTTCTATTGGTGTGGCGAGATCAGGAAGGTTTCACAGGTTCCCATCGTATTTTTATCATCTGCGGATGAGAACATGAATATAGTAATGGCGATGAATATGGGAGCCGACGACTTTATATCAAAGCCCTTCGACCTTCAGGTTCTTACCGCCAAGATTCAGGCAGTTCTTAGAAGGAGCTATGGAGAGAGCATTTCGGTACATGAGCTTGAGGTAAAAAATGTGCGCCTCAACCTTGATGATACTTCCGTTACAGCAGGAGATAGCAGGCTTGAGCTTACAAAGAACGAGTATCTGATCTTAAAGACACTCATGGAACAGCCGGGCAAAGTCGTATCAAGAGAGAGCATAATGGAGAGACTTTGGGGCGCGGAAGAGTTTGTTGATGACAACACTCTGACCGTCAATATCACAAGAATTCGCAAGAAGCTCGAAGCAGCGGGCGAAGATGGATTCATCACAACGAAGAGAGGACTTGGCTACATTGTTGGGGAATAACGGATTTTGGAAAAATAACCGAATATACCTTACGGCAAATGCAGTATTTATACTTATTTTCTGGGCTGTAAGTGCTCTGTATCACATTGAGGGCGAGTTTATCTTTTATGTGATATCTTTTATGCTGATAATTACGGTAATTGCCGCTTTTATAAATAATAATTCCATACATAACAGAACTCAGATTCCGGAATATAATAATGAAAGCGAAGATGGATCAGACAAGGTTATGTGGGAGAAACTCAGGGAAAAAGAGGATTTCTTTGCACTCTGGGCGCATCAGATAAAGACTCCCATTGCGGCGCTCAAGCTCCTTTTTGAGGATGCCGATCCAAACACGTACGAATGTAAGAGTGAGCTCTTTAAAATAGAAACTTACGTGGAGATGGCGCTTAATTACCTGAGGTTCGAAGAGATGTCGGGCGACCTTCTCCTTGAGAAGTGCAGTCTTGAGCCGCTTGTAAAGCAGACCGTGAAAAAGTTTTCGACAGTCTTTATCTGTCAGCATCTTTCCGTAGAACTTGATAACCTTGACTGCGAGATACTTACTGACGATAAGTGGTTTTCTTTTGTCCTCGAGCAGGTATTGTCAAACGCACTCAAATATACCAAGGAGGGCGGAATCAAGATTTTTTCCCGTGATACTGATGAGGGAAAAGAAATCGTTGTAAGCGACAGCGGCGTTGGAATAAAGAGCGAGGATCTTCCGAGAGTGTTTGAAAAAGGCTATACCGGCTACAACGGCCGCGTGGATAAGAAGGCAAGCGGAATCGGTCTGTATCTTTGCAAAGGCGTGTGCAATAAGCTTGGACACGGCATACGCATAGAGTCGGAGCTCGGTAAGGGGACCGATGTCATAATAAAGGTCCGCAAAGAATCGGTAAATACGCGGGATTCTAAGTATATCTGAAGAAATATCGCTTAACTTACATAAATGTAAGATTAGCAGTGGGAAATGTAAGCCAAAGAAAGGGTATTGCATTTCCCTTTTTGTTATTATGATATAGGTTTCAAAAGTCACAAATGCGTACATCACGCCAACACAAACACAAAACAATAACTTGGAGGATAATAAAATGCCGGTACTTGAAGTTGAGCACGTAAAAAAGATATACAAGACAAAAATGGGAATAGATTCAGTCACAGCTCTTAAGGATGTGCACTTTAGCGTAGAGAAGGGCGAGTTCGTTGCAATTATGGGCGAGTCCGGAAGCGGTAAGACAACTCTTTTGAACATTCTTGCAAGTCTTGACGTTCCGACTGCAGGTAAGGTCCTTGTAAACGGCAAAGACTTCTCGGCTCTTAAAGACAACGAGAGAGCGATCATGAGAAGAAACAACCTTGGATTTATCTTCCAGGATTTCAATCTCCTTGATAATTTCACGATCGAGGACAATATAAAACTTCCGCTTGTTCTTGCAGGCGAAGACCACAGAACAATGGACGATAAGGTTGCACCTCTTGTAAAAGAGCTTGGAATTGCGGATCTCATTAACAAATATCCTTACGAAGTTTCAGGCGGACAGAAGCAGAGAACGGCAATAGCAAGAGCACTTATCACAAAACCTCAGATACTTCTTGCAGACGAGCCCACAGGAGCACTTGATTCAAAGGCCGCTACAAACCTGATGCACCAGCTTCGCGATATTCACATGAGCGGACAGACAATCCTTATGGTAACTCACAGTAATGTTGCCGCAAGCTACGCAGACAGAGTTATGTTCATAAGAGACGGCGAAGTGTTTCACCAGATCTATAGAGGAAATCTTAAGAGAAGCGAAATGCTTGATAAGATCTGCGATGCAGTTACGGTACTGATGAGAGGAGGAGAGGACAGTGAATAACAACTTGCTTACAAGACTGGCGTTTACGGGACTTAAGAATAATAAGAAGACAGTAATTCCTTATATTGCCTTGTGTTCCGTTACAATTACTGTTTTTCATATATTGTTGTCATTGGTGAACAGTAAGTTTCTTATACAAAATGGAAATCCGGCATTTTATGGAGCAGATTTTCTTCGTTTCTGCATGACGATAGGCTGTATAGCTGTTGGAATATTTGCGGTAATCTTTGTTTTCTACGGAAACAGTTTTGTAATGAAATGTCGCAGAAAGGAAATTGGTCTTTACGGCGTACTTGGACTTAGTAAAAAGAATGTTACTTTTGTCATGTTAATCGAGAGTCTTGTTCAGAGTACATGTTCAATAGGGGTTGGTATTTTTGCAGGAGCTTTTTTGAATAAGATTTCAGTCCTTTTTCTTTTCAAGATTGTAAAGCAACCATTTGTGAAAGGACTGGATTTTTCGCTTAAAGCAACGCTGATCACACTTGTATTTTTTATGGTTATTTTTGCGGTATGTTTTATCTACAATATTCTTACTGTTAATATGGCAAATCCGATATCAGTTCTTAAGAGTGAGAATGTCGGAGAAAAAGAGCCTAAAGTAAAGATTATATTGCTTATTATCGGTGTTGCCGCAATTACTTACGGTTACTATATGGCTCTTACAGCTAAGAGCACCCTGGTTGCAATGACAAGTCTTTTTAAAGCGATAGTACTTGTATCTGTGGGAACATATGCACTTTTTATATCCGGAAGTATTTTTGTTCTGAAAATGCTTAAAAAGAATAAGGATTATTATTACAAAACAAAGCATTTTATAAGTGTTTCAAATCTTATGTTCAGGATGAAACATAATGCTGCGGGACTTGCGTCTATATGTATTCTTTCGACGGGAGTGATTCTGTTACTTGTTTGTACTTCATCACTTATGATGCTTGGTGAGCAGAATATTGATATCATGTATCCCCACGATGTTACTATAAGTATGGCATCTGATGGTGGTTTATCTTTGGAGGAAGTAGGAAAGGCAGTTGATGAAGCACTTGATAAATCAGGTATTGAAGCCGAAAACAGGCGTGATGAAAGATATAGTGTTTGCTTTGGCGAAATGACAGAAAAAGGGATTGAGCCGGATTGTTTTCCACGTGAAGATTTAAGCAATACATGTTGCATATATATGGTGACTTTGGATGATTATTATCTATATACCGGAGAGAAAGAGATTCTTAGCCCCGGAGAGATTTTACGATACAGTACAGATAATAAAGTAAAAGAGGGTGAGAGCTTTTCGATATTCGGAAAAGAGTTTTATGTAAAAAAGAGCATAGATGGAAACGTTTTAGGGGATGATGATACGTATGACGATTTTTGTGACGTTGAATATATAGTTATTGCAAATGAAGCAGAAAAAGATTTGATAATTCAAAATAATCCCGATGTTCCCAATTTGTCCGCTACACTTAAGTTCTCGTTTGATGTAGGTGAAAAAACTACTGATGAACAGATACAGATTTTAAAAGATGAGATAAATGAAAAGTACGGATTAAAAACCTTTTCTTATAAAAACGAGGAAAGAGACTTGTTTTACAGTCTTTACGGCGGAGTTTTCTTCGTTGGAATATTCCTCACGATACTTTTCCTTATCGCGACAGTTATGCTCATTTTTTACAAGCAGATGTCTGAAGGTATGGAAGATAAAAAGAGATTTGAAATCCTGTCAAATGCAGGTCTTTCAGATAAAGAGGCAAGGGGAGTAATAAAGAGTCAGGTAATGCTCATGTTCTTTTTGCCGGTATGTACTGCAATCGTGCATATGATGTTTGCAAGCAAAATCTTAAAATTGTTTATGGGTATGATCCTATATGTCAAAATGTCTACTTTTTGCTGTGCGATTGCAATAGTCTGTCTGGTGTTTTTGTTAATTTATACACTTGTTTACAGAATTACTTCAAAGCAATACTACAACATAGTTTACGGGGAGAATAAGTATAATGAAAGTATTAAAGAAAATCGCGAAAGTTTTGTTGGTAATTATAGTTATGGTGAGTGTGGCTCTGGTAATAGGGCTTAACTACAAGACGGTACTTGCAAGTCACAAGATCAAGGAAGTTGTTGATGCGGCGGTTCCCGTTGAAGGAATCGAGATTCCGGATAACGTTCAGATCGTTGGTCTTGGAGAAGCAAGTCATGGAAGCAAAGAGTTTCAGGAGTCCAAGCTTGAAATGCTTAAGATGCTTGTGGAAAAGAAAGACTATCGTGCGATCGTGGTTGAAGCGGATTTTGGTGATTGTCTTGCCGCAAATGCCTATGTTCAGGGCGGCGACGGAGATGCAAGAGAAATCGTGAACAATATGAGCTTTACAATCTATCACACCAAGGAGATGGCGGATATCCTTGATTGGATGAAGCAGTATAATGCTTCGGCACCTGAGGATAAGAAACTTAGATTTTACGGATTTGATATGCAGAATCCCGATCAGGGCATCAAATTCCTTTTTGACTACATTGCAAAGAGCACAATAACAGGCGCAGATCTTTCCGCTACAAACTTGCTTATCGATGAAAACAGGACAGAACCTTTATCAGACGATCAGAGGAATAAGGTAAAGAGCGAGATGGCTGAACTTAAGTCGGCTATTGAAGGTGCTGCCGGAAGCGAACACGATTTTGATACAATATGCGCTCTTAAGATTACTGACAATGTATGTACCGCAATGGACTACGGAATGCAGGATACTCAGGAAATGACCAATTTCAGGGACGCTGCAATGGCTGAGAACGTAAGCTGGATCCTTGATCTTGAAAAAGAAATCGGATCAGGCAAGATAATGCTTGCGGGACACGACGGCCACATTGCAAAGAAGGGTCAGAGCATGTTTATGAAGGTCACAATGGGCGGCGTTCTTAAGGAAAAATACGGAGATGCATACTACAGCCTCGGAACAGATTTCTTCAAGGGAAAATCCAATATCAGAGTTTATCTCGGAGGCCCCGGTGAATATAAGCGTAAGGACTATTATGTGACAACAGCTGATCCTATTGCTTATCAGGCTAAGTATGTTGACGGAAAGCGTTTCTTCCTCGACTTTGGATCTTTTTCACCTGAAAACAACGCTAAGCTCCATTCTCTTGTGAACTCTAAAGTTTCAATGGGGTCTCTCGGAGAAGGCTTTTCAGGAATATATTATCTTATGCATTCAAGTTATCGTGTTGAGATGGCACCTACAGATCTTTATGACGGAATGATATTCTACTATGAAGTGGGAGCGATAGATCCACAATATTAAATTTGTTGTTTCCGAATATATCAAGGAGGAGCAATGTGCTTAACGGTGCATTGCTTCTTTTTTATTTGATAGGAATCGCTTCGCTATGGATGTGAGTGATGCGAATATGGGAAAGATTGTTGCAATGTTAACGAATATTGACTAAAAGTTAACTATAAATTATAATTTACGAATAATATTTCATAGTGATGAAGATATGAAATGCGAGACGTTACATGATGTATTATCGGGTTGATAAAAAGAGGGGAAATCGACCGTGCTTTAAAAGGAAGGATAGAAATATTTTGAACAGGACGGACACTTTTTTTCTTGTGCACAATTATAATACTGTGCCGGAGGAACTGATCGAATATTGCAACGATCACCTTATAATCGATTGTTCGGATGACGGAATGACACCTGATAAGCTTAAGGCTGCAGGCTACAATTTCATTCATGTTGAGAATACCGGACACAACCTTACAAGTTATTTTCATTATTTTATAGATAACTACGATAATCTTCCTGAGTTTGTGGCTCTTTTGAAGGGCAACATTATAGGAAGACATGTTTCAAAAGAGTTTTTTGACCGAGTTTACAACAACAAATGGTTTACGTATCTCTATCAGGACAAGAAAATGTGGGAGAGGTACAAAAAAGGCGGCGATGAGAATTCAATCGCTTCGCTTCTTTCGGAGGAAGGCTATATCGAGCTCGACAGCTCCTGGTACATGAATCAGAGTCATTCTTACAGGTACTTCTATGACATGGACGACTTCTACAGGTTTGTTTACAAGGATCCCGTTATTCCGAGATACTGTAATTTCAGTCCCGGAGGCTGCTACATAATAAACAGGGAGCAGATTCTAAAGAATTCCAAGACTTTCTACAAGAATCTGAACACCCTTATGGAGTACCGAAAAGAAGTAAACTTCCCGGCAGAAGCATACCTCGTTGAGAGACTGATGCCCTGGATATTCACTTCAAGATACGAAGTAAATCCCTGGATGGAAGACGAAGAAGAATTTGCGAATATGCTTGAGAAGTGTGAAAAGAGCGTAGAGAAGCACCGCTTGTGGAATAATCTGAGACTTAAGAGATTCAGACTCCTTCTTGGTGCAAAAGAGCCGGTTTTCCTTGAGGATTGAGAAAATCAAATATTGAAGATTGAAACTTCCTATATCTTAGCTGGTCGTAAATGTAGCAAAAATACTGAAATTACAGCCGAGCGAGGTACAGGAAGTTTTTTATCTGATAGTAAATTTTTTTTCTTAAAGTTTTTTCTTATTCTGCCGATATATATATGGAAACGGGGTACTATGGAAATCCGGATTTGGTTGGGGATTTCTTTTACACGATTCATTTAAAATATGGAGGTAGGTTATGAAAGTTCAGCAGAACACGGATGTTCAGATGAGTAATGTTCAGAACCAAGATTATTTTTCAAAAAATAACGCAGAAACTCCAAAAGGAAAAGGGAAAGAAAAAGATAATACTCAGTCGATATCGGGGGCAGATCTTACAGGGGAAAGTCTTGTCGTACAGAGAAGAAAAATTGCCAGAAAGCAGGCGCTTAAAGTTGTAGCGGATGCTTTTAAAGTTGAGCTTGGAATCGATGCACAGCTTAAGAGCATCAGAGACAAAATACACAGTTTAAACGACGAGCTAGCCGTAGTTAAAGAAAATGCGCGAGACAGAATAAAGTCCATGATGATAGGATTTGGCGTCGATCCCGAGAGCGAAGAAGCCAAAAGAGCAATGGATATTGCGGATGAAGTCATGGCACATCCCGAAGAATATATGAAATATAAGTTTCCGCAAATTGTTGAAGTAGAGGAAGCGGAGCAGCAACAGGAGCAGAGCCACGATGAAATTGTTATAAATAAAGTCGATGCAGATGGAAATATTATAGAGGAACGTAGCTTAGATAAAACTGACATAGATGAAAATAACATAGATAAAAATAACATAGATAAGGACATTGCGGATGAAGATGACATAGGTGAATCAGGGCTTAGTCATGAAAAAATCCGTAAATTTGAGGTGGTATCCGATCTGACCGAATTCCAAAAAGCAGTGGTAGATAGCCTTGAAACAGTGGTTAAAGCAATCAAGAGTCTTAATGATGAAATCACACAGAATGTTCTGACTCATAAGGCTATAAAGATTAAACGCGCAGAGTCTCTCAACATGCTGAAAGCACAGAAGGAGGCCGAGAAAATTATGGATACTTCCACAAGAGAAGTAATCGAAATTCTTGCAAATGAAGCCGTAAACCACCTTGACGAAGAAGAAAAAGAGCGCGAAGAAGAGGCCAAGAAAGCTGCGGAAGAAAAGAAAGAAGAGAAGAAGGAAGAAGCCAGAAAGCTTGAAAAAGAAGCAATGCAACAGGAGATGATCGCCAATATAAGAGAACATGCTGAATTGGGCGAGAAGACAAGCGCTGATGTGAAAAAAGCTATCGCAAGAAGAGAGCGTACGGAAGCTCTTTTGCTGGATCCCGATAATGTGTCTCAGAAGATAGTGATCCCCGATGCTACTTCACTTGAAGATGCGCAGAGTGCGGTAAATTCGGCAATTACCAATATCCTTAACAGTAACTTTCTTGTTACAGATGATATAAAGGGAAGCGCTGTTGATAATCAGGTATAAACTATGTATTCGTTATTATTGGCTGTAATTTATTTTATATTTGTAAGTCTGGGACTTCCCGATTCACTCCTTGGTTCGGGCTGGCCGACTATGCAGGTCGCCTTTGGCGTGCCCTCATCTTATGCGGGATATGTATCGATGTCGATTTCTTTTTTGACCATAATTTCTGCTCTGTTCAGCCCCAGATTTATCAGGAAATTCCATACAAAAAATATAGTGGTGTTCTCGATTTTTCTTTCAATCGTGGGACTCTTTGGTTTTTCTTTTGCAAACTCATATGCGATATTGTTTCTGTTTGCTATACCGTACGGCCTTGGAGCCGGCGCAATCGACGCTTCAATAAATCATTATGTTGCAAATAATTACCCGTCGTCCGTGATGAATTTTTTGCATTGCTTCTACGGAGTAGGAGCCGTTATAAGCCCTAATATCATGGCACTTGCCTTGAAGCATGCAAAGTGGAATCAGGGCTACAGATGGACGGCGTACATTCAGACGGCGATAATGATCGTGGTAGTGCTGTCTTTGCCTTTGTGGGCAAAAAATGATAACAAGACAGGCGAAGATAGTGTGCAATCAGTCGGTATCAGGAAAACAATTTTTGTTCCGGGTGTAATTCCCACGCTTATCGCATTTTATGCATACTGTTCCGGCGAGTGCACTTGCTTTCTCTGGACATCAAGTTATTTTGCGGGGACAAAAGAGGGACTTTCAGACGGAATGATCGCATCTTTCGGGTCACTGATCTTCGCAGGCCTCATGCTTGGAAGGCTGATCTCAGGCTTTGTGTCCGACAGACTGGGTGACAAGCTGCTTATCAGAGTCGGAATCGCGATAGAAATTCTTGGAATAATAATTATTATGCTCCCTGTTAGCGGATATGTTCTCGCGGCAGCAGGTTTTGTGATTATCGGAACCGGCATGGGGCCCGTCTATCCTTCGATACAGCACATGGCTCCCGAGAAGTTCGGCAAAGAATACAGCGCCGCCGTCATCGGCCTTCAGATGTCATCCGCCTACGTTGGCAGCACCTTCATGCCCACCGTTTTCGGAATCATCCAGCAGCATATCGGCATCGGGATTATGCCCGTGTATCTCCTGATCTTTGCGGTTCTCAACATCGGACTTCTTGAGTATTCATATAAAGTTTCGGGAAATAAGGCCTGAGCAAGTGAGCTTTATATTTGTTTAGACAGAGAAGCTGTTATACTAAATCAGTATGACAGCTTTTGCTGATTTATGGAAAAAAGTCTTGACTGTAAACCTTCTTTACAGCTTATAGTTTCGAAAAACGGACAATTGCATTTGGGATGTATTCAAATGAAAAACAATTTAATGCTATGTATCCGCTTTTTCAAAAACATGATTAATAAGGAGGCAGCACAATTGACAATCAAAGAAGTCGAGGAAATCTTAGAAGTTCCCAGAGCCACAATTAGATTTTACGAAAAGGAAGGGCTCATAAATCCGCAGCGTGAAGGCAATCGTTACAGGGATTACTCTTTAGAAGATGTTGAGCGCTTGAAGAAGATAATCATATTCCGCAAGGCAGGTTTGTCCGTAAGTGATATAGCAGATCTTTTTGACGGCGCAAGACCGGTTGATTCGGTATTTGCGGATAATCTTCAAAAACTTTGTGAGCAGATGAAAGAATTGCAGGGCTCAATAAATCTTTGCAAAAAAATAAAAGATGATTCGCTTGAAATAGATTCTTTTGACCCCGAAATATACTGGAACTACATTGAGGAAGAAGAAAAGAAGGGCAATGCCTTTCTTGATGTTGCCAAAGAGATCGCACATGAAGAAAAGAAGATAATAGCCGGAAAACTGGGCTGGAGCCTTGACAGAGACGGCAATATATATGACCTGAAACAGTGCGTCATCGGAACTACCTGCGCTATCGTACTGACCGGCGCGGTGTTTGGCTTGTTTAGCGGAAATTGGGGTATTGGCAATCTGAAGAAAGCCGTCAGATTCATAATCGGCATGATCATATTTGAATCTCTTTTTATGATACCGATATATATCCTTGGAAAAAAGCACCCCAAAATAGCACAGAAAAGGACTGGATACATGCTTTTGGCAATGTGCTCTTTCGCCGTGGTGCTGGTTCTTTTGGTAGTAATCTTGAACATTATTGGGGATTGAGAGCAAGAGACTTGGGGAATTGCCTAGATAGTACGTTTCGTTATAAGTTTGAACAATAAAAAGCCGGTAGCCAAGAGATAATGAGGCTAATGATGTCAGATGGGGGCAAATGAAAAAAAGGTCTAATGAAAAAGTTTATACTGACCATTCTTTTTAAAATGCTTATATGAGCAGGCGATTTTTGCCTCTTTAGAGAGAAAATCTGAAGTTTTCACTGCTTAAAACCCAAAAAGGGCAGAAAAGAGCAGTTGGCTCCGGACTTTTTCTACTGACCATAATGGATGATGATGGGATATGAGCAGTTGAGAAATTGAAAAATGAACTGCTCATAATTAAGGGACTATGCCAATGGTCAGGCATTATAGGCGAAGGGATTAGAAAAATAAAGGCAATGCCGGATTTTTTCACTGACTATAATGGATAATACATAAAAATGAGCAGATGAGACATAAAAAAATCCACTGCCTATAATTAAGAAAAATGTATATGGGCAGACAAGGACAGTTCTTTCAAGAAAGAAGACGATTGGCTAAAAAACTTCCCCTATAGCCAATCCCCCTTCTCTTGAAAGAACTTCCGCCTGCACAATTCACATAAGTAGCGGTATTGTGATAAAGTAGTTGGTAGGAGAAATAAACATGAATACAACGATTTTTTTGCTGGAAGACGATGATGCCATAGGTATGGGGCTTAAGTATTCGCTTGAGAAGGAAGGCTACGTGGTTGCGCATGCAACAACATGCGAAGAAGCGCGAAATAACTGGAAGCCCGATGAGTATGGACTCGCCATCCTTGATATAAACCTGCCCGATGGAAACGGCTACGATATTTGCAAGATGATTAAGAAGAGCGGCAATGTTCCTGTGATATTTCTGACTGCATCCGATGCGGAAGTAAATGTAGTCATGGGACTTGAACTTGGCGCGGACGATTATATATGCAAACCATTCAGAGTAAACGAGCTCATGGCGAGGATTAGAGCGGTTCTTCGAAGAAGCAGTGCTACGAATGCCAATAATCAAGGTGACAGCGGCCAAAGCGATAACACACAAAACAGCAATCCGGCGTTGAGAACAACAACCACCATGGCCACAGTAAAACTTGCCAACATCACCATATATACAAATGAAGCAAAAGTCACAAGACTAAAAAGTGGCACCGAAACCGAAGAAACAATCGAGCTCACAGCTCTTGAGTACAGACTTCTCCTTGCTTTTTGCAACAACAGAGGAATAGTTCTTTCAAGGAAATCACTTTTGGAAGACATGTGGGATGTCAGCGGCGATTTCGTGAACGACAACACACTCACGGTCTATATAAAGAGACTCCGTGACAAGATAGAAGAAGATCCGACAAATCCGCAGATCATTAAGACTGTTCGCGGACTCGGATATATTGTGATGTAATGGACCACAAACCCCGTCCCCAAGAGACCAAACCATGCTTAATGGACCACAAACCCCGTCCCCAAGAGACCAAAAACATGCTAAAAAATAAAGACTTCCGAAACTTAATACTCCTAGGTTTTGCAGGCACATTGATATTTTCACTATGTGCCTATATTTTTGCCGGCATAAAAGCCGTATTCTTAATTCTTATCTTTGGCGTGGCGCTCACAGCCTATTTTGCCCATATAACCAAAAAGCGCTATGAAGCATTGGAGCGCCTTAACGACTATCTGACACTTGTACTTGCAGGAGGAACGCTTCCTGAGACAGAAGAGCAGGAAGAAGGCGAAGTTTCAATACTTAGGACTAATATATACAAGGCAGCTTCAATTCTGAGTTTCCAGAATGAACTTTTGAAAAAAGACAAGGTAAGACTTGCCGATGCCATCGCGGATATCAGTCACCAGCTCAAAACGCCGCTCACATCAATGATGGTCATGAACGACCTGTTAAAGAGTGAGGACGATCCCGCAAAGAGAGAAGAGTTCCTTGCGACGCAGAGTAACCAGCTTGACAGGATGAACTGGCTGGTACAGACACTTCTTAAGTTGTCGAAACTTGACGCCGGAACAATAGAGTTAAAAAAAGAGGCAATCACAGCAAAAGACCTCATAGAATCTGCCCTCAAGCCCTTTGAAATTCAGATGGAGTTAAAAGATATTGAAACTAAAGTCGAAAGCACCGACATAACGCTTAATTGCGATATCAACTGGACTCTTGAAGCAATAAGGAACATCATAAAGAATTGCTTTGAGCACATGGAGGCAGGCGGAAGACTCGAAATAGAGACATCGGATACAAATCTTTTTTCACAGATAAAGATAAAAGATACAGGCTGCGGAATAGCTAAGGAAGACCTCCCACACATATTTAAGCGCTTTTACAAGGGGAAGAATTCCGGAAAAGACAGTGTAGGCATAGGTCTTGCTCTTTCAAAAGCGATAATGGAAGACCAGCACGGCGAAATTCGTGTAAGTAGCACCGAAGGCGTGGGAACGACGTTTGAGATACGCTTTTACAAGACAATAATCTGACAAATTTCATTTTTGATGATAAAATAATAGAAGAAAAACTTTTTTTCGATGGTTCTCCGGAGGGAAATCATCCGGTAGTTGAAGTAAGTGTTTTTGTGGGGTATGATAAAAATAAGTATATTTATAAACTCATTCCCAAAGAAACAGTTGCTGTTTATTGTGCGAAAATCCTTATTTTATGCGAAAAAGGCCGTAATCAATCCAAAAAAGTGGATATTATATGCGATTTTGGCGTTGTAACTGAAAAAAGTAAGGAAATCAGCGATAAAGTATTTGATTTACTGGAAGAAGACGGGTATCATAATTATACATGTTAAGCTCTGATGATAGGATTGCCGAAATCTGTTGTTTTGAGCTATCCAGTGTAAAAACATTGGATAAAAATATTTTATAAAGGAAACTGAAATGAGCAAAATCGCGATTTTTACAATGGGAACGCGTGGGGATGTTCAGCTGTATATCTATTTGGCAAGGAAGCTGATAGAAGAAGGAATCGACACAATTATTGGAACACATCCGCACTGGAAGGATCTTGTCGAAGAGGCAGGAGTAAAATTTGTTCCCATAGGTTCCAATATAAATATTGAGAGAGAAATGGCTGCGATAAGAGGCAACGGTACCAATCCCATGAGTGCAATGAGGGAGCAGGAATTTGTTGCTGACTTCTTCCAAAATGCAACTCATGATATTTTGAATGCTTGCAAGGGAAGAGATATGGTTATTGTAGGCCATACTATGATTGGTGCTGTAGAAGCCGAGGCCTTAGGTATTCCCACGATAAATGTAACGCTTCAGAAAGAATCAATTCCCGAGAAACTCAGACAGCAGACCGTTTCAGAGAAGGTTCTGGAGAATTTTGGATCTAACAGGGCAATAAAACCCTTTAATAATTTGAGAAAAATATATGGTCTCAGACCAATTAAATCTGTAGATGAGCTCTTTTCAGACAGGCTCAATCTTATGCCGATCAGCAGGACTGTTAATGACAGAAATCCTTACTGGGAAGCCAAGAACGTTGTTACAGGTTTTTGGTATGAAGATGATGTTGATTTTGTTCCCGATGAGAAGCTTAAGAACTTTATGGAAACAGGTGATAAGCCTGTAGTTCTGTCATTTGGTTCAATGTCCTATGAGGATGATGTTGTTGCTGATAAGCTTGATAAATTCATTAAGGCATTCGAAGCAACTGATACAAAGGTGATCATTCAGGGATTCCAGAAGAGTATAGCGACCAATTACAAGCTTCCTGACAGTATTATGTCATGCGGAGATGTTCCGCATAGCTGGTTATTTAGTCGTTCAAGATATGTTATTCATCATTGCGGCTTTGGCACTTGTGCTGCTTCCATGGTTTATGGGGTTCCGTCGATACCTATTCCGTACATGGCGGAGCATGTTAAGTATGCGATCAAGTTAAACGATCTCGGAATAGCGACCAAGATGGTAAAAGTTAGCAAAGTCAGCAAGAGAGCAATAATGGATGTGCTTGACGAAATGAATTCTTCATATTATTTCAAAAAAGAAAGAGCAGAGGAGATTTCTAAGAAAGTCAGAGCCGAGAATGGCTTGGATGACGCTGTACGACGTATAAAAGATGTTTTGCACTGATGGGCCGATTTGTTTCTAGGGGGTCGGAATGAAATGTAGTAAAGTAATTTTGACATCAGTTATTTCCGCGATGCTAGTTTGTGGATGCGCGGGTAAATCCGATTCTTCGGACGACGATATGTATTCATTTGAGAATGCATTGGTAGTTGGGGAAGAGGAAACAGAAGAAACAGAGGAAGCGGAGGAAGACTCTTCAGTCAGAGTGGTTTCGCAGCGAGATCTTAACGGAACAGGTAAAGGTGGCAGCCTGTCATCGGATTACATTGTAGAAAAAGATATTCCTTCTTTGTATGCCAAAAGAAAATCCGTCTCCAAGGCCAAGAATTTTGAAGGTGATTGGCAGAGAATAGAAATTGAGAATTCCGCAGGTGATATTGAGATAAGTGATCAGACCAAAGAAGGTTTTTCATTTGAAGGATTTTTTATCTATACCGTAAATACCGGAGATTGTTCAGGTACAGCGTATTTTGTATCGGAGGATACGGCGATAGCATGTGTTGATGAGGCTTCGGAAGCATATGTGGCATTCCATAAAGTTGGCAGTTCAATGTACGTATCGCATACGGGTGAACTTCCGGATATGGGAAGTGATGTTACGCCGGATGGAGAATATATAAGTAATTAAGAAAAAAGACAAGGTCCAAAAACCTTGTCTTTTCTATAAGTCTTATTATTCTTCGGAGGAAGAGAAGCGGTTAACTTCTTCCTGAAGACGTTCAGATACTTCTCTGTTACTCTCGGAATCATCGTGAATTGTAGTGATGGAAGCAAGGATTCCGGTAGTGCTCTCTGTTGCATCTGAAACTCCTGTTGTACAGTCGCTGATAACGTGTGAGATGTTGTCAATCTGTTCTGCCATTTCACCGATTGTGTTGTTAAGAACAACAGTGTTTTCGTTTACCGACTTAAGCACCTGGTTGATATCCTCTGCGTCCTGATAGTACTGCTGTGCAACATCTTCAAATTCATCGTAGTCCGCAAGTACCGATTCGCTTACATATGTGAGCATCTCGTTTGAATCTTTTGCAAGTGATTCAACTGCGGAAATAACCTGATTACTGATTTCCTGAATGGAGTTTGCGGTATCTTTACTGTGCTCGGCAAGTTGTCTGATCTCATCTGCAACAACCGCAAATCCTTTTCCTGCATCGCCTGCTCTTGCAGCTTCTATGGATGCGTTGAGAGCAAGGAGGTTGGTCTGCGAAGCGATTGAGAGGATATCTTCGGTAAGAGTCTGAATCTGTGCAACGTTTTTACTGTCTTCGATAGAGCTCTCAAGCCCGTCCTTTATGGAAGAAACCATCTCGTTTGTGGAATTTCTCTTCTTTTCGGTGTTTTCGCGGATTACTGTTGCATGATCTTTGATATCCGATACGCGCTGGTTACCGGCTGCAACCTGATCGGATACCTGTCCGACAGCGGTATTTACATCTTTTGCTCCGTTATTAAGAGAAATAAGTGTATTGTTTGCGGTCTCCATACTTGCCGTAAGTTCTTCCATAACCGCGGATACGTTGCTGACATCTTCTTTGGAAGTGTTGACCAGACCGACAGTGTTTTCAACAGATGAATAAATATGCCCCGATTCGGATTTGATCTTTACGATAATATCCTGCAGGGTTGTAAGGAAATTGTTTATTCCTGAAACAAGTACTCCGACTTCGTCTGTCGAGGTGTTTTCTATACGACGTGAAAGATTCGCATTTCCCGCATTCATGGCGGAAAGTATTTCGTCAAGTTCTTTTGAAGCTGAGCGCAAAGGAGAAATTGTCTTGTTTACGACATAAACTCCGATTACAGCTACGATTGTTGAAAGAATGGAACCAATTATAATAGATTTATGAACGCTTTTCTCAGCCGCTTTTAAGGTTGCGGTGTTTTTATCTACGAGAACCTGAAGCTGTTCTTTCATAAGAGTGACATTATCCTCGTATGTAAGTATTGCTTCGTGGCAGTTTGCAAAATAAAGGTCATAGGATTCTGAGTATTGTTTTGAGTAGAACATTGTTTCCATTTCTTTATATGTGGAAAGGAAAAGACTTCCTGCTGAATACATTGTATTGTATTCCGAGGTGAAATCGGGATCATTTACTTTTTGAACCTGCACACCCAGATCGTCAAGGGCAGCTTGCAATGCTTCCTGCTCAGGTTTGCCGGGATCTACCATTGATGCAACACCTTCGTCGGTATCCATAGCGCCTGTGGGAGCCATAGCCTGGACAAGGAAGAATCTTTTTACTAGATTCTGCAGATTGGTGTTGGCGTCTCCAAAGTCTCGTTCAATTGACAGATATGTACCAGACATGGTATTTGCCGCATCTACGGCGTCCTGGAAACTGATTGCAATAAGAACTACGCCTATGATCATGACTAAGGCTAAAAGGAAGAAACATGAAAGAATTTTGGTTCTAAGACTTTTAATCATATGATGCCTCCTTGAAGGGGGTGCGACTTTATGTTGTTATAATTCCACATTATCATCGTTTTTTTGTGATATCAATAGATGTAAAAGTAATTTTTGTTTTTTTTAATTGTTTTATTATTTGTACAGATTTGGGGCATATACCCGAGAAGAGAAAGATGCCGCAAAACCACTATTTGCGCTATATGCAACCGCCGGTTGACAAATTTCAAAGTAGACTTTATAGATAGCAACCATACTTTTTTGTAATCTTGACCCATAACAAACAACCGAAAAAAATTTTGGAGGAAAAGAAAATGATTTTAGCGGATAAGATTATCAATGAAAGAAAAAAACTTGGTTTATCTCAGGAAGAACTTGCAGATAAACTTGAAGTATCAAGACAGGCTGTTTCAAAATGGGAAAGTGCACAGTCGACACCCGATCTTAACAGAATACTTATGATGTCTAAGATCTTTGGCGTCAGCACGGATTACTTATTAAAGGATGATATCGAGCAGACCGGAGAAGGCGAGCTTATGGAATATGAGGGAGATTACAGCCCCAAAAAGCTTGTGACAATGGAAACTGCAACATCATATATAGATGCGGTGGAGAGAACCAATCCACTTATAGCGCTTGGCGTATCTCTCTGCATAGCATCACCTGTTGTGATGATGGCACTCTCAACTCTCAGTCAATATGGCTTGTGCCCCGATAATATTGCAGGTGTTGGCGGAATAGTGATTTTTTTGTTCATGGTAGCTGCAGGTGTCTTTATCTTTATAACAACAGATAAAGACCTTAAGCCTTTTGAGTATCTTGAAAAAGAGGAGATTGACACTGCTTACGGCGTAGACGGCATGCTCAGGGAAAAAAAATCCCGCTTTGAAAAGAAAAAGAGCAGCTTTATCGCAATCGGTGTTATTATGTGCATCCTTAGCTGTGTACCGCTTCTTGCAACAAGTATGATGAATCCCGGCGGAGAACTTACAAGTCTTATGGTAGGCGTGCTTTTTATCATGGTATCTGTCGGTGTAAATATGATAATAAGAGGAAATGCGGTTGTTGATGCATGCAATAAGGTGCTTCAGGAAGAGGACTACACTCCGAGCGGAAAAAGACTTAATAAGATTACAGGTAAGGTTGCAGCAATATACTGGCCTATAATCGTAGCTGTATTCCTTGGAGTCAGCTTTTTGACCGACAAGTGGGAAACAACATGGATCATCTGGCCCGTTGCAGCTATGCTCTTTGGAGCTATCGCAGGGATTATCAAGGCTGTGCGCGATAAGTAAAAGGGGGAAGTACTGCCGTATCCTGCGTAGGCTGACGGGTATATTGCCGATTTTTTAGTGGGTTCGTATTTTGATATTCATGGCATAAAAAAGCAGAACTGTTTGTTCCTCGCTCCAAACTCGCCCATAAATGGGCTCAGACAGGTGGAGCGAAAGCGGAACAAGCAGTTCTACTTTTTTATACTCATGAATATGGCAAAATACTCACATACTAAAAAATCAGCAATATACCCTTCCAGCCTGCGCAGGATACGGCAGTACTTCTTCTGAGTGCAATAATGGGTAGTTGCTTTTCTTATATAGAAAAAAGCTTTGCTATGGATATGAATAAAAATGCAAAAAGTTGCGGAATGTTGTAAGAATTGCTTTTCTGAGGGGAATTGGTATGGTAGCATATTAATATAACGTAGAATAATTATCATAAATGCGAGAGTTGTGATTGGAAATGCCGGGGGCGGGCAGGATGCTATGGCTATCTGAGGGGCTTCTCGTATAACAACTTAAACTTACATGAGGAGGATTCGTATGAGAGTATGTAACAGATGTGGAGCGATGGTTGAAGATGGGATTGCTATATGTCCGAGTTGTCAGACTCCGCTTACGGGGAATGAGCAGGTGGTTTCGCAGCCGATGATGGGGAATGGTGCTTATCAGAATGTTCAGGCAGAGCCAAGGCTTGGAACTAAGTGGGCAGATTTCCTTGGATATTTTGCGCTGTGGCTTGGCGGACTTGCCAATGTTGTTTCAGGACTTGGCTGTTTTGCGCTGACCGGAGTGTCTTCTGCATATACGGTGCTTGCGATTCTCTTCTTAATAACAGGCGCCATCGACTTTATTGCAGCAATCAAGATTATTAAGAGAAAAAGCGATGCAAGAAAGTTTGTGCTTATCGCATATTCACTAGTTGTGGTGGTTAATCTGATTGCTATCGCGTTTGCGCTTTCATCGAATGGTGAAATTACAACTATGGTTGCAAGCACGGTTGTCGGTGTGATCATGATCTTTGTAAATAATATTTATTTCAAGAACAGAGAAAATATATTTGTAAATTAAATCATGATCGCATTTTTAAAAGTTCCGATAAAAGAATATTTGCGGCGTCAGCTTTACTCATGATTCCAAGTTCTTTTTCATCGGACGATGTTATAAGAGTAAGTACGTTTGTATCTACTTCAAAGCCTGCGCCTTCGACTTTTAAGTTGTTGGCGCAGATCATATCAAGGTTCTTTTTTTCAAGTTTTTTTCTTGAGTTTTCAAGAAGGTCTTTTGTCTCCATTGAAAAACCGCATAATATCTGGCCTTTCTTTTTATTTTTTCCAAGATACGCAAGTATATCGTCGGTTGGCTTAAGCTGAATAGCAAGGTCACCTTTTTGAGCACTCTTTTTTATCTTGTCGTCTACGTAGTTAGCGGGAGTGTAGTCAGCAACGGCAGCGGCTTTGATAATGATATCCTGCTCGTTTGAGCGCTGAGTCACGGCTTCATACATGTCTTTTGCGGAAGAGATGCTCACGAAATTAAGGTGAGAAGGCACTTCCAGATTGGTCTTTCCCGATACGAGAGTTACATTTGCACCTCTGCGTGCGGCAGCGGTAGCAATGGCGTAGCCCATCTTGCCGGAAGAGTGGTTGGTGATATAGCGGACGGGATCGAGTGCTTCTCTTGTGGGACCTGCCGTAACAAGAAGGTTTATGCCTTCCATGTCTTTTGGACAGGCTATTTCGTATATTATCTCATCAAGGATCTTTGCAGGTTCTTCCATGCGGCCTTTTCCGACAGTACCGCAGGCAAGGAAACCTTCGCCGGGAGTTACTATAATGTAGCCGTAGCTTTTAAGAGTTTCTATATTCTTCTGTGTTATGGGATTTTCGAACATCTTGGTGTTCATGGCAGGAGCGATGATCTTCTTGCATGTGCACGCAAGAGCTGTTGTTGTCAGCATGTCATCAGCGATTCCGTTTGCAAGCTTTGCGATGCAATTGGCGGTTGCGGGAGCGATGACAAGTACGTCTGCTTTGTCCGCAAGTGCGATGTGCTCAACTTCCATAGGATGATTTCGTTCAAAAGTGCCTGTTATGCACCTTGTATGAGTAAGTGCTTCGAATGTCAGCGGAGTTATAAACTCTGTTGCATTCTCTGTCATGATAACATCTACATTTGCATGTGCCTTTACGAGCTTTGAAGCAAGATCTGCTGACTTATATGCGGCAATTCCGCCTGTAACACCCAGAATTACATTTTTTCCCTTTAACATCGTTTCTCCAATCACAATATGCAGTAATTTCAGTAAATTCGCTTTGAGTATACCGCGATTTTGTTAGGGATGTAAAGGAGGGAATAGTTCATATTTTTTTTATAAAAAAAGTAATTGACATTTTAAATTGCATACAATATAATTTTATTAAATTAAAACGAAAACCCATTAACATTGTTTCAAAACGGAGGTAATATCATGGGATTTTATGATTATTCAGTAACCGATGCTCAGGGCAATGAAGTTAAGCTTGATGCATATAAAGGAAAAGTTGTTCTTGTTGTTAATACCGCTACAGGATGCGGTTTCACACCTCATTACAAGGATATTGAGGCTATGTATGAGAAGTTCCACGATAACGGATTTGAGGTTCTTGATATTCCATGCAATCAGTTCGCGGGTCAGACACCGGGAACCGATGAGGAGATCCACGAATTCTGCCAGCTTCACTACAATACAAAGTTCCCTCAGATGAAAAAATCTGATGTAAACGGCGAAAACCAGCTTGAACTCTACAAGTTCCTTAAGGAGCAGAAAGGTTTTGAAGGATTCGGGAAGGGTGCAGCTGCGCTGGCTATGAATGTAATGCTTAAGAAGATTGATAAGGATTACAAGAATAATCCTGATATAAAGTGGAATTTCACTAAGTTTGTCATTGACAGAGACGGCAATGTCGTTGCCCGCTTTGAGCCTACACAGAAGATGGAAGATGTAGCGGAATATGTAGAGAAGCTCATCTAAAAGCATAAAAGAAACAATACAGCGTATAAAAAGCTTTTACAGGCTTTTTATAATATATTATCTCATTACAATCTCATAAAAAATCTCATCGGATTACATATCTCCCGTCCGATGGGATTTTTTGTATTATTCAATAAAATATGTTGATATATTTATAGATATATAAGTTGACAAAAAAGTGTACAAATGATAATTTGAGGATAGAAAGTGAGGTATGATTAATGCAGAACATGGTTTATGCTCTTGAAAATATGATTCCCATTTCGCTTTTTAATCGTGGACAGGCCGGAAAGATATTTAGTGAAGTAAAGAAGGGAATTTCAAAGGTTGTAATTAAAAATAATGAACCTGAAGCGGTGCTTCTTTCTCCGCAGGAATATAAAAGGCTGATGGATATGGCCGAGGATTATGAACTCATTCAGCTTACCCTTGAGAGACTGGAGCAAGAGGATTTTTCAAAAACAATCAGCGGCAAAGAGATGATGTCTGAGCTTGGAATAACTCAAGAAGAAATAGATGCTATGGAGGATGTTGAGTTTGAGTAAATGGCAACTTGAGTATTCTTCAGCAGCCAAGAAGGATATGAAAAGCTTGATGGATCACAACAAAAGTTAGTTATTAAAGCTTTAGATAAGGTGGTTCAAAATCCTGTAGCAGAGAGCGAAGGAGGGTATGGTAAACCTTTAGGTAATCATAAAGATTCAAAATTATCGGGATGTTTTAAGATTAAATTACGCCAGAGCGGGATCAGAATTGTATATCAGCTGAAGTACATAGGCAATGTAATGTGCGTTATTGTAATAGGCATGAGGGCAGAAAGTGAGGTTTACAAAGAAGCACATAAGCGTCTGAAAGGCAGTTCAGATCATACATCTCAGTGATTTATTTTTGTATTAAAATTCGGTACATTTTTTTCTGCTTGCAAAAAAACTTTTCTGTGATATATTTATGGTGCGCGGTATTTAGTATGAACTGAAACTGCAGCATTATTTAAGGAGAATTAAAAATGGATAGTACATCATCACTTAGCCGCAAGACTGAGGAGTTAGGCGGACTGAGCAAAAAGACGCAGTACATGGTAGAGACTGCACTTCTTGTTGCCGTTACCATCATCATGGGTAACACTTTTTTAGGCACAATTCCCACACCTTTACTGAAAGTTTCAATCGTAACCGTTCCGGTTGCACTTGCATCTATGCTGATTGGACCTGTTGCAGGCATTATCTGTGGCCTTGCATTTGGTATCAACAGTTTTATTGGTGCGCTCAACGGATCAAGCGGACTTCTTTCAACACTCTTTAACATCAATCCTTTCGGAGTGTTTGTGACAGCAGTTGTTGCAAGATTTCTTGATGCAGCGGTTACATCATTTGTTTATAAGCTTATACACAAGGGCAAGCTCAAGACAGCTTCCTACTATATAACAGGCGCCCTTATGCCTCTTCTTAATACGGCATTCTTCATGGGCTCACTTTGCCTGTTCTTCTTTAATACTGAATTTGTACAGGGACTTGCAGCTAATTACAATGCTACAACACCTATGGCATTCGTTATCGGAATGGTAGGCGTTCAGGCAACGATTGAGGCTGTTGTCGGATGCGTTTTGGGAGGCACACTTGCAATGGTACTTTCCAAGGCACTTCACAGGGGTTAATTAAAAGGCGATTTTCATGAGCGGAGTTTTAGCTGTAGATATCGGTAACTCAAATATTGTCATAGGTTTTTTTGACGGATCTGAATATAGAGAACTTGGAAGACTTAAGTCTGACAGGGATTTTTCTGAAGATGAGATTGCGGAAGGATTTGCAGACCTGATAAGTAAGGCAGGATTAAAAGAAAGATCATTTGACGGCTCAGTTTTATCAAGCGTTGTCACTGAGATGACGGATAAGGCAGCAGGGGCACTGAAGAAGATAACAGGTAAAGATGCAATGATTCCAAACACCACAATGAACACAGGAATAGACGTATCAAGATATGACACTTCCTGCTTGGGATTTGATCGGGTTGCAGATCTTGCGGCTGCAGTTTCAGAGTATGGATGCCCTGTAATGGTATGTGATCTGGGAACATGCACGACAATAACGGTTGCTGATGAGAAAGCAAGACTCGTAGGGGGGATGATATGTCCCGGAGTTCAGCTGTCGCTTGATGCAGAGGCACAAAGAACTTCGAAACTCCCACAACTTACAGCACGTAAGACAAATAAGCTTCTTGGAACGGATACCGAATCGAATATGATATCGGGAGTCGTGGCAGGAACAGGAATAATGCTCACGGGGCTGATAAAAAAAGTCATTAAAGAGCATGGTTATGATGACTTAAAGGTTGTCATAACAGGGGGATGGTCAGAAGCTGTAGCAGAGTGGATGGATGCGGAAGTTATAAGAGATCCGGATCTGCTGATGCGCGGGCTTTTGACGATATATAATAAGAACAGATAATTAAGAAGCCGTACCTTGAAAAAAACAGGGTGCGGCTTCTTTTCAATATGGCAAAAGAGGTCTATAATCAGATAGTCGAATTATGAAGAAAAGTTTTTTTGGAGGAAAATTATAATGAAATCACCTGCAGAGATAGCAGCAAAGTATGAAGTAGTCGGAAAGGGAAAGACAGAAGGAAAATTTTTGCAAACTTTTATGCTTGCCATTCTTGCGGGCTCTTTTATAGCACTCGGCGGTCTCGGAAGCCAGATTGCATCAAGTTGCGCGGCAGATCCGTCAAGCGCAAGGGTTATCAGCTCTGTTGTATTCCCAATCGGTCTTTTTATGGTGCTTGTTGGAGGAGCTGAACTTTTTACAGGAAACTGTCTTATTACAATACCTGTTTTATCAAAGAAAGCTACAGCTAAAGGAATGATCAGAAACTGGATAATCGTATATATCGGAAATATGGTCGGAGGTTTTTTGATCGCGGCACTTGCTGCTTTTAGCCATATATATTCATTTAATGACGGCAATCTTGCCACTCAGGTGGTAAAAACGGCTGTCACAAAATCAACCATTTCATTTGGAGATGCTTTTTTACGCGGAATCCTTTGCAACGTTCTTGTATGCATGGCTGTTTGGTGCTCTTTTGCAGCAGATGAGCTTGCCGGCAAGGTGTTTGCGCTCTGGCTTCCCGTTATGCTCTTTATTATTTGCGGATTTGAGCACTGCGTTGCCAATATGTACTTTATTCCCGCAGGATTTCTTGCGTCATATGTACATGGCATTCCTGCAGACGGACTGTCTGTTTTGGGATTTTTTGTCACCAACCTTATACCTGTAACGCTCGGAAACATCGTGGGCGGCGGTATCTGCGTAGGTGCGGCTTATCATTTGATCTATCTTAAGAAGGATTGACCTGTTGTTTTTTTGAAAAAGAGGTAGTTGATGGCGGAACTTAGATACCCGATCCTGATGGTGCATGGAATGGGCTTTAGGGATCATAAGTATTTAAACTATTGGGGAAGAATACCTGCCAAGCTGGAGGAGTCCGGTTGTCGTATATTCTACGGAAATCAGGACAGCAATGCGGCTATAGAGACAAATGCGAAGGTTCTGGCAGACAGGATAAAAGATATTTTAGAGGAGACCGGTGCGCCCAAGTTAAATGTTATTGCGCATTCAAAGGGCGGACTTGATATCAGGTGCGCGATTTCGAAATACGGCCTTGGTGACAAGATTGCATCGGTAACTACCATGAGTACGCCGCATCATGGTTCTGTTACTGTGGATAAACTACTTAAACTTCCGGATTTTCTTGTGAGATTTGCGGGAAAATGTACTGATATTGTATTTAAGATTCTTGGCGATAAGAATCCTGATTCATATAGCGTATTTAAGTCTTTTTCAACTAAAGAAGCAGAGAAATTCAATGAGAAATATCCGGATTCAAAAGAGACATATTACCGTAGCTATGCGTTTGCGATGAAGTCGCCTTTTGCGGATATGTTTTTGTGGTTTACAAGTCTCGTTGTATGGCTTGTTGAGGGCGAAAATGACGGACTTTTGGCTCCACGCGCGGTTAAGTGGGGTGACTTTAAAGGCGTAGTTTACAGCAATACGGGACGCGGAATCTCACATTGTGATGAGGTTGATATGCGAAGGTGCAGATTAAGCCGCAAGCAAGGTGATGGTGTTTCCGATATTCCCGAATTTTATAAAAAAGTTGTTTTAGAACTGGCAGATAGCGGTTTTTGATATGACTGATCGCAGTTTCATTATCTGAGGGACATTGAAAATGAAAAATATTGAATTTTACGTTGGAGATATCACAAAACTTAAAGTTGATGCCATTGTAAATGCCGCCAATTCAAGCCTTCTTGGTGGCGGCGGAGTAGACGGTGCGATTCACAGAGCGGCAGGCCCCGGGCTTCTTAACGAGTGCAGAGGGCTTAACGGATGCAGAACGGGCGAAGCGAAGATTACGAAGGGATACAATCTTCCCGCCAAATATGTGATTCACACGGTCGGACCGATCTATTCAGGCGCAGAGAGCGACGAGACTGACCTGTATAATTGCTACTATAATTCGCTTTCGCTGGCAAAAGAAAATGATGTTCACAGCATCGCTTTTCCCGGAATCTCTACGGGAGTTTACGGTTATCCCAAGGAAGCTGCCGCAAAAACGGCGCTTGGTGCGATAACAACGTGGCTTTCAGATAATTCGGGGTATGATATGCAGATCACAATAGTGAACTTCTCGGAACACGACTATGAGATTTATCAATCGGTGATCGGCAGATGATGTAACTTTTTGTTCAGACATCACACTGAAAATATAGGAGTATTTTATGAAAAACAGTTTTGGTAGTACAGGGGGCAGGAAAAATCGCAGGGGAAGAGGTCTTAGAAAAGAAGACCTTATAAAGATTTATATCGCAGGCGGAGCGGTTCTTTTTCTTATTGTAGGTATTTTACTTGGCTCTTTGCTGTCTAAGGGTTCAAAGGATGAAGAGGAAGAACTTGATATAGCAGAGGTCGAGGAATCAATTCCCGAAGAGGAGGTTGCTGTGGAGGCTACAACGGAAGCTTCTGAAGAGGAAGAAGCAGCAACAGAAGCATCTTCGGAAGAGGTAGCTGCAACGGATCCACAGACAACGGCTCCAAAGGAGACGGGAGCAAATGTCAATATCAAAGAACTTGTGAGTGCAAGCAGTGTCGGTGAGAATTCCAAGGTGACATACGGAATAGACGTATCAAAGTTCCAGGGAACTATCGACTGGGCCAAGGTTGCGGGAACAGGAATTGATTTTGCCATGGTAAGAGTCGGTTACAGGGATTCTGCATCGGGAGAAATCAAGCCCGATACCAACGCAAAGTTCAATATGCAGGAAGCTGAGAAAAACGGTATTAAGGTCGGAGCATACTTTTTTTCCACAGCTGTAACCAAGGACGAAGCGATAGAAGAAGCTAACTGGGTAAAAGATTATATCGCAAAATATTCAATCACATATCCCGTAGGATATAACTGCGAGGGCTTTGAAAAAGAGACGAGCAGACAGTTTAACCTTACCAAGGACGATAGAAGTAATATTGCGATCGCATTCCTTGAGCAGATACACAAGTCAGGATATACGCCTATTTTCTACGCATCAAAGGGAGAACTTGCCGAGGATGCGAAGTGGAATACATCACAGATTGAGAAGTCTTATAAAATCTGGATGGCATGGTACAATCAGGATACATCAAATATTGCAAAGGGACCTGCTTACGGCGGTCAGTGCGCAATGTGGCAGTACACCAATCAGGGTGACGTTGACGGAATCAGCAAGAAGGTTGACGTAGACGTAGCATATTTTGGATATGACGGAACTGAGACTGCAAAAGATACTTCTGAGAGAGAAGTTGCTTCTGCCGATGTTGAAGCACTTATGAAGTTTGATCCTGTGGATGAAACAGTCACAGCTAAGAGCGTGACGAATTTAAGAAATAAGCCGAGCCAGGGAGCAGACAGTAATGTTGTTGAGACGCTTCAGAACGGCCAGACTGCGCAGCGTACGGGAACAAGTCCAAGCGGCTGGTCAAGAGTAACTTATAACGGCAAGACTCTTTATGCGATATCAAGCTATCTGACGACCGATCTAAACGCACCCAAGCAGCAGTCGGCAGCTGCACCTGTAGAAGATAACTCGGGTCTTAAGACTAAGTTTGCTTCTTGCAACGAGACGGTAACAGCCAAAGAAGAGGCTAACCTCAGAACGAAGCCCAGTGTTACCGATGCTGATGCAACTGTTGCAGCTACACTGAAGGCCGGTGAGACTGCAACCCGAACAGGTATAAATAACGATGTCGGCTGGTCAAGAGTCGAATATAACGGACAGACACTTTACTGCGTAAGCAGCTTGCTTAAAGCGGTGGAATAAAATAGAAAAGGCTGTAGCACAAGTTAGTGTTACAGCTTTTTTTCACGCCCTATCTCAAAGCCATCCGTTTAGAGGTTGTTGTCTCACGGTGAAATATCTACACTTCTAAATGGATGGCTTTGGAGCAGGGCTGTCTACAAAAAGTTAAATATTGTGCTACAATATGACGTGCATGTAGAGTGCATAGGGAATGAAAGGTGTTAAGGGCCAATATGGTTATAGATAACAAGTTTACAAAGGAAGACAAAGATAATGCTGAGAAAACGGGAATGGAAAGCGTTTATAACTATTATAAAGGAATGTATAGAGTAGAGTGGGTTCCAAATGAGGATTTTTCTGAGGATGGTGTTGAAATTATAAAGGCTATTGAGGCTTTAATCTCAATAGCAAAATAAATTTTGGGGTTGAAGAAGATGGACATCAGAGAAAAAGATATTTTTCATGTACACACATTTCGCTGTGGACATGCCGAAAATGTTTCGGACGAAGAATATATAAAAAAGGCAATATCTCTAGGGGCTTCGGGAATATGGTTTACGGATCATGCTCCATTTCCGGGAGATCCGTTTGGGAATAGAATGAAGTATTCTGAGCTCGATGAGTATATTAATACTCTTTTTGAATTAAAGCAGAAATATGAAAGTGCAATAAGCGTTCATATTGGTTTGGAGACTGAGTATTTTCCGTCTTTTGACAAGGCAGGATATTACAAAGAACTCAAATCAAAAGAAAGTTTTGAGATGTTGCTGCTGGGGCAGCACATGGCAGAGACAGGCCCTGAGGAATATACTTTTTCCTGGGATAAAGAGAAGCTATGCCGTGAAGAATATATAGCCCTTGGAAATGCGCAGATACAGGGAATTGAGAGTGGATATTTTGATGTGGTTGCTCATCCTGACAGGATTTTCAGGAAGCAAAAAACATGGTCAGTAGACATGACTGAGATGGCTGATCGGATAATTGAAGGTGCCATCCAAAGGAATATTCCGCTTGAGATGAACGAATCATCTAAGCTTCAGACTAATCATTACCGAAAAGAATTTTGGGAAAGAGTAGGGAAAGCGCAGGTTATCCATGGTGTAGATGCACATGCTGTTAATGAAGTAAGAATTATATAAAAGAATTATAATGATTAAAAAAGGAGATGTACACTAACTCAGTGCACATCTCCTTCTTTAAATACCTTCATCATCTCATTGGTAAGGCTGTATTCAAGCGGCTGGAGTTCGATCTCTTGGGGAGAGAGCCAGCTTGCGAATTTTAACTCGTTGTTGTCCATGGTGATTTCGCGGCTTCCGGTTACTTCGCAGAAGAAGCCTACGAGGATATCGCTTGCGATGCCCCATGGCTGTGACTTGTAGTAGCGGATGTTGGTTACATGGATGCCGGCTTCCTCCATGACTTCACGGCTTACGGTTTCTTCAAGAGTTTCACCGATTTCTGTGAAGCCCGCAACTAGGGCGTTGTGGCCGTAGCCGACTTTGTATCTTGTAACAAGGAGTTTATTGGCTTCCTTGTCGATTACGCCGATTATCACAGCGGGATTTATTCTGGGATAGATTATGTTGCCGCATTTGGGGCAGATCATTGCGCGCTCTTTTTTAGAGTGTTCGTTTTCTGCACCGCACTTTCCGCAGAATTTGGTGACCATATACCATTCGGCAAGCTGATATGCCGTAAAGGATGCATAGACGTAAGTTTGCGGATAGTAGTAGATGCTTCTGAAATCTCTTAGGTTGTAAAAGTCATAAGATGATACTTCAGAAGAGTTCAGGAAGTCCTTGTTTTCTGAATCATTCAATAATAGAAAGAAATCCTCGTCATCAATACTGAAAAGATAAGTGAGTTTTTCTTTTTCAATAGTTTTAAAATCCTTTAATCGTGGAAAAGAAATCTCTTTGGTTGCGCTGTCTAAGCGACCTAAGAGATTTTTTTTATCCGAAAAGACTAAGATTATTGAGTTTTCGTCCGCAATTTTTGCCGGATCGTAGTGATTGTTAAGATGTGCCGGTGCAATATCCTGTATCATAGCATTTACCTTATATCATAAATGATGTTTATTATGTGTTAAACAGCTTCACTAAAAGCATAAAGCCGCGCCGTATTACGGAATGAGGTTGTGCGAGTACAAACTCTGGTACTCCTTCGGCGACATACCGTACTCTTTTTTAAATGCTTTAAAGAAACTTGAATAGTCCCTAAAGCCGAATTTCTCGTATGTTCCCGTGATGCTTGCTCCGCCGGTTATAGCGTTTCGGCATTCATCGAGACGCTTTTTTATAATATACTGATGGAGCGAGACGCCGAGCGTATCCTTGAACAGATGGGCAACGTAGTATTTGCTTATAAAGAATTTGCCCGCAATATCGTCAAGTGTGAGCGATTCCTCAATATTTCCTTCGATGTATGAAATGATATTCTGGAAAAGAGTAAGCTCATCGCTTGAGTTCTTCATGTTTTCTTCGTCGTAAACGATTCTGTTGATTGTAAGGATGAGGTCGCACAGGCACAGGTGTATAAAGGCCGAGCTTCCGTATCTTTCGCTCGATACTTCTTCGAGAAGACGAAGGAATTTCGACTCGATCATATGGAACTGGGCGGGAGTCATGTGATATATGTACTTGTGGAATGCTTCCGCTTTCTGAATCAGATACATATAGTCAACGGATTCCTGCATGAGCCTGTTACAGCAGCTCTTGCTTATCCAGAAAAGGAAACGTCTGTAGTTCGCTTCGGGATTGTTCATAAGGGCGTGATGCATGATTCCGGGAGGAACCAGCATGAGGTCGCCCGGAGACATCTTGTATCTTGATGCCACTCCCTCTGCGTTGAATATTTCCATGGTGACATCGCCCTCGATGAAAAGGTAACATTCATAGTAGTCGTGGGCGTGTGGTTTCAAGGTATTGAAGTTCTTGTCAGAATAGTAGTAAACCTCGAAATCCGAAGACACCATGTATTGTCTTGTGTTAAAGGATGATCTTAATTTGTTTTTCATAATAAATACATAATAAACACCTGTGGCAATTTTTGCAAGGTGTGAAACAAAATATTCAATTCTAATTTTTGCCCTAAAAAGTTATTGTATACGTATACGAATTATTAACGTTCGGAAACTGTTTTATTTAATTAGATTTTATTCGACGAAGGGAGTACTTAGTATCAATGGAAATGACACTTCGCTGGTATGGCAGCAAATATGACACTGTTAAGTTATGGCAGATCAGACAGGTTCCCGGTGTAAAGGGAGTTATCACAACTCTTTACAACAAGCAGGCCGGTGAGCTCTGGGAGCAGGACGAGATCAAGGCATTAAAGAACGAAGTTGCAGCTGAGAATATGCATATTGCAGGTATCGAGTCTGTTAATGTATCAGATGCCATCAAGGCAGCTACACCTGAGAGGGATCAGCATATAGATAATTACATCAAGACACTTGAGAACCTTGGTAAAGAAGATATCCACATGGTATGCTACAACTTCATGCCCGTTTTTGACTGGACAAGAAGTGAGCTTGCCAGAAAGAGACCCGATGGTTCAACGGTTCTTGCTTATACACAGGAAGCAATCGATGCTATCGACCCTGAGAAGATGTTCGAGTCACTTGCAGGTGACACAAACGGAGCTGTTATGCCCGGTTGGGAGCCTGAGCGTATGGAGCACGTTAAGGAGCTCTTTGAACTCTACAAGGGAATCGATGAAGAGAAGCTTTTCGAGAACATCGTATATTTCTTAAAGGCAATCATGCCCGTATGTAACAAATATGATATCAAGATGGCTATCCATCCCGATGATCCTGCATGGTCTGTATTCGGACTTCCCAGAATCATCAACAATGAGAAAAACATCCTTAAGCTTATGAAGGCTGTAGACGATGTACACAACGGTGTTACATTCTGCTCAGGTTCATACGGAACAAGTCTTGAGAACGACCTTCCTCACATGATCAGAGCACTTGAGGGAAGAATTCACTTTGCACACGTTCGTAACCTTAAGTTTATCTCACCTACAAACTTCGAGGAGTCAGCACATCTTTCATCTGACGGAACATTCGATATGTATGAGATAGTTAAGGCTCTTTACGAGACAGGATTTGACGGACCTATCCGTCCCGACCACGGAAGAATGATCTGGGGAGAAGTAGCAATGCCCGGATACGGTCTTTATGACAGAGCACTCGGAGCAACATACATCAACGGTCTCTGGGAGGCTATTGAGAAGTCACATCAGCGTGGAATTTAAACATAAGCTTTGTTATATGGGATAAAGGATAAAGCGGAAAGGGTTAACAATGAAATTAAATGCTAATAGCGTAGCAACAGATAGCACTTGGAAAGAGAAAGGATATTATCTCCCTACTTTTGACAAGGAAGACATGATAAAGAAGACAGTTGAGGCACCTGAGTGGGTACACTTCGGAGCAGGAAACATCTTCAGAGCTTTTCAGGCTAATCTCGCTCAGAGAATGCTTGATGGCGGAATGAACGACAAGGGACTTACAGTAGTAGAGGGATTTGATTATGAGATCATCGAGAAGATGTACAGACCTCATGACAATCTTTCACTTCTTGTTACACTTAAGGCTGACGGTTCTGTTGAGAAGTCAGTTATTGCCAGCATCGCTGAGTCATGTATTCTTGATTCAAACGATGACAAGGAATTCAGCAGATTAAAAGAGATCTTCAGATGCGATTCTCTTCAGCTTGCTACTTTCACTATCACAGAGAAGGGATATTCACTTGTAAATCCCGCAGGCGAGCTTCTTGCAGCAGTTAAGGATGATTTTGTAAACGGACCTTCTAAGCCTCAGAGCTATATCGGTAAGGTTGCGGCTCTTCTCTATGAGAGATTCCTTGCAGGAGAGAAGAAGATTGCCATGGTGAGCACAGATAACTGCTCACATAACGGAGACAAGCTTTTTGACGCTGTTCATGCGTTCGCAAAAGAGTGGGCTGCAAACGGCAAGGCAGAGGCAGGATTCGTCTCTTATATCGAAGATGACAGCAAGGTTAGCTTCCCTTGGTCAATGATAGATAAGATCACACCCAGACCTGACGACTCAGTTAATGAGATTCTTAAGAATGACGGCGTAGAAGAGCTTGAGCCTGTAGTTACATCAAAGAAGACTTGGGTTGCTCCTTTCGTAAACGCTGAGGAGAGTGAGTACCTCGTAATCGAGGATAAGTTCCCTAATGGAAGACCCGCTCTTGAGAAGGTTGGTGTTATCTTCACAGAGAAGGAGACAGTAGATAAGGTTGAGCGCATGAAGGTTTGCACATGCCTTAATCCTCTTCACACAGCACTTGCTGTATACGGATGCCTCCTTGGTTATGACAAGATTTCAGAAGAGATGAAGGATGAGGAGCTTGTTAAGCTCGTTAAGACTATCGGATATGTAGAGGGACTTCCCGTTGTTACAGATCCCGGAGTTATCAAGCCTCAGGAATTCATCGATACAGTAGTAAATGTTAGAATCCCTAACAAGTTCATGCCTGATACACCTCAGAGAATTGCAACAGATACATCACAGAAGCTTGCAATCAGATTTGGTGAGACAATCAAGGCTTACATGGCTTCAGATAAGCTCAATGTAGCAGATCTTAAGTGCATTCCTCTTGTACATGCGGGATGGCTTCGTTACCTCATGGGTGTTGACGATAACGGCAACAGCTTTGAGCCCAGCCCCGATCCGCTTCTTGAGAAAGCACAGGAATTTGTTAAGGACATCAAGCTTGGTGGAGAGTATGACAAAGAGACTCTTAAGAGCAAGGTTCTTCCTCTTCTTAAGGACGCTACAATCTTTGGAACAGATCTTGAAGCAGCAGGCCTTTCAGATATCATCATCGGATATTTCGAGGAGCTTATCGCAGGCACAGGTGCTGTAAGAGAAACTCTCAAAAAGCACGTTTAATTTGATAATAAAATACTGAAACAACCGGTACTTTATTATATATTGTATCCCCCACTAAAAGAAGCCATCGCTTAATTGCGATGGCTTCAACCTTTATGCTCATAAGATCAATTCTTTTTAAGAGCGCTCTTTCTATAGATGATATCTGTTCTTGCAGGACCATTACTAACCATTGTGATGGGGTAACCGATCTGCTCTTCGATAAATTCGATGTACTTTCTGCAATTCTCCGGAAGATCTTCGTAATTCTTGATTCCTCTTATCTCACATTTCCAACCGGGAAGAGTCTTGTATACGGGCTTTGCTTTGTCGAGAAGATGTGTAACAGGGAATTCTGTTGTAACTTCTCCGTCGATGTCATATCCTACGCATACGGGAATCTCATCAAGGTAGCCGAGTACGTCAAGAACTGTGAAAGCAACATCTGTTGTTCCCTGGAGTCTGCAGCCGTACTTACTTGCTACGCAGTCATACCAGCCCACACGTCTGGGTCTTCCGGTTGTTGCGCCGTATTCGCCACCGTCACCGCCGCGGTTTCTGAGTTCGTCTGCTTCGTCGCCGAAGAGTTCAGATACGAATGCACCTGCACCTACAGCTGAAGAATAAGCCTTGGAAACAGTTACAATCTCTTTTATCTCATAAGGAGGGATACCTGCTCCGATAGCACCGTAAGCTGCGAGAGGAGAAGATGATGTAACCATAGGATAGATTCCGTGGTCGGGATCCTTCATGGTTCCAAGCTGTCCCTCTAAGAGGATTGTCTTTCCTCCCTTAATTGCCTTGTCGAGGTAGAGAGATACGTTTCCGATGTAAGGCTTAACCTGTTCTCTCCATTCAACTATCTGATTGAAGAGTGCGTCCTTGTCGATAGGCTCTGCGTGATAGAGATTAACAAGGATAACGTCTTTGATCTGGGCGATTCTGTCGATCTTTTCCTTGATAACACCGTCATCCTGGAAGAATTCGTTGATCTGCCAGCCGATCTTTGAATATTTATCTGAATAAAAAGGTGCGATTCCTGATTTAGTTGAGCCGAATGACTTTCCTGCAAGTCTTGCTTCCTCAAGAGAATCGAATTGAACGTGGTAAGGCATCATAACCTGTACTCTGTCTGAGATCATGATCTGAGGAGCGGGAACGCCCTTTGATGTGATCTCGTTAAGTTCGTTCATGAACTTTGTGATATCAAAAGCAACACCGTTTCCGATGATGTTCATTATATTCTGATGGAAAACGCCTGAAGGCATTGTGTGAAGTGCGAACTTACCATAATCGTTAACTATGGTGTGTCCTGCGTTGGCACCTCCCTGAAAGCGGATTACAACGTCGGCTTTGTCTGCAAGAGTGTCTGTGATCTTGCCCTTTCCTTCGTCGCCCCAGTTAGCGCCTACGACTGCTTTTACCATTTATTGTTCCTCCTTAATAGAAAACATGATTAAAATCGTACATTAGTATAATAACGGAAAAAGAAATATAAGTAAAATCAATATTTTTTATGAATGATATAAGTATTGCTTATTTTTCGAAATTTTATATAAAATTATACAGTTTATTGACGCATTTTCGTTAAAAAAGCGCTACAATTATACATATAATCTGTAAGTGGCTGTATATCAGATTAATTCGTACGTCAAAGAGTCGCAAAAGCTCTTTATTCAATAGTATCAGGAGGTCAGTATGGCAAAATCGATCGACGATAAGAAGAAATTTGGTAATGAGACATTTAAAAATCTTTCTGTAGCGGATAAGCTCAAAAAAGTTTTTTATAAACTTCAGAACAATCTGGTTCTGGTTTTTATTGTGGTTCTATTGATAGATGCTTTTTCAATATTCAATCTGCACAGTATATATAACATTTACTATGAGCAGAATACGCAGCAGGGCGAGATTCGTATAACAATCCAGGCTCTTGCAAAGTATTATCTCTGGGCACTTAATGCTGAGGATGATGCCGACCGTGAAGAGCAGATGAACGGGGCTTCCGAAAAGATCCAGGAATTGAATGACGGACTGGGAACACTGAGCAAAGTTTATAAAGACGATCTTACTACGGTCTATGCGCATATCGCTGATATAGACAATTACGGACAGACTCTTAACGGCATGTTTTCATCGGGCGCATCGCACACTGAATTGTATGAATATTATGTAGCTAATGTAAATGAGGCTATCAAGGTAGTTGTAAAAGATTTTAAGGCGATAGGAATATCTGCCAAAGAACAGGCTCAGAAAGCATATACGGGAGCGCTTACGATAGTTATCATACTTACGATCCTTTCAATGGCTATCGTTATATATGCAATTCTTTATTCAAATAAGGCAAAAGCTGCACTTGCGGGAGGCATTCTGGAACCTATCAAGGCTCTTTCAGCAGCTGCCAATGATATGGCGAAAGGTAAGATTGATATCAAGGTTCCTTCCGATTCAAAGGATGAGCTTGGTAAACTCGCGGACGATATCACATATTCGACCGATGTTATCGCTGATATTGTAAAAGACATAAGTGATACCCTCGACCGTATGTCTACCGGAGATTTCTCCTGCGGTTCAAAGAACGAGAAGCTTTATATTGGTGACTATGTTCAGATAAAAGAGGCTTTTAGAAATATTTCAAGTAACTTAAGCCATACACTCCTTGAAGTAAGGAATTCATCGACTCTTGTTTCGGACGGTGCTCTTAATATGTCGCAGGGCGCAACGGACCTTGCTGAAGGATCTACGGATCAGGCTGCTGCAGTTGAGGAACTTACAGCATCTGTAAACTCCGTTACCGATCAGACAAGGCAGCTTGCGGAAGTTGCACAGAGAAGTCATGGCATGGCAGGTGATGTTAAGGATAAGGCAGAAGTCAGTGCCAGAAAGATGCATCTTGTTACTGACGCCATGACAAGGATTACCGAAGCATCTGCAGAGATTGAGCAGGTTACAAATACAATTGAAGAGATTGCAAGCCAGACATCGCTTCTTGCCCTCAATGCTTCGATAGAGGCTGCAAGAGCTGGCGAAACAGGAAAAGGATTTGCGGTTGTTGCGGACCAGATCGGAAAACTTGCAGATCAGTCAAGTGAAGCTGCAAAGAATACACATCAGCTCATTGCAGATACAATGGAAGAGATCAAGAACGGAAATGCGGTTGTTGCCGAGACTACGGATGCGCTTGATGCCATGCAACACAGCGTAGAAGAGATCACAGACATGATCAAGAATACAGGAAACCTCGCTCAGGCACAGGCTCAGAGCATGGAAGAGATCGATAAGGGAATTGAGATGATCTCAGGCGTAGTTCAGAAGAACTCCGAGACAGCCGAGCAGTCAAGCGAAGTATCCAAGGAACTTTCGATACAGTCAGAGAGTCTCAACGACCTTATCGGAAGATTTACAATAAGTGGTTAATTGCATATCCTAAATGTATTTTGGGGTAGTTACAGAAAGTCCTTTGCGTAGACTAAGACTCTGCGTGGGGGACTTTTTCCAATGTGGTGATTACGCCTTTCATTACGCCCGGCCGCAAAGGTATACATTCGGAAATGTGCTGTGTACGGCTGCGCAGTGATTTTCATACTTTTATAAAACCCGAAGATGCTTTCTTTCACGTTGTTCAAAGAAGTCAGCATCTTCGGGTTTTATGAAAGTTGAAAATCATCTTGCTCGTCCGAAGACAGCGCATTTCCGAATGTATACCTTTGTGGCCGGGCTGTCTATGAAAAGGCCGGTAAATTCAAAAAACTTCGAAAAGCGCAGCAATCTCACATCTTTTTAATGTTCTTTTCAAACATATCTTTGGGAAGCAGTATGCGGTAAAAAGACTGATATAAATTCCAGAGTGCGTGAGGGTCTTCGCTTTCTTTTGTGCCCCATCTGAGAATCATAAACGGAACACCGAAACATCTCACACGTAGACCGGTGTCGGAGCAGCCGTTTCTTGTATAGAAGCCAAAACGCTTTGTTTGGAGGATTTTGTCGTCTTCATTTTCTGCGTATTCGGGATTTTCGATTTCGGCAATGATATTCTCGGCATCTTTAAGATAATCAGGAAGTAAGCGGACCATTACACCGCCGGATCCGAGATTTCGTTGCTGCGGATATACGGCGAGATAATCCACAAGATAATCGAGATTGTTTTTTACCAAAAAGGTGTAACCGATGAGCTTAGTTTCATCGAATAATCCAAGCGGCTCATATATGCCTTTATCTATTGCTTTGTAGAGAATATCCAGAGGCTTTAGTTCGGCTTTTGGGAAATCTATTACCATTCTTTCTTTATAAACGTTTTCGACTTGTGCGTTGTTTAGCTTCTCTAAATGTAGCAATTTTGGACTCCTTTTTATCTGAATTGATTTTGAAGGGGGAAACGCATTTTTATGTATTATAATCCTAAATCATATAATTAAGATATATACTGTAAGTATAAATGTTTGATAACATATCATAATGAAAGAGAGTTTTTGTGCTTGTTTGCTTTTAAGTAAGCTCTCCCGTATAATGTTCGTATTGTAAAACACAATTGATATATCTTATTAAAAGTATATAACTGAAAGGTATATAACTATGATCCATATTCAATCACTGGATGAAGGACTTGCGCTTTTTAAAGCACTTGGATCTGATATAAGAGTTGAGATAGTAAAGATTCTTGTAGCTGAAGGTAGTTCAAATATGAACGATCTTGCGACGCGTCTTAATATCACGAACGGAGCGCTTACAAGCCATATAAAAAAGCTTGAGGAGTGCGGTATCGTGCAGGTTACGTCGGAGACGACGGGACACGGTAATCAGAAGATATGCTCCGTTCAGCCTGACAATATTCTTATAGATATAAGGGCGCCTAAAAAGAACGAAGCGATTTATGAGACGGATATTAAGGTCGGACATTTTTCTGACTGCCATATAGAGCCGACTTGCGGTCTTGCTTCGTCTGAGAAGGTTATCGGGGAAGTTGACGACCCAAGGTACTTTGCTCACGGAGAGAGATTTGATGCGGATATTCTCTGGTTTACAAGGGGATTTGTTGAATATGACATTCCAAACTTTGTTCCGTTCAATCAGAAGATAGATGAGCTCAGTATCGCAGCCGAGATGTGCTCAGAGGCACCGGGATATAATAACAATTATCCTTCGGATATCTATTTTTACCTTAATAATACCTTGCTCGGAAAATGGACTTCGCCCGGAGATTTCGGCGATGTGAAAGGTCTTTTCACCCCTGATTGGTGGTTCCCGCTGTGGAATCAGTACGGCCTTCTTAAGATGCTTGTCATAAATCACGAGGGCGTTTTTATAGACGGACAGAAGCTTTCGGATGTTACGGTTGACGATCTTAAGCTGAGCCATAAAACACCGCTTAAGCTAAGGCTCGAGGTTCCGGAGAATGCGGAGCACGTCGGAGGTCTTACGATATTCGGTAAGGGCTTTGGAAACTACAACCGTGATATAAATGTCAAAATGAAGTACAGTAATATATAGAAGGATGGTTTTAAAATGACGGATAATAACAAGACACCTATGGTAAAAAGAGTGATCGCGATAATCGGAATAATCGCTCTTTTATCGACTTACGTGATTCTCTTTGTGATGGCAATCATCGGTACGCCGTTTGATTACTTTATGGGCGCTGTTGTGGCTACGGTCGCTATTCCCATTTTTACATGGATCTGCATCTGGGCTTTCAGCAGTATAACCGGAAGACATACGATCGCATCGCTTGACCCGCTGACTGCAAATAAGCAGCACGATTCAAGAGGAAACGTTGTGCCTGAGGGCAAGATTGATACGGTTGTTTTCGATATCGGAAATGTGCTCACAGACTTTGCTTACATGGATTTTATTGAGAAAAAAGTTTCTGATAAAGAGCTGGCAAAAAGAATCGCAGACGCCTCTGTACACACTAAAGAGTGGACGGAATATGACCGCGGCGTTCTTTCTACAGAAGAGATAATTGACGGATTTAAGAAAAACGATCCCGAGATTGCGGATGTGATAGAGAAGACCTTTGAGGATCTTACAGATATAGTTACCAAGAGGGATAATGCTATTCCTTGGATAAAGTCTCTTCAGGCAGCAGGATATAAGGTGCTGTATCTTTCAAACTTTTCATGGCAGGTTCTTGAAGCTTGTCCCGATGCAATGGCATTTATCGATGAGACTGACGGTGGAATCTTAAGCTACAGAGATAAGGTCGTAAAGCCCGATCATGCTATATATAACCTGCTTGCTGAGCGCTACAATCTTGTTCCGGAAAAGACTGTGTTCATCGATGATACCAAGGTAAATATCGATGCGGCAAAAGAACTTAGCTGGAACGGAATCGTGTACAAGGACTATGCGAGCACCAAAAAAGAACTTGAAGCACTCGGAGTTATATATTAAGGAAGTTTATTTTTCTTTTGAAATATCTTCTTTTATAAGTTCATATAATTTACTTGCGGCAATTGAGAGAGGTCTAGTGTCATCGGTGATGACGCAGATCTCTCTTTTTGGAATCATCTTATTAAAACGAAGTTCAAACAAAACTCCGCTTTCAAGGTGTTCTTCGGCAAAGCTCTTTACAACGCAGCCTACGCCGAGGTTTCTGAGCGCGAACTGAACGATCATGTCACTTGTTGCAAGCTCAAACTCAGGGCGTATATCGGCGCCGTTTTCTGCAAGAAAAGAACTGATATAGCTCTTTGTACTGGTCTGTCCTTCGAGCATTATGAGAGGAACCTTTTCAAGGTCCGAGAAATCGAGCATTTTGTTTTTGTACTGGATAAACTTTCTGCCCGCAACGAATATATCTTCGATCTCTGCAACGGGGAGAGATGAAATGTCTTCTTTCATTATAAAAGGAGTTGAGACCACGCCGAAGTCAATCCTGTCATCGGACAGATATTCAAGCGTCTCGGGAGTAGGACCGTTTGTGACCGTAACCTTTATGTTTGGATATAACTCGTGGAATTTCTCAAGATATGGGAGCAAAAAGAATCTCAAAGTCATGTCGCTTGCGCCGATCCTGACTTCGCCGGCGTCAAGATGAAGGAGCTGCTTAAGACGCTGTTCTCCGAGCTCTATCTGTTCATATCCTCTTTCTATGTATCTGTAGAGAAGGCTTCCTTCCGTTGTGAGGCGTACGCCCTTAGCGGTCCTTCGGAAAAGAGTACATCCAAGCGTCTTCTCAAGCTGATGGATCGACTGGCTCACGGCAGGCTGGGAGATGGACAATTCCTTGGCTGCGAGAGTTATACTTGAGAGCTTTCCTACATAATAAAATACTTTGTAATATTCAAGGTTGTTGGTCATTGTTGACTCCTTTTTTCTTTATTTATTCTAGCAAAAATTAGTTGATATTAGCAAACGACCTTGTTATAATGTTTCAAGAACTCTGACTGGGAGTTTTTTTGAATGCAAAAAATCGGGTGGCATGTGGCTGAAAGCCAGAACAGGAGCGAGTTTTCATGAATTTAGAAAATGACAACAATGTCAATGAAGGCAGTGTGGAAGATGTCGTTGAAAGGTATCGTCCTGAGCTCAAGAAATTGACTCCATATTTAAAATGGCTTAGGAGTAACGCAAGCGTTGATGTAGCGCAGGCATATTCCAACAGCGAGCTCAAGTCTATGTCTTTTCCGATATACGACTCCAATCTGTTGGCTTTTGTAAAGGCAGCACAGAGTACAAATCTGCTCGACCGCAATTATGTCTATGTTTACAGCAGAAATCGTCTTCGTAACTACAAGGATGAACTTCTTTTTATAGAGAAAGCCGGAATCACCGAGATGGATGAGCTTTCCGGAATTTTATCCAAGTATATACTTTCCGGTATGACCAAAGGTACCGTATGGGCCGAGGGTGTTAATAACGGAGTTTTGTACAGCGTAGTTAATAAGATGAATGAGCTTGTAGAGTTCTGGGGACAGGGCGAAGGTACATCAAATAGTTTTAGACTGTAAGTAAGGATAGCGAAGAATGGGAGAAAAATCCGAGATCAAGAAAAAGTACATTCTTGATAAAGCAAGAACAGTTTTTGCTGAAAAAGGTTTTAAGAATGTAACAATGAAAGATATAGTTGATGCCTGCGAGATAAGTCGTGGGGGTCTTTATCTCTATTTCTCAAGTACGGATGAATTATTCCTTTCGGTTCTTTCTTCAGAGACCGATGAGGACGACGAAGAGACCATTACAGCCGCTCTTACAGGAACTGCAACTGCCGGTGATATGTTGGCTCTTTTTTTGAAGGAACAGAAGAAAGAAATCCTCAGAAAGAAGAACAATCTTACTGTCGCAACATATGAATATTTTTCCGTTAATAAAGTATCGCCAAAAGATAATCCTCTTAAAGAGCAGTTTGACACTGCAGTCAGGATTATTGAGAGATTAATTGAAAACGGAATCGAGAGCGGTGAGTTTTATTGTGAGAATCCTTTGGGGTGTGCTCGCAATCTTATGTACGTTGTGGAAGGACTCAAGATCACTTCCAAGACTGTCGGCATTTCCGAAGAAGCCATTGACAAAGAATTAATGTATGTTTTAGAGGGATTAGTGCCCGAAGAATTAAATATTAATGATGATTAATAGAGAGTGCTTTATTTAAGGCACTCTTTATTTTGAGCAGAGCACTTGCTGAGGTATTTTCGAAGCTAGTGCGAGCTATATAAATTTTTATGATAAACAAGGAGATATTATGAGCACTGTAAAACGAATCTATGTTGAAAAAAAAGCACCTTACGCAGGCAAGGCTAAGGAGCTTAAGGCTGAGATCAAGGGCTACCTTGGAATAAAGAGTGTTGAGGATGTAAGAATCTTCATCAGATACGATGTTGAAAATGTTTCTGATGAAGTGTTCGAGAAAGCCTGCACAACAGTATTTTCCGAGCCTCCTGTAGACATTCTTTACAGAGAAGAGATCGAAGTTCCCGCTAATGCAAAAACATTCAGCATAGAAGCTCTTCCCGGTCAGTTTGACCAGAGAGCTGATTCAGCTGAACAGTGCGTTCGCTTTATAAAGGGAGACGAGGAGCCTGTCATCAAGACAGCAGTTACATACATGCTTATCGGTAACGTCTCCGACGAAGAAGTTAAAAAGATCTGCGATTACACAATGAACCCTGTAGATTCAAGAATCGCAGCTGCAAATAAGCCTGAGACACTCGTTTCTGTATTCGACGAGCCTGAAGATGTAAAGATCTTTGACGGATTCAAGGATATGGAAGAAGCTGAGCTCAAAAAGCTCTACGAGTCACTTGGACTTGCAATGACATTCAACGATTTCAAGTGGATCCAGACTTATTTCCATGATGATGAGAACCGCGATCCTTCAATGACTGAGATCAGAGTTCTTGATACATACTGGTCAGATCACTGCCGTCACACAACATTCGGAACAGAGCTCACGGAAGTTGAGTTCGAGGACGGCTTCTACAAAGAGCCTATCGTTAATGCTTATAACGAATACCTCTCAGCAAGAGAAGACCTTTACAAGACAGATGAGAAGAAAAAAGAGAAGTTCATTTCTCTTATGGATATCGCCCTTATGGGTATGAAGAAGCTCAAGAAAGACGGAAAGCTCACAGACATGGAAGAGTCTGAAGAGAACAACGCCTGCACAGTTGTTGTGCCCATCGATGTTGATTACGGCGAGGGAACAAAGAGAGAGAACTGGCTTGTATTCTTCAAGAATGAGACACATAACCATCCCACTGAGATCGAGCCTTTCGGTGGCGCTGCAACATGTCTTGGCGGTGCTATCAGAGATCCGCTTTCAGGAAGAGGATATGTATATCAGGCAATGCGCGTAACAGGTGCTGCAGATCCTACAGTTCCCGTTGCTGAGACAATGAAGGGCAAGCTTTCACAGAAGAAGCTCGTTCGCGGTGCCGCATCAGGTTATTCTTCATACGGTAACCAAATCGGACTTGCAACAGGATATGTAAAAGAAGTTTACCATCCCGGTTACGTTGCAAAGCGTATGGAGATCGGTGCTGTTATGGGTGCTGCTCCTCAGGAACATGTAATCAGAGAGTCTGCAGATCCCGGAGATATCATTATTCTCCTTGGCGGACGTACAGGTAGAGACGGCTGCGGCGGAGCTACAGGTTCTTCCAAGGCTCATGATTCAAAGTCACTTACAAGTTGCGGAGCAGAAGTTCAGAAGGGTAATGCACCTACAGAGAGAAAGCTCCAGAGACTCTTCAGAAGACCTGAAGTAAGTGAACTTATCAAGAAATGTAACGATTTTGGTGCCGGCGGTGTATCCGTAGCAATCGGTGAGCTTGCACCCGGTCTTGATATCAACCTTGATCTTGTACCCAAGAAGTATGCAGGTCTTGACGGAACAGAGCTTGCTATTTCTGAGTCACAGGAGAGAATGGCAGTTGTTGTTGCTCCTGCCGATGCAGAGAAGTTCCTTGGCTATGCTGCTGAGGAGAACCTTGAGGCGGTTAAGGTTGCCGTTGTAACAGAAGATCCCAGACTTGTGCTCAACTGGAGAGGCAAGAAGATCGTTAACCTCAAGAGAGCATTCCTTGATACAAACGGAGCACATCAGGAGACAAAGGTTAAAGTTGATCTTCCTAAGGAAAATGATAACTACTTCAATAAAGTAGCTTCAGATAAAGTTAAGTCTGCACTTTCAGGTAATGACGCTAAGGCTGCATGGATAGCACAGCTTCAGGATCTCAACGTATGCTCACAGAAAGGTCTTGTAGAAATGTTCGATTCATCAATCGGCGCAGGATCGGTTCTTATGCCTTACGGTGGAAAGTATCAGCTTACAGAGACACAGACAATGATCGCAAAGCTTCCTGTTCTTTCAGGAAAGACTGACACGGTAACAATGATGAGCTACGGCTTCGATCCTTATCTTTCAAGCTGGAGCCCTTATCACGGAGCTGCTTACGCGGTAACAGAGTCTGTATCAAGAATAGTTGCATCAGGTGGTGATTATAAGAAGCTCCACTTCACATTCCAGGAGTATTTCAAGAGAATGACCGAGGATGCGCAGCGTTGGAGCGAGCCTTTCACAGCACTCCTTGGAGCTTTCGAAGCACAGCTTCGTTTCGGAATCGCTTCAATAGGTGGTAAGGATTCAATGTCAGGATCCTTCAACGAGATCAACGTTCCGCCTACACTCGTATCTTTTGCGGTAGACGTTGCAAAGCTTTCGGATGTTATTACACCTGAGCTTAAAAAGGCAGGAAACAAGCTTGTACAGTTCAAGCTTCCCAGAGATTCATATGACCTTCCCGATTACGATAAGGTCATGGAGATATACAGTGCAATTACAGAGCTTATGAGAAACGGAAGCATCGTTTCAGCATATGCTGAGGATAGCTACGGAATTGCGGCAGCAGTAAGTAAGATGGCATTTGGTAACGGCTTCGGAGTTAAGATTGATGCCGGTATCAAGGCAGAAGAGCTCTTTACAAATGATATGGCTGACATCGTTGCGGAAGTAAGCGCAGATAAGCTTGCAGATGCTCTTAAAGTAGCAGGTGCGCGCCTTGTCGGTGAAGTTACAGACAACGCTGCATTCGAGGTTCAGGGAGCCGTTATCACAATGGATGAAGCTCTTGCAGCATGGAAAGGAAGCCTCGAAAAGGTATTCCCTTCAACCGTAAATGAGGAAAAGACAGCTGTAGAAAGCCCTCTGTTCAAGGCTGACAGCGTATATGTATGCAAGAATAAGGTTGCAAAGCCTACAGTATTTATCCCTGTCTTCCCCGGAAGTAACTGTGAGTACGACAGTGCACAGGCATTTGAGAGAGCAGGCGCAAATACAAACATCAAGATATTCAAGAACAGAAATGCAGAGGATATCGTGGAGTCTGTAGCAGAGTTTAAGAAAGCTATAAAGGATGCACAGATCATCATGTTTCCCGGTGGATTCTCAGCCGGTGACGAACCTGACGGAAGTGCTAAGTTCTTTGCGACAGCGTTCCAGAATCAGGAGATAAAAGAGGCGGTTGAAGACCTCTTACAGAATAGAGACGGCCTTGCGCTTGGTATCTGTAACGGTTTCCAGGCTATGATAAAGCTCGGACTTGTTCCTAACGGAAAGATTACAGGCCAGACTCAGGATTCACCTACACTTACATTCAATACCATCGGAAGACACATTTCCAAGATGGCATACATCAAGGTGGTTTCAAACAATTCACCTTGGCTTCAGGAAGCAAAGCTCGGCGGAGTATATACAAACCCTGCTTCTCACGGAGAGGGAAGATTTGTTGCTCCCGATGCTGTTCTCGATCAGCTCTTTAAGAATGGCCAGATCGCAACACAGTACTGCGACCTTGAAGGCAATGTAACAATGGATGATGAGTGGAATATCAACGGATCTTACAGAGCGGTTGAAGGTATTCTTTCACCCGACGGAAGATGCCTTGGTAAGATGGCTCATTCAGAGAGAAGAGGCGACGGCGTAGCTGTTAACATCTTCGGAGATCAGGACATCAAGATATTTGAGTCCGGCGTTAAGTACTTCAAATAATTGAAAAAATCGGTCTTGGTTATACTGAGACCGAAGTACTTTAGCAAGACAGAACTTTAGCATAGAAAATCGGAGGTAGTAATGGAAGCTTTTTTGATATTAGAAGACGGCACAGTCTTTGAAGGCAAGCACATAGGTGCAGATAAAGATGTGATAAGCGAGATCGTTTTTAACACATCTATGGCAGGTTATACAGAGGTATTCACAGATCCTTCATATGCAGGACAGGCAGTATGCATGACTTATCCTCTTATCGGAAACTACGGAGTTTGTCTCGATGATATGGAATCAGAGAGACCCTGGGTTGATGCGATCATCGTAAGAGAGCTTTCTCATATACCTTCAAACTTCCGCTGTGACATGTCCATTCAGGACTTTATGGATAAATATGAGATTCCCGGAATCGAAGGAATCGATACAAGAAAACTTGTAAGAATCCTCAGAGAAAAGGGAACAATGAACGGTATCATCACAACAAACAAGAACTTAAAGTATGATGATATCAAGGAAAAACTTCACGCTTATACAACAGGCGATGTTGTAAGCAAGGTTTCCTGCAAAGAAAAGAAGTTCTTAAAGGGTGTTTCAAGCCTTGAAGAGAACGGACCTCTTTCAGGAAGTGCGGTATTTAACGCAGAGAACTACAAGGCCGATCTTGCAGGAGATCATTCAAAAAGAGAAAAGAGACCTGCAATTGTTAAAGAGCTTAACGGCAAAGGCCTCAAGGTAGCGCTTCTCGACGTAGGTGCCAAGAAGAATATTGCAGATTCACTTGCAGCAAGAGGATGTGATGTTACAATCTATCCTTCAAATACAACGGCTGAGGAGATCCTTAAGGATGCTCCCGACGGAATCATGCTTTCAAACGGCCCCGGAGACCCGAAGGAGTGCGTGGATGTTATTAAAGAGGTGAAAAAACTCTACGATTCAGAGACACCTATTTTTGCAATCTGCCTCGGACACCAGCTCATGGCGCTTGCAACAGGTGCGGATACATTCAAGATGAAGTATGGCCACAGAGGTGGTAACCACCCGGTAAAAGACCTTTCAAACGGCAGAGTTTACATCTCATCACAGAACCATGGCTATGTAGTAGATATGGACAAACTTGATAAGAACGTGGCTGAGCCTGCTTTTATCAACGTTAACGACGGAACAAACGAAGGACTTGCTTATGTAGGTAAGAACATCTTCACTGTGCAGTTCCATCCCGAAGCATGCCCCGGACCACAGGATTCAAGCTATTTGTTTGACAGATTTATAGATATGATGAAAAAAGGAAAAGTAGGAGGTAAGAACTGATGCCAAAGAATAAGGATGTAAAAAAGGTACTGGTAATCGGTTCAGGACCTATCGTAATCGGACAGGCTGCAGAGTTCGACTATGCCGGAACTCAGGCATGCCGTTCACTTAAAGAGGAAGGAGTAGAGGTTATCCTCGTAAACTCCAACCCCGCTACAATCATGACAGATAAGGACATTGCCGATGAGGTTTATATCGAGCCTCTTACAGTCAAGGTCCTTGAGCAGATCATTGAAAAAGAAAAGCCCGACTCAATCCTTCCCACACTTGGAGGACAGGCAGGACTTAACCTTGGTATGGAGCTTGATGAGTCAGGTTTCCTTAAGTCACACAACGTAAAGCTTCTCGGAACAACAGCTGAGACAATCAGAAAGGCTGAGGACAGACAGGAATTCAAGGACACCATGGAGAGAATCGGTGAGCCTTGCGCAGCTTCACTCGTTGTTCATAACGTACAGGACGGTGTTGAGTTTGCCAATAAGATCGGATATCCCGTAGTTCTTCGTCCTGCGTTCACACTTGGTGGATCGGGCGGCGGTATCGCTCACAATCAGGTTGAGTGTGAGGAGATACTTGAGAACGGACTCAGACTTTCACGTGCAAACGAAGTTCTCGTAGAGAGATGCATCGCAGGATGGAAAGAAATTGAGTACGAGGTAATGCGTGACTCTGCAGGAAACTGCATCACTGTATGTAACATGGAGAATATCGATCCTGTCGGCGTACATACAGGTGACTCCATCGTTGTGGCTCCTTCTCAGACACTTTCCGATAAGGAATACCAGATGCTCAGAAGCGCAGCTCTCAATATTATCGATGAGCTCCAGATCACAGGTGGATGTAACGTTCAGTTCGCGCTTCACCCCACAAGCTTCGAGTACTGCGTAATTGAGGTTAATCCTCGAGTAAGCCGTTCATCTGCACTTGCTTCCAAGGCAACAGGTTATCCGATCGCTAAGGTTGCAGCTAAGATCGCACTCGGCTATACACTTGATGAGATCAAGAATGCAATTACAGGTAAGACATATGCAAGTTTCGAGCCTACACTTGACTATTGCGTAGTTAAGTTCCCGAGACTTCCTTTCGATAAATTCATCACTGCAAAGAGAACTCTTACAACACAGATGAAAGCTACAGGTGAGGTAATGAGTATCTGCACCAACTTTGAAGGTGCCATGATGAAAGCTATCCGCTCACTTGAGCAGCACGTTGACTGCCTTACAAGCTATGATTTCTCAGAGCTTGATGATGAAGAGCTCAGAGAGCGTCTTAATATCGTAGACGACCAGAGAATCTGGGTTATCGCAGAGGCACTCAGAAGAGGAATCTCACACGAAGAGATCCATGACATCACACTCATCGACATCTGGTTCATTGATAAGCTTCATTCACTTGTTAAGATGGAACTTAAGCTCCTTAGAATCGGTGAGAAGAATACAATGGGTAAGGATGCGGACCTTGCGGAAGCAAAGAAGATCATCAGCTTTGAGACACTTCTTGAGGCTAAGCGTCTTGAGTATCCCGATGCTGTTATCAGCAGATTTACACGCTTCTCTGAGGATGTGTTAAAAGAGCTCAGATATGACTACAACATCAAGGCTACATTCAAGATTGTTGATACCTGCGCGGCTGAGTTTGCGGCTGAGACACCTTACTACTACTCAGTTTACAACGGTCCCGATTCAGAGGATGAGGCAGCGCTTAAGAGTAACACTGACAAGAAAAAGATCCTTGTACTCGGTTCAGGTCCCATCAGAATCGGACAGGGTATCGAGTTCGACTATTGCTCTGTTCACGCAACATGGGCATTTAAGAAAGCCGGATTTGAGACAATTATCATAAATAACAACCCTGAGACTGTAAGTACCGACTTCGATATTGCAGATAAGCTTTATTTCGAGCCTCTTACACCCGAGGATGTTGAGAATATCGTAAGACTTGAGAAACCCGACGGAGCAGTTGTTCAGTTCGGTGGACAGACAGCTATCAAGCTCACTCAGGATCTTATGAAGATGGGCGTAAAGATCTACGGAACAGATGCTAAGGACGTAGATGCTGCAGAAGACAGAGAAATCTTCGATCAGATTCTTGAAGAGACTCAGATCAAGCGTGCACAGGGTGCTACGGTTTATACTGCAGAGGAAGCAAAAGAAGTTGCAAATCGCCTTGGTTATCCCGTACTTGTAAGACCTTCTTACGTACTTGGCGGACAGGGCATGCAGATTGCTCTTTGCGATGAAGAGATAGAAGAGTTCATGAACATCATCAACAGATATGCTCAGGATCATCCTATCCTTGTAGATAAGTACCTTCAGGGTGTTGAGACTGAAGTTGATGCGGTTTGCGACGGAGAAGATATCGTTATCCCCGGTATCATGGAGCATATCGAGAGATCCGGTATTCATTCAGGTGACTCAATCTCTGTATATCCCGCACAGTCTCTTTCTGATAAGGTTAAGCAGACAATTGCAGAGTATACAAGAAGACTTGCAAAAGCACTTCATGTAATCGGACTTATAAATGTACAGTTCATCGCTGTGGGAGATGATGTTTATATCATTGAGGCGAACCCGAGATCATCACGTACAGTTCCTTATATCAGTAAGGTAACAGGTATTCCGATCGTTGACCTCGCTGCAGAAGTAATGCTCGGAAAGAAGCTCAAAGATCTCGGATATACACCCGGACTTCAGCCTGAAGCAGGTTACGTGGCTATCAAGATGCCTGTATTCTCATTTGAGAAGATCAGAGGCGCTGAGATTAGCCTTGGACCTGAGATGAAGTCTACAGGTGAGTGTCTCGGTATCAGCAAGAACTTTAACGAAGCTCTTTATAAGGCATTCCTTGGTGCGGGGGTCAATCTTCCTAAATATAAGCAGATGATCATCACCGTTAAGGATTCCGATAAGGGCGAGATCATTGATATTGCAAGACGCTATGAGAAGCTTGGCTATATCATTTACGCTACAAGATCAACAGCGGATACTCTTACAGAGAACGGCGTAAAGGCAAGAAGAATCAATCGTATCAATCAGGAATCACCTACGGTCATCGACCTTATCCTCGGACACAAGATCGACCTTGTTATTGATACACCTACACAGGGAAGAGATAAGAGCCGTGACGGATTCCTTATCAGAAGAACCGCTATCGAGACAGGCGTAAATGTTATTACAGCCCTTGATACCGCAAGAGCCCTTGTTACAAGTCTTGAGAACGAGAGCACGGAAGAAGGACTTGAGCTTGTTGATATTGCAAAGATTTAAGCGGTGCTTAAGTATATAAAATATTAAGTTATAACTGATTAAAATCAGTATATTTCTAAGTAGTTTAATTCCCGGTCTTATTTGGTTAAGGCCGGGAATTCTTTATCCTGAAAATGTGATGAAATAAATTTCTTTTTAACATTTATTCCCCGAGAAGCGCCAAGATATGCTATAATTAGGCAATGAGTTATGGGGAAAAAATATGTCTAAATTAATCTACGAAAATCCGCTTGGAATACAAGAAAATATTAAAGATTTTGTGTGTGAACACATCGCCGAGATATCTTTTGAGAACAATGCCATGAGGCTTTCGGGCAAAAGAGCAAATGATATGCCGGTCGTTTTGTGGTGTCCCGTTTCTTTTCCTGCAGATATCAGGGTTGAATGGGAGTTTAGACCGCTTAAGGAGCCGGGAGAAGCTACTTTTATCTTTGCAATTAAGGATGAGAATGCCTTTTATGTGTCTTATTTCAGAAGGAAAAGCGATAAAGACAGAGCGTTCCACATGTGTAAGCTTATAAAGGATAAAGGGGAGTTTATTGTGGCGGAAGGACCGGACCCTCTTCCCGATGCATCTGAAGATCTACCGTGGTACAGAATGTGCGTTGTTAAGCAGGGAAACAGAGTGACCTTTTCTGAAAATGAGACGGTTATTCTTGATTTCAGGGATGACGGTATTACCAGTGGAGATATACTGACAGGCGGAAGCATTGGCTTTAAGCAGAGCAGTGAACTTTCGGCAGAGTATAGGAATCTTAAGGTTACTTGGATATAATATTAGACGAAACAGTTCGTATATCTTAATGACAGGGAGAAATGAATAATGAAAATACTTGTAATAAACGGACCAAACCTGAATTTTCTCGGTATCAGGGAGAAAGCGATATATGGGAATCAGGATTATGACTATCTCTGCAATATGATAAAAGAGAAAGCGGATGCTGAAAAAGATGAGGTGATCCTCTTCCAGTCAAATCATGAAGGCGCAATAATAGACAGGCTTCAGGAAGCGTATTTTGACAATACGGACGGAATAGTAATAAATCCCGGGGCATATACTCATTACAGCTACGCTATACATGATGCTTTAAAAAGCCTTGAGAACATTACCAAGGTGGAAGTTCATATTTCAGATATCAGTTTGAGAGAAGAGTTCAGAAAAGTGTCTGTTACCGCACCTGCCTGTGATAAACAGATATATGGTCACGGACTGGATGGCTACTTGGAAGCAATTGATTTTATTAAAAATAATTTATAAAATATAACCGCGAATGATTGACTTATACTTATAATGTGTTAAATTGTTAAAGAGATATTAAAATTTGTGAACGAATATTTCTTTAAAAGGAGTTAGAGTATGAAAACTATTATAAGAATGAGCGCACTTGTTTTCGCGGTATTATTTTTGAACATAATATACACAGTGCCTTCACACGCGAGTGATACAGATGATTTCGATGCGGATTATTATGCAAATGCGTATGCAGACGTTCGTGCTGTATACGGAAATAATGCGATAGAGCTTTACAATCATTATCTTAACTACGGCATGAAAGAAGGACGCTTTAAGAATGCGGCAGAAGAGGCTTCGGGCGTTGCTTCTTGCTCTATAGATACATATGTAGACGTTGATATTGCCAATCAGACAATGAACTATTATAAAGACGGAGAGATTGTTTTGTCTTCATCTTGCGTTACAGGTAATCCAAACACCGGCAATTCTACACCTAAGGGAAAGTTCGTTGTAAGATCTAAGATTCCCGGAAAATATCTTGTAGGACCCACATGGAACGTATGGGTAGACAGATGGATGAGATTTACAGGAAATGTCGGACTTCATGATGCAAATTGGAGAAGCAAGTTTGGCGGAAATATCTATAAGTCGGACGGATCTCACGGATGCGTGAATCTTCCGACAGAGACGGCGTACTCATTGTATGATATTATAGATGTAGGTACGGCGGTTATCGTTCATTAAAAAAATATCTTTGAGGGGAAATGAGATGGAATTTGATCTGTCTGCAATAACAGGATCGGTAAATAAGTATTTAAACTCAATATCCGATACCAATAAGCTTCTTGCGCAGAAAAAGAGCGAGATAGCACTTGATCCTAATCTCAGCGGCCTTTTTGAAAAATATCTCAATAAGGCTATGCTTGATGAAACGCAGAAGAAAACCGAGGGCATTTCAGGTGAAGACGCATTTAAGTCGTTGCTTGGGAGCATGGATACCTCGGCAACTTATCCATATACTTATGATAAGGCAGATATTTCGCCTGCAAAAAATACAGCGACTACAGCTGAATCGGATAGTGCAAGGCGTATAGATACATCCGTTCCGTTTCCCAAGTTTGATATAGGCAGCATGATCGCTGACAATATCGCTTCACACAGCAGATTTAATACTGATGTAGTTAAAGTATCGGAGCATCAGACACAGAGAGAAATCGCTGCAAACAGCATGGATCCGTTCTATACAAATATGATACGCAGCTCGATATTTGATATAGGAAATAACGGAGAAGATGAAAAAAATAGTTGAAAAATCAAATCCTATAGTTTAATATAAACTAGTTGTTTGATGTAAAGTTTTAGGAGGATTATTATATGATTTCTGCAAGTGATTTCAGAAATGGTATGACCATCGAAATCGATGGCAATGTATGTCAGATTATTGAATTCCAGCACGTTAAGCCCGGTAAAGGCGCTGCTTTCGTAAGAACTAAGCTCAAGGATATCATTAACGGTGGTGTTAAGGAGACAACTTTCCGTCCCACTGAGAAGTTCCCTGCAGCTCGTATCGACAAGAAGGATATGCAGTATCTTTATCAGGATGGAGATATTTACAACTTTATGGATTCCGAGACTTATGAGCAGATCGGACTTACAGCAGATCAGATCGGAGATTCTCTCAAGTTCGTTAAAGAGAACGAGATCTGCAAGGTTAACTCTTATAACGGAAACGTATTCGCAGTTGAGCCTCCTATGTTCGTAGAGCTTACTATTTCAGAGACTGAGCCCGGATTCAAGGGTGATACAGCAACAGGTGCTACAAAGCCTGCAACAGTTGAGACTGGCGCTACAGTAGCAGTTCCTCTCTTCGTTAACGAGGGAGATGTAATTAAGATTGATACAAGAACCGGCGAGTATCTTTCAAGAGTATAATCTGGACACAATACCTAACTGACACGTAAAACGGTCATATTAAATTTATAAAGAAACAAATGTAAGACAATAGATTTCGCATTTATATATGCGCAAAACTATTGTCTTTTTTTGTGCAGAGCATTTAGTGATAGGAGAGATATATTAATGAGAAATATTATAGTAAATAATGGAAATATAGATTTAAGTTTCTTTGAAAACTTTGACGGCGTTGAAGATAAATTGTCATTTAAATTAATTGGTATCAAAGATAATTTGGAGTATCTCGAGGATATTCCCTACCGTAAATTTGAAGATCTTGCAATGGTGCCTATATGCATGGTAAGAAACGCTGAAATAGGAGAAGGGCATATTACCATAAAGGATTCGCATTTGGATCTTTGGGGAATAACCTGTGACAGATTATGGGAAAATCTTATAGAGAATGCTGCAAAAATATCCCGGATAAAGATGGTGAGTATGTCTGATTTTCTTGGTGAAGAATATATTAACGATTCCGAAGTTTTACAAAATATCATCATAGTTTCTAACAAAGAACAGAATTATGGAGCAGGTGCCATATTATATCCGGGAGTACTTGAGAAAATATCCGATAAATACGGGAAAAACCTGTATGTTCTTCCTGCATCGGTGCATGAAGTCTTGGTTTTGCCGGAACGAGGCGATGAAAATGAAGCAGAAATGCTTGAATCAATAGTACGCCAAGTCAACGCAGGAGTGCTTAGCAGAGAAGAATTTTTGAGCGATAAAATTTATTACTATGAAAAAAGTGCAGGAAATCTCGCCGTTTGTGAATAAGTGTGCGCTGAAACGTGCATAAATACTGAATATATATTATACTTTATTTTATCTTCGTTAAATGTTAAAATATATATTGTAATTAGATTAATTGTTTTGAAACAAAATATTATGCACATCAACGCATAGAGGGTAGGGGTAGATCATGAAACGAAAAAGAAGAAATCAAGTAACAGGTTGGAGAAACGACAGACAGGGGGTATTGGCAGTGTTTGCCGATAACAAGAAGTTTCTTATGCCTGGAATCTTTTTGGTAGCAGTTCTTATAACTGTAGCTGTAGCACATAAGGCAAATACTATGGCATCTGAGTCGGCACTGAAAGTAAACAAGGCTTCCATGGGAGATGTAAAAGAAGTTGAAGAGATCAAAATGGAAGAGTGCAAGGATCAGAAGATAATCGATCTTGTTAATACATATTATCAGGCACAGGCTGAAGGAAATAAGGATGTAGTAAACAGTATTTACAAGGGACTTGATGATACACAGGGACTTAAGGCAGAGGCAATATCACAGTTTATTGAGAAGTATGAATCTATTACTGTATATACTAAGCCCGGTCCGGTTCCGAACAGTTACATTGCATATGTGTACAATATGGTTAAACTGGTAGATTATGATAAAGCTCTGCCCGGTCTTGAAACGTTGTACATCTGTACAGATGAAAACGGTGAGTTATATTTTGATGCTTATTCTGAAGATCAGATGATCATTGATTATATTAAATCTCTTAGCGTACAGTCTGATGTTATCGATCTCAATAATAAGGTTGCGTCTGAGTACAACGAACTTATAAATGCAGATGAGAATCTTGCAGCACAGCTTACAGCTATGAGGAATGATCTGAAGTCAGCTATGGGAGAAGCCATGGTTAATCAGGCAAATGCCGATGCATCTACAGATGAGGCAGGTGATGCTGCTTCTGAAGAGGCATCACAGGAACCGGAGGCACCTACTACTCATACTATTAAAGCAAGAGAAGTTGTTAAGATCAGAAAAGGTGACAGTACAGATACCGAAGAACTTGGTAAGACTGAAGCCGGTCAGGAACTTGTAGAGATTGAAGCTCAGCCTAACGGATGGAGTAAGATTGAATACAATGGCGGAGAAGCTTTCGTAAAGACAGAATTCTTTGATCGTGTTGATGAGCAGACGGGTGATGGACAGAATGATTCATCCGATACAACGGAAGCTAATAATAATGCAGATAGTGCAAATGGAAAATTAGGAAACAAGAAGATCAAAAATGATGCAGTAAATCTTCGTAAAGGACAGGGAACTGATTCTGCTGTACTTGCTTGCCTTGACAAGGGAGCAACCGTAAGTGTTATCGAAAATTGCGATAACGGTTGGTCAAAGGTTGAGTATCAGGGACAGACAGGATACGTAAAGACAGAATTTATTGAGCAGTAATACGGAGGTAATTAAAGATTTAAAATATACACATCGGCTGGAATCATTAAACCTGTAAGTTCGCTCCGGTTGGACATTGCAATGCCCATATGGTATTATTGTTGGGTATGCACCCGTAGTCTAATGGATAGAACGGAGGCCTCCGACGCCTTTAATGCAGGTTCGATTCCTGTCGGGTGTATTTGCTTTGAGAGTGTAATGCATTCTCTATTAAGAAACGATCAGGGGTAGAGCATGAAACAAAGAAAGCGTAGTCAAGTTACAGGCTGGAGAAATGATAGAACCGGTATTTTGGCGATATTTGCCGATAATAAGAAGTTTCTCATGCCGGTTATTTTTTTTATTGCGGTCCTTATAACTGTAGTAATTGTATTTAAGGCAAATCGCACAGCTTCTGAAGATGCATTGGCGGGTGATAATTCTTCGGTTGGAGAAGTGAATGAGATTCAGGAAATCACAATGGAAGAATGCCAAGATCAGAACATAGTAGATCTCGTTAACAGATATTACCAGGCTATGGCTGACGGAAATAAGGAAGAAGTCAATAATATCTACAGAGGACTTGATAATACGCAGGGACTTAAGGCGGAGGCTATATCCAGATTTATTGAAAAATATGATTCAATCAAGGTATATACAAAGCCCGGTCCGATTCAGAACAGTTATATCGCATATGTTTATAATATGGTTAAGCTGTATGACTATGACAAAGCTCTTCCCGGACTTGAAACACTCTATGTATGTACAGATGAGAACGGAGAAGTGTATATTAATGGTGATTCAGAGGATGAGACCATCATTAATTATATTAAGTCTCTTAGTGTTCAGGCTGATGTAATCGATCTTAACAATAAGGTTGCGTCTGAATATAACGAGATGATAAATGCCGATGAAAATCTTGCGGCACAGCTTACAAACATGAGAAAAGATATTCAGGCTAAGGTGGCTGAAGCAATGGTTGATCAGTCATCAGGAGATGCATCTGCGGACAATTCGGGAGAGGCTGCTTCAGACGGAGCTTCTATGGACGCTGAGGTGCCGACTACTCACACTATCAAAGCTAAGGATAATGTAAAAGTCAGAAAAGGCGACAGCACGGACGCCGAGGAAATCGGTAAGGTTGAAGCTGGTGATGAACTTACAGAGATTGAAGCTCAGCCAAATGGTTGGAGTAAGATTGAATATAACGGTGGCGAAGCTTTTGTAAAGACAGAATTCTTTGAAAGAATCGATAACGGAACCGAAGTTGGTGAAGGACAGGCAGATACATCATCAGATGCTGCATCAAATTCAGCGGACGGTAATGCTGCTGCGAAAAATGAAAGCAAGAAGATAAAAGGTGACTCTGTCAGACTGCGCAAGGGACAGGGAACTGATTCAGCTATCCTGGCTACTATGGAGAAAGGCTCAACTGTTAAAGTAATCGAGGGATATTCTAACGGATGGTCAAAAGTTGAATATGATGGACAGACAGGATATATTAAGAGCGAGTTTATCGACGGCTGATAAGTAAGTTGTCGTCGGGCAGGGGTAGATCATGAAACGAAAAAAGAAAAATCAATCTGCAGAAGTGAGAAATGTAAGGCATAGAGAAGGGTCGTTTTTTTCCGACAATAAAAACATTTTTATGCCTATAATATTTTTTGCCGCTGCATTTGTAACTGTAGCAGTTTCATATAAGGCAAATCTTATGGTGTCCAATTCTGCACTTAAGGCCGGTAAAGCCTCTATGGGCGGATCAAATCAGATTGAGGAGAGCGCTCTTGAAGAGTGTACGGATCCCGATATAATCAATCTTATCAGCAGGTACTATACTGCAATCATTGAAGGTAATGCGGATGAAGTAAACAGTATCTACAAAGGATTTGATAATTCACAGGGAATAAAGGCTGTGGCTTTGAGCGGAATCATCGAAAGATATGATTCAATCAGGGTATATACCAAGCCCGGTCCCGTTCCCAACAGTTATATTGCATTTATATATCAGCTGGTAAAGCTTGCTGATTATGACGAGGCGTTACCCGGTTTGGAAACACTGTATATCTGTACCAACACGGAAAACGGAGAGCTATATATATGTGGTGATACGGATGATCAGACGGTCATTGAGTATGTTAAAGCACTGAATGCCCAGGCAGATGTGATTGATCTTAACAATAAGGTTTCATCTGAATATAGTGAGATACTAAATTCTGATGAATCTCTTTCATCATTCCTTGCGGCCAAGAGCAATGCAATCCAGGAGAAAGTGCAAGATGGATTGGAAGATAAGGCAAAGGCCGATGCAGCAATTGCTGATGAGAAAAAGAAAGAAGAGTGGCAAAATATTGATGCGCATCAGGTGCGTACTATCAGAGCTACCGATGTCGTAAATATCAGAGCTAGTGACAGCACAGACGCTGAAGTTATTGAGAAGACTGAGATAGGTAAGGAATATCAGGAAATTGAGAAACTTCCAAACGGATGGAGCAAGATCTCTTACGAGAGAAATGGAGAGGCTATTGAAGCATTTGTAAAGTCGGAGTACTTTGAGCTTGTCGATGACGGATCGAGTGCAGTTGATGAGGAAGCCGAAGATGCTGCAAATGATGCTTCGTCAGAGCCTGCAGATAACAGTACGGAAGAAAGTTCGTCAGATAAAGATGACACTGATAATAAAGATAATAAATCAGATGGAAAAGGCGAGACAAAGACTGTAAATGGAGATTCAGTCAGACTCCGTAGCGGACAGGGAACAGATTCCGCTATTCTGACCAGCATGGATAAGGGAGCAACTGTTAAAGTGCTTGAAAACCTTCCATCCGGATGGTCAAAGGTTGAATATGAGGGACAGACAGGATATATTAAGAGTGAATTTATCGACCAGTAATACGGAGGTTGTTGAATGTTTGGACGATTTAAGGTGGGAATCATGGGCACCGGAAGCATGGCTGAGCTCATGGCGATGACACTCAAATCAATGAGAAATGTGTCATGTTATGCTATTGGTTCCAGGACAAAAGAAAGCGCCGACAGCTTTGCAAAGAAGTTAGGCATAAAAAAAGCATACGGTTCATATCAGGAATTGGTAAAAGATCCCAAGATAGACCTTATCTATATTGCGACACCTCATTCTGAGCACTTTAAGAACGTAAAACTGGCTCTTTTAGCCGGGAAAAATGTATTATGTGAAAAAGCATTCATGCTTAATGAGAAACAGGCGGATTTGGTATTTAATTACGCCGAGGAAAACGGTATTTTTCTTTCTGAGGCTATGTGGACGAGATTTCATCCGATGCGTAAGAAGCTTCAGGAAATACTTGAGAGCGGCGTTATCGGTGAGCCCACTATGCTTACTGCCAGCCTTGGATATAACGTTGCAGATAAAGACAGAATAACAAAACCGGAGCTGGGAGGTGGAGCTCTCCTTGATCTTGGTGTTTATACGCTTAATTTTGCTTCTATGGTGTTTGGTAATGATGTTGATGACATTATTTCCGTTTGCACCTATAACGATGAAGGAATGGACATGAATGACAGCATCACCATAAAATATAAGGATGGTAGGATGGCTGTGCTTAATACTTCTGCGCTTTCTATGAGCGATAGAAGTGGTGTCATTTATGGAAGCAAAGGCTATATTATCGTAGATAATATCAATAATATCGAAGGAATTTCGGTATATGATGAAAATCATAATGAGGTTGCTTATCATAAGCGCCACAGGCAGAAGACCGGATACGAATATGAGATTGATGCCTGTGTGAAGGCTATACAGCAGAAATTGACGGAATGTTCCGAAATGCCTCATTCTGAGTCTCTCATGATGCTCAAATTTATGGATTTTATTAGGAAAAGAAATGATATAACATTCCCGGGGGAGTGGAATGGAATTGATGAAATAGATGAAGATGAGTTTTATGAAGAAGCCGAAGAGGATGATTTTGAATAAGTTATAATTAAACGGTAAAAAAGTCAGTTGAGCGGAAGAAATATGAAAAATAAGTTTTTTTTGGGGACACTTGTATTTATACTCTTGTGGACGAGCTTTCCAGTGTATGGCATTGCCGATGAATATGATGATAAGATCGCAGAATCCGAGAAGGAAATCTCCGAACTTCAGAGGCAGACTGCCGAAGCCAGGAAAGCTATAGAGAATCTTCAGGGTGAAAAAGAGAAAACAAAGTCGAATGTAGAAAATCTTAAGAATCAAAAAGAGGGTTTTCAAAACCAGATCAATGATTATTCCAACAAATTAAATGTCATAAGTAAGGAAATATCGGCCAATGAGGCTGAAATGGATACGGTATCGGCAAATATAGTCAGGTTGTCGAACGAGCTTTCTGATGCCAAAGCGCAGGAAGAAGAGCGCTATAAGAATCTTAAGCTTCGTATAAAGGCAACATATGAAAAAGGCGGAGACAGGGGAGTGTTACAGACTCTTCTGGGCTCGGGCTCTTTTAGAGATTTTTTGACAAAGTTTGAGTATTTAAATGCGGTAGTATCTTATGATAACAAGAAAATCAGCGAATATAAGGCTCTGCAGAGGGAAATAGAGTCTAAGACCGACGAAGTTAAGCATGAAGAAGAAAGACTGCAGTCTATACAGGATGAGCTGGATAATAAACAGGATACACTGGAATCTTTGACGGCAACTGTCAACGGACAGCTGAGTACTACAAACAAAACGCTTAACGCCGAAAACGGAAAACTTGCGGATTATGATAAAGAGCTTGCAAGACTGGATCAGCTTCAGAAGGAACTGGCGGCTAAAGTTGCTTCTGCACAGGCTGAGTATGCAAAAAGACTTGCTGACAGGCCTAAAGAGAATACGGGCGGTGCTTATGCGGCTTCCGATTCCGAGCTTTTATGGCTTGCGGCTACAATACAGGCGGAAGCTGACGGAGAATCTTATCAGGGTAAGCTTGGTGTCGGCTCGGTTATAATGAACAGAGTTAAGAGTTCTGCTTTCCCTAACGATGTTGTAGGTGTTATTACGCAGAATATGCAGTTTGCATCATATCGTTCCGGTAAGGTTGAGCTTATTATGGGCAGAGGTCCCAATGCTATATGTATAAAAGCTGCACAGGAAGTTTTAAACGGAGCCCGTATCGGCGATTATCTTTTCTTTATGACAAGATACTGGGCAGATCACTATGGAATAGCTGAATACACTATGCTGGGAAATCATGCATTCTTCTATAAGTGGGTTGTTAAAGAGAAGGCTCCCGAAGAACCGCAGCCTGAGCAACAGCAGGAACAGCAACCTGAACAGAATCAGGAAGCTCCCGCGGAAGAACAACATGAGGAAGAAAATCATGAAGAAGAACATCACGATGATGATTCCGATGATGATGACGATGACAGCGATGATGACGAGTAAACACCTTTACTTGAAAAAAGCGGAAAGATTTTTTTGATTTAATGTAATAAAGACTATTGCACTTTAAAAGTCTAAAGCGTATAATACCATTCAGACAATGATGTTTGCGCAATGGGGCGTGGAGACCACTGGTTTCCTACGCCCTTTTTCTTTTAAGAAATACGGTGTGCAGATACATTTTGAATCACGTTAATGCGAGTTTATACTCAGTAATTTAATGTTTTTTATGTGCTTTTTAGCACGGGAAGGAGAACTAAAAATGTCATATGTAGACGAGATTTACGACTATGTCGTAGCAAAGAACCCTGCTCAGCCTGAATTCCACCAGGCAGTAAAGGAAGTGCTTGAGTCACTTCGTGTTGTTATTGAAGCAAACGAGGACGAGTATCGTAGAGATGCTCTTCTTGAGAGACTTGTAACTCCCGAGAGACAGATCCTCTTCAGAGTACCTTGGGTAGATGATAAGGGACAGGTTCAGGTTAACAACGGTTTCCGTATCCAGTTCAATTCAGCTATCGGACCTTACAAGGGAGGACTTCGTTTCCATCCTTCAGTAAACCTTGGTATCATCAAGTTCCTTGGCTTCGAGCAGATCTTCAAGAACTCTCTTACAAGCCTTCCTATCGGTGGTGGTAAGGGTGGTTCTGACTTTGATCCTAAGGGCAAGTCAGACAGAGAAGTTATGGCATTCTGCCAGAGCTTCATGACAGAGCTTTACAGACACATCGGCGCTGATACAGACGTTCCTGCCGGAGATATCGGTGTAGGCGGACGTGAGATTGGATTCCTCTTTGGTCAGTACAAGAAGATCAGAGATACATACGAAGGCGTTCTTACAGGTAAGGGTCTTACATACGGCGGATCACTCGCTCGTACACAGGCTACAGGATATGGTCTTCTTTATATCACAGAAGAGCTTCTTAAGTGCAACGGCTCTGATATCAAGGGCAAGACAGTTGCAGTTTCAGGTGCAGGTAACGTTGCTATCTACGCTATCGAGAAGGCACAGCAGCTTGGTGCTAAGTGTGTAACATGTTCTGATTCAACAGGTTGGATCTATGATCCCGAAGGAATCGATGTTGAGCTTCTTAAGGAAGTTAAGGAAGTTAAGAGAGCACGTCTTACAGAGTACGCTGCTGCAAGAAAGTCAGCTGAGTACCACGAAGGTAAGGGTGTATGGTCAGTTAAGTGTGATGTAGCTCTTCCTTGCGCTACACAGAACGAGCTCCTTCTTGAGGATGCTAAGCAGCTTGTTGCTAACGGCGTTCAGGCTGTATGTGAGGGTGCTAACATGCCTACATCTATCGAGGCTACTGAGTACCTTCAGGCTAACAAGGTTCTCTTCATCTGTGGTAAGGCTTCAAATGCAGGTGGTGTTGCTACATCAGCTCTTGAGATGTCACAGAACAGTGAGAGACTTTCATGGAGCTTCGAAGAGGTTGACTCTAAGCTTAAGCAGATCATGGTTAACATCTATCACAGCATTGATGATGCAGCTAAGAAGTATGGCATGGAAGGCAACTACGTTGCAGGTGCTAACATCGCAGGCTTCCTTAAGGTTGCAGAAGCTATGAAGGCTCAGGGTATTGTTTAATTAAGTATTCTTCATAAAATATTAAATCATATAAAGGCTGTCACACCAATTTTGGTGCGGCAGCCTTTCCTTATGCCATAATCAGTTTTTACATATCTTACTAATATCGAGGTGGCTGCATATTAGCCCACCGATGAGTCCGACTATGATTCCACTTAATGTTCCTGTAATCCACAGGACAGCCAAGTACCAGAGGATGTTGGTGGTGCCGGTTATGAACATGGCGACAATTATCTGGCCGATGTTGTGGGTTACGCCTCCTACGGCACTTACACCGATGGAGCTGAATTTGCCGGTCTTTTTTAGAAGAATCATTACAAGTGTGCTGAGGATGCCGCCTGTCAGTGAGAATGCGAAAGCCATCAGGGTTCCGAAGAGCATGGAGACTATGGCGATTCTGACAAAGTTGATAAAGAGAGAGCTCTTTTCGCCCAGAGAATAGAGCGCGACAACTACTACGATGTTCGTAAACCCAGGTTTGATGCCCGGAACGGCAAAGAAGGCCGGGAGCTGCATTTCTACATAGCCTAGTATTATTGCGAGTGCGGTAAGTACGCCGTAGATCGCTGTTTTACTTGTTTTGGTCCTTATATTCATAAATTCTTTTACTCCGATATGGTGTCAAAGTTATTGTTATCTTTGGTATTTCCCTTTATTTCGATTACTACTTTGTTGGGAAGGCATATGATAGACTGACCGCTTTTGCTGATATAGCCCATGTTGACACAAAGTTTGTCGGGGCATGATGCATCTGTAAGATGAGCCTTTCCGTCTTTTACCTCGAGAATATTCTCGCCTCCGTGATATCCGCCGATGTTGTAAACGGTATCTTCGTCAAGGGGAAAAGATGCGACTTCCTTTCCGTCGACACTGACGATTACTGTTGCACCTTTTTGGGAAAAAAGAGAGATGCCGATCAGCATGACGGCTGAAGCAAGTGTTAAAAAGATTATGAGAATAAGATCATTTTTTTTGAATAGTTTTTTATCCACTAAAAGCCTCTCATATAAATAATTTCACACTAAAGTATAGCAGAAAACATTGTGAAAATAGCATTTCAATTTTGAATATGGTAATTGTTTTCGTCTTTGAAAAAACGTATTGCATTTTTGTTTTTTATATGTATAATAAATTTCTGTCAGTTTTCTGCTGACGAAATCTTGGATATTCATCCGGGATAATTCCACATTTTTTAATCAATATTATTTATTACTGTTTGGCGCGGTATAAGTCTGCTTTTTTCCGTGCTTGATGAGTATGGAAAGGAACGAAATGAATTTAAGAGAACGTTGGGAAAAGCAGAATAATTCAGTCAAACTGCTTATGAAGAAACTTAGAAGACACGACACTTTTGTTGTAACTGTGGCGGTTGTTATCGCGCTTGTATTGTGCGGAGGACTTATCTATATGAGTACTCCCGTTGTTGCGGCGAGCGCAAGGGATCAGGTGGTGCAGAAGGAAAACAAGAATAACGAAAAGACTACTGAGAAGCTTGATGAACTTCATAATTACCTGACGGATATTGATAAGATGATCGTTAAGAATCAGAAGGGAATTGATTCTTATTATGAAAAGACCAAGAATGACCGTCTTGAGGGTGATAAAAATACAGATGCAGTCAGTGAGAAGGTTTCAGGACTTGGTACGAATCTAAAAGATATTCATACTTCGGTAAACAGCACGGAAACCAGAATTGAGAGCCTTAAAGAGCTTATCGAAAACGGGAACGGCGAGACAAGAGAAAAGGCAGCCAAGGAATTTGATGCGATAGGAATAGAGCTCGAGAACATAAAAAACGAATATGAAAATGTAAAGAAGCAGAATAAAGAGCTGATGGAAGACCTCGATAATGAGATCAGAACCGAGGTGAAGAACGGTGACGACAAGATATCAACGGATTCACTTACAAGATATGAGGAGCTCCTTAAGAAGCTTACAGAGTTTGATAAGGAACTTGAAAAAAGAAATATGGATTCTGTTTCGGATTTAAAGAGCGAATTCGAATCTTTGAGTGAAGCTCTCGGAAAAGAGATCAATGAAAAAATTGATGATTATAATTCCGAGAATAAAGCGATGGGAGAAGCGCTTGACCAAAAAATCGAGAATTATAATTCAGATAACAAGGCGATGGGCGATGCACTTGGTCAAAAGATCGAGAATTACAATTCAGATAATAAGGCAATGGGCGATGCACTAGGACAGAAGATTGAAAATTATAATTTGGAAAGCAAAGCGCGTGGAGATGCCCTCGGTCAAAAGATTGAGAATTACAATTCGGACAATAAGGCTATAGGCGAAGCTCTTGGACAAAGAATTGAGAATTATAATTCGGATAATAAGGCAATTGGCGATGCACTCGGGCAGAAGATTGAAAATTATAATTCGGAAAGCAAAGCGCGCGGAGATGCGCTTGGTCAAAAGATAGAAAACTACAATTCGGAAAGCAAGGCAAGAGGCGATAAGATTGACCAGAGAATTACCAATATCAATACCGACATAAACAAAAACATAAGCACAAATATGGATGGTATTAAGGGCTATATCGATGCGAAATCAGCAGGAATAAACAACAAGCTCGACCAGGTTTTTCAGCGTGTGAGTAATGGTAAAAAGCTTTTGGCATCCGCATTACTCACTAAGGGTGTAAAGATAAAAGAGGATGCCACATTTATGGAATTTGTAAGAGCCATAGAGAACATACCTGCACAGGTTGTTATCGATTCCGGTGATACCGCGGCAAGTATCGAGTATGATTATCACTATCATAAAGACGGAAGAGGACAGGCTTGCGGCGACAGTTATGTTTTAGCGGATAGATACGGCGGATGTTACACGACACCCGTATATCACAGACATACCGATGCGTGCTATACAACAAGAAATATATATGTTATCAGTACAAATAAAGATACGAGGCGTCGCAGTCATGTAAAAGATTACTCAGACGGAACACCGGTCTTTTCTTATGAGTGCAAACACTGTGGAGCAAGGTTTAACAATACCAATTCATGGCATGAAGAAACGGTATATTCGATTGAAGAGGCAAAAGAAAGAGACGGTGTCATACAAAGAGTTAATACGCAGACAATAATGGTGTGTAACAAAAATGAGAGCTATGTTGAAGGTTATTCTCCTTCCTGTGGTTATGCACACGGTCAGGTTGTGTCGGCACATATTAAGTTTAACGGCAGGTATTCGGGATATAATTCGACGGTGCCTGCAATAAATGCATCGAGATCGCTTAGAACAAGTAACCGTATGGTTACAAGAGGTGCAGCGGCGTCGCTTGGAGGCTTCAGTCTCAGTGAGGATGAGATGAAGTCGCGTCTTGATGCGATAAAGGATTATGAGGAACCGGCAGATAATGATGATGACAGCGGTGATCTTTCGGATTCTTCGGAAGCTTCAGTATCTGAGAATGTAAAAGAAGATGTTCATGGCGAAAATGAGAAAGTTACTCAGAACGAAGGTGCTATCGAAGCTTCTTTTGATAAGACGGAAGAAAAAGCGGATTCTATAGATGATAATAAAGAAGGAACAGCTGAAATAAATGCGGAGACTGCCGAAAAGAGCGAAGCGGCAAAAGATTTGAATGAGGAAGATGCATCTGTGCAAAGCAGTGAAGAAGCCGAAAATCAAAGTGAAAATATCGAACAGAGTAGTGATATAGCACTTCCTTGACATTTTGATACTGTGTTAATAGAATATACTTTGTTGTAGTAGATGTAGCACAGACTAACATGTGCGGAATGGAGTACAAATGACAAAGATTGATATTATATCAGGATTTTTGGGTGCCGGAAAAACCACCCTTATAAAGAAACTTCTTAAGGAAGCGCTTAACGGAACCAAGGTTGTTCTTATCGAAAATGAATTTGGTGAGATTGGTATCGACGGCGGCTTTTTGAAGGAGTCCGGAATAGAGATTACAGAGATGAATTCAGGTTGTATCTGCTGCTCACTTGTAGGAGATTTTGAGACATCTCTTAAGGAAGTTATGACAACATATGCTCCTGAGAGAATTCTCATCGAGCCTTCGGGAGTTGGTAAGCTTTCAGATGTAATGAGAGCGATTCAGAATATTGCAGACGCAGACGACAATATGGAACTCAACAGCGCTGTTACCGTTGTTGACGTATCTAAGGCTAAGGTTTATATCAAGAACTTCGGTGAGTTCTTCATTAATCAGATTGAAAATGCCGGAACCATTATTCTTTCAAGAACAGATAAGGCGGATCAGAAGAAGATTGAGGAGGCGGTTAAGCTTATCCGTAGCCATAATGAGAAGGCTACCATTATAACAACTCCTCTTGATGAGATAACAGGAAAAGAGATCCTTGATACATTTGAGGGAAACAGCGATCTTGAGGCAGAGCTTCTTAGGCTTGTAATGGAAGAAGCTGAGGAACATCACCATCACCACCATCATCACGGAAGCCACAAAGAGGTTAATGAGGATGGTTCGGTAGTATACAGAACACATCACGACGATGATGAAGACGAGCATGAGCATTGTTGCCACCACCATCACGACGATGAAGATGAAGAGGAGCACGGACATTGCTGCCACCACCATCACGACGATGAGGAAGAAGACGAGCATGAGCATTGCTGCCACCACCATCACGACGATGAGGAAGAAGACGAGCATGAGCATTGCTGCCACCACCATCACGACGATGAGGATGAAGATGAGCACGATCATTGCTGCTGTCATGGCCACGGACATGACCACGATCATGCGGCTCATGAGGTATTTACAAGCTGGGGAATGGAAACTCCCGTTAAGTATACGGCTGACGAGATCAAGGATATGCTTGAAAAGCTTGATGAAGACTCTGATTACGGAATTGTTCTTCGTTCTAAGGGTGTTGTTCCCGCAACAGACGGCACATGGATCGAATTTGACTATGTTCCCGGCGAAGCTGATGTAAGAAGCGGCGCTGCCGATGTTACAGGAAAGATCTGCGTAATCGGTTCAGGCCTTAATGAAGATAAGCTTGAACAGCTTTTCCGCAAACTTTGATAAGGAGAAAGAAATTGAAACCGGTATATATTATCAATGGATTCCTTGACAGCGGAAAGACTGATTTTTTCCGTTATACAATAGCTCAGCCTTATTTCAGGACCAGAGGTAAGACTCTTCTTTTGGTGTGTGAAGAGGGTGAGAATGATTATGAAGAGAAACTTCTTAAGTCTACGAATACTATTCTTGAGAAGATAGAAGATGAAGAAGAGCTTAATCCCGATAATCTGATAAAGCTTGATGCCAAGTACAATCCGGAACGTATTCTTATCGAGTACAACGGAATGTGGAACTTTAAGAATTTGAAGCTTCCCGTTATGTGGAATCTGGAACAGCAGATCACTGTTATAGACGCTTCTAATTTTGAGTTGTATTTCAATAATATGAAGTCTCTTTTGGCAGAACAGCTTAGAAACTCTGATCTTATTCTGTTCAACAGATGTGACGGAATAAGCGATCTTGCTTCGTTTAAGAGAAATGTAAAAGCAATTAACCAGAAGGCTGATATCATATTTGAAGATATGAACGGCGAGGTTGATGTTACACTTGATGAGGATCTTCCTTTTGATCTTAACGCAGATCCTATAGAGCTCAATAATTTCGGATACGGAATGTTCTATCTGGATGCACTTGAGCATGTTGATAGATATGAAGGAAAGAACGTTAAGTTCAAGGCGATGGTACTTATACCGCCGGAGTTCCCTAAGAACAGATTTGTTCCGGGAAGAATGGCTATGACTTGTTGCGCAGAGGACATGCAGTTCCTTGGATTTGCCTGTGAGTATGACAAAGTAGATACTCTTACAGAAAAAGAATGGGTTCTTGTGACTGCCAAAGTTACAAAGAAATTTGTTCCCGAGTACAACGGGGAAGGACCGGTTCTTGAGGCTATTTCTATAGAGAAGACGGATGCTCCCGAGTATCCTGTAATTGATTTCTCTAATCCTCAGCAATAATATATGTAAAACAGGAGCTTATATGTTTGAATATCTTCCAATACAGTGGTTATTTCTGTTTTATTTCTACAGCTTTTTTGGCTGGTGTTTCGAATCTGCATATGTTTCAATTTTAGAGAAAAAGTTGGTAAACAGGGGCTTTATGAGAGGCCCTTTTTTGCCGTTATACGGATGCGGCGGTGTAATGATGCTTGTCGTATCAAAACCCTTCTACAGCAATATCCTTTTGGTGTATGTTGCGGGCTGTGTCGGAGCAACGCTGCTTGAATATATCACCGGAGTTACAATGGAGGCGTTGTTTAAGGTCAGATACTGGGATTATTCTCATAAGCCTTTTAATTTCAAGGGACATATCTGCCTTGAATCAACACTCTTTTGGGGAGTCCTGACGGTAGTGTTTTCGCACTTTTTCCAGATTCCGATAGAGCATATGGTACGTGCGATTCCTTATCACGTGCTTTCTATAGCTACTCTTATTGTTACTTTCCTTCTTGGCGGCGATTTCATGATAGCGTTTAAGACTGCTCTCGATCTTAGAGACGTTCTTATCTATATGGAGAAAGCCAAGGATGAGATGAGAAAGATGCAGAAGAGGCTTGATGCCCTTGTTACATCCAAGAGTGAGAATGTAAGAGGCGGAATTGAAACGAGAGTAGATGCACTCAGTGCAACGCTTGACAGTTCGTTTAAAAAGATAAGGGAAAAGATAAACGTGAACCCCTCAGGTTATGTAAGTGATGTTAAGGATGAGATAGCCGAACTTTATGCAAAGTATCGTATTCTTATGTCCAAACTTACTCCCGAGCCTATAAAGGGATTTTTTGAGTGGTACAGAGAAAAGACTATTCAGGGAAACCCGAGCATGGTATCTGAGAAGTTCAAGCTTAGCTTGGAAGAGATAAAAGAAAAGGTTTCAAACATTCGTAAGAAATAAAAACAGAACAAAAAACAAAGCAATAAAAAACCTCATGTCGGTGAGAAGACATGAGGTTTTGTTATATACACATTTTTAAAATAATTAAGCCATTTTGTTTACGGCCTGAGCAAGACGAGAAACTTTTCTTGAAGCTGTGTTCTTCTTGAAAACACCCTTTGACTCAGCCTTGTCGATTGCAGATGTAGCAGCGAGAAGAGCCTTAGCAGCCTCATCCTTGTTACCTGCATCAATAGCAGTTCTAACTTTCTTGATCTCAGTCTTAACTGCTGACTTGATCATCTGATTTCTTTCTGCTTTTTTCTTATTAACTAAAACTCTTTTCTTGGCGGATTTAATATTTGCCATAGTTACCTCCGAAAAATAATATGATTATTATTTGTAAGTTCGTGTGCGCATTAAGCCGGACACGGACAGTTAATGCTACATACGTTAAATATATTAGATGAATTTCAAGAAACTGTCAATAGATTTTTGCCTTTTGTCATGGTATCATATGATGATGTAATGAAAGATGAATAGGAATAGAGGTAGCTTTGTGGATCAGAGTAAAATTAGAAATTTTTGTATAGTTGCACATATCGATCACGGTAAATCGACTCTTGCCGACAGAATGATCGAGAAGACCGGTGTTCTTACAAGCAGAGAGATGCAGAACCAGGTTCTCGACAATATGGATATTGAGAGGGAGAGAGGAATTACCATCAAGTCTCAGGCCGTAAGAATGATATATAAGGCCAAGGACGGAGAAGAATATACATTTAATATGATAGATACTCCCGGACACGTAGACTTTGGATATGAGGTTTCACGAAGTCTTGCGGCATGTGACGGAGCAATTCTTGTTGTCGACGCTACGCAGGGTGTAGAGGCTCAGACACTTGCAAATGTGTATATGGCGCTCGACCATGATCTGGATGTTTTTCCTGTTATCAATAAAATAGACCTTCCCAGTGCACAGCCACAGGAAGTTAAGGATGAGATAGAAGATGTTATAGGCATAGAGGCTCAGGACGCTCCGCTTATTTCGGCAAAAAACGGAATAGGAATAGAGGAAGTTCTTGAGGCGGTAGTACAGAAAATTCCCGCTCCAAACGGAGATGCGGGAAAGCCTCTTACAGCGCTTATCTTTGACAGTATATATGACTCATACAGAGGTGTTATCGTATTTGTAAGAGTAAGAGACGGTGTTCTTAAGAAGGGCATGAAGGTACGCTTCATGGCTACCGGCGCAGAATCCGAAGTAGTTGAAGTTGGATATTTCGGACCCGGAAGATTTATTCCGAACGATGAACTCACAGCCGGAGATGTTGGATACTTCACGGCATCTATCAAGAATATTCAGGATACCAGAGTCGGTGATACGGTAACTGATTCTGCAAGCCCCTGCGCAGAGGCACTTCCCGGATATAAGAAAGTTATGCCGATGGTTTACTGCGGACTTTACCCTGCAGATTCGGCGCATTATTCAGATCTTAGAGATGCACTTGAAAAGCTTCAGCTTAATGATGCTTCTTTATTCTATGAACCTGAGACTTCACAGGCTCTCGGATTCGGATTCAGAGCGGGATTCTTGGGACTTCTTCATCTTGAAGTTATCCAGGAGAGACTTGAGAGAGAGTATGACCTTAACCTCGTTACTACAGCGCCCGGCGTTGTTTATAAGGTACACAAGAATGACGGAACGGTATTTGATCTCACCAATCCTTCCAATTTGCCCGATCCTACAGAGATAGAGTACATGGAAGAGCCTATGGTAAACGGCGAGATTATGGTAACTACCGATTATGTCGGAGCTATAATGCAGCTTTGCCAGGAAAGACGAGGCAAATATATAAGTACGGATTACATTGAGCAGACAAGAGCAATCCTTAAGTACGAACTTCCGCTCAATGAGATTATTTACGATTTCTTTGACGCACTTAAGTCAAGATCAAGGGGCTATGCTTCGTTTGATTATGAGCTCAAGGGCTATGAGAGATCGGATCTTGTTAAGCTTGATATTCTCATCAACAGAGAAGAAGTCGATGCGCTTTCATTTATCGTTCATAAGGACGGCGCGTATGAGCGTGGACGCAAGATGTGTGAGAAGCTCAAGGAAGAGATACCGAGGCACCTTTTCGAAGTGCCTATCCAGGCAGCCGTTGGCGGCAAGATAATAGCTAGAGAGACAGTAAAGGCTTATAGAAAAGATGTCCTTGCCAAGTGTTACGGTGGTGATATTACCCGTAAGAAGAAGCTTCTTGAGAAGCAGAAAGAGGGTAAAAAGAAGATGCGCCAGATCGGTAACGTAGAAGTTCCGCAGGCAGCATTCTTAAGCGTTCTTAAGCTTGACAGTACAGACTGATGTGATGCAAAAAATCAGGTTTTATTGTTTGAAAGTTTTATGAGGCATTACTAAATGAATAACGAACTATCTTTATACGTGCACATACCTTTTTGCGTCAGGAAGTGTCTTTACTGCGACTTCTTGTCGTTTGGTGATAAAGAAAGCCTTATGGATGATTACTTTAAGGCACTTTCAAAAGAACTTAAGGAGAGTGCGGGCGATTATAGAGACAGAGAGGTAAAAACGGTGTTCTTCGGAGGAGGAACACCTTCTTTGCCTAATGCGGTTTATATTTGTGATATTTTAGCCGATATAAAAGAGAATTATATTTTATCTAAAGATGTGGAAATAAGTCTTGAACTTAATCCCGGAACAGCTTCTTTTGACAAGATGAGAAGCTACAGGGATGCGGGATTTAACAGACTAAGTATAGGCATACAGTCTTTTAACGATGAAGAACTTAGAAGACTTGGAAGAATACATGATTCAAAGACTGCGGTTAGAACCTACGAAGATGCGGTGAGAGCGGAATTCGACAACATAAATATCGACATTATGAGCGCGCTTCCGGGGCAGAGCGTGGAATCTTACACGGATACTCTTAATAAAGCGGCAAAGTTAGGCCCTGAGCATATTTCGGCGTACAGCCTTATTATCGAGGAGGGAACACCGTTTTTTGACATGGACCTTGACCTTCCCGGAGAAGACGCAGACAGGGATATGTATCACAAGACTGCTGAGATTCTTAATGAGTACGGATATCACAGATACGAAATATCAAATTATGCCAAAGACGGATTTGATTGCAGGCACAACAAGGTTTACTGGAAAAGAGGAAACTACCTTGGACTTGGGCTTGGCGCTGCGTCTCTTGTAGACAATGTGCGTTTTAGCAACACTCGTGACATGGCAGAGTACCTGAGCTTATCCAAAGACGGGATGAAAAGAGACAGAGAAGAGCTTTCCGTAAGGGCGCAGACAGAAGAGTTTATGTTCCTTGGGCTTAGGCTTACGGAAGGGATAAGGACGGATGATTTTAAGAAAGAATTCGGAAAGACAGTATTTGATGTCTATGATGAAGTTATCGATAAATATCTTATGATGTCGCTTCTTGAGCTTCGTGATAAGGATATGAATATCACCGGTGATAAAGAGAAGGCGGCATATCTTAGATTGTCCGAGCGGGGACTTGACGTTTGCAATACGGTAATGGCGGACTTTTTGCTTTGATGATATATTTATTCTAAATGTATAACTTGGGGGAATAAAAAATGAATTACAATTTCTTTGCACTTATTTCAAGAATGAAATATATAGACAGATGGGCACTTATGAGAAATACAAGGCAGGAAAATCTTTGTGAGCATTCAATGGAAGTTGCCATGATAGCTCATGCTCTCTGCGTTATAGGAAATACAAGGTACGGAAGGCATCTTGATGCCAATAAGGCGGCTCTTGTCGGACTTTATCACGACGCTTCTGAGATCATTACAGGAGATCTGCCGACTCCCGTAAAATATTACAATAAGGAATTAAAAACAGCATATAAGCAGGTTGAGGCGATTGCGGATGATAAGCTGCTTGAAAAGCTTCCCGACGATCTTAAGCCTTCTTTTGAACAGGTATTTAAGGCGGATGACAGCGAAGATGAGCGCTATATGAGGCGCCTTGTAAAAGCTGCAGACAAATTATCCGCGCTTATCAAGTGTATGGCAGAAACAAGTGCCGGCAACAATGAGTTCAGAACTGCGAAGGAAAGTACTGAAAAATCCGTGAGAAGCCTGTATATGGAGCTTCCCGAGGTTCTTGATTTTGTAAATGAGTTCCTTTCATCTTACGGAAATACTTTGGATGAGTTAACTTAACTTAAGACTTTATTTATTGATTTTTCCGCATGATAGCGCGATAATTAGTGTATAAATTGGGGTGTTATGCTTTGTATATAGGGAGGAAATATTTACCATGCTTTTTATTAAGTGTGATGAACTGAGACCGGGGATGAGACTAGCAAGACCGATATACAGTAGGAAAGGCGCACTTTTATATGACAGGGCCCATGTCCTTAAGGATGAGCAAAGTATTGATAATATCAGGAACTTTGGGCTTATTGGTGTGTTTATTCTTGAACCCGCAGAGCCTGTTCCGCCTATGACTCAGGACGATATTGAGTTTGAACGTTTTCAGACTGTGATGTATCACGACATCATGGAGGAACTTGCTCATATTGTTAAGGTGCACAAACAGGAGAAGTTTCCTAATATTTGTGCCCAGATAATAAAGAATTACGGTAATCTAAAAAAGAAGATTACTTTCCAGCAGGGACTTAGAAGTACCGAGGATTATATATACAAACACAGTCTGAATGTGGGAATCATTTCTGCGATGATTGCACATTCGTTAAATGCTTCGCTTTCCGATCAGAACGAAGCGGTAATGGCCGGTGTTATACATGATATCGGAAAACTTACTCTTTCTGCGGAACTTCAGTCCAAACTTAAGTGTACACCTGAAGAGATAAATACGATAGATGCCCATGAGATGGCGGGCTATCCTATCATTGACGATGCATTTTCTTCTTTGCCGAATGTAAAGAGAGCATGCAATCAGGCAAGAAAAGTACTTCTTGACTACAGAAAAGGAAATGATGTGGACATTTCCAAGACTCTTTTATCTGCAAGGATTCTCATAGTTGCGGGAATATTTGATAAGGAAACGGCTGCGAGAGTAGACGATGCGCCTATTTCCGAAGTTCTCGTTATCAGAAGGATGATGCAGAGAAGTGATGTCTTTGACCCAAGAGTGGTTCAGGCACTTGTTGATTCCATAAACATTCTTGTTCCGGGAGTCAGCGTTGAGCTTAACACCGGTGAGAAAGCTCTGGTTATCAAGACCAACGATCTTGATTTCCTGCGTCCGACTGTTTTGAGTTTTAAGGATAACAGCATTATCGACCTTTCGAATAGAAGGGCATACGGTGATATTGAGATTATAGATATTATGAAGACTATGGATAACAGATATATGATGGATCTGTCCAAAGTCAAAGGCCTTGGTATTGTCGTGGAAGAGCCTGAGTATGTGTGAAAGTGCGGATTATGCTGTGGTATATAGCTGTACTTGCGACACGTACAAATAGAATTTATCAGAACAGGGATGGAAGTATATGTCTAAAATTGAAGAAATCCTGAAGGAAGCAAAGTTAAAAGGCGCTTCGGACGTTCATATTACTGTCGGTGTGCCGCCTAAGATGAGACTTAACGGCAAACTCATAGCCATGGATAGTTATGGCAAGATGATGCCGAGCGACACTCAGGAAATCGCACATGAAGTTACAAATGATAAACAGAAACAGCTGCTCGAGGAGAACGGTCAGCACGACTTGTCCTTCGCTATCATGGGAGTTGGTAGATTCAGACTTAATATCTTTAAGCAAAGAGGCTCCATAGCGATGGCTTTCAGAGTTGTTGCAACAGAGATTCCCACAGCGGAGAGCCTTGGCATACCTGAGACTGTTATTGATCTTTATAAGAAAAAAAGAGGTCTTGTGCTTGTTACGGGACCTACGGGAAGCGGTAAGTCTACAACACTTGCTTCCATTATCGATATGATAAATAACAACAGGGAAGCACATGTAATTACACTTGAGGATCCCATAGAGTTTACTTATCAGCACAGATTATCGATAGTCAATCAGAGAGAGATAGGAACCGATTCGAATTCATATGCCAATGCTTTGAGAGCGGCACTTCGAGAAGATCCCGATGTTATCCTTGTCGGAGAGATGAGAGATCTTGAGACCATAAGTACCGCTATTACGGCAGCAGAGACGGGACACCTTGTTCTTTCTACCGTTCATACGATCGGATCGTCTAATACGGTGGACAGACTTATAGATGTATTCCCTTCTCATCAGCAGCAACAGGTGAGAATCCAGCTTGCGAGCGTGCTTGAAGCAGTTATTTCACAGCAGCTTCTTCCTGCGGCTGACGGTTCATCAAGACTTGCGGCATTTGAAGTTCTTCACGTAAACAGCGCTGTGAGAAACCTTATTCGTGAGGGTAAGAATCATCAGCTCATTACATACATGCAGACTTACAGAAAACAGGGAATGATAACCATGGATGAGGCTATCATTGAGCTGTACAGGCAGCAGAAGATCACAAGGGAAGCTGCCCTCCAGTTTGCCCAGGATCCTGAGACAATGCAGAACAAAATGCTCAGATAATAATTATCGAGGCAAAAAGTTAAGATAAAATCAACTACATAAAATCTTAAGGAAATACTAAGAAAACCTTAAAGACTTTATAGAACGACCTGCTGTATAATCAGCAGGTCGTTGTGCGTATAATTTCCTATTTTTGTTTATGCTCATATCGGAAAAGAGGAAAAAATGTACAGTTCTATTACATCCGGTGGCGTCAGAGGAATTATTTCTTATCTGATGCAGATCGAAGTGGATGTATCTTCCGGGCTTCCCGGATTCAACATGGTGGGATTCATGAGTGGCGACGTCAGAGAGGCAGGTGACAGAGTAAAAGTTGCCTTAAGAAACGCCGGTATAAAGATTCCCGCATCAAAGATAACCGTCAATCTGTCCCCTGCAGATATCAAGAAAGAAGGCGTTGTGGTAGACCTTCCGCTTGCCGTAGGAATATTGGAGGCAATAGGAGAGGTCAGCCCGGGATGCACCGATGATACGGTCGTACTTGGTGAAGTCGGACTTGACGGAGATATCAAAGAAGTAAAAGGGGTTCTTCCTATAGTTACAAAGGCAAAAGAAGCGGGATACAAGAAAGTTATCCTCCCTATCAAAAATTCCAGAGAAGGTGCTGTGGTAAGCGGGATGAAGATTGTCGGAGTATCATCGCTTCAAGAAGTTATCATGTATCTTTCGACACCGGAAAGAGAAAGGGACGGGCTTATAGAGCCGACGAAAGTAAATCTTGATAAGATTCTTTCCGAAGATGAAGAAAGTAGTGAGAGCCTGGATTTTGCAGATATCAACGGGCAATCAGCCGTCAAGAGAGCGGCGATGGTTGCGGCGGCAGGCTTTCATCATATTTTGATCGTCGGACCTCCGGGTTCGGGAAAGAGTATGGTCGCAAAGCGTATTCCTACGATACTTCCGCGTCTTTCCCTTGAAGAAAGCATAGAAGTTTCAACAATTTATTCGGTTGCGGGAATGATGGGCGAAAACAAGGCACTTATAACAAAGAGGCCGTTTGTTAGTCCTCATCACCTTATAACCGAAGCGTCGCTTGTAGGAGGTGGTACAATCCCAAGACCCGGTGCTATTTCTTTGGCACACAGAGGCATTCTTTTTCTGGATGAAATGCCTGAATTTCCCAGAACAAAACTTGATATGCTAAGGCAACCGATTGAGGACAGAAAGGTTCATATCGTGCGAAACAGAGGAACTTTCATGTACCCTTCGGACTTTCAACTTATAGGGGCGCTGAATCCTTGCCCGTGCGGGTATTATCCCGACAGGAATAAATGCAAGTGCACGTCAAATGAGATTCGAAGGTACCTTGGCAGAATATCGGGGCCCATATTGGACAGAATCGATATATGCATAGAAGCACCCAAAGTCGATATCAGGGAGCTTTCGGGGAAGAGTGATACCTGTAATGAATCAAGTAAGACCATGAGAGAAAGAGTTCTTTTGGCAAGGAAGAAACAGGAAGAGCGGTTTAAGGGAACGGATCTTAAGTTCAATTCTGAGATGACGCCTGCGGATATCAGAAAGTATTGCAAGCTTGATATGAGGGAGAGAGCTTTTTTGGAAAAGACTTTTTGCTCCATGGATCTAAGTGCCAGAGCCTATCATAAGGTTCTCAGGCTCGCGCGGACAATAGCCGATCTGGAAGGCGAGGAGATGATAAAAGAGATACATCTGATGGAGGCTGTCAGCTACAGGATGACAGACGGAAAATATTGGAGACAGGAGGAAGGCTGATGCAGACAGCAAAAGCACAAGTATCAGAAAATAAATCAGAGAATATAACGGAAAATGACTATGCCCACTGGCTTTTTTCAACTCCGGGCATAGGAAATGTCTCTGCTGACAGACTTTTATGCGGAGGACGGACATGCAGGGAAATATATGAGATGGGAGAGGCGGAGCTTAAGAAAATTTTGAGACCAAAGCAGGTTTCGGCGGTCTTGGATACAAGAGACACTTGGGATTTTGCTAAGGAGAAAAAGAAACTTGCAGAGAGTGACATAAAGTTTATATCAAGGATAGATCCGCGGTTTCCAGAGAAGCTAAAGAATATCCCCAATCCCCCATTTGCCATTTATGTAAAAGGGGAACTTCCGGGAGACGACAGTCCGTCGGTTGCAATAATAGGAGCGAGGCTTTGTTCAGAATACGGCAGGTACATGGCGAGGCAGCTCGGAAGAGGATTGGCGCTTGCGGGAGTTAAGGTTATAAGCGGAATGGCAAGGGGCGTTGATGGCGTAAGCCAGAAAGCGGCATTGTGCGCCGGAGGAAAATCCTACGCTGTTGTAGGGTGCGGCGCGGATATATGTTATCCCGATGAAAACAGGGAAATTTACGAGGAACTTTCACTAAACGGAGGAATCATTTCGGAGTATGCGCCGGGAACTATGCCCAAAGCATCTTTTTTCCCTATGAGGAACAGGATAATAAGCGCATTGTCCGACATTGTCGTGGTTGTGGAAGCAAGACTTCATTCGGGGACGCAGATAACCGTAGATACTGCACTTGAGCAGGGGAGGGAGGTTCTTGCGGTTCCGGGAAGAGTAACGGACAGGTTAAGCGACGGTTGTAACCGCCTTATATGCCAGGGAGCGGGAGTTGTGCTTGATGTTGATGACGTGATAGAAAGACTTGCGTCATGGAATTACAGAAAAGATTCTTTGGCGGATACGCACAGCTTTAATGATGACCGGAGCGGAGCCTGTGCATCGCATATAGAAAAAGCGATTCTTGATCTGCTTGACGCTGTGCCTGTTTCTTTTTCCTATATAGCTGACAAGCTTAGTATGGTCGGCATAGATATCGCGGTTCCGGACCTTCTTAAGGAGTTGTTTGATATGTGCGGGAAGGGGCTTATCACTCAGACGGGTTCATATTACATGAAGAAATTTGGCTAATTATTGTATATCGTATGAAAATATTACGTTTTGACGTATAATAATGTTATCTGTTGTGTTTATTTAAAAATAGAAGCTACGGAGTTTTCCATGCAATACAATTTTTACTTTGACACATGTGCGTTATGTATACTGGCAACGATTGGAATAATCTCTCTGTCTAGAAAAAGAGTTCCGTCATCGAGAGAGAAAGTTTATTCGCTGCTTCTTTTTGCTGTATTTATGTCAACTCTTTTTGAGAGAATAGAGACTTTCCTGCAGATGAATCCGTATGAGGGAGCATGGTATCACTATGCGGAGATGGTCTGCGGAAGTTTTTATTTTCTTGCTCATCTTGGATCGGGACTTTGCTACCTGCTGTACATAATGGCTGTTCTTGATATTTTTTATGACACGAAATCCGTTAAGGGCTTCTTTGTTGTGTATCTTGGCTATGTCATAGGAATCATAACGGTCATAATGAACTGGTTCAGCCCGCTTTTGTTTGGCTATGACGAAAATGGAATATATTTTAGAGGCAGTCTCATAATCGGATTTTATCTGATAGCTTTTTATTACATTGTGTATGGAGTTACTTTGACGCTGAAATACAGCAATCTGATGAGACGAAAGACCAAGGTGATCATTCTTACCCATGTTGGTTTTGTCGCTTTGGGAATCTATCTGCAGTACCGCTATCCGCAGCTTCTTATAGAAAATTTCCTCAGCACGATCAGTATAACCCTGGTATTTATAACTCTTCAGAATCCGAGTGAAATGGTGGACGGAAGGATAAATGTCCTTAACAGAAGAGCTTTTTTCGAGTCACTTGGTCTTAAGATAAAAAAGAAAACTCCGCATTATATAGTTTTTGTGACAATAGACAATGTAAGAGCCCTTAGTTCCGAGATCGGTAATAATCAGGCAGACGGCGTTATCAAGACGATTGCCGGTTATCTTAAAAAAGTGGGAAGAAGAGAGCTGAATATTGTCACATATGTTTACAGATACAGCGATAATATCTTTGCGATATCGGTAAATACAAATGATAAAAAAAGAGCCGAGTCTCTCATGTATAAGATTGCGGCCAGAATCCGCGAACCTTGGAATTATATGGATATGACCATAAAAGCCGAGTGCCATTGCTTTATGATGAGCTATCCGGACAGGTACGGCAATCTTGCGGAGCTTATGTCGAAAGTTGAGCTTATAAGCGATGATGTGGCACAGTGGTCAGATGCCGTGATCGATATTGACAAGATAGATTTCAAGAAAAAGCTTGGCGCGTATGACTATGAAGTTCTTGCAAAGAAGAATATTGCCGAGAAAAAGGCAATCGTTAAATTCAGACCTATTCTTTCCAAAATTTACAGGATCGATTACACGGCTGAAGCGGTCTGCTATATATATGACGATAACGAGAGAGAGGTTGAGGTAAGAAAGTATATAGAAGATACCGGATCTACTCAGACTATTATCGACATCGATGAGTATGTTTTAAAAAATACGCTGAGAGTCTTGTCTTTTTGGAATGCCGGAGATAAGAACGGTAAGTACAGAGCTATCATCCCGATGTCACAGGCGGGAATATCAAGAACAGATTTTTTAAGGTGGTTTAAGGCACTTCTCAAAGAAGAAAAAGTTGAAGGATCCTGGATCAGCTTAAAGCTCACAGAGACAGCTATAACAACAATGAATAATGTGGCTGAAAGAAATCTTAAGATGCTCGGTGATATCAATGTAAACATTATAGTTGACGAATACGGAAACGGATACGGAAATATCGAGAGAATAATCTCTCTTCCGGTGGTTCAGATAAATTTTGCAAAGAGCCTTATCAAAATGGCAGGCAAATCAAAACGGATGATGAACGTTATAAGCGGGCTGGTCAATATGTTTCACGATATCAGTCTGTTTGTGTGTGCTTCGGGTGTGGATACAGCTGAGGACAAGGATATAGCTGAAGAAATCGGGTGCGATTATCTTATAGGTAACTACATGGGAAAACCGGTAAATGACAGTTCATACGTGAACAGGATTGATGAGTATTTTGAAAAGGGGTATTGATGGGATTTTTAACCGATCCGAACAACTATGATGCTTGCTTATCGATATCGGCACTTGTGCTGATGGCAGTTATCATAATCATATATTCTTCGGAAGAGTTCTCTTACGGAAAGCAGAGTCGTATCTTTGGCGGATTGATCATAGTCGGAACGATTCTTAATGTGATGGGATTAATTCATATTCTGTGGGTGAACAACAGGTGGATGAAAGATTGCCTGACTTACGAGATGAATTGCTTTGTGGTCATGGTGGAAAAAGTGATGTCGTATCTTGTCGCATTCTTTTCCATCCTGTATCTTATGGCTATTTTTGGGATGCAATTAAACAAGTTGTGGAAAAAACTTGTCATAATATTGCCCACGGTGTTTACAATTCTTATTTTGTTGTTGGGATTTTTTACCGACTTTTTCTATTACTTTGATCATAACGGCGAGATTATCTATTTTTTTCCAAATGAGATTCTTGTAAGTATCGGAATATTTCTATATCTTGTCTTTGCGTCATATCTTATGCTCAAATACGGAAGAGTCCTGGCGAGCGAAAAGACGATGGCTATCTATACGTACTACATTCTGATGCTCCTTGGAGTTCCCATGAGGATTATATTCAGGACGGGGACTGTGTTTGAGTTCAGTGTTGCGATTTCTCTTTTGTTGTGCGTTTTTACTTTCCAGAATCCGAGTGAATTTGTGGACAGGATGTCCGGAGTCGGTACAAAAAATGCCCTGAATTTCGCGGTATATACAAAGCTTTTACAAAAAAAGACGTTCACACTCATGGAAATAAGAGTGGATAAACTTCCCATAACAATCGGAAGTGAGTCGGTGGAAGCGGCTTCCGATCTTTTGAGGCAGATGACCGAGTTTTTGAAAAAGTCCTGTTCCGGAGCGGAAGTATTTTTCCCAAGAGACGGCTTTTTTGCCCTGCTCATTCCTGATGTGAAATCAAGTTCGGAGGATATCGACAAGCTTTCGGATGCCATAAAGGCGAGGTTTAAAGAGCCATTTAAATTAAGAGACTTGGAAGTCGGCTTTGATGTAAGTACAAGCGCGATAGGGTTTCCGGATGATGTCAAAACGATAGAGCGGTTTGATGAGATAAGTAATATGATGTACAAGGCACTTTCTAGGGACAGTAAATATGTGCTCAGGGTGTCGGACCTTAATCTTAAGCATATCGAATATGATAAAAAGATCGGAAATCTTGTGCGCCATGCTCTTGATAACGGCTTGCTGGAAGTTTATTATCAGCCTATTTATTCGCCTGTTACCGGAAAGTTTTCTTCATGTGAGGCGCTTATAAGGCTCAAGGATCCTAGGGCGGGCTATATTTCTCCAGCCGTATTTATGCCGATAGCTGAGAAGAACGGAACGGTTCTTGGAATCGACAGATTTGTGCTTTCATCTGTATGTGAGATGCTGGCAACTACGAAGGCGGTAAGTTACGGCCTTGAATATGTTGAAGTAAATCTTTCCGTTGTCGACTGCATTCAGACCAATCTTGCCGAGAGTATTCTTAAGATCCTGAAAGAGCATAACATCGGGCCTTCGAGGATAAATCTTGAGATAACGGAGACCTGGGATAAAGATGTTACGTCCGTGATCGATCAGAATATCAGCAAGCTTATGAGTTCGGGAATCACTTTTTCCATGGATGATTTCGGAACGGGATATTCGAATTTTTCAAGACTTGCCGATATGCCGGTCAAGATTTTTAAACTTGATAAGAGTACCGTTCAGGCTGCCTTTGAATCAGAGAATTCATACATGATCATGTATAATATGATAAAGATAATTAAGAGCCTCGGAAAAGAAATAGTGGCTGAGGGAGTTGAGACGGGCGAGCAGGCAAAGCAGATAATCAGGCTTGGATGCGACCATATTCAGGGCTTTTTCTATGCAAGGCCAATGCCGAAAGATCAGTTCCTTGAGTTTTTGCAGAATAATAATTAAGGGAAACGTACCCAATCAGTATTTCCTTGCAATGGGGGCTTAGTGAGTGTAAAATTTATGCTTGATTATAATTTAAGGATGGTAAAGTATGGCACTGATAAAGAAACCGGTTACCGGAATGAAGGACATTCTTCCTTCCGAGATGCAACTTAGAGACTATTGTATAGGTATTATTAAGAAGACATATGCTGAATTTGGCTTCACATCTATAGAGACACCTTGTGTTGAGTCACTTGCAAACCTCAACAGTAAGCAGGGCGGAGAGAACGAGAAGCTTATATTCAAGGTGATGAAGAGAGGAGAAAAGCTTAACCTGGCTACGGCGAAGGAAGAGAACGACCTTACGGATTCAGGACTTCGCTATGACCTTACGGTTCCTCTTGTTCGTTTTTATGCAAATCATGCAAATGAACTTCCGGCTCCTTTTAAGGCACTTCAGATGGGAAATGTATGGAGAGCCGACAGACCCCAGAAGGGAAGATACCGTCAGTTCATGCAGTGCGATATTGATATATTGGGAGAGCCTTCAAATCTTGCTGAGATAGAGCTTATTCTTGCAACAACCACAACGCTCGGAAATCTTGGATTCAAGGATTTCAAGATACGTATCAATGACAGAAGGATTCTCAAGGCAATGGCTGCATACAGCGGATTCCCTGAGGAGAAGTACGATGACGTATTCATCACACTTGATAAGATGGATAAGATCGGACTTGACGGAGTAAAGGAAGAACTTATTAAGGACGGTTATGATGCCGATTCTGTAAATAAGTATATCGAGCTTTTTGAACTTATAAGCGGAAAGAGCGGAATTGATGCTCTTAAGGCCGTTGCAGACAAGATCAGTGATAATCTTGACGCTGAGGTCAGTGAAGGTCTTACCGAGATCATCGACAGTGTTGAGAAGACAAAGTCGGCACAGTTTGAGATGGTATTCGATCCCACGCTTGTAAGAGGAATGTCGTATTATACGGGAACAATCTTTGAAGTATCCATGCCTCAGTACGGCGGAAGCTGCGGTGGCGGCGGAAGATACGACAAGATGGTAGGAAAGTTCCTTGGACAGGATACACCTGCTTGCGGTTTCTCAATCGGATTTGAGAGAATCATCATGATAATGATGGATGAAGGATTCAAGATTCCCGGCGCGAGCACAAAAGTTGCTTTCCTTATCGAAAAAGGTATAAAGGGCGACAGACTTGCAGAGATCATATCCGAAGCACAGAAGGAGAGGGCTGAAGGAAAGCAGGTTCTTGTTGTACGTATGAATAAGAACAAGAAATTCCAGAAGCAGAGCCTTACAGAGCAGGGATATGAGGAGTTTAGGGACTTTTATGACAAGCCGCTTGAATAAGACAGGCAGAGCGGCCCGGGTTCTCAGAGGAGGAATGTGATTGGACACCCACTTAGTCAGAATAATCACCTTGGTATTATTGGTTCTGTTGTCTGCATTTTTTTCATCCGCGGAGACAGCTTACATGACGATCAACAGAGTCAGGATCAAGGCTCTTGCAGATGATGGGAATAAAAAGGCGGGACGGATCCTTGCGATATATGACGATCCGCAGAAGATGCTTTCTGCGATCCTTATCGGAAACAATATTGTAAACTTGAGTGCTTCTGCGCTTATGACAGTGTTTGTCACGGATATGTGGGGCAATCTTTACATAGGACTCGGAACCGGAGCACTTACTTTGGTAGTTCTTATATTTGGTGAGATCATTCCGAAAACAATAGCCAAGGCATATGCGGAGAACATGGCTCTTTTGTATGAGCCGCTCATAGAGACCGTAATGATCCTTATGGTTCCGTTCAGCTTTGTTATTAATGGGATAGCGACTGCATTACTTAAGATCTTCAGGATCGATACCAACAAGCAACAGAAGGTAACCGAAAATGAGCTTAAGACATATGTTGATGTAAGCCATGAAGACGGTGTTATCGAAAGTGATGAGAAGAAGATCATCTTTAATCTTTTTGATTTCAGCGACGCGCTTGCAAAAGACATAATGATTCCCAGGATCGATATGAGCTGTGTGAGTTCGGATGCCGATTATACAGAGGTAATGCGCGTATTCAAAGAGGATATGTACACAAGAATTCCTGTGTATGACGGAAACGATCAGGATAACATCATTGGTCTTATAAATGTAAAAGACCTGATTCTTATCAAGGATAAAGAGAATTTCAAGGTAAAAGACCACATCAGAAAGGCCTATTACACATATGAATACAAGAAGACATCAGATCTTCTTGTGGAAATGAGAGAAAAAACAAGGAGCGTAGCCTTTGTTCTTTCGGAATATGGCTCTACTGTGGGAATGATAACGCTTGAGGATCTTCTTGAGGAGATAGTTGGCGAGATCAGGGATGAGTATGATTCGGATGAAGCTGAGCTCATAAAGAATGTAGGCGGTAGGAAGTACCTTGTGGAAGGAAATATGAAGCTCGCAGATATCAATGATGCTCTCGGAACCGATCTTTCATCAGAAGATTACGATTCTATCGGCGGTCTGATGATAGAGAATCTTGACAGGCTCCCAAGCTACGGGGAGACGGTCACTCTTGACAGCGGAATAACGCTTACAGCGCGCGGAATCAAGAGAAACAGGATCACGAAAGTGCTTATGACAGTCAACTGCGAACTATCGAAGGAACAAAAAGAAACACTTTAATATTTCAGAAATATATGATATACTGAGTCGATGTATAAGGCTCAGAAACTATAAGTATTTTGAGGCAATCAGTAGGAGGAAAATCGATGAAGCACGTTAAGTCTTTGATTACAAGAAATCTTAAAGAATCAATGAAGAAGGGCGGATGCGGTGAGTGCCAGACATCATGCCAGTCAGCATGCAAGACATCATGCACAGTTGGAAATCAGAGCTGTGAGCAGCTTAGCAAATAATATTGTTTAATTAAAGTAAAATTAGGCGGGCAGCGGCCATGGTCGCTGCCCGCCGTATGTAGGTTACAGGAGATATTATGATTCACGCATATAAGAACAATGGGTATAATATTGTTCTGGATGTTAATAGCGGATCGGTACATGTTGTTGACGATGTAGTTTTTGACCTTGTCAAGATCATTGAGGATAAGCTTAAGAGAACATACGGTACCGCAGCGGCACCCGAAGGTCAGACTACGGTTATTACGGGCGAACTTGACAGGTTGTATAAAGGTGTCCTGGCAAAAACAGATCTGGCATCTAAATATTCAACCGAGGATATAAAAGAGGGAATCGAAGAGATTCTTGAACTGAGAGCGGCACAGGTTCTTTTTACGGATGATGTGTATGAAGGATATGTGGAGGATTTTCAGAACAGAGAAACCGTTGTTAAGGCACTTTGCCTGAATGTTGCTCACGACTGCAATTTGAGATGCAAATACTGCTTTGCGGATGAAGGTGAGTATCACGGTAGAAGAGCACTTATGAGCGAAGAGGTCGGAAAGGCTGCGCTTGATTTCCTTGTAAAGAATTCAGGCGGAAGAAAGAACCTCGAGGTCGATTTTTTTGGCGGCGAACCCCTTATGAACTGGGAAGTTGTCAAGAAGCTCGTTGAGTACGGTCGCTCAATTGAAAAAGAATATGACAAGAATTTCCGTTTTACGCTTACGACAAACGGAACTCTTTTAAATGATGAGATACTTAAGTTTGTTAATAAGGAGATGGGCAATATAGTCCTTTCCATCGACGGACGAAAGGAAGTCAATGACTCCATGCGTCCCAGAGCTGGCGGACAGGGTTGCTATGATGACATTGTTCCAAAGTATCAGAAGGTTGCGGAGAGCCGTCACCAGCTCAGATACTTCGTTCGAGGAACATTTACTCATGCCAATCTTGACTTCTCGGAAGATGTTAAGCATCTTGCAGAGCTTGGATTTAAGCAGATATCCGTAGAGCCTGTAGTTGCTTCGCCTGAAGACTGGTATGCATTTAAGGATGAGGATATTCCGATCATCTGCGAAGAGTATGACAAGCTTGCCAAGTATTATATAGAGAAGCACAAGGAAGGAAAAGGCTTTAATTTCTTCCACTTCAACATAGATCTTGAGGGTGGCCCGTGTGTTGCCAAGAGATTGTCAGGTTGCGGATCGGGATGTGAGTACCTTGGTGTAACACCTTGGGGAGATTTATATCCCTGCCATCAGTTTGTTGGAAATGAAGACTTTATCATGGGTAATGTCTTCGATGGAATAACCAGACCCGACATAAGGGACATGTTCAAGAAGAGCAATGTTTATTCAAGACCCGAATGTCAGAAATGCTTTGCAAGATATTATTGCAGCGGTGGTTGCGCTGCTAACGCATACAATTTCAATGGAGACATCAATGCAACATACAAGCACGGATGTGAGCTCCAGAGAAAGCGCATAGAGTGTGCGATTATGATTAAAGCGGCATTGGCCGAATAAGAAAAATTCATGGGAGGAATGAATAATGAAAAAGTTAAAATGGATTCCTGCTCTGATTCTTATGCTTGCTCTTTTAGTTGGAATTGGTTACTCAGCAGCATACGGATTGGGCGCAGACAAATCCGGATCATTGTCAAGTATTGACCTTGGACTTGACCTCGCAGGTGGTGTCAGCATCACTTATGAAGTTGTTGGTGAAGAGAATCCCAGCAAGGAAGATATGAATGATACAATCTTCAAGCTTCAGCAGCGTGTTGATCAGTATAGCACAGAGTCTCAGGTTTATCAGGAGGGAAGCAACAGAATCAATATCGAGATTCCCGGTGTTTCCGATGCCAATAAGATTCTTTCAGAGCTTGGTCAGCCCGGTACACTTTTCTTTATCAGCCATCTTGATAAAGACGGCAATGAGAACTACTCATATCACAGTGGTTTTACTACCGATGCTGATGGAAATATGCAGCTCGAGGAAGGCGTTACACCCGGATATCAGCTCAATAAGACAATTGAAGAGCTTGAGGCAGACGGATCTATCGTTCTTAAAGGTGAAGATGTTGCATCTGCACAGGTTGTAGGCCAGAATGACGAGTATGGTAAGCAGGAGCCCGTAGTATCACTTGAGTTTACCAAGGAAGGCGGACAGGCTTTCGCAGAGGCTACAAAGAAAGCATTTAATAACAATCAGGATACCATCGCAATCTACTATGATGGAAGATTTATAAGTGTTCCTTCTGTTAAGGCTGAGATCCTTGACGGTAAGAGCGTTATCAGCGGTGGATTTACATTTGAAGAAGCTGACAGAGTTGCAACAAATATCAGACTTGGTGCTCTTAAGCTCGATCTTAAGGAACTTCGTTCAAACGTTGTCGGAGCACAGCTTGGTTCAAACGCTATCAGAACAAGTTTGATCGCAGCAGCTGTTGGATTTGCTCTTATTGCTGTATTTATGATCGTATTCTTCAGAATACTCGGTCTTTCAGCTACACTTGCTCTCGGATTCTACTGCGGACTTATCGTATTCCTGCTTTCAGCATTCGAGATGACACTTACACTTCCCGGAATCGCAGGTATTATTCTTTCAATCGGTATGGCGGTTGATGCGAACGTTCTTGTGTTTGCGAGAATAAGAGAAGAGATTGCAGCCGGAAAAGCTGTCGATGATGCAAGAAAGAACGGTTATAACAAGGCTCTTTCATCAATCCTCGACGGAAATATTACAACACTTATTATTGCCATAGTTCTTAGAGTCGGAGGAACAGGTTCAATCAAGGGATTTGCCGAGACACTTATCCTTGGTATCATCCTTTCAATGTTCACAGCACTTGTTGTTACAAGAGCAATTACTTCAATCTTCTTCGGACTTGGTATTCAGAATCCTGTATTCTATGGCAAGGCTAAGGCAGTTTCAACAAAGCCTTTCGTAGACAAGAGAAAGATATTCTATGCTATATCTGCCGCAGTTGTTGCAGTTGGTGTAGTATTTATGGCAGTTAATGCTTCACAGGGAAAGGGAGCATTCAATTACAGCCTTGATTTCGTAGGTGGTACATCTACAAATGTAACATTTGATAAGGCTTATGATTTTGCTACTGTAGAGTCTGAAATTGTTCCTCAGATCAAAGAAGTTACAGGTGCTAAGGAAGTTCTTCCTCAGGCTGTAGAAGGAACAAATCAGATCGTATTTAAGACAGGAACACTTACTGTAGATCAGAGAGAAGCATTTGATAAGATGATGGAAGAGAAGTATGGTGTAAGCAATGACAACATCGCTGCCGAGACAATCAGCTCAACCATCAGCGGTGAGATGAGAGTAGGTGCTGCTGAGTCACTTATTGTTGCTCTTGTACTTATGCTTATCTACATCTGGATCAGATTTAAGGATATTAAGTTCGGTGCAGCTGCTATTATCGCACTTGCACACGATGCGCTTATCGTTGTTGTTGCTTATGCAATTTCAAGATATGCTGTCGGAACAACATTCATTGCTGTAATTCTTACAATCATCGGTTATTCAATCAACGATACAATCGTTACATTCGACCGTATCCGTGAGAACCAGCACAATGCAACCAATAAGAAAGAGCTGGGAGAGCTTGTTAATAAGAGTGTTTCTCAGACAATCACACGAAGCTTGTTTACATCTTTGACAACATTCTTCACTGTACTTGCTCTTTATATCTTTGGTGTTGCTGATATTAAGGCATTTGCACTTCCTCTTATGGTTGGTGTGATCTGTGGTACATATTCTTCAATCTGCATCGCATCACCTGTATGGTATGATCTTAAGACAAAGGTCAAAAAAGCAGCTAAAAACTAATTGCTGATGTATAATAAATAAGGGCGCCGTCTTTGGTGTAGTTTTTACACCCAAGGCGGCTTTCTTTTGTGTAGAGCACTCAAGCACAACGAAGCTTGTGTTTATTTCCGCACAGCATTTATTACCAACTTATAAGCCTTTTTTAATATATATATACGGAGTTTGATATGGCAAAATGGATGATAGCAAATAAGAAGGCGGATTTTGACGGGCTGGCCCGCGAATTCTCCATAAAAAACATAACCGCAAGACTGATAGCCAACAGGCTTATCACGGACAGGACAAAAGAGAGTATTCAGTGCAGCGAAGAAGCTGTTAAGACCTACATAAGCGGAGATATTTCTTTTCTTCACAATCCTTTTCTGATGAAGGATATGGAAAAAGGAGCAAAGATTATCCTTGATAAGATCGGGGATAATAAAAGTATAAGAGTTATCGGCGACTACGATGTTGACGGAATATGCTCTTCATACATACTGGTATCCGGCTTGAAACTCTTTGGAGCTGATGTTGACTGTGTCCTTCCCGACAGGATAAAAGATGGCTACGGTCTGAGCGTCAAACTTGTTGATGAGGCTTATGAAGCGGGAATTGATACCATAATTACCTGTGACAACGGAATCGCAGCGGCGGAGCAGATCGAGCACGCAAAGAAAAAGGGAATGACTGTTGTGGTTACAGATCATCACGAAGTACCTTTTGAGATGGGTGATGATGAAAATAAAAAGGAGATACTTCCTCCGGCTGACGCCGTGATAGATCCAAAGAGATCTGAAGGAGAGTATCCTTTTAAAGAAATCTGCGGAGCCGTGGTTGCGTATAAGTTCCTTGAAGCAATGTCAGAGCTTAACAAAGAAGCAGGGCCTTCAGAGGCGGAGAGAGAGGAATTCTTTTTCCAGAAGCTTATCTTTGCAGGTATTGCCACTGTATGCGATGTAATGGAGCTTAAGGACGAGAATAGGGTAATTGTAAGGGAATCACTTAAACGCATTCCTAAGACGGATAATAAGGGCTTAAAAGCTCTTATAGACGTAAACGGTCTTGATGCATATCACATGACGGGATACAATTACGGATTCGTTATAGGACCTTGCCTTAACGCAACGGGAAGACTTGATCTTGCAACAAGGGCGCTTTCTCTTTTTCTTGAGGAGGATGCCGCTGAGGCAGCCAAGATTGCAGGGGATTTAAAGAGTCTTAACGACAGCAGAAAGGATATGACCAAAAACGGAGTTGACGAGGCGGTTACGTTTGTTGAGCAGGAAATCGAAAAGGGCGGAATGCCCAAGGTGATCGTTCTGTACCTTCCTGAGGTTCATGAGTCGATTGCGGGAATTATTGCAGGTAAGATAAAGGAAAAGTATTACAGACCCACAATAGTCCTCACAAAGGCGGCAGATGGAGGTGCGAAGGGATCCGGACGTTCTATCGAAAGTTACGATATGTACGAGGAATTATCCCGATGCAAGGAGCTTTTTACCAAGTTTGGAGGCCACAAGATGGCGGCCGGGCTTTCTCTTCCCGAAGAGAATATAGAGATTCTCAGAACGAAGCTTAATGAGAATTGCAACCTTACCGAAGAGGACTTCGTTCCCGTATTACATCTTGATATGGTCATGCCGCTTAAGTATATTGATATGGATCTTGTAAAAGAGTTTTCCATATTGGAGCCGTTTGGAACCGGCAATTCAAAGCCTTTATTTGCGCAAAGAGACGTATCTCTTTTATCGGGACGTATAATGGGCAAGAATAAAAATTGCGGTAAATACAGAGTCACCGATGAAGGCGGTAAGTTATATGACATGTTGTTCTTTGGTGATATGGAAAGATGGCATAATTTCCTCAGAGAGAAATATGGTGAGAATAATGTGGAAAATCTGTACAGCGGTGCGACAGACGGAAGTATGAAAGTCAGTATCGCGTACCAGCCTGATATAAATACGTATCAGGGTAGGGAAAGTATTCAGATAATTATGAATGACTTCACATAATTTCCCTAAAGTTCCGCATAAACCACAAAAACACACGCGAAGCGTGTGTTTGCGGTTTCTTATGAGGGGGAGATAGCGAGTTGAATTAACAACTCACTTCTATGTTATTAATCATATACTAAAATTATGAACAAATTGTGTCGAAAATATAAAAAATTAGAATTAATCTTTTTGAGCTAAATTCGATAATTAAACTTTCTTATTTTGAAGATAATTTTAATAAAAGTAAACGGAGGATTGAATATGCTTTTAAGTGAATTATTAGAGGGACTTACATTTACTGTAACTGCCGGAAACACAGATAAGACCGTTGATCCCGCGTCTGTAGAGATTAAAGATGTGGTAAATGACAACAGAAAGATCGTGGAAGGTTCTTTATTCTTATGTATTCAGGGAGCAAATTTTGACGGACATTCCTGTGCGACAGAGGCTTCCGAGAAAAAGGCCGGAGCTATCGTTGTCTGCCATGATATAGAACTTCCCGAAGGATGCGAAATGCCTGTTGTTCATGTGGAAGATACAAGATATGCGATGGCATTTATTTCTGCGGCTTACTTCGGACATCCCGCAAAGAAGCTTAAGACAATAGGAATAACAGGAACAAAGGGAAAGACAACAACAACATATCTTATAAGGGATATGCTTCAGAACGCAGGCCACAAGGTAGGGCTTATCGGAACAATCGAAGTTATCATCGGTGATGAGCATATTCATGCCGAGAATACTACACCTGAGTCATATATGCTTCAGTATTATATGTCAAAGATGGTAGAAGCAGGCTGCGACAGCGTTGTTATGGAAGTTTCATCACAGGGACTTATGCTTCACAGAAGTCAGGGCTTTGTTTTTGATATGGGTATCTTTACAAATATTGAACCGGATCATATCGGACCTAACGAGCACAAGGATTTTGAAGACTATATGCATTGCAAAGGTCTTTTGTTCAAACAGTGTAAAGTAGGTATCTGCAATGCCGATGATGTGCATACAGATGATATTCTTGAAGGACATACCTGCGAAGTTGAGACATACGGATTCTCTGAGGGTGCGGATATAAGAGCGATAAATCTTGCATATATCCATAAGCCGGGTCAGCTTGGCGTTTTCTTTGACACAGACGGACTTATAAACATGCACGCCGAGATAAGAACGCCCGGTAAGTTCAGCGTTTATAACGCACTTTGCGCTATCGCTGTTGCAAGACATTTTGATTGCACACCTGAGGAAATCGCACCTGCTCTCAAAGAGGCCAAGGTAAAAGGAAGAATTGAGATGGTAAAGGTTTCCGATGACTTTACTCTTATGATAGATTACGCGCACAATGCAATGGCGCTCAAGAGCCTTTTGACAACGCTCAAGGATTATCATCCTAACAGACTTATCTGCCTCTTTGGATGCGGCGGAAACAGAAGCAGATACAGACGCTTTGAGATGGGTGAAGTAAGTGGAAAGTATGCAGACTTCACAGTTATTACATCTGATAACCCGAGATTTGAAGAGCCTGAAGCCATAATCGATGACATCGAGACAGGTATGAAGAAGACTGATGGCAAATATATCAAGATAACCGACAGAAAAGAAGCAATCCGCTACGTTATCGAGAACGGCGAGAAGGGAGATATCATTGTTCTTGCCGGAAAAGGTCATGAGGATTATCAGGAAATAAAAGGTGTAAAATATCACATGGATGAAAGAGAATTAATTCAGGAGATATTGGACGAGAAATAAAATTAGTTTAATTCACTGGACTAATTTATTTACAGAGTATGGTATACCGCATGAAGGAGGGGCTGTGGCCGAGTTAATATACGCTAATGTAATAGTAGACATATCGCATGAGAAGGTTGACAGGCCCTTTCAGTACCGCATTCCGGACAGGCTTATTGGCAAGGTAGATGTCGGAAGTCCGGTGAACATTCCTTTCGGGCGAGGCAACAATGTCAGGAAAGGCTATGTTGTCGAACTTACCGACGAGCCTCAGTGGGAAGTGGACAGGATAAAAGAAATCATTGATATAGCCGGAGATACCGTTTCGGCTGAAGACCTTTCAATGAAGCTTGCGGCCTGGATGAAAAGACATTACGGTTCAACCATGAATGCAGCTCTCCGTACGGTTATTCCTTCGGGAAAAAAGCAGAACAGGCAGGTTCACAAATATGTTTCGCTTAGAATATCCCAGCGTGATGCGACCGAGTATTACTACGAATGTGTAAGGAAGAAGCAGACGGCAAGGGAGAGAATCATAAGGGAACTTCTCGATAATCCCGAAGACAGGATCCCTTATGAACTTGTGACAAGTAAGCTGAATGTCACTTCTGCAACATTAAAGAGTCTTTCGGATAAAGGAATCATCAGGATAGACAGTGAAGAATACTATAGAAATCCTGTTGCCGCAGAAACCACAAGGTATGGGAAAAAGACTCTAAGCGACGAACAGCAGAACATTGTTGACAGTGTTATAAGAGATTACGATGAGGGTAAACGAAAGACATACCTGATTCACGGCATAACCGGAAGCGGAAAGACTGAAGTTTATATAGCGCTCATAGATGAGATTGTAAAAAAGGGAAAACAGGCGATAGTCCTTATTCCTGAGATAGCACTTACATATCAGACACTTATGCGCTTTTACAGGCATTTTGGAGACAGGGTATCTGTGGTAAATTCCTCTATGTCTCCGGGGGAAAAATTCGATCAGATGGAGAGAGCAAGAACAGGGGATATAGATATAATAATAGGTCCCAGATCGGCTCTTTTTACCCCGTTCCCCAATACGGGAATCATCATAATCGACGAGGAGCATGAGACTACCTATAAGAGTGAGACGATGCCCAAATATCATGCAAGAGAGACCGCGATAGAGCTTGCAAGGCTCGTTCCGGACGGCGCCTGTGTGGTGCTCGGAAGTGCAACACCTTCTCTTGAAGCATATTACAAAGCAAAAAGTGGAGAGAACAAGCTTTTTGAACTAACTAAGAGACTTACGGGAGGAACGCTTCCTACCGTTGAGATAGCGGATCTTAGGGAAGAACTCAGAAAAGGTAATAGATCTATTTTTTCCCTGAGATTGCAGGAACTTCTGGATGACAGAATTAAAAAGGGTGAGCAGGCGATGCTCTTTATCAACAGGCGAGGGCTTGCGGGATTTGTTTCCTGCAGGTCTTGTGGTCATGTGTTTAAATGTCCTCACTGCGATGTGTCTTTGTCGGAGCACAGGGGAGGCAGGCTTGTCTGCCATTACTGCGGATATGAGGAGCCTGTAAAGAAGATATGTCCCAAGTGCGGATCAAAGTTCGTGTCTTCGTTTAGGGCAGGAACACAGCAGATTGAGGACGAGGTCAAAAAGTTCTGGCCTGATGCCAGAGTTCTTCGAATGGACGCGGATACAACGAGGACAAAAGGAAGTTATGAGAAGATTTTGTCCGCATTCGCAAATAAGGAAGCGGATGTTCTCGTGGGAACGCAGATGATAGTCAAAGGACACGATTTTCCCAATGTTACGCTTGTAGGTGTGCTTGCCGCGGATATGTCGCTCTATGCTTCGGATTACAGAGCAAGTGAGAGGACTTTCCAGCTTCTTACGCAGGCCGCAGGAAGAGCAGGAAGAGGAGACAGGGCAGGAAACGTAGTTATTCAGAGCTATCAGCCCGACCACTACAGCATTCAGACGGCGGCAAAGCAGGATTACGATGCCTTCTATGCTGAAGAAATCGCATATAGGGACATCTTGAGATATCCTCCAATCTCTCATATGATGTCAGTTCAGATCCAGAGTAGGGATGAAGAAGAGGGAATGGCATTTTCAAACAGGCTACGAGCTCTTATGGAGCAACAGCATATTCAAAATGCTGTATTTATCGGGCCGGCGCTTGCTACGATCGGCAGGATCAACGATGTGTACAGAATTGCTGTGTACGTTAAGCTTGATGACTATGACGGCCTGATTCTCCTAAAAGATGTACTTGAGAAATACATAAAAGACCTGCAGGATTCCGGCAGGCTTAAGACTATATCGGTTCAGTTTGATTTTGATCCGGTAAATGGGTTCTGATCGGTGCTATTGCAGTATATAAAATGATTTGATAATAGCGTGGGAGCGTTTTATAATAAGCAAGAATGTAATATATTGATGTTTTAAAAGCAGTAGAATTAAAGGAGACCGAAATGGCACTTAGAACTATAAGAGAATACGGCGACAATGTACTTGAGAGCCGTTGCAAAGAAGTAAAAGAGATCACGCCCAGGATAAAAGAACTTGTGCAGGACATGATCGACACCATGTATGAGGCAAACGGTGTCGGACTTGCTGCTCCGCAGGTTGGAATACTTAAAAGAGTATTTGTTATAGATGTATCTCCTGAGGGTGATTCACCGATAGTATTTATCAATCCTGAGATACTTGAGACAAGCGGAGAGCAGACCGGATATGAAGGATGTCTTTCACTTCCCGGAAAATCAGGAATCGTAACAAGACCTAATTATGTAAAAGCTAAAGCAATCAATCTTGAAGGCGAAGAGTTTATTATAGAAGGCGAAGAGCTCATGGCCAGAGCGATTCTTCACGAAAACGATCACCTTGACGGACATATGTATGTTGAAAAAGTTGAGGGCGAGCTTGTAGATAACGAAGATCTCATGGCTGAAAATGAGGATGCGTAAATATGAAAATAATTTTTATGGGTACGCCTGATTTTGCGGCGAGCGCTTTGGAAAAAATAGCAGAAGCGGGGCATGAGATAACTCTGGTTGTTACACAGCCCGATAAGCCAAAGGGCAGAAGCGGCGAACTTCAGGTTTCGGATGTTAAGGCATGTGCTCTGAAACATGGTTTTCCTGTGTTTCAGCCTGAAAGAATAAAGCTTCCCGAGAATGTTGATTATTTAAAAAACTACGAGGCTGACATATACGTTGTTGCGGCGTTTGGACAGATTCTTTCTCAGGAAATCCTTGATATTCCGAAGTTTGGATGTGTAAATATCCATGCGTCACTTCTTCCGAAGTACAGGGGCGCGGCGCCTATTCAGCAGGCAATTATCGACGGAGAGAAGACAACCGGCGTTACGATAATGCAGATGGCAGCAGGTATGGATACCGGAGATATACTTCTTCAGAGAGAAATACCTATAGATGACAATGAGACAGGCGGCGGTCTGTTTGATAAGTTGTCAGAGCTTGGTGCAGAGCTTATTGTAGAGGCACTTCCCAAGATAGAGCGAGGCGAGCTTACACCTGTTCCGCAGGATGAAGAGCTTGCGACGAAGTGTGGGAAACTCTCCAAGAACATGGGAAAAATAGATTTTAATAAGAGCGCGGTGGATATAAGGAATCTTGTAAGAGGCCTTAATCCCTGGCCCAGTGCATTTACCCGTCTTGACGGTAAGATGCTTAAGATTTGGGTGGCCGATGCTGTTGATGATAAGAATGCAAAAGAAATTGCGGGAAATGCGGAAGTTTTGAAGAACGCTGCAGCCGGATCGGTTTCTTTTGTTACTAAAGATACCATTGGCGTGGCAACCGGAAAAGGAACTTTGGTTTTAAAAGAAGTTCAGCTTGAAGGCAAAAAGAGAATGCTTGTGAAAGATTTTTTACTTGGAAACAAGGTAGAAATCGGAACTAAGCTTGGATAATTACACATGCGGATAGTACGCTGATGTGATAAATCATGAATTAAGTAATATACCGGAATCGGAGGTGAATTATATGGGTTACGGTTATGGAAGCAGAGTGATGTATGGATACGGATTTGATCCGATGTATATTCTTGTGATAATAATGGGTATTTTGTGCATTGTCGCAAGCCACAGGGTTTCATCTGTTTATAAAAAATATGAGAGAATTCGCAGTATGTCTAACATGACAGGTGCACAGGTTGCGGCTGAGATCCTTAGAAGAAACGGGATCACAGATGTTATGATCCAGCACGTTAGCGGTAATCTCACGGATCATTATGATCCAAAGGCAAAAGTTATCCGTCTTTCGGATGCGACATACAATTCGAGCAGTGTTGCGGCGATAGGAGTTGCGGCGCATGAGTGCGGTCATGTTTGTCAGCATTATTACGGCTATGTACCTCTTAAGATAAGGACGGCAATAGTTCCTGCTGCCAATATCGGTTCAAAAGCAGGAATTCCGCTTATTTTCCTTGGTATGCTGGTAAGTCTTTCACCGCTTATTACTTTGGGAATTTGGATTTTCTCACTGGCGGTTTTGTTCCAGCTTGTAACACTTCCGGTAGAGTTTGATGCTTCTCACAGAGCGCTTGTAATGCTTGAAGAGTACGGAATTCTCGGCTACGAGGAAGTTAAGGATTCAAGAAAAGTTCTTTCGGCTGCTGCAATGACATATGTTGCAAGTGCAGCGGCAGCAGTAGTACAGCTTCTTAGACTTGTTCTCTTGAACGGCAGAAGGAGAAATTGAAAATAGTTCAAATGTTTGAGAGTGTTATCTTAGTGCGAGATAGCACTCTTTTTTGAATAGAAAATTTGAAAGATGATTTAAAAGTTGCAATTCATCACGTTACCCTGCTAAAATATATTTTGTGTTGTTGTTGAAGAAATATAAAACAGGAGCGGTGAAGACGTCATGAAACGACTTAATTCGAACCACCTGAAGTTACTTGCGATAATCGCAATGACCGTAGATCATGCAACAGATCTTTTTTATCCTTCATTTCCGGCGTTACCGATGCCGTTTATTCTTCACGTTATAGGCAGGCTCACGGCGCCTATCATGTGGTTCTTTGTGGCGGAAGGATACCATTATACTCATAATTTAAAGAACTATATGTCGCGACTTGGTATATTTGCGCTTGTTTCGCATTTTGCATATTGTTTCGCGTTCGGAATGAGTTATGTTCCGTTCAAAACGGGAATCTTCAATCAGACAAGTGTCATGTATCCGCTGTTTATCGCGGTTGTTGTTCTGTGGCTGCAGGATAACGATGCTATGAACAAAACAATCAAACATATTTTTATATTTGTTTTGATATGGTCTGCATTTCCTGCGGATTGGAGCTGTATCGCGGTTCTTTCAATTATCGGGATTTACAGAAACAGAGGCAATTTAAAGAAGCAGACCGCAGCTATGATGGCGTGGGTGCTTCTGTATGCTGTTGTTTCATTCCTTTTTGTCAGCAAGATTCATGGAATACTGGAATTATTTGTTATAATCGTTTATCCCGTTATGAAGTGTTACAACGGAGAGCGAGGGAAGGTGCGATGGCTTAAGTGGTTTTTCTACATTTACTATCCGGCGCATCTGATAATTATCGGAATTATTCGTATGTTAATGTATGGAGATGTTTGCATTTTGCAGTTCTAGATATTAGCAAGAAAAGAGGAGACAGTCATGGGAAATATAATTCTTGAAGCAAAATCAATAAGCAAAAAGTTCGATGAAAGAAATGTACTTAATGAGGTGAGCCTTTCAATCGAAAAAGGCCATTTTATCGCAATATTGGGACATAGCGGATCGGGAAAATCGACGCTTCTTAATGTACTTTCAACAATACTTACTCCGACAAAGGGTGAAGTTCTATACAACGGAAAAAGCATTACGCGCTATTCAAAAGGAGAAATCGCAAATCTCAGAAGAGACAAGATAGGCTTTGTTTTCCAGCACTATATGCTTCTTCCGAATCTTACTGTCAGGGAGAATATTTTCCTTGGAGCGGAGAAAAGAAATAGTTATGAAAAAGACAAGACGGATATGAAGGATCTCGAGGAGCTGTGCGCACTTCTTGGAATAGATAAGTATCTTGACGAGTATCCTTTTAAGCTTTCGGGAGGCGAGCAGCAAAGAGTTTGCATTGCAAGAGCTGTCGCAAAAAATCCTGAGATCTTGTTCTGCGATGAGGCAACGGGAGCGCTTGATAAGGACAACAGTATCAATATCGTTAAGCTCCTTCATGAGATAAAAAAGAAATTCGGAACCACGATATTTTTTACCACACATAACAGAGAAATCGCAAAAACAGCCGACAGGGTGCTTGTGCTCGAAGACGGAAATATCATAAACGATTATATGAACGACGAGATCATTGAGCCTGACGCAATGGCATGGGGGATTTGAGTACAATGAAATTACTTTACAAGCATATTAAAAAAGATTTTCTTGCCAAAAAGACAATGATGGCAATTCTGTCTTTGTTTTTGATAGGTACATCCTTTCTGCATTATTTTGTTCATTTTTCTGCTGATAAAAATTTAAAGATATACAGAAAGCTTGATCAAGCGGCTCTTGCCGAGAACGAGCTCAAGTTTATTAACGCGCTGGAGATCAATGAAACTCTGATTCGCAATATGACAACGGCGATGCTCACAGTTTTTCTTTTGATATTATTTCTTTTTTTGACAAATACCATAAAGAAAAATCAGGCAAAAATGGGACTTTTGCAGTCACTTGGATATACAACTTTGAGCATAGCACTACAGACTTCTACTTTATTTTCTGTAGTATCTTGGATTACGGCTTTGATAGGGATTATTACCGGCTATTTTGGTTCAAGCATACTTATGTCCGCATATAAGCAGACATACATGGTAGATTCTATTTCAAAGGGGATAAGCTTTTCGTCATTCATTTATCCATTTGCTTGGGGAGCGTATATATATATCGTGACAGTTATAGCATATATGCTATCGGCCAACAAGGAAGTTGCGCTACTTATGAAAAAAGCTGACAGCTCAGCCGCAAAGCCCGGATTTGTTGAGAAGGTCATCGGCTTTTTCAAGCTGAAAGGCGGATATAAGTACAAGCTTACTTTGAAGAATATAAGTGAGTTGTTGCTTCTTATCACTGCGATTGTTACGTTTGGAATCATGTTTGTTCTGAGTGTTTCCCTGCTTCTTAGCAGCAGAGAGATTATGGGATCGCAGCGCGAAGGAAGAGAATACAGCTACATTACTGAGTATGATGAGATGAAAACAATCGAGTCCGAAGCGACAGAGGTTACTTCATCAGATAACACTGACAATTTGGCATATTACCTCAAACTCAACGCGGAAATAAATCATAACGGCGAAAAGATATCCTACAACATTATAGGTATCGACAGCGATAACGGGCTCTTTAGCCTGTATGATAAAAAGCATAATAAAATCGATATTTCAAACGAACAGGGAGTTGTACTTAATCCCGAGCTTGCTGAGAACTACGGAATCAAGGTCGGCGATAAATTAAACATTGAGATAGACGGAAGGGCAGTAGAGCTCGAAACAACGAGTATTGCGAGAAACGCCGGAATAAAAAGCATGTACGTTTCAAAAGAAAAACTTGCTGCGTTAATGGATGTTGATAATGCAGTATATAACGGCACTTTGTCAAAAGCTTCATTGGATGAGGGCGCAAGTACTCTTTATGAAGACAAGATGGAGGCGCTTTCAAGAGATCAGACTTCCAATAAAGCTAGCGCGATAATAAATCAGAGCATCGGCGTGGCGACCGGATGCCTTCTCATTTTCCTTGCGATATTTATAGGACTGTCAGGAAACACAGAGAGCATCCTGATTTTTGACCTGCTTGGATATGACAATAAGAAGATAAACAGTATACTTCTTGATCCGTACCTTATCGTATCGAATATAATCTTTTTCCTATCGATTCCGATATGCATATATGCGGCGAGAAAAATACAGATAAATACGTCCTTTGCAACCGGTGATTATATGCCGTTTCAAGTTTCAGGTTTTACGATTGTCTATATGTTTGTTATATTAAACATAATCTGTTTCCTTGTAAGAGCAGTTTTTACAAGAAAGATAAAGAAGATAATCGAAGGAGAAAAGCAAGCGGAGTACTTGTCTGAGTGGTGATTACCTATGCAGGTTTATGTAATAAATGCATTAAATGAATTAAGCGATGAAGAATTTGAGAACTCGCTGTCTAAGGTCGAGCCTGAGCATAAAGACAGGATAATGAGATTTCATTTCATTGAGGACAAAAAGAGAGCTCTCGCAGGGATTCTTTTATCTGAATATGCGATAGGCGAGGCGTTTGGCATTCAGAAGGACGAGATAAGGTTTGAAAAAAATAAGTACGGAAAGCCACACGTGATAGGAAAGAGCGGTGTTCATTTTAATATCTCACATTCCGGTAACTATGTTGTATGCGCGGTAGGCAGCAGTCCTGTAGGAATCGATGTTCAGGAACACAAGAGCGGCGGACTTGATATAGCGGACAGATTCTTTTCTAAGGAAGAAAAAGATGCGCTTAAAAGAGCTTCGGATTCGAATGATGAAAAACAAAAACTCTTCTACGACATGTGGAGCCTTAAAGAGTCTTACATAAAGTGCATCGGCATGGGGCTGTCCAAGCCTCTTGATGAGTTTGGAATCGTAAAAAAAGACGGAGAGTACAAGCTGTGTGAAAATGGTGAAGAATCCGGTGAGTATCATTTTATGAGATATGAATTTGCCGGGGATTACAGCCTATGCGTTTGCTCAAAAGAGACCGGGATTCCGGATGAATATACGGTAGTATCTTACGAAGAAATTGCAGGTTATAGTAAGCTGCATTGAATACGAAAAAAGAACAAAGTGCGTATTTTGTTATAGATAAAACAAGATACGCACTTTTTAAATAAACAATTATGAGCCCAATCACTATCTGTCGATTTTTTCTTTTATTTTGCTGTCTCCGGAACGTGACAAGGGAGAACGTTGAAAATTAGCTACAACATATTGATTGAGGATTTTTTTTGTCAATTCCAGGATGTCGCCGTTATATGTAAAAAATGAGTAAGTATATATTGATGAAATGCCATGTACCAATGACCACATCGATAGAATACATTCATTTATTTCATTTGTTACTCCATGATCTAAAAGAAACTTTGTTGCAATGTCCATAAAGAAGGTGAATGGCATAAAATTGCTTTCAATGCTACCATCATCTTTCATTTTTATTTTTTCTTGTATTGCGAATTCATGAAAAAAAAGACTTAAATAATTAGGGCGATTTATGAAAAATTCGACATATCCTTCCCCTAGTAAAACAAGCAGATTGTTATCATCTTTATGAGCTGAGTATATTGAGCGAAGATGTTCTGTGAATTCTTCAGAGATTTCATTTATAATAGCTTCAATCAGCTCATCTTTATCCTTGAAATGATTTTTTGGTGCTGCGTAACTAACATTACATTCGGCAGCAAGTTTTCTAAGAGAAAAATCGTGTATACCGTTTTGGAGTATCAGTTCTTTGCCGCGCTCAATCAGATCGTTCTTTAGATTTCCGTGGTGGTATGAATCTGGCATATGAAAACCTTTGATCTATTCTGATCACTTTTTCCTTTCTTTGTTTTCTATTCAAAGGAATACTCACCTATTCCGGCGCCCAGCTCAAAGCTGTATTTGAGAATTCCTTTGTCAATTTTACAGTATTTTTTGTTACTGCTGCATTCCAGTACAATCTTATTTTTGTTTCCCTTGACAAAAAAAGCTTGTTTATTCATTGCAGTAGGTGCTTGTAAGCAGGCGCTTACACCGTTTTTGAACCATTCGGGAGTATTGCCTGTGTAGCTACTTACTTCTGACATGGTTTTGGATTTATGAGGAGTACCATTGTTCATCCCATATCCAAAAACAATTATACCAACAATATGTTTATTGGGGTATTTTTCGGAGATGTATTTCTTGTTATATGTATCAGAGATCCACCATGTGTTAAGCCCCAAAGATTGCGCATAAAGCATGAATTTCATGCCATAATAACCCACTTTTTCTTCAAGATTGTCGCTATCGCCTGTCAGTACAACATAGTTACATGCGTTTTTTGATGCAAAATGTTTGAAGAAAAAGCCCATACACATTGAATCATTTATGTTGATAGAAAAATTCAAATCTGATTCGGAATTGATTTCTGATATAAATGAATTCAATTTTTCCAGTGTTTTTTCAGATATTTTTTGTGACTTATATTTGGTTACTTTGTGACGATTATACAGTGCTTCTTGTAATTCTGTTTGGTTTATCATAAATTTTCCTCCTAAAAAAAGATATTGACAGTGACAACATAGCGAGTATACTATAGCAATATTGACACTGTCAACATAATCATTTTTGGAGGAAGAAAAGCAATGGAACAGTTTAAACCAATAGCCGTAATAGGCTATGGCTGTGTCTTCCCAGGAGGGGGAAAGGACGCAGATGCATTTTGGGGAAATGTATTAAGCGGTGCTAACGGAATAGAAGATGTTAGCAAAAAGTATTGGAAAGAGGATCTATACTTCAACGAGGATAAGCATGTTGAAGACAAGACGTATTGCAAGAAAGGGGGAGTTGTTTCAGATTATGAGTTTCCAATGGATAATGCATTGGAACTTGGTTTTTTAAAAGATGATCTTACAGGGTTAAATAAAACACAGAAGATGACTCTGGATACAATTATTCAAGCAATACGCCAATCGGGGCTGGAGTTAAAAGATTTATCTGATGCTAATTTTTTTGTCGGAAACATGCTGGGGGATGCTGATGTTCCTGACAATATGTTGAAGAACAGAGTGAAAGAAATTGAAAAGTATATAGAAGCTTCCGATGAGTACAAAAACCTGGAAATTGAAAAGAAAAAGCAACTCCTTGAATTGTTTGAAGAAAAGTTTTCAGGACGATTTGAAGAAGCAGATAATGAAAACCTTATACCTTCATCGCTTTTGTACAGATTGAAAAATCTGCTAAAGATAAATGGACATGGTTGTATCGTAGACGGTGCATGTTCAGGAAGTGGACTGGTTATTGATGAGGCTATAAAGAGCATACAGTATGGCCCCGAAAAAATGTGCGTTACTTCTGCAGTTCTTGGAAACATGGTTGTTACGGGAAATATCGGATTTGCCAAGATTGGAGGCTTATCCGAGACATCATCATTCCCGTTGGATGAAAGAGCGGGCGGACTTATCCCCGGAGAGGGAGCCGGGACAATTATCCTTAAAGATCTTAAATGTGCCATTGAGGATGGAAATAGGATATTAGGAGTTATCAGAGGAACCGGAGTTGCAAGCGACGGAAAAGGACAATCTATATATGCTCCAAGTTCACGAGGCCAGCTTAAGGCGATGAAGAAATCAATCGCTGTTTCAGGTCTTAAAGGCGAAGATGTTGATTATATTGAGACGCATGCTACCGGAACAAAGGTGGGGGATAAGGTTGAGATAGAAACGATAAAGCAGTTCTTTAAGAGTGAAGGAGACAGTAATCGTAAGGTGCCGATAGGCTCTGTGAAATCACAGATTGGACATGCGTTTTCTGCTGCCGGCATGGCGAACATGGTTAAAATTCTTGAAGCAATGAAACATGAGATCATACCTCCTACACACAATTACAACAGACCACCTCAGGAAGTCGATTTGGGGAATTTATATGTAAATACCAAACAGCAATATTGGAAACGTAGAAATGATCATACTCCAAGAAGAGCGATGTTAAATGCATTTGGCTTTGGGGGAATAAATGCCAATGTATTTCTCGAGGAATATATTCCGGATTATCATAAAAATCTAGTTAAAGAGCAGAAAGAAGCACTTCATGACGGTGAATATGCAATAGTCGGAATCGGATGTTTGGATCATAAAGGAAACAACTATAAGGAGTGGAAAGATAAGATTACTCAAAAAGCAGATTATTCCAAGACAAGCATAAGCAAGTTTTATCCTGAGGAAGCAAAAGGATTATATGAAGATATGAAAGGCTATCTTATATCTGATTTTAAATTCCCATTTATGAAGTACAAGGTACCACCCAAGATTCTTGATGAGATAGATATAAGTCAGCAATATGCTCTTGTTGCAGCCGGAGAGGCTATTGAGGATTATGGGAAAGATAAGATTGATGGAGATAAGACCGGAGTATATGTAGGAACTATGATGGGATTATCTTCGGCATTGAAAACCGATCTGAGAGTAAGGCATGTTGAATATCTTGATGCACTTGATGATTGTGAAAAAGATATGGGAGTATCTTTGCAAGATATCAAAAAAACAATAACAGAGAAGATACATTCATATCTGATCAAGGTTAAGGAGGATACACTTCCCGGATATATGGACAATATCATAGCGGGACGTATATCGAATTTCTATGATTTTTCAGGTAGCAATGCTGTTTATGACAAGGATATTGCATCTTTTGAAGCGGCACTTTATCAAGGGCTTGCTTCGCTTAATAAGAAAGAAAACAATCTTATCATAGTAGGCGGAGTCCATGGAAATATGTTACCTGAGACATTTGCAAACCTTGAAAAGATGGGATGCGCAGGTTCTATTCCGGCAGAGGGTGCAGCGTTCTTTGCCATAAAGAGAGTAGAAGATATTGCTCCTGATGACAATATATATGCAAAGATATCCGGAATTAAGCATTCTGTAAATGCACAGAAATGTGATTTTACAAATAAACCATTTTATTTTGGAGCAGATGGTGCATTTAAGCTTCTTGATAAGGTATCCAATATAAGAACGGATAGTAAGCCTGAAGTGATTGAATCCACGAATATGTTTGGAGAAACATATTCATATCCGCTATGTGGTAGAGATGAGCATTTTGCAGCAGAGGAAAAAAAGACTATCGAAATTGGAAATATATCTTATTATGCTGCGGATACGAAGCAGGAACTTTTAAACAATATGATCGATCATAAAGAATTTAGTACAAACAGGTCAAGATTCAAACTGGTTATTACGTATAACTCTTTAGAAGAGTTAGAAAATAAGAAAAAACTATTGATCAAAAGTATCGGGGGAGGAATTTGATAATGAGAGCTATGATGGGGAGTGGTTTTGCTGAAGATATTAGCACAAGACTCGAGCAGATTAAATATGGTATTGCACAGGGACTATATCTTTTTGGGCCGGCTTTTGAAAGCGCTCAGGACGGAGAAGCTGTATGTGAAAGTAAAGATGTTGTTATGTTGACATCAAATAATTATCTTGGACTTGCTACACATCCGGAAATTAAAAAAGCTATAAAAGACGCGGTTGATATTTATGGAAGTGGAACATGTGGTGCGAGACTGCATAACGGAACAACGAAATTGCACAAAGAACTTGAGAGAAGATGTGCGGAATATTTCAGAACAGAGGATGCAGTTATTGTAAGTGCGGGATATCTTGCGAATGTTGCGGGATTATCTGCGATGGTTGATGACGGAAAGGGCATGATCATAACAGATTCGCTTAATCATATGAGCATTGTGGATGGAATAACCATGAGCAATGGCCAAGTTAGGATTTTTGAACATAACAATATGGAAAAACTTGAGTATATTCTCAAGAATAATTCAGATGTCAAAAAGAAACTCATAGTAGTTGACGGTGTTTATTCGATGGATGGTGATATTGCTCCTTTGGATAAAATCACTGAGCTTGCAGAGAAGTACAATGCATCGGTTTTTGTAGATGAAGCACATTCGCTTGGTTTTGTCGGAAAGACAGGACGTGGGGCAAGTGAACACTTCGGTGTGGAAGAAAAAGTACATCTTAAGATGACAACCTTCAGTAAATCATTGGCAGGTGTGGGAGGATGTATTGCTTCTGATGCGGATACTTGTCTTTACATTAGGCATAATGCACATCCTTATATGTTTAATGCCAGCATACCGCCTGCAGTGGCAGCCGGTATAATCAAGGCTTTTGATGTAATGGAAAAAGAAACATGGAGAGCTGAAAAATTATGGGAGAATACAATTTATTTCCGTAGAAGGCTCAAAGAAATGGGATTTGATACATTGCAGAGTATGTCACCTATCGTCCCGATTTTCATTGGAGATGATATCAAAAACATGCAGATGACAAAAGAACTATTCAACAGAGGTGTATATATTGCTACAGCTGTTTTCCCGGCTGTACCGCATAATATGAGCAGACTTAGAGCAACAATAACGGCATCTTTGGAGAAAAGCCAGTTGGATAGAGCATTGGATGAACTTTATAAAGTAGGAAAAGAATTTGAGATAATCAAATGATTTAATGGAGGGGAGAATGAATACTAAAGTGAGATATATGCTCGAGGAGAAAGGCATATTTTTAAAAGATATTTCAGTTGCTGAGAAAACAGCAGTTGTCTTTCCCGGACACGGCGCACAGTATGTGGGAATGTTCAAACAATTGTACAGCAACGTAGATGTCATAAGAAAGATGTTTGACAGGGGGGAAGAAATATATATAAAGCTTACAGGGAAAAGTCTGTTGGATATTATCTTTTCCGAACGACAAGAAGCGGAAGAAGAGCTTCTTAAACCTACTGCAATGCAGCCTGCGATAGTATTGGCCGATATAGCAATGTATGAATACATACTTGATATGGGATACAAGCCCGATTATCTCATTGGCCATAGTTTGGGGGAACTTGCTGCTTTATACGCGGCAAAAGTAGTTTCAATGGAAGCTGTTATGGAAATTGCATACAGAAGGGCTGAGGCAGTTGAACTTATACCACTTAATGAGCGAGGGGGGATGCTCAGTATAGGTGTTGAGTATTCGGAAGATCTGGCTAAAAGACTGTGTAATGAAGGAGGAAAAGATTGTCAGGTAAGCATTATCAATTCACACAATCAGTTCAATATATCCGGATCTACAGAGGCAATCAATAAGATTAAAAAATATTGTGATGATAATAATATCAGTTCGGTAGTGCTTAAGGTATCACACGCGTTTCATTCGGACATTATGACACCTGCGGTGGATCCTTATAGAAAAAGTATAGAGAAATTTACTTTTAATAAACCGGAGATTCCTGTTTATTCAACTATTCTTATGAATATGTATGCAGATGAGATGAATGACTCTGCAAAGTTCGCAGGAATATTGGCAAATCAGTTGATTACACCGTTTAATTTTGCCGATATTATAGATTCGCTTGTGGAAGACTATAAAGTGGGCTTCTTTATTGAAGCAGGACCGAAGGACATTATGACAAAGTTGGTTGGAAATATTGTAGGAGAGCGATGCTATGTATTTTCAACAAACAGAGCAAAGCGTGATGAACTGGAGGAAATAGCAAAATTCAAAATAAAAGCGGAATGTATGGGAGTGGGAGAAAAGATGGAGCAGACAATTCAAAAAGATGAGATTGTTGGTATTTTTTCAAGGTATACGATGTACCCTGAAAATGTTTTTGTGGACAGAGAACATCCTGTATTCACATATTATGCGATTACTGATCGTATTAAAGATCTGATAATTGAGGATATTTCTTCTAAATATAATGTCGGCAAGAACATTGATTGGAACTTGGTGTCAATCGATGGAATTAACAGAGAACTTGCACTTGACGTGACATCTAATGAGAACAAGTCCGGCGATGTGGAAGAAAAGGCAAATACGACTATGATAACGGAATCTTCAGAAGATATAAGAGAATTTGTACTCGGCATAATTGAAAATACAACAGGCTATCCGGTAGATATGTTGGAAGATGAGCTTGATTTTGAAGCAGATCTTGGAATTGATTCTGTAAAACAAGGAGAAATTCTTTCGAAGATTCAAGAGAAATACCAATATCAGGTAGCTGAGGGCGAGAGCATAAAAGAATTGTGTAATATTTCAAAAATTGTCGCCTATGTCAGCAAGAAAACAGCTATTGGAACAGGTTTGGCAAAAGAAGTAAGTGTGGTTCAGGATAGCAATCTCGATAATATAGAAGAAATGAGCGTTGATGCAGATGAAATACGAGAATTTATTCTTGATGTTATCGAAGAAAAGACGGGATATCCCAAGGATATGCTTGGAGAAGATCTTGATTTTGAGGCGGATCTTGGAATTGATTCTGTAAAGCAGGGCGAGATAATGTCAGTGCTACATGACAAATATAGGTATGATGTTGAAGAAGGAGAGTCAATTAAGGAACTTGCAACTGTAAATAAAGTGCAAGAATATATTTGTTCTAAGCTATCCGGTAATCGAAGTCCCAAAAAAGAAGATGAGTTTATCAACAGACAGAATCCACAGCTTATAAGCGAAGGGTTTTCATCAGGAAGATTTGTTTCAATTCCGGTTCATAAAGAAATCGGTAAAGAAAACTACAGTTTTGACGGGAAGAACATAATAATTGTTGCTGATGAAACACATAAGATTGCAGATAGCTTATATGAAAAACTTATTAAAAGGGCAGAATCGGTGACTGTTCTTTCAGAAGAAAAATCATCTGTTGTAGCTGATAAAGATATCAGAATAGTAAAACTTGATGAAAGTGAAGAAATTAAGAAGGTTGTTGCGGATATCAATTCTAATAACAGGACAGATGTTGTGATCAATCTTTCAGCAATACGAAGTAAACTGGATATTACTTCTGAATCTGCTGAGGATTGGGAAAAAGAGTGTATGAGAGTTTATGATAGCAACTATTATGTGACTAAAGCTATCTATTCCAACTTTGAAAACGATAAGGAAAGAACAGCATATTTTGCAGCAACAAACATTGGCGGAATATATGGAATGGAAAGGGGATATGAAGGGAACCCTGTAGGAGCAATAAGCGCAGGTTTTGTAAAAGCACTTGAAAAGGAACTACGTCCATTTAAGTGTAAGGTGGTGGATTTCAGTGATATCTCGGATTCGGATAGGACAGCGGAAACAATACTCGCAGAGGCATCGGTTATAGAGAAATTGGTGGAAGTTGGATATGACAATGACGGAAGAAAAGTTGTTGAAGTCCTTCCAAAGGAAATAAGAGAAGATGCACTTTCATACTCGGTTGAGGATGATGACGTGATTTTGGTAACAGGCGGAGGAAGAGGAATAATCTATGAGTGTGTTGATGCTCTTTTAAAAATATCTTCGCCAAGAGTTATTGTGACGGGAAGAACCGAATTATTGACGCATGATGCAAAAGAAATGCAGATGTCAGATGAAGAATTTGAAAGCTACAGAAATGAATTCTTTAAAGAAAAGCATGCATCTGATCCTAAACTGTCACCTGTTGCTATTCAAAGAGAATACGATAAGATTTCAAATAAGCGTATTCTTGGAAAGAATATCTCAAATTGGAAAGAAAAGGGTTATAAAGTAGAGTATGTTCAATGCGATGCTGCAAATATGACCGATATGAAAAAACTAATCCAAAATATCAAGGATAAGTACGGGAAGATAACAGGCATTGTTAATGGTGCAGGATTGCCTTCGTTTGGAAAGATACCAAAGAAGGATGAAAAATTTGCGGAAATGGTTGTTAAAGTAAAAGCCGATTCCACATATGTGGCTATGAAGGAATGTATGAATGAGCCACTTAAGTTCTTTATCAGCATGGGATCCATATCGGGAAGATTTGGAATGGACGGTCAGGTTGATTATTCCGCAGCTGCAGATTTGCTTGTAAGGATGACAATGTATGTAAGTCAGTTGAAAAAAGAAACCAGATTTACGGTTATGGGATGGTCTGCATGGGATGAAGTTGGAATGGCTGCAGGCGAGCAGGTGAAGAAGGTACAGCAAGAGACACGAGGTTTGGAATATCTTTCTGTAAAAGAAGGAACAAGCAGATTCTTAAATGAAGTATTCTTTGGAGGAAATTATCCGGAAGTATTGATATTTGGAAAACTCGGAGAAGACAATCTACCTTTGGGACAGCTTGATGCACTTGATCCCGCAGATAGGAGGATAGTTAAAAATCAGCTGGTATCGGATGAAATTGTTATAGATAGGATTAAGTATCCTATGCTGGAGAAGATAGAGGAGATAAGCGACAAGAAAATCAGTGCAGTCAAGGGGCTTACATTAAAAAATGATGTTCACCTTATCGATCATAAGGTAGAAGGAAAACATGTATTTGCAGGAGTTATGCATGTTGAGACTGCATGCGAGATGTTGGAATATTTCCTTGAAGCAAACGATATGAAGGATTACAGGATAAGCGATATTTCCGGTTTCAATTTCTATAAGTTTATTAAGGCATTCAGGGGAAATCCTTTGGAACTTAAGATTGAAGGAAATATAGTTGATCGTAACAGTGAATCAATTAAGATGCATGTAACGCTTAAATCAGATTTTGTAAACGGAAAGGGAATGACAATCGAGAAGGACAGACTCCATTCAGAGGGCGATATTGTTGCGACAAGATCAACAAATCTTTCCGCAGAAAAGAGAACGTTTGAGAATGACGGACAGTTGTTGAATCTTGATAAGTACTATGATCTTGCTACCGGAGCAATTACATTTGGTGAAACATTTAAATGTATCTATGATGTCAAGCTTACCGGAGAAAGAGAAATAGTAGGTAAAGTACGTGTTCCCAATGACAGCAGTTACTTTACATTTACACGCTGCGCCGATACATGTATATCACCGGTAACAATTGATAATATTGGCAGACTTATGCTGTTTAGAGAATTCAATTTAAATGGATATACAATAGTGCCGACATTGATAGACAGTGCAGTTCAGTATAGAACAATGATTCCGGGTGAAGTGCTTAATGTCTATTGCAGGTTTGAGTCGGAAAACGGTATGGATGTCGTATATTCGGCGTATGCGTTAGATGAGAATGGAAATCTTGTTTTTGATATTAAGGATATGAGACTTAGGAGAATCAATAAGTTTAATGGAGACTTCAATTTGTGTGAAGCATCAGACGAGTATTCCGCGGCAGTATAAAAATGATATGGGAGAAGTTTACTTCTCCCATATAGATAAAGATGCATCAGATGATTATGTGCATTTTTTTTCCGTGAGAGAGTGGGCAAAGATAAAAAGAATGTATCGTAATCCTGTAAGAATGGCATCAATCATAAGTGGAAGGATGCTTATAAAAAAGTTGATCGCAGAAAGAAACGGTAATGCTTTTACATATAAAGATATAGAGGTGCTTAACGGTACTGATGGCATAAAAGGTCAGCCCCAATTATATATAAAAGGTGAACTGACCGATATAAGCATTTCTATTTCATATGCAGATGGCTATGTATGCGTTGGCATAAGCGATAAAGCTTTTGTTGGAGTTGATATTGAAAAAGTCAGATTATTTTCCGATTGTTTTGTGAACATGTTTTATGTAAAGGAAAATGCAGAAACTATAAATTGCATGAATGGTATTGGGCAAACTGAAATGTGGTGTATTCAAGAGGCATACCTAAAGGCAATGGGAATTGGATTTGAAGTCGGATTAAAAGGATTACATATAAGACTGTCAGATTTGGAGCAATGTGATGCAAAAGTTATAAGCTCTTCTGAAAATGGTATATGTCAGGTTATATGTTTTGTTAATAGAGACTGAAAGAATAATAGAGAAGGAGCTTAATTATGCTGGGAATTTATTTAAGTGGGACAGGTAATTCCAAACATTGTGTTGAACGATTTGTCGGATTGTTGGATGAAAAGGGAAAAACATTTCCAATTGAGACAGAAACGGTAGTAGATGAGATTAGAAAAAATGATTTTATTGTAGTTGGTTATCCGACTCAGTTTTCAAATGCACCTTTGATGGTTAGAGATTTCATTAGGGAACATGCTGGTCTTTGGAGGGGAAAGAAAGTTTTTTGCATTAATACTATGGGGGCATTTAGTGGCGACGGAACAGGATGTACCGCAAGGCTGTTTAAGAAATACGGTGCAAATGTTTTAGGTGGACTGCAGATAAAAATGCCGGACTCCGTTTGTGACAGCAAGTTACTTAAGAAGAGTTTTGAGGCAAATCAGAAGATTATTAAGCAGGCTGATGAAAAGATTGAGAAGTGGGTGGAAAAGATAAAAGAGGGCATATATCCCGAAGAAGGGCTTAATCTTTTGAATCATATATCAGGGCTTATGGGACAAAGAGTATGGTATTTAAAAAAGACAGAGCACTATTCTGATAAGCTGAAGATCAGCGATGCGTGCATAAAATGCGGGTTATGTCAAAGGCAATGTCCGATGAATAATTTAGTTCATACAGGGCAGGATAAGCCAAAGCAGCTTGGACGATGCACTATGTGTTATAGATGCATAAGCCATTGTCCGGTTCAGGCTATTACACTTATAGGAAAGAGCGTAGTTGAACAAACCACATATGAGAAATTTGCTTCCGATAATACCTGATCATGCTTGAGAGAGCAGAGAGGTATAAGTGTTATGAGCGAAAGAACTTGCAGTTGTTGTAAAAGCCAGATATCTCGGAGTATGTTGGACAATAACTATTCAATATGTCCTAATTGCGGCAATTATTTAAGATTTCATGCCAGAAAGAGAATAGCTTCTTTAGCTGATCCGGGAACATTTAGAGAATGGGAAGCGGGGCTTCTTGGCAGAAATCCGTTAAACGATCCGGGATATGCCAAAAAACTTGAAGAGACATCACAAAAGCATAATCTTAAGGATGCCATCATTACAGGAGTGATGAAAATTCAGGAAGAAAAGGTTGCTATCGGAGTTATGGACACGAGATTCATGATGGCAAGTATGGGACAGGTTGTAGGTGAAAAAGTAACACTGTTATTTGAAGAGGCTAGGAAGAAAAAACTTCCGGTGCTTTTGTTTTGTTGCTCCGGAGGAGCAAGAATGCAAGAAGGAATAGTCTCTCTGATGCAGATGGAAAAGACCGCTGCAGCAGTTAAGAGACATTCTGAGGCGGGATTATTGTATATTTCAGTATTAACCAATCCGACTATGGGTGGAGTTACAGCAAGTTATGCGATGTCTGCGGATATTATTCTGGCTGAGAAAGGAGCTATGATTGGTTTCGCCGGCAGAAGAGTTATAGAACAGAATATTGGCGAAAAACTACCACCTGATTTTCAGACAGCAGAGTTTCAACTTTCGAAAGGTTTTGTTGATGGAGTTGTGACGAGACCGGAGATGAGGGATCTGCTTGGAAAGATTCTTCATATGCACAGCAGAAAAAAGGTAAAACTTAAGGCAAATCATATAATTAATTGGGAAGATTATGTTGCAGACAAAAACCAAAAAAGCAGTCCATGGGAGAGAGTAAGGATTGCCAGAGCTCATGAACGCCCTACTACGCTTGATTATGTGAAAAGGATGTTTGATAACTTTATTGAGTTTCATGGTGACAGAAGTTATGAAGATGATCATGCCATAGTTGGAGGTATAGCTACATTAGATGGATATCCGGTCACGGTCATTGGACAGCAAAAGGGTAAGAAGGACTTAAATGAAGCAGTATACCGTAATTGGGGTATGGCTTCTCAAAGCGGATATCGTAAAGCATACAGGCTTATGAAACAAGCAGAGAAGTTTAACAGACCAATCATTTGCTTTGTTGACACAATAGGAGCTGCATGTGGAAGAGATGCTGAAGAGAGAGGACAGGGGGCAGTTATTGCAGAACTATTAAGAGATGTATCTTCGATTCAGGTTCCCATATTATCGATAATAATCGGTGAAGGAGGAAGCGGTGGAGCACTTGCCCTTGCAGTGGGAAATGAAGTGTGGATGCTGGAAAATTCTGTGTACTCTGTTCTTACACCTGAAGGTTATGCAAGTATTTTATGGAAAGATAATTCCAAGGCAGCTGAGGCGGCTGAAATTATGAAGATGACTTCAGACGATCTGTATGAGCTCGGGATTATAGAAAAAGTTATCAGTGAACCTGAGAATCTCAGTAAAGAGAATATGAAGGAGATGTGTAATCATATCAAAGATGAGATGGTCATGTTCTTGGTGAAATATGGAAAGAAGAACGGGAAATCTATAACAAATGACAGATATATGAGATTCAGAAGATATTGATCATGCGGTTGAAATTGGGAGAGGAAGTTAAAAGCTATGAACAAGAAGACTATCAACATAGAAATCAAATACAGAAAAAAGCGTTATGATAGTTATGAACGTGGGAATCTTGATATTAAGCATCTTTTGTGGCATCGTTTCACCAATAGAATATTTGTAATGCTTCTAATGATGCAAAGAATTGTAAAAAGACAGAAGCTTATTATTGTAAATGACAGACATCTTAAGAATGGCAAGGCTACTATTTTTTCTCCCACGCATATTGGAGGAGCTGATGTCGAAATGGTTTTTGAGGGTATAGGTGAACCGGCTTGGTTTATGATGGCAGATCCTCGTGAGATGTACCACAATTTTCCGGGGGCGATGATGAAATTTAACGGTGTTATTGCGTTTGACTCAGACCACAAAAAGGACAGGCATATTGCTAAGATGAGATCTATGGAACTTCTTAGAAAAGGAGGAAATCTTATTATTTTTTCAGAAGGTGCATATAATATCAGTCCAAATAAGTTGGTAATGCATCCGTATGCCGGAACAGCTGAGATGGCGATAGATACAAATTCAGATATAGTTCCTGTTGCACTTGTGCGTGATGGGAATAAGTATTATATGAACATTGGAAAAAACATAGATGCAAGCAAGTATTCACCTGATAGGAAATATGAACTGACCGAATATCTTCGTAACACTCTTGCTACATTGGTTTGGGAGATTATCGAGAAGATGCCTGTTACTAAGAGAAGAGATATCAGCCCTGATTACTATGAGAATATATTTATTAAGGAGATGTTTGAGGATGTTGGTGATTATACCTACACTCTTCAAGATGTGAAGAATACTCTTCTTAAGCCCAAAAACATAGTTGAACCGGATGATGTTTTTGCATTTATGCATGAATCGCTTCCCAAAGCTCAGTGATGCTAAAAAGGATAGAGAGTACATACGAACTCTCTATCCTTTTATGTGATTTATTTCAGATATTTCTGCGCAATATGATATGAAAAATTGAATCTTCTAAGTCCCGTATATTTTTTCTCATCATCAAATTTGTAATCTTTGCGGCCGTCCTTGTAGTCATATATTAAGACTTCATTTCCTTCAAGCGCCGGAACCGCATCGTAAGAAAGAAACCACTTTATATATGAGGCGTCGGGAGACTGCACGTTTATTGACGGGCCTGTCGCTTCGATGTCGTATTTGGCAATCCTGTATTCCGGATTACTGTAGATAAATATCAAAAACGCAATTGTTATCGTCACCATTCCGGCTCTGAATACCGGGAAGTTTTTGATGTACATGCTTGCAATAAGAAAGGCGAGCCAGAAGCACAGTACGGCAAGGAACCAGAGTACGAAAAGTCTAAGGAATGTCAGGTGATAAACGCCGATATAGAGTACCATTCTCATTGCTGAAGATGCGATCATTATATATGTGCATCCGGCGATGGCTGTAAGCAGGGCTTTAAGCACCTTTGATTCTTTGAAAAAGGTCTGGCAGACCGATACCATAACGATGTTAATGATACAAACGGTCAAAAGCTGATAGAAACCTTCGTGTGCATATTCTGCATAAGTATATCCTTCGGGAAGAGCGACGCTTCCGCTAAAAAGATAAAGAAGCTGAATGATACAGAACAGAACATAAACAGCGCCGATGATGCCTGTGAATGTAATGGCAATTACAGGATTCTTTGTGCCGAGGTCATTGATCTTTATCTTCAGTTCTTTTGCAATCATCGAAGTGATGATGGTATAAGAACTCCAGAAGACAAAAACTGCAGTAAAGACCATCATTATCGTATGATAGATTTCTTCAGTGATGCTGAAATCGATATTTATGGTTGTCAGTACATCTTTAAAAACCATATCCGCAGAGCACAGGAGAGGAACAATCACAAGAAGCATAGGCACTGCGATGACAATTCCGATGAGTACTGCACGGATAGTTTTCTTTTTCTCGCTTGTGTCAACATCGTTGTTCTTGAGCTTGACATGTGCAACAAAGTCTGAGAACGGGCGTGAAAAGTGCTCAAAAGGTTTTATGACGGTTGAAAAAAGACCTATGAGCCATTCACTGATACTGAATCCTGTCGTGTCTACATAAAGATAGATAATGTAGCTGAAGAACAGCATGAAGATAGCGGTTCTTTCCCAAAAAGCCAATGTGAAACTGGTCGTAAGGCATCTGTGAACGGAAAGAAGCATCAGGGAAACTACGTAAAAGATTCCGAGCCCTTTTTTGCCGTTACAGTCGGCTATCAGTGAGAGGCCGTCTTTTCCCCTTACAAGTTTGAGTATTATCAGAGCGCAGAGCATAAATACGGGGTATGTTATGCTTGAGTGGTTATTATACAGACAGATGCTGTATATTAAGCCGAATATAGCGGATAATATTCCGTATTTTTTGAAATGTTCAGCACTTTCTTTTTGAACGGCAGCAGCTTGAATCGCAAAATGATTTACGGGCTGTTGCATGGCTCCGACAGGGGTGTAATTGCCTGTTTGTCCATTATATTCATATCCGTTATTGTTATTCTGCGGCATCTGATTATTTTGTGTTTCCATACTTTTATTCCTCCTGAGAGTCAACGTATTCAAGGATATCTCCCGGTTGACAATCCAAAGCTTTACAAATTGCATCAAGGGTCTCGAGCCTGACGGCCTTCGCCTTATTGTTTTTTAGGATAGAAAGATTAGCCAGGGTGATACCGACTTTGCCGGCGAGCTCGGTCAGTCCCATTTTTCTCTTTGCCATCATTACATCTAAGTTAATTACGATCATATTCTCACCTGCCCCGTTAAATGGTTAAATCGTTTTCCTGCTTGTATCTCACGGCCCTGTCGAAGACCCTTGCCAAGACTTTACTGAACAGTCCGGCGAAAAGAAATACACCTGCGATAACCACGGCTGCCGGGGTGAAGTATACGAAACATCTAAGAAGTTTGATCCCGGTTATAATAAAAGCGTAAGTTCCCATGCGGTACAGGCTTTTTACATTCGCATCAACAAAACAGTTGTCATCGGTTACTGTTTTCATCATCTTTCGAAGTTCGTACAAAATGAGAAGAGCAGCAATGCCCGCGATCATGATAGAAACAAGCGCGTATCCGTAGTGATCGTTGATCGCACTGTATTCTGTGCTTTCACCTAAAGTGTAGATTGCCAGCTTAACTGCATGCTTTAGGAAAAAAGGAACTGTGACAATGACCACAAGCCCGAAATAAAAGCAAAGATCCAAGATGGCTTTAACGAAATTATTTAATCTGCTATCCATGTTATCCTCCAATTGTTTCACCAAGTACTTGTATAATTTTTTTATAACACGTTCCTTTTTGATTTGCAATATTTTTTTATTGAGAAACAATAAAAGTTTTTTGAGAGTCGAGAAAAATAAGACGGGATTTGTAAAGCGGGATTCTTAATAAGAGCCCACCGTGAGCCGTTTTGGATATATAATAATTACATGGCGAAAGCTAATTTTTTTGATGAAGGAAAGAGAAATGAAACTGATATTTATTAGGCACGGTGATCCGGACTATGAGATTGACGGGCTCACCGAGAAGGGGCAGAGAGAGGCACAGCTCCTTGCTGAGTACATAAAGAATTACAACATCGATGAGATCTATATGTCGCCTCTTGGAAGGGCGCAGAGGACTGCGGAGTATTCGCTTAAGGCACTTGGAAAAGAGGCGGTTACTTATGACTGGTTAAAAGAGTTCCCGGCTCAGTTTGATCCGAATCTTTCAGAGAGTGCAAGGCAGGCATATAAAACCGAGCTTAAGACAGATCCTGCGACAGGCAAATACGAGACGAGAATTTTGTGGGATATGCTTCCGTCGTATTATGGAGCTCATCCGGAGCTTTTTGACAAGGATGCGTGGAGAAATGCCGAACCTGTTATATACAGCGACATGTGTAAGGTGTATGATTATGTAGTTTCGTCTTTTGATGAATTCTTGCGCAGGCAAGGGTATGAGAAAGACGGGCTGATATTTAAGATAAATGAGAGTAATGACAAAGTTATAGCTTTTTTCTGCCACTATGGCATTACGTCTGTTCTTCTGTCATATCTATGGAATGTCTCACCTTTTGTTCCACTTCAGTTCATTGCACTTGCGCCGACTTCGGTTACGATCGTGGCTTCCGAAGAACGTGAGAAGGGGATAGGAACGTTCAGAACAATAGGCATGGGAGACATTACTCATCTTAATATCGCGGGGGAAGAACCTTCTTTTTCTGCAAGGTTCTGCGAAAGATACGAAAATAAAAATGAGAGGCACTGATAAATGGTGAATATTAGGGAGATAGTACTTAACATTCTGATGGAGTACGACAAGGACGGCGGCAGGAAAACTACGCTTTTAAAGGATGCGCTTGAAAAATACGATTATCTTGAAACAAGAGACAAAGCGTTTATCAAAAGAGTGGTTGAGGGCTGCCTTGAGAGAAATATACAGATAGACTATGTTATAGATTCTTTTTCCAAGACAGAGGTAAAAAAGATGCAGCCTCTGATCAGAAGTCTTATAAGAATGGGAACGTACCAGATAATGTTTATGGACAGCATTCCCGACAGCGCAGCATGTAACGAGGCGGTTAAACTTGCGCAGAAGCATAAGTTTGCGGGACTCAAGGGTTTTGTGAACGGCGTTCTCAGAAATATTTCAAGGAATAAAGAAAATATTTCATATCCGGATAAAACGCAGAACGGGGGAGCAGACTATCTTTCGGTGCTCTATTCGGTTCCTGTCTGGCTTTGCAAGATGTGGCTTACTGAGTACGGCTTTGAAAGAACCGAAGGAATGCTTAAGTTCTTCCTTGAACCTCGCCCCACAGCCATCAGGTGCACAGTGGACCACAGGGACGGGGTTAGTGGACCATCCGATATGGAAATTGCAACGGAAAATGCCAATAAGCTCAAGAAAGAGCTTGAGGATGCCGGAGTTGTTGTAAAAGAGAACCCGATCCTGCCATATGCTCTTGAACTTGAGAAGACTGATAACATTAAGTATCTTCCCGGATATGCGGAAGGAAGATTTGCGGTTCAGGACGTAAGTTCTATGCTTGTGACTGAGATTGCCGGTATTTTAAAAGGACATACAGTCATTGATGTATGTGCCGCTCCCGGTGGAAAGAGCATGCATGCGGCGCAGAAAGTCGGCGCGGACGGAAAGGTCTTTTCCCGAGACGTATCGGTGTCCAAGAAAGAGCTTATTGCAGAGAATGCCGCCAGACTTGGACTTGATAACATCACGATAGAGGTCGTCGATGCCAAAATTCACGATGATAACATGAAGAGAAATGCTGATTATCTCTATCTCGATGTTCCTTGCTCAGGACTTGGAATCATAGGAAGAAAGAGCGATATCAAGCATAATATCAAAAAAGAAAAACTGACCGAACTTACCAAACTTCAGTGGGATATCGTAAAGTCTTGCTGGGACTATGTTAAGGTCGGCGGAACGCTTATGTATTCTACATGTACGGTAAATAAGGCCGAGAATGAGCAGATGATCACAAGAATCTGCAACGAATTGCCTTTTGAGCCTGTGGATATCACAAATGTACTTCCGAAGTACATCCTTGAGAACGATAAATACAACATAAAAGATACAGCAAAGAAGGGCTACATACAGCTTCTTCCCGGAGAATTCGGAACAGACGGGTTCTTCATTGCGAAGCTTAAGAGAGTGGTGAAATAAAGCGTGCTTATATTTATGTGGTATTAAATTGTTTGACGATGCTGAAAGTTGATGATAGTATATTAAATGAAAAGGTGCTACCGGTAGACGGTTAGTCCCAAGATGAATAAACGTTGTGATAACCGCTTAGTTTCTCAGGCCAGGCGGTTATTTTTGTGTCTTGGAATCATGCTTTCCATGCATATAACCAAGACTATAAAAAGTCGCACACAGCGCAAGCACTGCGATAAGATTAATGGAAAGAATTATGAGTGATTACATTTTAGGAAAAGAAAACAGAATAGATATAAAGTCGCTTAATTTTGATGAACTTACAACATTCATCAAGGAAATCGGTGAGCCTACGTTCAGAGCTAAGCAGCTCTATGACTGGATGCATGTGAAACAGGTAAGAAGCTGTGACGAGATGAAGAATATCCCGAAATCTTTGAAAGAAAAAATTCTTGAAAAGTGTACGTACACATCGCATGATATTGTGCAGGTTCAGGAATCTAAGATTGACGGTACCAAGAAATTCTTGTTTGGATTGTCGGACGGAAACGTTATAGAGAGCGTTTTCATGAAGTACAAGTTTGGTAACAGCGTTTGCGTATCATCTCAGGTTGGATGCAGGATGGGATGCAGGTTCTGCGCGTCGACAATTGACGGCGTTGTGCGAAATCTTTTGCCCTCGGAGATACTTGATCAGATATACGCGATAGCATGTTACACAGGGGAAAAGATATCCAGAGTCGTTGTCATGGGTAGCGGAGAGCCGCTTGATAACTATGATAATCTGCTTAAGTTCATTGAGCTTCTTTCAGATGAGCATGGAATGAATCTCGGGCAGCGCAATCTCACGGTATCTACATGTGGTATCGTGCCAAAAATCTTGGAACTTGCGGAAAAGAAATTGTCCATAAATCTGGCACTTTCTCTTCATGCATCCAATAACGACAAGCGAAAAGAGCTAATGCCCATCGCGAACAAGTATGAGATTCACGAAGTTTTGAATGCCTGCAAGACCTATTTTGACAAGACGGGAAGACAGCTTACTTTTGAGTATTCACTTGTTGCGGGAGTTAATGATTCTGACGAGGATGCGGTTGAACTATCTACGCTCTTGTCGGGGCTTAACTGCGTTGTAAACCTTATTCCTGTGAATCCGATAAAAGAAAGAGATTTCAAACCTACTGATCGTTCTCATGCGGTTAAGTTTAAGGAAAAGCTTGAAAAGAGCAGGATAAATGCGACAATTCGAAGAGAGATGGGCAGGGACATAGACGGAGCCTGTGGCCAGCTCAGAAGAAGATATGTCGGGGAGAAGAGACAGTAATTTTCCTATATTGAAAATGAACATCTTCCTCAAGATGGTCTGCGTTGTGTTCATTTATAGCATATTTCAGCAAAATGAGTCTTTAATGAAGGCTTTTATTCTGCCACTTTTTTTATTTTGCCCATAAAGGCAGTTGATTTTTGGGGTGTTATTCTGCCTATATCAAGACAGCTGAGAATATAGGCATTTGAATTATGAATTAGGTTAATGCCTATATGAAGGTGTTGAAGAATAGAGGCAGCTGATTTTTAAGTAATCTTTCTGCCTCTATTGTTATAAACACTTAGAGAGGCAGAAAGACATTGGCAAAATAAACTGCCTATATCGATAAGATGAGGGTTAGGGGCAGAACAGAATATAATTAAAATACACTTCCGCTTATGCATAATAGTGCTCAGACACTTGTTTTTTATTGAATAGCGAAATGTTTTTACCCCTTGAAATCGATTGTGGTGCCGACGGTGCGCTCGGAAGCGGCCATGATCTTGTTTGAGGAGCTGTTGTAAGAGTAGGTCTGTACTTTGGAAAGAAGCTCTTCCATTGAATCAGCTTCGAACATAACATATTTCTCATCATTGACTTCATCAATATCATTATCAGATTTGCTCTTATCAGGTTCAGCTTTTTCGGCTTTTTTGTCCTTTGCCTTCTGAATATGATCTTCGCGGGCTTCTTTTTCGGCTTCTTTCTTTTCCTTTGCTTTCTCAGCTTTCTTTTCTGCGGCCTTCTTCTCGATGCGCTTCTTCTGCAGATCCAGAGAATCACTAACTGTAGCAAAGAAACTCTCTTTTCCGTTTGAATCGACGGACATTCCGAAATTCTTTATGTTTGCTCCGCTGCTTGTAAGGCCCATCTTTGCCTGTAACATTTTTGCCTGAGATGAAGCGATGATACCTTCATATTTCTTGCGGAAATCCTCGTCGGTAGCCATCCTCTCGAGTTTTTCTTCATCTATAAGAACCACCATCTTGTTGGCATTGCCGTACGCGGCAGCATTCTGCTGAACCTGCGCTTTCATATCCTTACTGACGGTGATGAATTCCATGTTGTGATATTTTGCTTTGAGTTTATCAAGGTAATCTTTAGCCTTATCTGAAAGCTCCACGTTTCCGATAGTCATGCCGTAATCGGTCATAGAGGGAACGAGTGAACTCTTGGTATCTATCGGGCTCCATGACTTTAACTCGGTTTTTGCTGGCTGGGATGATTTAGCGGCATTTGCCTGATTGTTTTTATTTGTATAAGAAGTTTTATTGATTTCCGAGCTTCCTCCGGATGAGGAAATACTGTTAATTCCTGACATATTCTTTTTACCTCCTTGTAAAAAACGCTCCGGTAAATTGTCATAAAACATAGAGCGTATCAGTGCTGACATCCGTTTCAAATACAATGAGCGAATACTTACCCATTTCTTATTTTTATTATCGACGGAAGCGTTTGGTATATGAAGAGGAAAAGTATAAAATAAATATAAAAATTGCCTTGTTCATAGTTTTTCTGAATGTTATATTCAAAAATAAATAGGTTGGATGGGAGTGTTTATCAATGGTCGGAAACTACAAAGTAGTCACATTATGCGGAAGTACACGTTTTAAGAACGAATTTATGGAAGCTCAGAAGAAACTGACATTGGATGGAAAAATCGTTATCAGCGTAGGGCTTTTTGGCCATTCAGGTGATAAAGAAGTTTGGGAAAGCATGGACGAGGGAACACTTACAAAGACAAAAGAAATGCTTGATGATATGCATAAGAGAAAGATAGATATGGCTGATGAGATTTTTGTGATAAATGTCGGAGGCTATATCGGAGACAGCACAAGATCAGAGATTGAATATGCAAAAGAACATGGAAAGACCATTTCATATCTGGAAGGAGAAAAACTATGACAGAGATCGAAGCAATCAAGGCCAGACATTCGGTTAGAAGTTATAAGCGGGGCATGATCGAGCCGGAGAAGGTTATTCAGCTAAGGGCGAAGATAGCAGAGCTTAATGCTGAAGGCGGACTGCGCATGCAGTTTATTGAAGATGCGGGAAATACATATAATAAGCTCTTGAACAGGGCTATGGGACTTGGCTCGGCGCCGAGTGTTATCGCATGTGTCGGTAAAGATGCGGCGGATCTGGAGACTAGGATTGGTTACTACGGCGAGAAGCTGGTTCTTTTTGCACAGAGTCTGGGACTAAACACTTGCTGGACCGGAACTTTTAATCACAAGACGATACCTGCCGAGGTCGCTCCCGATGAAAAGCTTGTTATAGCTATTGCCATAGGCTATGGCAAGGATCAGGGCAAGGCGCGCAAGTCTAAGACTGCGGAGCAGATTGTTGAGGCAGCAGGAGAGCGTCCCGATTGGTTTGATAAAGGTGTTGAGCTGGCTCTTTTGGCCCCAACTGCGATAAATCAGCAGAAGTTTGCGATTAAGCTTACGGATGGTGAAAATGTTGAATTTGTCGATAAGGGTGGCCCATACAGCAAGATAGATATCGGTATCGTAAAGTGCCATTTTGAAATCGGTTCGGGGAGAAAGTTCTGATTATTTCTGGGGTTGACGAAATATCGAAACTTAAAAAAATTCCGATTATGAGTTAGAATAGAACTCAAGTGATTGGAAAGAAAAGGAAAGGAGTAATGGTCATTTTCGGATGACCATGATAACAGGGGAATGGACAAGAAAAAGATAGCAACAATAGTGGAGATAGTACCGATAGTATCGGCAGTTTTGAATTTTATCTTTTTATATGCTTTTGAGGACTCAAACTTAATAAGAGCATTAAATTCAATTACAATGTTTTTTGCATTTTTTGGCTTTGTGTTCTTTTTTGTGGGACGTTCATTGGGAAAAGGCGACAAGACTGTAAAGATCTTAGGTATATTTGATATATTTGCGACGGTATCGGTTATAGCGATATATATTTTGGCATTCCTTGCGATGGCAATGTAAAAGTGATCGCGCTCGATACATAAAAATGGGGATATAAAGGCATTTGATGACTAAAATATGAAAAGATTGCAAATACAATATCAAACACTTATAATTGCTAAAGACTATAAAGTTGGTTATAATTAGGAGTGAAATGAGCAGGGATGTTTATAGCGCCTGTAAACTACTTTGCAGGAAGCTTTTGGAGGAGAAAATGTAGTACCTGCTTATTTTGTATGTGTATGATGAAAAAGGGTTTGTGGAGGATGTTGGTTTGTTAAAGACTTTTTCCGTGACGGATATTGGAAAGAAGCGAAAGCTTAATCAGGATTATATCTTTTCCTCAGACAGAAAAATCGGTAATCTTTCCAATGTGTTTATTGTTGCGGACGGCATGGGAGGTCACAACGCAGGTGACTATGCGTCCAGGTATACGGTTGACACAATGGTAGAAGAGATAGAGAAGTCTTTTGAACAGAGTCCTGTTAAGATTCTGGAGAACGCGATTAAGATAGCGAATCGCAACCTCAGAGAAAAAGCGGCAGAAAACCCGTCGCTCTTTGGTATGGGAACAACGGTTGTCGCATGTACGGTTATCGGCAGGTATTTGCAAGTAGCGAATGTCGGTGACAGCAGGCTCTACGTCATCAATGATAAAATCACCCAGATAACAAGAGACCATTCCCTTGTGGAAGAGATGGTCAGAATGGGCGGAATTGATAGAGAAACTGCTCGGACACATCTTGATAAAAATATTATCACGAGGGCAATCGGTGCCACGGAAACTGTAGACATCGATTTTTTTACAGTGGAACTTAATCGAGGGGATATCGTCCTTATGTGCTCGGACGGTCTCACGAATATGCTTGAAGATGAAGAAATCCGCATGATTGTCAGCGGTCAGCGAGACATTATAGAGAAGGCCCAGAAGCTGGTTGTCGCGGCAAATAATAACGGAGGCAAGGATAATATAGCAGTTATCCTGATAGAACCCTTTGCCGATGAACCCACTCGCGATGGAGGACTGAATGATTAAAATAGGTATGGTGATCGGAGATCGCTACGAGGTGCTTGAAAAGATTGGCACCGGCGGAATGTCCGATGTGTATAAAGCAAAAGATCATAAACTTAATCGTCTTGTTGCGGTAAAAATACTGAAACAGGAATTTTCCGAGAACGAGAATTTTGTAGCAAAGTTTCGTGTTGAGGCGCAGTCAACAGCAGGGCTTATGCATCCTAACATCGTAAATGTGTATGATGTTGGTGACGAGGACGGTATCAACTATATCGTCATGGAGCTTGTAGACGGAATCACTCTCAAAAAATATATTGAGAAAAAGGTCAGACTCTCTGTAAAAGAGGCTGTCAGCATTGCTATACAGGTTGCCATGGGTCTTGAGGCTGCACATAATAACAATATCATTCACAGAGATATCAAGCCTCAGAACATTATGATATCCAAAGATGGTAAGGTTAAGGTTACAGACTTTGGTATTGCAAAAGCAGCTACAAGTAACACCATCACCTCCAATGTCATGGGATCGGTACATTATACTTCTCCCGAGCAGGCAAGAGGCGGATACAGCGATGCCAAGAGTGATATTTACTCACTTGGTATCACACTTTTTGAGATGCTTACCGGAAGAGTTCCTTTTAACGGGGACACTACCGTTGCAATAGCTATTAAGCATATTCAGGAGGAACTTCCCACACCGGCGGACTTTAACGAAGAAATTCCTATCAGTGTGGAAAAGATTGTTCTTAAATGTTGTCAAAAGAGTCCTGACAGAAGATATCAGAATGCAGCCGAGCTTATTCAGGACCTTAAGAAATCACTTATTACACCTGACAAGGATTTTGTATCTATGGTAGATCCCGATGAGGACGGTGTAACCAGAGTTGCTTCCGATGAGGAGGTGAGGCATGTGAAGAATAGAGATCCACGTATGCCTGAACCTGAGCAGATGAGGCTCAAACGCGATGTAGTCAGAGAATATGAACAGGATGACTATGACGATTACGATAGAGAAATAAGAAAATACGGCAGAGATTACGAAGACGACGATGCCGATGAAGAAGAGGAAGACTATTATTACCGCGAAGAGCATGACAGAAGACGCAGAGGAACAATGCAGGAAGATGGTAAAATCGAGAGAATTACATCTTCAATAGCCATTGTGATGGCGGTAATAGTTGCTCTTGTTGTTGTCTTGCTTGTGGCAAGAGGAATCGGACTTTTCGGAACAATTGATTCTAACGAAGGTTCTTCAGGTGCAAGTAATGCCAAGGTTGCAGCCGAGGACAGTGACAAGGGAAAAGTTCCGGATGTAGTCGGAAAGACATATGCCGAGGCAAAGTCATTACTTGAAGATGACAGAGGCTATAAGGTAAAAAAAGAAGCTGATAAAGATAACACCAAACCCAACAATACCGTTGTATCAACATCACCTGCGGCCGGAGAGAAGCTTGATAAAGGCTCTACGATCACTGTGTATGTAAGTAACGGTTCAAATTATAAGGGAAAAGCAGATGCATCATCTGAGTCGTCTTCAATGGAAGGCGAAATCGAAGTTCCGGATCTTGTCGGACTTGAGACAGATGAGGCTATGGCTGTATTGGTAGAAGCAGGACTTGAACTTGGAACAGCCAAGGATGTTAAGAATTCCGATCCTAAGCTTATAGATAAGGTTTGCAGACAGATTCCCGAAGCCGGAAAGAAAGTTAAGGAAGGAACTGTTGTACATATAGAGGTATCTACAGGCCCCGGTGAAGTTTCGTATTCATTTAAGGCGAATTTACCTGCACCTGAAGGCGGAGAAGCACCTTATAATCCCGGAGATAAAGTGCATGTATCAATCACTTCATCAGATGGAGCGGTACTTCGTGAGTTTGATACAACTTCATTCCCGTATCCTGTTGATATCAGTGGTATTAAAACACCTACGGGAGTGGTGAGTTATACATATTATGTTTCTGTACCTGCACAGGAACCTGATGCGGGCTTTGTACCGAAGCAGGTTGATGTTCAGACACGAGCCCAGTTTACACAGGAGACCCATTAATGCAGGGAAAGATAATTAAAGGAATTGCCGGCTTTTACTACATAGAAACTCATGATGAGAAAATCTATGAATGTAAAGCAAAGGGCATCTTTAGAAAAGATAATGTAAAACCGCTGGTTGGCGATAATGTCATGATAGACATTATCGACGAAGAGAATAAAAAGGGGAATATCACAGAGATACTTCCCCGCAAGAACCGGCTTTTAAGACCGCCTGTTGCCAATGTGGATCAGGCGGTTATTTTGTTTGCCATAGTTAAGCCGGATCCCAATTACAACCTGCTCGATCGTTTTCTTATCATGATGAGACAGCAGAATCTCCCCGTCATAATCTGTTTCAACAAGCAGGATATTGCAACGGAGGAAGAACAGCTGGAACTTTATAATGCCTACGAGAAGTGTGGCTATAAAGTCCTTTTCATAAGTGTCAAAGAGGACAAGGGACTTGATGAGTTAAAAGAGCTCCTTCGAGGCAAGACTACAACTCTTGCGGGACCAAGCGGAGTCGGCAAGTCATCTCTTTTAAACAAACTTGTACCCGATGCGCTTATGCAGACAGGAGAGCTTAGCCGTAAGATAGACAGGGGAAAAAATACGACGAGACATTCGGAACTCTTTTTCGTAAGCGAGCTTTCAGATGGTGACGATGAGACATATCTCTTTGATACTCCCGGATTTACGTCGCTTAACTTAAATGATGTCACGACAGACAATCTTATGCAGTACTATCCTGAATTTGAGGAGTTTGAGCCCGAGTGCAGGTTCGGTGGCTGCTCGCATATCGCAGAACCTGACTGCGGCGTAAAGAATGCGCTTAGCGAAGGCAAGATTTCTGCAGTTCGCTATGAGAATTACAAGATAATATACGAAGATCTGAAAAACGCCCGACCCGATTACAGCAAGAAGGCAAGGCGATGACTTGAATAAATGCAATATGATATGCGTTTTTCTATTAGAGAGGAAAACGTGCAAGATAAGCTTTAGATGAGGAATACAGATGAAGATATACGTTACAAGACACGGACAGACTGACTATAACAAAAAAGAACTGATGCAGGGAAGAAGCGATATTCCTTTGAACGAAACGGGAATGGAGCAGGCACATGCAACTAAGGCAAAAGTTGGTGATGTTAAGTTTGATGCCGTGTATGCCAGTCCACTTATAAGAGCGGTGCAGACGGCGTCGATAATAGGAGATATAGATCCTTCAGAGATAATAAAAGATGAACGAATCATTGAGGCAGACTTTGGCAGATATGAAGCTGTAAATTACTACAAAGTAGCCCTTCCCATGACAGCGTATTGGACGCTTCCTGAAATTTTTCCGGCTCCGTCAGGAGTGGAGACTATAAAGGAAATGGTCGATCGTACCAGATCTTTCCTCACAGAACTTGAGCAAAAAGATTATGAAAACGTACTCGTTGTCTGCCACGGCGGAATTATTCGTCCCATTCGCGGCTACTTCGAAAACGCCAAGCGCGGTTACATCTGGCGTCCACGTCCCAAGAACTGCGAAATTTTCGTCTACGAATCAAATAACGGCAAACACAGCTTAGTGCAGGATATTCTTTAAGAAATCTAAGTGAATGTTGAGAAAGAAAAACTGAAATAAGGAAAACTTTAACCGAATACATCATCGATAAAGTAAAAGGTATCAGTATATAAGGCGTACTTTCACAGTATTTTTGTGAATTGCAACATTCAAGAGCATAAAAAGACGGAGTAATTTATTCTGTTTTTCAATCCATTGTTTGAGCCCATTTATGGGCGAGTTTGGATTGAAAGAATAAATTCCTCCGTCTTTATATGCCTTGAATGTCAACGAACAAAACTCACTGTGAAAGTACGCCTTATATACTGATACCTTGACCTTCTCGCATAACCTATCGGTTAAAGAATCACATCACTCATTCGGAAGAGTCTCAGCACGCTCTGCAATATTCTGCTTGAAGTTTATTACGTCGTGGTCATACTCTTCATCCATGAAACTCGAGTGGAGAAGAAAATCAGCCGTAGCCTTGTTGTTTGCAAAAGGAATATCGTATACCTGTGCAATTCTCATAAGAGCCTTAACGTCAGGGTCGTGAGGAGCTGCTGTGAGAGGATCTGAGAAGAATACTACGAAATTGATCTTTCCTTCTACGATCTTTGCACCGATCTGCTGATCGCCGCCAAGAGGGCCTGAATTATATCCGCGTACAGGAAGATTTGTGGCATCTGTGATCATTCTTGCCGTTGTACCTGTGCCGCAGAGAAAATGCTTTTTTAATGTCTCGGCATTATCTTTGCACCATTTGATAAGCTCAGGCTTTTTGCCGTCATGAGCGATAAGTGCAATTGATTTCTGCTTCGGAATTGTAAGTGTAATTGTATCTGACATGAAAACTCCTCCTTAATTTGAGCGTTATTTCTTTATCTCTTTTTTCCAAAATACACCATAAACATAATAGTGTCAAAGATGTAGTTTGTTAACTTTTTTGACCTTTTTGACCTGAGCCCTTATAATTACGTTATGAGAAGATATGATTATGAATATAATAGAAAAAGTAAAATATGGATTATTCTACTACTACTGATTGTTTTAGTGGTATGCTTTTCAGGTTGCGGCGCGGATTTTCTTTCTCGGTTTGAGGGAACAGAAGAAATTGCATCCGGGCTTTCAACTGTTTCTGAAGCCATGACGGGAGTTGTTTCCGATGCAAGTTCGTATCTTGAGTCCGAATTCGGCATTGGCATAGAAATAGACGGATTGAATGATACTAAAACTGAAACAAAGAAGAAACTCAAAAAAGGTGTTGAGAAGGCAAAAGAAGTAAAAGAACAATTGGATGAGGAAGGAATTTTGAGTGCCCCTTCCGACATAAATCTTCACGATGTTGACGGAAAGGGCAAAAATTACGCTTTTACCTATGACGGAGAAGAGTATTCGGCAGTATACACCAAGGATAACTGGAAGATAATCAACTCATATAAGATTGCAAATAATGAGGATATGAAGATTATCTGCTCGGCTTTGATAGAGGAGCACCCCGTACACGGAAGCGACATGGAGTCGTACAGAACGCCTGATGATATGGCTTACGAGTGGGAGCAGCACAATCTTGCATATGCATTTCTTCCGGATGACAACAGATGGAAAGCAAGAACTAAGGACGTAGATCTGAACCCTGAGGATCAGGGACTTTCTTTCACTGAGATTTATGAGAGACAGACAGGAAAGCAAATGACAATTGATGAGCTTATGAAGCACATGAAGGAAGGATAACTTTTATGACTTATTTTACGTGTTTTTTTCTTGATGATGAAAAAGATATCATAGTAAGTCTGTACAAAGATCTTGATAAGATGTGGTATGTGCTTTCAACGCCAAATCACCACACAGGAAACCTTATAAGGAACCTCGCCGCGATATGCAAACTGAATCTTTCTGAGGATGAGAACGGGATGCTTGTTGCAAAGGGCGAGGTTCCCTGTTTTATTGACGGAAACAATGAAGAGAGCTACATATTCAGCTTGCGTGATGTAGAGATAGCCAAGATCTTTCCGGATAAAAGAGTTGAAGTCATGGCTTCGGTTCCGGCAATCGCCAAGACACTGATGAGCCAGACCAAGAACTATCAGCTTGACCTTAACAAGACTGTTTTCAAGACTTATATAAACAAGAATCTTAAGTTCAGGACCGATCTTCATACGCATATGAACGGCAACCTCCCTGCGGATATTCTTATCGCGCTCGGAATCTATCATCAGATCAGATATCCTTTGTATTATGTAAAAAAACTGAATCTCGAGCTCACTGAGAAGCAGTGGATCAAGGTTCTCAAGAACAGGGAGAAAGTCGCAAGGCAGTTCTCATCATCTGAACTACAGGGCAAATATCTTGATAGAAAAATAGATGACAACACCTTTATCAACTTTGCGGATCTTATCCTTAATAACTTAAATGACGCGGAGCTGAACATTGTTAAGATCAGAGGCTCTCTTGCCGTTATCAAGGACGGACAGGCCGTTTTTACCAATCTTGAGAAGGTTTACATTTACAGATATATCTTTACCAAGGGAAAAGAATGTGATGAAAAGATAGATATTCACAGCGTTTCCCAGATTCCCGACGAAGATGTGAAAAGAGTTTTGGAAAAGATGTTGATGGACAAAGAAACGGAAGAATACTGTCACAATACTCTTTTTCAGGATAAGCTCCTGTGGATTGCAAGGAATTACAAAAGGCAGGGCATCTACTACGCAGAGATAAGCGATACGACTCTTGTAAAAAAATATGAGTCGATCGATATGCTTAGGCAGGTGCACGAGGTTATGCCTAGTATCCACAGAGAGACGGGAGTCATGATCAGATTTCTTGCCGCTATGCGAAGGATACCGCTTACAATCATCAAAGATGCTGTAACTCCGGCAAATTATCTTGAGCAGAACCTCGAAGTTCTGAAGGCAACGGCACTTGATCCGTATGTTGCGGGATGCGACTTCGTGGGAGAAGAGATAAATGACATCATAACTTTGAAGCCTGCTTTTAAAGAGATAGTGAAGATCGCGGCCAAAGATCCTTCTTTTGTGATAAGAGTTCATGCGGGAGAGAACGACAGCCAGAAAGATAACATCTCGCACAGCATACAGTGTGTACGAGAATCACTTGCTACGGGACAGCAGATGCCACGTATGAGACTTGGACACGGACTTTATACCTACAGCCCGAGGTCTCAGAAGGGAAAAGAAGTCCTTAAACAGCTTAAGGAAAACGGCGTGGTTCTTGAGTTTCAGCTTACGAGTAACGTACGACTTAATAACCTTAATTCACTTGATAAGCACCCTTTGAAGCAATATCTGAAACAGGGGCTTAAGTGTGTTCAGGGAACCGACGGAGCGGCTCTTTACGGAACAAATTCAGTGGATGAGCAGCTTTCACTTGTTAAGATGCTGGGACTTTCTGATAACGACATAAGCCTAATGAAACAGGCAGAGACAGAGATAATAGAGATAAGCAGAGCATCATATGCGGCCAAGAAAGAAGCGTTCAATGCTCTTATAAAAGACAGAGATATGGAAGAAGTGCTTCTTGAGAAGATGAAAGCCGTTAAGATATCGAAAAAGAGACCTTCTTCAAAAGATCTTTTGCTCGATGCCAATAAAGAACTCAAGGATCGCATAAGAGAAATTTCCTGGTCACATTTCCCGGTCGTACTTCTTGGAGGCAGCTTTAATACAGAGAACAGAGCTACAAGAGTTACCAAGGAAGGCGCCGCGCAGCTTGATGCTCTTATGGATAAGCTTAGTCCGGAAGAAGTCTGCTTTGTCATAGGACATAAGCTGTCCGGATATGAAAAGTACCTTCTTGATAACAATAAGAAGAATTTCATTGTATATGCGGTTGTTCCTGCCATGATCACCGAGAAGGAAAAAGAGATGCTTCTTTCCTATAATGTAAGGATCAGAGTTTCTACGGAGACTCAGGGAATGGGAATCTACAAGAGCTTTAACTATGAGATATTTGAGAGAAGACCATCGATGGTTGTAGCCTTTGACGGAAACAGCGCCGCCGCAAATCTCATTCAGGAAGCCAAGAACGGAAAAGGAAAATCTCACATTTTGGTCTGGGGACATTCCAAGACACTTCGTCAAAAAGCTCTTTCATTGAAAGGATATGTAGACATTTTTGACGAAGAAATGACCCTGGGGGACGGGGTTATTGGACCAAAAATTTGATAGTAAGTAAAGAAAGTGTATGTGCTGCAAATGCAGTAACTGTGCGGGGTACCATTATGGAACCCCGCTTTTTGATGTCTTTTTCTTGTAAAAAAATATGAGTCGAGAGATACTTATCTCAACATCTGCAGGTGAAAAAATAAATTTTGAAAGGAACGGTTTTGTTATGGTCGAATTTGGTGAGCAACTCAGAAGTGCGAGAGAGATAAAAGGATTGACGCAAAAAGCACTGGCCGATCAATTATATGTAACAAGGCAGACGGTTTCCAGATGGGAGTGCGGAGAGCGTTATCCGGATATTATCACATTAAAGAAATTATCTCAGGTTTTGAGTGTCAGCCTTGACGACCTTTTATCCGGAAAGGAGATGACTAAAGTGGCGGAAAAGAATCCTGTAGTGGAAAATAAGACAATTAATAATATTACGAGTGTTTTGTATGCGTTTGTGGTGATAATGCTATTTATGGGAATTGCCGGAGAGGTGGCCCTATATTTTGTTAGCGCATATACAAGATTTGGATTTGATTTTTATCTTCCAAGATTTATAAGAAGTATAGAAAGTATAGTTTTATTTGTTATTTTTGCTTATGGTTTATATAACCAAATACTTGATAAGCTGACACCCAAAATAATCGGAATAATTCTTACTTCGTATTTTGCGGTTTATGTTTTAATGAATGGTATTGTTGATATTTTTGGTGGGAATTATCAGATAACAGATTTTATTTCAGGAGAAGAAAGCAAAGCAGTTTTGATGTCATTTTTGATGAATGTTGCACTTTATATATTGTGCATTTCTATAATTCCCGGTATTTTAGGGGGACTGGCGTCTTACTCTTTCTTTATACGCGGTAAAAACTCCAAGAAATGGGAACTTATGATTATAATATCCGCGGCATTGAGAATACTTGATACTATTATCACATTTATCAAAAGATTTAAGGTGGAAAAGTTTTATACAGCGAACTCCTCAACGGCTACCCTTGGAGAGGCTGTTGGGAATGTAAATGAAATAATAGCCGGTTTTATGCTTGGTATTGCATTTACGGCTCTGATTATATATCAGACATACACTTTGTACAGAAAGCGCAGAATGGCTATGGATCTAAGCAACGAAGAGCAGCTTGTGGAAGCCACGGTGCAATGAGACGGGTATTACGCCACAGAATTTCCTAAGAGGATTTTCTGTGGTGTTTTCTTTTTAAAAAAGCAGGTGCCATTCCTTTTTGAAAAAGCAACATAAAATGTGACGTTGAAACCTTGATTTTACCGCATGTCACCATATTGGAGCGCCCATTTTCCGATGCGTTGCTTGTAATATTCCAGGCTGAAAATGATACTGAAGATATCTTCTTTGAAAGCGAAAAAGCAGAATTTATGTTGAATATATTTTTTTGAAGAATCATGGGAGGAATATAGTTATGTCAGCATTGATTTTATTGTTTGGAAATATTATAGGTGTTTATCATTTGTTCTTGGGAGTATTTTTATTTGTCTGGTTATTTGTGTTTTTCGTAATTGGGGATAGTTACGATATGAGCGATGATGTTCTTGCGAGCATAAAAGAAAAATAGACAACCCGATTTTATGCATAATCTTTACCAAACGGCATAGATACGCGAAACTATCAAAAAAGACAAAAATTGAGATGTTTCATAACAGAAAATAAGAAGCATTCATAAAAATACGGGCATATAATTTCTATTTGGTTATGTAGGATAAGGCGGGTGTCAGGAGCTTAGCTCTTGGCACCGTCCCTTTTATTTTTATGATTGCAAGGAAGTTTTAAAATGAAAGCACAAAGATCAGCAGTACTTAATATGACCGAAGGAAGCCCGGTTTCTTTAATTATCCGTTTTTCCATACCGATGCTTATCGGAAATCTTTTCCAGCAGCTATACAATCTGGTGGATTCTGTTATCGTGGGACAATTTGTCGGCGCTGATGCGCTTGCGGCAATCGGAGCAACGGGCTCTGTAACATTCCTGTTCTTTGCTATGTGCAACGGAATCGGAAGTGGCGGAGGAATCATAACATCCCAGTTTTTTGGCAAAGGCAATAAAAATGAGATAAAAAGCTGTATTGTCAACACAGGGTATATTATGCTGGTATTTCCGATCATTGTTGGTATAGTTGCGTTTCTTTTATCTGAACCGATTTTAAAGATGCTTGCAACGCCTGATGAGATAATGCCGGATGCAGTGGCATATCTTAGAATCATGTGCCTTGGCCTTGTTTTTGTGTCGCTTTATAACTATGCATCTTCGATGCTTAGGGCGCTCGGTGATTCAAAGACACCGCTTTATTTCCTTATTTTTTCATGCCTTCTTAACACAGCGCTTGATGTGCTGTTCGTGTGCGGACTTCATATGAGTGTTGTCGGCGCGGGCGTTGCTACGGTAATTGCACAGCTTGTCTCTGGAATCAGTTGCCTTATCTATGCCATGAAATTTAATGAGTATTTCAAAATCAGGCGTGATGAACTTAAGGTTGATATGAATATTTCTATGAAAGTGTTGAAGCTGGGAATTCCGTTGTCACTGCAGTTTTCGCTTATTGCAATCTCATGCATGGCACTTCAGCGAGTAGTTAATTCTTTTGGAAAAGTGGCAGTTGCCGCATTTACTGCAACTAGTAGGATTGAACAGCTTATACATCAGCCGTATCAGACACTCGGTGCCGCACTTTCAACATTTACGGGACAGAATTACGGCGCAAGTAAGAATGACCGCATTACTGCAGGTTATAAAAAGAGCATGATGCTGATGGCAATTTTTTCAGCGGCTATGCTTCCGATAATGCAGTTTTTTGGCGAGGCTATCATAAGAATCTTTGTTGAAGATGAAGCCGTTATCGCAATGGGAGCGATGGCGCTTAGGATAACAAGCTATTTCTATGTTATGCTTGGAATGATATATGTTGTAAGAGGTGTACTCAACGGATTCGGAGATTCGTTTTTTGCCCTGCTCAACGGAATTGTTGAGGTTATCGGAAGATTTATAGTTCCGGTTCTTTTGACACAGATTTCGTTTATCGGACTCTGGGGAATCTGGTGGTCTGTCGGAATCGTTTGGTCGATGAGCGGATTTACCGCATGGCTTAGATATGTGTGGTACAAAAAGAATCGAATCAAGGAAAGCAATATCGGAGCGGAGCTTGCGGCACATTTATAATGCGCATGCATGGAGCGGAAAGGTCATATGGAAAAAAATCTTGATTTTCATAAACCGACATTTGAAGAAGCGGCGAAACTTTCGGAAATATACGCGTTAAGAGACAACAAGACCTGCGACAGCACGGTTCTTGATACATATATTTGGAAAGAGCTGTATAATACAGAAGTTTATATTGAGGATGAAGCGGCGCTTATTTTAATGCGGGATGATAAGGGCTACTTTGCGGCAATGCCGTATTGCAGGAGTGAGGAGCTTCCGAGATATTTTGAGATGCTAAGAAACTATTTCAATGAGGAATTAAAGACCCCCTTGAGAATAGACCTTGCGGATGAAGATGCGCTGAATGTTCTTGATTTTATGAATAATCCGGAGTTTACCGTTGAGGAAGAGTTTGATCTTAAGGATTATCTTTATGATGCGGAGGAACTTAGGAGCCTTGCGGGAAAGAAGTTTCAGAAAAAGAGAAATCTTGTGAATAAATTCATGAAGGAATACGATGGTAGATGGGAGTATAAAACCATGTGCTGTGTTGATGAGTATTTCCTTGAGGAGTTTATGAAAAAATGGGTTGATATAAGGCTTTCCGAAGGTGCGGAGAGTAGAGAAACCCTTATTTCGGAAAAAGACGGACTTATAGATATACTCAGAAACTGTGATAAAGTTACTTTCAGGATTGGCGGGGTTTTTATCGATGAAGTTCTTGAGGCGTTTTCCATCGGTTCATATAACAGTCGGGAAAAAATGGCGGTTATCAGTGTGGAAAAAGGAAATCCTGAAATCCCCGGAATATATCAGATGATCAATCAGCAATTTCTTTTAAACGCTTTCGAAGATGCGGAACTTGTAAACAGAGAAGACGACATGGGACTCGAAGGACTGCGGCAGGCCAAGGAGAGTTACAATCCTGTAGGCTTTGCCAGAAAATACAGAGTTTGCGAGAAGAACATATGATAATAGAGTATGCGGAAAAAGAGAATACGAGAAAGCTGTATGAAGAGGCATTTGACGATCCGAAGGAATTTGTCGATTATTATTATTCGGACAAGTGCATCGACAACAGGATGATAGTGAGTCTTGAGGGCGGGGAAGTTGTGTCCATGCTTCACTTGAATCCTTTTTCTGTAAATCTGTGCGGAACGGTCGTTCCAAGTTATTACGTTGTTGCGGTTGCAACTAAGAAGAACATGCGCCACAGAGGGCATATGACCCGCGTGTTTGAAAAGACATTTGAACTTCTTAAGGGTGAGAAGATCCCTTTTATATTTCTTTTACCTGTCGATGAGTCCATATATTCTTGGATGGGCTTTGAAAAGATATGCGATTTTTCTAAAGACAGGATCCCAAGTTATGATGAAATTCAGAAAAAATATGATATTTACTGTGTAAGAGACGATAACTACATCAGGAGAATGAACAAGGAAGACGAACTTCGAAAACTCGATATGGGAGAAGTGCTTCCCGACAATCCCGTGATAATGGCTAAAATTACGAATCTTGATGCATTTAATTCTGTGACCGGAAAAGAATTTGCCGATGAAAAAGAAGCTCTTTATTGGATGAAAAAGAAACGGATATATATTTGCGAAGAAGTGTGAAAACGCATGGTTGCTTAATGTCGCCACAGCGTTGACCGTGATTTTTGAGAGTGTAGCTTGTTATTTTTTCTCACAGACGGGATAATAAAATCACATCTGCAGGTGAAAAAATCGAAAGGAGCGGATTTGATTTATATGGTCGAATTTGGTGCACAGCTCAGGAAAGCAAGAGAAGAGAAAGGTATAACGCAGCAGACTCTGGCTGAAGAATTATTTGTGGCAAGACAGACAGTGTCCCATTGGGAGTGCGGCAAACGTTATCCTGATCTTATTACAGCAAAGAGAATAACGCAGATTCTGGATGTGAGCCTTGAAGACCTTTTATCCGAAAAAGATATGGCGAAGGAAGAGAAAAGAAATCCTGTAGTTGAAGTTGAGAATGAAGCGTCAAATAATATGATGTTGGCACTTTATACGGTTATTATAATGTTTTTGATCAGGAATCCGTTTAGCAATTTTATGGGATTTTATGCGGAAGCAATCAGGTTTGTTCAAGAAGCTGAATTGTTTATGATGTTTGTTCACATTCATCATGTGGTACAAATTCTTTATATAGTTATTTTTACATATTGTGTGTTTAATGCTGTTAAGAGGACACTCACACCTAAAAGAATTGGGAGTGTTTGGCTGATATTTTTTACGATTAACGCTTTATTCTATTTCTGCAATTTCTTTAGTGTTTTTCGTGAATGTTTAACCTGGCAGGTCGCGCTGCTTACGTTTGCGGATATTCTGCTTAATGCGTTCGGAGCGGTTGGAAGTGTTTCATTTTTTATCAAAAACAAAAATTGCAAAATATGGAGTATGATTCTGAGGATTGTTTCAGTGCTTGGATTCTTTGGGGATGTAGTGCTTTACTATGGGCATGAGATTAAGATGTCGCGACTTATTCCAAATTATTTACCGGGGCCGGGAGCCGTACTTGAAACGCTGATTTTAAGACTTCCACTGTATGTTTTGATCATTTATCAGGCAATAGTGCTGTACAGAAGACAAGATAACACTGCCGAAGTAAGTGGCAAAGTAATAGAGGAAGGAGCGAATGTTTAATATGGTTGAATTTGGCGAACAGCTCAGAAGAGCAAGAGAAAAAAAGGGAATGACCCAGCAGGCTTTGGCTGAACAATTGTCTATGACAAAGCAGACTGTATCACATTGGGAATGCGGCGAACGTTATCCTGATCTTGTTACAACAAAGAAAATATCACAGATTCTCGGTGTGAGTCCTGATGATCTTATATCTGAAGAAGATATGGAAAATATAGTTGAAAGAAATCCTGTTATAGAGAATAGTCTGATAAATACCTTAATGGTATTGCTTTATACGGTTGCTGTAATATCACTTATAATTACGCCGTATCCGCGGTTTTTGGGTTTTGATGTAGATATTGTCGATCATTCCACGTTGGAACAAAAGTTTGGTGAATTTTATCTCACAGGTGGGGTGGTATCTTTACTTCAGGTGGCTGGCTTTTTGTATTGCTTGATAAATGCTATAAAAGGGAAGCTTTCACCTAGAAGAATCGGATTGGGGTGGATAATGTTTTTTACTGTTAACTTTGTAATCCATTGCACCAATTTTATCGCCTTATTAAGCTATGGAGCGGATTGGCAGATTATTTCACTAATATTGGCAAATGCTATGATTAATCTATTGGGCGTAGTTTCATGTATATTCTTTTTTATAAAAAAGAATAATAATATAATGTGGGCAACAATACTTGGAATCATTTCAATATTTGGATTGTATGTTGATGTATTACATGAGCTTTATGATTTTATTAAAACAGCTATAGAAGGTGACTGGCACATATCGTGGTATGGATATTCATACTATTGGTACAAAGCCGCACTTTATGCATTTATTATTTATCAAGTAGTAGTGCTGTACAGAAAACGCAAAGTTGTTGCGGAAATAGAGGCAATTGACAGGTAAAAGATTACGGTTAGCAAAGAGTCACAGAACATTTTTTTTGAAGTTCTGTGACTCCTTTTTTATGGGGCAAACCATCAAAATGATGGTAAATGCACCTTGAAAAACCATCAAAATGATGGGTTGCGGTTTTAAATAAATGTTAGCAATAGCTAACAAAAAGTGATATCATGAGATTCATAAATGATTTTTTTGATGGAGGAAGAGTATGAAAGCGAATTATAAAAACTGGATGCCGAAGGGAATGATAAGAGGGACGCTAATATCTACAATAGTGCTATGTGCCTCAGCATGCGCAGTAGGTGTCGGAACGATAATCGGAAAGGTTTTGCTGGCGCTAACGATACTAAGTGCACTTATGACTATTTGGATGTTCCTTATGTACAGAGCCTTTTCTTACAACGGAACAAGGCAGATGTCAAAGCAGATAATTGAAGGTGTTTCGTCATATGTGAAGATTCCTGACGGTGGTGTTGGTCTTGATGTCGGATGCGGAAGCGCGGCGCTTACCATCGCATGTGCCAAGAAAAATCCGAAAGCAAGAATGATAGGAATGGACAGATGGGGCAAAGAGTACGCTTCTTTTAGCAAAAATCTGTGTGAAAGCAATGCTTCTGCCGAAGGTGTTTCAAACACGACTTTTCAGCAGGGAGACGCTGTGAAGCTTGATTTTGGCGATGAGACCTTTGATGCGGTGACAAGCAATTACGTATATCACAATATTCCCAGTAAGGATAGACAGGCAATCTTGCTTGAGACACTAAGGACTCTTAAAAAGGGCGGAACTTTCGCAATCCATGACATCATGTCTAAAAGCAAATATGGAGATATGGAAAGTTTTGCAAATAAGCTTAAAGACATGGGATACGAACAGGTAAGACTTATCGATACGACAAACGGAATGTTTATGAGTAAGTGGGAAGCTTCATGGATGGGACTTTCCGGTTCTACTCTTTTAATAGGCACAAAATAACAGGGGGATACAATGACCAAACTTACAGGGCTGTCCGATTCGGAAGTTGAGGTTATCTCAAGGCAGATAGCTGATGCTTTTTACGATTACAAATATAACAAAGAAGACCAAGGACTTATAAAGTTTATTCCAAACAGAGAAAGTATGTATACATATATCGGTGGCATTATCAAAGCTGCCTACAGAAGCGGTATTCTATATACTACTTCCGAGAAAAGAGAAGGATTTCTGGTGCTCTCGGGAGAGGGAGTAGGAACTGTAGGTTTCATAGACGGAATGAAAATGATCTTTGCTGAGAAAAGGGCTCTGGGCGGATTCAAGAAGATGAAAGAGTTTATATCTGCATGTTTTTCTAACGGCCATTCCATTGAAACAAGAATGAAGAAGGCCAAAAAGAAATTTATAAAGATTGAAGTTCTGGTAGTCAGAAAAGAGTTCCAGAAGCAGGGCTTTATGAAGAAAATGCTCCGGTATGTATATGATATGGCTGATAAAAAAGGCGTTTTTGTAATCCTTGACACCGATGATAAAGATAAGAGCGACAGATACAGACATCTTGGCATGAATCTTGACAGAGTAAGAAACTGCGGAGAAAATTTTCATATGTATGATCTTGTCAGAGAACCTGAGATTGCTTAATAGAGGTGGAATAAGTTATGCAATTTGAAGAAATGGGAAATATGTCAGGAAAGACGTTAGTGTTATTACCGGGAACATGCTGCGATTGGCAGACAAATTTTGGGAGTGTGATTGAAAAATTTTCTGAGAAATATCATCTTATATGTGTTAATTATGATGGATTTGACGGTAGCGATGAAATTTTTCCCGATATGATCACTGTGACAGAAAAGATTGAAAAATATATAACGGATAAGCATGGCGGCAGAGTGGACGGAGCTATAGGCTCCTCGCTTGGCTCAAGTTTTGTCGGACAACTTGTAATGAGGAAAAAAATACATATCGATCATGCAATTTTTGGAAGTCCGGACCTTGATCAGAGCGGAAAAATAGCGGCTAAATTACAGTCGTTGCTGGTTGTTCCGCTTCTTACAAGTTTTACAAAAGGTGAGAAAAAGAGGAACAAAACTAAGGAAAAGTTGAAAAATCTTTTTCTCATGAGTGATGAAACGGCAGAGAAATTCATGAATTGTTTCTCTAAGTTCAATCCTGAGTCTATAAAGAATGAGTATTATACGGATTTACTTACTCATCTTGAGGATGATATATATGTGGAACACACAAGGGCACATTTCATCTATGCAAACAAGATGGGGGAAAAGTACTTAAAACGTTACAAGAAGTATTTTCACAATCCTGATATCAGAGAGTTTGATATGCAGCATGAACAATGGTTACTCGGCGAGCAAAAGTATGCAGAACCTGTTCTTAAAGCTATTGATGAATTTATGGAAATGACAGTTTGAGAGGAGACATATGAAATTTTGTACGATTGAAATCAACGGAAAAGAAAAAGTTGCGGTATTATCCGAAAAGAACAGACCGATAACTATCGAAAGCTTGGGATTTGATGTAAATGATATGAATGATCTTATCAAAAGATATGATGAGTTCGAAGAAAAAATCCAAACAGCACTTAAAGAGGCAGATGTAGGAGGATTGGAAGAAACGGAGTATAAGCTACTTGCTCCGATTCCTGTTCCGATGCAGGATGTCATATGCCTTGGAGTTAATTACAATGAGCATATAGCCGAGACAGCGGATGTGATCGATTTTACAAAGAAAGCAGATACAGTTTATTTTTCAAAAAGAGTTAACAGAAGTAATGACCCTGACGGAATAATACCAAGCTATGATTTTGTCGACAGTTTGGATTATGAAGTTGAACTTGGAGTTATTCTAAAAAAAGATGCGTTCAAAGTGTCTGCTTCTGAAGTGGAAGATTATATCTTTGGCTATACCGTTATAAATGATGTAAGCGCCAGGAACATTCAGCTTAAGCATCAGCAATGGTACAGAGGGAAAAGTTTTGACGGATATACACCTATGGGACCGTATATCGTTACAGCCGATGAGTTAAAAGATGTTCATGATCTTAAGATTGAATGTTTTGTAAACGGTGAAAAGAGGCAAAGCAGTAACACAGCTTGCATGATAACGACTGTTGAAGAAGCTGTTTCCGAATTGTCACAGGGAATGACATTAAAGGCAGGAACCATAATTGCAACCGGAACTCCGGGAGGAGTGGGAATGGGATTCAATCCGCCTAAGTTCCTAAAATCAGGTGATGTTATAAAGTGCGTTATTGAAGGCATTGGCGAGTTGGTAAATACAGTTGAATAAATGCATATATAAAGGAGGCACGTCATGGCAACATTAAATGAAAGAAAAGTAGCGGTAGTAGGTTGTGGATTTGTCGGATCGGCATCAGCATTTGCACTTATGGAAAGCGGCTTGTTTTCTGAGATGGTGCTGATAGATGTGAACAAAGAAAAGGCAGAAGGCGAAGCGCTTGATATAAGCCATGGACTTCCTTTTGCAAAGCCTGTGCAGATATATGCAGGAGACTATAAGGATGCAGGGGATGCGGCAGTAGTTGTGGTAACTGCGGGAGCAGGTCAGAAGCCGGGAGAGACAAGGCTCGATCTTGTAAAAAAGAATGTATCTATTTTTAAGAGTATTATCCCTGAAATCGCAAAATATAACAAAGACGGAATACTTCTGATAGTGGCAAATCCCGTGGACATACTCACATATACGGCAGCTAAGCTCAGCGGATTTCCTGAGAACAGAGTATTCGGTTCGGGTACCGTTCTTGATACCGCGAGACTTAAATACCTCCTCGGAGAACACCTTAAGATTGACAGCAGATCGGTTCACGCTTGCATCATAGGTGAGCATGGAGACAGCGAGATTGCGGCTTGGAGCAGCGCGAACGTATCGGGAATCCCGCTCAATGATTTCTGTGAGATGAGAGGTCATTTCGAACATGAGAAATCAATGAAAGAGATTGCTGAGAATGTAAAGAACAGTGCATACAAGATTATCGAGAAAAAGGGTGCGACATACTACGGAATAGCAATGAGCGTACGACGTATATGTGAAGCCATTGTAAGAGATGAGAAATCAATCCTTCCAGTATCAAGTATTCAGCATGGTGAGTTTGAAATAGAAGATGTTGCACTCAGTATGCCTGTGATTGTAGGTAGAAGCGGTGTTGAAGGAGCTGTGCCGATCAGGCTAAGTGACGGTGAAAAAGAAGCGCTCAAGGCATCGGCCGATACACTAAAGGAAGTTCTTAACGGAGTACTATAATCCATAAACAGGATAAAAATGATACTATTTCTCATTAACCCCTAAAACACGTCTGATTCGTTGACATGCAAAAAACGCTATAATAAAATATGTGGTGTTAGCACCTGCTAACGCTTGAGTAAATCATGTGAATTCCTCTTTTGAATAGCTGAACCTATGAATCGGCTATGAGAAGGGGAATTCTGTGTTTAAAATCTGAAAGGAGTAAGCAAAACAATGGGAAAGCTTGCAATTGAAAAAGTAATCGGAAGAGAAATTTTGGATTCAAGAGGAAATCCTACAGTAGAGGCAGAGGTTACTCTTGCAGACGGAACAGTGGCAACAGGTACTGCTCCAAGTGGTGCATCAACAGGAGAATTTGAGGCACTTGAGCTCAGAGACGGTGATAAGTCTCGCTACCTTGGAAAGGGAGTTACAAAGGCTGTAGATAATATAAATAAAGTGATCAATGATGCGGTTAAAGGTATCGATGCTTCTGATACATATGCTGTAGATGCGGCAATGATCAAGGCTGACGGAACAAAGGACAAGTCTAAGCTCGGCGCAAATGCAATCCTTGCGGTATCAATCGCAACTGCAAGAGCAGCAGCTAAGTCACTTGATATTCCTCTTTACAGATTCCTTGGCGGTGTATCAGGAAACAGACTTCCCGTACCTATGATGAACATCCTTAACGGTGGAGCACATGCCGACAGCGCCGTTGATACACAGGAATTCATGATCATGCCTGTAGGAGCACCTTCATTCAAAGAAGCGCTTCGCTGGTGTGCAGAGGTGTTCCACAGCCTTAAGAAGCTCATCAAGGATATGGGCGATGTAACAGCAGTAGGTGATGAGGGCGGATTTGCTCCCAATCAGCTTAAGAGTGATGAGGATGCGATCGAGAAGATTCTTGAAGCTATCAAGGCAGCAGGATTTGAGCCCGGAAAAGACTTTATGATTGCAATGGATGCGGCTTCATCAGAGTGGAAGAGCGAAAAAGGAAAAGGATTCTACAAGCAGCCCAAGTCAGGCAAAGAGTTTACATCAGATGAGCTTATCGCTCACTGGGAGAGCCTTGTAGATAAGTATCCTATCATCTCTATCGAAGACGGACTTGATGAAGAAGACTGGGAAGGCTGGCAGAAGATGACAGCTAAGATTGGTAACAAGGTTCAGCTTGTTGGTGACGATCTTTTCGTTACAAATACAGAGCGTCTTTCAAAGGGTATCTCACTTGGTGCAGGTAACTCAATCCTTATCAAGCTTAACCAGATTGGTTCAGTATCAGAGACACTTGAAGCAATCAAAATGGCTCACAATGCAGGTTATACAGCAATTTCTTCACACCGTTCAGGTGAGACTGCAGATACAACAATCGCAGATCTTGCTGTAGCACTCAATACATGTCAGATCAAGACAGGTGCACCCAGCCGTTCAGAGCGAGTTGCCAAGTACAACCAGCTCCTTCGTATCGAAGAGCAGCTTGGTGAGAGTGCAGTATATCCTCAGATGGATGCATTCCATGTAAAGAAGTAAGAAGTGGTCTCAGGGGACGGGGTTAACGGACTAAAAAGACGTGAAGCATATTCAGTGCTTCACGTCTTTTTTATTTGATAGGAAATTCTTATCAAATAAAATCGCTCCGCTATGGATGCGACCGATGCGCAGATGAATTATGCAAGCTAAAGCTTGCGTGCATCGGCGCGCAAAGGGTTGCAAAGCAACTCTTTGTTCTATATAGATATTATGAATAATTGACAAGTAACAACAATGTCGTTACAATTTAAACAGATGAGGAGGTAAATGCCATGGAAAAATCAGCCACATTAAATTTAAGAGTAAATCCTGCATTGAAAAAAGATGCGGAAACAATATTGGGACGATTGGGAATACCGATGTCTACTGCTGTAGATATGTTCCTTAACCAGATAGTTTTGGTGGGAGGAATTCCATTTGCATTAAAGCTTCCTAATGCGCCTGAAAGTATTGATACTACAGGGATGAGCAGTGAGCAAATTCATGAGAAATTGCAAAATGGTTATGAATCATATAAAGCCGGAAAAACTCAAAATGCAGCAGCTGCATTTGAGAAATTCCGGGAGTTGTAACAGTCACTGATGTGTTATATGGTGCATCAGACCTACATAAGAGGGTGCAAGACAGGCATTTTTGATAAGTATAAAAAGGCGTGAAGTAATGTTCACGTCTTTTTTATATACGTAGAAACGTCGGGCTTTTCTAAGTTAGACTTTTATGTTTACAGCCATTTTCGAACATATACCTTTGCGGCCGGGCGTAAGGAAAGGCTGCCACACTAAATTAGTGCAACAGCCCATTTCCTGTTATATGAATTTTACGGGGTTAAATACTTGTTTGTTGTGTTTTTATGCCTGTGCAAGCTGTCTTCCAAGGTCTTCAAGCGCTGAAATTGCATCTTCGTCGGGTGCGCCGTTAGCCATTACACCTTCGCCGCCAACAATAGTTGCACCTGCGGATGAAAGTCTGTCCTGCCAGTCGCGCATCCACTGGCCGTCTCCCCAGCCGTATGAACCAAAGAGGGCAATCTTCTTGCCGCTTGCAAAACCTTCATAATCAGCCATGAAGGGCTCAACTGTTGTCTCTTCGAGAACTTCAGCTCCCATAGCGGGGCATCCGAATGCGATAACAGTATCTTTTGCTGCATCAGCTGCGCTGATAGCGTCAAATGTTGTAACCTCAGCTTCGCCGCCTGCACTTGTAATTCCGTTAGCTACAGCATCGGCCATTGCCTGAGTATTTCCTGTTCCACTCCAAAAAACTACTTTAACTTTACTCATATTAATGATCATCCTTTCTGAGCATTTTCACGAGTCGTGCTCTTGAAAAATACGTTAGCAAATGCTAACATAATAATCAAGAATTAGTATTGATAATATTTATCACATTATGGTGAATGGTTAGTTGATGCTAACTGCGTGCTGGTGATTATCTGATACTAAAGAATAAAATCGGAGAAACAAAAATGGGAGATCAATTACTTATAAGTCTTTGCTCACCGACTTTGGCGGGGCTTAAAACAGGAAATCTTTTTACTGTCGATATCGATGACAGAGATAGTTTCAACAAAGAAGTGAGAGACTTTAATTACAGGTTTGCAAAGAAAGGACTGCGAATGATACCCGTAAAGTATTATGAAAAACGCGTCCTTATCTATGTATACAGGCCTGATTTTTTAAAAAGAGATTTTGCAAATAAAGAAGTATGTAAAGTCCTCAAAGAAAAAGGATACTCATACAGTAACGCAGACCTGTGTGTTGCGGAGCTTGCAAAGCATTTGAGACAGGATGCAAAGTTTCCGCATGAGATAGGGCTTTTTCTTGGATATCCCGTGACAGATGTTTTGGGATTCATGAAAAGCCCTGATGAGGGCGTGAAATACACAGGTTTCTGGAAAGTTTACGGTGACACCAAGTCGGCTCTTGAGACATTCGATAAGTACAAAAAGGTTACCGAGATTTACAGTACAGCGCACAGAAACGGAGTATCTTTGGAGCAATTAACTGTTGTTTGCTGAGAAAACTTATCAACACCAAAGCCTAATCTGTATTGACTTTACAATTATATGCGGTAGTATTAGAAATCGTAGAGGATAATAATTGGATTATCAATAATTTAATTATTATTCTCTACGATTTTTTTATTATTCCGTTAGCGATGTCTAACGATAAAGACAGGAGGAAGCAATGTTAAAAAAGGTTTTGGAGTATACGGGGAAGTATAAGAAATATACTTTTCTGGCAATGTTCTTGCTGGTTGTAGGACTGGCATTTAATGTTTTTCAGTTTGTGGCTATCTATAAAATGATAGATGGTGCAATCGGAGGAGAGACGAGTATTTCGTTTTATGTAAAATGGTCGGCTATCATGTTGATCTGTGGTTTTATATATGTTGCTCTGTATATTTACGGATTGGACAGATCTCATTTCAGCGCTTATCAGACACTTAAGAATTTGCGAATCTCTCTCCAGAAGAAGATGGAGAATCTTCCTCTCGGTGTTATTCAGGAACTTGGCGTGGGATCACTTAAAAAGGTGTTCATTGATGATATCGATAACATGGAAATTCTGATAGCACATGCGCTTCCGGAAGGTTTTTCTAATCTTACCGTACCGTTGCTTGTAATTATAGTTATGTTTTTTGTTGATTGGAAACTTGCGCTTCTTTCGCTTGCATCTCTTCCAATCGGAGTTGTGGCAATGTTTGCCATGTATGGTGCGGGAACAAGCAAGATGGGAGATTATTATGCGTCAGCGCAGAAAATGAATGATACCATCGTTGAGTATGTAAACGGTATGGAAGTTGTAAAGATCTTCGGACGTGACGGTGACAGCTACAAGAGATTTTCAGGTGATGTCATGAGTTACAGAGATTTTACGCTTGCATGGTACAAAATCTGTTGGCCATGGATGGCTTTGTACGGAAGTTTCCTTCCTTGTGTAGCTCTTTTGACGTTTCCTATCGGAGGATATTTTGTATATACGGGAAGTTCAACGCTTTCCAATTTCCTTCTTGTCATGTGCATGTCTTTCTCAACAGGCCCCGAAATTTTAAGAGCACTTACATTTATAAGCGTACTTCCTCAGCTTAACTATAAGATCACAGCTTTGGAAAATATCCTTTCGGCAGCACCTCTTAAGCAGGGAACAAAGCCTTTTGAAGGAAAAGATCATTCGATTGAATTTAAGAATGTAAACTTCTCCTACGACGGAAAAGTGAACGTAATAGAAGATGTAAGCCTTAAGATTCCTGAGAATACAGTAACGGCACTTGTTGGTGAGTCGGGAAGCGGAAAGTCGACATTGGCAAAAATTCTGGTACATTTCTATGATGTTACGGGAGGAAGTGTAAAGATTGGCGGACAGGATATTACAGGTATGACGTTGGAAGCTCTGAACCGCGAGATATCTTTTGTCTCACAGGAGCAGTTCCTTTTCAATATGAGTATTCTTGAGAACATCAGGCTCGGAAAGCCGGGAGCTTCCGATGCGGAAGTAATAGAAGCTGCAAATAAAGCGCAGTGTACCGAGTTCCTTAAGAAGCTTGATAACGGAATATATTCACCGGCAGGCGCTGCTGGAAATATGTTATCAGGTGGTGAGAGACAGAGAATTGCGCTTGCAAGAGCTATCTTAAAGAATGCTCCAATTATTGTTCTTGATGAAGCTACTGCATTTATGGATCCTGAAAATGAGGAAAAGATGAACAATGCGATAGCTGAGCTTATTTCTGACAAAACAGTAATTGTAATTGCTCACAGATTATATTCAATCAAGAATTCTGACAAGATTGTAGTTATGAAAAGCGGAAAGATTCAGGCAGAAGGGACTCATGATGAACTTCTTAAGAACTCTGAGATGTATGCTAATCTTTGGGAACTGTCTGAAGGAGCAAAGGAGTGGTCTGCTGCAGGTAAAGGCAGCAAGGTAACAATGAAGGAGGCATTTGCATGATCGGGGCAATAAAAAGAATTATAGACTGTTCTGGAAAATATAAGGGAAGGATACAGATTGCTTTTATTTTTTCTTTTTTGAAATCAGTTCTTCAGAATGCGGTAATAATATTGACGGTCCTTATGGTTGACGAGTTCTTTAAGGGAACACTTGTAGCGGGAAGCTTTGTAAAATATGGATTTATGTTGCTTGGATGTGTTATTGCGCAGGCAATCTTCATCCACGCCTCAGACAGACTTCAGTCAGCTGCGGGATTTATGCTCATGGCTGATATGAGAATTAAGCTTGGTGAGCATTTGAGAAAACTTCCCATGGGATATTTTACAGCAGGAAACATTGGTAAGATTAGCTCGGTTCTTTCGACAGATATGGTATTCATTGAAGAAAACTCAATGATGACACTTGCAGATACAATGAGCTATCTTTTTGCGGCTGCAATCTTTACAGTATTCATGCTTGTTTTTAATCCAGCACTCGGTGTAGTAGCGCTTATGGGATCATTGGTTTTGGTTCTGATCGGTGAAGTGAAATACAGAAGAGGAATTGCACTTTCAGGTGAAAGACAGGAACAGAGCGAAAGACTTACAAAAGCAGTTCTTGATTACATCGAAGGAATCGGAATCACCAAGACTTATAATCTTCTCGGAGATAAGTCAAAAGAAATGAGTGACAATTTCGAGAAGTCCTGTAAGGAGAGTTTAAGATTTGAAGGCAAGATGATTCCTTTTGGAGTTGTCATAAATATTATTTATGAAATCTGTTCTATTGCGCTTGGTTTTGTGGCTTCAATCCTGTTTTTGAACGGAACGATTGATATAACAGCTTTCCTTGGAGTGACTCTTTTCATGCTTAATGTATTTATTCCCTTGAGAGTTGCATATATGGAATCTGAGAAGCTTACAATCATGGATAAGTGTCTTGACAGAATCGAAGAAGTAATGGATGAGAAGGAACTTTCCGATTCGGGAAATAAGGAGATAGCAGATGCAAAGGAAGGCGTGCCTGCCGTTGAGTTTAAGAACGTAAGATTTTCATATGATGCAAAAGAGACAATCAGTAATGTTTCGTTCAAGGTTAAAGAGGGAGAGACAATTGCGCTTGTAGGACCTTCGGGAAGCGGAAAGAGCACACTTGCCAATCTTATGGCGAGATTCTGGGATATAGATGAAGGTGATATCCTTATCAACGGAACGAGCATAAAAGAAGTGCCGCTTAAGAACCTTCTTGAACATATCAGTATGGTATTCCAGAACGTATATCTTTTCAAAGATACCATTTACAACAATATCATCATGGGCAGACCAGATGCGACTAAAGAAGAGGTTATCGAGGCAGCCAAGAAGGCAAGATGTTACGACTTTATCATGAGTCTTCCGGATGGATTTGAAACAATGGTTGGTGAAGGCGGAGCATCACTTTCAGGTGGTGAGAAACAGAGAATATCAATTGCAAGATGTATTCTTAAGGATTCACCTATCGTTATCCTTGATGAAGCGACAGCAAGCATCGATGCCGATAATGAAGCCGCTATCCAGCAGGCAATCTCAGAACTTTGCAAGGGTAAGACGCTTATCATAATCGCACACAGACTTAAGACCATTAAGGACTCAGATTGCATCCTTGTTGTAAACAATGGTAAGATTGTTGAAAAAGGAAAACATGATGCACTTATGGAAAAAGACGGAATCTATAAGAACTTTGTGCAGATCAAGAATTCCGATTCCGGATGGTGCAAAAGAAAGATTGGCTGATTATGGCAGTTAGAGATACAAGTATAGATCCGAGATTACTTGAAAGCGCAAGAAAGCAATTTCGGGAAAAAGGTTTTTTGGGCGTGCAGCTTTCAGATATTTGTAAGGATGCGGGAATTACCACAGGAGCAATTTATAATAGATATAAAGGAAAAGAAGAGCTGTTCGAAGCCGTTGTAAAAGATACGGTCGAAAGTATGAACAATATCTTGGAAGAAGCAAAGACTGTTGATCCAAATAAGCTTTCAGATGAGGAACTTATAGGAGTTTGGGTTGATACCGAGAAGAATACAAAGCTTTGGAACAGGCGTCTCATGGATATGAAAGACGGACTGGAACTGCTTCTTAAGTGTTCAGAAGGGACCCAATACAGTCGATACCAGGAACATTGGCTTGATAAAATGTCAGATATAGACTATGACTACTTAAAAGCTTTGCAAAAAAGGAAGCTTGCAGATGAGAAAATTTCTCGCAAAGAACTGCATGTAATTGTTACGGCATTGTGGCAATTATATACGGAACCGATCATTCACGGAATGTCCGACAAAGAAATTGAACATCACTGTAAGGTAGTCGGAGACTTGTTTGACTGGCAGAAGGCAATCGGTATAAAAGTTTAAATTTTAATAAAAAGATCTTCACACCAAGTTACGGTTTGAAGATCTTTTTTATTGCGAAAAAAAATATCAAATAAAATTTGCTGTTGATATTTGGGACGTGAGAGTGTATCTTGAATACTGTTAGTTCTGTCTAACGACTTGGCTGTTTTGTAAATAAGTGCTTCAAAGCGAAGCACTTTATTAATACACAAGGGTTAGCTAACGCTAACGAAAGGGGAAAAATGAAGAAAAAAGTTTTAGCTATCATGGTAATGACATCAATTCTTTCTGGATGTGGGGCAAATAATAATGCCTCTGATGCCATACCTCAAAATGAAAGTATAGCCACAGTTAAAGTGGGGGTACTTAGAACAGCAGACAGTTTGCCAATATATGTCGGTGATGAGATGGGGCTTTTTAAAGAAAAAGGCGCGGATGTTGAACTGGTCGAGTTTTCAAGTGCTTCAGATCAGTCCAAAGCCATGGAAGGCGGAGCAATTGATGCGATGATGACGGACATGGTTGTTCAAAATCTGATCACAAAGGGAGGAACTGAGCTAAGAGCTGTGACTACAGCTTTGGGAGAGAATACTTCCGAAGGAAAATTTCTTATTGTTTCAAGCCCTAATTCAAACATAAAGAATATAGCTGATGTAGAAGGGAAGAGCCTTGCTATATCAGAGGGCACAATGATGGAATATCTTGTTGATTCATATTGGAATGAACTTGGCCTTGATATCAGTAAAGAGGAAAAGGTAAACACTCCAAGTCTTGCACTTCGTTTTGAAACGCTGTGTGCCGATGAGGTCGATATGGCTATATTGCCCGATCCCATGGGAGATCTTGCTCTTGCAAGCGGATGTAACGAAGTGATCAATGATACAAAATTACAAAACAATTATTCAGTAACCGTTATTGCTTTTACCAAGAAGTTTATAGATGAAAACAGTTCAACACTTGAAAGGTTCATGGACGGATATAATGCAGCCGTTGACAGAATCAATGAACACAACGAAGAAGACAAAGAGTTCATTTATTCTGTTGCAAATGTACCTGAACCTTTACAAGAAAAGTGGGAGATTCCGCATTATCCGAAGAATTGTGTTCCCGATAAAGAAGAAGTTGAGAGAACAGTAAATTGGATGGTTGAAAAGAAACTATTGGATAAAGAGCCCGATTACGAAGATATAGTGGATTCCGATTATATTTCCGGGGAGAAATAAATGCTGGAACTAAAGAATATAAGTAAGAGCTACGGCAAAAACGAGAGCATGGTATTAAAAGATTTAAGCCTTGAATTTGATGAAGGCAATTGTCTTGCCATTGTTGGTGGATCCGGCTGTGGTAAGACTACTTTGATCAGCATTATCGCAGGGATAATCGAGCCTTCGGAAGGTGAAGTGTTTTTCAACGGAAAGAATATTAAGAATATCAGAGACGATATTGCGGTTGTCTTTCAGGGGTACGGACTGTTTCCGTGGAAGACAGTGAGAAAAAATGTCATTCTTCCGTTACAACTTAAACATGAAAAATCTGAATATCATCTTGCGGACAAAATTATTGAAGATCTTGGGCTTTATGAAGTCCGAAATTCATATCCGAGCCAGTTGTCAGGCGGACAAAAACAGAGAGTTGCGCTTGCGAGGGCGCTTATGGCAAAGCCAAAACTTATTCTGCTGGATGAACCTTTTTCGGCTATCGATCCGATACTGAGAGAAAAATTATGCAGTAAGTTCAGAACTTATTTTAAAGAGAACGACATAATGGTGGTACTGGTGACACATAGCGTTAAAGAGGCAGCGTACTTTGGAGACAAGATACTTGTGCTTGGAAACGAGGAGAATACAGGCAAAATTCTGGACAATAATCTTGCAGGTAAGATGGGGACTCCCGAGGTAAGGGCTATTCATAACATTATAAAGAAGGCAATGCTGGGAGGAGGATGAATGACGAAAAAAATTTTTCAATATATGGTAGCTTTTGTTACTATCTTGCTTTTGTGGCAATTAACAAGTGTGTTTTTTGATAAGAATTTTTTGCCTTCACCTATAACAGCATTGCAGGCGTTCGTAGAGCTTTTGGGTGGTAGGGAACTGTTGAGACATTTATGGGCGAGCTGCTACAGGATTGTTATTGGAACACTTATAGGTTTGATTGCGGCAATGCCAATAGGACTTTTGATAGGTTGTAATAAGAAGATTGATGATTATTTCGGGAAGATTTTTGACATTCTGTATCCTATTCCGAAAGTTGTTTTCTTGCCGATAATTGTTGTCTGCCTGGGAATAGGCGATGAACCCAAAATTTTTTTAATAGCGCTTGTGTTGTTTTTTCAGCTTTCATTGACAATCAGAGATGCTGTCAGGCATATTCCCATGGAACTCATCAATTCTATGGAAGCACTTAATCCAAATAGATTTCAGTATCTAAGCCATCTTGTGATTCCAAGTTGTATGCCTGAAATTTTTTCCGCATTAAGAGGAACTCTCGGAATATCAACTGCACTTTTGTTCATAACAGAAAATTTTGCATCTATAACAGGGCTTGGTTATTTCATAACTAAATCAATGGATGCAAGAAGGTTTGAAGATATGTATGCGGGAATTCTTTCGCTGGCGTTACTTGGAGTTGTTTTGTATGTGCTTATTCATCTGATTGAACGTAAAGTGTGCAGGTGGAAATGTCTTGAAACAATAGACAAGGATGAGTGATGTATGGACTTTACAAAAGGGTGTTGGAGAAACGGCAATGAGAATCAGTCATGTTTTATACAAAGTAGACAATCTCGAAGAAGGGAAAAAGTTATTCGAGAAAGAAGGATTTTTTGTTGAGTACGGATCGAAGAAAAATCCGCATAATGCAATAATTCATTTTCCGGATGGAAGCTATGTGGAGATAATTCAAAACATGGGATTTACGAAGCTTTTAAGCTGGATGTTAAAAAGAATGGGATACGGCAGGTTTGTTGAGGGAATGATGCGGCAGCAGAACGGCCCGCAAGGATATATAAGAATTTCATTCGAAAATGAAGATGAAACATTTTCGGTTGAAAAACCTATATATGAAAAAAATGAATTGGAGACAGTCGTGGTGCCTGTAAAACGAAAAGATATAAACGGAAATATACTGAGGTGCAAATGTCTTTTCCCTTACGATGAAAGATATCCGTTTATCAAATCAAGGTTTACAGGCGGATCTACCGAGAATGCCAGGCATCCGAATGGTGCTATAGGAATAGATAAGATCGATTATTACGTAACGCAAAAGGAAGCTGACTTTATAAATGAATTGGGAGGATGTAGCCAGCTAAGCATACATATCGGTGAACAGCCTATGAAAGTTCATTTTTTATATGAAAAATAATTAAAGAAAGAGAGTAAAAAAATGAGTTCAAAAGAAACAAGTAACAGATTAAACGGTAAGGATTTAATGAATGTAGGTATTTTTACGGCGGTTTTTTTGGTTATAGAAATAATTGTGGCATGTGTGCTCGGAGTTTTTCCGATGGGATTTCTTCTCATCTCTGTCGTAGAAGCAATTATTCTCGGAATTCCCATGATGCTTTATTTTATCCGTGTTAAGAAGTTTGGAATGATACTTATAACTGTAGTTATAAACGGAGTAATAATGATTCTTACCGGAATGGGGCCTGATGCGCTCAGATACGGATTCTTCATAGGGCTTTTATGTGAACTTATCATGTACTGGGGCAAGTACAAGAGTGCTTTTAAAGCAATACTTGCTTATGCGGTATTTGGTCTTATTGCTGTAACAAATTACATCCATTGGTTATATGCCAGTGAAGAGTGGCTTGAAGGTCAGAGAGCAAATTACGGTGATGCTTTTGTTGAAGGAGTGTCGGGAGCATTTTCGGCCGGATGGGTATTTCCTGTATTATGTGTTGTTACTGTTGTTGCCGGTCTTATCGGTGGATTTTTCGGAAAGGCCGTGCTTAAAAAGCATTTTGTTAAGAGTGGATTGATTTAAATGGATACTATTTTAAGAAATACAAAAGCAAGCTCAAGACAGTTGTATCTTGATCCGAGAACAAAGATTCTGCTATGCATTACAGTTTCAACTGTAATGCTGGCAATGGATAATACCGGAATATTTGTCTACATAATTCCTGTAATGACGATTGTTCCGCTTATATTTCTTGCAATAATAAAGAGCCCTATGATGGCGGTATATTATGGCATTCTCTATTTGGTGGCATTCTTTGTTCCAAAGATGATAGTTGCGTATCTGCCTCAGGCAGTCAATCTTTTGTTTACAGGGGTGCTGGCAACGATGACACGTTTGATACCCGGAATGTCAATGTTCTATTTCTTGATAGCAACAACCTCTGTGAGCGAGTTTATAGCAGCCATGGAGAGAATGCATATTCCTAAGGTAATGACGGTACCTGTCTCTGTTATGTTCAGGTTCTTTCCTACGATAGTTGAGGAGTATCACGGAATAACCGACGCGATGAGGCTAAGAAATGTCGGAAGTTTCAGGAATCCTATGGATATGCTTGAGTATAGGCTGGTGCCGCTTATGATCTCGTTGACTGCAATAGGAAATGATCTTTCGATATCGGCACTTACAAGAGGTTTGGATGCGCCAAATAAAAGAAGCAATATGTGCGCAATCGGATTTAATGTGCAAGATTACATAGCTATCGCTGTTTCGGTAGTAATACTGATACTGGCGGCCTTATCTATGGCTTTTGGTATATAGGAAGGTGAAAGAAATTGATAACAACACATAATGTCAATTACACGTATGAAAACACTATAGAAGGAGCGGCGCTTACGTGCGTAACAACAGATATAGCAGAAGGCCAGGTAGTACTTTTGTGCGGTGAATCCGGCAGTGGGAAAACTACCTATATAAAGGCTATAAACGGTCTCCTTTCTCATTATTACGAAGGCAAAATGGACGGAGAGATTATGGTATCCGGAAAGGATATCAGCAAAGTTCATTTGTATGAGCTGGCCAGGGATGTCGGATCTGTTTTTCAAAATCCGAAGTCGCAGTTTTACACACTGATGACTGATACTGAGATTGTGTTTGGCTGTGAGAATATGGGATTTACGCATGATGATATCTTAAAGAGATTCGACAAGGTGGTCAAAGCGTTCAAAATAGAAGATCTCCTTGGAAAAAATCTTTATAACCTATCCGGTGGAGAAAAGCAAAAGGTAGCGTGTGCATCGGTTGGGGCACTTATGCCAAAGATATTTGTTTTGGACGAACCTTCATCAAATCTTGATATAAAGTCTATTCACGAATTAAGAGACATAATAAAAATATGGAAAAAGAACGGCAAAACCATTCTTATAGCGGAGCACAGGTTGAATTGGCTGAAATATGTGGCTGACAGAGTCATATGTTTTGAAGACGGAAAAATCAAATTTGATACGACCGCCAAAGAATTCTTTGATTATCCTGTGGAAAAAATGCATAAATTCGGTCTTAGAGCTCCTGAAAAATTTGAGCCAAAGTTTAGCACGGTTCAAGATGGGGCGGAGAGCATAAGCATTTCTAAGATGAAGCTTACCAAAAATAAAGAAACCATTTTGGATATTGACAATTTTGAGATTCCCAAAGGAGCGGTAGTTGCAATAGTAGGAAATTGCGGAGCAGGAAAGTCCACGTTAGCAAGGTGTCTTTGCGGACTGGAGAAAAAAGCGGAAGGTACGGTCAAACTTTCGGGCAGAAAAATAACGCCAAAAGAGCGTATAAAAAAGAGCTATATGGTTATGCAGGATGTTAATCATCAATTGTTTACCAGTAGCGTTGAAGAAGAAGTAATGCTTGGCGTTACGGATCTGTCTGAGGAAGAAAAAGAGCAAAAGCTCTCTAAAATATTGGAAGAGATGGATATCAGCAAATATAAAGAGGCACATCCTATGTCTCTTTCGGGAGGACAGAAGCAACGAGTTGCCATTGCTGGTGCGCTGGCCTGCAATAAAGATGTGATCTTTTATGATGAGCCTACATCCGGTTTGGATTACAGGCACATGAAAGAAGTGTCGGAGAGTATCAAAAAATTGAATGATATGGGAAAGACGCAGTTTATTATCACACATGATCCTGAATTGGTTCAGGAGTGCTGTAACTATTTTATCTATATGGTCGATGGGAAAATAGAGCTTTCCGGCTCATGGAATAAGGAAAACATCCGGTTTGTTCAATCCTTTTTTAAACTGGATTAGTTAGCATTATTTGCTTTAGGTGCATTCAGAGTACTGAATATGCCTAAAGCAGAATTTTTAATTGCAGGGGAGAAATTTAAATGGAAGATACAAAACTGATAAAAGGTTTGGAAAAGGTTACAAGTGACAAGAAAGTGCTGGTAGCTTTTCCGTATGCGGGAGGAGGGGCATCGTTTTATTATCGATGGCAGAAACCGTTTGACGGTATATGTAGTGTCTGTCCTGTTCAATTGCCCGGGCGCGAAGAAAGATTTGGCGAGAAGTTTTATACATCTGTTGAAAAGATAGCGGATGATGTATCGGAAATTCTTTCAAAGACAGAAAATCCCCTAATCCTATACGGGCACAGTATGGGAACCAAAATTGTATATGAAGTTGAAAAAAGGTTGGAAGAGAGGGGGAAAACAGCTGAACTTGTCATTGTATCCGGTTGTCAGAATCCTATGGATAAAGACAGAGAGCTGATAGCGGATCTGCCGAATGATGATTTTGTGGAAAAACTGATCTCTTATAACGGCATATCTGAAGAACTTGTCGCCAATAAAGACCTTTTGAAAATATTTCTGCCTATCTTAAGAGCTGATTTTATCGTAAGTGAAGGATACAAATGTGAGAGCCTTAATTGCTTGAAAGCGCCCGTAAGAGCTATGGGCGGTTATGACGACAGGGAAGCAAGTGAAGAAGCCATAAAAGGATGGGAGCAGGTAAACCCGGGAGATTTTGCCTTTGAGATGTTTGAAGGTTCTCATTTCTTTATCAGAGATAACGAAAATGTATTTACAACAATGAAAAACTGGATTGCGGGATGATCATGAAAAAAATAGGTGTTTTGGGAGCGAGAGGAACAATCGGAAGTTTGATTGTTCAATATTTGCAAAAGAATCATGAAGTGATTAAGGGGGTAAGGACTTTTAGTGATGTCTCAAACAATGAAATTGCGGTAGATGCGCTTGATGGCGCTTCACTAAGTAATTTTTGTAAAAACTGTGATGTGGTAATAAATGCTATCGGTCCTTCATATATAAATTCAAAGAAAATAATTGATTGTGTTAATAGTTGCGGAAAGCCATGCATTGACTTATTTGGCGGAGCAGAACTTGAAGAAAAACTGAATAACAAAGAGATGGTAAATATCATAAACGCAGGATGTGTGCCGGGATTATCAGGAATAGTTATGGCCTACCTTGCGAAGGAGTGCGGGGTACCGGACAAGATTACGCTTATTCACGGCGGAAACGAATTGGGTGGTCTTGCTGCATTAAAGGATATTGTTTACAGCTCTGTAGATGAATACAGTTTGCCAAATCGCATTATTCATAACGGAGGGATAGAAGAAAAGATAAAATTTGCCGACATGAAGGAAAAAATCGAATATTTTCCGGAACTGGTATACAAAGATCCATTGCTTGACCGGGAAGGGATTAGAATCCATGAAAAATATAATGTGGGTAATATCGAGCAATATCATTGCATCAGAGATATCAGATCAAAGGAATTAATAGCGGAAGGATGCATTGCTTGTGCCGGAATTCAGCATACTGAAGAAAAGGAGGAGGTGTTTAAAAAATTACTTAAAAAACAATCGTTGATTGTTGGAGATTCTATGCAATGGTTTTCAATGGTAGGAATCTCCGATAACGCTGAAAAGACACATAAGCTGGTTATACGAGCAAAGGGGAGTTCATTTATTTCGGGCATTGTTGCTGCTGTAGCGTGCGAAAAGTTGATAAATGATGAGAATCCGGCTAATAGAACAATGTGGGCATTTGAGTATGTTGATGCAGAAAAGCTTTTGTCAGTGCTTAAAGAATGTGGCGTTTTTGTTGAACATATTGTTAAAGAAAAAGCCCGAGAACTAATGTATGGAGAAATATAGAAAGGGAAGCAACAATGAATATCGAGTTGGAAATTGCGCAGTTAAAAGGTAAGGGAATAAATCTTTGGACTGAAGACGGTAAGCTCAAGTACAGAGCAAAAGACGGAGCCATGAATGGAGAGGTATTGGAGTGGCTTAAGAAGAACAAGCAGGAGATTATAGATTTCTTTAAAAATAATAATATAGTAGAGCATGATGAGGATAACAGGTACGAGCCTTTTCCGCTTACATCGATGCAAAATGCGTATCTGATCGGCCGAAACAAAGAATATGAATTGGGCGGAACAGGTTGCCACAGCTATACAGAGTTTAAGGTGGAGGACATCGATTGCCAAAAGTTAGAAGAGGCATGGCATAAGCTCATAATGAGACATGACATGCTAAGAGCTGTTTTTTCGGAGGAGGGATTCCAAAAGGTTATCGAATCGCCCGAGATGCCGGCACTTTTGGTAAATGATTTTTCTGAGCTCACAGAGGAAGATGCTTCAAATAAGTTTATGGATGTAAGAAAAAGGCTTGAGAGCTATGACTATGTTATAGGTCAGTGGCCAATGCACAGTTTTGAAGTTTCAAAGTTAAAAGGGCACTATATCATTCATTTCTCTATCGACATGCTGATTGCAGATTTTGTTAGCGTAAATGTCATCGTTTCCCAGTTATTTAAATTATATGAGGGTGAAGAATTGCCGGATGTGGCTGATAAGCTGTCATTTAGAGATATTGTCATTGCCGACGGGAAAGAAATGGCAAAGAGCAAGCAGACGGGAAAGTATGGGGCTGCAAGGAATTATTGGAATGATAAGATACAGACTATGGCCGGAGCACCTGTTCTTCCGGTAAAAGATGATATTACAAATAAGGTTAATTTTACCAGGCACACTTATAAAATGGCAGCTCCCAAGTGGAATATGATAAAAGAGATTGCCAAGAATAAAGGTGTAACATCTTCTGCAGCTATTATGACTGCATATATCGAGACCATATCAAGATGGTCATCTTCAAAGAATTTCTGTATAAATCTTACTTTGATGGATAGAGATAGAAGTTATCTTGATTCAAATGATGTTGTCGGTGATTTTACAACAGTCAGTGTTTTCTCGGTGAATGAATCAAGCGATAGCTTTATCGATAGGACAAAGGATAATCAGGAAGAATTAATCAAAGATTTAGACAATAAAAGCTTCTCGGGAATAGAAGTGTTGCAGGAACTTAGCAGATTTAAGGGTGAAAAAGTCATGATTCCTGTAGTATACACAAGTACACTCGGATCTAAAGAAGATCAGTCTATTTCAGAAAAATCCGAGCTTACTTATGGCGTAAGCAGAACACCGCAGGTATGGATAGACTGTCAGACTATTGAATCGAACGGTTGCCTTGTCGTCAATTGGGATGTAAGAGACGGGGTTTTTGACTCCTGTGTTATTGATGAAATGTTTAATGCATTAAAGGACGGAATCAGAAGGCTGTCAGAAGGAGAAGAATCTTGGAATGAAAAGGAACTCATTCGCTTATCGGATGCCACATTATTAAAGAGAGAAAAGCTTAACAAGACAGGGCTTGAAATAAAAGACAGATTTTTGCATGAAGGTTTTCTTAATAATGTGGAAAAGAATCCGGATAATATTGCTCTTATTTCCGAGGGGGTTAAATACTCTTACGGGGAACTTGCAAAGTATGTGCAGATCTTCAGCGATTCGTTAAAAAATGCGGGGATTGTTAAGGGAGATAAGGTTGCGATTATCGTAAACAAAGGAATTATGCAGATTGCGGCTGTGCTCGGAACTCTGTTTCAGGGCGGAGTATATGTTCCTATTGCTGTCGACCAACCTGCTCTTAGGCAGAAGGCAATCATTGAAGATGCAGGTGCGAAGATTGTTATTACGGAAAAAAATATTGAATGTGACAACGTTGCATTCATAGATATAAATGAGGTTTCGCCTGCTGAAAAATTTGATCTTAGCCTTAAAGACATTAAGTATGAAGACAGTGCATATATAATTTTTACTTCCGGTAGTACGGGACGTCCCAAGGGAGTTGTTATATCGCATAAAGCAGCCATGAATACAATAACGGATATTGATCAAAGGTTTGGCATCACTTCTGAGGATGTGCTCTTTGGTGTATCAAGCCTTACTTTTGATCTTTCCGTATACGATATTTTTGGTGCGTTTACTGAAGGCGCAACGTTGGTTCTTCCTGATAAAACTAAAGAAAAGAGCCCTGCACATTGGAGTGAACTCATTGACGAATACGGTGTGACGGTATGGAATTCCGTACCTGCGTTACTGTCCATGCTCGTGGATTACAAGAGTATGGAGAATCATCCTAAGAACAACTCGATGAAGTGCATTATGTTATCCGGAGATTTGATTCCAAGAACTTTTCCGGGAGAAATAAGAAAGATATTTAACAGTGCAAAAATCTATAGCTTAGGCGGTGCGACGGAAGCGGCAATCTGGTCAATTTATTATCCTATTACATATTATGACCTGGACAAAAATATTCCCTATGGAATGCCTTTATCCAATCAGGAGTTTTATGTTCTGGATGATATGGACAAGATATGTCCCGATAATGTCATTGGTGAGATTTGCATTGCCGGAACAGGACTGGCAGACGGTTACTACGGCGATGAGGAAATGACAAATATAAAATTCTATATGCACCGTGATCTTTGTAAGAGAATATATCGCACAGGAGACCTTGGGTATTACAACGAAGAAGGCATTATAGAATTCGTTGGAAGAAGGGATTTTCAGGTTAAGCTAAATGGTCACAGGATAGAGCTGGGAGAAGTCGAAAACGCTCTAATGAAACATTCTTTGGTCGATCAGGCGGTAGCTACCATATTTGAAGATGCCAACGGAAGGAAGTCATTGGAAGCGTTTGTTGTTCCCAAGAAATCCCAGGAATCTTCAGTTGATTACAGAATGAATGCAAAGTCATTTGAGAAAAAAGTTAATTGCGCTGCGGATGAAGTTTTAAAAGACAGGAGCAAGAAGGATATACTCGATTGGAAAAAATGCTCTGAGAATACAGCTGTAACAGATATGCTCTGGGTATTTAGAAGTGCCGGGGTATTTAATACAACAGACGAAAAATATACCTACAGACAGATAATGGATGCGGTAAATCCTAATGCGGAATTTGAGCATATTGTAAAACGCTGGCTCAATGTTCTTGAAAAGGAAGAACTTGTAAAAGAGAGTTTATCGGAGTATTCACTTACGCCAAAAGGCACGGGATTCGTTGACAGAGATGCTGCATGGAACGAATTCAGGAGACTGGAAGATAAAGTGGAATACAGTCATGAATTGTTTGAGTATCAGAAAAAGTCATCCGATCTTCTTTTAAAGCAGGTGCGTGGTGAAGTTCGCGGTCTTGATCTGTTTTTTCCAGAGGGAAAAACAGATGTGGCTGAGGCGGCATATCAGGATAATATTGTCAACAACGCGCTGAATCAAGGAGTAAAAACAGCGATGATTGGCATTATCAATGAAAAACAGACCCGTTTAAAACGTACAATAAATATTCTTGAGATCGGTGCAGGTGTCGGAGGAACTACAAATACAATACTTCCTGCCATAAAGGATATGGATATCACATACACCTTTACTGATGTATCAAACTTTTTTCTGAGTAAAGCAAAGGACAGATATAAGGACTACGGGTTCATGAAGTATGCCCTTTATGACATCAACAGAGATTATAAGGAGCAGGATATTCACGAAGGGTACTATGACATTATTCTGTGCGCAAATGTTCTTCATAATGCAAAGAATTGTCCTGATGCGCTTGAGATTATCAAAAAGCTGACTGTGGCAAACGGTGCGCTTATTATCATTGACACGACGGCAGATTCTTATTCGCTTTTGACGTCGCTTGAATTAAAAGGGGGACTTAACGACTTTACAGATGTAAGAAAAGACAGGGAGCAAACATTTTTTACTGAAAAAGACTGGATCACGATGTTTGACGGAGCAGGAATTGATACGGTAATAACTTATCCCGGAAATTCGGATCTTTTAAGTGAGATAGGACAAAAGATGTTTGTGAACATCGTCAACATGGCGGAGGCAGAAATAGATACGGACAGTATCAGGGAATTCTTAAAAGGATATTTATTACCGTATATGATTCCAGGCAAGGTAAGCGTATTAAAGGAAATGCCGCTTAGTTCAAACGGAAAAGTTGACAGGAAAAAGTTAAAACCGGCTTTTGATACTTTGAATTGTGAGAATACGGATGAAACCACATCGTTTAATGAGATACAAAAAAAACTTGCCGATATCTGGAAAGATGTTTTGAATATCGATTCAGTCGGTTTGTATGACAATTTCTATTCCGTGGGAGGAGATTCTCTTTTAATTGCACAGATTGTTACTAAGATGCGTGAGAACATTCCGGAATTTGAGGAGGTAGCATGGGACGATCTTATGAGAGATATCCTTAAAGATCCGACAATTGCCGGTATAAGTGCAATAACACAAAAGGATAACAGTTCGGAAACTGAAGCAAATTCGCGTACTTCCGAAAAGAGAGACGTATACCATGACAGCAAATGTATGCACATATATCAAAAGGGTGATGGGAATGTTGTAACAGCATTTTTCCATGCGGGAACCGGCCGAATAAAGGATTATGCGCAGATCGCACCGGATCTTTGCGAGAGATGTAAGGATAGAACCGTTGTCGGATTTACATACGGCGATGAGGAATTGTATCTGGATGTACCGCCTGAAAAACTTATATATGTAAGAGCTCAGGCATATGCAAACAGGTTGGAAGAACTTAAAGCAAAGAGTTACAGGCTTGTTGGATATTGCGTCGGCGGATTTGTAGCAATGGAGACAGCTAAGGTACTTATTGAGAGAGGATATAATGTTGAGCCTGTACTTACCATAAGCTCGCATCTGTGCCTGCATAGCGTTGAGAATCAGCTTTTGTTTGAAAGTGCATACGGAGTGATACTCGGAGCTGATATTTACAAAGCCGGATACAGAGGTAATCCTGCATCTATAAGAGGAGCGCTTGAGGAAATCCTTAAAGGAGAGAATAGAAATGTAACCGACAAGGAATTGTGCGCTCTTACAGGAAAGTATAAGGAACTTGGAGAAGCATTCAGCGAACTTACAAAACAAACTCATAAGCAGCGCATGGAGAGTATTTATGACAGTATAGAAAATCCTGATTTTTGCGGAGATCAGAGTACGGTTATTATGCTTAATATTCTCTATGACATTTTTGAACATACATACAAAGCTATGATCAGATACAAGCCGGATTTCTTTACGGGTGATATAGTTGCACTTATTCCGGATGAGGATCTGACAACGATATATCCCAATATGATACCTGATACAGATTGGGATGAATTTGTACTCGGAAACTGTGAAAAGCATATTGTACATGGTGATCACAATACATGTATAGATTGCGATCATTATGAACAGATCATGGATTACTTGATATAGGAGAATGCGGAATATGAATTCAATTGAAATGTTGCAAATGTATGAAGAGCAAGGTTATTTGCAAAAGGAAACAATTCATGGTGCGGTATCGAATATAGCCGGAAAGTTTCCTGAAAAAACGGCGGTAATAGATTGTGACGGTTCATACACATATAAAGAGTTAGATGAATATTCTGACAGGCTCGCATCTTTCTTTTTACAGAACGGATTAAAAAGAGAAGATACGGTTTTACTTCAGCTTCCTAACTGCAGGCTTTATGTGGCGGTTCTGATGGCACTTTTAAAGGCGGGGATAGTTCCCGTGCTCATGCTTCCAACGCATAGGGGACAGGAACTGTCAAGCGTTTCGGAGGTGATAAAACCAAAAGCTTATATAGGATGTGATGAGTTTCTTGGATTTGAGTATGTCAAAATGGTGCAGGAGTCTGAAGAAACTGTTGAGCTTACAATAGAAAAAGTCTTTTCCGACAAGGAATTTGGAGGAGAGAAAAGATTTCCTGTTACGGTGATACCTGAGTATGAGGAAAGCGTTGGAATCGCCAAATTCAAGGATTATGAGGATGATTATAGAAAAATCGCACTATTTTTACTTTCCGGCGGAACAACCAATATGCCGAAGCTGATTCCAAGGATTCATGAGGCATATGTTTATAATGCCAAGGCAGTAAGCAAGGTGACTGATATTACGGAAAAAACAGTATATATGGCAGTACTTTCTACATCACATGATTATCCGCTTGCCGATCCCGGAATTCTGGGATGTCTTTATAACGGCGGAACTGTTGTGATGTGTCAGACTGCAGGCTTTGACGAAGCTTTTGAAATGATAGAGGAACATAGAGTTACGATCACATCCATAGTTCCTGCTATAGCGCAAATCTGGACGGAGGTACTTGATTGGTACGAGGGAGATTTCTCTTCTTTGGAACGGATAACTATCGGTGCAGCCAAATTAGAAAGAGAAATAGCGCTGAAATTGATAGATAAGATGGGAATAGCATTACATCAGGCATATGGACTTGGTGAAGGAATAACCTGTTATACATCTGCATCTGACGATCTTGAGGTGATTCTTACAACTCAGGGAAAACCTGTTTCTGCAGGAGATGAAGTTAAGATTGTAGATTCGGATGGAAATGAATTACCAAGATACGGACAGGGAGAATTGATTGAAAAAGGTCCGTATACATTCTTTGGATATTACGGTGATGACAGATTGAATGAGAATCTTTTTACAGAAGATGGATTTCTTCATACAGGTGATAAAGCCTATATGGATGATGCCGGAAATATTGTTATCTGCGGACGCGTAAAAGAACAGATAAACAGGGCGGGAGAGAATGTAACTCCTTCGGAGGTTGAATCGATTTTAAAGAAACATCCGGATATAAAAGACGCGGCGGTATTTGGCCGTGAAGATAAAAATCTGGGAGAGAGAACATGTGCTGTACTTGTCTCGGATAACAAAGAAATCTCAATTACTGATATAACAAGCTTTTTTAACCGACAGGGAGTGGCACAATATAAGATTCCCGATGAGATACATTTAAGGGATGGGCTTGTATTTACGAATGTAGGCAAGGTTGATAAAAAACGTTTAAAGAAGATGTTGGAAGAAAGCGAGCCGGTCAATGGATAAATCACAGATAAAAGAAACTTTAATCAGGCAGATAAAAGAGAAAAATAAAGATGTGGCAGCAGATCAGATCGCCGAGATGAATTTATATGAACTTAATATAGATTCGCTTAGTATCATGCGCATTATTTCCTATTGGATGAAGGAAGGATACAAGGTTAATTTTACGCAATTTATGAAGGCACCCTATATAAACAGCTGGGCGGATATTATTGCGAATGCACCAAGGAAAGGTGTTAAGAAATTAAAAGCCGGTATCGTTTCAGACAAAGAGCCGTTTGACCTTACAGATGTTCAATATGCTTATTGGATAGGAAGAAGAGAAAGCCAGTATCTGGGCGGAGTAGGTTGTCACGGTTATATGGAAGTCAGATGCAGTGATATAAACATTTCAAAGCTTGAGGAAGCATGGCTAGCCATTCAGAATTCACATAAAATGCTTCGTGCAAGATACACTGAGGATGGCAAGCAGTGCATTATGGATAAACCATATTTATCAAAGATAAATGTTGAAGATGTTTCAGGTTTATCAGCTGATGAGAGGGTACGATATCTTACTGAAAAGAGGGAGCGGTTATCACATCGTCTTTTAAAGATAGATGAAGGTCAGGTGGCTGCATTACAGCTTACAAAGATAAATGATAAGGATTATATATTGCATTTTGATATTGACCTTCTTATATGTGATGTACTTAGTTTTAAGATTATTTTGCGCGATCTTGCGAGATTTTATAAAGACGGTACATTGCCGAATGTGTCAGACTGGAATTTTGCACAGTATCTAAGAGATACTCACGATAATAACAAAGCTCGTCGCATGGAAGATGAAGAATATTGGAATAAAAAGATAAAGAATCTTCCCGATGGCCCTAAAATACCCGTTAGACATGGGATTGAATCAATTAAATATCCAAGATTTAAAAGAAGATTGGTTCATTTTGATAAGTCGGGCTGGGAATCCATCAAAAAAAGCGCATCCGACAATGAGCTCACACCTGCAATGATCTTGCTTACAGCTTATGCAAGGACTGTGGCAAAATGGAGTGAGAATAAAGAATTCCTTATGAATCTTCCGTTATTTAACAGGGATACTGCGGAAGGAATAGAGAATGTTGTTGCCGATTTTACCAACATTGTCCTTGTTGAAATGGATTTTACGAAGCAAAAGAGTTTTATTGAAGATGCAAAGGCTATTCGGAAGAATTTTTTGGAAAACGTAGAGCATACCAATGTATCGGGTGTTTGGGTAATGCGCAGGCTTCAAAAGGAAAAAGGAAGCGATATAAAGGCACCTGTTGTTTTTTCATGCAATTTGGGTGAACCTTTGCTTTCCGATGAGTTTGTCGAGGAATTTGGCCCGATTGATTATATGATCTCTCAGACGCCTCAGGTGTGGATTGATTTTCAGGCTTTTGATGAGGATGAAGGTCTTACACTTTTGTGGGACAGCATTGATGAGATTTTTCCGGACGGACTTCTTGATGAGATGTTTGAGCATTTCAAAAATGAATTGTCGAATGTCATCGGGTATGGAATCAATAAGGAAATTGAAAATCTGTCCTTAGGTGAGATACGTAGGAAAAAGGCTGTGGAAGAAAGTTTAAAATACCGTGCTCTTTCACAGACTTTACATGGAAAGATTTTTAATTGTGCAAAGAATAATCCCGATAAGATAGCGATTAAAAATGTAGACAGCGGAAATACCGTGAGTTATGAGAAGCTTATGAAAAAAGCTTTGGCTATAGCTTGCGGATTAACATCTCGAAAAAAGGATGATGAGTCGGGGCTTGTTGCTATATTTATGCCAAGAGGTGAAAAGCAGATTATTTCTGCGCTTGGAGTTCTATGTGCAGGAATGGGATATGTTCCGATTCATGTCGGACAGGCAAAAGAGCGAGTTCGCACAATGATCTCGGAGAAAAATATTGCCTATGTAATTACAGAAGGTGAGTATAAAGAAAACATTGATGATACGTGTGCTACTGTTTTTGATTATGAAACTTTGATAAATAACAGACCGCTTGAAGCACCGGTTGAAGTAAAGGGCACGGACAGTGCATATGTAATCTTTACATCAGGTACGACGGGAAAGCCCAAAGGTGTTGAGATAAGTCATGAGAGTGCGGCAAATACCATTGATTCCGTAAATGAATTATGCGATGTGACGGAGAATGACAGCATTCTTAATGTATCATCTTACGACTTCGATCTTTCCGTATATGATTTCTGGGGAATACTCAGAGAAGGAGGAAGTCTGTTTGTATTGTCGCAGGATTCTTGGAGAGCTGCTGACAGATGGTTGGAAGTTATAAAAGAAGAAAAGATTACCTTGTGGAATTCGGTTCCCACTCTTTTTAAAATGCTTTTGATAGAGGCGGAGGCTGAAAATGAGGCGCTTTCTTCGTTTAGATGGATCATGCTTTCGGGCGATTGGATCGATCTGGATATTCCCGAAAGAGTCGGTGCATTAAACGCTGATTCTCGGATTCTCGCGATGGGAGGTGCAACAGAGGCTTCTATATGGTCAAATTATATCGCTGTAAAAGGATGTGTTCCAAAGGACTGGGTATCTGTTCCTTATGGCAAGCCCTTGCCTAAACAGATTTATAGGGTTGTTGATGAGAACGGAAACGATTGTCCCGATTATGTTCCGGGTGAACTATGGATCGGCGGCGTGGGCGTAGCAAAAGGATATCTTGGAGATGAAGAGCTGACAGCCAATAAGTTTGTGACAGATTCTTTCGGAAGATGGTACAGAACCGGAGATATGGGAAGATTCTGGAATGACGATACAATAGAGTTTCTTGGAAGAAGCGACAGGCAAGTTAAACTTCGGGGACACAGAATCGAATTGGGTGAAATAGAAAATGCCATAGACAAACTGGATTCTGTAGAGAAATCTTACGTGGATATTATTGAAGGAAAGCAGAGCAAGGCACTTGTTGCTTATGTTTCTTTGAAGAATGCTGCAAATGACTGTATTAATAATCTGAAATCATCAATATACAGTAAAGATTCGGAAAATGATATTCAGATCAGCCAAGCGGATGAAACTATAGATAAGATCAGGAACGCGAACAGAAGATATGACAGATATTGTTCTTATAAGGCAAAACAGCTTTTAAAGAAAATCGATAAAGAGCAGGTTCTTGGAAAATATAAGAATCTGATAAGTGAATGGGAAAAAATCGCAGGTTTATATGACGAAGAGAATTTCTGTGACGAACAGCTTGATATCTTTTTTAAAACTTTTGAAAAAAATATCGGTAAGTTGTTATCAGGAAGTATGACAGCCAAAGACATTGTTACTTCAGAAGATTTTGTTGAAGTGGATCAATTGTTAATGGACGATGAAGTAGGAAAAGTGCAGGAAGATATTATTATCAAAAGACTGGATTTGGTAGTTGGTGATAATAAGAATCTAAAGGTGCTCATACTTGATTCGCATTCGCCTGAGTTTATAAAAAGAGTATGTGATATCTGCGGATATGGCAATTGCACTTTGGCTTTGTCATCAGAGTATTATGTAGGCAAGCTTAAAGAGGATATTGATGCAGACGTAAGCGTTATAAAGCTTGATATATCAAAACCTGTTTTAAAACTTACAAGCGGTTATGACGTGATCGTTGCCAATGAGTCAATTCACAGAAGCGAAAATGTAGACAATGCTCTTAATAATATAGGCAAAATACTTAAAGAAAACGGAAGAGTAATCTTTGCGGAGCCTGCAAATATGACATCGCTTGCACTTCTGACAACCGTATTTTTGAAGAGGGAGTATACAGATTTAAGAGCCGATACAGGCAATATGCTTTTATCATTTGATGATTGGAAAAAGATAATTGATGCATCGCCTCTTTCTGTAATCATAAGTTATAGCGACGAAGAAAAATTTGGAGGATTCAGCTTTTTTGAACTTATAAGTAAAAATAGGCATTTCGAAGTTACGGATGATAAGTGGATTCGTGATGGTATTAAGAATACCGTGCCTGAATATATGATACCCAAGTACTGTGTCTTTATTAATGAGATACCGGTTACTACCAACGGAAAGGTCGATAGAGCAAAGCTTAAGAGTATTGAAATTGAAGAAGAAAAAGAAACGAAGGTCTCTGAAGTCAAGTATTCTGAAACAGAGCGAAGTCTAAAAAGAATATGGGATAAACTTTTAAAGGTAGATTCGGAACGTTCTGATAACTACTTTGTTCTTGGAGGAGATTCCCTTCTTGCGACGGTTCTTAGAAATGAAATAAAGAATATATTTCATATAGATTATTCTTTGGAAGATATATTCCTTAAGCCTGTTCTTTCGGACATGGCGGAAAAGATTGAAGAGCTTTTGAATGATAACAGGTCAGAAGAAAAAGAACTTGTGATCATAAGGGATACAGAGCCATATGAACCGTTTCCTCTTACTCAGATACAGCAGTCTTACCTTATCGGCCGAAGCGGAGTATTCGATCTTAGCAATGTGAGCAGTCATTGCTATTTTGAGATGGACACGGAAGATCTGGATGAAGAAAGACTGCAGACAAGTCTGAACCGAATAATACAGCTTCATCCTATGATGAGAGTGGTTGTATGTGCGGACAATATGAATCAGAGAGTTTTGAAGGAAACACCTGAGTATCATATCAGAATAGAAGATTTTACGCACATGTCCAAAAAACTTACGGAAAAAAGATTATCGGAGATCAGAGATGAATTGTCATATCAGATATTTGATCCGTATACATGGCCTGCGTATGACTTTAGATATGCAAAGCTTAAGAACAATAAAGGAAGGCTGTTTATCAGTTTTGACAACATGTTCTTTGACGGATGGAGTATGTTCTACATATTCAGGCAGTGGAAGCAGATTTACGGCAATCCGAATGCTGAAGTAAGTAAATCAGATTTTACATTTAAAGAATATGTGCTTAGCACAAATGCAAATCTGGACAGTGCTACTTATAAGAAGGATGTGGAATACTGGCATGACAAAATAGACAGTATTTATCCCGCTCCCGAACTTCCTGTTAATAAAGATGGCGGTAACGGTAAGTTCAGACGTTTTTCCACAAGTGTTTCGTATCAAAAGTGGGAGAAACTTAAAAAACTTATTAAGAGTAACGGATTGACGGAACCTGTATTCCTGATGAATCTGTATGCGGAAGTAATCGCAAGATACAGCAGGCATCAGAAATTCAGTCTGAATCTGACGAGGTTTAACAGAACACCTTTTGTTGAAGATATCAACCATGTTGTCGGTGACTTTACAACTCTGACTATTTTAAGTCTTGATATGACAGAGGGTGACTCTTTTGTAGAGAGGGCCAAGAATCTTCAAAAAGTTTTATGGTCAGATCTGTCACATTCTACAGTAAGCGGAGTAGAAGTTGAGAGAATGATGAATCAAAACAAAGAGACCGGAATTACCATGCCGGTGGTATTTACAAGTGGAATCGGACTTACCGAAGACAGAACAAGTGAGGATAATTCTTATCTTGGAAAGCTTGGATACGGCTTGTCTCAAACGCCGCAGGTTTGGCTTGATATGCAGGTGTATGATGATGCGACGGGATTGGTGGTATCGCTTGATGCGGTTGAAAGTCTGTTCCCGGAAAACATGGTGGAGGAGATGTTTGAATGTTATTCAAACGCCTTGAACCGATTTATTGAGGATGATGCTATTTGGGAAAAGAAGCAAAAGAGTATAGTTATTCCTGATAATCAGGCAATGGTCGCAAGTATAAATGATACCGATAAGCAGTTTGAAGAGAAAACTTTGCTGGATGGATTTATTAGAAATGCGAAGAATAATCCTGATAGTACTGCGATTGTTTTTGATAAAAAGAGTTATTCATATGCTCTTATCTATGAACTTGCACAAAAATGTGCATGCAATATTTTAAAAATCGGTATTGATAAAGAGCAGCCCGTGGCAATATACATGGACAAGGGAAAGAATCAGATTGTGGCGGCGCTTGGAATAATGATGGCGGGAGGCTGCTATTTGCCGCTTAATATGAATCATCCCGTAAGCAGAAATAAAAGAATCATGGAACTTGCCAAGGTCTGCATAATGATAGTCGAAGACAGCGACAAATGTGATGATTATAAGGATGATTATCGTGTGATAGATATTAATGCTTTGGATGATACTGTTGTAGATTTTCCCAAGGTAAGTTCGGATGAGCTTGCGTATATAATTTATACCTCGGGAACAACAGGAGAACCAAAGGGAGTTGCCATTACACATGCAGGTGCGATGAACACCATAACAGATGTGAATGAAAGATTGGGATGTACGGAACATGATTCCACAATAGCTCTTTCTCAAATGAATTTCGATCTGTCTGTTTATGACGTTTTTGGAATGTTTGACGTGGGTGGCAAGATTGTTATTCCTGAGTCTAAGAGAGCCATAGAACCTTCATATTGGTATGAATTACTGGAAGAAGAGAGAATTACTGTTTGGAATTCGGTACCTGCGTATATGCAGATGTTTGTTGAATATCTGCAGAACGAAAATGAAAAATGTAGTTTTCTTAGAAGCATACTTCTAAGCGGAGACTGGATTCCGGTAGATATAAAGATGAACGTAAATGCATGTATTCCAAATGCAATCGTTTATGGTCTCGGAGGTGCAACGGAAGCGTCAATATGGTCTAACTGGCATGAGGTAACGGACATTGATAAGGACAGGGCCAGCATTCCCTATGGAATACCTTTGGCGAACCAGAAAATGTTTATTTTAAATGACAATATGGAAATTGTGCCCAATAATGTGCCGGGGGATCTTTATATTGCAGGTGCCGGTCTTGCGAGATGTTACTGGAATGATACTGAACGCACAAGAGCAGCATTTATAGAAAATGCTTTTGATGGACTTCGTCTTTATAATACAGGAGATTTGGCAATGTATTCTCCCGAAGGACATATAGTATTTCTGGGAAGAGAAGACGGTCAGATCAAGCTTGGCGGATATCGTATAGAGATAGGAGAAATTGAATCCGCTATCAGGAAGCTGACAAATTGCAACAATGCGGTAGTGTTTAGTGGAAATCAGCTCACGGCATATGTTAGTCGTAACGATAACGATATTAATGTACTGGAAGGATTGAAAGATCTGATACCGAGCTACATGATTCCGAAAGCAGTTTATGATATTGATGATATGCCTCTTAGTGCAAACGGAAAAGTAGACAGAAAGAAGCTTATCAAAATGTTCGATAATACAGACAATGTTGCAAAATGTGAGCTTCCAAGATCTGAAGTTGAAATAAATCTTGCGGGAATATGGCAAGAGTGTCTGGGAATTGAGCAGATTTATCTCGGGGATAATTTCTTCTTAAAAGGAGGAGATTCGCTTAAAGCGGTTACTATTGTCAACGAGATTAAAAATTCATTCCATGTCGAATTAAATCTTGGAACGATTTTTGAACATCCGACTATTGAAGCTTTGGCAGGAGTTATCGAAGAACAGATATGTGACGCTGAGGAAGGAGAGATTTAGTGAGTAAGATAAGAACTGTCGTATGCGGAACATCTTTCGGAAGATTTTACATAGAGGGAGTAAAGTTATCCGATGACAAATATGAACTGGTCGGAATTCTTTCTACGGGGAGCAGTCAGTCCAAAGAAATTGCCGAAAGAGAGAATGTAAGGCTATATACTGATGTGAATGATATTTCAAAAGATGATGTCGATCTGGCATGTGTTGTTGTCAGATCAAACATTGTCGGAGGTAAAGGAACTGAGCTTGCCCTCGCTTTTCTTGAAAAAGGAATTCATGTCATTCAGGAACAACCGGTGCATTTTGATGACATGCGCAAATGTTATATGGCAGCTAAGAAGAATAATTGCCATTATTTTGTCGAGATGTTCTATTCCTATTTACCGGTGACAAATAAATTTATTGAGATGGCAAATAGGCTTATTGAAAAAACAAGACCTGTTTATCTGGAAGCATCCTGCAGTTTGCAGGTGCTTCTGCCTCTCATAGATGTTATCGGAAGAGTATTAAAAGGATTTACGCCTTGGGAGATTGATGAAAACAGTCTTTTGAACGTTGGAATGTTTAGTCAGCTTTCGGGAAAGGTTAAGAATATTCCCTGCCAGATAAAGATTCAAAATGAATTAAACAGTGATAATCCGGATAACTATGTTTATCTTATGCAGAGAATAACACTGTATACAGAGTCCGGAAGTCTTAGCATGACGGAGTCGCATGGAGAAATAATCTGGAATCCAAGATATCTGATTCCGAGGGATGAGCGAGGCGTGCTGGATCCGTATCAAAATGATGACGTTTTAAACATTGAGTTAAGTGAAATCCTGAAAAAAGAGGATAACCTTGATATAAGAGGACTTTTTGAAAAAGAGTGGCCAAATACAATAAGGAATTATCTGAATATCCACTATTCAAAGATAAAAAGCGAATCTGACGATAAACTCTTACAGCAGCATAACCTTACTGCGGCTAAGTACTGGAATGAGATTGGAAGAATGATAGGGACAAGCAGAGATGTACCTGAAGAAAAAATTGTTCCGATCAAAATGAAAGATCTTTTAAATACTGACTGCGGGGAGGCATGAAAATTATGAAGGTTACTTCTTTAATTATTATTCTTGTCGCAATACTAATCTGTTTAATGATGCTATGCAGGTTGGTAGGTTTTGGGGTCTTGTTTGTTGTCTTTAGAATGAAGCTTAAACTGAATCCGGCACAGACAGATTATTCCTGTTTTGAAAAAGAGAATATATCTGTGAAAAAGGGAACGGTAACATCGGGAGAAAGAGAGCTTACAAAATACTTATTTACAAGAGGTACGGAAAGAAGTAAAAAACTGGCTGTATTGAATAAGGGAACGGGGCTTTTTTGTCCTGATTACAGAAAGCTTATTATTGCATTGTCTGATGCGGGATATGATATATATTCTTTTGATGTTGTAGATAAATTTGTAAAGGATGGTATATACATTCCTAAGGGCTATCAGCAATGGATCATTGATCTAAAGGCTGTATTGAATGATGTTGAAGAAAACTATAATTATGAGTCGCTGTATTTCACCGGGCACAGTGTGGGAGCATACGCAATCTGTGCTATTTTAAAAGATTATTCATTTAAGGTGAGGGCAGTTGCTGCAATTGCCGCATTTAACAGCGGAATTGAATATGCAAAGATGTATTATAAGAAGTTTTCCAATTTTATTACAAAACAGATGATATACGGGGCTGAGGATTATAATCGTATATTCTACAAAGAATATGCCGATTATTCGGCGCTTGACGGAGTAAACAATGTCGACTTGCCGATAATCGTATTTCAGGGCAACAATGATAAAATTCTACCAACAGAATGTAGTTTGGTCGGATACAGAGATGAAGTGAAAAATGATAATGTTTCATTTCAGACTTTGGACGGAAATCATGATATATATGACAATGATTTTGTAGTTGGCAAGCTTATTGAATTCTTGGATAAGTACTAATGATGAAAGGGTGAGATGATTTTGAACGCAAAAAACCAAACACAGATGCTCATCAATGGATTTATGAGCACTGCGATTATTTATTCCGCTTGCGAACTCGGTGTATTTGATTCTATAAAAAGAGAAAAAAATAAGCTGAATCTTTTGGCAGAGGATCTTAATGTAGATCCGGTTTATCTTATAAAAATACTTAGACCGTTGGAACAGTATCGAATAATAAGATGTGAAAATGAAGTCTACAGCTTGACTGATATGGGAGAGTATCTTGCGGAGGATTCGGAAGATTCACTTAAAGATTACACTTTGTTTTGCGGAAGAGAATGTATAAAAGTATGGATGAAAATGTATGATTCCATGGTTGAATGCAAAGCACCGATGGAACTTTTGGGAGAGGATGAACTTTTTAATAATCTTGAGAATGATGAAGACCGCTTTTCTACATTTAACAAGATGATGAGCTCCGTAAGCAAACAACTTGATCTTGAGGCTCTGTTTATAAAACTTGAAAGCAAATTTTCTTGTATCGATATTGTGGATGTAGGGGGCGGGACAGGAACCATAATAAAGAAGTTTTTGAGATATTATCCTCAGGCCAGGGGCACCATACTTGATCTGAGTCAGGCGAAAGATGCAGCGGAAGAAGGGCTTTTGAAAGATGGATTTAGCACAAGGTGTGTTTTTAAAGAGGCTGATTTCTTTAAACCTTTGCAGGTTACGGGAGATATATTTGTTCTTTCCAGAGTTTTGCATGACTGGGATGATGAAAAATCTGAACTTATATTGAAAAATGTAAAAGATGCAATGGGCGATGACAGTAAACTTGTGATAATTGATGAGATTATCCTTGATTCGAACAATCCTGCTTGTATAAAAGGATATATATGTGACATACAGATGTGGGTGTTCTGTAACGGAAAGGAACGGACAAAAGCAGAATTTGAAGTACTTCTTAAAAAAGCTGGGCTTCAAATAGATGATATAATTAATATTGATAATGGTACTTCTGCCATTATATGTAAGAAAGAAAACGTAACATCCTACGAAGTGGGAGAGATATAAGTTAGAAAGAAGGTTCTATGTTTCAGATTATTATGATCCCATTTATCGGAACTGCGCTTGGAGCAGCGACCGTGTTCTTTTTTAAGAAAGCGATAGGAGAAAAGACTCAGCGTGCTCTTACGGGCTTTGCATCAGGTGTAATGGTTGCGGCATCTTTTTTTAGTTTGATATTGCCGGCGCTTGATCAAACCGCTGAGATGGGAAAGATGGGATTTGTTCCCGTATCTATCGGTTTTGGAATAGGAATGCTATTCTTACTTGTTCTTGATGTTGTGACTCCTCATATGCATCTTGATAAGCTTGAGGAAGGTCCGAGAAGCGGGCTTAAGAGAACAACAAAGCTCGTTCTTGCCGTTACGCTTCACAATATCCCCGAAGGAATGGCGGTTGGAATAGTTTGTGCGGGATGGATGTATGGAAACAGTGCCATTACTTATGCGGGAGCACTTGCTTTGGCACTGGGTATTGCAATACAGAACTTTCCTGAGGGAGCGATAGTTTCAATGCCGCTTCTTGGTGAGGGAGTGCCGAAAGGGAAAACTTTCCTGTATGGCGTACTGTCGGGAATAGTTGAGCCAATCGGAGCAATTCTGGTAATAGTCGCATCCGGAGTACTTATTCCAATGATGCCGTATCTTCTCAGTTTTGCGGCAGGAGCGATGATCTATGTTGTAGTTGAGGAATTGATCCCTGAGATGTCTGAAGGTGAACACTCCAATATAGGAACGGTATGTTTTGCGGCAGGGTTCATTATGATGATGGCGCTTGATGTGGGGGTAGGGTGATAGTTATTAAGAAGAAATTGCATTTATGCCCGTGCTGTTGGACGAATTGTTTAAGGGCACGGGACTTTTATTGAATATCGAAAAGGAGCAGATATGACAGCGGTAATTACGGTAGGAATTATAGGAGCACTTCTTATGTTTTGCGGAGACATGACCTTATACTTTGATAAGAATGATTATGTGCAGGACGGAACAATAAATCCCATTATTGATATTATGAAAAAGCTTCCTCCTAAGCGTGTAACGCTGGGAGGTTTGATAGGGCCTGTTGCGGCGTTTCTTTATTGCATAGGCTTTTATCACATTGTAATGATTACGGATGAGTCATTTCATAATGCTGCGTTTGCGGCATTTTTGCTAAGTTGTTTCGGTATTATTGCAGGAGGTGCATATCACAGTCACTGTGCGTATCTTGGACTTCTGGGAGACGATGAACATAGGGCCGGTTTGGATATAGCCATGAAGTATTTTCAGAAGCTTGCACTTATATTGTATGCAGGTGAAGGCTTGGGACTTCTTATTTTGATAATTCTTATAGCGTTAGGAAAAACGGTATTTCCTCAGTGGATGGCGCTTATATCACCGGGATTTCTTTTTCTATTAAAACCATTATCACGTAAACTTCCAAAGGGACTTCATATGGTCATATGCGGAGGGTATACTAATTTCATTTTTATTGTGTATTATGCTGTGGCTATCATACAGACTTTATTATAAGAATGAAAAAAGTATAAAGATACTATACTGAAGTTGAAAAAATAAAGAAATTTGATTACAATGAAACCAAGAAACAAAGAAAATGTGAAATTGGTTTACATATAGGAGGAAAGCCGATGATTGCAGGATTGAACAGGAAAATAATCAGTATATCTTCCAAACGTCAATTAACAATACCGGGAGCATTTTTTGAAAAGCTTGGTTTTGATGACAAGGCAGAATGCATTATAAGAGACAATGAACTTGTTATTCGTCCTGCTCGTTTGGAGTCTAACGGGGAATTTGCGGAAGAAATACTTGAAGAATTAATAAATGAAGGGTATTCGGGAAAGGATCTCTTAAAAGAATTTAAGTCAAGACAATCGAAAGTCAGACCTGCCATAAAGGAAATGCTAAATGAAGCTCATAAGATGGCTAAAGGTGAAATGAAATCGATGTCATATGATGATGTATTTGGTGAGGAGGAGTAAGTAATTGGCAAATATTATTATTTCTCCTGCTACCGGTAAGTATATAAAGAAATTGAAAGACAAGAATTTAAAGGAATTATTCAAGGAAGCATTTGATGAAATTAAAGCTGATCCTACAGTAGGAGAGGAAAAACATGGTGATCTTGAAGGAATTTTGTCATATGGTTTCAGATATAACAGGACGGAATATCGCGTGGCATATACTGTAGAGTATGTTAATGACGAACTTGTAGTTGTTATTCTTGCCGGAACACATGAAAATTTTTACAGAGAAGTAAAGAAGTATTGGAATAAATAAAGCTACGGGTAAGACTATAAAAGGGATTATTTTGAGATTTTGGAGCAACATCTAATTAAGTGTTGCTCCAAAATTTTTTGTTCAACAGTTAGCAAAAACTAACAAATAGTGATATTATATATCAGAATGTCGAAGAGACACTCAAGATAAGTTTAATTATTGGTTAGCTAAAACTAACAAAACACAAGCGGAGGAAAGAGCAAAGATGGAAAAGAAAAAGAGCGTTATTTCGCAGCTGTTTGAGTATGCGGGAAATCACAAGTACTTTACCATAAGTTCATGGATACTGGCTGCGATAAGTGCGATCATAGCACTGGTACCATTTTATTACATATGGTGCATTATTAAAGAGGTTGTTGAAGTACGTCCCGATTTCGGAAAGGCGACACATATTGTATCTTACGGCTGGAGTGCGGTAGGAATGAGCCTTCTGGCGATGGTGATTTATATCGCAGCTCTTATGTGTTCACATGTTGCCGCATTCAGGGTTCAGGCAAATATGAGAACCAGGATGATGGAGCATGTAATGAAGCTTCCGATGGGATATATCGAATCTCAGGGAAGCGGAAAGATAAGAAAGATAGTTGCTGATTCAAGTGCTGCTACGGAGACATATCTTGCGCACAGCCTTCCCGACAAAGCGGTGAGCTATGCAACTCCTATTGGTCTCATCGCTATGCTTCTTATTTTTGACTGGAAGATAGGTCTTATCTGTCTTATTCCTGCTGTTCTGGCCTTTCTTATGATGGGCAGTATGATGGGTGAAAAGATGCAGAACGACATGAAGGAATATCAGAATGCCCTCGATGAGATGTCTGCCGAGGCTGTTGAATATGTAAGAGGTATACCTGTTGTAAAGACTTTCGGTCAGTCTGTATTTTCTTTTAAAAGATTCAAAGATGCGATTGATAAATATGAAAAGTGGACTATTACCTATACCGTCGGCATGAGGATGCCTATGATAGGCTTTACCACGGCGGCAAATGCAATATTTGCGGCACTTGTTGCATGCAGTTTTATCTTTGCAAGAAATGTGGTAACGGATCCGTTTTTGTATAACATTCTTTTCTACATCATAATCACACCTATTCTCACGGTTACACTTATGAAAGTGGCATACGCGGGAGAGAGCCAGATGATAGTTAAAGATGCTCTCAGCAGGATGTATTCTCTTTTGGAAGTTGAACCGCTTAGAGAGGCAGCAGATCCGAAGGTGCCTAAGAATAGCGGAATCAGCATAGACAATATCAAATTTACTTATGACGAAAACAAGATGAATGCGATAGACGGCATCACACTTGATATTAAGCCCGGTGAGCATGTTGCGTTTGTCGGACCTTCGGGAGGCGGTAAGACCACGCTCGCTTCACTTATCGCAAGGTTCTGGGATGTTAAAGAGGGCAGCATTAAGATTGGCGGAGTCGATGTAAAAGATATTGCGACCAACGAGCTTATGAAGCAGGTTTCATACGTTTTTCAGGACAGTAAGCTTCTTAAGATGTCAATTTTGGACAATGTCAGAATGGGAAGACCCGACGCGACGGATGAGGAAGTTATTAAGGCTCTTAAAGATGCCATGTGCTGGGATATTATCGAAAAGCTTCCGGATGGTATACACACGATGATCGGAAGTAAGGGGACTTACGTATCAGGCGGAGAGGCCCAGAGAATCTCAATTGCGAGAGCATTTCTTAAGAATGCGCCAATCCTTATTCTTGATGAAGCGACGGCTTTTGCAGACCCTGACAATGAGATCATGGTTCAGCAGGCATTTGCAAATCTGTCAAAAGACAAGACTGTAATAATGATCGCACACCGCTTATCTACAGTTGTTGATACCGATAAGATATGCGTTTTGTCAGGTGGAAAAGTGGCAGAATCAGGTAAGCATGATGAGCTTATTAAAAAGAACGGTATCTACAGCCATATGTGGAACGAGTATCAGAAGTCTGTTAATTGGAAGGTAGGTAAGGGCGCATGAGTATAATGGAAAAAATGCAACATAAATATGCGCTTTCGGAGCAGGGTACCAAAGATATGGTGAAAGCTTTCGGGGCGTGCACTTTAGCAAATCTTGCACAGATGATGCCTGTTGGTATTCTTTTTACAATGGCAGGAGATCTGCTGGATGGCAGTATTCCAAAGGAACATGTAATGCTGTTTGTGGTAGGCGGTCTTATCTGCCTTGCACTTATTGCTTTTACGGAATATCTGCAATATAATGCGACATTCTTTTCAACCTATGTGGAGAGTGGTGTAAGAAGACGTTCACTTGCTGAGAAACTTAGAAAGATTCCTCTTTCGTTTTTTGGAAAAAAAGATCTTGCCGATCTTACAAATACTATCATGGCGGATTGTGCGATGATCGAGACTGCTTCGTCGCACTGGCTGCCCGAACTTGTGGGAGCTTTTATTTCAACTACGATTGTTGTTGTCAGCCTTTTCTTCTTTGATGCGAGAATGGCTGTGGCAGCAGTATGGGTTCTTCCCGTTGCTTTCATTATAGTATTTACATCAAGAAATGTGATGCATGTTGTAAACCGAAGAGGAAGCAGATACAAGGTTGCATGTCTTGACGGAATTCAGGAAGCGCTTGAGACTGTACGAGATCTTAAGGCATACAATGCGCAGGATTCATATATGGTAGGACTTACGAAGAAGATAAAAGATGTTGAGTCTCACAATATTTTCTCGGAGTTCTTAAATGCAGCATTTGTCTGCAGCGCGCAGATGATACTCAAATTGGGAATAGGTACGGTTGCGGTAACAGGATCTGCACTTCTTATCAAAAATGAGATTGATGTTGTTACATTCTTCATGTACTTACTTGTAGTTTCAAGAATGTATGAGCCCCTTCAGATCGCACTTCAGAATTTCTCGGCACTTATCGCGACAGATACACAGTGTGAGCGAATGGATGAAATCTTTTCACATTATGAGCAGACGGGAACGGAAACTCTTTCAAACAAGGGCTATGACATTGAATTTAAGAATGTAAAGTTCTCCTACGAGGATGGCGAGACAGTTCTTAAAGATGTCAGCTTTGTTGCTAAGCAGGGCGAAGTTACAGCACTCATCGGACCTTCGGGCGGCGGTAAGACTACAGTTTCAAGACTTGCTTCAAGATTCTGGGATATCGATGCGGGACAGATCACGGTCGGCGGAATGGATATTTCGAAGATCGATCCGGAGAAGCTTTTGTCTATGTATTCAATCGTCTTCCAGAATGTTACTCTTTTCAATAATACCGTACTTGAGAATATCAGGATTGGTAGAAAAGAAGCTACGGATGAAGAAGTTATGTCAGCAGCTAAGTTTGCTCACTGTGATGAATTCATAGAAAAACTTCCCGATGGCTATAACACACTTATAGGTGAGAATGGATCTGAGCTTTCAGGCGGTGAACGCCAGAGAATATCTATTGCAAGAGCATTCCTCAAGGATTCACCTATTATCCTCATGGATGAAGCGACAGCGTCTCTTGATGTAGACAACGAATCGCTCATTCAGGAAGCAATCAGCGACCTTATAAAGGATAAGACAGTTCTTATTATTGCACATCGTATGAGAACTGTAGACGGAGCGGATAAGATAGTTGTTCTTAAGGACGGAACGGTTGCAGAATCAGACAGCCCTTCAAAGTTAAGAGAACTTGACGGTATCTACAAGCATATGATCTCGGTTCAGATGCAGTCTGAGAAGTGGAAGATGGCATAAAATTAGTATAATAGGGCGGTACGTGGTGATGGTTTACCATGTGCCGCCTATTATTTTAGAAGACTATTTTGTATGATGTTTACAACTATATATTTCATGTATTGGCTTTTTGCAAGATATGGTATATTTTAAAAATTAGACTTTTGGTAAAGGACGTAAGCTAGGAGGAGTAAAGAATGATCTGTGGTAAGTGTGGAGCCAGGATTCCTGATGGTGGTGATGTTTGTTTGAATTGTGGTGCAAAAATTGGAGCGGCAAAGAAAGTAATGTCGATTATAGTTGCCTTTATAGCTTTGGTTATTGCCGCTGGCGCAATATTGCTAGTTAATCTAAATACAAAAAAGAATGGCTTTTATGAAAACTTGGCTTGGGGGACTGATATAGACACGGCTTTTTACACTATGAGTAAGAAATGTCCCGAAACAGGTTCTTTGATGGTGACGGATAGTGAGACTATTGTAGGAAAGTTTGATGATTATAAGGGGGGAGAAGGCATTACATGGGCAGCAGTTTTTAAGTTTGAAAATAATGCTACATTATCAAGTGTAGTATTGATGTACACTATAAGTGATGACTGCGCTTATACGCCAAACAAGTTAGCCAATGAAATAAAAGCAGAGTACACAAAGCTATATGGGGAACCAGATGATATCGAGGATCGTTGGTACGAGTGGAGTACAAAAAAGAGTATAATAAAATTGGCTGATTCGCAAGATGGTTATGTTATTATTGCATATAGTCCACTAGATTAGATTTCATAAATAGGTAAAGGAATCTTATATCTTCTTTTCTGCTGGACAGGAATTCCTTCATTATATAGAGCAGACAGAACTGTTTTGGAAACAGGAGAACCATTGAATGATGGATCACATATCATTTATGTGAATGGAGCGTACAAAGGAAATGATGCAATAGGAAAGCTTATTCAGGATTTTCATGCAAAGTCTTCCAAAGACATGCATTATGAAGAACTGGCCGCAGGAGTTCATCATTTCAAAGAAACAGAGGAAGGGCGTGATATTGTGTGTGAATCAGTAAAGAAATATGCAGAACAGTATGCTGAAGCAGAAACAATAAAGAGTGCTGAAGCTAGCAGAATCAATACATTGGTACAGAGTGTTAAGATGTTGATGAAGAACACATCAGTTACGTTAGATCAGGCATTTAGTAATTTGGGTATATCTGACAGTGATAGGACGATCATTTCCAAACAGCTTCAGAAATAACAAGTTAATATTGCAATATACATAAAATGCAGTAGATCATTAAGTTGGTCTACTGCATTTTTAAAACTTAGATAGAGCTGGGAGGTTATTCAAGCAGATCTGTCATGCTCTTTATGCTAAGTGCAACCGTCGATGTGTTATGCAGAAGTGACGTTGTGGTTGGGGTGAAGATTCCGAGTATTCCCATGACGATAAGGAATGAGTTGAATCCCAGTATTGTGCGATAGTTAAAGTCAATTCTGCCCATAAGTTTGTTACTCAGTTTTTTTAATGTTATGAGAACGGATAAATCTTCGGAAGATATAGTTATATCAGCAATTTCTCTTGCTATTGAAGCACCTGTACTTACGGCTATTCCGGCATCAGCTTCGGAGAGAGCGGGAGAGTCGTTTATTCCGTCTCCGACCATTATGACTTTTCGACCTGCTTCGTGTTCTGCTTTAATAAATGTGGCTTTGTCTTCAGGCAGAACTTCTGAGAAATACTTGGTTACGCCCGTTTTTGAAGCGACCGATGCAGCAGTTCTTTCGCTGTCGCCTGTCATCATTACGATATTTTCAAATCCGATGTTCTTTAGCTTCTTTATAACTGACGGAGCTTCTTCTCTGATCGGATCTTCTATAAGTATGACTGCTGACAAAACTCCGCCTATCGCCATATATAGGTGCGAATACTCATCAGGAAGCTTATCAAAACGTTCTTTTTCTGTTTCGGGAATACTGCATCCTTCATCCTCGAAAATGAAATGATGGCTTCCGATACATACTTTCTGATTATCGATGGTACTTGAAATTCCATGTGCAACGATGTACATGGCTTTAGTATGCTTTTCTTCATGTGAAAGATTTTTATCTTCGGCAGCCTTTACAACAGCGTTTGCAATAGAGTGAGGATAGTGCTCTTCAAGGCATGCGGCAAGCCTTAACATTTCATCCGCGTCTGAATCATTGAACGTGACAATATCATATACTTTGGGATTGGCATAAGTAAGAGTTCCCGTCTTGTCAAAAACAATTGTAGTTGCATCAGCCACGGCTTCCATAAATTTGCCGCCTTTAACCGAGATTTTATGATTTCCGGCTTCGCGCATTGCGGAAAGAACGGCGATGGGGATTGACAATTTAAGTGCACAGCAGAAATCCACCATCAGAATAGATGTGGCTTTTGTGGCATCCCGTGTAAACAGCCATGTAAGGAGAGTTGCACCAAATGTGTAAGGAACAAGCCTGTCTGCGAGGTGGGAAGCATGTGCTTCGGTGTCGGATTTGAGTTTTTCCGACTCTTCGATCATTGTTACGATTCGGTCATATCTTCCCGAGCCCTGAGCTTTTTGCACAGAGATGATAAGTTCTCCTTCTTCGAGAACGGTTCCCGCATATACGAGGGAATCGATTGTTTTATGAACGGGAGCGGATTCGCCTGTCATTGCCGCCTGATTGACGGAGGCATCGCCGTGTAAAACAATTCCGTCCAAAGGAATCATACTTCCTGTGCGAACCACTATGTTGTCACCAATTTTTACATCGGAAATATTTACAAGAATTTCCTGAGAATCATCTGTTATAACCCAGACTTTGTCAATATTAAGTGACATTGCCCTTGCAAGGTCGTCCACAGATTTTCTGTGTGTCCATTCTTCCATTATCTCGCCGATTTTCAGAAGAAAGATTACGGAACCTGCGGTATTGTGATCTCCGCGAAGCAAAGAAACTCCGATACTTGTTGCGTCAAGAACGGATACTTCGAGCTTTCCCTGCAGCAGAGTTTTAATTCCGCTGATGATATACGGAATAGCTTTCCAAATGATTATCAGCCTGCCGATAGAAGCGGGCAGAAAGAGTTGATTGAGTACCTTTCGTGCAATATGAAAGAACATCTCATCTTCATATTCTATACGAAGTTCGCGCCCTGTGTGTTCGGGAACCGTAACCTCGGTATTTATAATGTCAAAATTCGCGAGTGAAGATAGGACTTCATCACGTTTGTTTTGGTCAAAAAATATGATGGCATTCGATGTTCTTTCGTTTACCGAAACTTTTTTTACATAATCAAAAGAGTCCAGATAATACTCAAGTCGGTCGGCTTCGTATGGTGCCATGTGCGACCTGTATAAATGGACTCTCATTCTTTCTTTTGATTCATGAAGTATTTTACATCTCATATAGCGCCTCTTGCTTATACTCCTGCATTTTCAAGGACGGCTTTGGCATCAGCAATCTCTTTTTCTCTTTCTTTGGCGTATCTGCTTTCGTTGATTTCTTTTGCGTCAGCGCTGATATCCTGGCAGTTCTCCTTGATGTTCGTATATGTTTCCATAACTGAATCTTTGCAGCGGTATGCAGCGGCGGTTATATGGGTGTAGCATTTCTTTGCGTCATTGCTTCCCAGAATTTTAACTCCTGCCGTTCCAACCAAAAAACCACAGGCTATCTTTCCAACCGTACTCCACTTGATCATATAATTTTCCTTTCTGCGCGCTATACGGAAATGCGCGTGTTGTTATATGTTTTGGTAATTAATAATTATAGAAAGATAGAATTCCAAAGGGAAGATATGTACAGGGCTGTTAACGAGAACTTTTCTCAATAACGGTAAAAAAGTTATTTCAAACCGGCTTGCTTAAGTGCTTCATTGTAAGCGTCGATAACGGCTCGCGTTGAAAATGTTGCGCCGCTTACGGTATCTGCGTCAGCAAGAGGGGCTTGCTTTAGTGTTTCTATCAGTTCTTCGGAAAAATGCTTGTAATCATCTTCGTCTTCGTAATTCGGAAGAGTAATATCTGTGACTTCTCCGTTTTCTACTGTTATTTCAACCGTTATGTCTCCTGCATATCCAAAGCATGTGGCACTGTAAACGCCGTCTGTGACTGTGGATGCAGAGTCTGCTTCCTGTTCGGTGCTCTCCGAAGATGAGCTGTTATCATCCGTAGCAGCGGCAGAAACCGAAGCATTTGTCACATAAAGATAGAAACCAAGTGAAACAATAACGACCGGAATAAGCGATATGTATCTGTACTTATCAAGGTTAAAGTCCTTGTGATTTGTACTGTAAGCCTTTAAAGGGCGGCAGATAAAATACCACAGGAATACAATGGAATATACAAGGATATTCATTGAGGACCTTGAATCACCTCTTAGTGCACCGCGAACATACAGCAAGAGAATATGCGCATAGATCAGCAGATAAAAGATATATGCAAAGCGCTGCAGTTTTTTCCAGGCACGCGGATTCATTTTTTTTCTTATCTTTATAAAAGAAGTAATGAACAGAGGAATCATGATGCATAGCATGATCACTGAGAAGATATACAGTGCCGAAACGTTTGGCGATAATAAAGCCGAATAAGAAAAAACGTGTCCCAATGCCAGAACAGAAGCTATGATCGATAGCGGACCTCTTATGGGCATAATAAGCTTTATTGGCTTTGATCCGTTTTTAAATGTTGCAGCATACATGACCAAAACAAAAAATGCGGTGCCAAGACCCGCTTTGGTGAACATGGGATATAGATATTTGCCTGCAAAACCGCCGGGATTTATCCCTTGCAACTGTGAGATGATCGTTGCAAGGGAGAGGATTGAAAAAATCACATAGAATGGTATGGGATTTTTTTGAAGCGGTTTTTCAAACAGGAGAACAAATAATATAGCCGTTAATAAAGATAATAAGAAAACCATGGCAGATATTGCTCCTTTTGAAAAAATAAACGGTATTAGTGCTTTTGCTCGTCTTTTTGGGGAGCAACTTCAGTGATATCAACATCAAGTGTAACATCCGGATATCCCGAAGATTTTACAACAACTTTAAACTTTCCTGTTTTATCAAAAACATTTGAAAGTGTCTTGTCGACTGTTCCGTCTTCTTTGATGATCTTTGCGCCCTTGTGACCTGTTCCGGATATTTCGTTGCCGTTAACGTCGTATGCTTCGATATTTTTGATGTATGCTGCAAACTCATCATCTGAAGCGTTGTCGGCTTTAACTACGCCGTTTTCACTTGCAGCGGCAGCAGCTTTGTCTGTTGAAAGGACGAAATCAGCTGAATAAGGAGCATATACTCCGGACTTATCGCTTATTGTAAGTGTGTATTTTCCTGCAAGCGCATCTTTCCATGTGATGTTTGTTCCGTCACATGTGATATCGCTGCTGTCACCTTCAACTGAATATTCAGGCTCGTAATCATCAGGGAAACCGGTTACTTTAACAGTAGTTTTATTGTTTTTAAGCGCTGTATCCGCAACAGTTATCTCGTTATCAAATTTTAAAGGCAGATAAAGGTTTACAGTTGTTTTCTTTACGCCTTCTGCTGTGTAAAGTACGATCTCGTCGATTGTCTTTCCGGGAAGATCTGTATAAGGAAGATAAGCTACAGTATTGCCATGAGGCTCTTTGTAGCTTTCTGTTGTTGCAAATGCAATCTCAAAGCCGCGCCATACATTTTCGAGTGAGCGCATTCCGTAAGTCTTACCCTCGGTTGTATGGATAGTTGCGGCAAATACTATCTGAGAAGAAAGCGATTCATCAAGATCAATCTCATAATCACCCCAGTGGGTAGCTGTATTTATACTTGCTTCGCCGGGGGCAAAATCTTCAGCATCGCCCATGGTTTTGCTAAATGAATATTTTCCGGAAGCATCGGTTGAAAGTTCTTTATAATTCTTGGGAATATCTGTAAGTGCGACATAAGAGTAGTCGGCAGCATCATATAAAGCTGCTTCATCGCTTACCTTTAAGCTTTCGTCAAGTGTAGTTCCTTCAGGAATGCATACGGGAAAACTGACACCTAAGATCTTGCTGTTATCTTTAAGATGATATGTACCACCTGTGAGTTTGTCGTTTGCGGCTTTGGTCATTGTTGCACTTGATACGGCATCAACGCTGTCTCCGCCTTCGAATTCATTTGCAAAGAAATCTCCGTAAGGGATGTTCATTTTTACGAAGGTACCATTGACGCTTGCACTCTCAGTTGCGGCATCGGCAGCTTCCTCTGCATTGTTATCAGCATCGGGAGCAGATGAATCCCCGGCTTCTTTTCCGCATCCTGTAAGAGAAAATACAAGAATAGCAGAGCAGATGACTGACAAAACTTTGATTTTCATAGTTAAAGCTCCTCTCTAAAATAAGAAAAATATTGAGTTAGCAATAGCTAACAAGTCACCGGTGAAGTCTATCATAGATTTTAAGGCTATGATATAAGCAAAATAGACAAAAAATAATGAGAAGTTACCAAAAACTAACGTAAAAGTGTTGACAAAAGAGTTAGCAAATGCTAACATGAGCTCAGTTAGGTAAATCTAACGTGTGACATACGTATGTTATAAGAAATCTCCTACACAAAATGCCGCATCTTGCCAATGCGGCATTTTTTCTGCGATTTCGGCGGACAAAATGTTTTTTCGATTATACTATTGACAAATATTCTTAATAAGAATATTCTATGTGTGAGGTTAGCAATAGCTAATAGTTATTGTGCGAAGCTAACTTGAGTTACAGGAGGGTAATATGACACTTAATGACGCAGAACTTGGTAAGGAATACATAATTGATGCTATAGACACAGATGGAGATGAGGAGATGGAGAGTTTCCTTTTTTCACTTGGTTGCTACAGCGGAGAGAAGATTACGGTCGTTGATAAGAAACGTAATCTGGTGGTCGCTATTAAGGATGCCAGATATAATATTGATCCTGAGTTAGCGGGTGCTATCAATATCTAAGGATGCGCAGAAATCTGCATTTCCATAAATTTTTTTAAACGATTTTTAGGAGGAATTGTAATGAGAATCGCAATGGCAGGTAATCCCAACAGCGGAAAAACGACCATGTACAACGCTCTGACAGGAAGAAGCGAAAAGATTGGTAACTGGGCGGGAGTTACTGTTGACAAGAAAGAGCATGCTATTAAAAAGAGTTATTATGACGGTGGAAAGGAGCTGATCGCTGTCGATCTGCCCGGTGCATATTCGATGTCACCGTTTACTTCTGAGGAGAGTATCACAAGTGCTTATGTAAAGAATGAGCATCCCGACGCGATAATAAATATCGTTGATGCAACAAACTTAAGCAGAAGCCTTTTCTTTACAACACAGCTCTTGGAACTTGGAATTCCTGTTGTTGTTGCACTCAACAAGAATGATGCCAATGATAAAAAGGGCAATTCAATTGATGAGAAAGCTTTGGCAGAGAAACTCGGATGTCCTGTAATAAAGACTGTTGCAACATCTGAGAACGGTCTTAAAGACGTTGTTAAGGTTGCAGCTTCACTTGAAGGAAAAGGACAGAAGGAGCCTTACAGACAGGGAGATGTTGATGTTCATGATAAGGCAGCGGTTGAAGCAGCTGACAGAAAGCGTTTTGAATTTGTAAATCAGATCGTGAGCGAAGTTGAGAACCGTAAGGTGCTTACAAAGGATAAGAACTTCGGTGATACGATCGATAACGTGATCACACATCCTGTTATCGGAATAGTTGTTTTCGCAGCTATCATGTGGCTTGTTTTCTATATTTCACAGACAACAGTCGGAACATGGCTTGCTGATATTCTTGCAGGTTGGATCGAAGACTTCCAGGGAATGGTCGGAGATGCGATGGCAGATGCAAATCCGCTTCTTTATGCACTTCTCGTTGATGGTATCATCGGCGGTGTAGGAGCGGTAGTAGGATTTCTTCCTCTTGTTATGGTAATGTACTTCCTTATCGCACTTCTTGAAGATTGCGGATATATGTCAAGAGCAACAGTTGTGCTTGATCCTATCTTTAAGAGAGTAGGTCTTTCGGGAAAGTCGGTTATTCCTATGATTATTGGTACCGGTTGCGGCATTCCTGCGATCATGGCTTGCCGTACTATCAGAAATGAGAGGGAAAGACGCGCAACAGCTATGCTTGCAACATTTATGCCTTGCGGAGCTAAGCTTCCCGTTATCGCACTTTTTGCAGGTGCATTTTTCCCTGAATCAAGATGGGTAAGCTTCATCTGCTATATGGGTGGTATTTTACTTATCCTTCTCGGAGCACTTCTTATCAAGGCTATTACAGGTATGAAGTACAGAAAGAGCTTCTTTATCATCGAGCTTCCCGAGTACAAGGTTCCAAGCCTTATGTTTGCGGTTAAGTCAATGCTTGAGAGAGGTAAGTCATACATTGTAAAAGCAGGAACAGTTATCCTTGTTTGCAATACTGTAGTTCAGATCATGCAGACATTTGACTTCAGCTTCCAGCCTGTAGAAGAGGGAATGGAAGGAACATCGATCCTTGCAGGTGTTGCAGGACCTTTTGCTTACCTTCTTATTCCTATCGTAGGTATTATGAGCTGGCAGCTTGCGGCAGCAGCTATTACAGGATTTATCGCTAAGGAGAATGTAGTAGGAACAATCGCTACCGTATTTGCAATCTCAAATCTTATTGATACAGAAGAACTTGAACTTATCGGAGAAGGTAATGCTGTTGCGGCAGTAATGGGAATCACTAAGGTTGCAGCTCTTGCATATCTTATGTTTAACCTTTACACACCTCCGTGCTTTGCGGCTCTCGGAGCTATGAATTCTGAGATGAAGTCTGCAAAGTGGCTCTGGGGAGCAATCGGACTTCAGCTTGCATCAGGCTTTACAGTTGGTTTCCTTGTATATCAGATTGGAACACTTATTACAACAGGAACAGTAGGCGCAGGATTTGCGGCAGGACTTGTTGCAATCGCAGTATTTGCAGGTGTTATTGTATATCTTATCAAGAGAACCCAAAGAGAAATGGTACTTGAATATAAACTTGATTAATTTAGATGAGCCCGTTTTATGCGGGCTCAATTAATACAAATAGGTTAGCTGGGGCTAACTAAAACGGACAGGATGGTATAGCGACTAATAGAATTGGAGAAAAACATGATGAGTGATGAACAGATAATCAGAATGCTACGCGATAATGGAATGCGAATAACTAAACAGAGAAAAATTGTGGCTAAGGTTATTGCTGAGAATGATTGTGTTTCATGCAAGACAATATGTTGTATTGTCAAGAATAAGGACGAATCAATAGGAACAGCAACTGTTTATCGTATGATAAAAGAATTGGAGGATATTGGGGCTGTTGAGAGAATAGACATGATAAAACATAATTGACAGCGTCATTCCATAGAACAAGGAATTATTATGCAGTTAGAATTACAGAACATTAAAAAATCTTATGGCGAGGGTGGAAGCCGTATTGAAGTACTTAAGGATATAAGCCTTGGCATTGAAAAAGGAGAGTTTGTGGTACTTCTTGGTCCGTCAGGTTCCGGAAAGTCCACTCTTCTTAATATAATCGGAGGAATTGATACCGCCGATTCAGGCAAGATAATAATCAGGGAAAAGAGTATGGCGGATATGGACGAGAAGGCGCTTACTTCATACAGAAGAGAGCACCTTGGGTATATTTTTCAGATGTACAATCTTATTCCCAATCTTACCGTCAGAGAAAATATTGAGGTTGGGGCATATCTTTCCAAGAAACCGCTTGATATTGACGAAATCATAGAGGTTCTTGGTCTTAAGGAACATCAGAACAAAATACCAAGTCAGTTGTCGGGAGGACAGCAGCAAAGATGCTCGATAGGAAGAGCAATTGTAAAGAATCCGGATATTCTTTTGTGCGATGAACCCACAGGAGCCCTCGATTACAACACTTCCAAAGAGATTCTTGCACTTATTGAAAGAGTTAACAAGGAATATGGAAACACAGTCATCATGGTCACTCACAATGACGCCATAAAAAATATGGCTGATTTTGTGGTGAAACTAAGAGACGGCGTTATAAGAAAGAGTTACAGAAATGAAACAAAACAAACAGCAGCAGAGCTTGACTGGTAAGATGAGGAAACCGCTTAACAAAAGAATTATCAGAGAACTTACAGGCGATATAGGGAAATACATTGTTATTTTCATTCTGCTTGTCTTTTCAATAGGTTTTGTTTCGGGATTTCTTGTTGCCGGTGAGAGCATGATCAAAGCTTATGATGAGAGCTTTGAAAAATATAACATAGAAGATGGAAACTTCAGAACGGAAGAGAAAATAACCGCCGCGCAAAAAGAGCGGATTGAGAAAAAGGGAGTATCCATATTTGAGAACTTCTATATAGAAAAAGAATTTGATAACAACACAAAACTGAGAATATTTGCAAACAGAGAGCAAATAGACAAGGTATGCGTGATGGAAGGAAGACTTCCGGATGGCCTTCATGAGATTGCGATAGACAGAATGTATGCAGATAATAACGGACTGAGTGTCGGAGATAAGCTGGTTTCGGGAAGTGAGAGTTATGAGATTGTAGGCCTTGTGGCACTGTCTGATTACAGCGCACTTTTTTACAGCAATAACGATATGATGTTTGATGCATCTGCGTTTGGCGTTTCGGTTGTATCAGACAAGCAGTTTGCGGAATATGATGAAGGTAAGCTTCGTTATAACTATGGTTGGCTGTATGACAATAAACCTCAGACTGACGAGGAAGAGAAAAAAGTTTCTGACGATCTGATGGATGCTCTTGCAAATATTGTTTCGCTTGAAAATTTTGTTCCGGGATATCTTAATCAGTCAATTACGTTCACGGGAGAAGATATCGTCGGCGACAAGGCAATGATGGAAGTTCTTTTGTACATAATAATCATCATTGTTGCCTTTGTATTCGGAGTTACGATCAATAACACGATTCATAAAGAAGCTACTGTGATAGGTACGCTCAGGGCGTCAGGATATACGATAAATGAGCTTATAAGACATTATATGTCAATGCCACTTATAGTAACCGTTATCGCGGCGGTCATCGGAAATGTTCTGGGATATACATGTTTTAAGAACGTATGCGTTGCTATGTATTACGGAAGCTATTCACTTCCTACATATGTGACGATCTGGAGTGCGGAGGCTTTTTGGAAGACCACTGCAATTCCTGTAGTGATAATGATCTTTATAACTTATTTTGTTCTTAGGAAAAAACTGAGTTTAAGTCCTTTAAAACTTATCAAGCGCGACCTTAGCGGGAAGAAGCCGCGTGCTGCGATTGCCTTAAATAAAAAGATAAGGTTTTTCGACCGTTTCCGTATAAGAATTCTTATTCAGAATAAGAGTAGTTACATAATTCTTTTTATGGGGCTTTTGTTTGCCAATCTGCTTCTCTTTTTCGGAATGATGCTTCCGCCGCTTCTTGTGCATTTTCAGGGGATTGTGACGGAGAACATGCTTGCAAAGCATACATATATGCTTCAGATTCCGGCAGGGGCGATAGATGACGAAGATGAATTGTCGGCGGCTTTTTCATATGTCTTTTTACTGAACAAGATAAGTACAAATAATCCGACGGCGGAGAAATTCTCTGCTTACGGACTTAAGACAACGGGTGAAGGCGGAAGCAGAGTTGAAGATGTAAGTCTGTACGGGATAAAAGAGAACAGTAAGTTTATTCACGCTGAATTTGATGATAAGACGGTTCTTATTTCATCGGCTTATGCAGATAAGTACGGGCTTAAAGAAGGCGATGTGATAACGCTTAAAGAGCCTTACGAAGATAAGTATTACGGCTTTAATGTAACGGGAATATATGACTACGACGGCGGAATTGCAGTCTTCATGAGCAAAAAGCATCTAAATGACATAATGGGACTTTCGGAAGATATGTTCTCGGGATATTTCTCCGATACGGAGATTACCGATATAGAAGAGAAGTATATCGGCACTACAGTAGATGAAGAGTCGCTTACGAGAGTGTCGAGGCAACTTATGATCTCTATGGGTAATCTGATGTACATGGTAGACGGCTTTTCGGTGGTTATGTTTATTGTACTGATATATCTTTTGTCCAAACTTATCATCGAAAGGAATGTGCAGTCGATATCTATGGCTAAGATCCTGGGGTATACGGGAAAAGAGGTCGCTGCGCTGTATATAGTTCCCACGGCGCTGGTGGTCGTGGCTTCGCTCCTTATTTCGTACCCGATATTGTCTTATGTTATGGTCGGAATATTCAGAGTTATGTTAAAGCAGATGATGAGCGGCTGGATGGTTATCTGGCTTGATCCGTCGGTTTATGTAAAGATGTTCCTCATGGGAATAATTACTTATGCGGTTGTTGCTGTAATTGAGTACAGGAAGATAGGTAAGATTCCGATGAGTGAAGCACTTAAGAATGTTGAGTAGAGCATTTAGTGAGAATTATGCGAGTTTGGTGACATTGTAAAAAAGTATTTGAGAGGATGAAGACTATGGGATTATTTAAAAAGTATGTAAATCAAGTGAGCAAACCGGAAGGTTTTATGGGGAAGATGATGATTGATACTATGAACGGCGGACATGCGAAGATGGCTGACTGGGGAATGTCACATCTTCAGACAATCGCGCCGGATGAAATTCTGGAAGTAGGATGCGGGGGCGGAAGAAACGCATCTGCGCTTATGAAGAAATATCCTTCTTCCAAGCTTACGGCTATTGATTATTCCGAGTTATCCGTTGAGAAGGCCAAGGCATTTAACTCGGATATGATAGCGAGTGGACGATGCAAGGTGCAGCAGGGAAATGTCGCAGAGCTCAATATGAATGAGCAGTTTGATCTTGCTACGGCTTTTGAGACCATTTATTTCTGGCCCGGACTTGAGAAGTGTTTTGGTGAAGTAAATAAGGCACTTAAGCCAGGTGGAACATTCATGATCGTCAATGAGTCGGACGGTATGGACAAGGCAAGCCTTGGATTTGAGAAGATTGTTGAAGGAATGAAGTGCCATACGATCGATGATATCAAGAGTGCACTTAAGGGAGCGGGCTTTAAGAAGGTTGTAGCCGATCATCACAGCAATAAGTCGTGGATAACGGTTATTGCGAAGAAGTGAAGCAGTAACAAGATTTGAGGTACCGATTATGTCAAATATTATAATTGCCGCGATTTTGGCGATGATTTTATTTGCCGCGTTTAGTGGAGCAATCAAGCATTTTAAGGGTGAAGGCGGATGCTGCGGAGGCGGTGGTTCGTCTGTAAAGGAACCTGATAAAGAACTTGACGGTCCTGTTATAAAGACCAAGGTGTTTAAGGTTGAAGGGATGCACTGTGAAAGCTGTGTAAACCGCGTTAAGCGTGCGATAAACAGAATTGACGGTGTATCGGCCAAGGTAAATCTGCGAAAGAAAGAGGCGGTTGTCAGCTACGACAGAGAAGTGGATGACAGCTCTTTTACCAAGGATATAGAAGCTCTGGGATATAAAATTATAGAAGAAACGGAGAAGTGAGGGAACAGAGGCTCAGAAGACATCTGATGAATCGTAATGTGAGGAAAATTAGGAATTCATGATATTATATATATGACTACTAATGATTGATTCATCAGAATGGAGAGTAAGCTATGAGAAGATTGCCTTTGATTCTTTTTTTGACGACAGTTGCATTGTCGGTGGTAAGTTGCGGCTCAAAAAACAAAGATGTTTTTGAGGAAATCGAGGATATATATGGCGATGATGGCCCGACATCTGTCTTTATGGCTTCAAATGTAGATGAAGATGCAGCTTCAGATTTTGTGTCAGCTCTAAAAGATTATAAATCACAATTGGATGGGAGATGGCAGACGGCATCTATGTCTTATGAAGCCGACGGAAGTATGCAGCCTGAGTTCTATGTAGAGTTTACGGACTCAGAGATAAAATACGGGCATCTTAAAGATGAAGAGTTTGTTGTAGACCATGTTGATACGATCGAGTCGCTGTCATTTGGTGAAAAGTGCATAATACAGGCAAAATCATCAAACGGAGTTAAGTATACTTATCAGACTTCTGAAAGTGACTCCAATGTGCTTGAATACTATGAGACATGGAATGAAGAAGAGTTCCCCGACGCATATAGAGGTGGTGCTTCACTTAGCAGATGTGAGTAAGCGAATATCTGTGCGCAAAGGTTTTGATTATTCTTAAAGATGTGCTATTATATGTGATGAAAATTTCATAAAAAGCGGAAGGTGTCCGCAGTCCCTTTGTTTATGAGGATTCATATTAAGAGAAGGACTGTGGGTGAAAAGGGAAGCAGGTGTGATTCCTGCACGAACTCGTCACCGTGATTCGAGATTTTTCGATCAGCCGGGAGACCTGCCTGTCGCTGTACATGGGATACCCAAGCCACGAGGAACTGGTTGTACGAAGATGTGGTTTGCTGTAGATCGCAGCAAATTGGATTCTTTTGCGCATTTTTACATCGTATGAACTATCAGCTCGTGCTTCGGCACGGGCTTTTTTGTTGAGAGAATTAATGTGGAAGTTTCACATAAAAGATTAGGATGTAAAAAGCTTGTACATCTTGCCGTGATAACTACTACATAGCGCTTTTTTCACCTTTCTTCACCGGCTTTCGTAATCATATATTTTCATGGAGGACTATTATGAAAAAGAAAACACTTGCATTAGTACTTGCAACAGCATTGTGTGTATCAATGTTTGCAGGATGTGGCAAGGCACAGACTGAGGCACCTGCTGACGGAGCTTCTGTAGAGGTATCGGCTGAAGAAGCGGATGCTGCATCTTCAGAGACAAGCGTAGCGGACGGAGAGCTCGCTGACGGCGTTTACACAGCTTCTTTTAACACAGACAGCTCAATGTTTCATGTAAATGAAGCAAATGACGGAAAGGGCACACTTACTGTTAAAGACGGTAAGATGACAATCCACGTATCACTTGCATCCAAGAACATCGTAAACTTGTTCTGCGGAACTGCTGAGGATGCGCAGAAGGACGGAGCAGAGCTCCTTCAGCCCACAAATGACACAGTGACATATGACGACGGAACAACAGAGGAAGTTAACGGCTTCGATATTCCTGTTCCCGCAATCGATGAGGAGTTCGATGTGGCACTTATTGGAACAAAGGAAAAATGGTACGATCACAAGGTAACTGTTTCTGATGTTAAGCCCGAGGCTTCAGAGGAAGATCAGGCTGCAGCAGACAACGTTGCAAAGCTGATTGATGCTATCTATGTTCAGGAAAGAACAGACAAGACAGACGAACAGTGTGCAGAAGCAAAGAAGGCTTGGGATGCACTTACAGACAGCCAGAAAGAGCTCGTTGAAGGTGAAGAAGCAGATCCTGATTATTTCGGAAGAGATACAGGCGATGCGTCTAAGGACGATGCACTTAATGCAGATAAGATCGGTGACAAGGAAATCCTTGTAGTAAGCTTCGGTACTTCTTTTAACGGAAGCAGATCTGAAGATATCGGCGGAATCGAGAAGGCACTTGCAACAGCTTATCCCGACTACGCGGTAAGAAGAGCATTTACAGCTCAGATCATTATCAACCATGTTCTTGCAAGAGACGGAGAAGCAATCGATAATGTTGAGCAGGCACTTGAGAGAGCTGTCAGCAACGGAGTAAAAGAGCTTATCGTTCAGCCTACACACCTTATGCACGGTGCAGAGTATGACGAGCTTATGGAAGCACTTAAGAAATATGAGAGCAAGTTCACAAAGGTTGCTGTTGCTGAGCCTCTTCTCGGAGAAGTTGGAAAAGATGCAACAGTGATCAATAAGGATAAAGAAACAGTTGCAAAGGCTGTTGTTGCAGAAGCTGTTAAGGAAGCAAAATTTGACAGCATCGATGCGGCTGAAAAGGACGGCACAGCATTTGTACTCATGGGACACGGCACATCACACACTGCAAACGTAACTTACAGCCAGATGCAGACACAGATGGAGAAGCTTGGCTACAAGAACGTATTCATCGGAACAGTAGAAGGCGAGCCTGAAGAGACTGAGCTTAGCAAGGTTATCGATAAGGTAAAGGCAGCAGGATACAAGAAGGTTGTTCTTCGTCCTCTTATGGTTGTTGCAGGTGATCACGCAAACAACGATATGGCCGGTGATGACGATGATTCATGGAAGAGCGGATTCGAGGCATCAGGTGCATTTGAAAAGGTTGATTGCCAGATCAGCGGTCTCGGAAGAATCGCAGATGTTCAGAAACTCTATGTTGAGCACACAGGTGCTGTTATCAAATAAATGAAAACCACAATGAACAGACAGAAAAATATACTGAGCAAATATATAAAAAGTATTATGTTTCTTCTGTTTTTTACCATAAGTGTAATTGGATGCGGCAGTATTTCGGATGGGGAATATGCCGCATCTGTTACTCTTACGGGAGGAAGCGGAAGAGCATCGATTGAAAGTCCCTGCACGGTAACTGCCAAAAAAGGCAAGTTTACGGCAAGGATTGTTTGGAGTAGTCCGAATTACGACTACATGATCGTAGACGGAAAAAGATATGATAAAGTAAATACAGAAGGGAATTCCGAATTTGAGATTCCCGTTGTTTTAGATAAAAAGATGGACGTTCAGGCTGATACGACAGCCATGAGTAAGCCCTATCTTATTGATTACACACTGACTTTTTCAACTTCAAAGGCGGATTCCGCCGGCGAAGCGGAAGAAAAAGCAGAAATATCAGAGAAATTCAAAACAGAATCCGAACTTGAAAATCCACCTGTGATCGCAGGTCTTACATATGAATCAACAGATGAAACGAAATTTGCCGGTTGTTACAGAATACACAGATATTCCGGTGGCTACGCGGTTATATGCGTTAATGACGGGAGAAATTACCTTATAGTACCTGACGGAAAAGAAATTCCTAAGGCAGAAGATGTGAAGATCTTACAGCAGCCTCTTGATAAGATCTATCTTGCCGCATCGGGAGCAATGTGTCAGTTTGACACTATAGGCGCCGTGGGCAATATAGCCCTTTCGGGAATCGAGAAGGACAGCTGGTACATAGATTCGGCAAAAAAGCTGATGGAAGAAGGAACACTTAAATACGGCGGAAAGTACAGCGCGCCTAACTATGAGATGATGGTGTCTGATGATATCGATCTTGCAATCGAGTCGACGATGATCCTTCATTCTCCAAAGGTTATCGAGAAGCTCGAACAGCTTGAGATTCCTGTTTTTATCGACAGATCGAGTTATGAACAGGATCCTGTAGGCAGGTGCGAGTGGATAAAGATTTACGGTCTTTTGACGGGAAAAGAAAAAGAGGCCGAGCAGGCTTTTTCTGAACAGCTTGGAAAAATCACATCACTTGATAATATAGATTTTTCGGGCAAAAGAGTTTCTTTTTTCTCTATAAATTCGGAACATCTGATATATACAAGGGGAAAAGACGATTACTTTGCCAAAATGGTTGAGAAGGCAGGCGGAGTGTATGTTGCACCGCCTGAGAACAGCAAAGACGGAAATTCATCGTATCTTAGCGTAAGCACTGAGGCGTATTACGACTATGCGAGAGATGTTGATATTCTTATTTACAACGCTGCCATTGAGGATGCGCCGAAGGACCTTGAGGAGCTTAAAAAGAGCGATGTGATATTTGGCGACATGCAGGCGGTAAAGAGCGGAGACGTCTGGTACACAGACAAATCATTGTATCAGTTTGCCAATAAGACGGGTGATATAATAAGTGACCTCAGTGAGGTGTTGTCAGATAAAAAAGACGATACGGGATTTTTCCATAAGCTCAGATGATATTGGAAATTATTCGTGCAGCTTGTAATTGCTAAAAGAGTATATAGAGGACAAAATATGGAAATTAAGCACATTCTTCCTTCGGATATAGAGAAAACAAGTCTTGGAATAATCAGAAAAGAACTTGCCGAGATGGGAAAAACACTTCCCGAGGATAACGAAGCGACGGTCGTTCGTGTGATTCATACCACGGCAGATTTTGAGTACGCGGATACCATGATGTTTTCGGACGGCGCGGTTGAAAAGGGGCTTGAAGCCATTAAAAAAGGCGCTCACATCGTGACCGACACCAACATGGCGCTTTCCGGAATCAGCAAGAAGACTCTCGCAAGATTCGGCGGAGAAGTCCATTGCTTCATGGCAGATGAGGAAGTTGCGAAGGAAGCCAAAGAGCGAAACGTTACAAGAGCTTATGTCAGCATGGAAAAGGCGGCAAAGCTCGGCGTTCCCATAATCTACGCGATAGGAAATGCGCCGACTGCGTTGATCAAGCTTAAAGAGCTAATGGATGAAGGCTACAGACCGGAGCTTATAATAGGTGTGCCGGTAGGTTTCGTTAACGTCGTTGAGGCAAAAGAACTTATAATAAATAATGACAAAGATATTCCTTACATAGTAAACAGAGGACGCAAGGGCGGAAGCGGCGTTGCGGCTGCGATATGCAATTCGCTTTTGTATAAGTTGTATCGATGAAACTAATGTCATGCCTCTTGTAATTAATTGAATGAAGCATGGCATCGGAGGAAAAAATCATATGGAACTAAGGAGCGGCTTTACGACGGGAAGCTGCGCGGCGGCTGCGGCGAAGGCTGCGCTTATGATGCTGCTGGATTCAAAGAATATAGAGTATGTGAACATAATGACTCCCAAGGGCATACCGTACTATGCGGAGATAGTCAATATTGTGCGTGATGAGAGCGGGAAAAAAGTGACCTGTTCTGTCATTAAGGACGGCGGCGACGATCCGGATGTGACGACGGGAGCTTATATAGAAGTCAGCGTCAGAATAGCAGATGCCCCCGGAATTGTGATAGACGGCGGAAAAGGCGTTGGGCGTGTTACCAAGCCGGGACTTGACCGGGCAATCGGTGAAGCTGCAATAAATTCTGTTCCGAGAAAGATGATAGAAGAGAATCTAAACGAAGTTCTTAAGGACAGAAATGCAGAGAACACGGGGCTTGAAGTTATAGTGAGCGTTCCGGGCGGAGAGAAAATCGCAGAGAAGACTTTTAATCCTAAGCTTGGAATAGTCGGCGGCATATCAATTCTTGGGACGACGGGCATAGTTGAGCCCATGAGCGAGAAGGCGATAGTTGATACGATAAGAACCGAGATACGCGTAAGGAAAGCGGAAGGGCGACAAGTTCTTTTGGCTGCGCCGGGTAACTACGGAATAACCTTCCTTAGTAAGAAGTGCGGGATAGATAAGGATATCGCCGTTATGACTTCGAACTTTGTTTACGACTCTGTTATGATAGCGAAGGAAGAGGGTTTTTCCGAGATGGTCTTTGCGGGTCATATCGGAAAGCTTGTTAAGGTCGCGGGCGGGATTAAGAACACCCACTCAAGATACGGCGACCACAGGATGGAGATACTGACTGATATCACAGGGATGTTCTCTGAAGGAAAAGAATTTGATGAGTTAAAAGAAAAGCTTTCCGAGTGCGTTATGACGGATGAAGCCGTCAGGATAATCACGGAAGCGGGGGTGTCTCACAAGGTTTTTCCTAAGATGGCAAGCCTTATAAAAGAAAATATGGAAAAATGGGCAGAGGGAATGCTTAAAGTTGAGGTGATAGTTTTTTCTAACGAATACACGGAACTTGTAAGTACCGTAAATGCCCATGAATACTTGGAAAGGACAACTTAATGGTACATTTTGTCGGAGCGGGACCCGGAGCTGTCGACCTTATAACGGTCAGGGGAAAAGAACTTTTGGAAAAAGCGGACGTCATAATATATGCGGGATCGCTTGTAAATCCTGAGCTTCTTAAGTATGCAAAAGACGGCTGCGAGATACATGACAGCGCAAAGCTTGATCTTGAACAGGTCATAGAAATAGTAAAGAAAGCTGAAGAAGAGGGAAAGATGACGGTGAGACTTCACACGGGGGATCCCAGCATTTACGGTGCTATCAGAGAGCAGATGGATGAGCTTGATAAGCTTGGTACCGGCTACGATGTGACGCCCGGTGTCAGCTCTTTTTGCGGGGCTGCGGCAGCTCTTAATATGGAGTACACTTTGCCCGGTGTAACGCAGAGTGTCATTATCACGAGGATGGAAAAGAGAACTCCCGTGCCGGAGAGAGAGTCAGTAGAGGAACTTTCAAGACACGGGGCTACGATGGTTTTCTTTTTATCAGCGGGAGATACCGAGGCTCTAAGCAGGAGACTTACGGAGGCGGGAGTGGCAAAAGATACTCCTGCGGCGATTGTATATAAGGCAACTTGGGATGATGAGAAGAAGTTCGTTACGGATGTTGAGAATCTTCCGAAGGTTGCGGCAGAGAACGGGATAAATAAAACGGCACTTATCATAGTCGGAAACAGCGTCAAGCAGGCGGATTACGAGAAGTCAAAGCTGTATTCGCCTGATTTTACTACGGGCTTTAGAAAAGGCAGAAATACAAATGACTAAGAACGGGAATAAAAGAGCGGTAGTGGTTTTTGCGCTACTGATAGTTCTTTCCGTCTTGGCTTTTTTTGCAAATATCCTTATAGGAAATGTCAGGATAAGTCTTGATGAAGTGTTGAGGATATTGTTTGCGGGCGGCGGAGACGTTAAGAGCAGGAATATAATAGCAAGTATCAGGCTTCCGAGAACGGTTATGACGTTTGTTCTTGGGGGAGCTCTTGCGGTGTCCGGATTTCTTTTGCAGACATATTTCGCAAACCCGATAGCGGGTCCGTACATTCTGGGAATTTCGTCGGGAGCCAAGATGGCGGTTGCGATGAGCCTGATATTCATAACATCGGGAACAGGATATACGTCGAATCTGATGCTTGTGATGACTGCTTTTATAGGAGCGATGGCGGCTACGGGATTTATCATTCTTATTTCCAAGAGAGTGCGTAACATGGCGGCGCTTCTTGCGGCGGGAATAATGATAGGCTACATATGCAGCGCTGTGACGGATTTTCTTGTCACTTTCGCAGAAGATTCGGATATTGTCAATCTTCACAGCTGGTCGCAGGGAAGCTTTTCGGGAGCATCGATGAGCGCGGCGTGGTTTTCTGCGGTGATCGTGGCGATTGTTTTTGTGGCGGTCATGCTTATGAGCAAAGTACTGGATGCTTTCAGACTTGGAGAAGTGTACGCTGCGAGCGTCGGAATAAATGTAAAGCTGTGCAGAGTGCTCCTTATCGTGCTTTCAAGTGTTCTGTCGGCGTGTGTTACGGCATTTGTGGGGCCTGTTTCGTTTATCGGAATTGCTGTGCCTTTCCTTATGAGAGAGGTTCTAAAGTCGTCGAAGCCGATAATCCTGATTCCGGCATCTTTTCTTTCGGGAGCGGTTTTTTGCATGATAAGCGACCTTCTTGCGAGGATGCTTTTTGCTCCTACTGAGATCAATATTTCCGCGGTGACTTCGCTGTTTGGAGCGCCGATAGTTATTTTCATGATAATAAAAAGAGGTAAGACCAGGTGAAAATAGAGAGTTTATCTGCTGGATATCGCGGAAAGGCCGTGGTACCAAGCGTTAATCTTGAAATAAAAAAAGGAGAGATAATCTCCTTTATAGGACCGAACGGTGCGGGGAAATCCACTCTTTTAAAGACTCTTTACAGGGAACTTTCGCCTGTTGCGGGAGCGGTATATATTGACGGCGGAGATGTGGCTAAGATGCCGCTTAAAGAGCTTGCAAGGAAAATGTCCATAGTTACTACGGACAGGATAAAGCCAGAGCATATGACATGCCGAGAGGTTGTGATGGCGGGGCGTCTTCCTTATACGGACGGATTCGGAGTTCTTGGAAAAGAGGACAGACAGGCCGCAGAAGATGCTATAGCTCTTATGAAAATAGAGGGATTTGCGGACAAGCAGTTTAATAACTTAAGCGACGGGCAGAAGCAGCGGACGCTTATTGCAAGGGCGATAGCACAGTCTCCCGAGTATCTTGTAATGGATGAGCCTACATCTTATCTGGATATCAGATATAGGATGGAACTCATGGAAGTGCTGGAAGGACTTGCGAAAAAAGGCGTGACGATAGTTATGTCGATTCACGAACTCGAACTTGCTGTTTCTGTTTCGGACAGGCTTCTTCTTGTTTATGATGATGGAAAGACGCTGTGCAAGACGCCTTCCGAAGTTATGGAAGAAGGGCTTATCAGGGATTTGTTTTCACTTACGGATGAAATGTATGAAAAGATTTATGGCAAAGGCAGAATATAAGAATTATAAGGTTATAAGTTTTACTTCAAAGGGAAAAGAGCTTGCGGATAAGGTGCTTTTCCTTATTTCCGATGGGGAGTTTGTGCGCGGTGATATCGAAGAGGATTTTTCTTTGGATGATTTTGTTAAATGTAGTTTCCGGCAGGGAAATGTCCTTATATTTGTGGGCGCTGCAGGAATTGCGGTCAGAGCGATAGCACCTTACATTGAAGATAAAACTAAGGATCCTTCGGTCATTGTTATAGATGAAGAGGGAAGGAACGTGATACCTCTTTTGTCAGGGCACATCGGAGGAGGTGTGAGAGAGGCAAAGAAAATTTCGGAGCTTCTTGGCGCTAATCTTGTTGTGACTACGGCATCCGATGTTTCGGGAGAATTTGCCGTGGATGTTTTTGCGTCTGAGAACGGATTTGCCATTTCTGATATGAAGAAGGCTAAAGAGTTTACGGCAAGGCTTCTTGAGGAGAAAGGGGCTGTGTATGAGGTGGACGCTGAGATTGAGGGTATGCCTTCTTATGATGTTGATACGGGATATGCGAATGTAGTCAGGCAATTGGCGGATGGAGAGTGCTATGGTAGTGATGCTAAAGAAACTGATGATGCAGAGCTTGATGAATCTGCGAAAGAGACTGATATAGAGAAAAGCAAGGCATGTTTTACAATTTCTTTTCGCAAGGATAAGTCTGAAAGCGGTGTGCTTAATCTTATCCCTAAGTGTATCGTAATCGGCGTCGGCTGCAAGAAGGGGACGCCTTATGAGAAGCTTTGGGCTTTTGTTGAGGATAAGCTTTCGGAGCACAATATTGATAAGAGAGCTGTCGGTGTGCTTGCTTCCGTGGATATCAAGAAAGAGGAAGAAGGACTGATCCGTGTGGCTAAAGAGCTGGAGGCTGGGTTTAAAGTCTTTTCTTCGGATGTATTGATGGCGCAGGAGGGCGAGTTTACGGCTTCTGAGTTTGTAAAGAGCATCACGGGAACCGATAACGTCTGCGAGAGAGCGGTTGCTGCCTGTGGTTGCAAGAAGATTATAGTTACGAAAGAAAGCTCTGACGGTATGACTTTTGCGGCAGGTGTGATTGACAGTAGGTGCGGAAAAGTTTCGGTTGTCGGTATCGGTCCCGGAAATTATGAGAATATGACGATTAAAGCGGCACAGACGCTTAAGGCGTGCGATGTGATCGCCGGATATACCGTTTACTGCGATCTGGTCAGACCTTTTTTTCCTGATAAAGAATATATCTCAACGCCAATGATGGGTGAGGAAAAGAGAGTTAAACTTGCTTATGAGAGGGCGGCAGAAGGCAAGAAGGTTGCGCTTGTGTGCAGTGGAGATGCCGGAGTTTACGGAATGGCGGGGCTTTGCTATGAAGATGCGGTGAATTTCGATAACGTTGATACGGAAGTGGTTCCGGGAGTTACGGCTGCAATCAGTGGTGCGGCGCTTCTTGGGGCACCGCTTATACATGATTTTTGTCTGATAAGTATGAGCGACAGGCTTACGCCGATGGAACTTATCGAAAAGAGGCTTCGCGCTGCGGCGTCGGCAGATATGGTTGTTGTCATCTACAATCCCGAGAGTAAGGGGAGAAAGGGATATCTTGCCCATGCCTGCGAGATTCTGATGGAGAATCTGCCACCCGAGCGGGTTTGCGGAATTGCAGGAAACATAGGAAGAGACGGCGAATACTGTAAGGTTATGACTTTGGGTGAATTAAAAGGTGCTGAGGTGGATATGTTCTCGACGATTTTTGTCGGGAATTCTTCAACAAGGGATATTGCCGAGCACATGGTTACTTTAAGAGGATACAGAAGTGAGAGATAAGGTTCTTATTTTCGGAGGAACAACTGAAGGAAGAGAGCTTGCGGCTGCGCTTTCCGCGGCGGGTGTACAGCACTTGGTGAGTGTTGCGACTGATTATGGCAAGGAAATTGAGGACTCTTTTGGAGAGAAAAATGTTATTGTCGGAAGAAAGAACGCGGATGAAATGGCGGAACTTATTGCCGGAGAGGTCTTCACTGTGTGCGTTGATGCTACGCATCCTTTTGCGACGCTTGTTTCTACTGAGATTAAGAAAGCATGTGAAAAGACCGGGATTATGTATTTAAGGCTCCTTAGAGATACAGGAGCGAAGATTGAGCTTATGACTGCTTCCAACGAATGTGGTTTTGATAAAGAAATTGAGAGTAATTGTCGAAAGCGCGTAATGTTATGCAATGCGGATGTGGTTAATGAGAGTATTCAGATTGTGACTTGTGATTCGGTCATGAGTGCGGCAAAGGAACTTGAAAAGATAAGCGGAAACATTCTTCTTTTAACGGGAAGTAAAGACCTTAAGTCAATTATGGCCGAGATTTCCGATAAGACAAGAGTATACGCGAGAGTTATTCCGAATATCGAGAGTATCACAAAGTGCGAAGAAGCAGGGCTTCGTGGAAAGCAGATTATTGCTATGCAGGGGCCTTTTTCAAAAGATATGAATGTTGCACTTATAAATGAGATTTGCGCTTCTGTAATTCTTACGAAGGAGAGCGGCGCTACAGGCGGGCTTGATGAGAAGCTTCTTGCGGCGAGAGAGTGCGGGATTAAGGTTGTTATGATAAAGAGTCCCGAGAGCAGACTTGATGTTTCCGGATGTGATGTGGGTGCATCTGCAAAAGGCTACAGTCTGCCGGAAGTGCTGGAAAAGCTTGGAGTTGACAAGAAACGTGTTAAATCCGGCGAGATCGTCAAAGAGAGTAACAGCTTAAACGAAGTTAAGGATAATATAGGAAAGAGCATCATACTTGCGGGGATCGGCCCCGGTGATGCGAGATATTATACAAGAGAACTGGAAGATGCACTTGAGAATGTGGATGTGATTTTTGGAGCAAAGAGCATTCTTGACAGGCTTGATAAGAGTAGGGTTAAAGCAGAATTTGTGCCCCGTTACATGGGAAAAGATATTCTTGAGTTTTTGAATAAATCTCCAAACTACAAGAATCCGCTGGCTCTTTTCTCGGGAGATATAAGCCTTTGCAGCGGTGCCAAGAATGCGGCGAAGGTTTTTGAAGGCGCAGGATATGGAGTTCATACGATATCAGGTATTTCTTCGGTTGCTCTTTTTGCAAACAGATTGGGACTTGGGCTGGAAGACTGCAGTATAGTGAGCGCTCATGGAAGAGAGTGTAATGTTGCGGGATATATTGCGGAAACTAAGAGACTTATCATTCTTCCTTCAAGCTGTGCGCACGCGGGCGAGATTGCGAGAACTGCGTTTACGGTAGCGAAAATAAATGATTATGGCAGGAACGATAGCGTAAAAGTTGAAGGTTTCGGCGGATGCGGAGATCTTAAAATTGTAATCGGATATGAGCTCGGAACAGCGCTAGAGCGGATTTTCGAAGTGTCGGAAGATGAACTTGGAAATAAACTTTTTTCACCTGATGAAAAGGGGAAGTGTTTAATGTATATTGAGAATAAATGTGCGGGCGAAACGCCTGTAATAAGAGGAATATCGGACGATGAGTTCATCAGAGGTAAGACTCCGATGACCAAAGAGGAGATAAGGGCGATATCTATTAGAAAGCTGGGACTTTCTGCGGATTCCGTGCTCTATGATATCGGCGCGGGGACAGGTTCCGTATCTGTCGAAGCAGCTCTTTTGCACCCTGATATCAAAGTCTGTGCGATAGAGCGAAACGACGAGGCGGTTGAACTTATCAAGAAGAACAAAGAGAAGTTCTGTGCAGATAACATTACTGTGATAAAGGGCGAAGCTTCAGAGGTGCTTGAAAAAATGGCACTATCAGAAACGGCAGAGAATACGGGCGTTTCAGTTGAAGGGAAGCTACTTATCCCTACACATGCGTTCATCGGCGGAAGCGGCGGAAATATGCGGGTTATTATTGAGGTTCTGAAGAAGATGAATGAGAATATTCGAATTGTGATAAACTGTGTTACACTCGAGACACTTACGGAAGTTCTTTCTGTTATCAAAGAGGAGAAATATGCAGAACCTGACATTGTCCAAGTCAGCGCAAGCAGATATAGGAGAGTCGGAGAGTATCATATGGCCGATGCAATTAATCCGGTGTATATAGTGACATTATAATGGCAATGAGCCTAAGGAATAAGCCACCTTGCACAAAATGGCATAAAAGAAGCCAGGAGTTATTCGAAAAGCTCAATACTTTTCTGAATTCTAGCTAAAAAAGTGGCTGCATGACTTTTTGAGTATTTTTGACTTGAAAAAGTCATATAACTTATGGGAAATGAAGAATAGATAATTGCTGAAAAGAAGGTGTGTATGACTTTTCTGATGGTTTTGGCTTGAAAAAGTCATGGGATTTCCCGAAAATAAGAAAAAACATATGACTTTTTTAGAGAGTTTTGCTCAGAAAAGTCATATGACTAGAGGAAAAAGAAGGACGGTCGGTCGAAAAAATAGAGAACGGCATGACTTTTTTAGCATTATTGCTCTGAAAAAGTCATACCGTTATCAAAAATGTTCTTATGCCTGATCCGGTGAGTGGCCGGAATTGCCGTAAGGCTCGATCTCGTCGATCATCTCCATGTCGTCTTCCGAAAGTTCGAAGTCAAACAGCTCAGAGTTGGAGCGGATTCTTTCGGGATTGACGGACTTGGGGAGCGGAACAACGTCGTGCTGCATTTCCCAGCGAAGGATGATCTGAGCAACGGTGCGGTCATATTTTTCCGCAAGGTCCTTAAGAAGCGGATGCTCAAGGGATTTACCTCTTCCGAGCGGGCTCCAGGCCTCTACGAGGATGCCGTGTTCCTGACAGAAATCTACTGTATCTTTCTGAAGGAAGCCGGGATTTATCTCAATCTGGTCGACTGCGGGGATGATGTCAAATTCCATGAGCGCCTTGAGGTGATGAGTAAGGAAGTTTGAAACGCCGATTGCTTTAACTCTTCCTGACTTGTATATCTCTATCATCGCCTTCCAGGTTTCGCGGTTTGTGTTCTCCCAGTCATCGTCAAATGCATATGATGCGGGCCAGTGAATGAGATAGAGGTCAAGATAATCCAGACCGATCTCGCTCATAGTCTTTTCAAAAGCAGCAAGAGTCTTTTCGTAGCCAAGTTCTGACTTCCAGACTTTGCTGGTAACAAAGATGTCTTCTCTTTTTGCGGTACCTGTTGCGATAAAGTCGTTTATTGCCTGTCCGACCTGCTTTTCATTCTCGTAAAAGGCGGCTGTATCGATGTGACGGTAGCCGATTTCAAGTGCGGATTTCACGGAATTGTAGGCTTCTGCCGGATCTTTTATCTTATATGTGCCAAAAGCAAGGCATGGAATCGCGGTTCCGTTATTTAGCTTGATTCTGTCAGTAAGTGTATTCATTGAATGTACCTCTCTTTTTTATGCCGATATCATCGGTATTGTCGTAAGATTCATACTCACACCATAGTAACATATAATTTGAATCAGGTATGTAGTTTCGGATAAAAAGCATTTCTGAATTATATATCATAGAACTCATGCTTTTTATATCATGATCGCGAATTAGTGATAATTAACAAATATCTGATTTATTGACCGTTTTGTTGTGTATTAATGAACAGAGTTAAAAAATAATTTAAAAAACGCTTACAAAAGCAAGGATATGTTGTATTATAGAATTAAGAGAAAATGCTTTACTATTACAACAAGGGGTAACTATGACTAATAATTTTCCTAGAGTAATGATCTGCGGAACCGGAAGCGGCAGTGGTAAGACTATAGTGACTTGCGCGCTTCTTAGGATTCTCAAAAGAAGAGGCTATAATCCCGCTGTATTCAAATGCGGACCCGATTATATCGATCCGATTTTTCACAAAACAGTTTTAGATGTTCCTTCACGAAATCTTGATATTTTCATGGCAGGAAAAGACGGTATTCGCCGCACACTCGACAGAGGCAGTGAGGGAAAAGATTTTGGCGTTATAGAAGGTGTAATGGGCTTTTATGACGGGATAAGTATGTCCGGAACAGACGGTTCAAGCTATGATATAAGCAAAGAAACGGAGACACCTGCCATACTTGTTGTAAATGCAAAAGGCATGAGCATGTCGATAATTCCCGTAGTACAGGGATTCTTCGATTATGTCGGAAGAATTAACAATCCAATTAAGGGAATAATATTGAATAATATCTCTCCGATGGTCGCAAAAGATATATCATCGCGCATTGAGGAAGAGGTGCATATTCCGGTCGTCGGATATATTCCTTTTATAAAAGAAGCCGGTATAGACAGCAGGCACCTTGGACTTGTGCTTCCCGATGAGATTCCTGATATTTTGGAAAAAATTGATGCGGTAGCCGATAAGCTTGAGGAAACTCTTGATTTCGAAAAGCTTCTTGATATTGCAGAGAAAGCAGAGAGTTTCAGGACTTTGCAAAACAGTTTTGCACTTCCGCTTTGCGCAGAGCCTGCAGAGGGCGGACCTTTGAAGGTTGCGGTCGCAAAGGATGAAGCATTTTGCTTCTATTATGAAGATAACTTTGATCTCATGAGAGATATGGGAATAGAGCTGGAGTTCTTTTCACCGCTTCATGATGAAAGACTTCCTGAGGCGGACGGTTATATCTTCGGAGGAGGTTATCCGGAACTTCACGCAAAAGAGCTGTCTGAGAACACTTTGATGCTTGAGGATATTAAAAATGCGGCAGACAATAATGTTCCTATTATTGCGGAGTGCGGCGGATTTATGTATCTTCAGGAAGAACTTGAGGACAAGGATGGCAACACCTATAAGATGGTTGGCGCAATCCCCGGTAAGTCTTTCATGACGGGAAAGCTAACGAGATTTGGCTATGTGACTATAGCTGCCGCAAAAGAAAATACATATTTAAAGCCGTTTGAATGTATAAACGGTCATGAGTTCCACTATTACGACACAACTGACAACGGAGATACCTGCGTGATCACAAAGGGTACGCAGAACCGCTCTTGGGAAGGAATTCAGATAAAAGGAAATCTTTTCGCAGGATTCCCGCATCTTTATTATCCTTCATGCAATTCATTTATCGAGAGATTCGCAGCAAGCATGCTGGTTGGACGATCCCAGATTTAAGGGCGACGATTCATATAATTATGAGAGGAAACGCATGACGAAATGAACATACATCTTTGTAAAAATGATGAGACCCTTGAGCAGGCGCTTGATTACATCAATGAGCATGACTCCGAGGGACGAAAGTATACATTTGATAAAGAAAAAGACAGGTGCTATGTCGGCGATGAGGCCTTTGTATCCGCACCCGTCCTCATAAACCATAAAAACAATTATTGGGCACTTCATATTGTGGAGTGATTTCAGAGTCAATTAGGATGAGAGTTGCATAGTGAGCAACTCTTTTTTCGTGGGAATTATCTATTTAGTATGTCTTTCAAGTATAAGAATATGATAAAATAGATACGTATTAACGTATATGCTTTGTACTTGCACGTAACAGTAGTTTACAGGTGATCTTATGAGAAGAAGTAAGTATTTTGTTTTTTCCACCAAAAGAAACCGGGTAGATCTGACGCTTGTACTTGTAGCATCTGTCCTTACTTTGATTTTCGCCGATACCTTAGGGTTAACCGGGCCGGATTCCATATTAAGGACTATTAAGTATATTCCAATCATGCTTGTCACGGCACTTTGTGGTATCATCCCCGGAATGCTGAGCCTTGTTCTTATATTTTTCTTTGGTTCTTTTTTGCAAGGATCGATCATGTATCATGCTTTTGCATATCTGCTGATCGCTTGCGCTGTTAATGTTCTTACCAGAACCGGTTTTTTCAAGAAATTTTTTAAAACAATACTTGCTTCTGTGATATTGCAATTCATCCTGGGAGACCTGTGGGGCTTTTGTAAGCTCGTGCTTAATGGCGTTGGCTTGGCAGGGTTTGATCCGGGTAAGCTTATTCCGCTGTTTTTCAGAGAGGCACCCGGATGCCTGTTTACATGTTTTTTCATATATATTCTGTTTAAAAAATTGCCTGATGATATCAAATTGCAGCTTGGATGCGGAATGTACTATGTGGACACAACAAAGCTTGATGAGGATGACAGATACGTTGTTGAAGGTAAGTCCAGAATCGGAAGCGTTGTAATGCAGATAATCGTCTTTGAGGCGATAGTGCTTGGGATTATAGCGGAGATTGCATCGCGAGAACTTTACGCAGATATGACATTTCGGGGCGGGATTGAGATGGCGATGCTCATATCAATCATAATTACGCCGATGGCGATTTTTGTTAATAACTATGCACAGTACAGAATTGCTGAGCCTATAAGAATTTTGTCGAATGCCGTGACTGATATTTACAATTCCCAGGATACGGACATAAATGCCAGCGTGGAGGGAGTTCACAGACTTAGGATAGATACCAACGATGAGATAGAAGATTTGTATCATGCTATAGATCTTACTTTTTACAGATTCATGGAATACATTGAGCTTGTAAAGAGCAGGCAGCTTATAGAAGATCAGCTCAGGGTGGAAAAGAGCTCGAACGAAGCCAAGTCGAGATTTCTTTCCAATATGTCGCATGAGATTAGAACGCCTATAAATGCTGTTCTTGGTTTTGATGAAATGATACTGAGGGAATGCAAGGATGAGGATATCTTAAGCTATGCGACGGATATTCAAAGCTCGGGAAAAACTCTTTTGGCCCTCATCAACGATATTCTTGATTTCTCCAAGATCGAAGCGGGAAAAATGGAGATCATCCCCAGCGAGTATGAACTTGGCTCGATGATAAACGACCTCATAAATATGATCGATGTTAAGGCTTATGAAAAGGGAATTGATTTTGTGGCGAATATTTCCGAGGATATACCGCATGTTCTGTACGGTGATGAGACAAGGATAAAGCAGTGCATCATGAATCTTCTTACGAATGCGGTTAAATACACGGATGTTGGCTCCGTTACTATGGATATTTATATGAAAGAATATGATCCCTTGGCGCATGATGACATGTTTGATGAAAAGATTGTTCTTGGAGTCCGCATAACCGATACCGGAATCGGAATTAAAGATGAGGACATCGATAAGCTCACACTTGCTTTTGAGAGAGTTGATGAAAAGAGAAACAAAACAATCGAGGGAACGGGACTTGGAATAACCATTGTTACCAGTCTTTTGGGACTCATGGGCTCAAAGCTTAACGTAAAGAGTGAATACGGAAAGGGGTCTGAGTTTTCTTTTGAAATAATACAGACTGTTGTGGACAGGGAGCCGCTTGGCAACTTTGCCAAGGATTACAAACAAGGCAAAGTAAACAAAAAGGAGTATAAAGAAAGTTTCCATGCGCCTAAGGCAAAGATTCTTGTTGTTGATGATATAAGCACGAATCTTGCGGTGATACAAGGTCTTTTGAAAAAGACGCTTATTACTGTGGATACAGCGCTTAGCGGAAGGAAAGCTCTTGAGCTTGTGACTGAAAATAACTACGATATCATTTTCCTTGATCACAGGATGCCTGAGCTGGACGGCATCCAGACGCTTCATATGATGAAGGGAATGGCAAATAATCTAAATAAGAAGACGCCTGTTGTGGCGCTTACGGCAAACGCGGTTTCGGGATCCAGAGAGATGTATTTTAGGGAGGGCTTTACCAATTACCTCTCAAAGCCTGTTTCACCGCCAAAGCTTGAAGAGATGATACTTAGTTATCTTCCTTCATATAAAGTTTCCATACCGGGAGACGATGATTTTGTTGAGACAGAAAAAGGAGATACGAAAAAAGAAGACGAGACTGCACTTAAACTTATGAAGGTGCAGGGCATTGATGTTAAGAGTGCCATAGAGCGTTGCGGATCTTCAAAAGTTGTGGTTGATGTCATGCAGGACTTTTGGCTTTCCATCAAGGAGAGAGCGGATCTTATAGAAAAGTATGCAAAAGATGATGTTAAGAATTACATGATCTATGTGCACGGGCTTAAGAGCTCCGCAAAGGCAATAGGAGCATTGGAACTTTCAGAAATGGCTGAGCATCTTGAAAAGTGCGCGGAAGAGAAGAATAAATCGGAGATTGAGGAGAAGACACCGGAACTTCTTGAGCTTTACAGAAGTTATATCAATAAATTGTCTCCTGTTGTGGGAGATGAAAACGAAGGTGATTCCGAAAAGCCTGTAATACCTGAATCGGAGCTTACAGATGCTTTTTCGGCGATAAAAGAATTTGTATCGGGATCGTATTTTGATAGCGCGGATGACATCATGAATATGCTTGGTGAATATAAGATTCCCGATGAATATGTTGAAAAATATGAAAAGGTAAAAAGACTTATGGCAGCAGTTGACAGAGACGGACTGTTGAATATATTGTAGTAATAGCGCAAAGCGGAAGGACAGGATATGGAAAAACGCGTACTCTTAATTGGCCACGAAAAAAGCTTTATGGTTAACGCTATAGAAAAGGGGCTCGAGAAAGAAGGATACGGAGTTTTAATGATGGAACCCGACAAAGAGCAGATCGAGGTTATGGAAGACAGGCCTATGATCTACCTTCTGTATATGGGAGATCTGTCAAAATCCGACTATGAGTTGTTTGAGTATTTGAATGATGCGATAGACAGCGAGCGATTTTTGCTCTATATCATAGGAAACAAAGAGGAACTTGATCTGGCGCTTGAGTATATTGCAAAAGAGAAAGTTCAGGAGACGTATCTTAGACCTCTTGATGTCAAGCACCTTACGGAACAGCTTAATTCCGTAGTTGAATACAGCGAGCTTGACGATGAGCTGAAAAAGAAGATCCTCATAATTGACGATGACGGAACTATGCTCAGGATGATGAGAACCTGGCTGTCGGTAAAGTATCACGTGTACATGGCAAGCTCGGGTAAGATCGCGTTGTCTTTTTTGGCAAAAAATCCTATCGATCTGGTACTGCTTGATTACGAAATGCCCGGAATGGACGGTGCGGCCGTACTCAAGGAGATGAGAAGTACTCCTGCGTATAAAGATATTCCGGTTATCTTCCTTACCGCTAAGGATGACAAGGAGAGTGTTATGAAAGTAGTCGGATTAAAGCCCGAGAAGTACCTCCTTAAATCCATGCCGAAAGAAAAACTTACCAATGCCATTGATGAGTTTTTTATCATAAGATCAAGAAAAAAGTGAGGAAGGAACAGTTATATGATTTCAAAACTTATTGACAAGATTGTAAACACAGGTGCGCCTATTGTTGTGGGACTCGATCCCAAGCTTGATTTTGTACCCGAAGCGATAAAGAAAAGATGCTTTGAGGAGAAGGGTGAGAACCTTGAGGGAGTTGCGGAGGCGTTCTGGCAGTTCAACAAAGAAATCATTGATAACGTATATGATGTTGTTCCCGCTGTAAAGCCACAGATAGCAATGTACGAGGAGATTGGAATTCCCGGTCTTATCGCATTTAAGAAAACTGTAGATTATTGTAAAGAAAAGGGCCTTATCGTTATCGGTGATATCAAGAGAGGCGATATAGGTTCAACAGCCCAGTCTTATGCGGTTGGTCACCTTGGCGGCGTTAAGGTTGGCGATAAAGTATTTAAGGGCTTTGATGAAGATTTCGTAACTGTTAATCCTTATCTTGGATCTGACGGTGTTAAGCCTTTCATAGATATCTGTAATAAAGAAGATAAGGGAATATTCGTCCTTGCAAAGACATCAAATCCTTCAAGCGGAGAGTTCCAGGATAAGCTTGTAGACGGAAAGCCGCTCTACGAAGTTGTCGGAGCCAAGATAAGAGAGTGGGGCGAAGAGTCAATGGATGGCGATTACAGCAATGTCGGAGCTGTTGTCGGAGCCACATATCCTGAGATGGGTAAAGTTCTCAGAGAGCTTATGCCAAAGACATATATCCTTGTTCCCGGATACGGCGCACAGGGCGGCAAGGGCAAAGACCTTGTTAATTTCTTTAATAAAGACGGACTTGGTGCTATCGTAAATTCTTCAAGAGGAATCATAGCAGCATGGAAGAGCGACAATTACAAGCAGTTCAATGACGGAAAGGTCGGAGAAGCAGCAAGAGCTGCAGTGCTTGATATGAAGGCAGATATTGCGGGTGCGCTCGCTGAATAAATAATAAAGATATCCATGTTCAAACTCTGATAAACGAAGTGTGATTTCTTACTTTAATATATTAATTGTAGATATTAAAGTTAGATGTTATAATACTTTGTCAGAGGATTGGGCTTGGATATTTTTTCTGAGTAAAAACGAAATAAAAAGGAGTTTATGAGTTATGGAAAGATATAAGGAAGAGTTCATTGAATTTATGGTAGACAGCAATGTCCTTAAGTTTGGAGAGTTTACTCTGAAGAGTGGTCGTAAATCTCCTTTTTTTATGAATGCGGGAGCATATGTTACAGGTTCACAGCTTAAAAAGCTCGGTAACTACTATGCAAGAGCAATTCACGATACATTCGGACTTGAGTTTGATGTTCTCTTTGGACCTGCATATAAGGGAATTCCTCTCTCGGTTGCAACAAGTATGGCAATCAGCGAGCTCTACGGAAGAGAAATCAGATATTGCTCAAACAGAAAAGAGATAAAGGATCACGGCGATAAGGGAATCCTTTTGGGAACAAAGCTCCGTGACGGAGACAGAGTTCTTATAATTGAAGATGTTACAACATCAGGAAAGTCTATAGAAGAGACCGTTCCGATCATTCAGGCTCAGGCGGATTGCGATATCGTAGGCCTTATGGTTTCTTTGAACAGACAGGAAAAAGGTCAGGACAGCGATATGAGCGCTCTTGACGAGATCAAAGAAAGATATGGTTTCAGCGCACATTCGATTGTTACAATGGATGACGTTGTAAGTTATCTTTATAACAGACAGATTGACGGAGAAGTTCTTCTTACAAAGGACATCAAGAAGGCAATCGATGAGTATTACGCTGAGTACGGCGCTAAGGAAACGCTTTAATCAGCGTTTCCATAAATAACTCTGATATTCTAAGGAGGTATTTGGTATGGAAGAACATACATACAAAGTGCTTGGTGGCACAGGAGCCATGAATATAGCATTGGGAGTGGTTTCACTTGTAGTTGGAATAACTGCCGGAATATTGCTTATTATATGCGGAGCAAAACTTCTTGGCAGTCGCAAAAATGTGATTATTTAAAGACATAACAGACAACCGGTAGATATGAAGAAACTCAATTTAAAAAAGATAAAGATTCTTAATAAACTTAGCCATTTTAGGGAAAAGTACGTTTTTACCGATAACAGGCATCCCGAAAAAGGAATAATGTCTACCATACTCGGACTCCTGTCAGATGTATCATTGGTGGCAGTGGTACTCTTTTCATACAGGAACGGAGGGCAGGCTTTTATGCGATACGCCGCAGCGGCATTTGTTGCGGCGATATTTTCATGTTTGGGACTCGCTCTGGGAATCATGTCCCGAATGGAAAAAGATATATTTAAATTGTTCCCTAATCTTGGGATTATTCTTAACCTGATCGCGGTTCTCTTTATCATTTTCATTCTGGTATTGGGATTTATGTGATTCGAGGAACGAAAGGAATAGGACAATGACTGAAAACGAAGCAGTATTTGAATTTAGCGTCGGAAATGATGTTACCGATGAGAGATATGCCCTTGCAATGGAGAGGGTATCGGGCATTTCCGATGAGCATTTGGAGAATAAAGAGATTGATAACTATTTTCATGCGGTAAAAGACTTTATTCTCATGATAGACGAGACCTATAAATGGTCTGAAAACGGCGGAAAAGACAATGATTCTCTGGAAGAGCTTCAGGCAAGAAACAAAAAGCTCTACAGCGACATTCTTCCCGAAAACTATGATAAGAGCTACGGTAATCCGGCATATGCATGTGACAGACTCGGAGAAACATTCGGAAAGATCTTGTCATCCCTTTATTTTGAGCTCAGATCCATGATTGCTAATGCTTTTGAACTTCAGAAGTATGAGATTGTGATCAGAACAGAGCTCTTTCTTGAAGTATACGGAGCATTCGTGCAGGCTTCCGCTGAAGGCAAACTTCCTGAGTATGAGGACGTCAGACAGATAATGTACTGGTTCTACAGCGATTATGCCGAGGAAGAGAGAATGGTCAGATTCGCTCAGATAGTTAACCCCGAAAAAGATTATTTCAGGGATATCATAATGAACAGTGATCTGACTGATATAAGATACCTCTATAAATTCGGAGAGTATATTTCAGACAACGAGATAAAGACCGCACAGCATCTTATCGAGATGTCAGAAGAAGAGATTGATAAGATAGCAACCACTTTTACGGAAGGATATCGCATTGGTTTTGCCGCAACAGGCAAGGATATCAGCATTAAAAGCACCGCTTCTGTAATTTATATTTTGGGATTTGAGAGAATTATCAAAAAAGCTGTTTTGAATTTTGAGAAGATCGGTCTTAAATCCGGAATCTATCGTTTTATTCCAAGTAATTTCTATATGGGCGGAAGTGCCAGAAGAAATGCTTGTCACGGCGCAATTCCAAACAAGCAGTTTGATTATGACCACAAGGATGATGACGGATTGTTCCTTGATGCGGCTCTTGTAAACAGACGACTTGAGGCTGTAAGGGCAGCAGGTGAAAAGTACAAGAAGGAAGCAAAACTCTACGGAGGTCCCGCCGTACTTGAAGGATTCGGTGAAGTACCTTTTTCACCCGAACAGAAGAAGGAAGCAATTCATCTTAGCGACGAGCAGAGTAAGCTCCTTAGCGGTTATAAGATTCAGGCGTCACTTATCCAGAATGAATATATTATAGGAAAAGAGAGAAGCTTTACGATCATTTCTTTCCCTGTTCCCGATATAGGAGAGCAGTACGAGGCTATCTTTGACGAGACGGTCAAGATAAACACGCTTGATTACAATCTTTATCAGAATATTCAGAAGAAGATCATAGATGCTCTTGATGAAGCAAAGTACGTGACAGTCAAGGGAATGGGCGATAATCGCACAGATATCAAGGTTATGCTTCATGAGATAAAAGACAAAGAGAAGGAAACAAATTTTGAGAACTGTGTTGCCGATGTAAATATTCCTGTCGGAGAAGTATTTACATCCCCCGTACTTGCCGGAACATCAGGAATACTGCACGTTTCGGGTGTTTATCTCATGGGACTTTACTTTAAAGACCTCGAGATTAAATTTAAGGACGGATGCATCGAAGATTACAATTGTGCAAATTTTATAACTGAGGAAGACAACAAAAACTATATAAAGCAAAATATCATGTATAATCACGATACTCTGCCGATCGGAGAGTTTGCCATCGGAACAAATACGACGGCATACACGTTTGCAAGGAAATTTAATATTGCGGACAAGCTCGATATATTGATCGCAGAGAAGACGGGACCGCACTTTGCGGTAGGTGATACGTGTTATTCCTATGAAGAGGACAATGACACATTTAACTTTGACGGAAAGAGGCATATAGCCAAGGAAAATGAGATTTCCTCAAAGAGAAAAACAGATCCTGATAAGGCATATTTCAGCTGCCATACAGATATAACGATTCCGTATGATGAACTTGGTGAGATCAGAGCCGTAAGAGAGGACGGAACCGGCATAACTATCATAGAAAACGGCAGATTCGTGCTTCCCGGCACGGAGGAATTAAATAAGCCTTTGGATGAATAAAATAAACCATTGGATGTAAGAAAAAAAACCATTGGTTGAATAAAAAAGTGGCACAATATATTGTGTTGTGCTATGATACAAGTGGCTAAATGTTGAAGCAGAAAAATGGAGGAAAACATGGCAAAAGTTGGAATAGTAATGGGTAGTGATTCAGATATGCCCGTTATGGCAAAAGCTGCAGATATTCTGGAGGAGCTCGGAATCGAATACGATATGAGGATAATATCCGCTCATAGAGAACCCGATGAATTTTTTGAATATGCGAAGACTGCAGAGGAAAAGGGATTTAAAGTAATTATCGCCGGAGCAGGAATGGCAGCACATCTTCCCGGAATGTGTGCTGCAATCTTTCCCATGCCCGTAATAGGAATCCCTATGCACACAACTTCTTTGGGGGGCCGTGATTCATTATACAGTATAGTTCAGATGCCTACAGGTATTCCTGTTGCTACAGTAGCTATCAACGGTGGAGCAAATGCAGGTATTCTTGCTGCAAAGATTCTGGCAACGGGAGATGCGGAGCTTCTTGAAAAGCTTAAGAAGTATACAGCATCACTTAAGGACGGAGTTGTTGCCAAGGACGCAAGACTTCAGGAAGTCGGATACAAGAACTATTGATTGGAATATAAACAGGCAAAATGCGAGGAGTTAAATATTATGGCATTGGATTACAAAAAGGCAGGCGTTGACATTGAAGCAGGCTATAAGTCTGTTGAACTTATAAAAGGTTATGTAAAAGATACATTCAGACCTGAAGTACTTGGTGGTCTCGGTGGTTTTTCAGGAGCTTTTTCGCTTAGCAAGATAAAGGATATGGAAGATCCGGTTCTTTTGTCCGGAACAGACGGAGTCGGAACAAAGATAAAGCTTGCTTTTCTTCTTGATAAGCATGATACGATCGGTATCGATGCGGTTGCAATGTGTGTAAACGACGTTGCATGCGCAGGCGGAGAGCCTTTATTCTTCCTTGATTACATCGCATGCGGAAAGAATATTCCCGAGAAGATCGCAGCAATAGTTAAGGGTGTTGCTGAAGGCTGTAAGCAGTCTGATGCCGCACTTATCGGTGGTGAGACGGCAGAACATCCCGGACTTATGCCTGAGGATGAGTATGACGTTGCAGGATTTGCGGTTGGCGTTGTTGACAGAAAAGATATGATCGACGGAAGCACAATAAAGGACGGAGACGTTCTTATCGGTGTTGCTTCAAGCGGCGTTCACAGTAACGGTTTTTCACTTGTAAGAAAAGTATTTGATATGACAAAAGAGAGTCTTGAGACATATTACGATGAGCTCGGTGCTACTCTCGGTGAGACACTTCTTACACCTACAAGAATCTATGTAAAGATGATGAAGGCAATCAAGAATGCCGGTGTTAAGGTTAAGGGATGCAGCCATATCACAGGCGGCGGATTCTATGAGAATGTGCCCAGAATGCTTCCTGACGGAATCAAGGCTGTAATTGAGAAGAACAGCTATGATATTCCTCCTATCTTCAAGCTTATGCAGGAAAAGGGCGGAATTGAAGAGCAGATGATGTACAACACATATAACATGGGACTTGGAATGGTTCTTGCCGTTGATCCAAGTGATGTGGATGCTACAATGAATGCTATTGTTTCAGCCGGAGACAAGGCTTGGGTAGTAGGTAAGGCAGTTGCAGGTGAGAAGGGTGTAGAACTCGTATGAAGATAGCGGTTATGGTTTCCGGTGGCGGAACAAATCTTCAGGCAATAATCGACGGAATAGCTGACGGCTCTATAACAAATACAGAGATCTCGCTTGTATACAGCAACAATCCAAATGCTTATGCGATCGAGAGAGCCAAGAAAGCGGGTATTCCCTATGCGGTTAAGAGCCCCAAGGAATTTGACAGCAGAGATGAGTTTAATAAAGCCCTGCTTAAGATCTTACAGGATGCGAATCCGGATCTTATTGTTTTGGCAGGATGTCTTGTTGTTATTCCGGAGTGCGTTGTTAAGGCATTCCCCAACAAGATAATAAATATTCATCCTTCGCTTATACCGGCATTTTGCGGTACCGGGTTCTATGGACTTAAGGTGCATGAGCAGGTGCTTAAGAGAGGCGTAAGAGTATCCGGTGCAACGGTTCATTTTGTTGATGAGGGAACGGATACCGGCCCGATAATATTGCAGAAGCCTGTTATGATCAGGCAGGATGATACTCCGGAAGTGCTTCAGAAACGTATTATGGAGCAGGCGGAGTGGAAAATTATGCCTATGGCGATAGACCTTATAGCCAATGGCAAAGTCAGAGTAGAAGATCACAAAGTTATTGTTGAAGGATACGAAGAGGAGAAAATTTTTTCATGAAGGTTTTAATAGTTGGCGGAGGCGGAAGAGAACATGCCATTGCTGAGGCTGTTTCCAGAAGCCCTCAGGTATCAAAAATATATTGTGCTCCCGGAAACGGCGGAATTGCCGAGCTTGCTGAGTGTGTGCCGATTACACCTATGGAGTTTGATAAGCTCGTTTCTTTTGCAAAAGAGAAAGAGATAGATCTTACGGTTATCGGAATGGACGATCCGCTTGTTGGCGGAATCGTAGATGCATTCGAAGCAGAGGGACTCAGAGTATTCGGCCCCAGAAAGAATGCGGCAATACTTGAAGGAAGTAAGGCTTTTTCAAAAGACCTTATGAAGAAATACAATATTCCCACAGCAGCGTATGAGACATTTGATAATGCCGCAGATGCTCTTAAGTATCTTGAAACGGCAAAATTCCCCATCGTTCTTAAGGCTGACGGGCTTGCGCTCGGTAAGGGCGTTCTTATCTGCAACAGCCTTGAGGAAGCTAAGGATGGCGTAAAAGAGATCATGGAGGATAAGAAATTCGGAGATGCCGGAAATCACATGGTTATCGAAGAATTTATGACAGGTAGAGAAGTATCCGTATTGTCTTTTGTAGATGGAAAGACAATAAAGCTCATGTCTTCAGCTCAGGATCATAAGAGAGCGGGAGACGGAGATACCGGACTCAATACGGGAGGAATGGGCAATTTCTCACCCAGTCCTTTCTACACGGAAGAAGTAGACAAATTCTGCCGTGAAAATATCTATAGCAGAACTGTAGAAGCTATGGCAAGTGAGGGAAGAGAGTTCAAGGGAGTAATCTTCTTCGGACTCATGCTCACACAGGACGGTCCTAAAGTTCTTGAGTACAATGCGAGATTTGGAGATCCCGAGGCGCAGGTTGTTCTCCCCAGACTCAAGACAGATATCATAGACGTATTTAATGCGTGTATCGATGGTAAGCTTGATCAGATCAATCTTGAATTTGAGGATAAAGCAGCCGTATGCGTTGTTCTTGCAAGTGAAGGGTACCCGGTAAGCTATGAAAAGGGCAAACTTATTACCGGACTTGAGAATTTCAAGGGCAAAGACGGATATTATTGTTTCCATGCGGGAACAAAAGAAACTCCGGAGGGCATAGTTACCAACGGAGGAAGAGTTCTTGGTATCACTGCAAAGGGAGATACCTTGGAAGAAGCTCGCGCGAAGGCTTACGAAGCAACAGAGTGGGTAAGCTTTGATAACAAGTATATGCGCCACGATATAGGTAAAGCGATAGATGAAGCAAAGAAGTAATACGATCTGCAAAAGTGCCTGCAGTATAATGGCACAAATCCTAAGTTGAAAAGGAGGCTGTATGAAGAATACGATGGAAAAGATAATAAGAAACACTATACTTTCTCTAGCATTGTCATTAGCAGTTTTTATCGGCTTCGGGATTGGTGCGCATGCATTTACGACGACAACCGGAACTGTAACATCTGATAATGTAAAAGTGAGGAAGTCGGCAAGCACATCGTCGGATCAGGTATCAAGTGTAAAAAAAGGTGCCACGGTCGACATTCTCGGTGAGGAGACAGATGAATCCGGAACAATATGGTACAAGATCAAAGTTAAAGGTGATGAAACCGGATACATAAGAAACGATCTTGTAAGCAAATCAGGCGGATCTGAATCATCAGGGAATTCTACAGGCGGTTCAGGTACAACGGCTGTTGATCAGAAATCTGTAGAAGTTTTGGCTGAGAACGGAACTGTCAGACAGGGTGCGGGCACTGATAAAGATGCCGTAGGAAAAGTAAAAAAAGGTGATATAGTAACAATTACCGGCGAAACAAAAGGAGCTGACGGAAAGAAATGGTATGAAATATCTTTCGGAGAAAACGGTTCCAAAGGATTTGTAAGAAGCGATCTTGTTTCTGAGACTCCGGTTGTAGCATCAAAATCTGTTAAATCAGAGCAGACGGATGCTCCGTCAGATGACGGAAGCCCGGATGTAATAGCGGATCTTGCCGCTGTGGATGATGTTATGGGTATTGAAGACGCCGGAGATGAAACAGGCGATGATTCGTCAGAAGATTCTGATATGCAGAGTGGTTCAGAGCCTACTGCTCCCACAGAGGCCGGAGACGGACAGTATACTATTTCATATGAAGATGATACATGGTATCTTACTGATTTCTCAGATGCAGAGAAGCCTCAGAAGATGCAGATTCCTCAGATTGTTAAACTTGCAAAACAGGCTAAGGAATTCCATGATAAACTGGCAGTATTTAAAAAGGTTATAATTGCAGTCGGCTCACTTGCCGTTGTATTGCTTGTTTTAGCTATTATTCTCGGAATCAGGCTCAGAGACGCAGCTTATTATGATGAAGAAGAGGACGAAGAAGACGAAGATGAAGACGAGGAGGAAGACGAATATGATCGTTATTCGGCTCCTTCCAAGAAACGTTCTCGCGGCGCTGCAAGAGAGAAGATGAGAGATGACTCTGAAGAGGATGTAAGACCTAAGAGAAGACGTTCAAGAGAAGAAGATGAGGACGAACCTCGTGAAAGTAGAAGAGTATCTCCCAGAAGAGCGGCAGCCGAAGAGGCACCCGAGAGACCTTCAAGAAGAACCGTAACTCCTGATCATGATGATGACGAAAGAGTTGCAAGACCTTCAAGAGGTGAGAGACCTATGAGAAGAAGAGCTGACGATCAGGTTGAAGAGCGTCCTTCAAGAAGCGTTGAAGAGAGAACGGTAAGACCTTCAAGAAGAGATGACGATTCGATGTACGGAGATTCAAGATACGAGGAGAGACAGCCTTCAGAAAGACGTATGAGATCTGAGGAAGTTGAAAAGGAAGAGCCTTCATCAAGAAGAGCAAAGAATTTCCTTGGAGATGACGATGATTTTGAGTTCGAATTCCTTGATCTTGATGATGACGACAGATAATAGGTATTAAAAGAATAAGATTATATAAGACGCAGACCTGCGGTTTTTCCGAAGGAATGCGTCTTTTTTTCGGCTTTTTTCATTCAATAATTTGACGAATCTGTATCACGTGTTATACTAAATGTATCACAAGTATGCAATAGGAGGCGGAGATGATCATAGAAATTGATTTTAACAGTGATGAAGCTATTTATATTCAGCTTTGTAATCAGATCATTTTGGGCATAGCTACGTCTCAATTTCGTGAGGGAGAACAGCTTCCAAGTGTGAGGCAGCTTGCGGAAACTATTGGTATCAATATGCATACCGTCAACAAAGCATATTCAATCTTGCAGAGAGAAGGCTTTGTGAAGATAGACAGAAGACGTGGTGCGATAATTGCCATTGATATCAACAGGCTTCAGGCGCTTCAGGAGGCTCAGTCAGAGCTGGCGGTTGTTCTTGCAAGAGCAATTTGTAAGGGAATAGATCGAGACGAAATACATGAACTTGTAGATAAGCTTTATGATAATTACGAAAGGATAGATGGGATATGAATGATCAGTTCACTGTCATGGCCGAGGATGCACTCAGACTCGCCAAGAAAACAGCAAGAAATCTTAAACTTAACTATGTTGGAACCGAGCACATTCTTATGGGACTTATCCTTGAGGACGGAAGCGTGGCTTCCAGAATCCTTATCGATAACGGCATAGATGAAGCCAGAATGATGGACATGATAAAGGACCTTATTGTTCCCGGAAGTAGCGTAAGGACTCTTGACAGAGACGGTTTTTCTCCGAGAGCCGAGAAGGTTCTTGAGGATTCACATATCATGTCTGAGCGCTTTAAGGCAGATAAGACCGGAACAGAGCATATTCTTTTGGCCCTGATCAAAGAGGGAGAAAATGTTGCTGTAAGACTTATCAGCACACTTAATGTGCCTGTACAGAAGATATATGCAGAAACTTTGGCTGCAATGGGAGAGGATCCCAATCTTGTAAAAGAAGACCTTGGAAGAAAGGTTAATCCCAGAGGTGGAAGAAAAGGATCTATCCTTGCTCAGTACAGCAGGGATATGACTGCGCTTGCACGCGAGAAAAAACTTGATCCCGTAGTAGGAAGAGAAAGAGAAATACAGAGAGTTATTCAGATATTAAGCCGTAGGACAAAGAATAATCCCTGCCTTATAGGTGAACCCGGTGTCGGCAAGACGGCTGTAGTAGAAGGGCTTGCACAGAGAATAGTTTCCGGAAATGTGCCTTTTACAGTACAGGATAAGAGACTGGTGACGTTGGATCTGTCTGGTATGATCGCAGGATCTAAGTACAGAGGCGAATTTGAGGAAAGAATCAAGAAGGTCATCAAAGAAGTTATTGATGACGGAAACATAATTCTTTTTGTTGATGAGATGCATACACTTATCGGAGCCGGTGGAGCAGAGGGCGCTATAGATGCATCAAATATTCTTAAGCCTTCTCTTGCAAGAGGCGAGATTCAGATGATAGGAGCAACAACTATCACTGAGTACCGCAAATATGTTGAGAAGGATGCGGCACTTGAGAGGCGTTTCCAGCCCGTCAATGTAGATGAACCTACCAAGGAAGAGGCTGAAGAAATCTTAAAAGGTGTTGTAAGCAAGTATGAGGAGCATCACAGGGTAACAATTACTCCCGAAGCGATTAAAGCTGCCGTTGAACTGTCTGAGAGATATATCAATGACAGAAATCTTCCCGATAAGGCTATCGATCTTATCGATGAGGCTGCTTCTGCGGTAAGACTTCATACAGTTGGAATTTCACCTAAGATCAAAGAGATTGAGGACGGTATTGCCGAATACGATCTTAAGATTGAGGAAGCACTTAAAAAGGATGATTTCGATCTTGCAGGACAGCTTAACAATGAGCAGAAGAAGCTTATTGCCAAGTACAACAGGGTTAAGAACGCAGATAAGAAAAAAGAGCTTTCTACGGGCCTTGTGGTAAATGAGAATGATATTGCGGAAGTTGTTGCCCAGTGGACAAGAATTCCCGTTAAAAAGATAGCTGAGAAGGAATCGGAGAAGCTCCTTAAGCTTGAATCCGTTCTTCATAAGAGAGTTATTGGCCAGGAAGATGCTGTTAAGGCGATTTCAAAGGCAATCAGAAGAGGAAGAGTAGGACTTCAGGATCCCAACAGACCTATCGGTTCTTTCTTGTTCCTTGGACCTACAGGTGTAGGTAAGACTGAGCTTTCGAAAGCTCTTGCAGAAGCTATGTTTGGCGATGAAAATGCGCTTATCAGGGTTGATATGTCCGAGTATATGGAAGGCCATTCGGTATCAAAGATGATCGGATCTCCTCCGGGATATGTAGGATATGATGAGGGCGGACAGCTTAGTGAGAAAGTAAGAAGACATCCGTATTCTGTAATCTTGTTTGATGAGATTGAGAAGGCACATCCCGATATTTTCAATGTACTTTTGCAGGTACTTGATGACGGTCATATCACTGATGCAAAGGGACGCAAGGTAAGCTTTAAGAATACCATTCTTATCATGACATCCAATGTGGGAGCACAGAAGATCGTGGATCCCAAGAAGCTTGGATTTGGTGCGGGAGATGATGCCAAGAAGGACTATGAAGATATGAAGTCCGGAGTTATGGAGGAAGTAAAGAGACTCTTTAAGCCGGAGTTTATCAACCGTATTGATGAGATACAGGTATTCCATACCCTTACGGAAAAAGAGATGATGGATATTGTTTCTCTTCTTTCACGCAATCTCAGCAAGAGATGCAAGGAGCAGATGAATATCAATCTCACTATTTCACCTGCGGTAAAGAAATTCCTTATTGAGAAGCATTCTGACGCCAAAATGGGCGCAAGACCTCTTAAGAGGGCTATTCAGTCAGCTATTGAGGATGCGATGGCAGAAGAGCTTCTAAAGGGCAATATTAAGGCCGGAAGCGATGTTACGGTATCTTTAAAAGACAAGAAAATCGTATTTGTTTCCGCAGATGGTAAGAAAACTTCAGTAAAGAAGGTCGCTGTAAAGACAACCAAGCCCGGAAAGGCACTTAAAACAAAGACTTCTGTGACTACAAAGAAGCCTGCTTCCAAGAAAAGTATAAAAAGTGCCAAAAAGACGTCAAAAAAATAAGTGAATTTTAAGTTTATAATTAGACGGATATGAATTATAATAATTATAACTATTATTAGCACCAAATCTCAGGAGGGTTATTATGGCTGTCGTAGAGCAGTTGATACGTGCCGAGAGTGATGGAAGCATCAGCTTCGGTAACTATGAGCTTAATGAAAAGAAAAAACTAGAAAACTTTGAACACAACGGAGATGTATTTAAAGTAAAGACCTTTAAGGACATTACAAAGCTTGAGTGTAACGATAATTTCGTATATGAATCCGTTCCGGGCACTGCAGTTTTAGGCTTTAAAGAGACAGAAGGAGGAGTTGAGTTTAGTGTTGAAGGCGAAAACGACGCACAGATCACACTCGGACTTCTTGAAAATACAGAGTACAGTGTTTGTGTAAACGGTAACAGCATCGGCAAGATGAGCACTAACCTCGGAGGTAAACTTAATCTGAGTGTTGAGTTATCGGGAAATGGCGCTATAAGCGTAAAAGTTGAGAAGTAAAAAAAGTATAAGAAGGGCTTTTCGATGATATTCGAAGAGCCCTTTTATTGAGTAGAAAGGTGCGAAAAGATATGGCAACAAAGATAAAGACTGTTTTTTACTGCCAGAACTGCGGATATGAATCGTCCAAATGGATGGGACAGTGTCCCGGATGTAAAGAATGGAATACCTTTGTGGAAGAGACTGTGAAGCCGACGTCCAAAAAGCAGGGAATCACATCGGCTGGGCAGGTAAGAGGAGAATACAGCAGTCCAAAATCTCTTTCTGAGATAGAGATGAAAGATGAGGAGAGGGCTGATACGCATATAAACGAACTTAACAGAGTGCTTGGAGGCGGACTTGTAAGGGGCTCGCTTATTCTTGTGGGCGGAGATCCGGGAATAGGTAAGTCAACGCTCCTTCTTCAGGTTGCAGGCAATCTTTCGGGAGATAAGAAGGACGTTCTATATATTTCAGGCGAGGAATCGCTTAGGCAGATAAAGCTTCGCGCCAACAGAATAGGAGATTTTTCCGAAACGCTGAAGTTTATGTGCGAGACCAATCTTGAGAATATTGAAGAAACAATAAACAGGACAAAGCCTGAAGTTGTGATAATTGATTCGATACAGACGATGTTCAGCGATTCCGTGACATCGGCACCCGGAAGTGTTTCACAGGTAAGAGAATCTACAGCCGTGCTTCTAAGGATTGCCAAGAGTCTTAATATTACCGTATTCATAGTCGGACATGTGACCAAAGAAGGACAGGTTGCGGGACCGAGAGTACTTGAGCATATGGTTGATACCGTTCTTTATTTTGAGGGTGACAGGCATGCATCATACAGGATCCTTCGTGCAGTCAAAAACCGTTTCGGTTCAACAAATGAGATAGGCGTTTTTGAGATGCAGGAGAAAGGACTTGCCGAAGTTACCAATCCTTCTGAGTTTATGCTTGAGGGAAAACCCGAAAATGCATGTGGTTCTATCGTTACATGTTCTGTAGAGGGAACCAGACCTATACTTATTGAGATTCAGGCGCTTGTGTGCAGGAGTAATTTTGGATTTCCGAGGCGCCAGGCAAACGGAACAGATTATAACAGGGTTAATCTTCTTATGGCCGTTCTTGAAAAGAGAGTAGGACTTCAGATGGGAGAATATGATGCTTATGTTAATCTTGCGGGCGGAATGAAGCTTGCAGAGCCTTCTCTTGACCTTGGAATATGTATGGCGATTATTTCAAGCTTTAAGAATAAGCCTATAGGTGATGATGTCATTGCTTTCGGCGAGGTCGGACTTTCGGGGGAAGTAAGGTCGGTAAATATGGCCGATTCAAGAGTTCAGGAAGCTGAAAAACTTGGATTTAAGACATGTATAGTTCCGAAGGCTCTTGAAAGTAAACTAAAAAAGAGTGCAAAGAGTATAAGTATTGTCGGCGTCTCATCCGTTGCAGATGCAATGAACTATATTTAAAGGCAAAGAAGAGGCTTAGCCGCGGTATTTACTATCGCTGCTAAGCCTTATATTTTCTCTTATTCTTTTATCTTTATTTGTGACAGGTAGATTGCTGTTCCTGCTGCTAACAAGATGATTAATAACCTTAGATTTATGTTTGATTCATCAAATGTTTTGGACATTCTTGCAATTCTGCTGACTCCGAGAATTTTATTGTTGTTTTCGGAGCTTGTCTTTTCCATGGTCTTTCCGCCTATTATAACAGCTTTTTTCGGGAGAGCTTTTTCTTTTATACCTGTTGTGGCGGGAGTGCTGTCATCGTCTGAATTGCCACTCTTCTTGCTGTTGTGGCCGTCGACAAGGACAAGCCGACCGTTTACACATTCTACGTTGTAATATTTGGTCACATCATTGCCGTTTTCGTCGACAATTCTGTAACTTGTGATCTCGTTTACAGATGAGCCTATACCACTTTGGCTTCCGTTAATAACAACATCTACGAGGCTGTGTCCTTTAAGGAGTGAACCGGATGTAATCGTAACGTTCTTGTTTGTAATAGTCTCTCCTGAATAGTTCTGTACGGTTGTTCCCGCTTCGATAGTGATCTTTCTGGATGTGACTTTAAACTGATTGGATGAAGGTTCCTTTTTTGCAATCTGAGTTGATGGAATGGATGATATAACGTTTCCTTTATCATCAACTACTTTTACAACAATATTTTCGGGCGCGATTACCTTATTGTCGAATATGAAAGGAATTTCATATGACCCTATCTGTTTGGCAACTACATAAGCAGCGTCGATATTAACCCAATAACGGATTCCGTTATGGCTGAAATAAGTACCTGAACCATTTTCTCCGGCGTGAACTTCTTGTTTTATTAAACGACCGAGTGCATCAAAAAAAGACGTTACATAATTAGTGGTTGAATTGTTGTCTGCTACCGTTATGTTGAAGCCGCCGATGTAGTGGTCTTCGCCGTCATATTCAAACGCCGGTGTGTTACATGCTGTCTCGATATGGATGGTAACATCCGGAACAGGACCGTTTGAAATTATTGGAATGCTTCGTTTCCTTATTACGCCGTCTACATAGATATCATCGTAGTATTCGGAATTGATGTAGTACCAGGCAATATATTGCGTGTTGGGATCAAAAGAACATTTTTCTTTAATCTCATCTGCAGTAGGGTAGCGGGACAGTGAAGATGCCACGCTGTTTTGCAAGATTATGCCTTCTGTGTTGTCGTTGTTGCCGCCATCTGAAACAGAAGGGGTAAATTTGCTCCTGATGCCTTCTTCGATGGCATCATTTACTTCTATTTCAGCTATATAGCTGTTCCCTGTAGAATATGCTGTTGATTCGTCGATTTCTCCTTCGGTGCTGTCGAGGATACGGAAAGTAACATTAAGTTTGGGACTTTCTTTAGTGTCTCCTTCGCCCGGATTTTCTTCTTGAGGTCCTTGGCCTGAATCTCCCGAATCTTCTTCGTCTTGCTCTTTTCCGTCTTGGTCTTCGTCGATCGAAAATTCCTCTCGTTTTATTAATTGGGGTATTTTCTTCGGTTGGTCTATTTCTTTAGTGTCATTGACCGGCTGCTTGGCTGGTATATCGAGATTTTCTTTTTCGGGTTCTTTTGATGAATTATCAATGGATGTCGTAGCAATGTGGGTCGTATTATCTTTTTCTGTGTTATTCTGTTCAGTTTTTACTTCTATCTTTTTTTCGTAGTCTTTAGAAGTACTTCCGGTGCTTGCAGCGTTGCTTTGTAGGTCGTTATTAGCTTCTTGTGCGTGCGTCGGAACAGAGGAACAGAAACATTCCGCAATAGTCATAACTGCGATCAACACAGCGGGGACTACCGCAGAGATACCTCTCTTGCGCATATATGATTACTCCTGTATTTCAAATATAAATATTCCAAATTTTAATATTACGAACTATAATATCATAATCCTAAACTTTTTGTAAAATATGTCGATAAAATTTATATACTGAATATAAATACTATCCGGAGGATGATGATAGATTATGAAAAACTTAGGAATGAAAGCTGTTTCGGCGCTTCTTTCGGCGGCTGTTTTTATGGGAGTTTCTTTTTCGGGAGTGGCAACTGTAGATGCTTATGCCGTTGATGATCCGTATACCGCTTTTTCAAAGGCAACTACCGTATATAACGGAGTTGATTATAAGGCGGAATATAATCCGTTGTATTATTATCTGAACTATGCGGATCTGAGAAATGCTTTTGGGGCAAATCCGGATAAACTTGTTGAGCACTGGGTTATCTTTGGTAAAAAAGAGGGCAGGGTTGCCAATAAACTTATAGGAGACAGCACGGAGTTTGTTGTTCCTACAGGAGAGAAGGATGTTATTGTCATTCCAAAGACAAAGCATGATAACGGAGGAATGACATACGATCAGGAAATACAGGCAAGAAATATTGCAAAGCAGATTGCCGAAGCTATTGAAAATGCCGCAGATGCAGGAAATACATCGGCATCATCCGGATCTTCGGGATCGTCAAAGTCTAAGTCTTCCAAGAAAAAGACTATTAAAGATGTTGAGAAGGTTGCATATGCTGCGGGAATAGTTAAGGCATACTGTGACCTTGGCACATATACTACAAAGGGTAAGATGTACCGCACGGCATACGGAGTCTTTATCGGAGGCGAGTATTCATGCGCGGGAGCGACAAGAGCGCTTGGACTTATCCTTGATTATCTTGGAATATCATGGGTTCACAAGAATATAAATTCATGGGAAGATCAGTGGTGCCAGGTCATTGTTGACGGTAAAGAGGGCTATGGAGACGGAATTACCGCAACAGCAGGTTACGGAAAGCATCCCAATGAGGGTGGCGATGCAAAAGATGTTGTTTCGTATTCTAAGATAAGATATAAATTTGAAGTGGCAACAGAAAAGCCGAAGAAGGAAAAGTAATGAATGAGAACATGATGCGGAGAGCTAAGAAAGTCGCGGCATTTATAGTTTCTTTTGCGGTAGCGGTCGGAACGACCATAAATTCGGGAGCTTCGGGAACTACTGAAATAAATGCGCTTACTTTTAGCAAGAATCCGGAAATTACAACAGTTCATATAGGAAGTGATGTACAGTCCATTACATCGGACGCGTTTAAGGGGCTTTTTAAACTAAAATCAGTTACTGTCAGCGAGAAGAATCCTTATTATTCGTCATTTAGTGACTGCCTTTACAACAAGAATAAAACGGTTTTGTTGTGCTTCCCGCCGGCGCTTACAAGTGCAAGGATTCCGGCAAGTGTAACTTCGATAGGCGAAAATGCACTTCTGGGAGTGGGAACGGAGCTGAAGAATCAGATAATAAATGCTGTTAATGCCCAGGCGGGTGAGAGCCTTACCGAGGATAAGGTGCCGGGAGAACATTTTGTACATACGCAATACGGTATCAGGTGGAAGGACAAAAAAGGTAACCTCATTGAGCCAAAAAGTGAGATAATGAGGCTTGCGGCTTCTGTTGTCGAAGCATGTACAGACGGTACGATGACGCAGAGCAGGCAGCTTGAAAGATGCTTTAATTACTTCATAAACGAGGTTTCCTATGAAAGGGAAATGAAAGTTCCGGTAGGAGATTGGACGAGCGATTACGCATGTCAGATTCTTTTTACCGGAAAGGGAAACTGCTATAAATATGCGGCAGCGTTTGCTTATATAGCCAGGGGGCTGGGGTATGAGGCAAAGGTGTGCAGCGGAACGGTAGCGGCTGCAAGTGGAGGAAGAACGCCACATGCATGGACAGAAGTAAAAATCGGCGACAACTGGTATATTTTTGACACAGAGATGCAGGACGCAAAGGGAAGCGGATATTACAAGCAGACTTATGACAAATATCCCGCGGGGCCTATTGAAAAATCTTCGTCCTGGACTGTATATTATCAGTAAAAAAGGCTAAGTGCTTTTTTATACCGCACGGGCGCGGGTTAGCCCGTAAATTAATATTTTTTTGAGGGGATTTTTTAGTAATGAAAAAAGTAGCAGCAACAACATTGGTATTTATGGGATTGATGGCTTGCGTCATTGTATTCAATATCATTTTGTGTGTGGCAGTGCCGGAATACAAAGACTTTTTGACGACGGCTGTCGCGGAAGAAACGGCGCCTCCTGTTGTAAAGGCATCAACCGTAAGTGTTACCAAAAAGAACGAAAAACCGACGGAAGAGAAGTTGACACTTGAGGAACTTAAGGAGAAATATGATATTTCCGCTTTGGCATGCAGTTCATCATGCGATGAAGAGTGTGGTGGCGGTGCGGAGCGTACAATTGTAGATAAGGCTTACCATGAAGATTGCGGAACCGGAAAGGGTTACTGGGTTATTACCTATTCTGACGGAAGTACTGCGGTTGAATGATCATAATTCATAATTTAGTTTTGAAGGGTGCTGACATGAGCTTGAACCAGGTCAGCACCTTTAATTTGTGGAGAGGAATAAAAGAAATGAGAAGGAAATTGTTTGAAGTTTTGACAGTTTCTGTTTTGGTTACTGCGTTACTTGCAGGATGTTCTGAAAAAAATATTGAAGAAACGGAAGCTGAAGCGGCTGCGAGCGTGGCGTCTTCAGTGGAAGAAAAGGAGATGACTCCGGCCGATATGAGGGTTGGAGTGTGCATATATAAGTTCTCGGATACTTACATGTCTTTATTTAAAGATGAGCTTATAAATGACCTTGTAAAAGCGGGATTTAAGGAAGAAAACATAACCATAGTAAATTCTGCGTTGAGCCAGGGATATCAGATGCTGCAGTTAAAAAAGCTTATTGCTTCAGGTGTTGATATTCTTGTCGTCAATCCGGTTAATACTTCTAAGACAGCTGAAGTTACAGATCTTGCGATGGAAGCGGGGGTTCCGCTTGTATACGTGAACCGTGAGCCTGATGCAGCTGAAGAGATAAGGTGGGAAAGCGAAAGCATGCCCGTTACTTATATTGGTTGTGATGCAAGACAGGCAGGAACTTTTCAGGGAAAGATTATAATGGATCTCGGCTTTGATAATATTGATAAGAATGGAGACGGTGTTCTGCAATATATCATGGTCAAAGGAGAAAAAAACAACGCGGATACCTATTTTAGGACAAGATATTCAATAGACGCACTAAAAAAAGCGGGATGGAATGTTGAAAAACTTGCTGAAGGCAACGGCAACTGGGATAAGAACGTTTCGGAATATGTCGTTACTGAGGCGCTTAAGGAAAATCCTTCGCCCGAGGTGATTATCTGTAATAACGACATGATGGCTATCGGTGCTCTTGAAGCTGTAAGCAAAGCCGGCCTTGTAGCGGGGGAGGATGTTTATATTATCGGTGCCGATGCTTTTGAAGGTGCACTCGAGAATATCCTCGAAGGAAAAATTGTCGGAACCGTATTCAATAACTATGTCGAGCAGGCACGCCTTACAACAGGCACAATTCTTTCATACATGAAGAAGCAGAATGTCGCTCATTTTTACGGCAGTGATTATGTTAAAGTCACGAAAGAGAACGCTGAGACTATACTTGGGATAATCAGAGAGGGAGATGAGACGGAGGAAGAGTAAGATCTTTTTTTATGTGCCAAAGGTTTAATAGTTTTTTTAGCTTTGTTTTTGTCTGAGTATAGTATTATATTAATACCCTTTTCGTAAGATATGAATGGAGGTATTATGCACGAAACAACTCAGATCTCGTACGAGTTGGGCACGGTGAATATTATCCTAAATTCCGAAAGTTGGATCAGTCAGGATGCTCCAAACTTTCGCTTTACAGACTACGATCAAGTACTGTGTTCCTGCTTTACGCCAAAAGAATTAGAGCAGATTGCAGCAGGTGACAGCGCCGAAATCACCTTCAATCTGATAATGAAAGATCCGTTAAGCAGTGATCTTATTGATAGTCCGTTATCTGACTTCGCGGAGCTTCCGGGAAAAATCTTTGACGGTCTTACCGAAGGCGTATACATGAATTTTGATGTATACAAATCACTTGGAAATAATGAGCACTCGGAACTTGAGATGTTCTATGAAAAAATAGATTTTCAGCTCGACATTCCGCTGTCTCTCATAAATGAAAACCGCGAATATTTCATATACACTGATTTCATGGGAAGTACCGAGTTATTCGAAGATATCGATAAAGAAATCGAAACAATATCCATAAACACTAACGCTATAGGCAAGAGTTTACTTCTTTACAGAGAGATGCCGCGTATAGCAAATGCAAAAGTAAATTATGACAATAGTTATGTGCAGCAACCCCAGTATTTATGCGTGATTGGCATAATTGCACTCATCCTTTTGTGGAAGAGAATTGATTTTTTACATAAAAAAGAATAAAAAACCTATTGCTTTTCTCAAAACAGCGTTATATAATGGAGAACGTCGTCGGGGTGTGGCTCAGTTGGTAGAGCACTATCTTAGGGAGGTAGGGGCCGCGTGTTCGAATCACGTCACTCCGATTGAATGTTTGGACTACAAACTTAGAAGTTGTCTAGGTTTGTAGTCCTTTTTTTGGAAAAAGTGGTTCTTAAGTGGTTCTTGCTTAGCGATAGATTGTTTCTAAGCGTTCGTCTTTCTTGGCTTTCTTTTCGGCTCTTCTTAAATAGCCAAGTGTTGTACAAAGATTTTTGTGTCCGTGATGGTATTGAACCTGTTCAAAACTTCTTATTGATGATATTAAAAGAGCAGGTATTGTGGTAAGAACAACTACTGAGTATTCTGAATGCTATGCTGTTATCGATAAGACCATTGTTTGGCATGGAGGAATGAATTTGCTTGGAAATACATACGGTGGAGATAACTTGATAAGGATTGAAAACAGGCAGGCAGCAGAGGAATTGTTGGAAATAACAGTTCAAATGCTGAAATGAACGGCGTCAAAAATAATGATATCTTTGAATGAGGGACAGGCCTTATCGTTGGAAATGTCATAAGGGGAAGTGGCTTGTTTTTTTTCAAAGATATGGTACTATCTACTTAGAAGATGCGATTACACATCTATTGGAGTTTCGCCTCCATTAAGTGCGAGCGATTATATTGGGGTTTCACTCCCACTAAATGTGAACGATTATATTAGGGTTTCACCCCTACAAGTGTGAGCGAATGTAATCAATTAGAGCAAGCTTAGCTTGCTCTAATTTAATGTATGGGAGTTGTATGAAAATATCTTTTTACTATGTCGATTCTGACTATGTTCAGTTCTTAAAGGATACTGAAGTTAATGCGAGAGGATTTACTAGGGTGCCTAATGTTGAATATGCTAATCGTAAGAAATTCGTTTATGGTGTAATCATGAAGATTGGCTACATCAATTACTATGTGCCAATTTCATCTTATAAAAAATCACAGGAAGATAACATCCTCATCAAAATTGAAGATCATAAGAAGCAGGTTACAAAAGGCTCTATGAGATTTAATTACATGTTCCCTGTGCCTAAGAAATGTTTGGTACCAGTGGACTTTAAAGATTCTCAGTTCACTGAGCAGGAAAAGGTAATGCTTCAGAAAGAGTACAAGGCTTGTAAGAGGCTATTGGCTCAAGCGCAGAAGCGTGCGAAGAAAACATATCAGCGTGTTCTTGATGGGGATAATGAGGAATTGATAAAGAATAGTTGTGATTTTACCTTGCTTGAAAAGGCATATCAAGAGTACTTATCTGAGCAAAATTTGGATGCGGACGTTAGTACTGATAACTAAGAAGATGTTTGACCAGATGTAGTTCTTTCATAGCTATACCATCCATCGACAAAATGTGAACAATTACTTATGCATAAATGTCATAATGGCACCAGCGACAAAGCCACAAAAGGCAAATGGTGCAATTCTAACGAACAAAAATTCCAAGGCATGTAGTATGGTTCCTGCAACAGCAGTCTCTGGATCACTGAAATCCCAATTAAGATACGGACTTCTTGCTTTCCAGATTATAATAAATATGACAATGATTAACATACTTAGCACGATAAAAAGCCAGTGAAGAATATTTCGTCTTGAAGCTTTTTTTCTTGCAAGTTGAAGGGCGATGACTTCAAGTTTTTCAGATATTACTTTCAAATCTTCCTGAGAATTTGATGTTATTGTTTCCCCAAGAAGACTGCTGATAGGAGTCTCTAGTATGTCTGAAATAGAAACAAGCATCTCCGAATCTGGAACTGACAGACCTCGTTCCCATTTTGAAATAGTCTGCCTTACCACATTCAACTTAATAGCAAGTTCTTCCTGAGAAAGCCCTTTAGATTGCCTGATTGCTTTTATGTTTTCGTTTAGCATGAGTAAAAACCTCCTTTCACAGACAACATACTATGATAGTCACCGTTGCTACAAGCAACGTATGCTAACACAACGTAAATCAGTGATTTTGTATAAGCTCATCTTCAGTTTTTATTCTTAAGCAACTATTGTTTTGGAGTATCATACTGCATTTTTAATATTACTATACTAAATATTTATTGCTCTACAATTTTAAATGTATAGTCTACTCGTTTTTACGATATTTGCACTGTATAATAAAATTCTCATAATATGTGATTGGAAAATAATATATTTTTAGAACTCCGGTGGAATTGAACTGGAGTTTTTTCTTTGAATAGAATCTAGAGAAAGTTGAAATCTACACTCTAAAATGATATATTTTATTCAAAAGGATTTTATTAAAAACAATTTGAATAAAAATGATTTGAATAAAGTGGAGATTGCAAATGTTTATTGGAAGAGAGCGGGAATTACATTCACTGGAAGCGGTGTATGCTAAAGATGGCTTTGGAATGACTGTTATTTATGGTAGACGAAGAGTGGGTAAATCTACGCTTATTACAGAGTTTATCAAGGGGAAAAAGGCGATTTTTTACACTGCGACAAAAGTAGGCTCTGAAAGAAACATGGAGCTTTTAGCTAAGCAGATTTTGGATGTGGTGGATCCAAATTATAGTGATGCGGCTTTTTCGTCTATTGAGAGCGTTCTGGATATTCTAACCAATAAAGCCACTGAATCTGATGAGAAGATTATTCTTGTTATAGATGAGATTCCTTATTGGGCAGAGAAGGACGATGCGCTTCTTTCAATTCTTCAGAAGTATATAGATACGCAGTGGCTTGATAAAAATCTTATGTTGATATTATGCGGCTCGGCATTGAGTTTTATGGAGAATAAGGTGCTTAGTGAAAAGAGTCCTGTTTTTGGAAGACGTGATTCTCAGATAAAGCTTGAGGCGTTTAATTACAGAGATTCAGCATTATTTGTTCCTAATTATTCATCTGAGGATAAGGCTATTTGCTATGGCGTAACAGGTGGTGTGGCTAAGTATCTGGCTATGATTGATTCATCAAAAAGCTTGGATGATAACATAAAGCGGTTATTCTTTAGTACGGATGGTTATCTTTTTGATGAGACCAAGAACCTTCTCACACAGGAGTTTACTGATGTGACGTTGGTTAATAATGTTATTGAACAGGTCGCATCCGGAGAAAATGTTCTTAATATCATTGCGGCTAAAGTTAGAGAGAAAGATACCACAGTGCTTTATTCTTTGGAAAAATTGATAGATGTGGGACTGGTTGAAAAGAAAAAGTGCATTACAGAGGAGAAAAATAAGAAGAAAACCCAGTATGTGCTAAAAGATCATATGTTTAAGTTTTGGTATGAGTTTATACCAAAAGCTATAAGCGTAATAGAGATGGGGCAGGGCGAGCTTTATTATGAAAAAGTCGTAAAGCCGCAGTTACATGCGTTTATGGGAAGCGTATTTGAGGATATGTGTAGATATTATACCCTTGAACAAGGCATTCAAGGCGCCTTCGGATCTTTTTTGACAGAGACAGGCACATGGTGGGGCGTGGAACAGCTTCAGGATGACAGCGGCAAGTGGTATCAGCAGGCTACAGATATAGATGTTGTAGGGCTATCTACAGTAGATAACACAGCTGTGATCGGCGAGTGCAAATTTAAGAATGAGAAAATTGATAAGAGTATATACGAAAAACTCATAGGAAGATCCAGGCTGATTTCAGGTAAATATAATGTGACTAAATATATTTTGTTTTCACTTGGTGGATTTACGGAATGGTTTGATACAATTGATAAAACTAATCTTGCCTTGATTACGATAGATGACATGTATATGTAATGAATTAAGGCATAATAATGAATCGAATGGAGAAAAGCGTGGAAGAAAAGCAATATAAGAGGCGGGTTCGTTATTCGGGAAAATACCCCAAAAAGTTTGAAGAAAAATACAAAGAACACAATCCTGAGAAATACAAGGATGTAGTTGAACATGTTATATCCAAGGGCTCAACGCCTGCGGGAATGCATATTTCCATTATGGTAAAAGAGATACTGGATTTCCTTCAGATAGAGCCGGGGCAGCAGGGACTTGACTGCACGCTCGGATATGGCGGGCATACTTCAAAGATGCTCGAAAAGCTTCAAGGGGATGGTTGTATTTATGGCCTTGATGTCGATCCCATAGAATCAAAGAAAACGGTGGAAAGGCTTCGAAACGCCGGATACGATGAGGATATATTTAAGTTCAGGCTGATAAATTTTGAGAACATAGACAAAGTATGCGAAGAAGCGGGAAAGTTTGACTTTGTTCTGGCTGACCTCGGAGTGTCTTCCATGCAGATAGATAATCCCGAAAGAGGCTTTTCGTACAAGATTGACGGGCCGCTTGACTTGAGGCTTGATCCAAGCAGCGGTGAATCGGCCGCGGAGCGCCTTCACAATATAACGAAAGAAGAGTTTGTGGGAATGCTTGTAGAAAACTCCGATGAGCCATATGCTGAGGAGATTGCGGAAAAAGTTTTTTCACTAATGAAAAAAGGCAATCCCATGGATACGACAACGGCGCTTAGGGAGGCCATCGAAGCGGCGCTTTGGAAGGTTCCCAAAGAGGAAAAGGCAGTGACGATAAAAAAGAGCTGTGCAAGAGTGTTTCAGGCGCTCAGAATAGACGTAAACAGTGAATTTGAAGTGCTGTATGCTTTTCTGGATAAGCTCCCTTCAATACTGAAAGAGGGGGGAAGAGCGGCAATACTTACGTTCCATTCGGGAGAAGACAGGCTGGTTAAGAAGTCTTTTAAAGAGCTTAAAAAAGTCGGCGTATACAGCGAGATATCGGAAGATGTGATAAGACCATCTGCGGAGGAGTGCAGGTTAAATCCCAGAAGCAAATCAACAAAGATGAGATGGGCAATAAAGAATTGACAGTGGGAAGGGGCAGAATGACAAGAAGGATTCTTATAACCAATGATGACGGAATAAAGTCGGAGGGACTTTTAAGACTTGTAAAAGAGGCGGTTAAATTCGGCGAAGTATGGGTTGTTGCGCCTGAAAGTGAAAGGAGCGCGGCATCTCACAGCATTACCTTAAGGCATGCGATAGATATTTTTCCCGTGGACTATCCTGTTGAGAGCGAGTATGGTGTTCATGCGTATTCATGCAGCGGAACACCGGGAGACTGTGTAAGGCTCGGATGCACGACGATAGTTCCGGATAAGCCTACGGTTGTGCTTTGCGGAATAAATTTTGGATACAATGTGGCTTCGGACATACAATATTCGGCAACGTGCGGATCTGCTTTTGAAGCTGAGTTTCAGGGAGTTCCCGCGATAGCCTTTTCGGAAGGTGCGGGAAAGTGTCATGAAGTTTCGGATGCATACCTGCATGAGATATTGGAAAAGCTCATCGATACCGAGTTTATACCCGGAAAGATATATAATGTGAACTTCCCTTTTTGCCCGCTTTCCGAGTGCAAAGGCGTGCTCTATGACCGCGAGGTGTCGCGTGGAATGGTTTACAAGGATGGCTACAAAGAAGTCGAGAAACTTCCAAACGGCGGCGCCAGATACATGGTGGACGGAGTCTTTACGCCTGAAGCGGAGGACAGTACGGACTACAGAGCGGTTCTGGACAACTATGTATCTGTCGGAACTGTTATGAACGTCGGAAATATATAACCGGTACTTGAATAAATTAATTATCAGTGTTTATGTTTTTTGCTGGAATAAATTATCAGAATATTATAAAATCTAAAATATGAATACTGAAAAAATCTTTGGTAAAAATGCATATTTTTATAATAAAGAATCAGATCCCGAAGAACTTCTTAAACTTATTTCTTATGGCGTTCAGCAAGATGATAACGGGTATATATTCCTTGATAACAACGGAAAATGCGTCTATGCAAACAGAAAAGCCTATAGCATGTTTTATGTAATGGAAGATCTGAATCTTTTGTATGAGGCATTTGAAGCGTGGAAAAGGTCTCTTGGTATAGAGGCGGATGCTACGACCTGGTGCAGAATCTATAATTCTACGGGAAAAGAGCGTCTTTATCGCGTAAGATTCAGAAGAGTGCATGATGAGAGCGGCAAGATCATAGGAAGTGTCTATGCAATTCAGAATGTATCCGATTCGCTTGAAGGCGAGTACGGCGAGCAGTACAGGCTTACGCATGACGATCTTACACAGCTTTATAACAAAGAGGGATTTATCGGGGCTGTAAGAAATCTTTTTCAGAATTCTCCAGAAGACAGGCAGTTTGTTCTTGTTTATTCCAATATCAGAGATTTCAAGCTTATAAATCAGCTCTTTGGAATAGATAAGGGAAACGACATCCTTGTAAATATCGCGGATGCCATATCTCAGAGAGTCAGGGAAGAAGATGTATACGGAAGAATAAACGGCGATCAGTTCGCTCTTTGCATGCCAAAGGAGAGATTCGATGAGGCAAGTTTTAAGAGCGCCGTAAAAGAGGTCACCAACCGCCTTACGAGCACGTCTTATTCCGTGCATATCCAGCTCGGTGTGTATGAGATAAGAGATACGGACATGGATATTTCTCTCATGTGCGACAGGGCGTATATGGCGTGCAAATCGATTACCAAGGACGGAGTATGTGAAGTGGCGTGGTATAGCGATGATATGCTTATCAACGCTCTTTTGGAAAAAGAAATTCTGTCAAGCTTTGATTTCGCCATCATCAACAGACAGTTTGGAATATACCTTCAGCCGCAGGTTTATGCGGACGGAAGACTGTTCGGAGCGGAGGCGCTTGCAAGATGGATTCATCCGGAGAACGGTATCATTCAGCCGGGAGTTTTTATAACTGTCCTTGAAAAGGCCGACCTTATTTACAAGCTTGACAGATATATATGGGAGCTTGCGGCGAAGCAGCTTGATTACTGGAAGGGAACCGAGATGGAGGGAGTTTCCATATCGGTGAACGTTTCGCCAAAGGATCTTTACTACATTGATATCAGGCAGGAATTCAATAATCTTGTAAAAGAATATGACATCAATCCGCGCAATTTCAATATAGAGATTACGGAGACAGCCGTAACTACCGATGTTTCCAAGTGCGCAGACCTGATCCTTGGACTTCAGCAAGACGGATTCGTGGTCGAGATTGATGATTTCGGAAGTGGCTATTCATCTCTTAATATGCTTAAGGACATAAATGCAAATATTCTCAAGATTGATATGGGATTCTTGAGAAAGACCGAAAATCAGAACAGGGCAAAGGTCATTTTGAACTACACGATCGACATGGCTCATGAATTGGGAATGGGAGTCATTACCGAAGGTGTTGAAACGAAGGAACAGCTTGAGTTTCTTAAAGAGCTTGGTTGTGAAATGTTCCAAGGGTACTATTTCGACATGCCGATGCCGGTTGATGAATTTGAAAAGAAATTTGAAGAAAAATACAAAGTCTGTTTTCCAAGTTGACTTGGAAGACAGGCTTTTTCTTATTCCATAGATTTAATTTTTTTACAAAAATTCTTGACATAATACGACTGACGTAGTATTAATACTATGACAGTCGTATTATGTTTAGCGTAGTACGATAGACGTAATAAAATCTCATGAAAGGATTTATGGTATGAAGAAAAGAATACAAGGTATTGCAGTTGGAATGACTATTGCATCTGCTCTTGTTTTTTCATTTTACAGAGCTGATGTACAGGCAAAAGAAGTGGACGCCGGGACCAAAAACGGGGCACAGACCAAAGCGTCAACGGAAATACGGCCTCAGGATGATTATTATGGATATATAAACGCCAAGACCCTTAGGGAGGCGGATATAGATCCAAAATACGGATTTGGTTCGTTTGATGAATGCAGGATGATAACTGAGCATAAACTATACGGGATAATTGATGAGATAACCGGTGAACGAGTCCACACGTCGCCTGATGCGGAGATAATCGCCGATTATTATGATCAGATTGTATCTTATGATGCTGCAGCGAGCGATGCTGACAAGGATTTCGAAGCTGTAAGGAAAGAGATTGAAGGAATAAGCAATAAACAGGAGTATATGGAAGTACTCGGCAAGTATAAAAGTTATACGGAATAAGTCCTGCGCTTAACTTTGAAATAGATAACGGGTTGATACGAGCTGATGAATATTCTTTTTTATTTAAGGGGATTGATTCAATCTTTGGCGAAGGAAAAAAAGATATTGCGGAATCGCTGGAAGGAAGAGCAAGCATCAGAGATCATGTAAAAGAAGTTCTTGTGGGTATAGGAACCGAAAAGAAGGAAGCAGAAAAGAAGGCGGATGATCTTGCTGCCCTTGCTGTGGACATTGCATATAAAAGTAAAGATATGAAATTCGAATTCTCTAAAATAAAAGCAGTAGCTGTTAATGAGATGTCCGAGCTTAAGTTCGATATTAAGAGTTTCGAAAAAGGTATGCAGATTGAAAATCCATACGGTTACTGGACTGTTGCGGCAAAAGAACAGTTTGATTATATAGCCGAAAAACTGGATGACAAGAATAATCTTGAGGCATTTAAAACATGGGCACTTATCGAATACATAGACAAATATAACAAATTTTTTTCCGACAAATATAAGAATTTGAAAGCTACCTACGGAGAGGATACGGAAAAGCCTGATATGCAGGCGAAAGTAAGGATAATGGCAGATTTTCCTGATAATCTGGGAAGAATATATACAGAAAAGTTCTATCCTGCATCAAAGGATGAGAAGGTAAAAGAAATGTGTGAGAACATAAAGGACTCATACAGAGAATTAATAGGTAATGCGGATTGGCTTACGAAAGATGGAAGATCTAAGCTTCTTAATAAGCTTGAAGCCATTGAATTTACAACAGGCGGTAATTATAGTGAAGCGCTTATCGGTACTGAGAATCTGATAGGAAAAGATTTTTATGATACATACAAGAATGTGCAGAATTATGAAATCGAGAATGCAAAAGAATTGATAAAAAGACCTCGTCCCAAGAGGGGAGATACTATGCAGCCCCAGACAGTAAATGCATGCTTCTGGGTGGATAATGTGGTAGTTATGACAGGTGGTATTACAGACGGTGTGTTCTTTAACGAGAATAACAGTGAGTACGCCAATCTTGGAAGACTCGGAATGGTTATAGCCCATGAAGTCGGTCATGCGTTTGATTCCAATTGTATGAATTGGGATGACAAGGGAAATTTCAATCCGCAGTGGTTAAATGAAACTGACAGAAAAGAGCTAAAGGCAAGGGCTGATATGTGTATTGATTATTATAATGCCTTCACGATCATGGATGTATATCATGTGGACGGAGTTCAGACACTTGGCGAAAACTACGCGGACATTGGTGCTCTGGAGTGCATCTCCAATATACCAAAAGATAAGAAAGACTATATTGAAATGTATGAAGGGTTTGGAGAAATCTGGAGGGAGCTTGCTAGTGATGTGGCCGCAATTGCAGCACTTCGTTCTGATGAGCATAGTCCTGCACCGGTACGCGTTAATGCTCCGCTGAGCTCTTGCGAGAAGTTCTATGAAGTCTATGGTGTAAAAGAGGGAGACGGTATGTACATCGCTCCCGAGAAGAGAGTCGAAAGGTGGTAACATGGGAGTTATTTTAAAACATACATTTAGAAATATATTTGCAAAACCACTTATGACGGTATTTCTTGTGGTTAGCATCACGATATGCGCATTTGCGGGCATGATGGCCTTTGATATGAGCAACAGTATTGAAAACATTTTTATAGGTGTTTTCAACACATTATGTGGAACGTCAAATGTAATTGTTGAGTCACCTGATGATATAGATGAGAACAATTTTGAAGGACTTCCCGACTTTGAAGCAACATATATTTCATCAAAGGCTTCAAAAGTTACGGTTCGTAATGATCAGATGTACGCATTTTATAATCAGAAAAATCTTAATATATCCGGTGTAGATACCGGAATTGCTTCTAAGATGAGACTAATTCCTAAAGATATTGCGCTTGGTGCGGATGAAATTATTATTGATGAAGTTATGGCTAAAGAGCTTGATCTTAAAGAAGGCGATATGTTCAAGGTTTACGGTGATAACGATGTTGATGTTGAGTTTAAGATCAAGAGGATAGCAAAATTAAAAGGACTTCTGCTTAAAGAGTATTCGGCGGTTGTTTCAGATGAAGGAATGGCAAGACTTTGCTATAACGGTATACCAAAACATAAAACTGCCTATATTAAGGTTCAGGATAAGTCGAAGGTCGGAGAATTCTGTAACGCGATAGAAGAAAGATTTCCCAACTATGAAGTGGAGGATCTGCTTGGAGGCAGACAGACTCAGGATCAGATAAAAATGATCAGTAGTATATTTAAGATTCTGTTTCTTATAACACTTATTCTTGTTATCTTTGTTACGGTTACGCTCTCGGAAAGGATAATGCGCGACAGAATGTCAACGATTGGGACTTTGAGAAGTCTTGGAGTATCCCCCGGCATTACGGCAAGGATCATACTTATTGAAAACATGTTTTACGGATTATTCGGTGGATTGATCGGAACAGGGCTCTATGTGGCTTCCAGAGATGCTATATTTAATGCCATTTTTATAGTAAGTGCGGAAGGCACAGATATGAACATGGATTTGGGGCAAGTATCAATCCCCGTTATGATTGCGGTAATTATCGGTTCTGTAATGGTGGAAATGCTTTGCCCGCTCAGAGAACTTTTTAAAGCTACAGGTACAGCTATCAGAGATATTATTTTTGATAATAAAGATACAGAATACAAATATAAAAATAAGAATAAGGTTTTGTCGATCATATTTGCTTCTTTGGCAGGTGTTATGACTGTCCTGATGTTTACGGTATATAAGGACAGTGCTGTTGTCGGTGTTCTGGGATTCATATTTATGGTGTTTTCTCTTTTCTGCGGATATCCGTTCTTACTTAGGATGGTATCAAAGATAATTGAAAGAATCAGCCTTAAGAGTAAAAATCCGGTGCTTGGGTTGGCAGCTACAAACCTTCGAACCAACAAAACTTCAATCGGAAGTTCGAAACTTGCTTTTATTGCAACAAGTATATGCCTGGTTTTGTTTATCTTTATTACTTCCGAAAAAAAGGAAATAGAGATACCGCCTGCGGATGCAGATGTAATTTTAAGAGGGCTTTCTGAAGGCACCGGTTCATACGATTACATCGAAACATTGGATGGTGTAAACAAGATCGAATACGATTATTCAAGAAAGGACAAAGTACTTTTTGGAAAAGAGAAAATAGAAGATTATCAGGAGAATAAGTACAATAGAAAGTTTGATGATGAATTTGAAGCTATAAGTATATTTGGAACTGAAGGAAATCCTGAACTTAATCACGGCTATATAGGGCTTCCTGATGTGATAAATGGTGATGAAATATATATAGCAAAAAACATCGCAAAGGAACAGAAACTTAAAGTCGGAGACAATGCGGATATACTGCTTGATGCAAAGGGAGTGGTTCCATATCGGGGGACTTTTAAGGTTGCGGGAATTATTGATTCAAGTATAGCGGATGATTCGAATAAAACAATCGTATTGCCGCTTGATTTATATAAACAGATCTACTTGGACAGACCGGAAAATGCGTATATTAAGACGGATAATCCGGAAAAAACAGCCGAACTTATTAAGAGTTATTCATCCAGTACTATAAATAAAGTTAATACTATGGATGAATATATGAAAGAGATTAAGGATGATGCTGCAGGTGTGCTGACACTTTATTACATGATAATAATCATTGGAGCTTCAATGTCGCTTGTTGGTATCTACAGCAATCAGATTGTGGGATTTGAGAGCAGAAAGAGGGAAAGTGCGGTTCTTGTCTCTACCGCTATGAGTAAAGACAATCTTACAAAGCTGTTCTTTGAAGAGACTGTGCTATCGGGAATAATAGCAATCGGTATCGGGACAATCATAGGATCTGCAGAAACGTTATTTATTTATAAAGCCATGAATGCATTATCGGAAACAAAAATGTTTATTAATTTCGGACAAACCGCTGTTTTCTTATTGGTTATATTCTTTACATTCAGTATCACGGTGTTAAAGACTATGAGAGATATAAATAAGATGAAGATAGCGGAACAGTTAAAGTATGAATAGGAGCGTGAATAGATGAAGAATATAATCGAAGTAAAAAACGTGAAAAAAGAGTTTGGATCAGAAAAGACTGTCAGTACAAAGGTACTTGACGGAGTTAATATGAACGTAAAGGAAGGAGAATTTGTATCACTTATGGGCGCTTCGGGAAGTGGCAAATCAACACTCCTTTACCTGATTGGCGGTCTTGACAGAGAGTTTTCCGGAGATATATCCGTGTGCGGAAAGAGTATATCGAATATTAATGAAAAAGAGCTTTCTGATATAAGGCTTAATGATATCGGATTTATCTTCCAGTTCTATAACCTTGTGCAGAATCTCAATGTTGAAGATAATATAATGCTTCCACAGCTTGTAGCCGGAAAGAGTCGAGCAAGTCTTAAGGGTAAGCTTGATGATATCCTGAAGATTGTAGGCCTTACGGAAAAGAGAAAACAGTATCCGTCCAAGCTTTCCGGAGGGCAGCAGCAGAGAGTTGCCATAGCTAGAGCTGTTATGGGCGACCCCAAACTTATTCTTGCAGATGAGGCTACCGGAAATCTTGATAAGAAATCCGGTGCCGAGATCATGGATCTGTTCAGGAGAATAAATAAGGAGAAAGGAATCAGCATTCTTCAGGTTACGCACTCGGAGAAATGCGCGGAATACGGAGACAGAATAGTATGGCTTGATTCCGGAAAGACTGTATAAAGGTACTTATTATATAAAATTGCAGCTTGCAAAAATATTGCGGACCGCAGCGAGGTATTCGCCCTTGCTGCGGGCTTTTCTTATTGCTTTTAGATACTTGTCGCAGTTTTCAAAGTGGGTATGAATAAATGCCCAGTGTTCAAGAAGCTTGAAGATAACGTTCCTGTCTTCGGGGATGTACTCTTCATATCCTGCGTAGAGCCTTGTGAGATAATCTTTTAGCTCCGAGGCTGAAAGAGCTTCTCCGCCTGTAAGCTCTCTGGCAAGTGCCGGATTTTCCAAGATTCCCCTGCCGAGCATCATGGAACTTACTTCATCTTCTATGCCTTCTTTTTTAATAAAGGCCATAGTATCGTCATAGTCTTTTTGGGAAAAAATATTTCCGTTGTAGCATATGAGAGCTTTACCGCCACATTCTCTGTATCTTTTTATGCTGTTGCAGAATGCATCGAGACGGGGAGCGTTCTTATAAAAGTCGTCTTTTACCCTTGCGTGGACAGTCAATTCGCTTATAGGGTATTTGGCGTATATTTCCATAAGCCTTGCGGATTCGCTTTCATCGGTTATTCCGAGTCTTGTCTTTATGGAGATATCTATATCTTTTAATTCCTGCATATTATCTTTTGCTTCAAATATCTCGGATAACATTGAATCAAGATAATCGGGATCGGAAAGAAGACCTGCGCCTTTGTGCCTGTTTACGACTGTGGAAGCGGGGCAACCGAGGTTGAGGTTTATCTCTTTGTAGCTGAGCTGCGCGATTTCTTTTGCCGCCCAAAGGAAAGTTTCCGAATTACCCGACATGATCTGAACGACCAAAGGCGTGTCCTGTCCCTCGAAGAAAGGTGTGTTGTGTACGGGAAGGATGTCATTCTTTTCCCTGTTCTTAAAGTGTTTACTCTTTACTGCTGTGACAAAAGGGGAGTAGTACTTGGAAACAGAGCCTGCGAACATATCTTTATGGATGTTTCTCAGAGGATACATTGTTATACTTTCCATTGGTGCAAAATAAAAATTCATTGATATTCTCCTAAAAAATTCCTAATTTCTCGATTATTATGGTATTATATGGTTTGAGCGTCAAGCAAATAATATCAATTCGGAGAATTCTATGGATTACAATTACAAGTATGACAAAGACAACATGAAGAGTGGAATCGGTGATATTGTTAATCTGATTCTCGAGGATTATAAAAACGGCAGAGACATTGACAATATGGATATCTATAATCAGCCGGACAGGGATGCTGTAAAAGATATTGTCATTAAGCTCATAAGAATCATTTATCCCGGATATTACAGGGACAAGGTGTACAAGAGCTACAGTGACGCTAACAGAATCTCGATTGTCATTGAGGATGTCATCTATAATATGAACAAGCAGATAGCTATAGCGTTCAGGCATAGTGATAGCTACAGGGATGCCAGTGATGAGACACTTGAATGCGGAGCAAGGAAGATCACTCATGAATTCTTTGAGAAGATTCCCAAGATAAGAGAGTATCTTGATACCGATGTGCAGGCTTGCTATTCGGGAGACCCCGCAGCATACAGTAAGGAAGAGATAATTCTTTCATATCCGGGACTTTTTGCAACATCGATCAACAGGATCGCACATGAACTCTACCTTCTTAAGGTGCCGCTTATTCCCAGAATGATGACGGAGTATGCACATTCTAAGACGGGAATAGACATACATCCGGGAGCTACTATAGGAAAGTATTTCATGATCGACCATGGAACAGGCATTGTTATAGGAGAGACTTCAATTATAGGTGAACATGTTAAGATGTATCAGGGTGTTACCATTGGAGGACTTTCAACACGCGGCGGACAGGCACTTAAGGGAGTTAAAAGACATCCTACCATTGAGAATGATGTTACGATCTATGCCGGAGCTTCAATTCTCGGAGGCGATACTATAATAGGAGAGGGAAGTGTAATCGGCGCCAATGCATTTATAACGGCTTCAGTTCCCGCAAACAGCAGGATTAGCATGAAAAATTCTTGATGATCCGTGCAGTTGTTACATAATATGACTATATATTAAATAAGATTTTTGCTCAGTGATCTGTAGGCTTTAAAAGGTCGAAAACGCAGATGTTATCGGGGCGGAGGTCTTATTTTTTTATAAAAAACTATTGAATTGTTACAGCATGAGTGATAATATTTTAATATATGTTAATAAAGTATTTCGAATGGGTATGCAGTACTATGCCAATGAGGAATGTTTATCATGTTCGAAAGGGGTGATCAATGGAAAAGAAAGTAATTTGATTTTTATGAACACAAGAACACAGTCATCGTTGAAAAATTCTTTTACTTTTTTTTATTTTGCTCTAAAGGAAATAAAAAAAGCATCCGATAAAGGAAATAGCAGGTAGTATACAACGCAACGTGACGTGGAGGTATGTGTTCTATGATGAGATCACTTTGGTCAGGTGTTTCCGGACTAACAACCCATCAAATGGAAATGGATGTTATTGGTAATAATATTGCCAATGTCAATACAACAGCATATAAATCACAGGCAACGGGATTTTCTGACGTTCTTTATCAGACTGTAAAGAACGGAACCGGAGCAGGAGATAACGTTGCAACTACAAATGCTGCTCAGATAGGACTGGGATCGAAGGTTTCCTCAATTTATACAAACATCTCGAAGTCGGGCTCAATGCAGGCTACGGGTAATGCCTTCGATATGATGATCACGGGAGATGCATTCTTTGTGATTAGTCCTGACAGCCAGACCAGGAATTTTAGCAGGGACGGTGCGTTTACGATCGATGCGCAGGGAAGTCTCGTAACCCAGAACAACGGATATTATGTAATGGGTGTTATGGGTGAAGGCGGAATCACACCGGGAGCAAATGTGACGAGACTTGATCTTATTACTGATGCAACTAAGACAATAGGCGGAACAGCAACATCCGCATCATATTTCAGAGGGAATATCGATAGTCTTGACAGCACTTTCGATGAGGTAGACGGAAAGAACGTCAGACTTGAAGTATTCGGCAATGATGGAAGAACTTATACTCTTAAGTTCAAACTGACAAACGGAGGAGACGACGCAGACAATACTTATTCGCTTTCTCTTGCGTCGGTACAGGACGATGAGGGTAATCTTCTTCAAAACACTACAGATACCAATATCAATCTTGTTTACAGCAAGGGTTCAGGAAAGCTTATAAGTGCAGGGGGCAACGAGAACGGAATCGTAACCATGTCATTCGGAGGCGGAGCTTCGATGATTGGACCTCTCAATATAGACTTTTCAAATACGACAAACTATGCAGGCACAACTGCATCTCACAGTTCCACGATTTATGCGTATAAGGGAGATGTGAGAGGGTTAAATGTCGGATATGCAAACGGAAGTATGACCGGTATGTCCATTACGGACAACGGATCGGTGTTTGCTAAGTATTCCAACGGACAGAATGTAAAGATTGCACAGATAGCTGTTGCGGAATTCAACAATGCCATGGGACTTGAAAAGGTTGGAGACAATCTTTATGCGGAATCTCTTAACTCGGGAGAAGCGCAGATCATGGATGTCACTACCGACGGAGGGTATATGACATCAGGAGTGCTCGAATCCAGTAACGTAGATTTATCGAAAGAGTTTACTGATATGATCACTACACAGAGAGGCTTCCAGGCAAACAGCCGTGTAATCACGACATCTGATGAAATGCTTCAAATTCTCAGAGGTTTGAAACGGTAAATTGGAAACTAAGAACTTTTTTTGCGAAATTGAAATTTTGTAACACAGGGCTGAGCGTGGGTTCAGCCCTCTTTTAATGGAAACTGTGTTTTTTTTGTGAAAAAGTGGTTGCGTTTTAATTTCCGATGGGGTATATTCATCTTACGAGATGACGAAATATAGTTTTTTTGAAAAATTTTTTTGTTTTAGCGCTTTCGTTATAACGTGTTTAACTTAGCAAAATAAAGGGCAAAGCCGCCGGAAGGCGGTGACGCAAAACTAGAGGGTCTCAATCACGTATGTGACAGACAGCCAGTTGCTGGCGCTGGGTTAACTGCGCCAAGATGAAGACCGAGCTGCGCTTTTACAGACGGTCTAATTTTATGCAAGTTACGGTACGAGATTTGTTCAAGGATGAACCGTCGAAGTTTTTTCGATGCGTACTTGGGAAACGTAATTTCATCGACGCTGACCTCTAGAGCTTTGCGGTTGCCTGATAATTATTAAATCATTTAAGGTATCATGCGAAGACCAAAGGGTTGGATGCACGATATCTTAATTTATTATATTTACGTTGCAACCGATAACTTGTATGAGATTCCTCAACAATAGCAAGAGTATAGGGACAGAGAATGGCAGAGGTCAATTTAAAGAAATTAAGCAGAGCGGAACTTTTGGAGATGATGATCAACTTCTCGGAAGAAGCCGACGAAGCTAAGAGGCGTGAACAAGAAATTAAAGAAGAAGTCGAGAAAGAGAAACAACAACTTCTTAAGGAATTGGCAGAAGAAAGAAGTAACCTGTTAAAGAGTTTCGACGAAGAAAAGGCACAGATGAGAGCCAAGTTCAATGAACAAAAGAATCAGATGCAGGAGAAGTTCGATAAGGACATAACCGGTCTGAAAGCAAGGCTCGCCAGAGAAAAAGCAGAGTTACAGCAACAGGTTGATGATGCGCTTGAGAAGATTGAAAACTCGCAGTCACTCGCCGAAGCGTCCATTCAGTTGGGCGGCATTATGGAAGCAGCTCAGAGAGCGGCCAACATCTATGTTGATAATGTCAAGAAGAATGCGGAAGCTGAGTACAAAGAGCTTATGAAGGGTATTAAAGAAAGTAAGCTCAGAATGGCAATGTACGAGAAGACGCAGATGGAAAACATAGATGCGAAGGTCAATGAAGCTGTGGAAAAGGCAGTTGCACAAAGGTTGGCTCGCACAGGCTCCATTGAAAGAGCCCGGACACATGAAGAGGCTTACACCGGAACATTGGGAAGGCCGATGACACGTGGTGAAGCATACTCAGGCGCAATAGAAAAGCCTAGGATATATAAAAGAGAAAAAGACTGAGAGCACAGATGGGTAAACAAAAAAAAGAACAGGCAAATCCTTCTCAGGATAAGCAGGAGCAGGTTAAACCTTCTCTCGATCAGTTAAAAAGCGAACTGAAAAGGGAAAACAGCAAAAAGGAATACAAGAAGGTGCTAAGAAATACATTGATAGTAGTCGTTGTAGTCGCGGCACTTGCAGTACTTGTTTCCAGCTTTTTCATAGCAGTATTAAAAGTAACAGGAGATAGTATGACGCCGACACTGGAAACCGGAGATCTGGTGGTCGCTTATACTAGAACATCATTCGAACCCGGAGAGCTGATAGCTTTTTACTACAACAACAAAGTTTTGGTAAAAAGAATCGTGGGTTCACCCGGAGATTGGATCAATCTCGACGCAGACGGCAATGTATCTGTAAATGGGGAAATACTTGATGAGCCGTATGCAGAAAAGAGCTTTGAACCAACTGACCTGACATTTCCATATCAGGTCCCGGAAAACAGGTATTTTGTACTTGGAGATCACAGAAGCGCTTCAATTGATTCACGAAGCAGTGTAGTTGGATGTGTGACCAAGGAACAACTTATCGGGAAAGTTGTGTTTAGAGTTTATCCGTTTGGCAAATTCGGAGGACTGTAAGCAAAACATGTAACTAGCAGACAATAATGGGTAAAAGGGTAAGAGGATAAGAGATATGCGCAAAGCTTATGAACACCGCGCAGAAAACTACATCAAAAAGCATCAGAATTACAAGAAATGGCTTGCTTTTGTTTTATGCGTTGCAATCATTACAGGTTCTATCACGTTGTATGTGCTTAACAAGCCTGCAGCTGCGATGACTGAAGATGGAGCAAAGTCTATTGGTCTTGTAATGGAAACAGCTGATGACGATTTTGAGAGCGGTTTGATCGATGAGATGAATCAGGAGAGCGAAGACAGCGGGGACGATGCCGATGCCGGCGATGAATCAGGCGACGGCGATAACGACAGCAACGCTGAAGAAGTTACTGCTGAGGAAAACGCTACTCCCGGTGATGATAATAACTCTGATGATTCCATTGTGGAGAACAAGGACGACAGTGAAGAAAAGAAGGCTGAAGAGGAGAAGTCCGATGAAGCTGACAAAGAGAACACTGTTGAGTCTGCTGCTTCTAATGGAACAACCGTTAAAGAAGAGGAAGAATCTGATTTAGCTTCTACTGCATCAACAGAAGCATCGGACGCTGCAAGTACGGCATCATCTGAGATGTCTACTGAAGCATCAACAGAAGCATCTTCAATTGAATCCCTGGAAGATTACAAAGATGTAATCGTAACAGTGAAATATGTGGATTCACATGATAAAGAGATTGCGGAATCAAAAGAACTTTCTATCACAGACTCCTTTGATATCAAGAAGGATGCTAAGAATTTTGAGGGCTATTTCTTTAACAAAGCGGTTATCGGTGATGACGAGATCGTGAAAGTTGAGAAAGAGACCAAAGAGTTTACAGCATCTGCTAACAGCGAAGAGAATAAGGACAGCGCTTCACTTCTTACCGACGTTAAGGACGGAACAGTTGAACATTATATATATAAAGTAACAACTGCTGACGGCGAAGTAAGAGAGCTTGAAGAAGATACAGAGCTTGACCTTGTATACTATCCTGCAAATACAAAGACTACTTTTGAATATTCGGATGGTGATGCAAAGGTTAAGGTTGTACTTACTAAGCCTGATGTATTCCCTGAGGGAATTGAGCTTACAGTTACAGAAGTTGAACGCAATACAAAGGGATATAATTACGATGCTTATCTTGCCGCACTTAACAGCAAGGCAGGTGAGATTGCCGGTGAGGGCGGAGAAGAAGACGCAGCAGCTGTAGAATTTGATGAGAAGAATACTGTACTTCTGGATATTGCATTCCTGCTTGACAATGTAGAGTACGATCTTACAGATGGAACAGCTTCTGTTTCGATTGAGTATACAAACAACAAAATCTCAGCAGATCTTGATACAGACAATTCAGAGGAAGTTACTATAGTACACCTTCCTCTTACAGATGAAGTAAAAGAGAAATTTGATTCAACAAGTGAAGCTACAAGCATTACCGCAAATGATATTCAGGTAGAAGTTTTTGATGACGGAAAAGTTGATCTTGGTGATTCAAGTGATAACGTTTCATTCCAGACTGATTCATTCTGTGTTTTCGGTGTTATAAAGAGTGCAAACGGACGTTCCTGGGTGGGAACAAAAGACTATTCCTCAAATGAAATCATAGATATGCTCGGTGATTCTACATACTTCGGTGTCGTTGCGAACGACTACGACGGATGTAATAACCACAGTGAAGCAAATATAGCCGTTAAGAATATTAAAAATGTTCAAGACTATACAATTGGTAACTCGACACAGACATATCAGAAAATTGGCGATTATAAGATTACAGTAAATAAAGTTGTAAACGGTGCAAAGAAGGCCGGAAAGTTCTTCTTCGCGGTATATCAGGATGCTGAGGGAACCAGAAAGATTCAGGGAAGCGACTTTAGTATAACAACAGGTGCCGACGGTAAGGGATCTCATACTTTGGATTACAAGCTCCTGGGACAGAATTCTCCAAGATTGTATGTCTTTGAGCTTGACAGAGAAGGCGGAAAACCGGTAAAGAACAATGAAAAGTATGGAGCATATACTGTTACTTACGGCGCTAATGGATTTGATGGCTTAAATGACAGTATGGCATTATATACCGACAACTTTGTTGAGAATATCGGTGGCAGAACAAGAGAACAGATTGGAAGACTTATACAGCATATTGACGGAGCAACAATCTATTATAAGAAGTCCGGCGGAACATATGGATGCGTTACTTACGATCATCGTGCAAGCAGTGGAAGTCAGTATTTGGAGTATACCTTTAACGGAGAGTTCCCCGTTAATATTGACAATTTACTTTCAAAAGCGTCAAATGCTGCAGGCAATATTGCGCTTGCTAAGTCGAACGGAAGCGTAGAGGTTGCAAATGTCGTAGCAACGGATGGCGGAAACCTTTGTTCGGATCTTACAAGATATTACTTCAATAAGAATGAAGATAACTATGCTGTAAACAACGGATTTAGTGTTGGAAGTAAGCTTCTTGTTATTAACGTAGATCTTACAAATGTTCGTTCATATAAGTTCAATAAGATCACGGTTAATGGAAAAGGGACAGGTGACTGGAGTGAAGTGGCTAACCAGATAGTTCTTAACCCTGTAGTTGAGACAAATTCAGGTTATGCTCCTTATGAAGGAAAGCTTAATGTAGATATTTCATCCGGAGCTCTTGTAGCACCAAAATGTACTGTTGAATGTACAGGATCATACAGTGGAACCATCATCGCAAGCAGTGTTATCAAAAGATGTGAGATTCACAAGATGGTTGTAAGAAAGCATCTTAGCATGATGGCTTCAACAACAGTTACAAACACAGATTCCACACGTGTTCCTGTTGAACTCAAGGTTGGAAAGCTTGTTGATGGTAAGACTCCTGAAGCAGAAGATGTATTCTCATTCACATTAAAGAAATATGATGAGAAGAATAAGGGCTGGCAGACACTTTCAAACGATCTTCACAACGACTTTGATAAGATCAGCTACACAATAGAAGATCCTCAGTCACTTGGTATGGAGTATGGCAAGGGTAATGTATATTACTTCATGTTCACTGAGAATGACACAACAGGTACATATATTAAAGATACTTCAGCACTTCTTGCGAAGGTTGAGTATGAAGAGGGCCAGGGCGATGCAGCTATTAAGGGCATCTCTTACTACAAGATAAGTGCAGACGAACTTGCTAAGCTTAATGCTAAGTTTGATAAGAAGTATTTCAAGAATGAGATAAAAGATAATATTTGCTTCAACAATAAGAAGATACAGAACTTCGATCTTGGCCTTACAAAGTTCCTTAACGGAAGTCCTCTTCAGGATAACAGCCTTAAGTTCAACTTCTGGGTAAGACTTGTTAAGACTGACAGTAACGGATCAAGAACAGTCGAAGGCGGAGACAGAAGAAAGTATCCTGCTGCTATGAGCAGTATCACCAATAACGGAAGCAAGATCGAGTATCCTGTTGATGCAGTAGCTTGGGGACTTGAGCATGGTAATACATACTATTATGTATTCGGTGAAGGTTCTGCAGATGCTTCAAATACAACACAGACAGTTCTCGATAAGTCAATTGTTGTAGCAAAGGTTGACTACTACGTTGACGGTGAAAACCTTAATAAGACATATTACAGAATCACAGACCAGGCAACAGCAGAAGCAATTCTTGCAAGCCCTGACAGTTGTGCAGGTATTGTTGATCAGTGCAATGATTCAACAGCCGTACCTGAGGATAAAGCAGGTTTCTATAACAAGTCTTCAGTAAAACTTGTACTTGTTAAGAACTGGAAGCAGAATTCAACAAACGGAATCTTCGATGTAACCGTTAAGATTAAGAGACGTGTTGAAGGCGGCGAACTTGAAGATTACAAGGATGTTGTTATCAGCGCATCCGATTGCAGTGAGCATGGCGGAAAGATCAGCTCAAGTGAGTATGTAATTGATGAACTTGAGACATGTGATGCAAACGGAAATAAATATGAGTACGTTGCAGAAGAGTATTACAACAACGGCTCAGAACTTGTAAGACTTAATCCTATTAAGAGTGTAACTACAGATGCTACCGGAAATGTTATTTCACAGTCTTCCGAAGCAGATGAAGCAGTAGCATCAGTAAACGGATACAAGCTTACAGATGTAACAGTAACATATGACGAAAGCGGAAATGTAAGGGTAGAACTTACAAACGATCCTTACATCAAGATCAAGAAGAGTTGGACACTTAACGGTGTAGATGTTCCTTACAACGGAACAAAGGATTTTGGAACCGTATTCGTTAACCTTTATCAGTCAAATGGTAATGGATCACCGGAGCTCGTAAGAGGACCTATAGCTCTTAGCTATGGTAGCGAGTGGACAGCTGAAGTACCTGTACCGGGTCTTGGAAGGTACTACATTGTAGAGTGCGATTCTACAGGTGCAGTTGAATACCGTCAGGCTCCTAAGATCACATACTATGCATACAACAAAGATGCACAGACCATGACCTCAACAGAGTGGACACAAGTTTACGGTGAGGGTGGAAACATTACACTCGTAGTTGCTAACGAGAGAAGTGGTAATGTACTTCCTAACTCCGGTGGAATCGGTGAGTTCCCTATTCTTGCAATAGGTCTTGGAACAGCTTTGACAGCAGTTCTTGGTGGAAGTGCATATAACATACGTAAGAAGAAAGATGAATCTGAAGAAAAAGATGAATCCGAAGAACTTTGAATAGACTAGATTTTCAGCAATATGGATTTAGAGCAGAAATGCTTTAAAACAGATGCTCATTTGCATCGGATATATTATTGAACGACATTATAAAAAAAATAAACTGACACAAGATTCAAAGAAGGAGAAAAAAATGAATAGAATCAAAAAACTGATAGTAGGATTCCTTGTATCAGCTATGGTACTGGGAATGGCAATCACAGCCTATGCGGCTTCAGGAACAATTACAATTAGCAATGCTAATGCAGGTCAGACATATGACGCTTACCGCGTATTTGACTATGTACCTGCTGATGAAGCAGATGCTGGTGCCGGCGGTATTTACAAGCTTGCATCTAAGTTTTCAGGTCTTCCTTCATACACATACAGTGATGATGGAAACAGTGTAGCAATGAGTTCATTCTTCACAGTTGGTGACAATGACATCCTTGATACATCAGGACTTGCTACAGAAGAGGATGTTAAGGTTTTTGGTAGGGCTGTACTTGCTTACGTAAAGGCTAACGGAATCGGAAATGACGGTTCAACAACAGCTACAGAAGATGGCGTAGCTACAATTTCAGTTAGTGAATATGGTTACTATGTAGTAGATTCATCACTTGGTAGTGCGGTATCAGTTGATACAACAACTCCTTCAGCATCTATCGCTGAGAAGAACAGTGTTCCTGAAATCAAGAAGGAAGTTTCAGGTGCTACAAATTCTTCAACAATATATAGCGATAAGACCGGAAACGATGCACAGATTGGTGATACAGTAGAGTTCAAAGTTTCAGCTGATCTCAAGCGCGGTGGTAAGGATTATGCGATCGTTGATACATTGACACCCGGCCTTACACTTGTTGATCTTCAGGACAGCAATATCTCTTTCTCAAATAGTTCTCTTGGTTATACAATTGACAACGCTTATGTTGATGAGAATGGAAATAAGGGATTTAAGATTACATTTGAAGGTGAGCCTAAGGATGACACAACAGCAACTGTTGTTTACCAGGCAGTTGTAAATAAGGATGCTGCTATCGCATCTGAGGAAAATATTAACGAAGCTTTCCTCATCTATGGTAACGGAACAGAGACAACACATGTTACAACAAAGACAATGACATATCCTCTTCAGATCAAGAAGATTGCGTTAGGTGATACAACCGGAAAGGTTCTTCCCGGAGCAGAATTTAAGGTATACAGAGAGTTAGATAAAACACAGCTTAAGTTTACAAAGGTTTCAGATACTGAGTATAAGGTAGATCCCGATGGATCAGTTGAAGCAATCGTAACTGTTGCTGAAGCACCTCTTACAATCACAGGTCTTAACGCAGAGAATTATATTCTTGAAGAGACAAAGGCTCCTCAGGGTTACAACCTTCTTGAGAGCAACGTAGGTGATTATAAGCATGCGCAGCAGGTAACAGTATCAACTTCTTCCAATACAGGAGCAGTTCAGGTTGCGACGGTTGAGGATGGAACAGGTCTTACACTTCCTTCAACAGGTGGTATCGGTACAACAATCTTCTACATCATCGGTGGAATCCTTGTTGTTGCCGGAATCGCATACTTCATCGTTCGCAGAAAAGCTGACGCTGAATAATACCCGGGATGAAAAAGTTTAATTGTTTTGAATCTTGTTGAATTAGTTGGATAACAGTATTCTTCGGGGGAAGATTACTTCCCCTGAAGAATATGTATATTCATAATCCTAAAGATTCTTAGAAAATAAACCGATATGGTGAAAAGATAAGAATTGCTTAGATGAAGAAGAACCTAAAGAAAAAAATACCCAATATAATATTTGGATTGATATTTATCGCAGGATTGTGTATATTTTTATATCCTTCAGTAAGTAATTATATCAATTCACGGAATCAGAGCAGAGCAATTTCTAACTACGAGGAAATGGTTAATAACATTTCCGAAGAAGATTATTCAAAGATGTGGAGCGAAGCAAAGGCGTATAATGAAGAACTTGCTAAAAAAGCTCTAAATTTTGATCTTTCTGATGAGGAAAGGGAAGAGTACAATAAGATTCTTAATGTATCCGGAACGGGAATAATCGGATATATTGAAATTGAGAATATAGGGGTCAACCTTCCAATTTATCATGGGACCGCTGAATCGGTTTTACAGGTTGGTATAGGACATTTGGAGGGAACATCGTTTCCCACCGGAACTAAGAGTACACATGCTGTTCTTTCGGGACACCGAGGACTTCCGTCCTCTAAGCTTTTTTCTGACCTCGACCAAATGATCGTCGGGGATACGTTTTTACTTCATATTTTGGATCAGACTTTTGCGTATCAGATTGATAAGATAAACATTGTTCTTCCGGAGGAGACCAATGACCTTGCAATAGTCGATAATGAAGAATACGTCACGCTTGTTACATGTACTCCTTACGGAGTTAATACTCACAGGATGCTTGTCAGAGGTAAGCGTGTTGATTATAGCGAAGAAACAAGACTTATAGTACCGGCAGATGCCTTAAGGTACAACACCATGGTAGTGGCACCGTTCATCGGGGCACCGATTCTATTTATAGCTTTTATAGTATTTCTTATTAGGACGTCAAAGCCTAAAAGGGTAAAGGGAGCAAAGCAAGGGTAATTGCTCTACGAGGTATTTGTTTTATGATTAAGGTAAGAAAAGTAATTAGCCGAACAGTTGTTACACTTATGACTGCGTTTATGGTTTTCGGGCAGGCAGCTGTTGCAGTAAATGCCAGAGGAACCATTGACACATCAAAGACAGGTTCGCTTAGTGTGACATATAAATTTGGCGCAGACAAGATGTTTGATGGCGTTAAGTCACGCATCTACAAGATCGCAAGTGCTACTGAAAACGGTTCATTTGCTCTTGATGCGGGATACGCTGAAAAGTCTACCATAAAGGATCTGAACAACATTACTAATGAGGCTACGGCTCAGCAGGAGTGGAAGCAGATTCTGGATGATGTTCTTCCGTATGCGGTAGCTGAGCGTCAACCGGATGCTGAAGCTGTTTCAGCAAATGGTCAGGTTAAGTATAACAGTCTTGGACTTGGTATTTATCTTGTATGTGCAGATAACTATGTGGAAACAGATAATACATATGTTTTCGCACCGTTCCTGGTATCGGTACCACAGCTTGACGACAACGACAACTGGGTATATGATGCACAGGCGGGCACAAAGTGCGAGAAGTTTGACAGAATGGTTGATCTTGAGCTTCATAAGAGATGGAACGATGAGGGATATACAGATAAGCGCCCTTCTTCCATTGATGTGAAGATCATTAAGAACAACGAACTTTATCAGACAGTTAATTTGAATGATTCAAATAATTGGACATATTCTTGGAAAGAGAAGCCCGGTAATACATGGACTTTTGAAGAAGTATTACCTTCAGATTCAGGATATTCGGCTTCAGTTTCCGAGTCAAAGACATATGACGAAAATACAGCATCAGAGATTTATACGATTACAAATACGTATACTCCTCCTGCAGGTCCTCCTCCGGGTGGTGATGAGCATCACGAAGAGGATAACGGTGGCCACGGAGACGGCGGTGCTACAGAGTTCCCTGATGTTCTCGGTGCAGTAAGAAAGCTCAGCGAGCTTCCTGCAGTATTGGGTGCAAGAAGACTTCCACAGACAGGTCAGTTGTGGTGGCCTCTTCCCATTCTTGTAATTGCAGGTATTGCACTTATAGTAAAGGGAATTAGAAGGAACAGAAATATTTAATACTTATATATACCCCATGGGATAAAACTCATGGGGTAATACTATATAAGAAATGTGAGGGGCAATAAATTGAAAAAGATTCCAGGTTATCTATATATGTTTTTTGGTGCGGTGCTTATTTTTATCGCTGCACTTATAGTTAAGAACAATTTTGATGAAAACGCAGAAGCCGGAGCAGCATCTGATAGCCTTTTGACCGGTGTTATCGAACAGATGCCGGGAAGGGTTATTGAACCTGAGTTATCCGGAGACATGCCGATTGTAGATGTTGACGGAAGAAGTTTTATAGGAACAGTTGAAATACCATGCCTTGGTCTTTTACTTCCTATTCAGAATGAGTGGAGTAATGACAATGCTAAGGTTTCAGTATGTAGATATATGGGATCTGTATATGAAAACAATCTTATTGTCGCAGGTCACAATTATATTGAACATTTCGGAAAACTTAAAGAACTTAAAACAGGTGACAAAGTAATTGTTACCGATATGAACGGAAGAAGCTTTTACTTCCAGGTTTCAAATATGGAGACTTTGGGAGCTTATGATACTGAACAGATGGAGTCGGGAGATTGGGATCTTACTCTTTTCACATGTACCATCGGTGGAGCAAACAGAGTGACTATCCGCTGCGAGTCTACAGGTGAAGCATCACAGGTTGGAGAAGTTCCAGATGTCATAAAGGCTGCTGAAGAAAGTAAACATATTAGGAAACGTAAATAAAACAAATATAAAGCATATACATAAAAATACGCATCAATCCGATATAGAAAATATATAACAAAAAGAAACTTATATTTTATAGAGTTAATAAAGATTTTAGCACTCCATTGTGGACAGTGCTAATGTAACATTATATAATGACAGTACAAAGAATCCATGGAGAGGAGTTGATGCGTGATGATCATAGTAAAAATGAATGATACAACTGTAGAATGTAGCATTGCCGCATCAGAGCTTCATGAAATCGGACTTACACCCGAAGCAGTTATTAACGGTGCGGAAAACACATCATCTTTTTTCGCTAAGCTGAACAAAGAAGTCGGACAGCAGCTTGGATACAATCCTGAGACTGAGGTCATGATGATGAGCAAAAATATGATGATGGATGGCAGTATCAGAATTTTTGCGGTTAAGATGAGCAACGAAGATATACAGACAGCATCTGATCGCATTAAAGGAGCAGCAGAGACTGTTCTCAGAATTCTTACTCAGGAAAAGATTGATGAGATCAAGTCAAAGAATGGCAGAGATAAAGGCATTGCACTGAACGAAGTAATAACAAACGTAAGCGACGCGATAAACAGGATTTACGGCAGAGACAAGCTCTATACTCTTCCGGAGGAAACAACAAAAACTCCTGAGACCAGCTATCAGCCACTTTCAGAATATGCGGAGTACATGGTTGAATTTGATACTTTTGATGAGGCTAAACGTTTTTCAAAAGTGGTTCAGAAACTTCCTATAGTAGATTCTTCTTTATATAAACTTGAAGAGGGCTACTACATGATATTGGGACTTTTGTCATCGGACGAGAGCGTTATATACGATCTCAGAAGAGCAGGAGTCGAGTATTCCAATATGCTTGTGGTAAACGCGACGGAAGCAATGTATGTCAGAGAACATGGAGACCGCTTGGTAGGAAGCGATGCGATAATACATTTAACCGATCTTTCCAGATGAGGATGCACATTTACAGTATGAATGATCACATTACACTATTTGATTTTTCTGGAATATATAATGAAGAGAGCTTTTATCAAAACGATAAAAGCTCTCATTTTTGTATTATAAATTGCAGGGATATTCCCGGAACAAATTGTATGTGCGATGACGAGGCAATCACGCAGATAAAAAAGAGAATAATCGGGCAAGCTTTTGAAATGACAGGATTAGAAGATGAAAGCGAAAGACTGGCCGCCTTTGCAAAAGGAATTCACTTTATCGATTCCGGTAATTATCATTATATGTCTGCGATAATCACGGATATGATAAAAGAGCCTTTTTCTCTTGTGGTTCTCGATCACCATCCCGATATGCAACCGCCTATGTTTGGTGACATATTGTCATGCGGCGGATGGGTAATGAAGGTAATTGAGAATAACCCTTATGTCAGAGATGTTCATGTGATAGGTGCTGACAGAGAGCTCATAGATAAGCTTGATAAAGATGATGCAAAACGCGTTAAATTCTACGGTGTTTCAGATGTTAAGGATATACTTCCCGACACCGAATACCCTGTTTTTCTATCTGTAGATAAAGACGTAGTCAGAAGAGAAGAGCTTGTGACAAACTGGGATCAGGGCGAGATGACTAAGAGTGAGCTTTTATCTTTTATTAAAGCCATTATTAAGAATAAAGAAGTCATCGGAGTCGATATCTGCGGCGAATGTGCGCCCGACCAAGAGGGTATCGATGTTGGAAAAGAAGCGCAGATAAATGATGAATTCAACATTGAGATAATAAAGGGAATTGTAGATTTATGAAGTGGTAATCAGATTGATTGCAATTTATTAGACTATACAAGTATAAAAAATGTAAGTCAAAAAAACTTGTAATTAATTTTTACAAAGTAGTATTATTCACGTAGAGGGACTTATTACTCATATAAAGGAAAAGGAGGAGCTGAGATGGTTATTGGATTCGTTATCTGGAGCATTGTAGCATTAGCTTTTGTTGCGATTGCTATTTCTACTTACAGAGCTGAAGAGGCAGTAGGATTTTTTACTTTTGTAAAGCCACCGGTGGTTAAAGATATAAAAAAATATAACAAGGCAGTTTCTGTCCTATGGCTTGTTTTTGCAATAGCACTTGAAGTTATAGGCATACCATTCTTGTTTTTAAAACAAAATTCTCCACTTTTCTTTGTAATGATTATTGGAGTTGTAGCTCTTGTTATAGGGCTTATGATTGCATATGTGAGACTTGAAGCTAAAGAAAAGGTTTGAGATTGGAATTCTAAATTGATTTCTATATTATTCGCGTAGCCAATGGGACTTTGAGCAGAGCACTTAGTGAGGTTTTACCGAACTTAGTGCGAGCCATGGGTGAACACTTGGTGAGCTTGTTTACAAGCGAACCTAGTGTGAATCCCAGAACCCATGCAGCGAAGCTGCTGGGTGAGAGTCCTCTTCCGCGCAAAATAAAAGGACCAACTCTTTCTGATATGTACCCTCTTTACTGGACAAACCAGTAAGGAGGGTATTTTTTATGCGTTATGATTATGATTTTAAGAGAAAATGTGTTGATTTGTTTAGAACAGGTGTCTATCCCAATACTCCCGATGGAATTTCACAAGCCTGCTTCAGGAACAAAGTTCGCGAGTGGGCTAGAATTGAAGATGCTCTAGGGCCAGAGGCATTAAAACCTAGACATATTCAAAAGAAATGGTCGACAGAAGAAAAATATGAATTGGTATGCCAAGTTTTAGCTGGAAGTTCATATCTAGCAGTTGCTCTTTCTAATGGAGTTAAGGATTCAATATTAAGAAATTGGGTTCGCAAATATAAGATTTATGGTTACAATGGTCTTATCCCAAAACAGAAAGGGCGTAAATCAAAGAATTCCAACATGAAAAAAGTAGGAACAAGAAAGCCACCAAAACCTAATGAGTCTGAATATGAAGAACTAATCCGATTAAGAGCTGAAAATGCATACATGAAAGCTGAAATCGAAGTAATAAAAAAAGAGATCGCCTTGAGAGAAGAAAAGGAAGCTGCGCGACTCAAGGCGAAAAAGCAGCAATCATCAAGGAACTCCGAGAAAACGGATTCCAATTAAAATATCTCCTTAAGGCTATGAATATGGCCAAATCAACTTACTATTTTGAGATTAATAAGAAAGATGTTGTTGCTGAACGTAATCAAGAAATACTGAAAGAAATACAAAGTATTTTTGAGTCAAACAAGAACAGGTATGGGGTCAGACGAGTCCATCATGAATTGATAAACCGTGGATATAAGATAAATCATAAGCGAGTTCAGCGTCTTATGCATGAAGCTGGATTAGTTGGGAAACGACCAAAAGAAAAATATCATTCTTATAAGGGTGAAGTGGGAAAAATTGCTGATAACGTGATAGATAGAGATTTCAGTACAACTGCGCCTTTACAAAAATGGACAACGGATGTATCTCAGTTTAATTTTTCATGGGGTAAGTGTTATCTATCGCCAATTTTAGATATGAATACAAATGAAATCATTTCCTATGACTTATCTAAGAGCCCTAATCTTGAGCAGATATCCAGAATGTTAAATAGAGCATTTGATAAATTTCCTAATCTCAGCGGCCTTATATTCCATTCTGATCAAGGCTGGCAGTATCAACATATTTATTATAGAACTGCTTTACAAGAACATGGAATTATTCAATCCATGTCTCGAAAAGGTAACTGTTATGACAATTGTATTATGGAGACTTTTTTTGGTAGATTAAAAAACGAGATGTATTATGGTTTCGAAAAAGACTATTCTTCTTTTGAAGAATTCTCAAAAGCACTTGAAGAATATATAGATTACTACAATAACAAAAGAATTCAGGTCAAAACAAAATGGATGCCACCTGTGCAATACAGGATAGCATCCATGTGTTTGGCTTAGTTCATAAATATGTGTCCAGGATTCTGGGTACATATCAT